>NZ_NMVQ01000007.1 GCF_002250625.1 Enemella dayhoffiae | reverse complement strand
CGCGGTCCTCGGCATCGCCGGCCGCAGCCGGGCTCGGTGGGCTCATGCCCACCAGTGTGTCGGTCATCATGACTCCTCTCGCCCATCCGGGCGGTAGAGCCACTTACACCGTTCCTGCGACAGTCCCAAGCCACACGAAACCGACGTTCTTCGAGTCTCTGAGGTACTTCTCGAGTTTCCCGATGATGGTGTCGCCTTCGGCAGGGAGATTGCCGAGAATGACTGGCTCCAACCTCATCCTGCGCAGGAGGAGTTCGAGGCCGTCGCGTGAGGTCTTGTCGTGGCCATCCAGGCCGGAGCGAACGTCAAGGTCGTGCAGTCGATGTTGGACCATGCTTCGGCAGCCATGACTGTCGATGTTTACGCGGGCCTGTTCAGCGATGATTTGAACTCAGTTGCCGCTGCCCTCGATGGGTTTGTGCCACATCTGTGCCACATCTCCGAGGAGGATGGGCCTCCAGACCGGGCCGACAAAACGCTGGACAAGTTCTGGTTAGGGGAAACGATGGGGTGCCCCCACTGGGGCTCGAACCCAGGACCCGCGGATTAAAAGTCCGCTGCTCTGACCAACTGAGCTATAGGGGCCCGTCAACTCTAGCGTGGTCAGGTATCGGGATTCACTCAATTCGCCTGGTCGACTGCCGCACGATCAGCTTGGGCGCCAACACCAACGTGGGTGCTGTCGACCGTCGAGCCCTCGGCCCGGGCGAGGGGCTCGGCGGCCCACTCGGCGAGTTCGTGGATCGGCTGCACGATCACGCCGACCTGGGGGTTCACCAGCCGGGCCCAGTGATCGTTGTCCACCCCGATCAGGGCGAGGTCATCGGGCATCCGGTGGCCCAACCGCTGCGCCGCCTGGTACGGCCCGGCGGTCGAGAGCCCGTTCACGCAGAACAGCCCGTCGATGCGCTCATCGGCGAGCAGGCGTTCGGACACCTGCTCGCTGACCTCGACGCGAACGTTGGTGGTGACGACGTGCTCGTCGGCCACCGGGCGGTCAGCCGAGCTGATCGGCGGGAAGCGCCCAGGTGTTGCAGCCGGCGTACCCGGGACCAGACCGACCCGCGGCCGCCCAGCGCGCCTAGGTGTACCCGCTAGTGTGGGGCCATCTCTCCGGCGGTTGGCGCATGGGGCTCCGATCGCCGCTGAGCACGGCCGTGGTCAGGCAGATCGCCTGCCGGTCCACCCGCCGCTGAAAGGTCGGGACACTTCCGAGGTGCAGGTGCAGGGACGCGTCCCAGGTGATCCCGCCGGCCGCTTGCAGATGGTGGGCGAACGCGAACGCGATCGGGTGCTCGTCGACGCTCGGGTCCGGGTCGAACCCGAGCTCGGGCGGCACCCGATAGCCGATCGCCTGCAGATCGGCGCAGTAGCCGAGCTCTCCGCCGACCAGCCGGCCCGGGCAGTAACTGCCCAGCGTCGCCCGTCACCACCTCCAGCAGCACCGCCCTCGGCTGGTGGTGATTGGCCCGCTCGAGCTCGGCCTGGTGGGTCGTCACCAGTCATCCGAGCATGTCCCGCAGGTACGCCACCCACTCGGGGAGGCGGCAGGGACCTGGCGTACGCCGACCACCCGGAGGCTTGGAAGGATCTGGGACAATGGAACCGGAGGAGGTGGCTCGATGGCGGAGTGGTTCGGTCAACACCTCTGGGCGATCTGGCTCTGCCTGGCACTGCTGCTCGGCTCCGCGGAGATGTTCAGCGGTGATCTGATCCTGCTGATGCTCGCTGCAGGCGCCCTCGCCGGGGTAGCCACCTCGTTGATCGCGCCCGGGCTGATCCTCGTCCAGGTCATCGTCGGCGTACTGGTGGCAATCCTCACCATGTTCCTGCTCCGTCCGGTGCTGTTGTCGCGGATGCGCAACAGCGTCGGCTATCGCTCCTCGGTGGACCAGATCGTCGGGTCCGAGGGCGTCGCCACCCGCGAGATCACCGCCGCCGCAGGTGAGGTCAGGGTGCGCGGGGAGACCTGGAGCGCCCGGGCGTACGACCCCGACCTGACCATCGACGCGGGCGAGCCAGTCGACATCTTCGAGGTCGACGGCGTCACCGCACTGGTCCACCCCCGCAACCGTCCCATGCCGGAAATCCCACCCTACAACTGAAAGGCGCCCGATGGAGTTCATCTGGATCCCGATTCTGCTGGTCTTCCTGATCGCACTGCTCACCTCATCGATCAAGGTGATCCGACAGCAACAGGTCGGTCTGGTGGAACGGCTGGGCAAGTTCCACAAGACGCTTGAGCCGGGACTGCACTTCGTGGTGCCGGTCATCGACCGCATCTCCTACAAGATGGACATGCGCGAGAATGTGGTCTCGTTCCCCCCCCAAGGAGTGATCACCGAGGACAACCTGATGGTGGGGATCGACTCGGTCATCTACTTCCAGATCGTCGACCCGGTGCGGGCGGCATACGAGGCGCAGAACTACGAGTCCGCGATCGAGCAGCTCACCATGACCACGCTGCGCAACATCATCGGCGGGCTCGACCTGGAGCGCACCCTCACCTCGCGCGAGGAGATCAACCAGCAGCTGCGTCTGGTGCTCGACGAGGCGACCGGCAAGTGGGGCATCAAGGTCAATCGGGTCGAGCTGCGCTCGATCGAGCCGCCGGCAACCATCCGCGACGCGATGGAGAAGGGGGCCCGCGCCGAGCGGGACAAGCGGGCCCAGATCCTGCTCGCCGAGGGCCAGCGCCAGTCGCAGATCCTGCAGGCCGGCGGTGATCGCGAGTCCGCGATCCTGCGGGCCCAGGGTGAACGCGAGGCCGCGGTGCTGCGCGCCCAGGCCGACCGGCAGTCGGCGATGCTGCGCGCCGAGGGCGAGGCGCAGGCGATCACGACCGTGTTCGGCGCAATCCACGCCGGGGAGCCGGACCAGGCGCTGCTGTCCTACCAATACATGCAGATGCTGCCGAACCTGGCCAAGGGTGACTCGAACAAGATGTGGATCGTGCCCAGCGAGCTGAACGATGCGCTCAAGGGGCTCGGCAACACGGTCAACCAGCTGAACGACGCGATTCCCACCCAGAGCAACACTTCCGGTCGTTTCAAGGCTCCCGAGAAGGTGGACGTGTTCGCCGAGATCCAGCAGCAGAAGTCCGAGGACGAGGAGCGGGCCAAGCGCACCGTCAACGAGGCGGTCGAGGAGGCCCAGGCGCTGGAGAACCCGGCGGCTCGGGCCCGGCGGCACGAGAAGCAGCAGCACCAGCAGCCTGCCGAGGCCCAGCGCGATGCGGACGAGCAGGGCCAGCCGGCACTCGATCGCGGGCCGCAGCAGCCGCCCTACCAGGGACAGCACCAGCAGCCGCATGAGCAGCCTCAGCACCAGGGTCAGCATCAGCAGCAATACCCGCAGGGACAGCCCGGCCCGCAGCACTACCAGCAGCCGCCGAACGAGGGCGGGTGGCGCTGACCCCGGACGGCTGAGCCGTGGAGACCTGGCAGGTCGTGCTCGCCGTGGTGATGGGGCTCGGCACCGCGGTCATCCTGCTCGGCGGGTTCTGGGACCGGGAGCGCCGGTTGCGTCATCAACGCGCCGCGACCCTCCCCCCCGAGCGCCCCATCCCGGGGTTGGCGAGCGACGCGGCACCGCCGAACTACCTCGACCGCGCCTCGGCCATGCGTACGCCCGAGGGCGCCCCTTCGCTCGCCCTGGCGGATCCTGCCCGCGCGGTGCTGCGCTCGCGGATCGCCGCCAGCACGGCGGTCGAGGCTGGGCTGCTCAGTGACGCCTTCGTCACCGACCCGGAGACGGGGTGGGCCGTGGCCGACGACGCTCTGGTGGTGGTCTGCTCCGAACGGGTGGACACCGTGCGCGAGCTGCTGGCCGTGCTGGAGTCGGCGGTGTCTGAGGAACGCCCCCTGGTGGTGGTCGCCCCGCAGCTGCTGCCCGAGGTGCGCGCCACCCTCGAGGTCAACCAGACCCGGCGTACCCTGCGGCTGATCGCGGTGACCGCCGATCACGAGCGCCTCTATCGCCTCGCCGAGTTGAGCGGGGCCACACCGTTGGAGCGCCACGACCTCCAGGCCGGGTACGCCCCAGCGGCCGCCCTCGGCGGCGCGCGCACCTGGGTCTCCTCGGCTCGCCAGACCTGGGTGCTGAACGACTGAGAACGAATTCTCATCACCCGTACGGGCGAATCTCACCTGTGGCTTGAGGCTTTCTGGGCGAGCGATCATCGAGCCCGGGAGGAGCCCGGCCGAGCGGTCCGCGCACGCTGGCCGGGGCTCAGGCGTACCCCAACTCGTGCAGTCGTTCGTCGTCGATCCCGAAGTGGTGCGCGATCTCGTGGACCACCGTGATGTGCACCTCCTCGACCACCTGATCATGGTCCTCGCACATCTCCAGGGTGGGGTTCATGTAGATGAAGATGCGATCGGGAAGCACCATCGTGTAGTCAGTATTTCGTTCCGTCAAAGGGATTCCGTCATAGAGCCCGAGCAGTCCGGGCTCGTCGGCCGGCGGGTCTGGTTCGATGATCACGATGCAGTTGTCGATCAGCGCGACGAGCTCGTCGGGCACCTCGTCGAGGGCGGTCGCCACGAGCTGCTCGAACTCCCCGAAGGTCATCTCCACGGCCATGCAGCGAACCTAACCCAGCCCGCAAATCACAGGTGCGTAGTTTTTCCGGAGATCGCGGCGTGTCGAGTTGCTTCTGTGACAAAAGAGTCTCGATCGCATTGCTGATGAAGCTGATTCGAAACTAAAGTCCTGCGCAGTCTGGGGTGAGTGTGACGGACGGGGTTGCGTAAACCGGGGAAACGGCCAAGGCACCCACCCGAGGACTTCCCGACCCTGGGGAAGGGGCCGGGCCCACTGACGCGATGACCGACGGTCATCGGGGAGGAAACCCTGTGACTGTCCTGCGCAGATTCAGGACAGCGGCCGCACTTGCCGGCGCCGCTGCCCTGCTGTCGACCGGTGGCGTCGTCGCCGCAATCGCCCACGGCAAAGCCGCCGCCGCCGACCCGTTCTCGGTCCGCGCCAACGGCGGGCTGAACGTCCGATCCGGACCTGGCCTGAGCCACCCGATCATCGGCAACCTGCCCAGCGGCGCCCGGATCGATTCGGTCGGCCGCGCCCAGAACGGGTGGATGCCGATCAGCTTCGGTGGGCGGACCGGGTGGGTCTCCGACCTCTACCTGACCGCGCAGGGTGTCGGGCAGACTCCCGCCAACAACGCCGTGCCGAGCGGGTCGGCGTACACCACCGCCGCACTGAACGTGCGGACCGGCGCCGGGATCAGCTATCGCGTGGTCACCGTGCTCGCCAAGGGCGCCCGGGTGCAGACGACCGGTGTCCAGACGAACGGGTACGCCCAGATCGTGCTCGACGGACAGGTGCGCTGGGTGTCCAGCCAGTATCTGTCCGGCAGCGCGGCCCCCGCGCCGACACCGGCGGGCCCCGGCCTGCCCGCGATCACCGGACGGGCCACCGCCACCGCCGAGCTGATGATCCGGACCACTTCCGGCGACGTGTTCCAGGTGATCCGCGACGTCCCGGCCGGGACCGTGCTGCAACTCACCGGCGTCACCGAGAACGGCCGGACCCAGATCGTCTTCGAAGGGGCCGTGCGCTGGGTGAACAGCCTCTACCTCTCCGACAGCGCCACGGTCAGCCGACCAGTGACCGGCGGATTGCCGGCCGTGCGAGGACAGCGGTACGCCACCACCGCGCTCATCCTGCGTTCGGGCTCAGGGGACGTGTTCACCAGCTATGGTGACGCGCCGGCCGGGGCGCGGCTGGACGTGACCGGCGTGGTCGAGAACGGCCGGGCCCAGATCGTCTACAACGGCGCCGTGCGCTGGGTGACCGCGAAATATCTCAGCGACACCGCACCCGGCCCGACCGGCGGCGGGGGCGGCAGTTCGGTGAGCGGGCAGGGTGGCCTGTCCCCGAACGCGCAGCGCGTGCTGGCGCAACTGCAGGGCCGTTTCCCGCAGGTGCGCAGCTACATCGGCGTACGCCCGGACTCCCTACCGGACCACCCGTCGGGTCGCGCCATCGACGCCATGGTCTACAACGACGCCGCGACCGGTCAGGCGATCGCCGACTATGTCCGGGCGAATGCAGCGTCGTTGAACGTGGACTACATCATCTGGAACCAGCGCATCTGGTCGGTGGCACGCTCGTCGGAGGGTTGGCGCTACATGGCCGACCGCGGATCGAACACCGCCAACCACCGCGACCACGTGCACATCACGGTGCGCTGACCTCCCGGGGCCGGCTTCCGGAGCGCTATCTTGCCTCGGTGTCGGGCTGGTGGATACCGAACACGTTGTTTTCGGTGTCGTAGAAATAGCCTGCCAGGCGCGGCCGCGCGATGGACGTCGGCGGCGTGGATCTCGAAGTGGACCACTCTGGTCATGGGCCAAGGGTGACACCGAGGACTGACAGCGCGCCAGAGCAGGGTCAGCCGGGCAAGGCGGTCCCGGTGAGCGACTCGGCGACCGCCCAGAGGGACGCGGCCAGGGTCGGGCCCTTGGCTCTGCGATAGATGGCGGCCTCGCCGGTGGGTCCGACCGATCCGAATCGCCCGGTGGGTCCGTAGTAGCGGCCACTGACCGCCGTCGGGTCCGCTGCGGCGTACAACAGGGGTTCGCTGCCGGTCTCCACCTCCTGACTGGGGACCAGGTCGACCTTGGTCAGCCGCCGCAGCATCGTGTCGCGGCCCGAACCGAGGGCGGCCCCGGCGGCCTGCAGGTTGGTGCGGGTGTAACCGGGGTGGGCGATCGTCGACAGCAGCGGCCAGGAGCGTTCGTCAGCGGCCTTCGCCAGGTGCAACCCCATCAACAGGTTGCCGAGCTTGGACTGGGCGTACGCCAGCGCCGGGCGATAGCGCTGGGACCAGTTCAGGTCACGGAAGCGGATCGAACCGAATCCGGCGACCGCGCTCGACATGGTGGCCACCCGCGGCCGCTCCGACTCGAGCAGCAGCGGCAGCATCAGGTTCGTCAGTGCGAACGGTCCGAGGAAGTTGGTCCCCCACTGCAGCTCGAACCCGTCCCTGGTGAGCAACCGGTCCGGTGGGGCCATCACCCCGGCGTTGTTGACCAGCGTGTGCACCGGTCGGCCGTCGGCCCGGAGGTCCTCGGCGAACCGACGTACGCTGGCCAGATCCGCCAGATCGAGTTGGCGGATCTCCAACCTTGCCTGGGGAACCAGCCGCACGATCTCGTCGTGGGCGACGAGCGCCCGTTCGTGGGAGCGGCAGGCCAGCACCACCTCGGCCCCGGCCGCCGCCAGTCGCTTGGCGGCCTCCTTACCGGTACCGCTGTTGGCACCGGTGACGACGATTCGGCGGCCGGTCTGATCCGGGACGTTGTACATGGGTCATTGATAGCACCGGCTCTGATGGGGCCGACCGGCGGTGGTCTGATCCGGCACCTCGCACGGATGATCACCACCGTGCCGCTCAGCCCTAGTTGGACTGGCCTGACCCCGGTTCGGCGAGCCGTGGCGCAACGGCTACGTCGAGTCGTTCAACTCCCGGATCCGCGACGAGTGCCTCAACATCACCATCTTCTGGTCCCTGGCACAGGCCCGGGTCGTGATCGCCGACTGGAAGGAGGACTACACCAGACCCTCGCGGGTGGCCGAGCTGACCCGCACCGCCGTACACGATGCCGTGCAGCCGGATCGCGTCGGAGGAGCCAGCCGGTACGAGCTGGTTGTCTCCGGTCAAGGCAAGGCGTCGTGGAAGAACAGGCCGACCGTACGACGGTGAACGCGGGGCTTGGCGGTGAAAGCGGGCTTCCTTTCCCGCTTTCACCGGCAAAGCCCGCTTTTGGGAGGCACGAGCAGCCATTCGAAGCGTGTCGGGTAGATCCGCTCACTCCGGGGGGCCGCATGATTCACCCCAGCTGGCTGAGGGCGGCACCCGTGGGTCACATCTGCTGGTCCTGGGCCTCGCCGAGGCGCGCTTCGGGCGTGAGCTCGGCGGAGAGACCGCCGCCGGTCGCAGCCCGGGCGAGGGCGCGGCCCAGCGATGGTGCCTGCTTGAACAAATTGTGCCCGGCCACGAAGAAGACAGAGCCTGCCTCCCACACGGCCACGCCGTCCTCACTCCACGGGAGGTCGGTCACCCAGCAGTGGAGGAAGTCGCGCGGCTCTGGGTGGAGGCCGGGCAGCGCCCGTGCCACGTAGTCGCGTGCGCGTTCGTCCAGTGATCGAATGGCCGCAGGGTCGATGAAGGTTCCGTCGTTGCGGACGCCGACGGTCTCGCTGAGTCCGACGGAGTAACTGCTGTTGCCCGGTAGTGGCGTCGCGTAGACGCCGACTTCGCCGAAGACGCCGCTGCTGTCCTGCAGGCACGCGACTCGTGCCGGGGCGGTGGCTTTCACGTCGAAGGTCAGGCGTACGTGTGCGGCGAGGCGAACCGGCAGCGACAGGCCGATGCTGCGTGCCAGGCGGGCGGTTTCGCGGCCGGCGCACACGACCACCTTGGAGTAGGCAGCCCGGTCGGTGACGCTGCGCACCTCGACCGTCCCATTGGTGCGGGGTTCGATGGAGATCACTTCTCCGGTGGTGACGGCGTCTCCGAGGGCACCGACGAGTGCCCTGATCGCGGCGCGGGTGCGGATCGCGCCGCCGGACTCGTCGAGCACCGCTGGCCCCGAGTACTCCGCAAGCAGCGGCATTCGCTGGGCGACCCCGGCTGGATCGAGCTCGTGCGCTTGCACGCCGCCGACCTGGTCGAGCACACGGAGCCGTGCCAGTGCGCTGTCGCCGATCGCCACGACACCGTCTGATGAGATCAGCTCGACGCCGAAGTGGTCAGCCCACTCATCCCACACGCCGCGGCTCTCTCGCGCGAACGCCACGAGCCGCGGGTCGTCGTGAGCATGCCGGAAGATCCGCGACTCGCCTGCGGACTGACCCGTGCCGGGCAGACCGGCCTCATACAGGCGCACCGGTACGCCCTGCTCTCGCAGCGCGTACGCCGTGGACAGGCCGACGATCCCTCCCCCGATCACTGCCACCTCGGGTGATCGCGTCGTGGCGGCGCCGTTGTCAGGTTTCGTCAACGAGGTTCCCTTGTCTATCTGTTGGGACATGCGATAGGCACAAGAGAAGGGGCCGCTGCGACGCCGTCAGCGGGCTGGGCAAGCCCGAAGTTGGCGTGTGCAGCGACCCCTCCTCTCTGGCCAGTACTCCCGGTCTGTGGTGTCAGGCGGGGAGCTTGGTGGCCAGTACGTCGAGCTTCTCGATCGTGGGTTCGGAGAACAACGTGCCGGTCTGCTCGCCAAGAGCTACCGCTACGGGGCCGGACAGGTGGGCGTCACGTCCGGCGTCATCGGGGAATACGTCGAAGATCCCGAACGAGGACGGCCCGAGGCGGATCGCGAACCACGCGGTGGTCGCCTGCTCTTCCTCGACAAGCGCACGACCGCTGTCAAGGAACTCCCTCACGTCGTCCTCCTTCCCGGGCAACGCGTCAAACCTGACCAGCAGTCCCTTGGTCACACTCATGACTTCTCTTCTTCCTGTTTCGGGGTGCCCGCGAGTTGGGACACTATTGCGTCGGAGAACGCAGACAGGTCCTCCGGCGAACGGCTGGTGATGAGATTTTTGTCGACCACCACGTCTTGGTCGACGACGTCGGCGCCGGCGTTGCGCAGGTCCGTGCGAATGCTCGGGAACGACGTCAGGGTACGACCGGTAACCACGCCGGCCTCGATCAGCGTCCACGGCCCGTGACAGATCGCCGCCACTGGCTTGCCGCTCTCGACGAAGTCGCGGACGAAGGAAACGGCGTCCTTGTCGACCCGGAGCTGGTCGGGGTTAACCGTGCCGCCGGGCAGCAGCAGGGCGTCGTAGTCGCCCACCGAGGCGTCGGCGACCAGCCCGTCGACAGTGAACGTGCCCGCTTCATCCAGGTCGTTCTCACGGGCCTTGATCTCGCCGTCGTGGATCGAGAGGACCTCGGTCCGAGCGCCGGCCCGGTCCAGTGCCTCTCGGGGCTGCTCAAGTTCGACGCGCTCGACCCCGTCCGCGGCGAGAATCGCGACCCTCCTGCCCTGCAGATCCGCTGCCATATTAGCTCGCCTTCTTTCCGCTCGACATGCCGGGCTTGATGACGACCTTGGTCCAACCCTCAGACCTGGCGTCGAAGTTCCTGTAGGCGTCGGCAGCCTGCTCCAGCGAGATCTCGTGGGAGACGATCCAGGACGGCTTCGCCTTGTCAGCCGCAATCAGATCCCGCAGCCGGCGGTTGTACCGCTTGACCGGGGCTTGACCGGTTCCCATGGTCTGCCCCTTCAACCAGTGCATGCCGAAGTCGATTGCCGCCTTGCCCTGCTTGGCCAAGTCGCTCTTGGCCCCTGGATCCTGAGGAATGAACACGCCGACGGTGCCGATCCCGCCGGTGAAACGAACCGCGTTGATGAGCATGTTCAAGGTGGCAGCAGTGTCTTCGTTGCCCTGAGGATCGTGTGCCTGATAGCCCACGCACTCGCAGCCACGGTCGGCACCGAGTCCCATCGTCTCGTCCAACACAGCCTGCACAGGATCGGTCTTGGAGTCGTCGATGGCGATCGCCCCGATCTGCTCGGCCAGCGCGAGCCGGTCGGGGTGGCGATCGACCACCATCACCTTCGAGGCGCCCTTGATCGTCGCGGACAGGGCAGCCATCAGCCCCACCGGTCCGGCCCCGGCGATCACGACGCTGTCGCCCGGGATCACGCCAGCCATCTCGGTGGCGTGGTAACCGGTGGGGAAGATGTCGGAGAGCATGACGTAGTCGTTCTCCTTCTCCTGCGCGTCCTCACCCAGGCGCAGCGCGTTGTGGTCGCCGAAGGGCACCCGGAGCAGCTCCGCCTGCCCGCCGCCGTACGGGCCCATGTCTGCGAACCCGTAAGCCGCACCGGCGAACGACGGCTCCGGCTGCGTCGTCAGGCAGTAATTCGTGAGCCCGCGCTCGCAGTTCTTGCAGAACCCGCACGAGATATTGAACGGCAGCACGACCCGGTCGCCCACCTTGACCTTCTCCACGCCCTGACCGACCTCAACCACCTCGCCCATGTTCTCGTGACCGAACGTCCGGCCCTTTTCGAAAGAGGTCCGCCCCTCATACATGTGCAGGTCCGAGCCGCAGATGTTGGTGGTCGTAACCTTGACCAGTACGTCGGTGGGTCGCTCGATCTTCGCGTCCGGAACATCCGTGACCGCGACATCGCGAGGTCCCTGATAGACCACAGCCTTCATGGTGAGTCTCCAATCGTCGTGCGTGGCGAACTTCCAACCTCTTCACACTCACAGTGGGACGTCGGTGAGTCAAGTGAGAGTGTCCCGCGTCAAGATTTGGCAGGATTTCCTTGGTTCGAAAGGCGGTGTTCTCCGGTCGGCCCAGCCGAGGTGGACCTCCTTGGGCCGGTTCCAGTCGATGGCCTCGTGTGCAACTTCTGGCGCGCGCGGTTCTTACCCAACTAGACGTCGCCCAACGCGTGAAGTTGAGTCCCCGATAGCGTTACCCACGACCGACGTGAGCGAGTTGACGGCCGGCCATCTTCAATCGGCTCGTCGTGAGCGATGCGATGGATCGAGCCCGCCGCGCAGAACTCTCAGGAAGTGTGTCAAAAGTGTGTAACAGCGCCCCTGATTCTCGAAAGGATTGTGTCAAAAAGTGTGTAACAGAAGACGCTCGATGTTCGATTGATCCGGCGCAGCTGAATGCCTCGTCGAAACCACCCAAGGTTCACTAATTTGCCGCTGACCTCAGGTGGAACACGATGACCGCAACAACCACCACTCTGTGGCGCCCTTGCAACGATGCCGAGTTGGCGATCGTGGCAGAGAGCGGCTGGCAGCGGTGTCCACCTCGCTTGGACTGGCAACCGATCTTCTATCCGGTCCTGAACGAGGACTATGCGACGGAGTTGGCCCAGGAGATTCAGGTGCCAGCCCACGGCGTGGGCCATGTCACCCGATTCGAAGTCGAGACCAGCTACCTCGACCGTTACGACGTGCAGCGAGTCGGCGGCGACACGATCCTCGAGTATTGGATCCCGGCCGAGGACTTGGAGGAGTTCAACGACCACATCGTCGGGCTGATCAGGGTCGTTGCCACACATCGCGGTGACCCCGACACACCGATGCGTGCGCGAATGCCACCAGACCGCGGAACGTTGCTGGGACTCGGGTTCATGAGTCGCCCAGAAGCGACTCATAGTCCTGGCCCCCAGCAAAGATCCCGATGACGGTCAGAGTGCCGGCGCTGTCATCGACCACAAAAGCGACCATCACCCGCTTGCGGAAACTCGTGACCCGCAGGCCCTGGCGAATGTCATCCCGACTCGTACCCCGATGCGGAAACACCCCCAGGCCCTCGCAATAGGCAATGATCGAGTCCACGTACTGAGCAGCTATCTCAGGTGCACTCGCCGCCGCGACATAGCGACGCAGAGCGACGAGTTGGTCGGTTGCCTCGGGTGCGAATGAGACCGTGACCGCCACTATCCAGCATCCTGCGCCAGTCGAGCACGCACCTGATCTGCGGTCATAGCGCGCGCGGGATCCTCGACAAGCCGGTCGTACGCCGGACCGACCTGATCATGCAGCCACGCCTCGACCGCTCGGTCGCGTGCCGCCAGAGCGCGCAAGCCCTCACGAATGACCTCGCTCTCCGAGGCGTATTCCCCCGAGGAAACTCGGGCGCGGACCATGTCTGCCATCTCGTTGGGCAGGGTCACGCTCATTTGCCTGGTCGTCCGCATGGTCAGCCTCCTACGGGTAGGATTCAATCCTACTCTAAGAGGGCGATCCATCGCGGCGGAGCCGCAGTGACGCCCATAGAACCTGCTGAGAGCGAGTGTGATTATGAGCATTCGGCTTGTCGAGATCTGGCGCCACTCCGACTAGTGTGACGCAATAGTCGACTTAGGGGTGCGGGGCCGATGTGAAGGTCGTCCAGCAGATGCTGGGACACAAGTCGGCGACCCTGACGCTGGACAACTATGGGCACCTGTTCGGGGACCGGCTGGACGAGCGATGCGATGGACCGCGCCCGCCGCGCAGAACTCTCAGGAAATGTGTCAAAAGTGTGTAACAGCGGCCCTGATTCGACCAGAATTGACGCCGAGGTGATTTCCATCTCCCCTGGTCAGGACCAGTTTGATCATGAGTATCCCCTACGGGATTCGAACCCGCGCTGCCGCCTTGAAAGGGCGGTGTCCTAGGCCGCTAGACGAAGGGGACCCGTCCGGGCGTACTCCACCGCGGACCGGACCAGCATAGGGCAGTTGCCGCGGGCCCACCAACGCAATCCCCTGGGCTTCGACTTGCTCGTTCCTCGCCGCTCAGCCAACGTGGGCGACTCCTCAGTCCACCGCCGCCAGGGGCCGCAAGTCGTCGACGACGGCCAGCAGCATCCGTTTCGGCAGGTCGGCCTTGCAGGTCAGGAAATCCGCCTCAGTGACCCGCTGGTGGCCGGTCACCTCGACCAGGACCTCGTCGACGTCGAGCACGACCCGCCACTGCTCCCCGTCCGATTCCTCGGAGATCGGGTGCACCTGGTCCCAACGCAGCGGTCCCATCTGCCGGTATGCCGCCACCGCGGCCGCCTGCGCCCAGGCCGGGTGGCCGGTCGGCCCACGCAACTGGGTGGGGTCGACCCGACCGGCTACATGAGCCCGCACGATCGCCTCCACCGACTCCGGATCGATCCCGCCATAACAGGCACCGTCCGGAAGCAGGAGCAGATTACCGGCGAACCGGTCCCCGCCGGTGTGCGTGCACTCCCAGGTCGCCTCGGGCCACAGCTCGGCCGCTCGTGCCGCGACCGGACGGCCCCGGGTGGCGCAGCAGACGTCCTTGCGGCCGTGGGTGCACACCATCAACAGCTCCGGCTCCCCCGGACTCACCTTGACCGGCTCGAGCTCGTTCAGCTCAGGGTTCGCCCCGGCGAACAGTTCCGCCGCGCGCAGCACATCGGCGTCGGAGTCGGCGACCCCCCAGCGGACCCGTCGCGGCGCAAGAGGATCCACCACACACCACCGCCGCCGGCCACCCCCGGTCACGGTGTCGCGCCCGTGCCCCGGTCGGCGGATCAGCATCAGCCGGGCCTCGGCCAGGTTCAACACCCCCTGCAGCAGGTCCTTCATCGGCGCCGCCACGTCCAGCCCCGCCCACGCGGTCGCACCCCAACCGCCCGGCTGCTCGACCAAAAACCAGCGCCGCGCTGGCGGTGCGGTACCGACGAGCTGATCACCCCGGGCACGGGCCGCCGTGGAGCAGGCGAAATCGGCGGGTCGTTTTGGAGAGCTCATCGATCCTCCCCGATCTGCGCCAAGCCGTGTCGGACGAGCATACGCAGCCCGTTCAGGTCAGCTCCGCTCACCCCGTACAGCTCCTCGACGGTGGCGGGTCCCTGCTCCAGTCGTCGGAGCGCCCGGGCCACCGAATCTGGCAGCACACACTGCCCCGCCCGTGACTCCGCCCGCCAGTCACCATCTCCGGCCGACTCCAGCCGCAGCATCAGCCCGGGCCGCAGCCGCAACCGATTCGCCGGCGCCAAGGATTCGGCCGCGGACAGGGTCGCGAACGGGGCAACCGCGGCAGGGCGCTGCGTGCGGGCGGCCCGGCGCCCCAGCACCTCGGCGACCTCTTCGGCTGACACCTCGGCCAAGGTCTCCAGCAGCCGCCGGCGTACCAGCTCCAGCTCGGCCTCGATCCCGGCCGCCTCACCAACAGCGACTCCCGGAGCCAGCGACCGCCGCAGTTCCGGATCCTCGCGAAGCCGGGCGGTCGCCGCGTCGACCAGTTCGGTCGCCAGCGCCTGCGGCGTCCAGTTGTGTACGCCGACGGTCAGGTGGGCGGCCAGACCGCCGGTGGCCCGCGCCGCGTGGACGAAACCGCGGGGCAGATAGAGACAATCACCCGGCTCCAGCACCACCCGCAGCAGAGGCTCCTCGATCCCCCGCGCCCGCACCTCGTCCGCCCGATCGGTCCAGGGCTGGTCGCGCAGCGGGTGCTGCAGCACCGGCTCGTGCACCACCCACTCCTTGCGGCCGTGCAGGTGCAGCACGAACACGTCGTGCACGTCGTAGTGATGGCTGAACCCCTGCTGTCGATCCGGGGTGAGATAGCAGTTCACCTGCACCGGGTGCCCCAGCTCGGCGACCAGGTCGTCCACGAACCGGCGTACCGGCGGCCAGGTCCGGTGCAGCGCCTGCAGCACCAGGGTCGCGCCGGAGTCGAGCTGTCGGCGTACCCTGTCCTCGTCGACCTGATCGGCGATCCCCGCCCCTGCTCCCCCACCCGCGGTGAAATCCTTCTCCGGCAGGGTTTTCCCGTCCTTGGCCATCCGCACGAACGGGGTACGCAGTCCCCGATCGGCGATCAGTTCGTCGGCGGCGGCCAGCGAGAACAGCTCCCCGAAGTCCCCGCCCCCGCGCTCCTGGCGTCGCGCCAGCAATGGCGAACGGCCCCAGAACCGTTCCGCGAAATCCGCGGCGGTGTGCCCGGTCAGCCGGGCGAGCACCGAGGTCTGGGGCCGTTCGTCGTTCACTGCGTGGTTTCAGTTGGCGCCGGAGTCGGCACCACCATCGGCCCCACCGTCACCGGCAGCACCGCTCTCGGCGCCACCGTCGGCCCCACCGTCACCGCCGGCAGCGCCGTCCGCGCCGCCATCACCGGCCGCACCATCCGCGCCGCCGTCGTTGGCGGCCGCGCCCTGGCTCCTCTCGGCACCGCCGTCGGCGCCACCGTCTCCACCGGCGCCCGCGTGGCCGTCGGAGCCCATCGCCTGGTCCTTGTCCTCGTTAGCGAAGTCCGTCACTGCACATCTCCCTCGGATCTGGATGGATGCGGCGAACTGCCGCAGACCTCAGTCTTCTCCCCGATGTCGACACCGCGCAAGGGTCAGTTTTCGGATCAGTAGCCGGTCCGTCCCCGCTCCTGTCCGGCGGCCTGTCGGAACCCGTGGGTGAGCACGTCGAAGTCGGTGGTGGCGGTGACCAACCGGAACCCGAGACCGGCCCATTCGGCAACCGGCGCCGAGGTGCCGTGGATCCCGGGCACCACCCCGTGCGCGCTGGCGGTCTCCGCAATCCGTTCCAGCGTCGGCATCAGGTCGCGGATCGCCTCCGGGGTCGGCGTCCCCCCGAGGCTGATCGACAGGTCGAACGGCCCCACATAGATCGCGTCCAGCCCCGGTACCGCGCAGATCTCCGCAGCCTTGTCCAGGCCCGCCCGGGTCTCGATCATCGGGATCACCAGCACCCGCTCGCTGGCGGTGTCGGCATAGTCCAGGCCATAACGCACCATCGCCCCGATCGGACCATAGCTGCGCTCCCCCTCCGGCACGTAGCGGCACGCGGTGACGGCCTCCTCGGCCTGGGCAGCTGACTCGATCCCGGGCACCACGATGCCCATCGCCCCGGCGTCCAGGGCGCGCCCGATCAGCCCCTTGTCCAGCGACGGTACGCGGACGATCGCGGTCGCCTTGCCGGGTTGCAGGGCGCGGATGGCGGCGACCATCTGCTGGTGGTCCATCATCCCGTGCTGCATGTCGATGCAGACGAAGTCGAACAGCGCGGCGATCGACTCGATCACCACCGGGTCCAGCCTGGTGAACAGGAAGGCGCCGATCGCCGGCCGCCCCTCGTCCCACGCCTCACGCACCCGCAACGCCATCTCGTGCCCTCTCCTGCTCAGCCCGCCGCTGCACTGCCTCCGGCGTTCGCCGGCAGCGGTGCGACGAGACCGAACCCTCATCCTCCCCGGGTACGCCGACCCTCGCCAGTCCGCGTACCGCTGGACGGTCCGGAGCACCGCCCAGCGTGTCGGCCGCCACGTTGTCGATGCACCGGATCGCTGTTTCGGATGGATACGATGGCCGACATGCCCACGCCGGAGGACTTGTCGACTCAGGACACGTCCCCCGCCGCGAAACAGTCCACGAAGCCCGGCACCGACGCCTCGGGACCCCCCGCGAAGGGGCGCGACAATCACGATGGCAGGGGCAGCGGCGACGGCGTACCCGGCTCCCACCTGGGCCGCGCCTGGTTGGCCCTGCGGATGGTCTTCACCCCCAACCACGTGGCGCTGGCCGCGCCGATCCTGATGGTGGCCTATCTGGGTTGGCAGCAGCGCTGGGTCTCCGACGACGGCTGGATCAACATCCGGGTGGTCGATCAGGTGCTGGGCGGCAACGGGCCGGTGTTCAACTTCGGAGAGCGGGTCGAGGTGACCACGTCGACGATCTGGTTCTGGATGCTGTTGGCCGGGGCCCGGATCCTGCCCGGGACCGAGGCTCAGATCACCGGGGTGGTGGTGGGGTGGTTGCTCACCCTGCTCGGCATGGTGACCGCCACGGTGGGCGCCACCCGACTCTTCCGCGACCGCGGGAAGACGATGCTGCTGCCGGTCGGCACCCTGGCCATGGCGGCCATTCCGCCGTTCTGGGATTTCGCCACCTCGGGCCTGGAAACCGGTCTGTCGTTCTGCTGGCTGGGGGTCTGCTTCTGGTTGCTCACTCGGCGGATCGGATCCGATCGCCCGGTGTTGCGGCTCCGGCCGCTGCGCCGATGGCCCTTCGTGGCCGCGGCGTGGATCGCTCTCGGGCCGCTGATCCGCCCGGACTTCGGGCTGTATTCGGTGGCCTTCGCGCTGGCCCTGCTGGCGACCGACTTCCGCGGCTGGTGGCGCTGGATCATCTGCTTCACCGTGGGTGCCCTGCCGCTGGTCATCTACCAGATCTGGCGGATGGGCTACTACGCCAGCCTGGTTCCCAACACTGCGCTGGCCAAGGATGCCGGGACTGCGCGGTGGGACCAGGGCCTGATCTATCTGATCGACTATGCCGGCCTCTACACCCTGCTGGCACCGATGCTGATCTGCCTGATCGGGAGTTATCTGCACCTGTTCGACGCCTGCCGGGCCCGGGACTTCGGCCGGGCCGCGGTCGTCCTGGCTCCCGTCCTCGCCGGCCTCGCCCACGGCCTCTACATCGTGCGGGTGGGCGGGGACTTCATGCACGCCCGCTTCCTGCTCCCCGACACCTGGGCGGTGATGCTGCCGCTGGCGGTGATCGGGGTCGGCCGGATCCGCCGTGAGGCGGTGCTGACCACGGTGGCGTTCGTGGCCGGCTGGGCCGTCGCGGTGGCCGGGGGAACGCGGATGCCCTACGAGGGGATCGGGCCCGACGGCATCTCCAACGAGCGAGGCTACTACGCGGCACTGACCACCCGGCACAAACTGGTTACCCGAAACGACTGGTTGGGCAACCCGTTCGCCCGGGGTGGTCTGCTCGCGAAGTGGGACTTCGAGGCGGGCTGGAGCTACTACGAGACCGGTGACGAACGGATGCCTTCGCGCACCGGAAGCGGCGTCTATGTCGCGCACTACAACATGGGCATTCTGGCGGTGCTGGCCGGCAACAATGTGGTGATCGTGGACAAGTTGGCGTTGGCCGACCCGGTGACCTCGCACAGTGTGGTCGACCCCCGACTGCGGGACCCCAAGGAACGGGTCGGGCACGAGCCACGCCCGGAGGCCTGGCGTACCGCCCGCTATGCGGCCGCACGTCCGGACGAGCCGCCGTCGGTCGAGCACGCCCGGCACGCCCTGAACTGCGGTGACCTGGCGCTGCTGCAGCTGGCCATCTCCGAGCCGTTGACCCCGGAGCGGTTCTGGGCAAATGTCGCCCTGGCACCGCGATTGACCAGCTTCACCTTCCCCGCCGACCCGGCGGAGGCGCGCAAGGCGCTGTGCGGGTGGCAGCCGGGCTGGTGAGAGGCCGCGGCCCTGGGCGAACACGGCGTGGAGCAGGCGACGATCCCCGCCGGGGTGTTCACGATGGGAGGTCGCCACGGCGACCAGAGCCCCGCCGACGGCGTCCGACCGGTCCACCCCGTTGAGTTGTCGCGCTGGCAGATCGACACCACCTGCGTGACCAACGCCGACTTCGCCCGATTCGTCGACGCGACCGGCTATCGCACCGAGGCCGAGCGGTTCGGATATTCGGCCGTCTTTCACCTTGCCGTCGCCGACCCGAAGGCAATCCTCGGACAACCGCCGACGACTGCCTGGTGGCTGGGGGTGCGGGAGGCCAGCTGGCCAGCCGGGTGGTCCGGGTCCGGCCTCGCGGGCCTGGAGGACCATCCGGTTGTGCACATCAGCCACACGGACGCGGAGGCCTATTGCGCCTGGGCCGCACGGCGGTTACCCACCGGGGCAGAATGGGAGTACGCCAGCCGCGGCGGTCTGCCGGATGCCCGATTCCCGTGGGGAGACGAGCTGCTCGACGCCGACGGCACCTGGCGATGCAACGTCTGGCAGGGCGACTTCCCGCGCGAGAACACGCTGGAGGACGGCTATCTCACCACCGCACCGGTGCGCTCCTATGAACCCAATGGCTTCGCCGGTGGCTGGCAGCCCGGAGTGACCTATGAGGTCGGGGCCAGCTCCGGCTCCCAGGGGTTCGTCTGGTCGCGCACCTTTACGGTGGGCCGATCCTCCGGCGGGTCCAAGGATTCCGCCACCTCGAAGGACACCTCGCCCTCGAAGGCACCGAAGGACACCGAGGCACCGCGCGGGCTACCGCACACGGGCGTCTGAGGCGGGTTGCGCCGGCCCGGAAACCGATTTGGTGAACCCCCAGATGGGTGCGCTATAGTTTCCGGGCTGGCGCAGGCCAGCGGTCCGGACCAGTTCCGGTTCCCAGGCCCCGTAGCGCAGTTGGTTAGCGCGCCGCCCTGTCACGGCGGAGGTCGCGGGTTCGAGTCCCGTCGGGGTCGCGGAAGCGGTGGTGCACCAGCATCGCCGCTTTTGCAGCAGATAAGGCCATTTCGGCCGTGTCTGTGCGGCCAGGTAGCTCAGTTGGTAGCAGCGTTCGCCTGAAAAGTGAAAGGTCGCCGGTTCGAACCCGGCCCTGGCCACGATCGAGAAGCCCGTCCCAGCAGGGGCGGGCTTCGGCGTCTTCGCGAACGGAGGAACCGATGGACTTCCGCAAGCAGAACCCGCACGCCCCCAGCGGGTTCTTCGCCGTCGAGGCAGCCGGTCTGCGCTGGCTGGCCGCCGCGGGCGGGGCGCGCGTGGTGGGCGTACGCCGGGTCGACGAACGGTCGATCACCCTCGATCGGTTGCGGTCGGTCTCCCCCACCGCCGAGGCGGCCGAGGAGTTCGGCCGGGCTTTGGCCCACACCCACGCGGCCGGCGCATCGGGTTGGGGTGCTCCGCCACCGGGCGCGAACGAGACCGGTTTCATCGGACCGCTGCCGCAGCGCAACCGGGTCGAGGAGCGTTGGGGGCAGTTCTTTGCTGAGCACCGGGTGCGCCCGTTCGCCGAACAGGCGTACGCCGCCGGCAGCCTCGACGACTCGGGCCGGGACGCGGTCGAGCGGGTGTGCGAGCGCCTGAGCGCCGGCGATTTCGACGACGTCTCCCACCCGGCGCGCATCCATGGCGACCTCTGGTCGGGCAACGTGATCCCGACCGCCGACGGTTGGACGCTGATCGACCCGGCCGCCCATGGCGGGCACCCGGTGACCGACCTGGCGATGCTGGCGCTGTTCGGGAATCCTTACCTGGACAGGACGTTTTCGGCGTACGCCGAGGCGGCAACGTTGCCCGACGGATGGCGGGAGCGGATCGAATTGCACAAGTTGCACCCGCTGCTGGTGCATGCGGTGCTCTTCGGGGGCGGGTACGCCGACCGCGCGGTCCGGATGGCGCGGGCGTACGGTTGAGTGGTGGAAATCGTTGCACAGTGGCAGCTGCGGGCGAGGCTGGCCTCCTCCCTGTCCTCGCTCTATGGGCGTGAGGTGCCGGCGTACCGCACGCTGGTGCAGGTCGCCGAAGCGGTCAATCACCGGGTGCTGGGGCGTGACGGTTCGGCCGCCGAGCGGCTCGGTTCGATGGAGCGGGTGACCGCGGAGCGGCACGGTGCGATCCGCGTCGGCACCCCGCGCGAGCTGTCCCAGGTGGCCAGGATCTTCGCTGCCGTGGGGATGTATCCGACCGGGTTCTATGACCTGCGCGACGCCGCCCCCAACCCGATCCCGGTGGTGTCGACGGCTTTCCGGCCGCTGCGGCGCGAGGAGCTGGCCCGCAACCCGTTTCGGATGTTCACCTCGCTGCTGATCACCGACGACCGCCGCTTCTTCGACGCCGAAACCCAGCAGCGGTTGGACGATTTCCTGTCCAGACGAGAAATCTTTGCCCCCGAACTGCTGCGGCTCGCCGACCGATCGATCGCCGGCGACGGTCTCAACGCCGCCGACGCGGACCGCTTCGTCGCCCTGGCCACCGCCACCTTCGCGCTGTCCGACGAGCCGGTCGATCGGGCCTGGTACGCCCACCTCGAACGGATCTCTGGAGTGGCGGCCGACATCGGTGGGGTCGACTCGACCCACCTGAACCACCTCACCCCGCGGGTACTGGACATCGACGACCTGTACGCCTCCATGCAGGCGGCCGGAATCACCATGATCGAAGAGATTCAGGGGCCTCCCGCCTGGCCCGGCCCCGACGTGCTGCTGCGCCAGACCAGCTTTCGCGCGCTGGCCGAACCACGCCGCTTCCGCGAGGCGGACGGACGCCAGGTCGACGGTGAGCTGCGGGTCCGCTTCGGCGAGGTCGAGGCCCGCGGGGTGGCGCTCACGCCGACCGGGCGACGGCGCTATGACGCCATGCTCGGCGAGGTCGCCCGCCGCGTCGCCGAGACGCACGCTTCACGCGCCGAGGTCGCCGCCGCCGTGTGGCACGAACAACTCCCCGACACCGACGCCGAGCTGGCCGCCCAGGGCCTGGCCTACTACACCGCGGCGCTCAGCCCTAGCCCGCCCGCGGGCGAACCGCCGAGCGACCTCGCCACCCTGGTGCGGCAGGGATGGCTCGATCTGGAACCCGTTGTCTACGAGGATTTCCTGCCGCAGTCGGCCGCTGGAATCTTCGCCTCCAACCTGACCGGGGCCGGCGAGCTGGACGCGTCCGGGGCCGGCTCACCGCGCGACGAGGGGTGGCTCGCCGAGGTGGTCGGCGGCACTCTGCACGACCCGCACGACGGGTACGCCGCCCAGCGCGACGCCGCCCTCGACCGGGTGGCGCGGGAGCTGAACCTGCCGGCCATCACGCTTCCCGACGGCGCCTGAGCGACAGCGGCCCTTCGACTCGCTCGTTCCTTGCTTGCTCAGGGAACGGATCGTCGCGGCGTACGCCTCAGGAGCCGTGCTTCCGCGGGCCGGGCAGTTCCCCGGTCTCGGAGTCGGCCAGGTCACCGACGATCGCGTTCGCGTTGCGCGGATAGAGCAGGTAACGGAAGCCCAGGTTGATCATCGCCTGGATCCGGTTGCGGCCACCCAGCAGGAAGGACAGGTGCAGCGCCACCCACATGCTCCAGGCGGTGAAGCCGGTGAACTTGGTGCCGTTGGGCAACTCCACCACCGCGGCGCTGCGACCGATCGTGGCCATCGTCCCCTTGTCCTTGTAGCGGAACGATTCCATCGGCTGGCCGTGATCGAGTGCCTTGATGTTGCGCGCCACCAGCTTCCCCATCTGGATCGCAGGCTGGGCCAGCTGCGGAGACGGGTCGTCCTCGACGACGGCTGCGTCACCGACCGCGAACACCTTCTCCTGGTCGCGGACCCGCAGATCGGGATCGACGATGATCCGTCCACCCCGGCCCTGTGGTATCCCCCACTGCTTGACCAATTCGTGCCCGCCGATACCGGCGGCCCAGATGACCAGGTCGGCCCGCTCCACCTGGCCGTCCTTGAACTCCACCTCGTGTTCGCGTACTTCGGCGATCGCGGTGTCCAGGCGTACGTCGACGCCGCGCTCGCGCAGCTGGCGCAGCGTGTAGCGGCGCAGCGATTCGTCGAACGGCGCGAGCACGTGTGGCGCCATCTCGACCAGCATCACCCGCACCTGCGTCGGGTTGATCTCGGGATAGGCGACGGGCAGTCCCTGCATCCGCATCTCCGCCAGGGTGCCGGCCATCTCCACCCCGGTCGCACCTCCGCCGACCACGACCACCGACAGTTCCTGGTTGGGCGCGGCGACGGTCAACCCCTCGAGCAGGCCGAACAGCAGGTCACGCACCTCGAGCGCCTCACCGCGGGTGTAGATCGACCGGGCATACCGATCGGCCCCGGGAATGCCGAAGAAGTTCGCCCCCACCCCCTGGGCCAGCACCAGATAGTCATAGTCGACGGGCTCGCCGACATCGGTCATCACCCGCTGCTGCTCGGTGTCGATCCCGGTCACGTTGGCGCGGCGGAAACGTACCCGGCCGCGCTTTTCCGCGGCCAGGGCGCGCAGCGAGTAGGTGACGTCACCGGGGTTCAACCCACCGGTCGCCACCTGATAGAGCAGCGGCTGGAAGGTCGTGTAGGGGTGCCGGTCGATCAGGGTGACTCTGGCACCGGCGGCGACCAGGTCATTGGTGGCATGCAGGCCGGCAAAACCGGCTCCGACGATGACGACATTGGGAGCACTCACCTGTCCATTGTGACGTCCGCGGACACTGACCGTGTACGCGCCCCCTCGAGGTTGGTTATCGTGCCCGAGAGCCGGCCCGCAACGATGAGGAGCAGCCATGTCCAGTCAGGTCACCGAGGAGACCGAGCCCGACAACGAGGGGATGATGGCCCGCACCGCGCAGGCGCTGGCCCGCTTCACCGAGAAATGGTTCCCCGACGCGTTCGTGTTCGCCGCCTTCGGCACCGTGCTCGTGGCGATCCTCGCCCTGGCCAACGGAGGCAGCCCGGTCCAACTGGTGTCCACCTTCGGCGACGGGTTCTGGGACCTGGCGGCGTTCACCCTGCAGATGGCGATGGTGGTCCTCACCGGTTATGTGGTGGCCACCTCGCCGCCGGTGATCAAGATCATCGAGGCGTTGGCGCGGATGCCGAAGGGCCCCCGTTCGGCCGTGGCGTTCGTCGCACTGATCGCCCTGCTGGTGTCGCTGCTCAACTGGGGCCTGTCCCTGATCACCGGTGGCCTGCTCGCCCGGGCGGTCGCCCGGCGTACCGATCTCAAGGTGGACTACCGCGCCCTCGGCGCCGCCGCGCTGATGGGGTTGGGCGCGGTCTGGGCACTGGGGTTGTCCTCCTCGGCGGCCCAGCTGCAGGCCACCCCCAAATCCATCCCGCCGGCGGTGCTGAAGATCACCGGCGTGCTCGACTTCGGCAAGACGATCTTCACCTGGCAGTCGATGCTGTCCGCCCTGATCCTGATCGTCATCACCGTCGCCATCGCCTATTTCTCCGCGCCCCGCGGCAACGCGGTACGCACCGCCGAGGCGATGGGCGTCGACGTCACCGACGAGGTGGAGGAGCCGGAGCCGCGGACCCGGCCGGCGGAGTGGTTCGAGTACAACCCGATCCTTTCCATCGGCGTCGCCGTCCTCACCGCCGGCTGGGTGGTCTACCAGTTCGCAACCAAACCTCAAGAATGCCAAGGAGATGGGTAAACATGGCTGACCAACTGCAGTATGACTTCACCAGTCTCGACGGTTCGAGCAAGCGGATGGAGGCGGCCGCCCAGGACCTGGCCACCAAGACCAGTTCGCTGATGGGCGAGGTGTCCGATGCCACTGTGCTCGGCACCAACGACACCTTGGGCTCGATCGCCTCGATGCTGTACAGCCTGGCCGTGCAAGCCGTGCAGGAGTCGGTGGACCCAGTTCAGGAGGAGTACGGCGTCCAGGGCGGCAAGATCGCCAACGCCAGGGCGGCCTTCGCCGCCGCCGAAGAAGGCTTCGCCGAGGCCGGCGACAAGATGGTGGGTGACGAGTAATGGCTGTCATGTTGCCCCCAGAGGCGTCCAAGCTGTTGAACGAGCTCGGTTTCGAGTGGCCAGAGGGAAATGAGGACAAGGTCTTCAACTATGGCAACCGGTGGATGGCTTACGGCGGCGAGATGGGTGGGGTGGTCACCACCGCCACCGATGGCGCCAACACCGCGCTGACCAACAACCAGGGTGACGCCATGGAGGCGTTCCAGAAGTCGTTCACCAAGACCGAGGGCGTTGACGACGTCGCCAAGCAACTGCAGTTCGGGTCGAACCTGGTGGGGGGCTGCCTGTTCGTGATCGGCGTGGCCATCATCGCCTTGAAGATCGCCTTCGTGGTCAACCTGGTCATCACCGTGATCCAGATCGCCATGGCTATCGCCGCCGCGATTCCCACGGCGGGTGCCTCGCTGGGCTGGATTCCAGTGGCGAGGCTGTTGTGCAAGCTGGCCCTGGACATGGCGATCAACTTCGCCATCAGCAAGTTGCTGGGGGGCTGAGGTGCCAAAGGTCGCCACGCCCCTGAAGGGCTTGTTCAAGAACATGGTGGGTGACTACTTGCGGGTGGTGGCCAAGGAGGGCGGTCAGGCGGCTGGTCGCGAGGGCGGTCAGGCTGCTGGACGAGAGGCGAGCCAGGCTGCGGTGAAGGCTGCCGACGCCCCGCTGCCCAAGGCCAAGCGCAGCCGCTCGACCGAGACCGGGCTGGGCCCCCAACCAGCACTACAGCGGCGGCAAGACCGGCAAGGGCAAGCCGCGCTATGAGTACGTCACCGACGACAAGGGCCGCATTCGCGGTGCCTATGGCGACCTGAAGCTCAAGCCCGAGGGCCAGAAGCGCGGCAGCCACAACTCCAAACCAGCCGGCAAAGTCACCGGAGATGACGCTGGCCACCTGTTCGCTGACCGCTTCGACGGCGCTGGCGGGTTGGACGACATCGTCGCCCAGGCCCGTGATCTCAACCAGGGCGCCTGGAAAAACATGGAACAGGACTGGGCCGACGCGTTGAACTCCGGCAAGAAGGTCGAGGTGTTCACCGAGGTGCACTACGGTGGCGGCAGCAGACCAACCGGCTTCACTGTCACCTACGAGATTGATGGCCGACGCGTCATCCAAACTTTCGATCAGTAGCCAACGACCAGGAGGTCACGTTGAACCAGGATGCAACCGACGCCGTCAAGACCGCCTACGAGGCCTACACCCAACACGCCCTGCAGACTGCGGTCAACTACATCGAGGGTGACCCAGCCGTGGACACGATCTGGATCTACACCCTGATCAACCACGGCGCCCTGGAAACCACGGCCTTCTTCCGCTTCAACGGCAAGTTCGTGGACGCCTACGACCTCGCCGAGGCCGACGCCAACCGGGACTACGACCCCCACCAACTGGTCAGCGACCTGGCCCGCGACGAACATCGCGCCCTGGGCAAGGCACTGAAACTGCTGCCGCAGCCCCCCGAGCGCATCATCACCACCTACAACCCACAGTCTGGCGAAGTCAAGGGCGACTGGGACTATGAGGGCGTCATCCTTGACGAGGACGACACCCCGGGGCGGGCCCGCGACCGCTGGATCACGTCCATGGGCGGCACTCCGCTCCTCACCTAGGCTGGGTTCATGGCCCACGCCCAGATGTTCGACGAGGACGACCCCACACTGGCTCGCCTGGAAGAGCTGTGCCTGGGCTTTCCCGACGCCAAGATGAAAGTCAGCCACGGCCGTCCGGCGTTCTACACCACCAACGTGTTCGCCTACTACGGCGGCTCGATCAAGGTGGACGGCAGCTACGTCCAGCACGGTCAGTCGCTGGTGTTCCTGCCATCACCCGACGAGGCCGAGGCCTTGGCCCAGGACGAGCGGATCTATCGCCCGGCCTACTTGGGCGCCTACGGTTGGCTGGGCCTGGACCTGGGCCCCGACCCCGACTGGGACGAGGTCGGCGGGCACACCGTCTCGGACCGGCTGGCCACCATCTTCACCTCCTTCGGCGGTGGCGGCGGGTTCGCCGTGGTGCTGGCCATCTACACCGCGATCCTGGGCCTGCTCGTCCCCTCCGGTGGCGGCAAGTGGCTGGTCGAGGCGCCCTATGTGATGCATGCCGCCAACGACCTGCAGTACAACCTGGGCTGGACGGTGCAGATCTACAACATGGCCGAGGCGCTGCCCAACCTGATCAACCCGTTCTTCATGCTGCCGCTGCTTGCGATCCTCAAGGTGCGCGCCCGCGACCTGGTCGGGTTCACCTTCCTGCAGTTCATCTTCCACCTACCGGTGGTGCTGCTCCTGGTCTGGCTGCTCGGGATGACGTTCAGTTACCAGCCCCCGATCATCCCCTGACGCCTCGGGACCGTACGCCCGCAGCCAGCGTTCCAGCTCGCTGAACACCGTGGCGCGGACCGGTTCGGCCGACAGCACCAGGTCGTGCATCCCGTCGACAATGCGGACCACGGTCACGGTGTGGCCGAGCCGGGTCGCCTTGGCGGCGATCTGCTCCACATCGAGCACGATGTCGGCCCGGGTCAGCTCGTCCGACCAGCGCCGGGAGAAGTCCGAGCGGGTGGAGCACAGCACCAGCACCGGGCAGTCGATCTCGAGTCCGGTGGCGATCCGGGCGTGACCCCGCAGCACCGCCCGCAGCCAGCCGACTCGGATCGGCGCGGCCGGGGTGGACTTCAGCGTCAGGTCGTAGTCCCACTCACCCCCTTCGCTGGTGTGCAGCGCCCGCTTGTAGAACCCGGAGTCGGGCAGCTTCAGCACCGCGGTCGGCAGCTGCTGGCCCAATCCCTTGACCAACGGCGCGCCGAGGGTGCGCACCAACGGGGAACCCTGGAGGTCGAGCCAGGGCGAGTTCAGCACCACCGCCGCCAACCGGCCGGGTCGGTGGGCGGCGTACAGGGACGCGACCAGGCCGCCGGTGGAGTGCCCCATCAGGATGACCTGATCATGGTCTTCCATGATCAGATCCAGGCTGCGGTCGATCTCCTCGGCATAGTCGCCGAGCTGCGTGGTGAACCCCAGATATTGCCCGTCGACCCAGGAGCGGCCGTAGCGGCGCAGGTCGAGCGCGTGGAAGGCAAACCCCAACTCGGCCCAGGCGTCGGCCAGGTGCCGTTGGAAGAAGTAGTCGTTCCACCCGTGCAGATAGAGCACCGCACGCCGCCCGCTCGGGCGCTCGCCTGGGCGTACCAGGACGGCACGTAGGGACCCCTCGGGTTCTCCGGGCGCCACTTCGGCGTCGGGAAGGGGAAGCACCAACTGCTCGAAACCGTCGAGCAGGTCAGCCTGCCAGGCAGAGGCGGTCACGCGGCGGGACTAACCGGACTTGCGCAGGCCCTCATAGCCGTCGTCATCATCCCCGTACTGTTCCGCCAGGTCGGCGTACGCCTCGGGGATTTCCTGGTGATCAGTGTGGTCCTCGGGTGAATCGCCCCGCAGTTCACGCTCCAGCGAGGTGAAATCCGTGTCAACCGACCGGTACTTCAACTCGCGAGCGACCTTGGTCTGCTTCGCCTTTGCACGGCCGCGCCCCATTGGGTCGACCCCCTCGCATGTCCGTCGCGGTCTTGCCGCGGCACTGTCAGATAAATGTCGTGGGGACAGATTACCCAACGAACCGGTCCGGACCAAGACGAGTCCGTCAGCGCGCCGGATGTTCTCCGACGAGCCTCACCTCGGCCGGAGCGGCGCCCGCGGACGGCCCCTCGGCGCGCCCGGCAACCCACGCCGGAACGCCCCGCTCGGCGAGCAGTTCGAGCGCCCGGTCCGCCTCGTTCTCGCTGACCAGGGCCACCATGCCGACCCCCATGTTGAGCGTGTTCTCGACATCGTCGGCGCTCAGGCCGCCGACCTCCCGGACCAGGCCGAAGATCGGCGCCGGCTGCCAGGTCGCCCGGTCGATCGTCACCGAGATCCCGGCGGGCAGCACCCGGGCCAGGTTGTTGGCCAGGCCGCCACCGGTGATGTGACTCATCGCATGCACCTCGACCGCCTCGATCAGCGCCAGGCAGTCCTTGGCGTACACCCGCGTCGGGACGAGCAGGGTCTCACCCAGCGCCCCGCCGAGCTCGGGCACCTCGCGATCCAGCGCCCAGCCGGCCTGCTCGAGCAGCACGTGCCGGACCAGGGAATAGCCGTTGGAATGCAGCCCCGAGGACGCCATCGCGATCGCCACATCGCCCGGGCGGACCCGATCGGCGCCGAGGATCGCGTCCTTCTCGACCACCCCGGTGGTGGCGCCGGCGACGTCGTATTCGTCGGCGTGCAGCAGCCCCGGATGCTCCGCGGTCTCCCCGCCGAGCAGGGCACAGCCGGCCTGCTCACAACCCGCGGCGATCCCGGCGACAATGGCGGCGATCCGCTCGGGCACCAGCCGGCCGCAGGCGATGTAGTCGGTGACGAACAGCGGCTCGGCCCCGCACACCACCAGGTCGTCGACCAGCATCCCGATCAGGTCGATGCCGATCGTGTGGTGCCGGTCCATCGCCTGGGCGATCGCCACCTTGGTGCCGACCCCGTCGGTGGAGGTGGCGAGCACCGGGTGCCGATACCCGGCCAGCGCGCTGGCGTCGAAGAATCCGGCGAAACCACCGAGCCCGCCGAGCACCTCGGGACGATGCGTACGCGCGACCGACGCCTTCATCAAGGAGACGGCGCGTTCCCCCGCCTCGATGTCGACGCCGGCGCGGGCGTACGCCCCCTTCGACGGGTCGGCTGAGCCTGTCGAAGCCTGTTCAGTCATCGGTGTCCTCGTCGTCATAGTCCAGCTCGTCCAGGGTGGGCTGCAGGTTCTCCCGGTAGGCCGAGGGGACGGGCACCGGATAGATCCCGTCGAAACAGGCCCGACACAGGTGGTCCGCCGGCTGATGGGTGGTCTGGATCAACCCCGGCAGCGAGATGAACCCGAGCGAGTCGGCACCGATCGCGGTGCACATCTCCTCCACGCTCATCCCTGGGGCGAGCAGCTCGGCGCGGGTGGCGAAGTCGATGCCATAGAAGCAGGGCCACTGCACCGGCGGCGCGGAGATCCGCACGTGCACCTCCTTGGCCCCGGCCTGGCGCAGCATGGCGACCACCTGGCGCTGGGTGTTGCCGCGCACGATGGTGTCGTCGACCACCACCAGCCGGCGCCCCGCCACCACGTCGCGCAGCGGGTTCAGCTTCAGCCGGATGCCGAGTTGGCGGATGGTCTGGCTGGGCTGGATGAACGTACGCCCCACGTAGGCATTGCGGACCAGGCCCTGCCCGTAGGGGATGCCGGACTCGTCGGCGTACCCGATCGCGGCGGGGGTGCCGGACTCGGGGGTCGGGATGACCAGATCGGCCTCGGCCGGGTGCTCCTGGGCGAGCAGCTTGCCGATCTTCACCCGCACGTTGTGCACCCGACGCCCCTCCAGCAGGGTGTCCGGCCGGGAGAGGTAGACGTATTCGAAGAGGCAGTGCTTCGGCCGTGCCGCGGCGAAGCGGACGCTGCGCAGCCCGTTCTCGTCGATCATGATCATCTCGCCCGGCTCGACATCGCGGACGAAGGTGGCGCCGACGATGTCCAGGGCGGCGGTCTCGGAGGCGACCACCCATCCGCGCTCCAACCGACCCAGCGCCAGCGGCCGGATCCCCTGCGAGTCGCGCGCGGCATAGAGGGCGTGCTCGTCCATCCAGACCAGGCAGAACGCCCCCTTCAGCCGGGGCAGCACCTCGAGGGCGGCCTGCTCAAGGCTGCGGTCGCCGAAGGTGCCGAGCAGCGCGGTGACGATCGAGGTGTCGTTGGTGGAGTCCATCCGCTCCTTGTGCGGCACCGGCTCGCTGGAGCGCTCGGCCAGCCAGGACTCCAGCTCGTCGGTGTTGGTCAGGTTGCCGTTGTGGCCCAGTGCCAGGCCCCCGTTGGCGGTGGAGCGGAAGGTCGGCTGGGCGTTGTGCCAGACGCTGGCGCCGGTGGTCGAATAGCGCGCGTGGCCGATGGCGAGGTGTCCGTTGAGGGAGTTGAGGGTGCCTTCGTCGAACACCTGGGAGACCAGGCCCATGTCCTTGAACACCATGATCTGCCGGCCGTTGCTGACCGCGATTCCGGCGGACTCCTGGCCGCGGTGCTGCAGGGCATAGAGACCGTAGTAGGTGAGCTTGGCCACCTCTTCCCCGGGGGCCCAGACGCCGAATACCCCGCAGGCGTCCTGCGGGCCGCGGTCGGCTGGGTCCAGTTCGTGGGTCAACCTGCCGTCTGCGCGAAGCACGCGGGCCAGCCTAGCGCAGCACGTGCAGCCCGAGATCCTCACTCATCCGCTCGAACGCGAGGATTCCGCGCACCGAGTTGCCGTGCTGATCGAGCCGCGGTGAATGGACCGCGATCCCGCAGCGGCCGGGGACCACGCCGATGATCCCGCCGCCGATCCCACTCTTGGCCGGGAGCCCGACCGTGCTCACCCAGTCGCCGGCCGAGTCGTACATGCCGCAGGTGAGCATCACCCCGAGCACGTGCCGGACGTGCTCCTCGGCCAAGCAGCGGTCCTCGGTGCCGGGCACCACGCCGCGGTTGGCCAGAGTGGCGCCCATCCGGGCGTACTCGATGGTGCTGGCCTCGATCGCGCACTGTCGGGTATAGCCGGTGACCACGCCGTGCGGTTCGTCCGGCAGCTCGCTGACCGTCTTGAGCATGTGCGCGATGGCCAGGTTGCGGTGCGCGTCTTCCATCTCCTGGCTGAAGCAGTCCTCGTTGACGGCGAGGTCGCGGCCGGCCATCCGCGAGAGCAACGCCAGGATCCGGTCGACCCGGTGCTCGGCGTCGGGGCCGGTGACCAGCGAGTGGGCGGTGATGGCTCCGGCGTTGATCATCGCGTTGGCGGGCCGGTTGGAACCCGGGTCAAGTGCGATCCGGTTGAACGCCTCACCGGAGGGCTCGACGTCGATATACCGGTTGACCTCCGCCAGGCCGAGGCACTCGATCGCCAGGGCGTATACGAACGCCTTGGACATCGACTGGATCGGGAACGCGAACTCGGCGTCCCCGCTCGCGGTCACGTTGCCATCGGTGTCGACGACCGCGATCGCGAATCGCGACAGGTCGGCGTTGGCGTGCACCGGCAGCGGGTTGGGCTCACCGTCGTCCTGGTCGCGGAGATCGTCGATCAGCTGGTCGAGATATCCCTGCAGGTCACGATCTGGCGAATTCATCCACCCGAGACTAACCGCACCTAACCAGCGGCCGCTGACCGACGCCGCCTCCACTCGGCGATCACCTGGTCCACATTCAGCCGACTCACCACGATCATCGGCCCCTCGCCGCGGCGCAGCCAGGACTCCTTGATCCGCTCGTTGAGGTCGACCACGATGGCTCGGGCGCGTTCCTCGGTCGGCACGTCGGCCAACGTGCGTTGGATTTCCTCGCGTTCGCGGCGTAGGGCGAGCGACTCGGGCAGCGGGGGTTTCAACCCTTCGCGTTCCAGCTTCTGCTTGATCCACCAGTTCTCGTCGCGGTCGCCAAGGTTGGGGATCGGCTTGCCCATCCCGGGCAGGTTGTCGAACTCCCCGCGCTCGATGGCCTCCCGGACCTGTCGGTCGATCCAGGACTCGAACCGCACCTGGGGTCGGCGCGGGCGCGGCTCGTCAGACACGGCTCAGCCCTGCCCCAGCCGCTGCAGGAACAGCGCCTCGGCCCGACACGCCTTGGCGAAGTCGCCGAGGTGCAGCGACTCGTCGGTCGAGTGCATCCGTGAGGTCGGGTCAACCACGGCGCTGGCCAGGATCATCGCGTTCGGGTGGTGCTGCTGGAAGGCACTGGCGAGCGGGATCGATCCGCCCATCCCCATCTCGACCACCTCGACCCCCCACGCTTCGGCGTACGCCCGACGTGCGGTCTCGGCGTACGGCCCGGTGAGGGGCATCTCGCAGGGTGCCCCACGCTCACCGGGGGTGATCTCGACGTGGGCGCCCCAGGGAGCGTGCTGGCGCAGGTGGTCGGCCACCAGCTGCTGGGCCCGGGCCGGGTCGTCACCTGGGGCGATCCGGATGCTGAGCTTGGCCCGGGCAGACGGGATCAGCGTGTTCGAGGCACGGTGCACCGGCGTGGCGTCGATGCCGATCACGGTGATCGAGGGCTTGGTCCACATCCGCTGCACGGCCGAGCCGTCGCCGATGAACTCGACCCCCTCCAGCACGGCCGTCTCCTGCCGCAGTCGCTCCAGCGGATAGTCGAGGCCGGGCGCCTCGGTGGCGACAAGTCCTTGCACCGCAACATTTCCGGCGTCGTCGTGCAGGCTGGCCAGGGTCCGGGTGAGCGCCATCAGCGCATCGGGCACCACGCCGCCATACTGTCCGGAGTGCAGTCCGTGGTCGAGGGTGGACACCTCGACGGTCAGGTCGGTCATCCCGCGCAGCCGGGTGGTGAACGCGGGCTGCCCGACGTCCCAGTTGCCGGAGTCGGCGATCACGAACACCTCGCAGGCCAGTTTGTCGCCGTGTTCGGCCAAGAACTCTGCCAGGCTTGGCGAACCGATCTCCTCCTCCCCCTCCACGAAGACGGTCACCCCGACCGGCGGCCTGCCGTCGAAGGCGCGCAGCGCGGCCAGGTGTACGCCGAACCCGCCCTTGTCGTCGGCCGCACCGCGGGCGTACAACCGCCCGTCGCGTTCGGTGGCCGTGAACGGGTCGCCCTGCCACTGGCTGACGTCGCCGACCGGCTGGACGTCGTGGTGGGCGTACAGGGTGACCGTCGGTTTTCCTGCCGGGGCAGGGAACGTGCCGATCACCGCCGGCCTTCCGCCGCCGGAGCTGACGATCTCCACCTCGGCCCCGAGCTCGCGCAGTCGTTCGGCGACGAAATCGGCGCTGCGGCACACGTCTGCCTCGTGGGCCGGATCGGCGCTGATTGACGGGATCGCGACCAGGCGTTCCAGGTCGTGCCGGACAGAGGGAAGGACGCGGTCCACCGCGGCGAGCAGGTGGGTCATGCTCGCCACTCTAGCCAGCCAGGGGATGCGAGCGGCCCACCCCGGAATCGGGGCCGGGCCGCCCGTGGGGCCAGGTCAGGCTCAGCTGGTGATCGAGCTGAACGGCTTGTGCCAGACGGTGGTGTCGCCCTCGGTGATCATGACCATCTGGGTGTTGCTGGGCCAGCCGCCAGCCGGGGCGTTGACGGTGTCCACGAGAGTGCCATCCGGACCCACAGTGGCGACACCGGCCTCGGTCGGGGGCTCGCCCGTGTTGGCGGTGGCGTGGCTGACCGAGACCTGGGGCGCCCGGGCGCAGGCCCTTGGCGACCACCTGGACCGGCTCGCTCCGGTTGCCCGGTGCGGTCAGCCGCCCCTCGGAGCCGATCTCCGGGCTCACGATGGCCACTCGGAAGTCCACCTGCCACAGCATCTTGCCACCAGGGGTCTGCAAGCTGAGCGCTGTCGTGTCCGGCCAGCCGGCCGCCGGGGCGGGGATGGTGTGGATCACGCTGCCGTCGCTGCGGACGGTGGCGGTGCCGGCGTCCACGGCCTCGTCGGTATTGGCGGCGCCGTGGGCCAGCTTGACCTGCGTGTTGGGGGTGAGCCCATACCCATAGACGGTGACCGCTTCGTGCGGTGACCGCGGGGTGGTGAGGCTGACGGTGGGCGCCTGCCGGGCGGTGGTCGCCTTCACCGTGGCCGGGCCGGGCGCCGGGCTCGGCGCGGCCATCGCCAGCGGGGTGGCGAGTCCGGTACCGACGATCGCGCTGGTCAGAACGGCTGCAACAGTTGTTCGGGTAGGCATCTTTCGGACCTCTCAGTCGGGTTCGCCGTGGTGGCCTTCACCAATGGAGACGAGCCCGATGGCCGAAAGGTTGGGTGAACGACGGATCTTTCTGGATGCTCCGCCCATGGACGCCTCGATCGCGTACCCCGCCCACGTTGCGGGAGCGTCTGGCCAGCGCCCAGCGGCGCTGGCCAGAGTCGCTCGCTCACCAACCGGTCTTCGCCAGTCCTCCGCTGTGATCGGCGCCGCCGGTCTTCCCGGGAGCCCCGCCCCCGCTCTGGCTTTCGGTGCGCCTCTGCTGCGGTCCAACGAACCGATGGGAGCTGACCTGACCGTTGGCGCTGAAGGTGAAGCTGTACGCCTGGCCCGGCAGCCATCCCTCGGTCGGTGCGGGGATCCGTCCGCTGACCGTGCCGTCGGCTCCGGCACGCAGCTCGTAGTGGTAGCCGGCCTCCACGCCAGCCCGCTCGATCCCGCCGTCGACGTCGATGAAGTCGCCGGGGCGCAGGCCGGTCACCTTGAACGGCACGTCGGCATGACTCGTCTGGGGTGCCGACAGCGAAACCTGGAACCGGGTCGCCGACGGTGACGAGGTGGCGCCGCCGTTCGCCCCACCGTAGTTCGGGAACCTGACCGTCCCTCGAACCACCTGTCCCGAGTCGAGCCCGTTCACCTCATAGGTTGCCAGGGCGCCGGACGGCCATCGCCTGTTCGGCGGCCGGACGATCAGTGTGGCGTTACCTCGGCGATCAGCCGTGGCGCTCGCTCCCGAACCGTCACCGCCGATGACCACCCACACGTCCAGCGATTCCCCGATAGGGGCGCCGGACACCCCGATCACCAGTTGGTTCTCGGCCAAGGTCGGCGGATTGGCCACCGCCCCCATCCGCGTGGCTGCCGGGCCGGCGCTGGGGGTGCTGCCCGCCGTGGTCGACGTGGCGGTGGGTCGCTGAGTGGGGCTCGCGGACGCCGGCGTTCCCTTGCTGGGTGCGGATGTCGGCGTCGCCGACGTGGTGGCGACCGCGGGGGTGGGCGTTCCCGGAGCGGACGGGGACGGGGTCGGGGCGGCGATGGCGGTGCCGAGTCCGACGACGAGGACGGCGGTGGCGGAACAGGCGAGGACGGACAGTCGGGTGAGGTGGGCGCAGGCGGACATGGTCGCTCCTTCACGGAGTCGCAGAGGCAGGTGGGATGACCGCTTTCCCTTGACTGGTTGGGATCGCGGTCACCCTGAACGAGTCCGCCCCAGCGACGCCGGTTCCGCCGAAAGGTCACGACTTGGTGTCGAACCCGGAAGGCACACCCCATCGGGTGCAGCCGTTAGCCGCCCGTGCCGGGCGTCAGCGACGGCCGGGCGGTGCCCGGTTTCGGCCCACCACCGGGGCGTGCGCTGCCGGTCGCCGTCGGCTGGGTCGGCCTGGGTTCGGCCGTCGGCGTCGGGGGTCGCGGCGTCAGGGTGACGGACGCGGTCGGGGTCGGCGTGGGGGTCGGGGTGGCACTGGGGGTGCGGGTGGCAGTCGTCCGTCGCCCGGGCGCTGGCGCGGGCGGGCCGGCGGACGGTGTTGGGGTGGGGGTCGCCGTGGGGTCCGGCGACGGGATCGGCGATGGGGTCGGCCCGGGCTCGGGCTGGATGACCGCCGGCGTGGGCGTACCCGCGGGCTCCACGATCCGGGTCGAGGTGTGCGCCAGCACATAGCCGCCACTGCCCACGACCGCGCCCACCACCACGGCAGCCACCGCAACCATCAACGGCCAGCTGCGCCGGGCGGGTTCTGCGAGGCGCTGCTGCTCGATGATTCGGGCGAGCATCTCCTCGGCGTCGGGAAGGTCCCGCTCACGCAACGGATCAGGCCCCATCTGCGCTCACCTCCCGGGTCTCGTTCCTGCCACTGGCACCCGGAAAGAGTCCGGCGGCGACACGGGAGTTCCACCGTGTTGGTGAGAACGCGCTCATGAGTCGCCTCCCAGCAGTTGTGCGACCTCGGTCGTGGCCAGCTTCTGCCGGGCCCGGCTGAGCCGTGACTTCACGGTTCCCACCGGTACGCCGAGCACCTCGGCGCACTCGGCCATGTCCAGGTTGCTCCACACCACCAGCTCGATCACGGCCCGCTGGTTCTCCGGCAGCACCGCCAGCACCTGGCGTACCCGAGCCATCCCGGCCTCCTGGGCCAGCCAGTCGTCCACGTTGGCCGAGACCCGCTCCGGCTGGTCGATGATCCGCTGCACCAGCCGCAGCCGTCGCTGTCCGCTGCGGGCGTTGTTCAGCACCTCGTGCCGTGCCATCGCCAGCAGCACCGGGGCGGCCGAGTCGCGCTGCAGCGGCTCGATCTGCCTGTCGACGGCCCGACGCCAGAGCGTGGCGAAGGTGGCCTGGGTCAGATCCTCGGCCTGGGCCCAGGAGGCGGTGGCTCGGAAGGCGAAGTTGTAGACGAGCTTGTTGTGGCGACGGAACAGCGTCGCGAAGTCTGCCTCGATGCCGTCGCACAGCCCCTGCCACAGGACCCGGTCGGACGCGGCGGCCGCGAAGTCCATGGGGGCCGTGGCGGCCGCGGCAGCCGCGACAACAGGCCGCGCCACCCGCTCCGTCATCGCGACTCCTCCCGAGTCCCAGTCACCCGCCCTCGTGGGGCAGGAGTCCACCGACGCTGGCCGCGTTCCGGGACTGGCTAACGGTTGTATAACGGTACCGGGGGTCGTGCGCCCGCCTGGCCGGGCGGTCGTCCGGAGTCGGGTCCGGCCCCGCACCCCCCGAGCGGGTGCGAGGCCGGATCCGGGGGCGCCGGTCTCAGACCCCGGTTTTGGCGAGACCACCGGACTTGTCCTTGGCGGGGCGGCTCCCGGAAGCGGTGCCACCCGTGCTGCCCGGCCCGCCGAAGGTGAAGGTGGCCATCCAGATGTGGTCGCCCTGACCCTCCTCGTCGACCACGACCGCATACTTCTGACCGCGCTGCCAGCCGTTCTTCGGGGCGGGCACCGAGATCGTGACGGTCCCGTCAGCGCCGACCGTCCCCTTGGCGCTGCTGGACAGGTCTTCGGTCCCGTCGAGACCGACCCGCACGCTCACCTTGGCGCCCGGGCGTACCCCCTTCATCCGCACCACCACGGGTCCGTCGGCCGAGCTGGGCGGGGTGACCGTTCCGGAGGCGTTCGGGCTGGACTTGCCCGGAGCGCTGAAGCCGTTGGTGGCAACAGTGCCGTTGGCGTGCACCCGGACGTCGTAGTGGGCGCCCGGCGCCCAGCCACCCGCCGGCGCCTCGATCCTGATCGTCACGGTGCCGTCGGCGCTGGTGCGGCCGCCGCCGGAGAGGACGCTGCCGGAGCCCGCCCGTCGCACCTCGGCGGCCGCGTTGCCGCTCTTCACCCCGCTCACCCGGATGATGACGGCGTCGGTGGACGACTTCGGCACGGTGACATCGACACCGACCTCGGTCGGGTTGGTGGTCGGCGCGCCCGCGAGGGTGAACGTCCTGGTGACACTGCGGCCGTTGTGGGTGACGGTGAAGTTGTACGCCGTGCCCTTCGGCCAGCCGGCTGACGGGGCCGGAATGACCAGGCTCATCGGGCCGCCGGCCTGGTTCTGCCGCTCGTAGTAGTAGGGAGCTTCCTTGGTCCAGCCAGTCGGCTTGCCGGCGACCTCGATGTGGTCGCCCTTCGGGACACCGGTGACGGAGATCCGCACCGAATCCTGGGGGCCCGTGGGTGCGGTCAGGGTGACGCCGAGCTGTTCGGCGCGGGGTGCGGCCGAGCTGGTCGGGGTGGCGGTGGGCGCTGCGATCGCGGCCGGGGCGATGAGCAGAGCGCCGAGCGCGGCGGTGAGGACCGCGGTCCCCCAGACGATGGTGTTCTTCATGGTGTGCCTCCGGTGCGGGGAACGCCCCGAATGGCGTTCACCCTTCAGATGCGTGCAGTCGCAGAAAAGTTGGCTGCCAGATCGCCGAGTTTTCCGGAGCGGTACGCCCCTGGCACGCCGAAGGGCCCGTCCGTGTGGACGGGCCCTCGGTGGGAGTGGGCGTACGGCTCAGGCGCCGGTCTTGGCCAGGCCGCCGGTGGACTCGTTCGGGGTCTTCACCGGGGCGGTGCTGCCGCGGCCGGGGGCGGTGAAGTGGCCCACCCAGCCCTGCTCGCTGCCGCCCTGCTCGCCGACGCCGACGCTGTAGCGGGCTCCGGGCACCCAGCCGCCCGTGGGCGCAGGGAGGGTGATCTCGACGGTGCCGTCCGCGCCGACGGTGGCCTCGGTGCTGGTCGCGTCCTCATCGAGCTCTTCACGCCCGGCGCTGACCGAGAGCCGGGTGCCGGGCTTGAGCCCCTTGACCCGGATCCGCACCGGATCGCTGCTGGTGGCGGGCGGTTGCATCGAGACCGAACCGGTGTTGGAGGCGCTGCCGGGGGTGCGGAAGCTGCCGGTCGCCTGCCCGTCCCCGGCGTTCTCACCCCCCACGCCGTAGCGGTAGGTGGCGCCCGCGGGCCAGCGTCCGCCGGGCGGTGCCAACCGGATCACCGCCCTGCCGCTGGCGTCCGCGGTCGCGCTGCCGATGGCCTCGGCCTGGGCCTGGTCGTTGCGTCCCGCGGAGGCACTCACCGTGGAGCCGGGCCGGGCCCCCGTCACCGTCAGCACCGCCGGGGCGGTGGCCGAGGACGGTGCCTGCACTTGGACCTTGAGGTTGCGGGACTGGGCCTGGCTGGGGGTGGCTGTCGGGGTCGCAGTGGCCCGGGCGCTCGGCGCGGTTGTGGTGGCCTTGGCGCTCGGCGTCACCTTGGCCGGGGTGGCCGCGGCCGACGGGGTCGGGCCGGCGGTGGGGGCGGCGATAGCCGCTGGAGCGACGAGCAGGGTGCCGAGCGCAGCGGTGAGAACTGCGGTGCCCCAGACGATTCTGGTCTTCATGATGTGCCTCCGGTGCGGGAGCGCCCCGAATGGCGCTCACCCTGGAGATGCACGCGTCCGCAGAAAAGTTGCCTGCGACTTTGAAACTTTTTTTGGCGCAGCGGTTGCCGGTTCAGCGCATGGCGTTCGGGATGGTGTCGCGCCAGGTCTGGCGCAGCTCCTCGAGCGGCAGCTCGAACAACCCTTCGACCTGCAGCGCCGCGCCCGATTCGGTGACCGTGCCGAGCCGGGCCACCGGCAGGGCGGCGTCCGGTCCGCTGGCCGCGTCCTGGAACCGCTGCGCCAGCTCGGGAGACACCGTGACCAGCACCCGCCCGGTCGACTCCGACCACAGCTGCACGGTCGGGTCACCCTCGGGCAGGCGTACCGTCGCCCCGAATCCCCTGCGCAGGCAGGATTCCGCCAACGCCTGGGCCAGGCCACCATCGGCCAGGTCGTGCGCCGACCGCAGCAGCCCCTCCGATGCCGCCCAGACCAGGAAGGCGGCCAGCCGCTTCTCATGGCCGAAGTCGATCGCGGGCACCTTGCCACCGAGGTGTCCGTCATGCACCACCTCGGCCCACGCCGAGCCGGACAACTCCTCGCGGGTCTGGCCGATCAGCCAGATCTCCTCACCGGCACCGCTGAACCCCATCGGCGTACGCCGGGCGACGTCGTCGATCACGCCGAGCACGCCAACCGTCGGGGTGGGCAGGATCGGGGTTTCTCCGGTCTGGTTGTAGAAGGACACGTTGCCGCCGGTGACGGGCGTACCCAGCTCGCGGCAACCGTCCACCAGACCGAGGATCGCCTCGACGAACTGCCACATCACCGCCGGATCCTCGGGCGAGCCGAAGTTGAGGCAGTCGGTGATCGCGAGCGGCTGAGCTCCGCTGACCGCCACGTTCCGGTAGGCCTCGACGAGCGCGAATTGTGCACCCAGATAGGGATTGAGGAATGCCATCCGGGAGTTGCAGTCGGTGGCCAGGGCGATGCCGAGACCCGTGTCGGGGTCGATCCGCAGCATGCCGGCGTCCTCGGGCTGGGCGAGCACGCTGTTGCCGCGGACGTAGCGGTCGTACTGGTCGGTGATCCACGACTTGTCGCAGAGGTTCGGCGATCCGACCAGCTGCAAGAAGGTACGCCGCAGCGCCTGCGGATCGTTGTCCCGCGGCAGGGCGTTGGCGTCGTCGGCCGCCACCTCGTCGACCCAGTCGGGGCGGGCGTACGGGCGCTCGTAGACCGGGCCTTCGTGCGCGACGGTCTTCGGGTCCACGTCGACGATGGTCTCGCCGTGCCAGTCGATGATCAGCCGGTCACCCTCGGTGACCTCGCCGACGACGGTGGCCTGCACGTCCCATTTGTGGCAGATCTCCATGAACCGCTCGACGTTCCCGGGCTCGACGACGGCCATCATCCGTTCCTGGGACTCGCTCATCAGGATTTCCTCGGGCGACAGCGTCGAGTCGCGCAGCGGCACCCGATCCAGCTCGACGTGCATGCCGCCGTCTCCGGCGGAGGCGAGTTCGCTGGTGGCACAGGAAATCCCGGCGGCGCCGAAATCCTGGATGCCGTTGATCAGCCCCGCGGCGAACAGCTCCAGGGTGCACTCGATCAGCAGTTTCTCCATGAACGGGTCGCCAACCTGGACGCTGGGGCGCTTGCTCGGCTTCGCGTCGTCAAAGGTTTCCGAGGCGAGGATCGAGGCGCCGCCGATGCCGTCACCGCCGGTCGCGGCGCCATACATGATCACCTGGTTGCCGGCACCGGAGGCGTGCGCGGTGTGCAGGTCCTCGTGCCGCAGCACGCCGACGCAGAGCGCGTTGACCAGCGGGTTGCCGGCATACGACTTGTCGAAGGCGACCTCGCCGCCGATGTTGGGCAGCCCGAGGCAGTTGCCGTAACCGCCGATCCCGGACACCACCCCCGGCAGCACGCGGCGGGTGTCGGCGGCGTCCAGCGGACCGAACCGCAGCGGGTCCATCACCCCGATCGGTCGGGCCCCCATGGCGAGGATGTCGCGGACGATGCCGCCGACGCCGGTCGCCGCGCCCTGGTGCGGCTCGACGTAGGAGGGGTGGTTGTGCGACTCGGCCTTGAACGTGACGGCGTACCCCTGACCGATGTCGAGCACGCCGGCGTTCTCACCGATCCCGGCGAGCATCCGGCCGCGGGCGGTCTGCTGGGACAGCTCGCCGAACTTCTTCAGGTGCACCTTGGAGGACTTGTAGGAGCAGTGCTCGGACCACATCACCGAATACATCGCCAACTCGGCCCCGGTCGGGCGACGACCGAGGATCTCGCGGATCCGGTCGTATTCGTTCTGCTTCAGCCCGAGCTCGGCCCACGGCTGGTCGACGTCAGGGGTCTTCTTGGCATTTGTCACGGTGTCGGCCACGGGGCGAATCTATCGCAGCGCGACGAAAGACCGGCCCGGGCCGACTGGCCCGGGCCGGTCCGCCGAGGCGCTCCTCAGACACCTGTGTGCGGCAGTCCTCCCGTGGTCTCGGCCGCGGCCGCGCCCCGACCCGGTGGTGCCGGTGCCGGTGGAGCCAGGCTTGCTCCCGGCGCTGCAGCCGCCGGTGGCCCCGTCGACGGTGTACTTGAACAACCAGGCGCCAACCCGTTGCCCGTGATCGTCGTATTCGCCCTCGACCCAGACCAGATAGGGCCCCTTCTCCCAGCCCCTGGCTGGCGCGGCGATGGTGACCGAACCGCTGCCGTCGGCATTCACCACCACCGAGCCCTCGCCGAGGTAGGCGCTCTGACGATCCCCGCGCAGGGTCCCCTGCTGGAAACGCAACCACTCCTGCGGCACTTCGTACGCGACGGTGTTGCCGAAGTCGGGCACCGCCACCCAGCCGGGACCTCTGCCCGGCAGCGTGGGGATCGGTACGGGAGTCGCCCCTCGCGGTGCATTGCCCGGGCGGCTGGGCAGGGGAATCGTGGGAACCGAAGTCAGATGGCTGCTCAGCCAGTCGATCGTGCCCGCACCGAGGGAGAGCAGCAGACAGGCCGCCAGCGCCAACCCGGCGAGTGGCCAGCGGCCCAGCCGGAAGCCAGCGACACCTCGCGCCGGCGAGTCGTTTCGCGGGAGCGGAGGCGGCGCCGCGGCAGGTTCCTCGGTCGGTGGCGGGTCGGGCAACTCCCCGGGCGGGGTGAAGTCGGGGCCGCGTACGCTTCCCGGTCCGGCTCGCTTGGCGGATCCGCGGGATTCGAACCGGTCACGAGGTCTCCAGACGCTCGCTCACTCCTGGCCCGGTCACCCCGACAGGCTAACCCGCCACCCGGTCAGGGCCGCTCGCTGGTGGACTGTTGGCCGATCTCCAGCATGTCGGTGCGAGCGCGTTCGGTTCGGCTCGGCCTCAGACGCCGACGCGCTCCAGGAACCGTGACACCGAGGAAAAGAAGCCGCGCCCATCCAGGGTGGGGCCGGTCAGCTCCTCGACGTTGTGCTCGGGGTGCGGCATCAGCCCCACGACATTGCCGCGCTCGTTGGTGATCCCGGCGATATCGTTCACCGACCCATTGGGGTTTCCTTGCAGGTAACGAAAAACGACCTGATTCTCACCCTCGAGTCGGCGTACGGTCTCGGGGTCGGCCTGGAAGTTGCCCTCGCCGTTCTTCAACACGATGGAGATTTCCTGGCCCGCGGTGAATGCGTTGGTCCACACGGTGTCCTCGGTCTCGACGCGGAGCAACTGGTCGCGGCAGACGAAGGTGCGCACGTCGTTGCGGATCAGCGCACCGGGCAGCAGGTGGGCCTCGCAGAGCACCTGGAACCCGTTGCAGATGCCCAGCAGCGGCATCCCCTGCTCGGCCCGGCGGATGATGTCGTCCATCACCGGGGAGAATCGCGCGATCGCCCCGCAGCGCAGATAGTCGCCGTAGGAGAACCCGCCGGGCAGGATCACCGCGTCGACCCCCTCGATGCTGTCGGAGCCGTGCCACAGCGGCTTCGGGGTCATCCCGCACACCTCGACGGCGCGCAGGGCGTCCTGGTCGTCCAGCGACCCGGGAAAGGTCACCACGCCGATGGTGGGGCTCACTTCTTGGCGTCCTTGCCCGACTTGCCGGTCTTCTCGGCCTTCGTCTGGTCGGCGTTCTCGGCCTTGTCCTCGACCGACAGCTTCTCGATGTGCACCTCGAAGTTTTCGATCACGGTGTTCGCCAGCAGCTTGTCGGCGGCCTCGCGGACCCGGGTCACCACGTCGTCGGTGATCTCGCCGTCCACCTCGATCTCGAACAGCTTGCCCTGGCGTACCTGCAGGCCGGTGAAGCCGAGCCGCTCCAGTGCCCCGGTCACCGCCTTGCCCTGCGGGTCGAGAATCTCGGGCTTGGGCATCACTTCCACGACTACACGCGCCATGGGGCGATCCTAGCGCGATCGGGCGGACTCGACCGCGCGATCGCGGCCCCTCACAGCGGCCGTAGCGAGGAGATGATCTGCCGTTCGATGTCGGGGGACAGTTCGCGCTCGATGCCCAGGTCGCTGTCGATGATCAGCAGTGCGCGGGTCCGGTCTGGCAGCTCGATCGCCGCCGCGCTCAGCCGGAAGCGGGGGGCCGGACAGTCCTTGTCGGGGGTGGAGTCGTCGGCGGCGATCGTGGCGACCGTCGCCTCGAGACCGGTGACCGTGCGGAGCCTGGTGACGGTCGGTACCGGTACCGGGCCGACGGCGCCGGTGTCATGGTCGGTGTTGCTGAACTTGGCCCAGAGCTTGGCGTACGCCACCGGGTCGCTGGCCCGGTTGGTCGAGGAACCATGGGTGACCAGACCCACACTGGTGCGGCTGTTGGTCTGTTTGCCGCACACCCCGCGCTGATAGAAGGCGCCGCAGTGGGCGAGCACCATTTGCGCCTTGGTCTCCTGCCCGAACAGCACCCCGAGCTGAATCGAGAAGTCACCGGGCACGTCGAAGGCGGCCCGATCCTTGGTGGATCCGATCGCCGTCCAGCCGGGGATCACCGGAGCCACCTGGCGGGTGGGGCACGTGGTGTTGGAGGTCGCTTCGGCGCTGGTCTGCGGGGTCGGCGTGGAGCTGGTCCGTGGGGTCGGTGTCCGGGAGGGGGACGGGGAGGCCGAGCGTGTCGTCACCGGGGGGCTGGTTGGCGGTTCCGGTTTCGGGTCCCGCAGCTGAATGGCGAGCAGGGTGACCACCAGACCGATCGCGCACCCGATGACGACGGCGGCGATGGTGAAGCCGACCCGACCGCGGGGCGGTTGCGGCGGGCCGGGTGGCGGACCCTGCCACTGCGGCGGGCCCTGCCAGGGCGGCCCAGGCGGTCCAGGTGGTCCGGGTGGGGGTTGCCAGGGCGGCCCAGGTGGCCCCTGCCAGGGCAGTCCCGGAGGAGGTCCCGGCGGTCCCTGCCAACCGCTCACGGTCGGAATTCGCTTCCGGTCAGCCGTTGGTACGCCTCGGCGTACCGCTGCCGGGTCGCGGCGACCACCTCCTCGGGCAGCGGCGGGGGCGGCTGCTCACCGTTGCGGTCCCAATCGGGCTGGTCGAGCAGCCAGTTGCGGACGAACTGCTTGTCGAACGAGTCCAGCGAACCGGGCCAGGTGGCGGCTTCCCAGAACCGCGACGAGTCCGGGGTGAGCACCTCGTCGGCGAGCACGATGGTGCCGTCGGCGCGGCGTCCGAACTCGAACTTCGTGTCGGCCAGGATGATCCCGCGTTCGCGTGCGAGCTGCTCCGCTGCGGCGTACACCTGCAGCGTCAGCCGGCGGATCTCCTCGGCGGTCTCGCGTCCGACCTGGTCAACCACCGTGGCGAAGTCGACGTTCTCGTCGTGGTCGCCGAGCTGGGCCTTGGTGGCGGGGGTGAAGATCGGCTCGGGCAGCCGGGCACCGTCGCTCAACCCTTCCGGCAGGGGTACGCCGCAGACGCTGCGGTCGCGCTGGTATTCGACCCAGCCGGACCCGGTCAGATAGCCGCGGGCCACGCACTCGACCGGGATCATCTCCAGCCTCTGACAGATCACCGCCCGTCCCCGCACCGGCTCGGGCACGTCCAGCGAACGCACATGGTTGTCCACCAACCCGCCCAGCCGATCGAACCACCACAGCGAGAGCTGATTCAGGATCGCCCCCTTGTCCGGGATCCGGCTGGCCAGCACCCAGTCGAAGGCGGAGATGTTGTCGGTGGCGACCATCAGCATCACGTCGTCGCGCTCGGGCAGGGCGTACAACTCACGCACCTTGCCGGCGTGCAGCAGGGGCAATCCCAGCACATCGGCGAATTGCGGGTCGATATGGTTCGTTGGCACGCGCTCAGCCTAGTGCCGCCGACTTCCCACCCCCGTTCGCGAGTTGTCGATACTTTGGGAAATGATGGCTCCCATGCCAACTGCCGCAGTCGTGTTCAACCCGGTCAAGATCGACGTCGATGACCTGCGCAAGGTGATCGACCCCGCCGCCGCGCAGGCGGGCTGGGACGAGTCGATGTACCTGGAGACCAGTGAGGACGACCCCGGCACCGGGATGGCCCGCGAGGCGGTCGAGCGACAGGCGTCGGTGGTCCTCGCCGTCGGGGGCGACGGCACGGTCCGGGGGGTGGCGGAGGGGCTGCGCGACACCGGCGTACCGTTGGCGCTGTGCCCCCAGGGCACGGGAAATCTGCTCGCCCGAAACCTCGATCTCACCCTGGACAACCTGGAGGAGTCGACCGCGGCCTGCTTCAACGGCGTCGACCGGCCGATCGACCTCGGTGTCGCCATGTGGAGCCGGCCCGGCGGCAAGCAGGAGGAGCACTCCTTCCTGGTGATGGCCGGCCTGGGGCTGGACGCGCAGATGATCTCCAACTCCGATGAGGAGTTGAAGAAGAAGCTGGGCGTCGCGGCGTACGCCAAGTCGCTGGTCGTGTCGCTGAAGGACAACCACCGGATGCGGCTGCTCTACCGGCTCGACGAGGACGAGCTGCGCAAGGCGCGGCTGCACACGATCATGGTCGGCAACTGCGGGTCGCTGCAGAACAATGTGTTGCTGCTGCCCGATGCCGCGGTCGACGACGGGGTGCTGGACGTGGTGGCGATGCGGCCACAGGGACTCTTCGGGTGGGCGCAGATCATGTGGAAGGTGCTGGTGGAGAACGCGCTGCTGCGCCGCTCCGACACCCGCGCGCTGGTCCCCAACCGGGACGAAGATCGACAGTTGAACTATCAGCAGTGCCAGCGGGTCGAGCTGTTCTTCCGGGAGCCGGAGGAGATCGAGCTCGACGGTGATCACTTCGGTGAGGTGTTGGCGGTGCGGATGTCGGTCGATCCGGGCGGGCTGGTGGTCAAGATGCCACCGGGGTGGACCCGCGAGGGCTGAGCCGCTGCCCCGCCGCCTCGCTACCGTGATCGGGTGAAGGTCACGGTGGAGCACTTCCGGGATGCCGATGACCCGGACGAGAACGGGGAGTACTCGTACTACTACGAGGGCAACTGGTTCACGTTTGAGGAAGGCGACGAGACGGTGGCGGCCACGGTCTACGTCGACGAGGCCGACGTCGCGTACCTTCGCCCGCTCACCTGTGAACAGGCGCAACGGTCTCCGCTGGCCCGCGCGGCCGCCGCGCACCTGAGGGATCGGGGCGTGACCACCTTCAAGTGCTACGACGAGGAGACCGGTTACCAGTACTGTCCGGACCTGGACTGAGGCCGCCGTACCGTGGCGCGGGTGAGCCCGCCCCTGTTCGGGAGGTACCTGCTCACCTGGCGCCGACCGAAATGATCATGACCAGATCGACGGAATTTTCCCATAGTGAGAAAACGACCCCGATCTGGTCATGATCATTCTGCAAAAGGTCAGAGCACCGCGCCGGGGGTGTACGCCGCAGCGGCCGGCCACCGCTCGGCCAGCTCCTGCACCCGACCCACCAACTGCGCGACCTGAGCCCGCGCCGAGCCGGAGAGCTCCAGCGGCTCGGTGACCAGTGCCCCGAGCTCGTCCCGCGACAGCCCCAACCGGGAATCCCCCGCCAGCCTGTCCAACAGGTCGTTGTCGGCGCGGCCGGTCTCGCGCATCTCCAGTGCCACGGCGACCGCGTGCTCCTTGATCGCCTCGTGCGCCTGCTCGCGGCCGACCCCCTTGCGCACCGCGGCCATGAGCACCCTGGTGGTGGTGAGGAACGGCAGGTACCGCTGCAGCTCGGCCTCGATCACCGCGTCGAACGCGCCGAAGTCCGCCAGCACCGTCAGGAAGGTCTCGAACAGCCCGTCCAGTGCATAGAACCCGTCCGGGAGCGCGACCCGGCGTACCACCGAACAGGAGACGTCACCCTCGTTCCACTGGTCGCCGGCCAGCTCCCCGACCATCGACACATACCCGCGCAGGATCACCGCGAACCCGTTCACCCGTTCACAGGAGCGGGTGTTCATCTTGTGCGGCATCGCCGAGGACCCGACCTGGCCCGGCTTGAACCCCTCGGTGACCAGCTCGTGCCCGGCCATCAGCCGGATCGAGGTGGCCACGTTCGACGGCGCCGCGGCGACCTGGGCGAGCGCGGTCAGCACGTCATAGTCCAGCGACCGCGGATAGACCTGTCCGGTCGAGGTGAGAACGCGCGCAAATCCAAGCTGGGAGGCGATTCTCTGCTCCAGCTCGGCCAGCTTCGAGGCGTCCCCGCCGAGCAGGTAGAGCATGTCCTGACTGGTCCCGACCGGGCCCTTGATGCCGCGCAGCGGATAGCGCTCGATCAGCTCGGCGATCCGCTCCCGGGCGACCAGCAGCTCGTCGGTCGCGGTCGCGAACCGCTTGCCCAGCGTGGTGATCTGGGCGGCGACGTTGTGCGAGCGTCCGGCGATCGCGCGATCGGCATAGTCAGCGGCGATCCGGGTGAGCGCGACCAGGGTGGCGACGATCCGGTCGTGCACCAGCCGCAGCGAGGTGAGCACCTGATATTGCTCGATGTTCTCGGTCAGGTCACGCGAGGTCATCCCCTTGTGCACGTGCTCGAAGCCGGCGAGCGCGTTGAACTCCTCGATCCTGGCCTTCACGTCGTGCCGGGTGACCCGCTCCCGGTCGGCGATCGAGGCCAGGTCGACCTGGTCGATGACCTTCTCGTACGCCGCGATCACTGCGTCGGCGGAGTCCCCACCGAAGTCGACCCCGAGCTCCTGCTGGGCGCGTAGCACCGCCAGCCACAGCTTCCGCTCGGCGATGATCTTGTTCTCCGGGGACCAGATCTCCCGCATCGCCCCCGACGCATAGCGGGTGGCCAGCACGTTGGGGATGCTCACTCGGCAGCCCCCACCGACGCGTCCGACTCGACCTGGAACAGGCCACCCTCGGGGACCTCGTAGGTCGGGATCTGTCCGAGTGCCGCCTTCTCGGCGATGTCCTTGCGCCAGAACACCTTGTCCAGGTGGAAGCCGCTGGCTGCGGCGTACACCATGTTGCGGGCGAAGCCGAGGGTATGGCCCTTGCCGGTGACGGTGAACACCCGCCCGCCGGAGACGATCAGGTTGCCGACCTCGTCGCGCGCGGTGCCGCCGTGGAACAGTTTGATGTTGCCCGAGCGGAACTGCCCCTCGAACACGCGCGTGCCGAGCACCGGCTCGCCCGGATAACCGTCAGCGGCGATCACCACCCCGACCGCATAACCGGGGGTGAACTTCAGCGGCGGGGCGTCGGCCAGCCGGCCGGTGGCGGCGGCGTACAGCACCTGTCCCAGCGGGGTCTCCAGCTGCAGCAGCAGCGGCTGGGTCTCCGGGTCGCCGAAGCGGGCGTTGAACTCGATCACCTTGACCCCGTGCGGGGTGAGCGCCAGGCCGGCATAGAGCAGCCCGACGAAGGGGGTGCCGCGGCGGGCCAGTTCCTCCACCACCGGCTTGATGATGTACTCGTTGACCTGCTCGGCGAGGTCGGCGGGTGCCCACGGCAGCGGGGTGTACGCCCCCATGCCGCCGGTGTTGGGGCCGGTGTCGCCCTCGCCGACGCGCTTGAAGTCCTGCGCGGCCTGCATCGGCACGGCGGTCTTTCCGTCGCAGATCGCGAACAGCGACACCTCGGGCCCGGAGAGGTATTCCTCCACGATGACGGTGTCGCAACCGGCGGCGTGGTCCAGCGCGGCCTGCCGGTCGTCGGTGACGACGACCCCCTTGCCGGCGGCCAGCCCGTCGTCCTTGACCACGTAGGGAGCACCGAACCCGTCCAGGGCGGCGGCCACCTCGTCGGCGTTGTGGCAGGTCCGCCAACGCGCGGTGGGTACGCCGGCGGCAGCCATCACCTCCTTGGCGAACGCCTTGCTGCCCTCGATCTGGGCGGCGGCGGCCGACGGGCCGAAGCAGGCGATCCCGGCGTCCCGGACGGCGTCGGCGACCCCGGCCACCAGCGGCGCCTCGGGGCCGATGACGACCAGGTCGACGTCGAGCTCCTTGGCGAGACCGGCGACCGCGGCCGGGTCGAGCGGGTCGACCGCGTGCAGCTCGCCGTATTCGGTCATCCGCGGGGATCCGGGAGCGACCTCGACCTCGAAAACCATCGGGTCGCGCTCCAGCGCGTACGCCAGGGCGTGCTCCCTGGCTCCGCTGCCGATCACCATCACCCGCATCTGTCCGTCCGCATTCATGCGGCGAGTGTATCGGCGTTCAGCCGGCGGGAATTACCCCTGCCAAGGTGCCCAGAGGCGGACGCGATGCCGGTTGGCGGCGTACGCCTCAGAGCAGGTCGTGCACCATCACCGACTGCTCGCGGCCGGGGCCGACGCCGATCCCGGAGATCCGGGTGCCGATCAGCTCCTCGAGCCGCTTCACGTAGTCCTGCGCCTTGACCGGCAGGTCGGCGAACTCGCGGCAACCGGAGATGTCCTCGTGCCAGCCGTCGACCTCTTCATAGATCGGGGTGGCGGCGGCGAACTCGGCCTGGGTCATCGGCATCCGGTCGTGGCGTACGCCGTTGACGTCGTAGGCGACGCAGACCGGGATCCTGTCCCAGCCCGACAGGATGTCCAGCTTGGTCAAGAACACGTCGGTGAACGCGTTGGCGGTGGCCGCCGACTCGACCACGAGCGCGTCGAACCAGCCGCAGCGGCGCGGACGGCCGGTGGTCACACCGAACTCCCCGCCGGCCTGGCGCAGCCGCTCGCCGTCGTCGTCGTGCAGTTCGCTCGGGAACGGCCCCTCGCCGACCCGGGTGGTGTAGGCCTTGGCAATGCCGACGACGCGGTCGATCCGGGTCGGACCGACACCGGTACCGGTGCAGGCGCCGCCCGCGGTCGGGTTCGAGGAGGTGACGTAGGGGTAGGTGCCGTGGTCGACGTCGAGGTGGTGGGCCTGGGCGCCCTCGAAGAGCACCACCTTGCCCTCGTCCAGTCCGTCGTTCAGCAGGCGCGTGGTGTCGGTGACCATCGGGCGCAGCCGATCGGTGTACGCCGTCAGCGCCTCGATCACGTCGTCGGCCTCCATCGCCCGACGGTTGTAGATCTTGACCAGGATCTGGTTCTTCTGCTCCAGCGAGGCCTCGACCTTGGCGCGCAGGATCTCCGGGTCGAACAGGTCCTGCACCCGGATGCCCATCCGGTTGATCTTGTCCGAATAGGTCGGGCCGATGCCACGGCCGGTGGTACCGATCCGGCGCTTGCCGAGGAACCGCTCGGACACCTTGTCGATGGTGGTGTGATAGGGAGCGATCACGTGCGCGTTGGCCGACACCTGCAGGGTGCTGCAGTCGACCCCGCGCTCGGTCAGCGCGTCGATCTCCCCGAACAGCACGGCCAGGTCGATCACCACGCCGTTGGCGATGACCGGGATGGCGTTCGGGTTCAGCATGCCGCTGGGGAGCAGGTGCATGGCATACTTCTCGCCGTTCACCACCAGCGTGTGACCGGCGTTGTTCCCTCCGGAATAGCGGACGCAGAAGTCGATCCGGTCACCGAGTTGGTCGGTCGCCTTCCCCTTGCCTTCGTCGCCCCACTGGGCACCCATCACGATGATGCTGGGCATCGTCAGCCTCTCTCAACGACACAGGGTCCCCAGCTGCGCCAAGGACCCTCTTGACACCCCACCCTAAACCAGGTGCCGACCAGGTGTCCTATCGGTCCGTCGGCTCCGCGGACCCTTCGGAGCCGCGCAGGGGGCGGCTGTCGCTCAACTCGTCATAGGCGGTGAAGGAGGAGTCCTTGAGGAACTGGCTGCAGCGCCGGGCCTCGTCGCTCTCCCCGATCCGGTCGGCGGCGACCGCCAGCGCCCACAGGCAGCGCAGGAATCCGCGGTTCGGGCCGTGCTCCCACGGCACCGGACCGGCCCCCTTCCAACCGGCGCGGCGCAGCGCGTCGAGCCCGCGGTGATAACCGGTCCGGGCATAGGCGTACGCCGTGACGTCGGCGTCGGGGCTGCCGATGCCGAGCGCCCCCTCGGCGAGCAGCGCCCAGCACAGGCTGGACTGCGGGTGGCGCCGGACGATCTCGACGAACCGTTCGCGCCCGTGCTCGGCGATCTCCGCGGCGGCGGGATCCTCCGGCAACCGGGTGGCCGGGGTGGTGCCGTGAGTGGCGAGCAGGTTCTCGTGCGGCTTCTGGGTCACCACCCCAGCCTAACCGTGCCCGGCGGGCCAGGTCAGGGCCCGTGCTTGGAGTTCTGGCCAACTGTCGAAACAATGGGTCATGCCACGCCCCCTGAGCACCCCGACGCGACCTGTCGCGCTGCTGCTCGGGGCTGCACTGTTGGCGTTCGGCGCTCTGGCCTCCCCGGCTCGGGCGTACGCCGACGAACCGGTGACCCACAGCGATGAACGGGGCGCGGCCTACACCGGGGACCGGCCGCGGGTGCTGGTCGGCCTGGGCGACTCGGTGCCGGCCGGCACCAACTGCGTCGACCCGAACTTCATCACCCTGCTCGGCCAGCGCGGCGGCTATCAGGTGGTGAACCGCGCGATGGGCGGTGCCACGGTCGCCGACGTGTACGCCGAGCTGGCCGACCCGAGCCTGCGCGCGGACCTGGCCGCGGCGACCGAGGTGGTGCTGATGATCGGCGCCAACGACCTGGACGCCGCCATGCAACCGGAGACGGCGGGTGAGGACCCGGCCGAGGAAGTGACCGAGGTGCGCCGCCAGTTCGCGCGGTTGCTGACCGAGATCCACCAGCAGAGCAACGCCCACATCGTGCTGGTCGGCTATTGGAACGTGTCCACCGCCGGTGCCGTGGCCGAGACGTTGCCGCCGGAGGTCCGCGCGGCCGACGAGGCCGCCACCCGGCAGCTGAACCAGATGCTCGCCGAACTCGCCGCCGAGCACGACGCGTCCTTCGTCGACCCGTCCGAGGCCTACGGGGCCGACCCGACCGAATTGCTCACCGACGACGGGGATCACCCGAACGGCGCCGGGCACGTGGCCCTGGCCGACGCCACCGAGCCCGCCCTGCGCCGCTGAGACCTTCGCTGGCTGAGCCTGTCGCTGGCTGAGCCTGTCGAAGCCACTTGGTCATAACGTGCCACTCGTTGCTCCGGCTGGCCCTGTTTCGACCCAACAGGGCCGTTGAGTGGCACGTCATGACCAGATCACCGTGGGCCAGCCCGCACTCATCGCGGGTGCACAACGGCTGCACAGAAAATCCACAGCCCGGCCCGATGGGCTGGTCCCATGATCGGAAAGCGGCTGCTGGCGGGACTGCTGACCACCTTGCTGCTGACGTTCGGGGCGGCGGGCGGGGCCACCGCCGCCTGGGCCGGTACCAGCACCACGACCAGCTATGCGGCGAGCCAGCAGGCGACCCGCACCGAGGTGGTGGTCGGGCTGGGCGACTCGGTCACCTCCGGCTATCGCTCCGATGAGTCCTACGTTCAGGCGCTGGCCGCCTCGCTGACCACCGCCACCACCGCGGCGGCGGCCGACAACTTCGGGGTACCGGGGCTGACCACCACCGGCCTGCTGGCCCAGTTGAACCTTCCGCAGGTGCAGTCTGCCCTCGAGCAGGCCGACCTGGTGGTGATCACCATCGGCGCCAACGACTTCACCGTCGACGACGCCGACGCGCCCGACCTGGACGACCAGCTGACCGCGCTGCGGCAGCACATGGCGCTGGTCCTCACCGAGGTGCAGGCGTACGCCCCGAACGCGCGGATCGTGGTGACCGGCTATTGGAACGCCTTCACCGACGCCTCGGTCAGCGGCGCCGACCAGGCGTACACCGACACCGCGATGGGGCTGACCGAGCGGATCAACACGGTGCTGCAGCAGACCGCCACCGACACGGGCGCCGGCTATGTCGACCTGGTCGCGGCCTTCAACGCGGCGAGCAGCGACTGGTCCACCCTGCTGGCCGACGACGGGGACCATCCCAACGAAGCCGGGCACGAGGCGATCGCGGCGGCCATCGGCACGGTAATCAGGGGCTCGACCACCGCGCTCTGAGCCCCGGCTCGCCTCGGGCTGGGGCCGACACCCCAACCCCCTGTGGGCCCGGCTACTCATCCTTGCCGCGGCCGGAAAAATCCGCCCGGACACGGGTTGGGCGGTGCCCGGTGGGGCTCCTAGCGTCCTGCGCATCAGCCGGATGCCAGAGACAGGACCCACGTCATGAGCCTCACCCGCCGCACCGCCGCCCTGACCGCCGCCACCGTCACCGCTGCCACCGCCCTCGCCGCCGGCGTGGGCCTCTCCCAGTCCGTCGCCGGCACCGCCACCGTGAACGGACACACCCTCAACTCCCCCCAGGTCAAGAACCTCAAGTGGTTCGCCAGCCAAGCCTATCCGCGCCTGGCCGGGGACCGTGAGGCCCGCCTGAACCTGCTCTCCCGGACCACCTGGTGGTCGCTGAAGGAGGGCACGATGGACACCGACAACAAGTTCAGCAACTGCAACTTCCCCGGCGGCGACCGCCGGACCGGACCGACCGACCTGTGCCCCGCCGGCCGCGCCTGGCAGGTCGGCCTGGCCGGCGTACAGGTGCCCAACTCGAGCCTGGCCGACAACGAGGGGCTCGCCCGCACGCTGCACTCCACCAGCCCGGATGCCGTGCTGCAGCGGGTGATGAAGGACGCCGGGCTGAGCCAGGAACAGCAGCGCACCGTGCGCGACACCCCGGTGCTGCGCAAGGCGTGGCTGCTCCGCGACCCGGCGATCGGCGCCACCCAGCTCCACCAGGAGGTCGAGTCGGAGTGCATCCGCGCCAACCTCAGCTGGTGCCATGGCAGTGGCTGGGACACCTCGGCGATGTACGCCGCAGACCGCGCGACCGCCGAACGCAGCCAGGCCGACCTGCGCCGGCTGATCGCCGGCTGGACGGGCACCGGATCGAAAACAGCCGGCTCCAGCCCCACCGCGACGACGACCACCACCCGCCCGGCCCCATCACGTCCGGCGGCCTCGGGTCCGGCGACCTCCGGCACCGCGGCGCGGGTGTGGAACCTGGGCGGGATGCCGCTGAACGTGCGGCAGAGCCCCAGCCGCAGCGCCGCCGTCGTTGGCACACTCAACGAGGGGCAGCCGCTGACCATCCGCTGCCAGATCCGCGCCGAATCGGTCACCAACGACGTCGCCGGGGTGTCCAGCACCCTGTGGGACTACGTGCCCGAGGCCGGCGGCTGGGTGGCCGACGCCTGGGTGTGGACGGGTACGCCCGAGCAGGTCGCCCCGACCTGCTCCGGTATGCCGAGTGCGAAGCCGCCGGCAACCCCGAAGCCCCCGGCAACCCCGAAGCCCCCGGCAACCCCGAAGCCGCCGGCCGGATCAGCCGGCAAGGTGCTGAAGGTCGCCGACATCATCGAGGGCCCGGACGAGGAAACCCAGCCGTTCGGGATCACCCCGTGGAGCCAGGAAAACTGCTGGATGTACGAGTACGCCCCCAGCGTGGGCCAGCCGGCCTGCTCGCATCCGGGAGTGGACCGGGCCGCCCCGCGCGGCACCAAGGTGGTCAGCCCCGTCGCCGGCAAGGTGATCGTCGCCGGGGGCAGCGGCTCCTACTACGACGACGCCCGCACCAAGAACACCCCCGGAATCGGAGATCTCAGGATCCAGCGCGAGAACGGCGACGTGGTGATCCTGGGGCATCTGTCACGGATCGACGTTTCCCTGGGGCAGCAGGTGCAGCCCGGCCAGGCGGTCGGTGCTGTCGGGTGGACCCTCGGCGCCCACGTGCACCTGGAGTATCGGGTGCCTGATGCGTCGCAGACCACGGGTCAGCGAGCCGTGGACCCCCACACCAAGCTCGGCTGACGAACCCGAGACGCACCGCAGCCCCACGAGAACGATGAACTCGTGGGGCTCCCACGCGTCGACCCTGTCAGGTCAGCGGGCCAACCGCCAGCGGTTTCCGCAGGCGGCGGCACCGATCGCTCACTGGTGCTGGCCGGCCGACTTCAGGTCGCGGCAGGCCTGGACCACGCGGGCGGCCATGCTCGACTCGGCCGCCTTGCCCCAGGACCGCGGGTCGTACTGCTTCTTGTTGCCGACCTCGCCGTCGACCTTCAGCACGCCGTCATAGTGGCGGAACATGTGCGCGGCGACCGGGCGGGTGAACGCATACTGGGTGTCGGTGTCGACGTTCATCTTCACCACGCCGTAGGTGAGCGCCTCGGCGATCTCCTCGGGCAGCGAACCGGAGCCGCCGTGGAACACCAGGTGGAACGGCTTGGCGCCCTCCTCCAGACCGAACTCCTTGACCACGGCCTCCTGCGCGTTCTTCAACACCTCGGGCTGCAACTTCACGTTGCCCGGCTTGTAGACCCCGTGCACGTTGCCGAAGGTGAGCGCCGTCATGTAGTAGCCATCGTTGCCGTAGCCGAGCGCCTTGGCCGTGGCGATCGCGTCCTCGGGGGTGGAATAGAGCTTGTCGTTGATCTCGTTGGCGACGCCGTCCTCCTCGCCGCCGACCACACCGATCTCGACCTCGAGGATGATCTTCGCCTCCTGGCACAGCTTGTGCAGTTCCTTGGCGATCTCCAGGTTCTCCTCCAGCGGCACCGCGGAACCGTCCCACATGTGCGACTGGAACAGCGGGTTCTGCCCGTTCTTCACCCGCTCGGCGGAGATCTTGAGCAGCGGGCGGACGAACCCATCCAGCTTGTCCTTGGGGCAGTGGTCGGTGTGCAGGGCGACGTTCACCGGATACTTCTCGGCCACGATGTGCGCATATTCGGCGAGCGCGCTGGCCCCGCTGACCATGTCCTTCACGGTCGGGCCGGAGAGATATTCGGCACCGCCGGTGGACACCTGGATGATGCCGTCCGATCCGGCCTCGGCGAAACCGGCCAGGGCGGCGTTCAGCGTCTGGGAGGAGGAGACGTTGATGGCCGGATAGGCGAAGCCGTTCTGCTTCGCCCGATCCAGCATCTCGGCGTACACCTCGGGTGTGGCGATGGGCATGACTTGCTTCCTTCTGTCGTTCGGGCAGGCCTCGGCCCCAGTCTTTCACCCGCGGGTACGCCGCTGTCAGCGGGCCGGGCGTTCAGTCGTCGACGACGGTCAGGTCGACCCCGTGCCGTCCGGCCGAGTAGGCCCGAGTGGCCGAGTCGAGGCTGCCGGGCAGCAGGTTCAGCCCGTCCAACGGGAACGCGCACGCCCCCCGGTCGGCGGTGACGATGTCGAGCCGGTAGCCGTGACCCGGGCGGCCGTTCGCGACCGCGACCCGGGTGATGTCCTCCCACGGCATCGCCCCGTCGGCGGTCTCGATCCCGCGGTGGGACAGCAGCATCGCGAGCCCATCCCCCACCTCACGGCGGGCCGCCCGCAGCCGACGCAGCCAGAGCAACTGGATCAGCAGCATCACCAGGCCGATCACGGCGCCGAAGGTGAGCACGTATCGCAGCATCTGGCCCACCTCACCCGGCTGACCCTTGGCCACCAACCAGCTGTGCAGGAACAGCACCGCCAGGGCGGCCACCGACAGCCCGGCGCTGACGGCCTGCCAGATCACCCGGCGGCGGTACGCCCCGATGCGCTGCTCGACCCGCTCGGGGTCATAGAACACGGGTAGCTGCTGCACGGGAACAAGTGTAGTTTCCATCCGCTCATCGAGTGGTCGAGTTGAGATCAACTGGACCCGGTCGGCGTCACCGACATGTGGATCCGATACCGGTCCCCGCGATAGTGCGAGGTGGCGAACTCGATCACCTGCGTACCGGCCCAGGTGACCCGCTCCTGGACCAGCAGCGGCGCCCGCCGGGCGATCCCGAGCACCTGGGCGTGGGTGTGGTCGGCCGCGTCGGCCCGGATGGACTGCACCCCGGACGTCACGCGTACGCCGTAGTCGGCGGCGAACACGTCATAGAGCGAACCCAACGGCTTGTCCAGCAACCCAGGGAAGGAAGCCGCGGGATAGAACCCGACCTCGTACGCCATCGGGGTGTCGTCGGCGAGCCGCAGCCGCTCCACCCGCACCACCGGCTCCCCGTCGGAGAGCTGCAGCTGCTCGGCCACGGCGTCGGTGGCGGACACCTCGGTCGCCGACAGCACCTCGGTCCGCGGCTCCAGCCCGCGGGCACGCATCTCCCGGGAGAAGGACATCAGGTGCAGCCGGCTGTCGATCCGCGGACCGGTCACATAGGTGCCCCGCCCGTGCACCCGCTCCAACCGGCCGGCCGCGACCAGGTCGGCGATCGCCTGGCGTACCGTCACCCGCGACACCCCGAGCTGCTTCACCAATTCCCGCTCCGAGGAGATGGCGTCACCGGGCCGCAGCCGCGCGGTGATGATCTGATCCAGCAACTCGCGGACCTGGGCGCGCTTGGTGGTGGCGGGCACGATCGGCACGATCGTCGGTTCGAACGGGGCGGCCTCCAGGCCCTCGTCCTCGATACCCGGCACAGCTCCACCTTCCACGCGTCGAGGACCAGTATGTACCACTGAGCCCAGTGGTCTGGTCCGGCCGGATAGCGTGTGCCCGTGACCGAGCCGACCATGCCCGCCGAGCTGCTGCGCCACGCCCGGGCCGCCCGCGGGTTCCTGCCCGAGGACGAGGCGCTGGCACTGTTCGAGGAGGCGGCCGCCCGGTCGGTACGCCGGTCCTGGCTGATCGGGTGGTGGATGGTGGTCACCAGCGGCAGCACTCGCTGCACCTCGAGCAGCCCGCGGCCGAGCGTCTGGTTGTCGTGCACGACGTCGATCCGGCGGCCGGCGGCGAGCTGGTCGCGCAGCAGCCGGGCGACCCGCAGGCTGAACGTCATCGGCTCGGGAAACCCGCCGGTGAGCATGGTGGCGACCTCGAGGACGTCGATCGGGTCACGGTATTCGCGCGGGTGTGGCAGCCGGAACGGATCGGGTTCGCGATAGAGGTCGAGGCTCGGCACCTTGATCAGCTCGATCGAGCCGGGGCCGTCGGCCGGCGCGGGGTCGAGGTCGGGATAGGGCTGTCCGGAATAGACGGTCACCCGGTGGCCGAGGGCGGCGAGCTCGCGCGAGAGGTGGCGTACGTAGACGCCCTGACCGCCACAGTGCGGCTTGCTCCGATAGGACAGCAGCGCCACCGCCAGCCCACTCATTCCCACCACCCTCCGGTCGACCGTTGGGACCCAAGGTAGCGGGGCCGTGTCGACAAACGTCAGCTGACCAAGCGCTGCAGCCGCCAGGCATACATCGCGATCGCGGCGGCCGCGCCCGCGTTCATCGACCGGGTCGACCCCTGCTGGTCGATCGCGACCAGCTGCTGGCAGCCGACGACCAACGGCTCGGTCAGCCCGGCCCCCTCCGACCCGAACACCAGACAGCAGCGCTCGGGCAGCACGGCCGTCTCCAGCGGGACCGAGCCCGGCAGGTTGTCCACGCCGACGACGGCGTACGCCTCCCCCGCGGCCCAGGCGAGGAAGTCGGCCTCGTCCGGATGGTGCCGCACGTGCAGGTAACGGTCGGTCACCATCGCCCCGCGCCGGTTCCAGCGCCGCCGCCCGATGATGTGCACCCCGGCCACGTTGAACGCGTTGGCGGTGCGCACGATGGAGCCGATGTTGAAGTCGTGCTCCCAGTTCTGGATCGCCACCCGCAGCGGCGTACGCCGGGTGTCCAGGTCGGCGACGATCGCCTCCAGGCGCCAGTAGCGATAGCGGTCCACCACGTTGCGCCGATCCCCCGCCGCCAACAGCTCCGGGTCCAACCGCTCGTCGTCCGGCCATTCCCCGACCCACGGCCCCACGCCGTGTGTTGCCGGCTCGCGCGCAGCGCCATCACCGGCTCGGTCACCGGCGCGCGAAAGTTCGGTTTCCACAGGGTGGACGGTATCCTCAACGCGTGCTAGCCCTCACCACCAACGCCCTCATGCCGCTGCTGCTCCCGGAGTGGTTCAAGCCGGAGAACATCATCAACGCGGCCGGGCCCTGGGCCCTGTGGGTGGTGGCGCTCATCGTGTTCGCCGAGTGCGGCATCTTCTCCCTGCTGCCGGGCGACTCGCTGCTGTTCACCGTCGGACTGTTCATCAAGGTCCCCGTGGTGGCGGGTGCGCCTCCGGTGATCCACTACTTCGGCTCCGAACCGCTGACCCTGGTGTTCTGCTGCGCGGTGCTCACCGTCGCCGCGGTCCTCGGCAACATCTCCGGATACTGGATCGGTCAGCTGATCGGGCCGCCGCTGTTCAAGCCGCGCACCGGCTTCATGGGCAAGGTGTTCAACCCGGCCTACGTCGAGAAGACCCACGAGTTCTTCGAGAAATACGGCGCCAAGGCGCTGGTGCTGGCCCGCTTCGTGCCGATGGTGCGCACCTTCGTCACCCTGGTCGCCGGTGTCGCGAGGATGAACTTCCGCACCTTCATCATTTGGACCGCCCTGGGCGGCGTGCTCTGGGCGTGCGGGGTCACGGTGCTCGGTTATTTCCTCGGTCAGATCCCGTTGGTCCGGGACAACCTGGAGGTGGCGATCCTGCTGATCGTCTTCGTCTCGGTGCTGCCGATGGTGTTCGAGTTCGTGATGGCCCGCCGCGAGAAGGCTCGCGAGGGTGCTCAGGCCTGAGCCGGCCCTCGGCCGGGACCCCGACCGCGGGCTGACCCCGGCATCCACCAGAATCGCGTTCTGGCCGAGTTCTCCCCCCGGAAGCTGAGCGATGACCGAGCGACGAGATGGATTCCCCCGACCGGCCACCGGTCCCGGGAGCGATTCCCCTCGTCCCGGCGACCCCGGGTACGCCGAGGCCGCCCGCGCCCGTGAGGGCGGCGGCGAGGACTCCACCGTGCTCCGCTCCAGCCTGCGGCAGGGCCGTCCCCAGGGACCGGGTCGGCCCGGGCAACCCGGCCAGCCGCCCCAGCCCGCGCCGCGGCGTACCAGCGAGGACCACTGGGCCCCGCCCGCCCCCGGCGCACCGGCCAACCCGAACCCGCACGGCATCCGCTCCGGCAGCGCTCGGCTCCCTGCGGGGTACGCCGGAGCCGTCCCGCCCGGTCCGCCGCGCCAGCCCGGTCCGGTCGGGCAGCCCCCGATGAGCCAGGCGTCCGCCCCGATGAGCCAGGCGTCCGCCCCGATGAGCCAGGCGTCCGCCCCGATGAGCCAGGCGTCCGCGCCGCACCACGCGCCGTCCCAGCCCCCCGCGTCCCAGCCCCCCGCGTCCCAGCAGACCAAGGCCCCGCTGTTGCCCGAGGTGGAATTCGACGAGGACGACTCGGTCCCCCGCGGCTCGCACCGGGTGCGCACGAAGAGCGGTTACGAGCTGGTGGTACCGCTGCCGGGTCGTCGGCTGTCGGACGCCCGCAGCACCGCCAAGCTGTTCCGCACCGTGGCCGTCACGGCGCTGGTCCTGTCGGTGCTCGGCGCCGCCGTGCTGGGCGGGTTCCTGGCCGTGCTCGCCACCCGCGGGATGCCGACGGGTGGGCGTACCCAGGCCCAGGTCGACACGTTCAACGCCGACGCCGCCGCCGTCTTCGGCGGCCAATACCTGCGCGCCTGCCTGGCCCGCTCCGGCACGGCCGACGACCAGAACCGGGTGTCCACCGCCCGCGCCATGAGCACCGTCGAGGACCCGGCCTGTGCCGGCGGCACCGACACCAAACCGCGGCGGATCGACCAGGTCATCTTCAACGGCACCATCCAGTCGATTCCGGGGATGACCCGGGCCCGCTACGTCGGCTTCCTGACCACCGGCAGCGACGGCGCCGCGGCCTATCTGGTGCCGATCTATCTGGACGACCCGGCCACCGGAGCCGGCCCCAGGGTTACCGGCAGCATCGGCCAGATGCCGATCGGCGGCTATGGACAGCCCGTCGGCGACGAGGCCAACCCGGCTCAGCCGCTGACCGACCTCGACCTGGCCGCCCAGATGAAGAGCAGCTTCCTGCCCGAGTTCATGAGCGCCTGGACCGCCAGCGCGGACAGCCTGCCGCAGTTCCTCACCCCACGGGCCAGCGAACCGGCGCGGACCGGCCTGCGCGGGGGGCTGCGCCAGGTGCAGGTGACCGACGTGCTGGCGCTGCCGCCGAAGTCGGCGCACCGCGGCGGGCAGAACTTCGAATATGCCAACGGCACCCAGGTCACCCTGCAGGTGCAGGTCAGCGCGGCCAGCCAGACCCAGACCAACCAGCCGTACGCCTATCGGGTGGTGATTGAGCAGAACGGCGGGAAGTGGTTCGTCGCTGACGTCCAGGCCGGCATCGCCAAGGTACCCTCGGGCACGGCCCCCACCCAGACGATCCGCCCGAGCCGCACCGCGACCCCGACGTCGACCGGGACACCGACCGGGACGGGGACCCCCCGATGATCGCCATGCCTGAGCCGACCGGATCAGAAGGAGCCGCATGACCCAGCTGATCGACAACCTGTCCTCGCAGATCGCCGCCCTCGGCGGGGCCATCGCGACCCTCGCGTTCATCCTGCTCGGGATCAAGCTGATCATCACCTTCCACCGCGGCGGTGGCCTGCGCGAGGCGCTCTCCGGCGCGGGGGTGATCTTCCTCGGCCTGATGCTGATCGGCGCGGCCGGCGTCCTCGTTGGCGCGATCCAGCAGATCGTCAAGGGTCTCGGCGGTTGAGCCGCCGTCCGGACGCCAACCTGGACCGGGCCGATCCGGACCCGGTCTCTGGAAGGATCGGCCCTGATGCGTTCGAGTGACTACACCCGCCTGAAGCAGCGGGAGAACAAGCTCTGGGAGTTTGGCGGGATCGCCATCCCGGGGGGCCTCTCCACGACCCGGGCCGCCGTGGCCGGGGTCTGCTTCGCGCTCGGCGCCATCGTCGCCGCGATCGCGGGACGGGTCAGCGGCTCCCCACTCGTCGGCGTCGTCGGGATGCTGGGTGCCGTTGCGGCCGCTGCCGTCGGCTATCTGTGGGCCGGGCGCCCCAGCGTCGACCGGATGACGCTGCCGCAGCGGCTGTCGGTACTGCTGGACTACACCTTCTCCCAGCCGCGGCGGATCTCCGGGTTCAGCCGCGACTCCGAACCCGACCGGATCCACTGGCAGGCGATCATCTGGGAACCCCGCGACGACGCCTGGTTCGGCACCCGCGAGGTGTACGCCGACCACTACCGTTCCCTGCGCGAGCGAGGCACCCCCACACGTTCCCTGAGCGAGCGAGGAACGAGCGAGTCGAAGGGTCACCGCGGATGATCCAGACGATCCTGATGGTGCTGCTCGTCATCGCCTTCCTCGTCGCGGTCGGCGTGATCTGGTCGGCGATGACCGCCGGGCGGCGGCGTACCGCCTCCCGCGGCGGCGACTCCGGTACGCCGAAGCGGCAGGCCCGCGAGGATCTGCGGCTCGGCTACCGCTATGACGACGGGTCGGTGTTCGTGCACCAGAACACCGTGTGGACCGGGTTCCGGCTGGAGCCGGTCGGCGACATGTACATGGGCGCCGAGGACGTCGAGTCGCTCGCCTACCAGGCCACCCAGGCGCTGGTGCACACCGCGGCCGACGGCGAGCCGGTCCAGGTGCACTATCGGCTCACCCACCAGCCGTTCAACGTCGACGAGTGGAAGCACCAGCTGCTGCGCAACTCCTGGAACCCCTCACGGCTCTATCGCACCTATCTCGACGCGACCGCCTTCTTCCTGCGGCACACCCGCACGGTACGCCCGGTGGCCTACCTGCTGATCCAGATCGACACCCTGCCCACCTCCTCGCTGAACGAGATCAAGCAGTCCGCGAACGCCGCGCTGATGGGCGGGCACGACGAGTTCATCCCGCCGGATCTCGCTGCCCGCTGGGAGGTGATGGCCCAGCGCGTGCTGCGCAACGTCGCCAGCCTGGGTCCGGTGCAGCCGATCACCCGCGCCGACCGGATGTGGCTGATCCGCAAGCCGCTGGCCGGCCACTTCGCCCCGACCATGAACGACTTCCCGCAGTCCAAGCCGTGGGGTGAGGGAGAGTTCGCGCTGTGGGTCGACTTCACCGCCGAGAACCGCCGGCAATACCTGCACATCTCCACGCTGAACGAAAACGTCGCCGAGGCCGACCGTTCCGACGAGTCGGACGCGCTGGACTCCTACACCGCCTGCCTGGCGGTGGCCGAGTGGCCGGAGGAGACCGCCACCAACGCCGGGCAGGCGTGGATCCGGCACTTCGCGAACGCGGGTGTCGAGGTGTCCTATCGGATGGAACTGCTGCCCCCACGCAAATTCCGCGAACAGCTGGAGAAGATCAACAACAACCTGCGCGGTGAGCTGAAGAACATGGGCACCGCCACCGGCGGTCAGATCACCGACATCCTGGTCGCCGACGAGCAGGTGCGCGCCGAGGACGCCCTGGCGCGGGTCCGGCAGACCCCGAAACCGGGCGTGCTCGGGCAGATCATGGTGCAGGTGTCCGCCCCCACCCTGGAGGAGCTGAACGCCCGGGTCGAGTCGCTGGTGATCGACACCAAGAACACCCTCAACGACGCGATCCTGGTACGCCCCAGCCGTTACCAGTGGCGGATGCTCGCCTCCTTCCTGCCGGGAACGGGACCGAAGCTGCTGTCGGTCCCCTACGTCCGGCTCACCGATCCGGAACACTTCGGGGTGGGTTTCCCGCGCGCCGGTGTGGTGATCGGCGATCGCGAGGTGCGGTCGGCCGAGGGGCGCTCGCTGGGGTGGATGGGCAACTACATCGGGGAATCCCAGGGCGTACCGGTGTTCCACTCCCCGCACTCCGGGGTGGCCCGCAACTCCGGCGGCGGCGTGTTCATCGTCGGCGGATCGGGTGGCGGCAAGTCCTCGCTCGCCCTGCTGATGTTCTTCCAGGCCAGCGAATCCGGCGTACAGACCGTCGTCCTCGACCCGAAGGTCGACTTCGCCCAGTTCTGCTACTACCTGGCGTTCGGCCCGCAGGTGAACCACCCCGGCTTCCAGGCCGAGGCGGCGGCCGGAGTGCTCGGTACCGGGCGATCCCGTTTCACACCGGTGAACCCGGAGTTCTGGGCCGACACCGAGGTGATCGACATCGTCGCCTCCGCACCCGGCGTGCTGGACCCCTGGCAGGTGGAACCCAACCTCGAGGCCGGCGCCCTGCTCGCCGACGAGATGATCACCATGTTCCTCGGGCAGAAGGTGCGCGACCGCTTCGACGACGTGATCGTGCCGGCCATCGAAACCGTCAAGCAGCGCTACCAGATCCGGATCAACCAGCGGATGGCCGAGGTGCAGGCGCAGCGCCCGGTCGCTGACCACGAACGCGGTGAGGTGGCCGAGAAAGTGGCCCGCCAGGTCCGCCGGCCGACCCTGTGGGAGGTCGTGCAGGTGGTCGGCGAGGAGACCGCCCGGATCGAGCAGATGGCCGATGTCCCGTTCGAGATGAAGCGGGAGTTCTCCCGCGCGGCGATCCAGCTGCGGCAGCTGCTCGGCCTGCCGTACGCCTCGCTCGCCTTCGCCGAGGAGCCCGTCGGGTTCGCCCGGTTGCGCAAGCGGCGTACCGTTTTCACCTTACGTGGCATGAAAACTCCGAAATCGCAGATGGGCGAGGACACCTGGTCCAAGGAGGAGCGACTGGCCGCGGCGATCATGTATGTGCTGGTGAAATATGCCGCGCAGATGCTCGACAACAAGCAGACGGTGAACCCGGTCACCGGGCGCTCGGGTGACATCCAGCCGAAGATGCTGTTCGTCGACGAGTCCTATCTGGTCACCTCCACCAAGGGTGGCCGCGAGCTGCTGCTGACCACGCTGGCACAGGGCCGGTCCTACGGGTTGATCACGGTTCTGATCGATCAGCTCGCCTCCCGGCTGGGTCAGATCGAATCCTCCAGCCGCGAGGGTGGCGACGGACCGTCGGCCAACCAGGTGCAGTCGGTGTTCGCTTTCCTGCAACGCTCCGAGGGCGACGCCCGGCAGGTGGCCCCTCTGCTCACCCGGCACAACAGCGACGTGATCTCCACCGCCCTGCTGCCGGTCGGCATGGGCGGTCACCTGGAGACCGGCCGGTGCCTCTTCCGGGACATGGACTTCCACGTCGCGTTGACCGAGATCGACCTGCTGTTCAAGGAACTGCTGCGCGCCTCGGACACCAACCCGACCACCCGGGCGGGCTCGCAGCGGCACCCGATCTCCGCCGACCCGTGGGAGTGGGAGTTCATCACCAACGACGAGCGTGAGGCCGCCGTCGCCGAGGCCGGTGTGCTCGGTGCCGCCGAGGACGCCGAACAGCGGGCCGAACCCGTCGGCGGCCAGTCGTGACCGCCCCCCGGCTAAGGAAACTCCTGCTCGGAGTGGTGTTCGCGGTGGTCGCCGTCCTCGCGGTGCTGCCGACCGGCACCTCGCGCGCCGCCGAACCGCCGGAGTGCACACCACTGCCGCTCTTCTCCGCCAACCAGCCGTACGCCCAGGACGCGGCCTCGATGATGGCCGTCGGCCAGCTGTTCAACCCCCGCGACCGCCAGGTCGAGGTCTGGGACACCGCCCGCGGGCGCCCGGTCCCGGCGTACACGCTCTATGAGGCGATGGGCATGTCGGGGGCGACCTGGTCGCACACCAAACTCGCGCAACAGGAACAGTTCAAGGATTTCCCGCCGCGCACCGAATACGTGTGCGCCTATCTGCCGTCGGCGCTCAACATGGTCGCCAACTCCATCTTCGACCTGTCCAAACTGATCGGCGCCGGGGCGATCTCGTTCCGCTCCCTGGCCGCCAACCCGCAGCTGGTGGTGAACCTCCTCGACCAGGCCGCGGCCCCGGTGAATTCCCTGTCCACAGGGCTGTTCCTGTCGATGTCGGTGGTGATGATCATGCTCACCGGCCTGCTGGTCATCTTCACCGGCGGCATGCGCGGACCGGGCAAGCAGCGGGAAACCCTGCAGGCGTTGATCGGCGTGGGCATCTTCATGGTGATCGGCACCTTCCTGGTGCTGCCCTCCACCCAGGGCGGCACGGCCCAGTCGAAACCGAACTACTACTGGCTGACCACCTCGGCGTTGAACACGATCAACGACGCCAACGGCCAGCTCTCCTCGGTGCTGCTGCCCAACCAGACCAGCCCGTTCTGCTCCACCACCAGCCGTGATGCGCGCCGCAGCTTCGACTGCCTGATCTATCAGAACGTCGTGCTCGACCCGTGGGCCACCGGCCAATTCGGCACCTCGCTGAACACCTCGATGCCGTTCAAGACCGACGAGGTGAAGCGGTTCAAGGGTCCGGCCGAGAAGCTCATCCCGCCGCCCAACCAGAACGGCAGCGACGTACGCCTGGTCCAGCTCTGGACGCAGGGGCGGACCAGCACCGAGGCCACCTGGGGTGCCCGCCCGCCCGGCAACCCGACCGACCCGAACAACGACAAGATCGAAGAACGCCAAGGGCAGTGGAACATCCTGCGCGAGGTGGTCTGGTCGCAATATCACGACCAGTACCCGACCTGGCAGGGCAGCAACTCCGGGGAACGGGTCAACCTCGCCTTCTTCTCCATGCTGCTGGCGCTGCTGGTCGGCGCCTTCCTGGTGGTCACCTCGGGATTGCTGCTGCTGTGGAATTCGGTGCTCGTCGCACTCTTCTTCTTCCTGCCGGTGATCGCCCTGCTCGGGCTTTTCCCACCCACCCAACGGATCTTCCGCGCCTGGCTGATGACCTGGTTCAAGGCGCTGCTGCTCAGCTTCGTCTTCCAGCTGCTGCAGACGGTCGCGATGCTGCTGGTCACCGCGGCGCTGAAGCTGCCGAACACGGGCATGGGGATGAAGGCCGTGCTGATGGTGATGCTGCTGCTCGGTCTGTGGAAGGTGGTCTCGCTGATCCGCGGTGACGCACAGCCGGTCTCGGCCAGCGCCGCCGAGGTCCGCGCCGGCCGTCAGGAACCGACCGGCGTCACCGCGACCGTGACCAACCTGCCGGCCGTCGCCCTGGCCGGGATCAGCGCCGCCCGGAACCGGATCGGCGGGGGTGCCACCGAGAGCGGTGCGGCCGCCCGGGCCCCCGGGGTGAACCGGCCGGGCTCGATGGGCCGGACCCTGAACGCACCGACTCGACGCAAGCAGGACGCCCGGGTGGCCGCGGCGGTCACCGAGGCCGAACAGCGGTGGGTGGCCGAGCACGGCACCCCGATCGACGAGCGGAGCCGGGTCCGGCTGCGCGAGGAGGTGGTGCGCTCCCTCGGCGCCGAGGATTCGGCCCGCGCCAGCGCCTCGGCCACCGGCCCGCTGGCCCGGGTCCCGGGGCTCGGTTCGGCGCTCGGGGCGGGCGTACGCTCCAGTCAGGCCCGGGAGGAGGCGGCGGACAAGCTCGCCCAGTCCCAGCCGCAGCCGGGGGTGCAGATCACCAACTACAACTACTTCCGCGGGGGTCCGAACGTGGCCCGGGCCTCCGACGCCGGCCCCGACCCGGAGTCCGCCGAGGCGGCCCGGGCAGCCCGCGCCGAGGCGCCGGGACTGGGCCCGGCTGGTGCCGGGCTCGGTCCGCGCAGCGGTAAGGCCGCCGGCGCGAGCAACCCCCGGATGCGGGAGCAGGCCAACGAGGCGCGGGCGATGGAGGCCGCCTTTCAGCGCACCCTCACCGCCCCGCTGGACGACCGCGGGATGGCGCTGGCCCGGGCCGATCACTACGCCGGGCAGTTGCACCAGGCCGAGCAGGAGTTCGAGGCCGCCCGCCGCGCCCGCGACAACGCCAATCGGGAGTTCCAGCTGGTCACCGGCCGGCACGCCAAGAAGCTGGCCGGCGACGACGAACTGGCCGCCGCCCGCCGCGCCGCCCGTCACGCCTCGACCGGGTTCGACGTGGCCACGGGCCGGGTACGCCACCGCGCCCACCTCGCCCAGGTCGCCGAACAGGCCGCCAGTGAATACCGCTGAGCGGGTCGCCTGGTGGCGACGGGACCCGGTCATGGCCGCCGCCGCGCTGGCCGGCGGGTGGGCGTACCTCGCTCTCGCCGTCACCCCCTCCCTGCGCTGGGCCGGAGACCCCGGCGGCCTCCCGCTGGCCGCGTGGCTGTTGCCGATCGGCGCCGTGATCGCCCCGTGGGTGTTCGGCGGTGGCGTACGCCGCGGGCCTCGCGCCCTGCTCGGCACGCTCGGTTCGCTGATCGCCGTCGGGGTGATGATCTTCTCCCCCGTCCTCGGCGCCATCCTCGCCCTGGCCTGGCTCGTCGGGCTGAACACGGCCGCCCGCTGACCACCCTCGCCCGGTGGCTGAACCTGCCCCGGCCCGGTGGCTGAGCCTGTCGAAGCCCACCTCGCGTACCGAAGCTCACCTCGCGGACCCAGCACCACCTCGCGTGCTACCGGTGGTCCGCGAAGTGACGTTCGGCACGCGAGGTGACACTCGGTACGCGGAGTCGCGCGGGTGGACGCGTCAGGCGCTGCGGTTCTGGACGCGCGGGGCGTTCCGCATGGCACTGCTGATGATCTCGCCGAACTTGTCGGATCGAACCTCGGACCAGGTCCAGCGCACCACCCACAGCCCCTGCCGCCGGATCGCCTCCTCCCGATGCTTCTCGGCCAGCACGACATCCTGCACCGACTGCCTCGGCTTGAGCAGACGGCCATATTTCACGGCCCCGTCGAACTCCCCGACCAGGCCGAGTTTCTGCCACCAGAAGTCGCAGCGCGCCACATGCTCCCCGTGGTTGGTGCGGACCTCGTGCTGCAGCCCAGGTGCCGCGATCCCCAGCTGACACATCTGCCACCGCGACCAGCTCTCCCCGCGGCTCTCACTGAGGGGGTCGGCGAATTCGGCAGCTCGGCGCGCCAACCGGTTGCCCGGGATCCGTTTCCGAGCGGCGATTGCGGCCAGCAACTCGTCTGGGTCGAGGCCCTGACGCAGGGCCGAATCTGCCACGCCGACGGCGTCGGCGATTGGCAGTTGCCGGAGCAGCGCCACCGTGGTTCCCAGCAGGTCGGTCATCCGCAACTCACCGTCGGGCACGGGGACGGTGCTCGATTCTGGGTCGGGCCGGTGGACGTGCAGATGCCTGGTCACCGAGGCTCCGCCCTTGCCGTCGCGGCACACATGCACCCGCCGCAGCTGGTTGGCCGGCAACCACAGTCCGTGCAGGACTCCGGCGGTGGCGTGGCTGAGCACGGATCCTGAACCCAGGCTCGGCAGGGTCAGCTCGGGCAGCTCCCGGTGCCGCTGCTCGGGTGTCGCCAGAGGGTTGGGTTCGGCGTACCCGCCCCGGCGCAGCCGGACGAGTTGCCCACGACGGACGGACGCCGCCAGCTCGGTTGGGCTGTGCCCACGGTCCAGGTATTCCCGGCGAATGATCGGCATGCAACCATTCCAACAACTTGGCGGCGACCCCGATAGTCACTTATCCACAGGCAGGCGGTCTCGGTGCCACCGGTCCCGGCTCGACTCCGCGTCCCGAGTGTCACCTCGCGTGGCAAACGTCACCTCGCGGACTACCGGCACCACGCGAAGTCAACTTCGGCACGCGAAGTGACACTGGGTACGCGAAGTGGGACTGGGTACGCCGGGCTCAGAGGAGGCGGCCAATCACCATCACCAGCACGAACACGAGCAACAACACCCCGGCGCCGATCAGCTGCCACCTGACCGGTATGTTCTCCAACCAGCGGTCAGCCTGGGCGGACCCGGTGGTACGCCCCAGCCCCTGCCACCAGCGCCCGATGCGCGACCCCGACTCCTCATCCTCGTACGCCCCGAGAGCCCGCTCATCCGGTCCCTGAGCCTGTCGAAGGGACGCACCGTGATCTCCGTCGAACGTGGCGTCCACATCGTCGCGGCGGCGGCGTACCTCGGCCATCACCCCGAGCAGCTCCTCGTCCAGCGGGACCGCGATCCCGTCGATCGCCTCCCCGGACCAGATCACCAGCTCCGCGCTCCACGGGTCCCCGGGCACGTGCTCGATCACCTGCCATTCCACCGGGGACGGCGGCACGGCCCCGGGCACCTGGCCGGGATACTGCCCCGGCGGTGGGGTGCTGGTCATCGGGCACCTCTCGAGGACTGTGGCGAACAGGTCGCGTGGAACACTGGCCACGCACGGTTCAACCTAGCAACGAACGGAGTCCATTGGTGCAGGTACGCCGACTCAACCGGTTGGCCAACTGGGCCGCGTTGCTGGTGATCGTGCTGGTGCTCGCCGCAGCGCTGGCCCCCCTGCCGAGCTCGGTCGCCCTGATCCTGGGCACGCTCGGCGGAACACTGGCAGCGGTCGTGGTGCTCACCTGGCTCACGGCCGGCTGGCTGACCCGTCCGCGACGGCCGCTGTGGCTGGTCGGCGTGGTCTGGGCCCTGCTGGCGATCGTCGGCAGCTGGATGGTCGGGTACGCCCTCGCGTTGCGTGGCGACCCGTCCCGGTTCGTCGACGGACGCGTCGACCCCACCCCGTTCGGTTATGGCGCCTGGTTCGGGGTTCTGATCACGGTCGCCGGCGGATGGCACCTGCGTTGGCTGTCCGCCCGCCGCAGTGAGCTACCGCGGTGAATGACCGTGGGCACCCGAGCGGGCGGACCCCACAGCGATCAGGTCACTTCTTGAACAGGTCGAGCTTTCCGAAGTGGTCGGCCAGCATGTAATAGACCGTCGGGCGATACTTCCGCGAGGACCCCTTCAGCTTCTCCCCGACCGCCTTGATCGCGGCGTCGGCCTTGGCCTCGTCGGTGACGCCCAGCTTCTTGGTCAGGAAGCCGGCCTTCACCCGGTCGGTCTCGGCCTTGTCAGTGAACGACACCATCGAGGAATCCTGCCTGTGCAGCGAAATGCCGCAGTGCTTGATGATGCCGGCGATGGCGGCGTCATCGGCGTTGGTCACATGCTTCTTGATGTCGGCAGCCCAGTCGGTGGCCATGACAACCGTTCCTTCCGTCGCCCACCGTGGGCGATCTGACACGACAGTAACGGACCGGGCGCCACGGCAAACACCTACCCGCCCGGCGTGTCAAATCAGCACCTGCACCAGACCCGCCAGCGGCCGCGACCGATCCAGCAACGCAGCCACCTCGGCCCAACCGCTGGCCCCGAGCCAGGCGTCCACGTGCTCGTCCAGCAGTGCGAGCACGGGCAGTTCCCCGGCCCCACCGACCAGCCTGGCCCACTCCTCGGGCACCGGGTCGAGCACGATCGATCCCAACCCGGTAAGCACTTCCACGGCCCCGGCCCGCACCTCGACCCAGCCGCTGATCCGCTGCGGGGTGGCCGGCCAGGCCTGCCAGCCGGTGCCGTTCAGCAGGTCGGCCAGGGCGGGCCGCTCCCCGACGAACGCCGGGGCGTCCACGTCGGGGTTCACCAGCAGCGCCGGGCGCTGATCGGGCAGGGCCACACAGCCGACCCGATGCACGCCACGACTGGGATCCAACCGCTCCGGCCCGGGCAGCTCGACCAACTCCGGCCCGGCACAGTCGGGGTGCCGCGGCCGAAACCGCATCCACTCCCCGGCCCGCTCCACCAGCAGTGCCGCGCGGGCGCCAATCTCCGAACCGCACGTCTGACAGGGCACGTGCCCGTCCAGCACCCGCGACAAACCTGCGGGCAGGCGTACGCCCTCGGGCGCGATCAGCGCGACCTCAGTCAAAGCCCACTCCGTTCGCTCGCAGGAAAAGCACCGGATCCTGGGCCTTGTAGACGTCACCGGGTCTGACGCCGGGCGGGTAGTATTCCAGGTGCAGGTGTGGCCCCGACGAGTTGCCGGTCGAGCCCACCAGCCCGATCACGTCACCGGCGCGCACCTGTTGGCCGGGTTGCACCTGCGCCGACAGCAGGTGCGCATAGTGGGTGTGGATGCCGCCCGCATGTCCAACCACCACGTGATTTCCGTTCCACCCCTGCGGGATCGGCGCGCCCACCACACCGTCCATCACCGCATACACCGGCGTACCCAACGGGGCCGCGAAATCCTCCCCGGTGTGCGTGCTCGACCACATCGAGCCCGATCTGCCGAACGACCCCGAGGGACGGAAACCGGGCGGCAGCGGCGCGACCGCGCGTCCCGAACCGGTCGGCATCGGCTGCGGCATTCCCTTGCCTGCATTGCCAAAGGTGGTGACGTGCACGTGGTCGCGGTGGGCGGCGGTGTTGTCGGGCCCCGAATAGCAACCGCCCCCGGAGCCGCACTGCCGCCACCCCTCACCGGCCCGCCCGACCGACCAGATCTTCTCGTTCCAGATCATGTAGTCGATGCCCAGCGCCGCCGCATTCTGCTGCAGCATCGCCGCGATCTGGTTGCCGTATTCCACGGCCTGCGGGCTGCGGACGTCGGGGAAGGCGCTGGAGATCATGATGTCCAGGGCGCGCCCGCTCGGGTGGTCAGGCAGCGAATCCTCGCGTACGCCGCCGTAGACCTTGATCAGCGGAAACTTCGAGGCGACGGCCCCGGCGACCAGCATCGTGTCGGGTTGCACGCCCGGCAGCATCGCCGTCAACCACGGCGGCGGCGGACCGAAACCGCTGTACGCCCCGGGCCCGCAGCCGACCGGCATCGGCCCCATCGGCGCGATCCCGGCTCCGCCCTCGGCGGACACCTTGGCGAGCAGCTTCTGCCCGAACTCCTCGAACTGGGCGTAGCGCCCCGGGAACGCCGAGCGCTGCACCTCCTGGATCACCTCGCCGGCGGGACGGGTTTCCCAGTTGGGCTTGTCAAACAACCCGGGAGGCTCGGCGATCTGGCCGGGTCGTTCGCGCCCCTTGAGGAACAGCACGGTTGCCCGGTTGACGTCCATCCGTTCGGCGGGGGTGCCGTGCCAGTGCTGTTGCTGGTACATCCCGACCGAGCGGTGGTCCACCGACACCCCGTCGTTCGGGTGGTTCAGCGAATCCTCCTCACCGGGGGCGTCGGAGGCCAGGTTGTAGAGCCGGGTCTCCACCATCGCCGCCATCAGCGCCATCACCGCGGCCTTGTCGTTGGCGCCGACCCCGCGGGCGGCGGCGACAATCGTTTTCGCGTTGCGCAGTTGGATCTCGTTGAGTTGTTCGAACGTTTCCGGTGCCGTCAGTTCGGGGTTGCGTACGCCCGGCCCGCCCTTGTTGCCGGCGGCCGGCCCGGGCACGTTGCCGCCGCCGGGTGGCCCGGAGTGCGCGATCGGGGTGGCGCAGGTGCCGTTGCCGAGCATGCTGGTCAGCCGTGGCTGCGGCGGCGGCGCCACCTGCAACGCGGCCAGCGAGCTGAGCAGACCGCCGAGCAGCACCACCGCGACGGCGACCAGCAGCCACGGCCACCACCCGCGCTGCGGGCGCTGCGGCGTACCAGCGCCCGCGCCTGCCCCGAGGCCCAGCCCGCTGCCCGCCAGCACCCGCCGGGCGGCCGCGCCGGCCTGCCGACCGCGGGCGGCGACCGTCTGCGACTGGGCGGGCATCAGTGCCCCTCCTTCTCCACGAAGGAGACGCGCCACCCCTTCGGTGCCGTCAGGTCCTTGACCAGCCCGACCCCCCACCAGGAGTCGTCGGTCAGCTGGATGTGGGCGTACGCCTGATTGGCGCGCGCGACGGCCGGGTCGAGAGCGGCCGGGCCCTTCCGCTTCGCCCTGGGCAGCCGTTCGTTGGACACGAGCTTGGCCACGGCCAGGTCACCAGGGGTGGCCCAGTCCTTCAGCCGCGCCTCCCGCTCGGCCGGGGTACCGGGCTGCAGGAATGCGTCCATGTAGTTGTTCGCCACCGTGACCTGACTGGTCTGATCGCCCGGCATCGGCCGGTCCTCGTTGTGGTCGGTGGGCAAAGCGGTCGGATTCGGGGCCGTGGTTGCGGGCGGGTCGATCCGGACCGGGACGGTCGGCGGCGGGGGCGGTGCGGCGTTCTGCCGACCCTGACCGATCAGCAGGACGACCACCGAGGCGATGACGACCGCAGCCACGGCGGCCAGTGCGGCCACCAGCTTCCAGCGGGTCATCAGCGCTCCTGGCGGTTCGGGACGGGCCAACCCTACTCAGCGGCCCGGTCACCTCACTGCTGCGGCGGCTGCCCCTGGCCATACTGTCCGGGCTGGCCATACTGTCCGGGCTGGCCATACGGTCCCGACTCGCCGTACTGCTGCTGACCACCCTGCTGGCCGTACTGCCCGGGCTGGCCATACTGCTGACCACCCTGCTGGGGCTGCTGCCCGTACTGCTGCTGCTGGCCGTACTGCTGCTGCTCGTACTGCTGCTGCTGGCCGTACTGCTGCTGCTCGTACTGCTGCTGCCCATACTGCGGCTGGCTCGGCTGCTGCCCGAGCGCCGGCTGCTGGTTCTGCTGCGGGGCCTGCTGGTGCTGCGACGGCGCCTGCCGCTCGTCCCCGCGATAGGCGATCTCGCCGAAGTTCACGTCCGGGGCCTGGCGCACCTGCGGGTCGTTGACCTCGAAGTAGGTCGCCTTCTCGAACTTGAACATGCCGGCGATGATGTTGGTCGGCACCGAGTCGATCTTGGTGTTGTACTCACGCACGTTGGCGTTGTAGTAGCGCCGGCCGGCCGCGATCCGGTCCTCGGTCTCGGTCAGCTCCTTCTGCAGGTGCAGGAAGTTCTGGTTGGACTTGAGATCCGGGTACGCCTCCACCGAGACGAGCAGGTTGCGGACCGCGCCGGAGAGCGCCTCCTCGGTCTGGGCCCGGTGCTCGGACGGCATGTCGCCCTCCTGGCTGGCGACGGCGGCCGCCTGATTGCGCAGCCGGGTGACGTCCTCGAGGGTGTTCCGCTCGTGCGAGGCGAACGCGCGCACGGTCTCGACCAGGTTGGGGATCAGCTCGTAGCGCCGATTCAGCTCGACGTCCACCTGCCGCCAGGACTCCTGGATCATGTTGCGTTGCTTGACGAAACCGTTGTACATGCCCATGGCCACCAGACCGAGCACGATGACGATCGCCACAATCGCCAGGATGATGAACAGAGCGGTCACAACTTCTCCTTCGGAGTCCGGATCGGTTGCGGCCAGCCTAGACCAGCCCGAGTTCGGCCGCGCTGATCGCGTACCGATACTCCAGTCCGGCCTCGGCGATCCGGTCGGCGGCCTCGGTGTTCCGGTCGACCACGACGGCCACCGCGACCACCTCGCCGCCGGCCTGGCGTACCGCCTCGACCGCGGTCAGCGCCGACGCCCCGGTCGTCGAGGTGTCCTCCACCACCAGCACCCGCCGCCCGGCGACCTCGGTGCCCTCGATCCGGCGCTGCAGCCCGTATGCCTTCTCGGCCTTGCGGACGACGAACGCGTCCAGCCGGCCTCCGGCGTACGCCGCCGCGTGCAGCATGGAGGTGGCGACAGGGTCCGCGCCCAGGGTCAGCCCCCCGACGGCCTCGAAATCGAGGTCGGAGACCAGGTCGCGCATCACCCGCCCGACCAGCGGCGCGGCCGCCCCGTCGAGGGTGACCCGTCGCATGTCCACGTAGTAGTCGGCCTGCTGGCCAGAGGACAGGGTCACCCGTTGGTGCACCACCGCGAGTTCGTTGATCTTGTCGATCAGCTGCTGCTTGTCGGCCATGGCTCCAACCTATCCGCCTCGCTGCGCTTGCCCGACCACGCGGGGAACGTGGCCCTACTTGTTGCGCGTGTTCGCCAGGTGCCCGAACCCGACCGACCGGTCGGCGGAGTGGAACAGGTCTTGGCAGGTGGTCAGCGTGATGATCGGCTGGGTGGCCGGCGCGCCCGGCTTCCCCGGGACCGGGTCGAGCACCCAGGTGTCCCGGTCCTGCACGGTGAGGTCGGCCGGCGAGGTGTCCAGCACGTAGGTATGGACCGCCTCCCGGGTCTCCACGATCACCTCGTCGCCCTTCTTCAGCTCGAGGATCCGCGCGAACGGCTCGCCGTGGGTGACCCGGTGTCCGGCGAGCGCGAAGTTGCCGACCTGCCCGGGGCGCACCGACGACTCGTACCAGCCCACGCCGCGGGCCAGGGTGCCCGGATCGGTTCCGGTCATGATCGGCACCTCATAGCTCGCCCCCAGCCTGGGGATTCGCAGCAGTCCCATCGCCCGGCCCGGGATCCGCGCCTCGGTCGCCGCCGAGGGCTTCTGACCGCCCTGACCGGCCTGACCGGCCTGACCGGTCTGACCGCCCTGACCGGTCTGACCACCCAGCTGCTGTGGCGGCGCGGTCTGCCACTCCTGCTTCAGCGTGTTCTTCTCCTCGGCGAACGCCTTCTCCGACACGATGTTCGTGCCGAAGTACTGATAGGCGTACACCCCCAGGAAGGACAGCCCGACCACCAGGAAGAGGATCCCCACCACGGTGAATCCGGAGATCCTGCGCCGCTTCGTGGGCCGCTCGTTGTCGGCCAGCGCATCCATCAGGTCAGAGCTCATGGGTCACATTCTCGCCCGGGGCCGGGTCCGGAACAAACACCCGCGGCTCCGGCCCGCCGCCGGCTCAGCGGAAGGTGGCCGGCCCGTCCGGTGGTTCCGGCGACCGCTGGGCGTCGGACCCGGTGAACGGGCGCGCCTCGGCCGCGAAGTGGGCCAGCTGCGGGCCGTGCAGCAGCCGATACGGGAAGACCGACCCCGCCGCTCGCCGGGTCAGCGCCGACAACGGCAGCGCGACCGACGACCCGACCAGCAGCACGTTCCCGAAGCGGCGCCCCTTCAGCGTGGCGGGTTCGGCCGAGAGCAGGCACTCGGCGAACACCGCGCGCAGCCCACCCAGCACGCGTCGCGTGTAGCCGAAGGGCGCCCGGTCGGTCAGGTTGAGCACCACCGCCCCGTCGGCGACCAGCACCCGGCGCAGGTCCGCCAGAAACTCCAGCGTGGTCAGCTCGGCCGGCACCCGCGCCCCGACGAAGGCGTCGACGATCACCACATCGGCGTACGCCTCCGGCATCGCGGCGATCCCGCCCAGCCCGTCGACCGGGCGTACCTTGATCCCCGAGCGCTTCGGCAAGGGAAGCCGTTCGCGCACGGCCGCGGTCAACTCGGTATCGGGTTCGAGCACGATCTGCGCGGACGTGGGTCGGGTGGCGGCCACATAGCGCGCCAGGGTCATCCCGGCGCCACCGACGTGCACCACCCGCATCCGCCGCCCCTGCGGCGCGTGGCAGTCGAGGACGTCGCCGATCCGTTGCATGTAGTCGAACTCGAGCCGGGTCGGGTCATTCGGGTCGACCCAGGACTGGTCGGTGCCGCCGACCCGGACCGAGTATGCGCCGGCGTGGTCGGGGTCGGGAACAAGCGCGTCGGTCATGCGCGTCCGGCTCAGCCGACGAACGGGGGCGTACGCCGCAGCTCGCCCTTGGCGATGGTCCGGCGGTGCACCGCGTCGGGACCGTCCACGATGCGCAGGGCGCGGGCCCACGCATAGAACGACGCCAGCGGCACATCGTCGGAAATCCTTGCCGCACCGAAGATTTCGATCGCCCGGTCGATCACCGTACAGGCCACCTGCGGGGCGATCACCTTGATCGCGGAGATCTCGAAGCGCGCATCCTTGGCGCCGTGGTCGTCGATCATCCACGCGCAGTGCAGCACCTGCAGCCGGGCCTGGTCGATCTCGATCCGCGAGTTTGCGATGTGCGCCTGCACCACGCCCTGCTCGGACAGCAGTTTCCCGAACGCGGTGCGCGACTTCGCCCGGTCGACCATCAACGCCAGCGCCCGCTCGGCCATCCCGATGGCGCGCATGGCGTGGTGGATCCGGCCGGGTCCGAGTCGCGCCTGGGCGATGGCGAACCCGTCCCCCACACCACCGAGCAGGTTCTCCGCCGGCACCCGCACGCCGGAGAACACGATCTCCGAGTGGCCGTGCTGGCTTGTCGGCGTCGGTGGTGGCGTACCCCTCGGGAGCGTGTCCCGGACGACGTGCCCGACGACCTTCTCCATCACGTAGTAGGGCACGCCGAGGTCCGCGCCGCTGGGTTCGGTGAGCAGGATCGTAGCCACCGGGACCCCAGTGCCGGTCAGACCGGTCTGGATCCGCGCCTCGCGCGCCATGTCGTGGGCGCTCGGCAACAGCTTCCCGGTGGGTGGGCGGCGGAGGATCAGCTCGCCGTCCGTCGAGGTGAGCGTGAACGTCAGGTTGGACTTGCCGCCGGCGATCAGCTCGGCGGTGAAGTCGGTCCACGCCAGGACGCCGGTGGCCGCGGCGATCCTGGGACCGACCCTGTCCGGTCGGAGCAGCTCGTCGAACCTGGTTCCTGCGGGAGTCACGTCCCCAGACTAGAGGGACCGATCGGTGCGCCGTCCACGCCTCATCCGACCGACGAGCCGGGGATGGCGGCCAGCAGTTCTTTGGTGTACGCCTGTTGGGGCGCATGGAAGATCTGCTCGGGCGTACCGGACTCGACCACCCGGCCGTGCTGCATCACGTGCACGAAGTCGCTAATCATCCGCACCACCGCCAGGTCGTGGGAGATGAACAGGTAGGCCAGGCCGAGATCGCGCTGCAGCTCGTCGAGCAGCTCGAGCACCTGTTCCTGCACCAGCACGTCGAGCGCCGATACCGCCTCGTCGAGCACGACCAGCTCGGGGCTGAGCGCCAGCGCCCGGGCGATCGCCACCCGTTGCCGCTGCCCGCCGGAGAGTTCGTGCGGCAGCCGCTCGGCCATCGCTCTCGGCAGCGACACCAGCTCGAGCAGCTCGTGCACCCGCGCCTGCTGTTCCCGCTTGCCGCCGATCCGGTGCACCTGCAGCGGTTCGGCGATCGAGCGGGCCACGGTGTAGCGCGGGTCGAGGCTGGCGAACGGGTTCTGGAAAACCGGTTGCACGCGGCGGCGGAAGGCGCGCAGTTCGGCCCGCCTTGTCCCGCGTTCGGCGCCGTCGAAGCGGATCGTGCCGCTGGTCGGCTCGAGCAGGGCGAGCACCAGGTTGGCCACGGTCGACTTGCCCGATCCGGACTCGCCGACCAGGGAGACCGTGGCCCGGCGGGGGATGTCGATGCTGACGTGGTCGACCGCGGTGAACGTGCTGCTGCGGAAGCCGCGTTCCCTGACCTCAAACGTTTTAACCAGCTCGGTCGCCTGCAGCAGCAGGTCCTTCGCGTCGTGGGCGAAGGCGCCGCGCATCGCGGTGTTCAGCCCCGGGATCGCCTCCAGCAGGGACTTGGTGTAGTCGTGTTGCGGCTGCTCCAGCACCTGGCGGGCGCTGCCCTGTTCGACGATCCGTCCCCGATACATCACTGCGACCCGGTCGGCCCGTTCGGCGGCCAGGGCGAGGTCGTGGGTGATCAGCAGCACCGCGGTGCCGAACTCACCGGTAAGCTCGTCGAGTCGGTTCAGGATCCGCCGCTGCACGGTGACGTCCAGCGCCGAGGTCGGTTCGTCGGCGATCAGCAACCGCGGCCGGCAGGCCAGCCCCATCGCGATCAGCACCCGTTGCCGCATGCCGCCGGAGAACTCGTGTGGATACTGCCGAATCCGGCGTTCGGGGTCGGTGATACCGACCAGGTCGAGCAGCTCGATCACGCGCTGGCGCAGTTCGGCGCCGTGGGCCAGGCCGTGCACCTCGAGAGCCTCGGCGATCTGGTCGCCGACCCGCATCAGCGGGTCGAGGTTGGACATCGGGTCCTGCGGGACCAACCCGATCGAGGCGCCGCGCAGCATGCGCAGGGCGGATTCGCCGAGCCCGGTGAGGTCCTTGCCGTCGAAGCGGACCACCCCCCGGTCGATCACCGCGTTGTCGGCCAGCAGGCGGTTCACCGCCGCGGCGGTGGTGGACTTGCCGGAGCCGGATTCGCCGACGATGGCGACGGTTTCGCCCTGGTGCACGGTGAGGTCGACCCCGTGCACCGCGGCCACTTTTCCTTCTCCGGTGCGGAAGGAGACCGCCAGGTCCTCGATCTGCAGCACCGGCTGCCGCTCGCTCATCGCGCAACCTCCTGCAGGAACCTGCTCCACAGCTGTTCGGTGCTGACCGGCTCGGCCTCGGTCATCCACCGGTTGGCGCACTGGGCGTACGCCCGGTCGCTGCCGGCGACGAAGCCGAGGGCGCACCCGGTGAACCCCGGGTGATGGTGCAGCTGCGTGCCGTCGGCCAGCTGGCGCGTTCGGAACCCCAGCGGCTTGGTGAGGAAGCGGTGCAGCACCTCGGGGCGCCAGCTCGCGGGCGGTGCGGGGTCGGCCAGGGCGCGGCCGACCGCGAGCAGGTCCGGCACCGTGGCGAAGATTCCCGCGTGGGCGGAGATTCCGCCGAGCGTACGCCGGGCGTTCCCGTCGTGCACCTCGCCGCGGTAGGGGGTGTCCCGCCACCGGGGTGCGGGGCCGTCGAGCAGGATCGGGTAGGGCTGGCCGGTGTCGAACATGCGCCGTTCCACCCGGTCGTCGGGGGCGGAGTCGGCGACCGGTTCGTCGACCGGGCCGTACCGCAGGTCCACCTCCAGCGGCTCGTTGATCCACTCCTGAACAAGTTCCGGCAGGGTGCGGCCGGTCAGCCGGGTGAGCAGCACGCCCAGGCTGATCATCCCCAGGTCGCTGTACGCGAACTCGCCGGGTGTCCCCATCGGCAGGGAGGCGACGGTCGCCATCGCAGCGTCGGCGCCCGTCCCGGCCAGGTCGAGCGGCTGCCACGGCAGCAGTCCGGATCGGTGCTGCAGCAGCGATTCCGCGGTGATCCCGAGACCGGCGAGCTCGGGCAGCCACTGGTCCACCGGCCGATCCAGGTCGAGGGTTCCCGCGGAGACGAGGCCGATGCAGACGGTGGTGGTGACGAGCTTGGTGACCGAGGCGACGTCCCAGCGGGTGTCGGCGGTGACCGGTCGATCCGGCGTACCGCGGTGTCCGGCGACAGCGATGCACACTAGGGCGGCGTCGGCAACGCCCAGCGCCACCCCGGCCGGCGGGGTCAACCCGTCCGAACACCACGCGGGGTCGATCAGATCGTCGGCGACTGCCTGAAGTTCGGTGGCGCTCATCGGCGGATCTCCCACCGGGGCGGCAACTGCAGCGGTTCCGGCAGCCGCAGCGGATCGCGGCCGGGGGTGATCGCGCCGAGCACCCGCGGTCCGCTCGCCCCGGTCGCCGAGGCGACGTTGCCCGGCATCCCGTGCCAGGTGCACCACCCCAGCAGCGCAAACGCGACCGCCTCCTTGGTGGCGGCGGGGATGCCGAGCTGCTCGGTGCGGATCAGCTCCACCCCGGGGCACAGCTCGGTCAGCCAGCCGATCAGGGTCGGGTTCTCACAGCCCCCGCCGGCGGCGACGACGCGGCGTACGCCGGCCCGGCGCAGGTCGGCGGCGACGGTCTCGGCCGTCAGCCGGGTCAGCGTGGCGACCAGGTCGGTGTCGGACACGGTTCTGTCGCCGACCTGCTCGGTCACGTAGGCCAGGTGGAAGTGCTCCTTGCCGGTGCTCTTCGGGGCCGGCAGCCGATAGTAGGGATCGGCCAGCAACTGCTGCAGCAGTTCGGAATCCACGCGTCCGCCGGCCGCGATCCGGCCGTCGGTGTCGTATCCATTCGGGTCGAGCCCACGGTCCTGCACGACGGCGTCGACCAGCGCGTTGGCCGGGCCGATGTCGTGGGCGACGCTCGGCCGGCCGGGTCGGACCAGGGTCAGGTTGGCGATGCCGCCGAGGTTGAGCGCGGCCGCCGGCCCGGTGGAACCGGCGAGCAGCAGCTCATCGAGCAGCGGCACCAACGGGGCACCGTGTCCGCCGGCGGCGACGTCGCGGGCCCGCAGGTCGGCGACCACGGGTACGCCGGTCCGCTCGGCGATCCAGGCGGGCTGCCCGATCTGCAGGGTGCCCAGGGCGTGGTCGTCCTGCACCCAGTGGAACACGGTCTGCCCGTGCGAGGAGATCAGCTGCAGCGGACCGTGCCGTTCGGCCATCGACTGGGCGACGTCGGCGAACGCCTGCCCGATCAGCGTGTCCAGCCGGCACAGCTCGTCCACCCCGGACCGGGCCGGTGGCAGGGCGGCGACGAGTCGGGCGCGCAGCTCTGGGGCATAGGGGACGGAGTCGGAGCCGACCACGCGCAGGCCGACCCTGTCGGAGCCGCCCGGGCCGAACTCCACCACCGCGGCGTCGATCCCGTCGTGCGAGGTGCCGGAGATCATCCCGAGGACGTGCATGGATTCCCTTTCGGAGCTGGGGTTCATCGGCCCTCCCGCGGATCGAGCACGTCACGCAGGCCGTCGCCGAGCAGGTTGAGGGCGCTGATCAGCAGCACCACCACCACGCCCGGGGCGATCATCGTCCACGGGGCGACATAGACGGTGCTGCGCGCCTCGAAGATCATCGACCCGAGCGAGGGGGCCGGCGGCGGCGTGCCCAATCCCAGAAAGGAGAGCGACGCCTCGGTGAGCACCGCCCAGGACAGCGACAGCGCCACCTGCACCACCACCAGCGGGGTGATGTTGGGCAGCACGTGGCGGAACATCACCGCCCACGAGTTCTGTCCGGTGCTCACCGCGGCGCGGACGAACTCCACCTCGCGCAGCGACAGCACCGGTCCGCGGGTGACCCGATAAAAGATCGGCACATAGACCACGGCGATCGCCACGGCGACGGTGATCCAGTTGCGCTCGAGCACCGAGGCCAGGGTCAGCGCCAGCAGCAGCGGCGGAAACGCGAAGAGCACGTTGGCCACGCCACCGATCACGGTGTCGGTAGCCCGGCGGAAGTAGCCGCCGACCAGTCCGGCGAGGGTTCCGACGGCCGCCGACAGGGCGACCGCGAGCAGGGCGATGCGCAGCGAGTTGCCCAACCCGGCGCCGACCCGGGAGAACACGTCGCGGCCGAACTGGTCGGTGCCGAACAGGTGCTGCGCCGACGGCGGCCGCAGCCGCTGCGGGGCGTTCTGGGCCAGCGGATCCGCCGGTGTGAGGTGCAACCAGGCGAGCACCGACAGCACCAGCAGCAGCACGCCGAGGACGACACCGATCATCCCCGGCACCGACCGCAGCAGTCGCCGCCAGGGTCGCCGGGGCGTACCGGCGATCGGGTCGAGCTCCGCCTCGGTGGTGGTCACGACGCCCGCACCCGCGGGTCGATCAGCCGATAGGTGAGGTCGGTCAGGAAGTTGACCAGCACGAAGGCGAGCGCGATCACCAGCACGGTGGACTGCACGACGGCATACTCCTTCTGCTGGATGCCGAGCAGCACCTGACGTCCGATTCCGGGCAGCGAGAACACCTGCTCCACCACGACCGCGCCGCCGAGCAGATAGCCGAACTGCAGGCCGGTCATGGTGACGATCGGCACCAGCGCGTTGCGCAGGATGTGCCGGGTCTGCAGCCGGCGTGCGCCGACCCCCTTGGCGCGCACGGTGCGGACGAAGTCGAGGCCGCGCACCTCCATCACCGCGGTGCGGGTGGTGCGGATGATCGGGGCGGCGATACCGATGCCGAGGGTGAGGGCCGGCAGCAGCAGCTGCTGCAGGTTGAGTCCGAGGTCGACCCAGGGGGCGGCGTACGGTTTGCCGTTGGGGTTGAACCCGAACGCGCGCGAGGTCCAGGCCAGCAGCACGGTCGCCAGCAGGAAGGCGGGCACGCTCAATCCGAGCAGGGCAACGGATTGCCCGGCTCCGTCACGCACCGCGGCCGGCCGGGAGGCGGCGAGCATGCCGATGGGTACGCCGATCAGGATCGCCACCAGGATGGACAGCACGGCCAGCTCGACGGTCACCGGCAGGGATGCGCCGACCAGGGCGGCCACGCTGGTCTGGGCGCGGCCGGAGAAGCCGAGGTTGCCGGTGAGCAGTTGCCCGAGCCAGCCGAAGAACTGGCCGATCAGCGGCTGGTCCAGCCCGTAGTAGGCCTCCATCGCCTGCCGTTGCTCGGGGGTGAGCGCGGCGGCCTCGATGCCGAGGTTGGCGGTGATCTGGTCGCCGGGGATCGCGCGCAGCATAATGAACACCAGCACCGCCACCCCGAACAGGGTGGCGATGCCGGAGATCACGCGCCCGGCCAGCGGGTGCTTGACGATGGTCCGCATCCGGCCGCTCGTCAGTTGACGGTGGTGGTCCGCAGGTACTGCAGGCCACCGGTGGCCATCGGCTTGAACCCGCCCACCTTGTCGGTGGTGGCGGTGTAGGTGTAGCCGGTGAACAGCCAGATCCAGGCGGCGTTGTCCTCCAGCTCCTTGCCGACCTGGTTGTAGATCGTCTTGCGCTGGGCGGTGTCCTGGGTGGTGCGGCCCTTGGCGAACAGTTCGTCGAGGGTGGGCGAGGAATAGCCGGCCACCTTGTTCAGATTTCCTGTGCTGGTGAAATAGCGGCCATAGGCGCCGTCGGGATCGGGGCGCCCACCGTTGAGCGCGACGGCGGCCTCGAAGTCGGCGGCGGTCCACCGCTTGACGAAGGCACCGGACTCGAGCACCTCGAGCTGCAGGTCGATGCCGGCCTCGGCGAGCTGGGCCTTCAGGTTCTGCGCCTCGTTGACCGAGGTGGCATATTCGCCCTGGGACACGATCGTCTTCACCGCGACCTGCGGTTTTCCTGCCTTGGAAAGGTATTCCTTGGCCTTGGCGACGTCGCGGGTCGGGCACGGGCGCGCCTTCGGGTCCGACTTGTAGGCCGGGGAGGTGATCGGCCCGGTGATCTCGCCCTCACCGAGGGCGGCGGTGTCGAGCACCTGCTGCCGGTCGATCGCGCACTGCATGGCCAGGCGTACGTTGAGGTCGGTCAGCGGGCCCTTCTTGGCGTGCAGCTGCAGCACGTGATAGTTCAGCTGGGCGGTCTTGGTGACCCGCAGCTGACCCTGGGCATTCTTTGCCACCAAGGGATCGTTGATCACCGCGAGCTGCACGTTGCCGGCCTGCATGGCGGACACGATCGCGTTCTCCTCGGGGATCACCCGGAACTCGACGGCGTCCAGGGCGGCCTTGGTGCCCCAGTAGTTCTGATTCTTCTTCAGGCTGATCGACTGGCTGGGCACACGCTTGTCGAAGCTGAACGGGCCGGTGCCGTTGGGGGTGGTCTTCAGCTTCTCCTCGGTGTCGTCGGAGGACAGCATGGCCATGTTGAGGGTGGCCAGGTTGGCCGGCAGCGAGGCGTCGGGCGCCTTCAGCTGCAGCACCACCGTCTGCGGGTCGGAGACGGTCACCTGGTCGACGCTGGCCAGCGAGGTACGCGAGACCGCGGCGGTCTTCTCGTCCTTGATCCTGTCCAGCGAAAACTTGGCGTCGGTCGCGTCGAACGGGCTGCCGTCGGCGAATTTCACACCCTGGCGGAGTTTCAGGGTGAGCTGCTTGCCGTCGCCCGAGGCCTGCCACGATTCGGCGAGGCCGGGCACCACGTTGAGATTCTCGTCAAACTCGGTGAGCGTGCCATAGAGCTGCTGCAGCACGTTGACCGCCTGGAACTGGGTCGCCTTCCACGGGAACAGGGTGTCCGGGTCGGTGGTGACGCCGACCACCGCGGTGCCGCCGGCCGCGCCGGCCGCCCTGGGCGCTTGGCTGTCGGTGTCACCGCCACCACCGCCGCAGCCGGCAGCGGTCATGGTGATACCGCCGGCGACCGCGAGAGCGGCGATCTTCCGCGCGGTGGTGAGTCGCAATGCAGGCATCGGGATCCTCCTTGGTCACGTCCCCGGATGAAATATCCTTACATACTTCCGCTCAGATATGTAAGGATTGTTTTCATTCTGAGACAAGGGGGTGGTCGGTGGCGAAGCGAGTAGAGGCGCCGATGGTGCGGTTGCGCGCCGTGCTGCCGACACTGAAGCCCGCCGAGGCGCGGGTGGCGCGCGCGGTGCTCGACCTGGCGGGACAGGAACCGCATCCGACGATTCAGGCGGTGGCCGACCGGGCGGAGACGTCCACGGCGACGGTGGTACGCCTGTTCCAGCGGCTCGGTTATGGGAAGTTCAACGCGTTCTGGATGGACCTCACCCTCGACGCGCGCCGGGACGAGGCGGTCGGGGCGTCCGTCGAGACCACCGGCGACGTGGATCGCGAGGACTCGCTGGCCGACATCGTCGCGAAGGTCTACACGAACTCCTGGTTGTCGCTCGACGACACCGCTCGGCACCTGGACACCGAAGAGCTGGCGCGGGCAATCGAGTTCATCACCGGTGCGGTGCGGGTCGACCTGTTCGGCGCCGGCGCGGGCGCGGTGGTGGTGCACGACCTGCAGCAGAAGCTGGCCCGGATCGGGTTGACGGCGTTGGCGTGGCCGGACGCCCACGCGTCCTGGACCGCGGCCGCCGCGCTGCCGCCGGGGGCGGTCGCGTTGGGGGTGTCGCACTCCGGGGAAACCCGTGACACGGTGGAGTTTCTGCGGATCGCCCGCGGTCGCGGGGCGCGCACGATCGCGCTCACCAACCATCGTGAATCGGCGCTGTGCGAGCACGCCGACGTGGTGCTGCTCACCGCCGCCCGCGAGGAACCGTTCCGCTCCGGCGCCCTGGGCTCCCGGACCGCTCAGCTGATGGTGCTCGACTGCCTGTTCATCGGGGTGGCCCAGGCCAACTATGACGCGTCCATGGACGCCCTGCGCAGCACCTTCGCCGTGCTGCGCCCCCGGCGTACCTGAGTTTCCTCGAGCAGCGGAGGCACCCCCGACGTTCCGCGAGCGGAGGCCCAGACGCTCCTCGAGTAGCGGAATCGGGCGGAGCCCGGTGCAGCGTGTCGAGCGGAACCCGATCCCGACGCCGGCCCGCTCCCGACGCCGGCCGAGAGCGCTCCTGCTGCTGGCCGACCCTGTCGAAGCCACCTCGCCCCGAAAAGTGATCGGGCATCCGACCAGTTCATCGGGCGGGGCAATTGGACATCGGGCGGCCGAAATTGCCTGACAATTTCGGCCGCCCGATGACGATCTGGTCCGCCCGATGAACCGTTCGGATGCCCGATCAAATTCGGGAGGGCGATCCGGCACCGCCAACCGGCGGGCGGGAGCGGGGTCAGGCCTTCTGGACGGTGATTGTCCAACCGGCGTCGCCGAGCTTGCGATAGTCGGTCACCGGATAACCGGACTCGGCGGCCCACTGCGGGATCGAGTCGGTGGCCTGGGTGCAGTCGAAGTTGATCACCAGCTCATCGCCGTTGGGGAGATCGGCGATCGCCTTCTTGGCCTCCACCAGCGGGAAGGGGCAGACCTCGCCGGCGGTCTCGAGCACGTGCTTGGACATGGGATTTTCTCCTCTGGTTGATGTTCGTGGCTTCGACAAGCTCAGCCACCGTGCGATCAGGCGTTGACGAGCTCGCCCTGGGTGGCGCCGGCCTTCGCCTTCAGGGCGCCGAGCAGGAGTCCGGTCAGGGACATGGGGGTCAGCTCCAATGTGCGGAGTCAGTTGCGGCCAGCCATAGGAACGCACAATGGAACTATAGGCAATCCCGAGGTGTTCCCCGCAATCGGCCCACCCCGTGAAATCTGGTCGACGCCGGTACGCACGAGACCCCCGGTTCCGCGCAGGAGCCGGGGGTCTGGCGTACGCCGCAGGCTCAGGCCACGGGCTTGGTGGGCAGGTCGACGTCGGTGTCGTCGGCGGTCAGTTCGCCCGCCTCGACCACGTCGCCGCGGTCCTTCTTCAGCGAGTGACCGGTCAGCAGGCCGACCATGAACACGCCGATCGCCAGCGCGCCGATGCCGAAGATGATGTCACCGGGGATGCGCAGCCAGCGGATCACGGTGAGCGCCGGGGTGTACAGGAACTCGTCGCTGCGGGCGTACCAGAGTCCGTGCTGGATGGACGCCCACGCCTGGGCCAGGCCCAGCGGCAGCAGGGACAGGAACGCCATCAGGAACAGCCCACCGTTGAGGCACCAGAACCCAAACGCGATCGGCTTGTCGTTCCACTCCCGGCCCGGCATCAGCGAGCGGACGCAGAACAGCATCAGCCCGATGCCGAGCATTCCGTAGACGCCGAACAGCGCGGTGTGCCCGTGCAACGGCGTCAAGTTCAATCCCTGCACATAGAACAGCGAGATCGGCGGGTTGATCAGGAAGCCGAAGATGCCGGCGCCGAGCATGTTCCAGAACGACACCGAGACGAAGAAATAGATGGCCCACTTGTAGCCGGCGACCCATTCGCGCACCTTGAGCAGCTTGAGGTGCTTGAACGCCTCGAACCCCATCAGCGCCAGCGGTACCACCTCGAGGGCGCTGAACGCCGCGCCCAGGGCGAGCACCGACGAGGGGGCACCGGTGAAGTAGAGGTGGTGGAAGGTGCCGAGGATGCCGCCGGAGAGGAAGATCACCGTGGACGCGAGCACCGCACTCTGCGCGGTGGCCGCCTTGACCAGCCTGAGCCGCGAGAACAGGAACGCCATCACCGCGGTGGCGAACACCTCGAAGAACCCCTCCACCCACAGGTGCACGACCCACCAGCGCCAATATTCGGCGATGGACAGGTGGGTGCTGTGGTTGACGCCGAATGCCGCGCCATAGAAGCCGGCGATGGCCAGGCAGGACATCAGCAGCATGATGATCAGCGACCGCTGCGACCCGCTGGCGAGCGGGGCGGAGTCGGTCGGGTCGATCGTCCTGCCGTCGGTGGAGCGGGCCCGCTTCAGCGCCGGAGCCATGCCACGCCACATCAGCGCGAACCACAGGAACAGCCCGATGATGAGACCGATCTGGAAGGCACGGCCCAGGTCGACGTATTCCATGCCCTGGGTGCCGAACCAGAAGTTCAGCTTGTTGCCGTAGCCCATCTTGCCCATGATCGACAGCCACTCACCGGCCATCGACCCGAGCACCACGACCAGCAGCGCGCCGAACAGCACGTTGACGCCGAGCCGCTGGAACTTCGGCTCCTTGCCGCCGACGGCCGGGGCGACGTAGAGGCCGGTGGCCAGCCAGGCGGTGGCGATCCAGAGGATGCCGAGCTGGGTGTGCCAGGTGCGCACGACGGCGTACGGCAGGATCTGGTCGATCGGGATGCCGAACAGCGCACCGCCCTCGACGCCGTAGTGGGCGCCGATGATGCCGAACGCGATCTGCAGCACGAACAGCAGTCCCACGACGAAGAAGTATTTCAGTGTCGCCTGCTGTGACGGCGTGGATTTGAACCCCAGCAGGGGATCGCGGCTCGGGACGTCCTCGGGGACCTCCTCGTCATCCTGGGAGGAGTGGTAGTAGACCATGCCGGCGATACCGGCGAGGAGCAGGATGAAGCTGATGATCGACCACAGGATGTTGTCGGCCGGCGGCACGTTGTCGATCAACGGCTCATGCGGCCAGTTCTGGGTGTAGGTGACCTCGTTGTTCGGCGCGTTCGTCGACGCCGCCCAGGCGGTCCACCAGAAGAAGTTGCACATCTGGCGGGCGAGCGCGGGATCCTTCATCGCGTCCTTGGGGATCGCGTAGTGCTCGTGCCCGTCACGGAACATCTGCGTGTAGTGGGCGACGTTGTTCTCGTACGCCTGGACGCGGACCGGCGCCAGGGTGATCACGCCGGTCGCCTTGTCATAGGTGTTGGTACGCAGGGTCGACTTCAGCCGCGCCTGCAGGGCGCCCTGGTCCTCGGGCTTGAGCTGGTCGAAGCTCGCGACACCGCGCTCCTTGGCCCACGTGTCCAGGATGAACATCGCCTCGCGGTGCAGCCAGTCCGCGGTCCAGTCGGGGGCGACATAGGCGCCGTGGCCCCACACCGAACCGATCTCCTGCCCGCCCATCGACTGCCAGATCTGCTGGCCCTTGACGATGTCGGCCCCGCTCATCAGCTGGCCGCTCGGGCTGGTCACACTGCTCGGGATCGGCGGCTTGTCGCGGTTGATCGCCATGCCCTGCTGCAGCAGGACGGTGAAGGACGCCACGACGACGATGATCAACGCGATCCACCACCGCCTGTCCCGCTTCTGGTGGTCCTTCGGCGCCCGCCCGGCCCGGGGACGCTCCGACACCGTGGTCATGAATCCTCCTCGTTAAATACGGTTCTTCCGTAACAATAAGGCCGACGCAGTCTCGCGTCCATCTCGATCGGAGTGGTGGGCATTGTGATCTTCACCCCACGCAACGCCGGCTGAGTGAGGGCGTCGCAGCCCTTTCACAACAACCCCCGGATCGGGGTCATTTCTGCACTGCGCAAGAACACAGCCGATCTGGTCATGATCATTTTCAGACCCGCCAGGAGCCCCGCAGCCACTGCGGACCGAAACTGTCCGCCATCGGCGATGGAGTGGGAGGCGAACCCCACCAACCGAGCAAAAATGGAGAAGCGCGATGTCGGCGTACGAATCTAGGGTTGATCCCATGAAGCAGTTCCACCGCGTGTTGGCCAACACCCTCGTCGCCAACCTGACCAGCAGTTTCCTCTGGTTCGCCCTGACGTTCTGGGTCTATCTGGAGACCAGGTCGGTGCTGGCGACCTCGATCGTCGGCGGCCTGTACATGCTGCTGGTCGCCCTGCTCGGCATCCCGTTCGGCGTGCTGGTCGACCGGCACAAGAAGAAGCGGGTGATGATGGCGTCCAGCGTCGTCACGTTGAGCACATACGCCCTGGCCGGCGGGCTATTTCTGCTGGTGGACAAGGAAACCCTGCTCGACTGGACCCGACCGCTGTTCTGGGTGTTCACCGGGGTGATCCTGATCGGCGGGGTGGTGGAGAACCTGCGCAACATCGCCCTGTCCACCACCGTCACCCTGCTGGTGCCGGACGAGCAGCGCGGTCAGGCGAACGGCATGGTCGGCGCGGTGCAGGGGATCGCGTTCACGCTCACCTCCGTGTTCAGCGGGCTGGCGATCGGCCTGCTCGGCATGGGGTGGACCCTCGGCATCGCGGTGGTCGCGACCGCCGGGGCGCTGCTGCACCTGGTCACGGTGGCGATCCCGGAGCAGGGCGTGTTCCACGATCCGGAGCTCGGCACCAAGACGATCGACCTGGCCGGGTCGCTCGCCGCGATCCGCGCGGTGCCGGGGTTGATGGCGCTGATTCTCTTCGCCTGCTTCAACAACCTGGTGGGTGGGGTGTTCATGGCGCTGATGGACCCCTACGGCCTGGAACTGTTTCCGGTCGAGGCGTGGGGCATCGTGCTCGGGGTGACCGGCTGCGGGTTCATCGTGGGCGGCACCCTGGTCGCCAAGCGCGGGATCGGCGCCAACCCCGTCCGCACCCTGCTGCTGGTGAACGTGGGCATCGCCCTGCTCGGCATGGCGTTCACGATCCGCGAGTGGGCGTGGTTGTACGCCGTCGGCATCTTCGTCTTCATGTGCCTGATGCCGATCGCCGAGGCCGCCGAGCAGACGATCATCCAACGGGTGGTGCCGCTGCACCGGCAGGGCCGGGTGTTCGGCTTCGCCCAGAGCGTGGAGTCGGCGGCCACCCCGGTGTCGTCGTTCCTGATCGGACCGCTCGCGCAGTTCTGGCTGATTCCCTACATGAACACCGATTCCGGGCGCGCCACCTGGGGTTGGCTGCTCGGTGGCGGGCAGGCCCGCGGGATCGCGCTGGTGTTCGTGCTCGCCTCGCTGGTGATGCTGGTCGTGGTGCTGCTCGCCTTCCGCACCCAGGCGTACGCGCTGTTGTCGCGGTTCTACGCCGACTCCGCTCCCCCGCCCGCGCAACCCGTGCAGGCCTAGCCCGCGGCGTCAGGCTAGCGAGAGGAACAGCTTCTCCATCGCGGCGACGTCCAGCTCGCCGCCGTCCGGCTGCGCCATGCACTCGCGCAGGCCGACGGCGATGGTGGCGAACCCGGCCCGATCGATCGCTTTCGAGACGGCGGCGAGCTGGTTGACGATGTCCTGGCAGTCGCGGCCCTCCTCGATCATCTTCACCACCCCGCCGATCTGCCCCTGAGCACGCTTCAGCCGCCTGACCACCGCGGTCATCTCCTGCGGATCCAGTTGCACCATGGCCCACTCCCGTGTTGTCCACCGATACCCTAGGGGGGTATCATCATCCACAACCGGCAACCTACTGAAGGAGAATGCGACATGTGTCGTGCAGTGGCCTGCCAACAGTGCGGCAAGACCACCTGGGCCGGCTGCGGCCAGCACGTCGACCAGGTGAAGCGCGGCGTGCCCGCCGCTCAGTGGTGCGACGGGCACGAGGGGGATCCGGGCAGGAAGCCGGGCTTCCTCAAGCGTCTGATCGGCTGACCCGGCAACCGCGGGTTCGGCCCCGGCGGGACACCATCGCCTGCAGCACCTTGTGGGCGGAGTGCATGCTGAGCAGCCCTTCGACGGCGTACGCCGCCACGACGATCTCTTCGGGCTCGGCCCAAGCGATCAGCAGCACCGGCTTCAGGTGCTTGTCCAGATAGCCGATGCGGCTCGGCCTGCCCGTCGGGTCGAGGAGTTCCTGTCCTTCCGGAAGCAGTTGCCGCAGGGCGGCGTACGGGTCGGTGCCGGGCGCCATCGGCAGGGTGACGGTCGCCCCCTCGACGTGGAGCTGAGTGCGCGAGTTCTCGTGGGCCGCGCCCTGCCGGGCCAGCATGGCCCGGTCGAGCTCGAACTCGACCTGCTCGGGGGTCAGCACCGGGTTGGGCGGGATCGCGGGTGGCTCGGGCCGGTCTCCGCGCACGGCACTGACCAGAAAGACGACAGCGCACGCGCCGAAGAACACCGCGGCGATCACGCCGATGATCGTGGTGATGGTCTCGCCCTGGAGCACCATCAGCAGACTGCTGGCGGCGACGCCCAGAGTCGCGATTCCGGCGACGAGCCTGGGCCAGCGACCCAGGGCACGATCCCGGCGGATCGCCTGCGTGGCCACCCAACCGCCGCCGAAGAACAGCGCCACGACGAGCCCCATCGGCTCCCGACCGATGACGAGCATGGCGATGCCCACCACGGTGAAGCCGAGGGAGATCAGGTGGAACCAGATCGAGTCCGTGCGCATTCGTCCAGTGTGACCGAACCCGGGGGCCGCTCCAGCCGGGTGCGGGGCCTTTGATTGAGTGGAGTCCATGACCGAACAGCCGCAAGACGCAGCGCCGCAGCAGCTCTTCTTGGCCCACGCCGGCGACGGGGTCGTCGCCACCTGTGAACTGGACGCCGACGGCACGCTCACCGAGACGGCCCGCTGCGAGGTCGGGCCGGGCGCGACCGCCCTGGTGCTCGACCGGCCGCGGGACCGGATGTTCGTCTCGGTCCGCTCCGATCCGCCGACGGTGGTCACCGTGCGGATCGATGAGGCGGGCCGGCTGACTCCGGTGTCGCGGACCGAGGTGGCGGATTCGCTCACCTATCTGAGCGTCGACCCGAGCGGACACACGCTGTTGGCGGTCAGCTATGGCGGCGGATTCGGTGTCAGCATGCCGATTGCAGCCGACGGGACCGTGGGCGCGGTCGCCTCGCGGGTGGAGCACGCCAACCTGCACTCGGTGATCGTCTCGGACGACGGAAGGTTCGCCTATCTGGCGTCGCTGGGTGAGGACGTGATCGCCCAGTGCTCCCTGGTCGGCGGGAGGTTGGAACCGCTGGACCCGCCGACGGTCGCGGCGCCGCCGAAGTCGGGACCGCGACACCTGGTGCTGAGTGCTGACGGCCGCAATCTCTACTGCAGTACGGAATTCTCGGGGGAGGCGATCCGCTTCACCCGCGATCCGGAGACCGGTCTGCTCACCCGGGCCGAGGCGGTGTCGGCGATCGACGAGTCGCGGGGGCTGATGCACAGCGAGCTCGGCGCGGATCCCGTCGAGGGGCACCTCATCTGGGGTGCGGACCTGCACCTGTCCCCCGACGAGCGGTTCCTGTTCGTCTCCGAGCGGTGCGAGTCGACGCTGGTCGGTATCGCGGTGGCCGAGGACGGGGCGCTGCAGGGTCAGGTGTCGATCACCGAGACCGTACGCCAACCGCGCGGCTTCGGCATCACCCCCGACGGCCACCTGATCGCGGTCGGTGAGAAGAGCGATGAGGTGGTGGCGTACGCGATCGAAGCCGACGGAAGCCTCACGGTCACCTCGCGCATCCGCGGTGGCAGGAAATCAAACTGGGTGGCGATCTGAATCGCCGATCCTGTGGCGGGTCCCGTTGCCGGTCTGGGTGTTGCTGAATGCGCCTTCCGTTCTCGCCGGTACGATTCCCGCATGGCGAATCCCGGCACTTGGCACGTTGACGCACCAGAGAAACAGGTCCCGTGGCAGGAAGCGATGGACGCTTGGACCGACGCCACCATTCCGGTGCTCTCTCGAGTGGCAGAACGGCCCTACGGGCACATCACCTACAAGGATCTCGCCGAGGAGTTGCAGCGGACCACCGGATACCGAACCCGAACGCTCCTCGGCAACTGGATCGGGAGAGTTTTGGAACCGGTGATCGGCTCCTGCTTGGACCAAGGACTTCCACCGCTGACGTCGCTGGTGGTGCACACGAGCACCGGCGACGTGGGCGACGGGTATCACAATCCCCAGCACCCCTACAGATCGTTGAGTGGTGACCGGCTGGAAGCCGTTGCGGCGGCGGACCGGCTCGCCTGTTACCGCTTCTTCTGCCCCGACCTCCCAGCTGACGCCGAACCCCGACCGACGAGCCTGCACAGCGAGATCGAAGAGAGCCGCCGGCGATCCGCTGCAGCCACTCGACCAGAACGCCAGGTGTGTGACCAGTGCTTCATGGAAGTGCCTCGAACCGGCGTTTGCGACAACTGCGGCTGACCAACACAGCCCGCACTCGTCGAGGCGCAGGATGGGCGCTGACGACCGCGCTCGAGCTGCAAACCGCGGGCCGTGAAGCCGTGGACCGCCCCGCCGCGCGGTGGAATCTCAGCGAGACTCGATGAGCCTGTGGAGCTGTTCCAACTCCCCGTCGCCCACCACGGCCCACGGCTGCCCCGGGTCGAGCGGGCAGGCGTACCGCCCGTCGGCGGTCAGATAGCCGTACACCCCGCCCGACATCTCCTCGGGGTCGAACAGCCAGGGCGGGTCGGCGTACGCCGCGCCCTCGCTGGCCAACCAGGCGACCTTCGCGCCCTGCTCGCGGATAGAGGTGAGCAGGTGGGAGATCGCCGACTGCCAGGCGGCGCCGGTGAGCCACTCGGTCACCGGCAGGGTCCACAGGCAGACCCGCCAGTCGTCACCGTCCAGGTCGTAGCGGCGGGCGAGCGCCTCGGGCGGCAGCGCCGATGGCCACGGGTCCGCGTCGGCCGGGAACAGCCCGTAGAGCAGGAATCCCGGGCGCTCCTCCCCGTTGAGGAAGATCTGCATCGTGTCCTTGGCTGCCATCATAACCCCCAGTTGATCATCTGTTGCGGCGTGGGGTGTACCGCGGTCGCGAGTTTGCCCGCGTTCTTGCCACCGTCGTAGACGAAGACGACCACGTCCTTGCCGTCGATCTTGGCGGCATAGCCGGTGACGGCGTCGTTGCCCAGCTTGTGCGGGAACACGCGATCCGGCTTGGTCAGGACCGGCCCCAGGGTGTCCTCGATCGCCTTGGGACTGGTCTTGCCCGCCCACTTGGGCAGCACGTTCGACTCGGGGGGTGAGAGGTGCCGGGTGCCGTGCTGCAGGCGTTTCGGGTCCAGCACCTTGGCCACGTCGTCGGGATGGATCCCCTTCGGCTTGGGCAGCGCCTTGGGCGGCGGGTCCAGGGACTTCGCCTTCTTGGACAGCTTCTTGGGCAGACGGAGCAGCCGTTCGACCAAGGGTTTGATGAACCCCTTCAACGCTTTGGCACCTGGCGGCATGTGCACCTCCGATCGAAGTAGCGTAGGGCTTGGCAGGGCCACGGATGCTCCATCGACCGGCGCACCCACGGCCTTCTAGGGTTGCCACCATGGGTTACAAGTGCAGCTTCACCGCCATCTCCCCACGAATCCCGCGCGAGGACATCTGGGGCCAGCCCGAGGGCGGCCCGGATGCGGCCACGGCGGCCGTGCGCGAGTTCTTCGGCGACGCGTACGCCTATGACCGCGCCGGATCCTCGGACGAGACGTACCCGAGCGACGAGGGGATCTGGGTCGCCACCTGGGGCGACACCGTGCTGTTCTCGGCAGACCCGGTGCTGCTCGAGGGCGCCCGCTGGGAGCTGCAGGACGGGATGGGCCGCTGGGACCTCAACATCCACTCGGTCGTCGACCTGTGCCAGTTCGAGGTGACCGGCGGACCGTTCGGCGGACGCTCCGTCGCCCTGTACGCCGACATGGAGACCACGTTTGAGGAAGCGTGCTCCGGTCGGCCGCTGCCGTTCGAGAAGCCGTATCTCGCCGGAGAGCACGGCGAATCACTGGGGGAGGGAGATCCCCAGCCTGCGATCTCATTCCACCCGCTGGAGCTCGGAAACTCTGCTGTGCTGTGGATGTTCGGCATCCTCGGTGAGACCCCACCGCCAGACGCGGTGACGGGGCCGTTGCTGGAGCAACGGCCGGACTACTGGGAGGTACCGATGCATCGGTTAGAGCCGGTGCCGGACAAGCCAAAGAAGCGGTGGTTCGGGTTGCGGCGCTGAAGACGACTTCCCAAAATCTGAATCGTTCAGAGATCAGCGCCGGCGTCGAACTGGCCCGCGTAGCCGCAAGCGCGTGCACCAGAACAATCTTCAACGGCTGCAGACCTGCTGCCCACAGGTGCCGTTGAATCTCCAGCAGAAGCCCTTCACGTTCTCCGAGAATTCGCTCGGGTTTCCTAACAGGTTCAACCGGCCTACACCTGCCAAGGACTGACGACAGTTGAGCACGACAATAATTGGCTTCCCTAAACCAAACGCCGGTCACACAGGTCATATTGACATGGGGCCAACCTGAATGCGACAGAACCGGGCATTTCGTGAGTTCCGAGCGTTCTCAGATGAGGTGGCCTCCGCCGCATCGGACTCCGCTACGATCACTTGAAGTCGACTAGGAGACCGTATGGCCCACCCCCTCAACGTCGCACCTGGGAGCGTCGTCATTGTCCGCGACGAGGAATGGCTCGTCACGTCGGTCGAGATGACGGTCGATGGGCAGCTCCTGCGGGTTCAGGGCCTGTCTGAGCTCGTCCGCGGCACCACGGCGTCCTTCTATGAGTCGCTCGATCACATCGAGACGCTGGACCCAGCCGAGGCGAAGCTGGTGGCCGATGATTCCCCGCATCATCGGCGCGCCCGCCTCTGGCTCGAGTCGATGCGGCGCAAGACAGCTCGACCCCTCGGTGACACCACACTCACGGTCTCTGCCGAGGCCCTGTCCGATCCGCTCAGATACCAGCAGCAGGCCGTGGCCCAAGCGCTCGACCCGGCGAACCTGCGGCCGCGCATCCTCCTGGCCGATGCCGTGGGCCTGGGCAAGACGCTCGAGATCGGCATGATCCTCGCCGAACTGGTACGCCGCGGCCGCGGCGACCGCATCCTCATCGTCTGCCCCCGTCACGTCCTGGAGCAGATGCAGCACGAGATGTGGTGCCGCTTCGCGCTCCCGTTCGTCCGCCTCGACTCGACCGGGGTCCAGCGCGTCAAGCAGAAGCTGCCGGCGACCCGCAACCCGTTCACCTACTTCAAGCGCGTCATCATCTCGATGGACACGCTCAAGCAGGCACGCTTCGAGCGCGACCTGCGCAACCACACCTGGGACGCCGTCGTCATCGACGAGTCCCACAACGTCACCAATACCGAGGCACAGAACAACCGGCTCGCGCGCATTCTCGCCCCGACCACCGATGCCCTGATCCTCGCGTCGGCGACACCCCACAATGGTCGTAAGGAGTCGTTCGCCGAGCTGATCCGCTTGCTCGACCCGACGGCGGTCAGCCCGCAGGGCGACCTCGACCCCGAGCGCATGGAGCAGCTCGTCATCCGGCGCCACCGCCATTCACCGGCCGTCGCGCAGGAGGTCGGTCACAAGTGGGCGGAGCGGCAGGAACCCAATAATGTGCTCGTGCCGGCCAGCAGCTCCGAGAATGCCGTGGCTCGCGAGCTGGACGAGGTCTGGCTCCACCCCGCATCGAAGCAGACTCCGCACAGCAAGGGCGACCGACTCTTTGGCTGGACCCTGGCGAAGGCGTTTCTCTCGTCCCCGGCGGCGCTCGACGAGACGATCAAGGGCCGCATCTCACGCCTGCCGCATCCCAACGAGGCCGAACGCGAGGAGATCGCCGCCCTCCAACGCCTGCGTACGCTGAACCAGGAGTCCGCGACCGGCCAGTCCGGGAAGTACGCGGCGCTGCTGGTCCTCCTCCGCGACATCGACGTCGCCCGATCCAACCGGGCCGTGGTCTTCGCCGAGCGGGTCGCCACGCTCCACTGGTTGAAGGACCGCCTCACACGCGACCTCAGGCTCAAGGACGAGAACGTCGTCGTGATGCACGGCGGTCTTGGTGATGACGAGCAGCAGGCGATCGTCGAGTCGTTCAAGCAGGAGACATCCCCGATCCGCGTTCTGGTGACCGGGGATGTGGCGTCCGAGGGTGTCAACCTGCACCGGCAGTGCCACGAGCTCATTCACTACGACATCCCGTGGTCGTTGATTCGCATCGAACAGCGCAACGGCCGCATCGATCGCTACGGTCAGGAGCATCCCCCGCGGATCACCACGCTGCTGCTCGACCCCGATACCGAGGAGTTCGCGGGCGACCTGCGAGTCCTGTCGCGTCTCATCGAGCGGGAGGATGAGGCCCACACCGCCCTCGGCGATTCGGCCTGGCTCATGGGCAAGCACTCGGTCAAGGCCGAGGAGGACGAGATCCGCGACGTCCTTGCGGGCAAGAAGCAGTTCGACGAGGCCGTGCCCGAGGTGGGCGATGCCTTCGCGCTGGACAGCATCGACGAGTTCCTCAAGCGCCTCGCCGAGGGGTCCACGGGACCAGCCGCGCCGCCGACCGAGCGCGAGTCGCTGTACGCCCAGGAGTCCGACTTCCTTCGCGAGGCCGTTCACGAGGTCTTCGTGAAGCCCGAGGCACCCCGCGGCGCGGGCGGGATCGAGTGGACCGAGCACCGTCAGCAGCAGATCGTCGAGTTCACCCCGCCTGGCGACCTCGTGCAGCGTCTCGAGGCGCTCCCCCAATCCTATCTGGGTGACCGCAAGGTCAAAGAAACGCTCAAGCTCGCCACCACCCGCGACCGCGGTGGTCTCGAGCTGCGTCGCGCGCTCACCGACGAGTCATCGTCCACGTGGCCGGAGGCCCACTTTCTGGGGCCGCTCCACCCGGTGCTGGAGTGGGCTGCAGACCAGAGCCTGGCCAGCCTGGGACGTGGCCAGGTCTTCGTGGTGCGGGGGACGCAGGTCGACTGCCCCACGATGCTGCTCACCAGCACGCTGACCAACCGGCGCGGCCACGTGGTCTCCGCGTTCGCCGCGACGGTCGAATTCCCCGACCTCGACAACCCGGCCGCCGGCTTCGCCACCCCGCGGGCGGGGGTCGCCGACGCCGCGGCGGCCCTGGGTTTCGGCAGCGACGTCACCAACCCGGGCCCCGTCGACCCGGCCCCCTTCCAGCACCTCGTCCCCCACGCCGTACGCATCGCCCAGAACACGGCTCGGATGACCCTGCGGTTCGCCGAGCAACAGATCGAGGAGCGCGTCGCCGCATGGGCGCGGCGTACGGAGCGTTGGCAGCACGAGGCGGACGCCCTGATCCAGCGCAGCGAGGTCAAGAGCCGGCGTACGCGGGTGGCGAGCCAGGCCGAGCTGATCGACGCCATGCGTCCCTCGCGGACGCTGGTGCGGCCGTTGCTGCTCGTCGTGCCGCAGGACACCCCCACGAAGGGAGCCGATCATGGCCAGCAGTGACGCCCTTGTGGTGGTCGAGGACTGGATCTCCGAGCACTACTTCTCCACCGATGCCACCAAGGAGTCGTTCGCGGCTCGGGTGATCGCGCGCCGCAAGGAGTGGGACGCCGAGGAGTCGTCGGTGCGGACGCGGTTCGTCGGCGCCCGCAACCAGTTGGGCCTCGACCTCGCCGCCCTGTATGCCGAAGACGCCACCGACCCGGCCCTCGCCACGGAGGTGCAGGACGATCTGCTGCGCGTGCTCGGCTACCGCGAGGGGGCGTGGACGACGGCGACCGAGGGCCCGATCACGCGAGTGTCGTCACCCGGGCTGGATGACGCCGCCTCGTCGCTGGCGATCATCCGCTCCCGGCCCCTCCAGACCGTCGAGCAGGTCTTCGCCAAGGACGAGGAGACGCTCGACCCCACGACCGTGGGCGACCAGTCCTTCACCAGCGTGGGACGCCTGCTGTCGTCGCTGTTCGTCGACGACGATTCCCCTGGGTGGGCCCTGGTGATGGGGGGCCGCTGGCTGGTCGTCGCCGAGAAGGGCCGCTGGGCCGAGGGGCGCTGCCTCGGGATCGACATCCAGACCGTCGCCGACCGCAACGACACCAAGCGCGGGGGCGAGATCGACCGCGCCCTCACCTGCCTCGAGGCCCCCTCGCTCGCGCCGGACGCCGATGGCGCCATCTGGTGGGACGGCACCCTTGAGGACTCCGTCAAGCACACCGTCGGGGTCAGCAAGGACCTGCGCGAGGGCGTACGCCTGTCCATCGAGATCATCGCCAACGACGTCGTCGAACGCCGCGCCGCGAAAGGCCTCCCGCCGTTGGGGGCCGACGAGGCGCAGCCGTTGGCCATCGAAGCGCTGCGCTACCTCTACCGCATCCTCTTCCTCCTGTACGCCGAGGCCTCCCCCGAGATGGGCGTCCTCCCGGCGGGGGACGACGCGTACGACCAGGGCTACTCGCTCGACCGCCTGCGCGACCTCGTCCTGGTAACGCTCAGCACGCCGCAGGCGCTGGCTGGCACGCACTTTCACGACTCGCTCGGCGTGCTCTTCCGCCTCGTCGACCAGGGCCACGACGGCGGACTGCGCGACGAGGACGCCGAACGCGAGGGCACCGACGGGCTGACGTTCCACGGGCTTCGCGCCGACCTGTTCAAGCCCGAGGCCATCCGGCGCATCGACGAGGTGGGCCTGTCGAACCAGGCCCTCCAGCGCGTGCTGCAGAAGCTGCTCCTCAGCAAGGAGTCCCGAGGCCGCGACCGCGGCTTCATCTCCTACGTAGACCTCGGCATCAACCAGCTCGGCGCCGTCTATGAGGGCCTGATGTCCTACACGGGTTCGTTCGCCACCGAGGACCTGTACGAGGTGGCGCCCGGCGGGAACCCGGAGAAGGGGTCGTGGGTCGTGCCCATCGACCGGGCCGACGACCTGGGGGATGAGCACTTCGTCCGCACCGAGAACCCCGACACCGGCGAGTGGGAGCGAGTCGTGCACCGGCGCGGCACCTTTGTCTTTCGCCTTTCGGGTCGGGACCGGCAGCAGTCGGCGTCGTTCTATACCCCCGAGGTGCTGACCCGGTTCACCGTCGGTCAGGCGCTCGAGGAGCTGCTCGACCAGGACGGCCACACGACGACGGCCGAGGAGATCCTGAGCCTGACGATCTGCGAGCCGGCGCTGGGTTCGGGGGCGTTCGCCATTGAGGGCGTACGCCAGCTGGCCGAGCAATACCTGCGCCGGCGCCAGGAGGAGCTCGGCACCCAGGTCGACGCCGACGAGCGACCTCAGGTGTTGCAGCGCATCAAGGCCCACATCGCGCTGCACCAGGTCTATGGTGTCGACCTCAACGCCACCGCGGTGGAGCTGGCCGAGATCTCGCTCTGGCTCGACACCATGGCGGCAGGGCTGCAGGCGCCGTGGTTCGGTCTGCGACTGCGCCGCGGTAACTCCCTTATTGGCGCCAAGCACGCCGTCTACACCGTGGACGAGGTCAAGAAGAAGCAGTGGCTCACCGCCGCGCCCGCCGACGTGCCGCTGGCCAACCTCGTCGCGGCGGCAGGGGAGGACTCGCCGCACGTCTCGGGCGTCGAGGGCCGCATCCACCACTTCCTGCTGCCCGCCGAGGGCTGGGGCGCCACGGCCGAGGCGAAGGAGGCCAAGGCGCTCGTCCCCGACGCCGTGAAGCGGGTCCGCGACTGGTCGAAGTCGCTGCGCCGCGCCCCGTCGACCCAGCAGATCAAGCGACTTGTCGCCTTGAGTGAGCGTGTCGAGGTGCTGTGGCAATACGCGTGGCGCCGTCTGACGATCGCCGAGCGCGAGTCGCGCCGGGCGATCGAGCTCTGGGGCGACCGGCGAACGGAAGCAGAACGGCACGCCGGAGGCGTGCCCGTCACCCGCGAGCAGATCGAGGAGTCTCTCGCGAACCCTGACGGCGCCTATCGCCGGCTGCGGCTCGTCATGGATGCTTGGTGCGCCCTGTGGTTCTGGCCGCTGGTCGGCACCGAGGGGGCCGAGCCGCCGACTCTGGACGCGTGGCTCGACGCGCTGGAGGGCATCCTCGGTCGGCCGGTGCAGTCCTCGACGCGCGACCGGGCCGCGGCCCGGGCCGGCCAGGCGGTCCTGTCGGGCGGCGACTGGGAGGCGCTCGGCGAAGCGGAGGCGCTCGACCTGAGCTTCGCCGGGGCCCAGCCGGTGGCCCGAGTCATGGCGAAGTCCCCGTGGCTGCGCGTGGCCCAGCAGGTGGCGGAGCGTCAGGGCTTCTTCCACTGGGAGCTGGACTTCGCCACGGTCTTCGGCCGCGGTGGCTTCGACCTCCAGGTGGGCAACCCGCCGTGGGTGCGGCCAGACACCGACGTCGACGTCTTCCTAGCGGACTTCGACCCGTGGTGGGTGCTCGCCCACAAGCCCAGCGAGGCGCAACGCCAAGCGCGCCGGCTGCGCACTCTGGACCGACGGGGAGCCCAAGACAAGGTGACGGACGATGCAAGCTCGGTAGTAGCAGTCCGTGAATTCGTGGGCGCGCCGACGAACTACCCTGTCTTGACCGGTCTCAGGCCGGACCTGTATCGCTGTTTCATGGCGCAGGCGTGGGACCACATGTCCCGTAACGGTGTTGCAGCACTCATCCATCCTGACTCGCATTTCGTCGACGAGAAGGCCAACCGCCTGCGCCGCGAGACCTACCAGCGACTCCGCCGGCACTGGCAGTTCGTGAACGAGCTCCAGCTGTTCGAGGTGCACCACCTCGTTACTTACGGAGTGCACACGTACGGATCTCGGCGCTCACCGCGATTCCTCAACGCGTCCACGCTGTACCACCCCGACACGGTCGAGCGATCGCTGCGCCACTCTGGCGACGGGCCGTCCCCTGGGTTCAAGGACGACGATGGGCGGTGGGACCTGCGTCCGCACGCCCAACGAATCGTGACCGTCACCGAGAACGAGCTCGCCGTCTGGCGAGACGTCCTGGAGTCGGACGAGGTCCCAGCGGCCGACACCCGGATGCTCTACACGGTCAACAGCGACGTGGCAGCCGTGCTGACCAAGCTGGCCAACGCGCCGCGGATCTCGTCCCTCGGCCTGCATTTTTCGCAGGGCTGGAACGAGACGACCGACCGACAGAGGGGCCGCTTCGAGCAGCGCTGGGGGGCGCCCGAATCGTGGCAGGACGTCATCCTCCAGGGCCCGCACCTGCACGTGAACAACCCGGCGTACAAGGTGCCGAACCCCACGATGAAGCACAACCAGGACTGGTCCGAGGTCGACCTCGAGACCTTGGCCTTGGACGCGATCCCGGTGACGGCGTACAAGCCGGCGGGCGACCGGTCGGTCTACGACGCCCAATACGGCACATGGAACGGCAAGCCCGTACGCGACCACTACCGCGTCGCCTGGCGAGCTATGGCCGCCAACACCGGAGAGCGCACGATGATCCCGGCCATCATTCCGCCCGGGTCTGCCCACCCCAACGGCGTGTTTGCGATGGGCGGGGCCGGCGCGCATCAGATAGTGAAGGTTCAAGCATTTGCCGGGTCGCTTCTGGCCGATTTCGCGGTTCGCGCCGCTCCCAAGAGTGGCATTTACGCTGGCGTTTTTGGTCGGCTGCCGTACGTGCCAAGCCATCCGCTGGACGACGCCCTTGTTCTGCGCTGTCTGCGTCTCAACGCTATTACTGCTGCTTACGTCACGTTGTGGCACCAAGCATGGCGGCCCTCCATGGCGCGGGAACCCTGGGTACTCTGGCGCGGAAGTGAAGCCCTCGGTACAGGACCGGTGTGGTCGCCAGATACACCGTTGCGCTTGGCGCTTACTCGCCGGGATGCATTGGTTGAGTTGGATGCCCTGGTTGCTGTCATGCTGGGGATCTCTGCTGACGAACTCTGCACCGTGTATCGAACCCAGTTCGCCGTGCTTCGCGGGTACGACCAGAACACCTATCTGTACGACAAGAACGCTCGACTGGTGCCGTCACGGGTGCTTCAGATCTGGCGGAAGAAGGGCGATGCCATCAGCATCGAGGATCGCACGCACACCAATGCTGCCGGCAACACCTATGTCTACGAGTTGCCGTTCACCGCGTACGACCGGGAGGCCGACATGCGAACGGCACATGCCGAGTTCACTCGCCGGCTGCGGGAGACTGAGGGATGAGTGATCTGCTGCCGACTACTCAGGTGCGTCGGATCCAGGAGGCGCTGACCGCCTACTTGGCCACGACGTTTGCCCTGACCGACGCGGACGCCCAGGATGCACTCTCGGAGTTCCTCGCCCACGAGCAGACCGGCATCTTCAAGGGCCCGTGGGTACGCCTCCGCGTTCCCTTTGCGCCGGCGGAGCCGGGTTGGCAGCAGCACCTCGACTGGATGCCCGAGGGATTCACCCCGCACGGGCACCAGGCCGAGGCGTTTGCACGCCTCAGCACCAAACCGACCGCCGGGCTACCGGAACTCCGACACCCCGAAGCCACCCTGGTCACGACCGGTACCGGCTCGGGCAAGACCGAGGCCTTCCTCATCCCGATCCTCGACCACGTCCTCCGCGCCCGATCCCTGGGGTATCGCGGCATCAAGGCGCTCATCCTCTATCCGATGAACGCCCTGGCGAACGATCAGGCCGGCCGTCTCGCCGAGTTGATCGGCACCGACCGGCGTCTGAGATCGGTGACCGCCGGCATCTACACCGGCGAGCAGGGCGAACGCACCACAGTCAGCGTCGACGGGCTGATCACCAGCCGGCGCACCATGCAACAGGACCCGCCCGACATCCTGCTCACCAACTACAAGATGCTGGACCAGTTGCTGCTGCGCCGCGACGATCAACCACTGTGGCAGGCCAGCGCCGACAACCTCACCTACCTGGTGTTGGACGAGTTCCACACCTACGACGGCGCCCAGGGCACCGACGTGGCCATGCTCCTTCGCCGCCTCGGACTCACATTGGCGGCCTACCGGAACGACCCGGACACCCAGGCCGAATCAGGCCCACTAGGTGCAGTGACGCCTGTCGCAACCTCCGCCACTCTGGGCGACGGAGGCGATCCGAGCGCCATGCTGAGCTTCGCCGAAACCGTATTCGGCCGGGATTTCCCACGCGGCTCCATCATCACCGAGACCAGGCTCGATCTTGATGACTGGGCACGAAGATGGACGGGCCAAGCAGATGATCCCACAGCGACTCTGAACGTCGGCGGCATGGCCGATTCCATGAGCGAACTCGAAGCGGCCACACCCGCCGAAGTCGGCCGTCTCCTCGCCCGCCAACTCGGCGTCAACGTCCACGCCGAGGCAGGCGCCGAAGAGGTCGCTGGAGCACTGCTCAGCGCGCCAGCTGTGCGAAAGGCAATCGCCATGGCTCGAGATGCCACCAGCCTCGACTCCCTTGCCCGCTGCATCGTGGCCCGTCCCGATGCCTCGGGGATTGCCGCTCGCTGGGTCGGTCACCTCGTGGCTGCGCTCAGCCATCTGCGTACCCGACTCGGCCAGGACTTCCTCAACGTCGAGACCCACCTCTGGGTTCGCGAGCTCACCCGACTCGATCGGCTGGCGACCTCTGCGGCCTCTTTTCGCTGGAGCGACGACGCCGAGCATGTCGTCGACTCCATCGGCGCTGCAGACATCGCATACCCAGCCCTCTATTGCCGGTATTGCGGACGTTCGGGATGGGGTGTATACCTCGAGCCCACTGGTACTCACCTCGCCCAGTCGCGCGACATACGACGCCGTCACGCCCAGCATGAGAAGTATTTCCGTGCACTCTTGTATGCCCCGGCCGAGGGCGAGAGGGGCGGTGTAGAAGGCCTGCACTGGTGGGACGTGGCTCAACAGGAACTCACCCGGCTGCCGCCGGACGAAACATCCGAGGCGTACCGAGAGGGACGCGTTCTCCCTGTGCTCACGCACGATCGACGCGACGATGTGCCGGCCAGCAACGACGACTGCCCCTCGTGCCAGAAGCGCGATGGCATCAGATTCCTCGGATCGGCTATTGCCACCCAACTGTCGGTGTCCCTCTCCGCGCTGTTCGGCTCCGAAGAGATCGACTCCGACGACAAGAAGGCACTGGTCTTCACCGACTCTGTCCAAGACGCCGCCCACCGGGCCGGATTCGTCGAAACCCGGAGCCACACGTTCACGCTCCGCGCGGCCATCCGCGACTCTCTCGAGTCACACGTGACCGACCTCGCTCATCTCGTCCCCCGTCTGGTCGAACGCGCCGGCAACGACCCGTTCGCCCGCTACCGCCTGTTGCATCCGGCGATCGCCGATAGGCAGCGGTTCAAGCCCTACTGGGATGATCCGAACCGCTTGGACCAGGTCACGCGGCGCAGCGTCGAGACCCGGCTGGCGTTCGATGTCGCCCTGGAATTCGGACTCCAATCCGGCTTCGGCCGCACCCTGGAAAACACCGGCACCGCGGTCTCGGCCGTGGAGATCGGCACCCCTGCTCAGATGGGGAAAGCCGCGCGCCGATGCCTCGACGCCGCGGAGTGGCAGCCCGAGCTCGGCGATGGACCCGCTGAACAAGACCTCGCCACGTGGGTCCGCGGCGTCGCCGAGCACATGCGGGCCAGCGGTGCGATCGATCATCCGTGGCTGACTCGGTTCATCAAGAGCGACGGCAATCGCTATGCGATCTGGGGCGGGCGTCCGCGTGGAGAGGGAATGCCCGCGTTCCCCACGGGTCGTTCTGCGCCCGAGTTTCCCCGCGTCGGCACCCGACTCAACCGCGCCAGCGAGGTCCTGCTCGAGAACGCCACCTCACCCCAGGGCTGGTATGCGTCGTGGGCTTCCCGCGTGCTGGGCGTATCTGCGGGGATGGGCGCCACACTCACGCGTCTCCTGCTCCGGGAGCTCGCCGAACGTGGAGTCCTGCTCGAGAAGCAGACCGAGTCCCACGCGATGGTGTACGCGATCTCCCCGGACCGGGTGCTGGTGCGCATCCCGACCGACACCGAGCTGCGCGAAGCTCGAGTCGCCCTGCGGTGCACCGTGTGCCACGGAAGAAGACATGGGACTCCTGAGGTCATCGACCAGCTCGAGGGGGCGCCCTGCTTCCTGGTCCGCTGCCCTGGGCGTCTGGGCCGCATCGATGTGGAGCCGAACTTCTACCAGGCGCTCTATGGTCACGGCGACATGCGCCGCATCGTGGCGCGCGAACACACATCCCTGCTCGAGACAAAGACCCGTCTGGCACACGAGCGGGGATTCAAGTCCTCGGGTCAGAAGGCTGGCGCTCCAAACGTCCTGGTCGCCACACCCACCCTCGAGATGGGCATCGACATCGGCACGCTCTCGGCCGTATTCCTGTCCTCGCTCCCACGAACCACGGCCTCCTACCTCCAGCGCGTGGGCCGCGCCGGTCGGCGTACCGGCAACGCCCTCGACGTCACCTACATCACCGGTCACCGCGCCAACCTGCCGCGGTTGCTCGATCCGTTGGCCATGATCAACGGGGCCGTACGCCCGCCCGCCACCTGGCTGTCGGCGGAGGAGATCCTGCGGCGCCAATACCTTGCGCACATCGTTGACAAGACCGCGCGAGACCACCCCGATCTGCTCCCGCGGGTGGCACCAGAAGCCCTCGCTCCCGGTGAACATGACACGTTCCTCGGGCACTTGATCACCCAGGCGGAAAAGCAGCACGAGCAACTGCTGGCCACGTTCCTCGGCACGTTCTCCAGCCTTCAGGACGACGCGATCACAACCCTTCGTGAGTGGGCCACCCCGCCGCAAGGACCCGGCTCCAGCGGTCTCGCCCGCCAGTTGTACGCCGCTGCCAACCGCTGGACCAACCAGGTCGAGGCACTGCAGCGCAGGCTGACGTCCATCCAGCAGGCACTCCCCGACCTGCAACAACGTGCGTCACTGCCCAATCCGGATTCGGAGGACAGCAAGGCACTGCGTTCGGCCCGTGCTGCGCTCCACTACACCATCCAGGAGATCTCCGACTCCAACCGGCAGCACTGGGTGTCGGCGCTGGAGGAGGTTGGCCTGCTGCCCAACTACACACTCCTGGACGACTCGGTGAGGCTCGAGGTGCTCGTAACTTGGCTCGATCCCGATTCCCAGGAATGGAAGGAGGACGGCGCCACCATCAGCCGTCCATCGGCACGTGCATTGCACGAGTTCGCACCCGGCAATACGTTCTATGCGCGGGGGATGGAGATCGCGATCGATGCCGTCGACCTGGGGCCGAACACGGAGGCGGTTCATCCGTGGTCGTACTGCGCTGACTGCGGGTGGGCCGTCGACCTGATGTTGGCCGATGCGGGCGACTGCCCACGCTGCGGGAGCGACACTCCGCGTGATGCGGGTCAGCGGCTCAACGTGGTCGAACTGACCAAAGTCTCGGCCCAGCTCAATCGCGATGAGGCGGTCATCACCGACAGCGGCGACGAGCGCAGGCGCACGCGGTTCAGTGTGGTGGCTGCCCCGGACATCGACCAGGGCCACGTGCGCCGCGAGTGGTACGTGCAGGGCTACGACTTCGGCGTGCAATACCTCGACCGCCTCACCATGCGCTGGGTGAACGTCGGCCGCATTTCCGCCGGAGGCGACATGCAGCTGGCTGGCCAGAAGGCGAGGGCCCCGCTTTTCCGAGTCTGCAGGGCCTGCGGCGTACTCGATCAGGCAGCGCGAGCGAACTCCCCCAGAGAACACCGGCCGTGGTGCCAACACCGCCAATCCACGGACGAGAACCATGTCGTCAACGTTGCCCTTTCCAGGACGCTCACCACCCAGGGCGTCGTGATTCCGCTCCCGCACCAGGTGACCCTCGGTGACTCGTTCGCCGTTCCCAGCCTGACCGCGGCACTCCTTCTCGGATTGCGAGAACAATTCGGCGGATCCCCCGATCATCTTGGAGTCACCACGTGCGTGGCCCCGAACCGTCGTGGCTCGAACCACCAGGCCCTGCTCATCCACGATGTGGTGCCGGGTGGCACCGGTTATCTCGCTGATTTGGCCTCACCGGAGAGAGCGTGGAACCTGCTGCTTCGTGCCTGGCGGATCGTTCGGGACTGCCCGTGCCAGGCCGAGGGGCAATTGGCTTGTCCCCTGTGTCTGCTGCCGTTCGCACCCGGGCACGAGGTGCATCTCGTCTCCCGCTCAGCTGCGGAGCGCCACCTGCGGGACATTCTGACCGGGGGCCATTCGTCTCGAGAGGACGAGCTGGACGACCCGATGTTGTGGCAGGTGACCCAGCAAGCCCACGAGGTGTCGGACGATGGCGCGTCGTGGTTGGAGAAGAAGTTCTATGTGCAGTTGAAGAGGCTCGCGGAATCCCTGTCAGCGCAGGTGACAGAGCAGCCCGGCCCGCGCGGTAACCAGCTGCAGCTGTCTTTGCCGGGGCAGCGACGAACGTGGACGCTCAAGCCACAGGTCGATCTGCTTGGCTGCCGCCCTGACTTCCTCTTGAGCACTCCCGACCCGAACGTGCCAGACATGGCCATCTTCACCGACGGCTACCAGTTCCACGGCACGGCGGCCCACAACAACCTGGCGGACGATGCAACCAAGCGGCAGGTGCTTCGAGACCACGGCCTATTCGTCCTGTCCGTGACAGCCGAGGACGTCCGACTGTACGCCGACGAGCAGCCGGCTCGCGCGCCGCGGTGGTATCCGAGCGCGGTGGAACCAGTGATGATCGCCAAGTTTCCGCGCTGTTCCTCCCTGCTGCCCACCGTGACCGGTGGGCCGTTCGCGATCCTCGAACGATGGCTCCGCGAACCCGATCGTGAGGCATGCGGCACGCTGGCCCAGGCGCTGTCGACCGCCCTGTTCGGGGTCAACCAACGCACCGTCCAGCCATTGGAGGTGCGGCAGTTGACCCGCGCCCTCCTGACTGGCGAGTCGATTCCCGGGCAGACCGCAATCGGATGGTGGAGTGAATCGACTTTGGGAATTGCGGTGGTGCGGGATGGATCCATCCTGACCACATGTGCCGCCGTCGACGATCGCACCCACGCTCTCGGGAGCGAGGAGGCCAAAGAGGCATGGCGGGACTGGCTCGCCCTGGCCAACGCGCTACAGTTCGGCATCTTCCCGGTCTTGGCGACCACCGTGCGGCAGATCATCAAGGGCACTGCACGCGTCGTTTCGGCCGATCCGGCCCTCGTCAAGCCCCAGGTCCCCGGGTGGGATGAGGCGTACGACAACTCGCTCAGCGACGACGAGCGGCTACTCGTTGTGGCGCTGGCTGATGCCGGGCTGGCCGTTGCCGAGCAGGGGCACGAAGTTGGTGACCAGCCCATCGACTTCGCCTGGCCGGACCAGCAGATCGCAGTCTTCATCGATGGTCACACCGACGACACACTGGTGGAGCGGGGCTGGACCGTCCTTGGACCCGACATCGACCGTATCAAGGCGGCGCTCAGCGGAGGTGGACAGTGACCGAGTCGAACATCATCCTCACCAACCAGGTGAACAAGATCGACCCCACGATCCGGTCGAAGGCGATGGCCTTCCTGCAGAAGCTGGCCGACGACGACGCCGCCCCAGGCATCCACATTGAACCCATCAACGGGGTGGTCGATTCCCGCGTACGCACTGGCCGTGTCGACCTCGCGTGGCGCGCAGTCCTCTTTCAACTGGATGTGGGCGAGGTGCGGTCTTACATCATTCACGGCGTGTGGCATCACGACGAGGCCATCGCACGGGCCAAGCGGGCCGTCCTGAAGCTCAACCCGTTCAACGGTTTGCCGACTGTGGAGGATGAGGACATGGCGACCCCGGCTGCCAAGTCGGAGCCGGAGCGGTCCAAGCCCAAGCCGACGGCCAAACCTTCACTACTGGGTTACACCGCCAAGGAGCTCGTTGAGGGCCTGGGGCTGTCTGAGGAGGCGGCCGAACGCGCCGCCGTGTGCACCGAGGACGACGATCTGCTCAATCTCGGCCATGAACTCGGAGGCTGGCAGGAACTCGCCCTCATCGCGCTTGCCAGCGGCCAGAGCATGGATGAGGTCCGCCAGGAGTTCATGCTCGAGAAGCCCTCCGGCGACACGTCGTCGTCGGAGGAGATCATGAAGAAGATCCGTACCAACCCGACGTCGAAGACCCTCTTCCACTATGTCGAGGACGCCGAGGATCTGCGGCGCGTCATCGAAGGTGGGAGCTTCAGCGCTTGGCGCACCTGGCTGCACCCGACTCAGCGACGACTGGTGGACGCCAACTACCACGGAAGCTACCGACTGGCCGGAGGTGCCGGCACCGGCAAGACCGTTGTCCTGCTGCACCGCGCCCGCAGGCTCGCCAAGCAGGATCCCGCCGCTCGCATCGTGCTGACCACGTTCACCACCAACCTCGCCGAACAGATGCGCGAAGGCCTGAGCAACCTGGACCCACAGATACCGCTGGCCAAGTCGCTGGGCGAGCCGGGCATCCACGTGGTCGGGATCGACTCGTTGGCCAGCTCGGTGCTGCAGAAGGCCAGTAACGTGGACCAGGCGGCGGTAACCGTGTTCGGGACCTCTGGGATCGGCGTCAATGGTCGGACGCAAACTGACCTCACGTGGCAGTTGGCGGCCGGACAGGCGGGAGTCGATCTGCCGGCCGAACTGCGTACCTCGAGCTTCTTGGTCGCCGAGTACGCGATGGTTGTTCTTCCGCAGCGGATCACGACTCTGGAGGGGTACGCACGGGCCCCCCGTGCGGGCCGCGGCGTACGCCTCACTCGACCACAGCGCATTGCAGTCTGGGGGATCGTCGCGGCGTACCGATCGCTGTGCCAGGCGCAGGACACCGTCGACTACGCGGAGGCCGCCGGCCTCGCAGCAGCGAGTCTTGATCTCGTGGCTGCTGAGGGCTCGGGACGGCCCTGCGACCACGTTCTCGTGGACGAAGGACAGGATCTCGGACCCTCTCACCTTCAACTGGTGCGAGCCTTGGTGAGCGATGGCGACAACGACGTATTCATAGCCGAGGATGCACACCAACGCATCTATGGAAATCGAATCGTGATGTCGCGGTATGGGCTGAATGTACGGGGCCGCTCCAGCCGGCTGAAGGTCAATTACCGAACCACTGCGGAGAACCTTGGTCTTGCACAGCGCATTCTTGAGGGTGCCACGTGGATCGACTCCGATGACGCTCCCGAGAAGACTTCGGACTACCGGTCCCTTCGGAACGGCCCCACCCCCACGGTGAAGCAGTTCCCCAACCAGTCGGCCGAGTATGACTTCGCGGCGCAACAGATCAGCGCCTGGCTGGAGGGGACGCCTGAGCCCGAGACCATTGGAGTGCTGGTACGGGACAAGAAGCACCGGGATCAAGTGGTAGCGGCCCTGGCTGAGCGGGGGGTGAAAGTAAGGGCGGTTGACCGCGGCAAGGTCCCAGCGGGACAGCCAGTCGTCCTGACGATGCATCGCTCCAAAGGAACAGAGTTCGCAAAGGTCATGCTGGTTGGCATTTCTGAAGGAAATCTCCCTGCGTTGTTCGCCGTCCGAAACCAAGCCCCTGAAGAGAAGGAGGACGCCATATTGCGGGAGCGAGCACTGCTCTACGTGGCCGCGAGTCGAGCCCGTGACGAGCTGGTGATCTCGTACGCGGGTAACCCCAGTATTCTCCTCCCGGCCTGACGAGCCGGTGACGCAGATGACGGCTTATCAACTTGCCGGCTATTAAAACAGGAATCCTCGCACAATGAACGAAGTGCTTGTCGCCATCATCACCCTCACCGGAGCCCTGCTGGGCAGCCTCATCGGGGCATAGACGACCATGCGGGTAACCAAGCAAGCCAATCGAGCGGCACGGGTCAACACGCATTTCCGTGACACACGCGATGCCATGTGTGACGCATTGGACAGCCTGCTTCAGTACCGATCCAGAGAAATCGCTAGGTCCATCGAGGTTGCCTCTTCCGGTTCGACAAATGATGAGGTTCCAAGCGTTGAGATGGCCCGCGAACTGAGGGGAGTCTGCAGGTACCACCTCCTGAAGCTGCGGATCCTCATGCCGGACGAAGAGATTCCGGATCGCTACGCGCGTCTGTTGGACTACGCCCATCGGATTGGCGACCTGGTCGGAGACGAAGGTGCGGAGCTCGCTCGATCAGTTCGGCTCGGCGTCGATGCGCTGGCGGCCGATTACGGCCGAATGGAGGCCAGTGCTCGAGACTAGCTGGACATCGATTCGATGACTCGTCGCGCGTCGGACCTGAAGCCATGGGGTCGGCAACGCGCCGGAGGTGTCGGCAACGCTCGAAAATGGGGCCGATCCGACGCTCGAAAACGAGGCCACCGGTTCGTAGTTGTTCAGTCTGCCGTGTCTTGGGTCTTGATGCTGGGCAGGGTGTCGATTCCGCGGTTGCGTA
>NZ_NMVQ01000006.1 GCF_002250625.1 Enemella dayhoffiae | reverse complement strand
CAATCGGGCACTACCGTGGGACATGAGAACCTCCGGGTTGGCGTGGGCCTTCGACAAGCCACATCCCATTCGGAGGTTCTCGTTCGTTCAACCAGGCTCGCCGCTACCAACGTCCTGGCCGGGTACAGCTAGACGGCCGGGACCAGCACCGACAACGCGATCAGCGTCGCGCCGACGACGAGCAGCACAGTCACGTCGAACGCCCGGCCGCGCACCTGCAGCAGTCCCGCGAGCCGCTGCGGCAGCACCAGCCGCTCCAGTGCGCCGAGGCACAGGGCGGCTCCGAACAGGGCGCTGCCCCAGCGCCAGTGGCCGGCCCAGACGACGACCAGCGCGGCGGCCGCCGCCGCGACGACCACCAGCAGCGGCCACTGGTTGAGGGATTTCGCCTTGGTCCGGGCGGCCACCCGGATCCCCTGGTCACGCAGCGCCACGATCACCCCCGCGCGTAGCGGGCCCCCGACTGTGCCAGGGCGAACTGCTGTTCGGCGGCCTCGACCACGTTCTCCAGCAGCATCGCGCGGGTCATCGGGCCGACTCCCCCGGGGTTCGGGGTGACCCAGCCGGCCTTCTCCCAGACGTCGTCGGCGAAGTCGCCGACCTGCCTGCCCTCGGCGTTGCGGGTGATGCCGACGTCGACCAGGGCCGCGCCCTGCTTGATCATGTCGGCGGTGATCAACCCCGGTACGCCGGCCGCGCCGACCACGATGTCGGCGTTCCGGGTGTGCGCGGCCAGCTCCTTGGTGCCGGTGTGGCACAAGGTGACCGTGGCGTTCTCCGAACGGCGGGTCAGCAGCAGCCCGAGCGGGCGGCCCACGGTCGTGCCGCGGCCGACCACGCACACCTCCGCGCCGGCCAGCTCGACGCCGTTGCGGCGCAGCAGCTCGACGATCCCGCGCGGCGTGCACGGCAGCGGGCCGGGCTGCATCAGCACCAGCTTGCCGAGGCTGGCCAGGGCGAGCCCGTCGGCGTCCTTGGCCGGATCGATCAGGCCCAGCGCCTCGTGCTCGTCGAGATGCTTCGGCAGCGGCAGCTGCACGATGTAGCCGGTGCAGGTGGCGTCGGCGTTCAGCTTCTGGATCTCCTCGCGCAGCTGCTCGCGGGTGGTGTCGGCGGGCAGGTCGACCCGCAGGGAGGCGATCCCGACCTGGGCGCAGTCGCGGTGCTTGCCATTGACATAGATCTGCGAGCCGGGATCGTCACCGACCAGCACCGTGCCGAGACCTGGGGTGACCCCGTGCTCGGCCAGCTCGGCCACCCGAGCCTTCAGCTCGTCCTTGATCGCGGCCGCACAGGCCTTGCCGTCGAGCTTTTGCGCCGTCATCGAGTTCCTTTCGGGGTACGCCGGACTGAGCGCCATTCTGCCACTATCCGGGCAGGGCACCCGCGAGCGCGGGGTCGAAGCAGTGGCGTACCCCAACCGACCTCGATCAGGGTGTGGTCGAGCGCTTCGAGGTGGGTGGGCAGCCAACGAGCTGGGCGCCTGGGCGCCCCGGGTGATCGGGATGCCGCTCGGCGAGCAGCTACCGCGGATCTGCTGAGGTGTTGCCTTCCACTGCGGGACGCAGGCGGGTCGCGATCTCGTCCACCTCGGTCATGGACCCGTCGGCAATCGCGATGATGAAGTCGTACGCCTCGTCGTTGCTCCAGGTCAGGGTGTGGCCGTTGAGCCCAGGAACGCGATCAGGGCACCGAGCCCGAGTCGCTTGTTTCCGTCAACCAAGGCGTGGTTTCCGACGATCGACTGCGTCAGGGCGGGAGCCTTCGTGACCAGGTCTGGGTAGGCGTCCTGCCCGAACACGGATGTCTGCGGCCGGGCTGCGGCCGACTCGAGCAGGCCGGCGTCCCGAACGCCGACCGTCGTGTCGGTGGCCCGGTTGGCGATGTGGATCAGTTCTTCAGCGGTCAGATGGAGCATCACTGCCCCAGGCGCTCAAGCGTTTCGGCATAGCGCGGCAGCTCACGATCGAGCACCTGATCCAGCAGGTCTCGGCGGCTGTGCTGCTCGATGTATTCGGTCAGGGCGGAGCGGGCGACTTGCTGCATCGAACGTCGCTCCAACTCGGCACGCTTGCGCAGCGCCTCGGTCTCGGCATCGGTCAGTCGCAGTGTCATGGCCATGCAGTAATGATACCGAGGTTGATACCGTTCAGTGGAAGAAGTGCCGGGTCCCGGTGAGGTACATGGTGACGCCGCCCTTCTTGCACACCTCGACGGTCTCCTCGTCCCGCACCGAACCGCCGGGCTGCACGATCGCCTTCACCCCGGCGTCGATCAGGATCTGCGGGCCGTCGCTGAACGGGAAGAACGCGTCCGAGGCGGCGACCGACCCCTTGACCCGGTCCCCAGCCCGCTCCACCGCCAGCCGGCAGGAGTCGACCCGGTTGACCTGACCCATGCCGACCCCGACCGAGGCGCCGTCGGCGGCCAGCAGGATGGCGTTCGACTTCACCGCGCGGCAGGCCCGCCAGGCGAACACCAGATCGGCCAGGGTCTGCTCGTCGGCGGCCTCGCCGGTGGCCAGCGTCCAGTTGGCCGGGTTGTCGCCGGGGGCGTCGATCCGGTCGGGGGCCTGCAGCAGCGCGCCGCCGGAGATCGGGTGCAGGCTGCGCTCGCGGTGGGTGTACGCACCGGCGGTGAGCAGGCGGATGTTCTTCTTCGCCGACAGGAGCTCCAGCGCGCCGTCGGCGTACCCGGGGGCGATCACCACCTCGGTGAAGATGTCGGAGACCTGCTCGGCCATCGCCACCGACACCTCGCGATTGGTGGCGATCACCCCGCCGAACGCGCTGACCGGGTCACAGGCGTGGGCGAGCCGGTGCGCCTCGGCGATGTCGGCGCCGACGGCGATCCCGCACGGGTTGGCGTGCTTGATGATCGCCACGCACGGCTCGTCGAAGTCATAGGCGGCGCGATAGGCGGCGTCGCCGTCGGTGTAGTTGTTGTAGCTCATCTCCTTGCCGTGGTGCTGCACGGCCTGGGTGATCCCCGCCGGGCCGGCGGGATAGGCGTACAACGCTGCCGGCTGGTGCGAGTTCTCGCCATAGCGCAGGGTGCCGAGCTTCTGCCAGGCGCCGCCGATCCACTCGGGGAACCCGTCCCCACCGGAACTGTCGGTGAGCACACTGCCCATCCAGGACGCGACGGCCAGGTCATATTCCGCGGTGTGCCGGAAGGCGGCCGCGGCCAGCCGCTGCCGCTGCTCGAGGGTGGTGCCGCCGGCGGTCAGCGCCTCGGTCAGCTCGGCATACTGCTCGGGACTGGTGATGATCGCCACGGATGGGTGGTTCTTGGCCGCCGCGCGGACCATCGACGGGCCGCCGATGTCGATCTGCTCGACACACTCGTCGCTGCTGGCGCCCGACGCGACGGTCTCGGTGAACGGGTAGAGGTTGGAGACCACCACGTCGAAGGGGGCCACGCCGAGCTCGTCGAGCTGGTCGCGGTGCGCGTCGAGGCGGCGGTCGGCGAGGATGCCGGCGTGGATCTTGGGGTGCAGGGTCTTCACCCGGCCGTCCAGGCACTCGGGGAAGCCGGTCACCTGCTCGACGGGGATCACCGGTACGCCGGTGTCGGCGAGCTTCCTGGCGGTGGAGCCGGTGGAGACCACCTCGACGCCGGCCTCGGCCAGGGCCCGGCCGAGCTGTTCCAGCCCGGTCTTGTCATAGACGGAGACGAGGGCGCGCTTGATGGGCTGGCGGTCGGTCACTACTGCTCCTTGGTTGCCTTGGTTGCCAGGTCGTGCACGGTCTCGATCAGGAGCCTTCGCTCCTCGATCTTGATCCGTTCGTGCAGGGCCTCGACGGTGTCGTCGTCGAGCACGGGGACGGCCGCCTGGGCGAGGATCCGGCCGGTGTCCACGCCGGCGTCCACGGTGAACACGGTGGCCCCGGTCACCTTCACCCCGTAGGCCAGCGCATCGCGCGGGCCGTGCATGCCGGGGAAACTCGGCAGCAGCGCGGGGTGGGTGTTGATCATCCGCCCGGTGAACCGGTCCAGGAACGCCTCGCCGACGAGCTTCATGAAGCCGGCGCTCACCACCAGATCGGGCTCGGCGGCGGCGACCAGCTCGGTCAGTTCGCGGTCCCAGGCGGCGCGGTCGGAGCCCTTGGCGTAGGGGTGGGCGAAGGTTTCGATGCCGGCCCGCTCGGCACGGGCCAGGCCCTCGATGCCGGCCCGGTCGGCGCCCACGAGCACCACCTCGGCGGCGCACTCCCCGGCGGCGATCGCATCCAGCAGCGCCTGCAGCAGGGTGCCCGAGCCCGAGAGGAGCACGGCAAGGCGGAAGGTCACGGCCCCGACTCTAGGACCCCGGGCCGCGGGCGGCCCAATCCGGGTGGAACGCAACGTCGCGACCGATGCGTTGCAGATTCCGCGGCCAGAGCGCGCTGCTGCTCCCGCTGCAGGTGCTGCTCGCCACCGCGGTGCCCCACCTGCTGGCGACCCTGCTGCTGGTGCCCAACGACCGGCCGGCCCACCCCGAGGCGGCGCTGGCCTCGCTGCGCGGCACGCCGCGGATGGTCGCGGCGTGCGTGGGGCTGCTGCGCACCGATCGCGTGCTGGCCGGGATCGTCGCGGTGGAACTGTTCTGGGTGGCGGGCATGTCGGTCTTCGAGACCTTCCTGCCGATCCGGCTGGCCGAACTGTTCGGCAGCTCCGAGCGGGCCGCCGCCTGGGTCGGGCCGTCCGCGGCGGCGGGCTGGGGCTGCTTCGCCGTCGGCGCGGTGCTGGTCGGCGGCCTGTCCCGGCGGATCGGGGTGACCCGGGCGGCGATCGTCAGTCGGGTGCTGAACGGGCTGGGCGCGGCGGTGATGGGGCTGGCGTTCGGGCCGGCCGGGCTGATCGGTGCCTATCTGGTCACCTACGGTCTGCACGGCGCCTGCGGCCCGGTGCATCGGGCCCTGCTGCACCGCCGCGCCCCGCGGGCAGCCGGGCCACGGTGCTGTCGCTGAACTCGCTCGTCGCCCTCGGCGCGGGTTCGGCCGTCGGGCCCGCTGCTCGGGCAGCTGGCGGCGTACGCCGGGACGCCGGCGGCGACGGTGACCGGTGGACTGTTCAGCGTGCTCGGGGCGCTGTGCTACCTGCCGGCGCTCAGCGCCGAGAGAGCGGGTTCCAGCGTCGCTGCGGGCGCTCGACGACCTCCGTCGGCTCGTCCTCCGGATCGCGAGGGCGGCGGAGCTCGGTCGTCCGCTCGTGCTCCTCGTCGGCCTCGGTGACCTCGCTCAGGTCGGTGGTCGCCTCCGCGTCCTGGACTTCGTACGCCTCGTCCTCGGCGTACGTCTCCTCCTCGGCCTGAGCGCTGAGCGGTCGGCGTACCAGGCCCCAGATCAGGCCCACGGCCAGCCCGCTGATCCCCAGCAGCGCCCCGGACAACACGGCCAGTTCGGTGAGCCGGGGGCCGATACCGGTCAGCCGCTCGGTGCCGAGGTCGCCGCCCGAGGTGGCCGCCAGGGCGGTGAACACGAGGGCGGCGAGGATGCCACTCAGGCCGCCGACGACGGCGGTCTCGTCGAAGCGGGCGCGCGGCCGGCCACGCATCACCAGGATCGCCGCCACGGCCCCGGCCAGCGCCCCGGCCGCCAGCCAGGTGAGCATCGCCGCACTGCCCGGGCCCTCGTCGGGCAGCGCCCCCAGCACCGGGATCGACGGCAGCAGCCCGAGGTCGGTACTGCTGGGCGAGATCACGCTCCCCTGCCCGAACCGGAAGCCGGCGCCGAGCGCCCAGGCCCCGCACCAGAACACCAGATTGGGCAGGAACAACGCCTGGGCCACGATGGACACGCCCAGGTTGACGCCCTCCAGGCCGAGCCGCTCGTTGAGCGCCTGGACCTGTTCGTGGTTCTGCACGAAGCCCAGCACCAGCACCACGACACCGGTCAGCAGCAGGATGGTCACCGCTGCGCCGACCGCCGCCGGTACCGCACGGGCCCACCCGGGCAGCACATCCTTCAGCCGGTGCTTGACCGCTCGGGCCGCACCGACGTACGCCGCCAGCACCGCCAGCACGGCCGACCCGACCAGCGCCCGAACCCCCTGCTCGGTGCTGCCGACCAGACTCGCGGTCACGGTCACCGCTCCGGCATAGCAGACGCTGGTCAGCAGCGTGACATTGCGCACAATTCTGGCCAGGTCCGCCGGCTGGTGTTCGACGCCCGCGGCCCGATCCGCGCGCAGCCCGGCCCGAGCCGCCAGCGCCGCTCCCTGGCCGATCATCAGCGCCAGCAGCAGGGTGAGCGTCAGCGGTACCAGCGTCCAGCGTTGTCCGCCCAACTGAAGACCGCCGCCGTTGGCCAGCAACCAGACCTGCGTACCGGCCCCGATCGCGTCCAGAACCGCGCCAGAGCGGGCTGTCAGCCAGATCAGCATCACCAGTCCGGCGAGCAGCAACCAGCCGCCCGCAGCGGCGACCAGACCGGCCAGCGCGGCGCTCGCGTACCACGGCAATTGAGGGCCGGACGCCTCGTCCTCACCGGCTTCACCGTCGTCCAATTCGTCGGCGGAACGCACCCGCAGCGTGAGCCGGGGTGCCCGCCTGCGGGAGGTCATGAGATCAGGCATGGTCCGCACCATGGTCCTGCATCCGGGCCTCTCGAATCGCTAAGACACGCGACCAACAGGTAAAGTTTGCTGACCTGTGTCCACTGACCGGCCAAAAGCGGGTCAGCAACTCGGGAGGAGCGAGTTTGTCGAACGACGGAACGGAGTACCGGCCCAGGCGGGCTGCGCTGCCCTCCGATGAGGAGTCCGCACCAGCGGAGTCCCCCTCGGAGAAGCCGGCGTCCGCCCGACGCGGCTGGACCGACGACGCGCAGTCGACCCCGGCCGATGAGCCCGCCTCGGCCGATGCGGGCAAGCACCCCGGCCCGGGTTTCACCCGTGACCCGGGAACCCGCACGACCCCCGAGCAGTCGGCGACCGACGCCACGCGAGCCGCCGCGAAACCAGGCGCCGAGGAGACCAGGCCGCGTGCCGACGAGAAGCGACCGGGTCTGGTCGCCCGCAACTGGCCCGCCGCCCCGTCCCGCTCCGCTGAGCAGCCCGCCGCGCAACAGGCCGACCAGCCCGCCGAGCGACCGGCCAACCCGTTCGCGCCGACCGAGCCGGCCAAGAAGCGTCCCAACCCGCTGGACCGGGTGCGTCGTCGCTCGAAGGAGGAACCCGAGCAGACGCCGGTCGGTCGCCGGGCCGCCGAACCGAGCAAGCGCGGGTTCGACAAGCGGAACACCATGGCCCTCAGCGTGGCCGCGATCTCGGCCCTGTGCATCATCGCGGTCCTGGTCTCGTACGCCCTGTGGTCGCTGAACCGGCGTACCGAGCAGACCGGCCCCGTCGGGCAGGGCGTCAGCGCCACCCCCGGCCCGGTGCTCGCCCAGTCGAGCCTGCTGACCGACGGCCAGGCCAAGTCGATCGACCCGAGCCGCACGTGGAGCCAGAGCCTGACCGAGCAGGGTGTCAACGACAGCTCCCCCGGGGCCGCCTGCATCGGCCCCCAGCCCACCGGCCAGCCGGGCCCGGCGATCACCCTGCTCCGCCAGCTGAAGGCCAGCGGAGATGACAAGACCGCCGCCCTGCACCGCGCCGACGCGTACGCCTCCCCCGAGGAGGCGGCGCAGATGTTCAACTTCCGCAGCACCGAGATCGGCGGCTGCGTCGGATCCCCGCTCTATGTGGAGAAGGGATTCCAGATCACCGGTGTCGGCAACCAGGCCGTCGGCGTACGCCTGGTGCTGCAGGACCGGGTGAACGAATACCACTCGATCGTCCTGGTCCGCACCGGCCGCGTGCTGAACATTCTGGACGTGGTCCGGATGGGCCAGCCGGCCGACATCGACTCCATGGTCAAGGCGCTCAGCCAGGCGGTCAACCGCCAGTGCGGTCCGGCCGTCGGGCTGTGCACCGCGCCGAGCACCTCGGTCAACCTGACCATCCCGCCGCCCGGCGGCGACCAGCCCGGGTTCCTCGCCTCCGGGGACATCCCGCGGGTGACCCAGGGCGTGGGCCAGTGGAGGGGCAACGCCCCGGGGAGCCGGGTCACCATCCAGGACGGCACGAACTGTGAGGCGATCGACTTCGCGACCGTCTCCGGTGCCAGCACCCGCCAGCAGCGCACCTATCTGCTGCGCAACGATCCGGCCGCGCCGCCGGAGTTCGGCATCGACGAGATCATGCTGCAGATGGAGAACCCGAAGTCGGCGAACGAGCTCGTCGACAAGATCTCGAACAACATCAAGGGCTGCGAGCAGCGCACGCTGACCGCCAAGGTGCAGAAACAGGCGCCACTGCTCACCCCGGCACAGGGCACCGAGGTGAAGGGTGCCTGGTACGTCGTCACGCAGAAGCTGGACCAGACCCGGACCCAGAAGTATCGCGTCGGCATCTTCTCGGCCGGCCAGAAGGTGATCTATCTGCGGGCCAACCCGAGCGACACCTTCGACTTCTCCGACGAGGCCTGGATCGGGGTCAACCTCCGCGCCGGCGAACGCTCCACGCAGATTCGATAGCGCGTATTTTCCGCGCTCACGCGCGACGCGCCCGGCCGGGCGAGCGTCTGGCAGCGCGCCCCCGATCTGGAAGGACGCCAAGGAGAAATCCCGCGTCGCCCAAGCGGGCAACGGGCATGCTGCCGCGAAGATTTCGACGACCCGTCCTGAAGATCGGGGTGATGGCGCGCTGCGCGCGAGCCCGGCCATGGAAACAGAACGGCCCCGCGCAAACCGCGCGGGGCCGTTCTGGTTAAGCAGGGCTGGTTGTTCAGGGCTGGGTGATCAGCCGAGGTCCTGCATGATCTGGCGCATCAGGTCGGCGGTCTCGGACGGCGTCTTGCCGACCTTGACGCCGGCGGCCTCGAGGGCCTCCTTCTTGGCGGCCGCGGTGCCCGAGGAACCCGACACGATCGCGCCGGCGTGGCCCATCGTCTTGCCCTCGGGGGCGGTGAACCCGGCGACGTAGCCGACCACCGGCTTGGTCACGTTGGCCTTGATGTAGTCGGCCGCGCGCTCCTCGGCGTCACCGCCGATCTCACCGATCATCACGATCGCCGCGGTGTCCGGGTCGTCCTGGAACGCCTGCAGGCAGTCGATGTGCGTGGTACCGATGACCGGGTCGCCACCGATGCCGACGGCGGTGGAGAAGCCGAAGTCCCGCAGCTCATACATCATCTGGTAGGTCAGCGTGCCCGACTTGGACACCAGGCCGATCCTGCCGGCCTTCGGGGCGATGTCGGCCGGGATGATGCCGGCGTTCGACTGCTCCGGCGAGATCAGGCCCGGGCAGTTCGGGCCGATCAGGCGGGTCTTCGACCCCTTGGTCATGGTGAAGAACTCCGCGGTGTCCTTGACCGGGACGCCCTCGGTGATGCAGACCACCAGCGGCATCTCGGCCTCGATCGCCTCGACCACGGCGGCCTTGGTGAACTTCGCCGGAACGAAGACGACCGACACGTTGGCGCCGGTCTCGGCCATGGCGTCGGCCACCGAACCGAACACCGGCACCTGGGCGCCGCCGTCGAAGTCGACGGTCTGGCCGGCCTTCTTCGGGTTCACACCGCCGACGATGTTCGTGCCGGAGGCGAGCATCCGCTGGGTGTGCTTCATCCCCTCGGAGCCGGTCATGCCCTGGACGATGACCTTGGAATCAGAATTCAGGAAAATAGCCATTGCTCGCGCTCCTTCACTTCGCCTTGGAGGCGATCTCGGCGACCGTGCGGGCCGCGCCGTCCATCGTGTCGACCCGCTCCAGGTTCGGCAGCGCCGCCTGGTCGAGGATCTGCCGGCCCAGCTCGGCGTTGTTGCCGTCCAGGCGTACCACCAGCGGCTTCGGGTCGATGCCGTCACTGGAGAGGATCTCGAACGCCTGCACGATGCCGTTGGCGACCTCGTCGCAGGCGGTGATGCCGCCGAACACGTTCACGAACACGGCCTGCACGCTCGGGTCGGAGAAGATCACCTCGAGCCCGTTCGCCATCACCGCGGCGTTGGCGCCGCCGCCGATGTCGAGGAAGTTGGCCGGCTTCGGGCTGCCCGGGAACTCCTCGCCGGCGTACGCCACCACGTCGAGGGTGGACATGACCAGGCCCGCGCCGTTGCCGATGATGCCGACGTTGCCGTCGAGCTTGACGTAGTTGAGCCCCTTCTCCTGGGCCTTGACCTCGAGCGGGTCGGTGGCGGACTTGTCCTCCAGCTCGGCGTGGCCCTCGTGGCGGAAGCGGGCGTTGTCGTCGAGGGTGACCTTGCCGTCGAGGGCGATGATCTTGCCGTCGACGGTCTTCACCAGCGGGTTCACCTCGACCAGGGTGGCGTCCTCACCGGTGTAGACCTCGTAGAGCTTGGTGAACACGTTCACCAGTTGGTCGTGGTCGGCCGCGTCGAAACCGGCCTGCTCGGCGATCTCCCGGGCCTTGGCCTCGTCGAGCCCCTGCACCGGGTCGACGCTGACGCGGACGAGCGCCTCGGGACGCTCGACGGCGAGCTGCTCGATCTCGACACCGCCCTCCTTGGAGCACATCACCAGATAGGAACGGTTGGCCCGGTCCAGCAGGATGGAGAAGTAGTACTCCTCGGCGATGTCGGCACCCTCGGCGATCATCACCCGGTGCACGGTGTGGCCCTTGATGTCCATGCCGAGGATCTCGCCGGCCTTCTCGGTGGCTTCCGCGGGGCTCTTGGCGATCTTCACGCCACCGGCCTTGCCGCGGCCACCGGTCTTGACCTGGGCCTTGACGACGACGACCGGCGTACCCAGGTCCTCGGCGGCCCGGCCGGCCTCTTCTGCTGTGGTGACAGTGATGCCCCGAAGCACCGGGACGCCGTGCGACTCGAAAACGTCGCGCGCCTGGTATTCGTAGAGATCCACGACGGCTCCATCCTTGGTTGATTCCGCCGGGTCCTCCCCGACGGGGTCTGCGCTCCCGCTGTGCGGGAAGGAAAATCGGCGTACGCCGACAGGCGCGTCCGCAGTCGGGCAGCTGGATCGAACGATCCGCCGTCGGCCGTGACGAACCCGAGTGGAGCCTAGTGGGTCGGCCGGTCCGCGCGCAGCCGGGCGGTCAAGTTGGACATGCGCCGGGTGTTGCGCGGCGGCTCGGCGGGGTGCCGGTCAGACGGTGGCGCGGTGCACGTTGCCGCGTACCCACTCGACGATCTCGGCCATCGTGGCGCCCGGGGTGAACACCTGGGCCACCCCCAACTCGGCCAGCGGTCCACGATCGTCCTCGGGGATGATGCCGCCGCCGAAGACGACGATGTCGGAGGCGTCCTCGGCCTTCAGCAGGTCGAGCACCTTGGCGAACAGGGTCATGTGCGCACCGGAGAGCACCGACAGGCCGACGGCGTCGGCGTCTTCGGCGATCGCGGTCTGCACGATCTGCTCGGGGGTCTGGTGCAGGCCGGTGTAGATGACCTCCATCCCCGCGTCACGCAGCGCACGGGCGACAACCTTGGCGCCACGGTCGTGGCCGTCGAGGCCCGGCTTGGCAACCACCACACGGATCGGGGCATTGTTCTCCACGGCTTCACCCTACCCAGCTGTCACCTGCGCGCGCGAGGGGTTCGCAGAACCCGGCGTACGCTGAGGAAGTCCAAGCAAAAACTGAGTGAGCTTTCTCACAAGGATGGGCTACAGGCCCAGTCAGGGCGGGGGTGCCTGAGATTTCTTCAGGAAATTCCCCAAGTTCAGGTTGAGTGCCGGTTATCCATCCGTTATGTTTCTTCAGGCGTCCCGTCCGTTGGACGTAGACCGAGTTGGGTTCTAGGAGTCACAAGGTGTCACAACGCTCGTTCCGCAGGGCCAAGGCCCGTCGGGCACTGGGTGTCGAGTCCCCCGAGGGGGCGCTCGCCGCAAACCGCTCGACCATCGACGAGGACCTGAGCGTCAAGGGTCTCGTCACGCACGGCCTGGCCGCCCTGGCCATCTCGGCCCTGGGACTCGCGGTAGCCGGCTCCATTGCCCTCACCGCCTCCGCCCAGTCCCTGGAGACCTCAGCCAGCGCAACCGCGGCCACCGGCCAGGACCTGACCCAGGCCCAGCCCGCCGCCGTCCAGCAGCAGAAGAACCAGCCCGCAGCGGTCAACGACGCCAAGGACACCGAGCACAAGAACGACGCCGTCGACGGCGCCCTGGACGTCTTCGCCCGGCAGGCCGACGGCACCTCCCGCAACGCGGTCCGCGCCGCCATCGACGGCGCCGTCGCCGACCAGATCGCCAAGGAACGCGGCGCCCAGCTGGTCGCCACCGGTGAGAAGGCCACCGAGACCTCCGGTGCCGCCATCGCGGACGCCCGCTCCACCAACCTGGTCAACAACGCCCAGGCCACCAAGCGCGAACAGGCCCGCCTGGCCGAGGAGAAGCGCAAGGCCGAAGAGGCCCTGAAGCGCGCCCAGGCCAACGGCGGCCAGCCCGCCGGCACCCTCGAGGCTCCCCCGGCCCCGGCCCCCGGCCCGGCCCCCCAGGTCGGCGACGGCGGCGGCGGTGGCGTCTCCGGCGGTGGCGCCACCCCGATCGCCCCCGGCCGCTACACCCTTGGCGCCCGCTGGGGTGCGGTGGGTTCCTGGGCCCGCTACCACACCGGGCAGGACCTGCCCGCTCCCGTCGGCACCCCGATCCGCGCGGCCGCCGGTGGCATCGTGATGGGTTCGGCCGCCGGTGCCGGCTGGGCCGGCACCCACGTGGTGATCAAGCACGCCGACGGTTCGTCCACCCTGTACGCGCACATGTCCACCACCTCCGTGCGTCCCGGCCAGATGGTCACCCCGGGTCAGGGCATCGGCGCGGTCGGCATGACCGGGCGTACCTTCGGTGCTCACCTGCACTTCGAGCACTACCCCTCCGGCGCTCGTCCGGGCGACGTGTACTCCACCGACGACCCCTACAGCTGGCTGCTGCGGATGGGCGTACGCCTCTGAGGCTGGGCGCGGTCCGGGCCCACCTCGGCATACGGGTGAACGCCGGCCGCGGCAAGACTCATCTGTCCGTTTCTGCTCAATTGCAACATCTGCAACATTCGCCACTGGAGCCCGTCTAGTTACTGGGGGTAGTGCTAGCGTGACTTCGGAGCCGCGGGCGGGGACACCAGCCATTCCGTGCTGGCCGCGGTGGAACGCGAGGTGGTCGGCCTGTCCGCCAGTCGCCGCAGCACCGGTCTCGACGCGGTCGCCGCCGCCACCGACACGTTCTCCCGGCAGGCAGTCACCGACACGCGCGCCACCGCGCTGCTCAACCAGGGAGCCGCCATCCGCCGGGGGTGAGATCGGCAGCTGGTCCCGCTATCACACCGGCCAGGACCTCTCCGCCCCGCTCGGCAGCGCGGTGCGGTCCGTGGCGAGCGGCGTCGCCCTCGGTCAGCTGATCGGCCAGGTCGGCCTCACCGGGCGCACCTTCAGCCCGCACCTGCACCTCGAGCACTACCCCGCCGGGGCCAGCACCACCAACCCCCACGTCACCGACGACCCCTACCGCTGGCTGCTCACCCTGGGAGTGCGCCTTTGATGCGCCGGGCTCGCGCAGCGCGCCAGATCGGGGGCGCGCCGCCAGCCGCTCGCCCGGCCTAGAGCTTCTCGAGCGGGGCGAAGCGCGGGGCCAGCCGCTTGAGCCCGGCGGAACCGAAGTCGACGTCGATCCGCGTCGCGTCACCGGTGCCGTGCACCGCGACCACGGTGCCCAGGCCGAAGACGTCGTGCACCACCTTTTCCCCGGCGGTGAAGCTGCCCACCTCCTTGGGGCGCCGGGTGCTGTCGACGCGCTGGGCGAAGGTGCCCGCACCGGCGCCGCTCCGTTCCCGCCGCCGACCCCGCCACTGCGAGGTGGCCGAGGTGTTGTTCCAGCTGGTCACCGCCGACGGCAGCCGACGCCAGTCGAGCAGGTGCTGCGGGATCTCGTTCAGGAAGCGGCTGCCCGGGTTCTGCTGCGGCGCCCCCCACACGGTCCGGGTCATCGCCCGGGACAGATAGAGCCTCTTGCGCGCGCGGGTGATCCCGACGTAGGCCAGCCGCCGCTCCTCCTCCAGTTCCCTGCTGTCCCCCAACGCGCGTTGGTGCGGAAACACCCCGTCCTCGCAGCCGGTCAGGAAGACCGTGTCGAACTCCAACCCCTTCGCGGTGTGCAGGGTCATCAGCGTGACCGTGCCGGCGCTCTCCCCCTCCGGTGAGTCGGGGATCTGGTCGGAGTCGGCGACCAGCGCGATCCGCTCCAGGAACGCCGGCAGCGTCGGGTCCGGCTCCGGCGCGCCCAGCAGCTCGTCGGCGCGATCCCCGGCGGCCGGCGCCAGGTCGACCGTGGCGGCACTGCGCACGAACTCCTCGGCGACCGACAACAGCTCGGCCAGGTTCTCCAACCGGGTCTCGGCCTGCGGGTCCTCCGAGGCCTGAAGCTCGGCCAGATAGCCGGAGCGGTCCAGGATCGAGGCGAGCACCTCGTTGGCCGGCGCCCCGTCGGCGACCAGCTGTTCGTGCTCCTCCATCAACTCCACGAACCCGGCGATCTGGTTCGCCGACCGCGTCGCCAACGGCGTCTCCTCATAGCGCCGCAACGCGTCCGCGAAGGGGATCCGCTCCCGCTGCGCCAGCGCCTCGATGGTCGCCTCGGCCCGGTCCCCGATCCCCCGCTTCGGCACGTTCAGGATCCGGCGTACCGACACGTCGTCGGCACGGTTCGCGATCGCCCGCAGATAGGAGATTGCATCGCGGATCTCCTTGCGCTCATAGAAACGTACGCCGCCGACGACGCGGTAGGGCAGGCCGACCCGGATGAACACCTCCTCCAGTGCCCGGGACTGGTTGTTGGTGCGATAGAACACCGCCGTGTCGCCATAGCGCGAGGCGCCCTCGTCGGCCAGCTTGTCGATCTCGGAGGCGATGAAGGTGGCCTCGTCGTGCTCGGTGTCGGCGACGTAGCCGACCACCCGGTCGCCGTCGCCCGCCTCGGACCACAGGTTCTTGGCCGGCCGGTTCGGGTTGTGTGCGATCACCGCGTTGGCGGCCGTCAGCACGGTCTGGGTGGAGCGGTAGTTCTGCTCCAGCAGGATCGTCCGCGCGCCGGGGAAATCGGCCTCGAAGTCGAGGATGTTGCGGATCGTCGCCCCGCGGAACGCATAGATCGACTGGTCCGAGTCACCGACCACCATCAGCTCACCGGGCTCGATCGGGAGCAATTCGGGGGAAGACCCGCGCACCCCCGCACTCACTCCGCTCGCAGCCTCCCCAACCGGGGCGGGTACGCCCTCACTCTGCCCGCACAGCTCCCGGATCAGCACATACTGCGCGTGATTGGTGTCCTGGTATTCGTCGACCAGCACATGCCGGAACCGTCGCCGATACTGCTCGCGCACCTCCGGGAACGCCTGCAGCAGGTGCACGGTGAGCATGATCAGGTCGTCGAAGTCGACGGCGTTGGCCGCGCGCAGCCGCCGCTGATATTCGGCGTACGCCTCCGCGAAGGACTGGTCGTCGGTGGTGTTCACCCGCGGGCCGGTGGACTCGTGGTCGACCAGGTCGTTCTTGCAGTCGGAGATCCAGTTCATCACCGTGCGCACCGGGAACCGCTTCGGATCCAGCTCCAGGTCGGAACACACCAGCTGAACCAGCCGCTTGGAGTCGGTGTCGTCATAGATCGAGAACTGCCGCGCATAGCCGAACCGGGCGATCTCGGCCCGCAGGATGCGCACACAGGCCGAGTGGAAGGTGGACACCCACATCAGCCTGGCCCGGTTGCCGACGATCTCGGCGACCCGATGCCGCATCTCGGCGGCCGCCTTGTTGGTGAACGTGATCGCCAGGATCGAGCCCGGGTGCACGTCGCGGACCGAGACCAGGTGGGCGATCCGCCGGGTCAGCACCCGTGTCTTGCCCGACCCCGCGCCGGCGACCACCAGCACCGGCGCCCCGTGGTGCAGCACCGCCTCCCGCTGCGGGTCGTTCAACCCCTCCAACAGCTCCGCCTCGCGTTCGGCCTTCGACGGTCGACGCCGCTTTCCTGGCGCGGCGACACGCCCCTCCCCCTCGGGGACGGCCGACGCAGGCGTACCCGCGGCGGGCAGGTCGGGAAACAGGGAATCGATTTCGGCAGCATCCATCTCACCGGCAGGATACGCGGCCCGGGCGACACCCACCCGCAGCCGCCTTGCCGCGCCCCCCTACATTGGGGGCATGTGGTGGCGCCGGTTGAGCACAGCGGTACGCCGCGCCATCCTCGCCGTCTTCGGCGTACAACTCGGCACGATGCTGGTCCTGCTGCTGATCGACACCCACCGCAAGCGGGACCGCAAGCCGGTCCGCTTCCCCAAGTTGGCGCCGGTCCCGGTGACCGTCGGCGACTCCAGGCTGACCGTCTACACCTACGGTCAGGACCTCTACGACGACATGCTCGCCGCCATCGACCAGGCGCAGCACACGATCTATCTGGAGACGTTCATCTTCAAGGGTGATCGCGTCGGGCGTCAGTTCAAGCGGGCCCTGCTGCGAGCGGCCACCCGCGGGGTGGAGGTCCACCTGGTCGTGGACGAGTTCGCCAACCTGGTCGTCCCGCGTCGCTTCTTCCGGTTCGGACCGCACGTGCAGGTGCTGCAGCACCCGCTGGTCACCGCCAGCTGGGACTTCTGGCACCCGCGCAACTCCGGGCGCAACCACCGCAAGTTGATGGTGGTCGACTCCAAGGTCGGTTTCATCGGCGGCTACAACATCGGCGCCCTGTACGCCACAGACTGGCGCGACACGCACTGCCGGGTGACTGGTGAGGCCGTGGGCGAGCTGGACAACGCGTTCGTCGACTACTGGAACCTGGTCAAGGGACGCAGCCGCCCGGCCCTGGAATCCAGCGCCCCCCGCTCCTGGTACAGCCCGGTGAAGGTGCACCGCAACGTGCCCCGGCAGATGATCTATCCGATCCGCTACATGTACCTGGAGGCGATCGATCGAGCCAGCGAACGGATCTGGCTCACCCACGCCTACCTGATCCCCGACGAGGACATGATCCGCGCTCTGGTCAGCGCGGTCGAGCGCGGCGTCGACGTGCGGATCATCGTCCCCGAGCGCTCCAACCACATCGTCGCCGACTGGATCAGCCGCGGCTACTACCGCCGCCTGCTGGCCGGTGGCGTACGCCTGTTCCTCTATCAGGGCGCGATGGTGCACGCCAAGACCGCGCTGGTCGATGACGCCTGGGCCACCATCGGCACGGCCAACCTCGACAACCTGTCGCTGATCGGCAACTACGAGGTCAACCTCGAGATCACCGACGCCGACGTGAACGGAAAGCTGGCCGAGGTGTTCGCGCTCGACCTGACCAACTGCCGCGAGCTCACCCTCGACGAGTGGGTCACCCGCCCGATGATGGTGAAGTTCTCCGAGGCCGTGCTGAGGCCGCTGAGCCCCTTCTTCTGATCCGCCCGGGCAGTGCTCGACCTGTCGATAAGTGAACACTCATCCATTTCTGGGCCTATTCACAGGGGTCACACGGATATCCCACGGCACACATGGGTACCGTTCGAGCATGGGAATTCTCGGATACATCATCGTCGGCCTGCTGGCCGGAGCCATTGCAAAGGCCATCATGCCCGGCAAACAGGGCGGCGGCATCCTCATGACCATGGTCCTCGGCATCATCGGGGCACTTGTCGGCGGACTCCTCACCAACCTCATCATGAACGGAACCCTCTCGTTCGCGATCAACAGCGGATTCTGGGTGTCACTGTTGATCTCTGTCGTCGGGGCATTGATCGTGCTGTTCATCTACACGCGAGTTGCTGGACGCGGCCGATCCGCCGCCTGACCTGACCCGAACGAGAAGGGCCTGCTCCCCCGAGGGAGCAGGCCCTTCTCGCGTCCGAACCGGGAATCCGATCAGACGAGTCTGCGGTCGGTCGCCCAGCGGGTGAGCTGATGCCGGTTGGACAGCTGCAGCTTGCGCAGCACCGAGGAGACGTGGGTCTCCACGGTCTTGATCGAGATGAACAGCTCGCGGGCGATCTCCTTGTACGCGTACCCGCGCGCGATCAGCCGCAGCACCTCCCGCTCGCGCTGGGAGAGCCGGTCCAGGTCCTCGTCCACAGCGGCGATGTCGATCGAGCCGGAGAACGCGTCCAGCACGAAGCCGGCCAGCCGCGGCGAGAACACCGCATCCCCGTCGGCCACCCGTCGGATCGCGTCGATCAGCTCCTCGGCGCTGATCGACTTCGTGACATAGCCGCGGGCCCCGGCCCGGATCACCCCGATCACGTCCTCGGCAGCGTCGGAGACCGACAGCGCCAGGAACTTCAGCTCCGGATCGGTCGCGTGCACCTGCTTGATCACCTCGGCCCCGCCGCCCCCGGGCAGGTGCACGTCGAGCAGCACCACGTCCGGTTGGGTACGCCGAATCGCCGCGACCGCGGTGGCGACGTCCTCCCCCTCGCCGACGACCTCGACGTGCTGGCCGATCTCGTGCTTCACCCCGGCCCGGAACATCCCGTGATCGTCGACCACCACCACCCGCAGCGGGCCCTGGTGCGGTTTCTCGGTGCCGCTCGGGGTGGGTGAGGCCGCGGTGCCTCCCTGGCCGAGTCCGTCCGGTTGCGCCTGCTCGCTCATCTGCTCATCTCCAGTTTCACTTCCGTACCGTCCTCGGCGGATGACCTGATCCGGGCCGTCCCGCCGTGCCGCTGCATGCGGGCGATGATGCTGCCCTTCACACCCATCCGATCATCCCCGATCTCGTCCATGTCGAAGCCACGCCCCCGGTCCCGGACGAAGATCTCCACCCGCTCGTCGTCGACCTCGGCGTACACGTCGATCTTGGGGGCGCCGGAGTGCTTGGCCGCGTTCAGCATGGCCTCACGGGCCGCCCGCAGCATCGCCTCGAGCGGTTCGTCCAGCTCGGCATCGCCGACACAGACCAGTTCGACGGGGACCTCGCGCTCGTCCTCGACCTCGGCGGCCGCGGCGGTCAGCCCGGACTTGATCGTCTGTTCCCGGATCGTGTCGCCATAGAGCCAGGTGCGCAGCTCGCGCTCCTGCTTGCGGGCCAGGGTGGCGACGGTCTTGGGGTCGTCGGACCGCTTCTGGATCAGCGCCAGGGTCTGCAGCACCGAGTCGTGCAGGTGCGCGGCCATGTCGGCGCGGGCGTCGGCGCGTACCTTCTCCTCGCGGGCGGTCTGCAGGGCCAGCCGCGACCGGTACGCCCAGGGCGCCAGCACCAGCCCGATGCCGGCGAGCGCCAGGCCCGCCATCGCCAGGATCCGCGGGATCTCGGACAGTCCGGCCTGGGAGGCGATCACCATGCCGACCGCGGCCCCGACCATCGCCATCCCGAAGATGATCCGGGCCACCGACAGCAACCGGCCGCGGGCCACCAGCGGGGCCAGCCAGACCCGTCCCTCGGTCTCCCGGCGCCAGTCGCCGCGGCTCGGGTTGTCGGCGGTACGCCAGACCAGCGCCAGGCCGGCGCCGGCGAACGCGATCGGCCAGAACACCTTCTGGGACACGCCCAGCCCGCTGCCCTGGACCAGCCACAGCATGCCGATCCCGAACAACCCGAGGGCGATCACCGCGCCGATGTCGCCCCCGCGGCCGCGACCCCTGTGCTGGTCGGGGCGCATGTTGCTGCGGCTGGCCGACTCCAGCCCGGGGGCGGTCTGCTCGGCCTGGGCGGGGGGCAGGGTGATCCAGAGCACGGCATAGACCACCGCGCCGATGAACTGCAACAGGGCCAGCGCGACGAACCCGACCCGCAGCACCATCACCGGCCAGCCGAGGTGGGCGGCCAGTCCCGAGCACACGCCGCCAAGCCAGGCGCCGTCGGTGACCCGGGTGGCGCGGGGGCGGGTCGCCGCCTCGGTGGTGTCGAGTCCGTCGCCGCCGCCCGGTTCGGGCCGCACCGCGGGCGCCGGCGGCCCGGGGCGGCCCGGGACGGTGTCGGGCGATTCGGTCGTCATGATGACTCAAGCCTCACACGCGCCCGGGCCGGTGCCAACCGGGAACCCCCCGAGGCGACCCCTGACTTCGGGGACAGGATGGGCCCCTTCTCGGGGACATCCCCGATGGTCGCGCTCCCGGCGAGCGGCAACGATGGAGGCATGGAACTGAGCACGCTGCGCCGCGGCACGACAGAGGCCAAGGTGGCCGGTGTCTGTGTCGCCCTGGCCGACCGTTGGCGGGTCGACCCGCTGCTGGTCAGGCTGCTGGCGGTGCTGCTCGCCCTGTCCGGGGGGGTCGGCCTGGTGCTCTATGCGGCCGCGTGGTTGGCGGTTCCGCGGCAGGGTGGCGACAGTGCTCCGATCGACGGTTTCCTGCCGGAGGTACGCCGCTTGCCCCGCCCGGTGTGGGTGGTCGGGCTGATCGTCGCCTCGTTGCTCTCCTCCGCGCTGCTCGCCGGCATCCTGCCGTTCGGGATCGGACCGGCGATCGTGGTCGGCGGCATGTGCTATCTGGGGCTGCAGCACTCCGGTCGGTTGCCGCGCGGCGACCAGCCCTCTGCCGCCGAGGCGGCCCCGGCCCGACCGATCCCGCCCGCGCCGTTCACCGAGAGCACCCGGTTCACCGACGCGGCCGCCGCCTGGCAGCGCCGCGTGCAGGAGCATCACGCGCGCGCCGCGGAGCCGTCGGTGCCGGCGGGGCAGTCGGCGGTCGGTGACCCCGGCTATTCGCTGGAGGCCTTCCTGGCCCATCCGGACCCGGTCGGCCTCTATGACCCGCCCGCCCCGGAACCCGCAGCGGCCACCGTGGTGCCGAGCGGTCGGCCCAGCCCGGCCGCGCGCCGTCGTGGACGGTTGCGGACCGCGGCCCTGGTGCTGCTGCCGGTGGCCGCGGTGGGAGTGAGCGACATCTGGTTGTCGGTGCCCGGACACGCCTATCCGGCGGCTGCCCTGCTCGGGGTGGGTGCAGCGCTGCTGGTCGGCACCTGGCGCCCCCGTCCCCGCGGCCTGGTGGCCCTGGGGCTGCTCCTCGCCCTGGTGACGCTGGGCGGCGCCACCCACGAGCGGGTGGGCGGCCCAACCGAGCAGACGATCGCCTATCAGAGCGCGGCCGAACTGCCGGCCGGTGGTACCCGGACCGATGTCGGTGCCCTGGTGCTCGACCTGTCCCGGTTGCAGCTGAGCGGCGACACTCGCCACGAGGTGAGCATGGACGCCGGGAGGCTGCTGATCCTGCCGCCGCCCGGGACCACGGTGCGGCTCGAGTGGTCGGTCGACGTCGGCTCGGCCCACCTGCCAGACGGCGCCCAGGAAGGTTTCGACCTGGCCGGGGTGACGGTGCAGCAGGGCCCACCGGACGCTCCCACCCTGACCCTGGTGACCCACGTCGACGTCGGAGAATTGGAGGTGCGGCCATGAGCCGTCCAGAGGCAGCCAGGCGTACCCCCGATCTCGTCGCCTTCGTGGCGGGAGCGTTGTGCACCGCGGTCGCCGGACTGGTGCTGTGGAGCGCCTATGGCGGCCGACTCGACGTGAGCGTACTCCGGGTCGCCATTCCCGTCCTGCTGGTGCTGCTCGGCGCCGGCGTACTGGTGATCCGCGGCCGCGGACACTGACCCGAGACCTCACCAAACCCCACCCAGAAAGGGAACAAGATGAACACCACCGGTAAGCGACTCACCCGCAGCTCGTCCGACAAGATGCTGGGAGGCGTCTGCGGCGGGCTGGCCCAGTATTTCGGCGTGGACGCCACCATCGTCCGTCTGGTCACCGCGGCGGTGATCCTGTTCACCGGAGTCGGCCCGATCGCCTATCTGCTCGGCTGGATCCTGATGCCGACCGACGGCGGCAAGGCACTCGCCGAGGACTGGGGCAAGAAGGCCGGCGACTGGTATTCGGAGCAGCAGGCCAAGAAGAACGGCGCCGGCCAGCCCTACGGCACCCAGAACCAGAGCCAGGGCCTGCACAACCGCGACGACCTGCGCTGACCCATCCTCCTCTCCCCCTCCCCCTCCCAGTGCCTACCGCTCACGCTTATCGGTCAATTGTCCCGCGTCCCCAAGTGGGTGCGCGGGACAATTGACCGATAAGCGTGAGCGAGGAGGGGGCGGGAAGGGGCCGGGGGCCGCTCAGCAGCGGGGCGAGCGGGTCACTCCCACTCGATGGTGCCCGGCGGCTTGGAGGTGACGTCGAGGACGACCCGGTTGATCTCACGCACCTCGTTGGTGATCCGGGTGGAGATCCGCTCCAGCAGCTCATAGGGCAGCCGGCTCCAGTCGGCGGTCATCGCGTCCTCCGAGCTGACCGGGCGGAGCACCACCGGGTGACCGTAGGTGCGCCCGTCGCCCTGCACCCCGACCGAGCGGACGTCGGCGAGCAGCACCACCGGGAACTGCCACACGTCACGGTCCAGCCCGGCGCGGGTGAGCTCCTCGCGGGCGATCGCATCGGCCTCGCGGAGCAGGTCGAGCCGCTCCCGGGTGACCTCGCCGATGATGCGGATGGCCAACCCCGGCCCGGGGAACGGCTGCCGCCAGACCATCGCCTCCGGCAACCCGAGCTCGGCGCCGACCGCGCGCACCTCGTCCTTGAACAGGGTGCGCAGCGGTTCGATCAGCTGGAACTTCAGGTCGTCGGGCAGCCCGCCGACGTTGTGGTGCGACTTGATGTTGGCCGCACCCTCACCACCGCCGGATTCGACCACGTCGGGATAGAGGGTCCCCTGGACCAGGAAGTCGATCCCGGCGTCCTGGTCGACCTCGCGGGCGGTGGCCTCGAAGGTGCGGATGAACTCGCGGCCGATGATCTTGCGCTTGGTCTCCGGGTCGGACACGCCGCTCAGGTGGCCGAGGAACTGGTCGGCGACCTCCTTCACGATCAGGCGTACGCCGGTCGCGGCGACGTAGTCGTTCTCGACCTGCTCGGCCTCCCCCTTGCGCAGCAGGCCGTGGTCGACGAAGACGCAGGTGAGCTGGTCGCCGATCGCCTTGTGCACCAGGGCGGCGGCGACCGCCGAGTCGACGCCGCCGGAGAGTGCGCACAGCACGTGCCGGTCACCGACCTGCTGGCGGATCTCGGCGACGGTGTCGGCGACGATATTGGCCGGGGTCCAGTCGGGGGTGCAACCGGCGATGTCGAACAGGAAGGATTCCAGCACCAGCTGGCCGCACTGGCTGTGCCCGACCTCGGGGTGCCACTGCACCCCGGCGAGCCGGCGGTCGACGTCCTCGAAGGCGGCGACGGGCGCCCCGGCGGTCGAGGCGAGCGTGCGGAATCCCTGCGGTGCAACGGAAACCGAGTCACCGTGACTCATCCAGATGTTCAGCTCGGCCGGAGCGTCGGCCAGCAGACGGCCGGGTTCGGCGACGGTGGCCGGGGTACGCCCGAACTCGCGTCGTCCGGTGTGGGCGACCTCCCCACCGAGCGCCGCGGCCATGGCCTGGAAGCCGTAGCAGATGCCGAAGGCCGGGACCCCGGCGGTGAACAGGTCGGGGTCGACCTGGGGTGCGCCGGGGGCGTACACCGAGCTGGGTCCGCCGGAGAGGATCACCGCCTTGGGCTTGCGGGCCATGATTTCCGCGACCGACGCCGTGGACGGCATCACCTCGGAATAGACCCGCGCCTCACGGACGCGACGGGCGATCAACTGGGCGTACTGCGCCCCGAAATCAACCACGACCACCAGGTCGTGGTTCTGCTCAGCAACGGACATGGCGGTCAGTCTAGTGACTCGATCGCCTCTCGAATCCGCGCTGCGGCGGCGTCCAGCTCCTCATCGCTGAACTCCTTGGCGGCCTGCGGACTGAGCTGGAATCCGGACATGTCGTCGGCGCCGAACACGTGCAGGTGCAGGTGCGGCACCTCGAACCCGGCGATCAGCGTGGCGACCCGTGCGGTGCCGGCCACCGGCTGGACCGCCCGGCCCACCTGCAGCGCCACCCGGTTGAGGTGCTGCCACAGCTCGGGGTCGCAGTCGATCCAGTGATCCACCTCGGCCACCGGGACGACCAGGGTGTGCCCGAGCGACATCGGTGCGACGGACAGGAACGCCACCACCTGGTCATCGCGGTAGACGAAGCGGCCAGGCAGTTCGCCGTTGATGATGCGGGTGAAGATCGTCGCCATGCCTTGAGCCTAACCGGGCTCAGTCGAGGGCATCGAGGGCGGGTTGGGCGATCAGCATCGTCAGACAGCCGGCGATTGCGTGAGCCGCAGCGGTGCGCGGCGACCCGGTGCGGGCGAGCGCGGCGGCGGTGCCGAGCACCACGCCGGAACCAGCTCGAAGACGGGGTGGGCCGCCGGGTCGGAGTCCGCGGTGAACCAGCGCTTGACCTGCCACGACCAGCGCGCGAGGTAGGCCCGGTGCACCGGACCGCGTTCGGCGACCGGCAGCTCGCGCGCGGTCCAGGTCTGCCCGCGCAGCTCACCCTGACCGGCCGCCCGCAGGTTGCGCACCCACTGGGTCTCCCCGCGCGGGGCGACCAGATAGGTGCGGCCAAGGTGGGTCAGCGGGTTGACCACCACCCCGCGCAGCTCACCGCTGCGCCGCCCGCGCACCTCGAACCAGGCCGCTCCACCCATCGGGAAACCGTGCCGGACCAGGAAAGCCAGCAGGTCGTTGATCAGCTTCTCCACCACATTCGCCTCTCTTCCAAAGATTCGAGAGCACCGCTCTCTGTTTCCACGATCGCACCCGGTCCAGGAAAGAGCAAGAGCACTGCTCACGATTGCGTCGCCTGCTCCCGGTCCGGCAGAGTGGCTCCATGGCGACACCACGCGAGCTCGCCCGCGAGCAGATGAACGAGCGGATCCTCCAGCTGGGCAGGAAACAGCTCGCCGACGTCGGCGCGGCCGGCCTGTCCGTGCGGGCACTGACCCGCGAGCTGGGCGTCTCCTCCTCCGCGGTCTATCGCTATGTGGCCAGTCGTGACGAGCTGCTGACCCGGTTGATCGTGGACAGCTACGACGCCGTGGGCGCGGCGGTGGAGGAGGCGGTCCGCACCGCTCGTGGCAAACCGCTGGCCCGGTGGCGTCGGGCGTGCGCCGCGATGCGCGACTGGGCACACACCCACCCGCAGCAGTGGGCCCTGCTCTACGGCTCGCCGGTCCCGGGCTATCAGGCACCGGAGGAGACCCTGGCGCCAGCCGGCCGGGTGGCCGTGGCGCTGGTGTCGGTGGTGAGCGATTGCGACGCCCGACCCCAGGCCCCGCGGGCCGCACCGGCCAGGCGGCTGATGGCGAATCTGGCGCGGGTCGCCCCCGACTTCGGCGCCGCCGACGGCCCGGCCATGCTGGCCCTGGTCTCGGCGTTCACCCGCCTGGTGGGCACACTCAGCCTCGAGCTGTCGGGACACCTGGTCGGCACCGCCGAACCCCATTCCGCCTACTGGGACTGGCTCGTCGACGAGCTCGCCCCCGAGCTTGGACTGGTCGACTGACCCAGATTCGCTTCCGCCGCGGCCCGACTCGTGGCAGGCTGCCGCCATGGACGCCGACGTCATCGTCATCGGAGCCGGACTCTCCGGCCTGGTCGCCGCCAGCACCGCCGCCCGGCGCGGGCTGCGGGTGCTCGTGCTGGACGCCGAAGGGGAGCAATCCCTCGGCGGGCAGGCGTTCTGGTCCTTCGGCGGGCTGTTCCTGGTCAACTCCCCCGAACAGCGACGACTCGGGGTCAAGGACTCGGTCGAGCTGGCCCTGGCCGACTGGCTCGGCTCGGCCGGGTTCGACCGACCCTGCGACGAGTGGCCGCGGCGCTGGGCGGAGGCGTACGTGCACTTCGCCGCCGGCGAGAAGCGAGCCTGGCTGCGCCAGCTCGGGGTGGGACTGCTGCCCCTGGTGCAGTGGGCCGAGCGCGGCGGCCAGCCGGTCGGTGGGCACGGCAACTCGGTGCCGCGATTCCACATCACCTGGGGCACCGGCCCCGGGCTGGTCGCCCCGTTCGCCGCCGACGTGCAGGACTCGCCGCGGATCGAACTGCGGTACCGCCACTACGTGGATTCGCTGTCCAGCAACGAATCCGGGGTGCGGGTCGGCGGTCACGTGCTCGCCCCCGACGCCGCCGAGCGGGGGCGGCGGACCAACCGGGACCGGGTGGCCGGCTTCCAGCTGACCGCTCAGGCGGTGGTGGTGGCGAGCGGCGGCATCGGCGGCAATTTCGACCTGGTACGCCAGAACTGGCCGACCGCCTGGGGGGCGGCGCCGGAGCACCTGATCGCCGGCGTACCCGACCATGTGGACGGCCGGATGCTGCAGACCACCGCGGCCGCCGGTGGCGAGCTGATCAACTCCGACCGGATGTGGCACTACCCCGAGGGGATCCAGAACCACTCGCCGCTGTGGTCCCAGCACGGCATCCGGATCCTGCCCGGGCCGAGCTCGCTGTGGCTGGACGCCGACGGCGTACGCCTGCCCGCCCCCAACTATCCCGGTTTCGACTCCCTCGGCACGCTGCGCGCGATCACCAGCCGCGGACACGACTGGTCCTGGTTCGTGTGCGACCTGGAGACCGTCGCCAAGGAGTTCGCGCTGTCCGGGTCGGAGCAGAACCACGACATGACCGACAAGGACGTGAAGGAGCTGCTCACCCGGGTCCGGCCGGGGCCGACCGAGGAGGTGCAGGCGTTCCTCGACCGCGGGGCCGATTTCCTCACCGCCGGCACGCTGACCGAGCTGGCCGAGAAGATGAACCGGCTCACCGGCACCGACCAGATCGATCCCGGCGGGCTGCACCGGCTGGTGCTGGCCCGCGACGACCAGGTGCGCAGCGGGCTGGGCAAGGACCCGCAGGTGGTCGCCACCCGGGCCGCGCGCAGCTATCTGGTCGATCGGCTGATGCGGATCGTCCCGCCGCACCCGCTGTGCGACCGGAACGGTCGCGCCAACCGCTCCCCACTGGTCGCGGTGCGGCTGCACGTGCTGACCCGCAAAACCCTCGGCGGCCTGGCCACCAACCTGTCCGGGCAGGTGCTGCGGGCCGACGGCACGCCGCTGCCCGGGGTGTACGCCGTCGGCGAGGCGGCCGGCTTCGGGGGCGGCGGGATGCACGGCTATCGGGCCCTGGAGGGCACCTTCCTCGGCGGCTGCCTGTTCACCGGACGCCAGGTCGGCGAGGCGCTGGGCGACGCGCTGCGCGGCTGAATGCCCTCGGTGGAGCGGGGCGTGCGACCTGCAGTCTCCGTGAGCGACCATGATCAAACCCAGTGGGACTGGGTTTCGCAGACACCTGTTCCGACACACTGCAGGTCAGACGTCACGGGCATTGCCGCTAGTTGAGCCGCGCGACCCGTGTGCCACGGAACAGGTCGAGCTCCAGTTGGGCGCCGTCGATGTCGATCCGCCACTGCCCGGTGCCGGATTCGGCGCGCACGAACGGGTTCGCGGCCCGCGGCCCGCTGTGCTGGTCCACCATCCGGCCGTCCACGGTGAACAGCCCGCTGGAGCCGAACGCCAACCGCCCTTCGGCCGGGGAGTGGTACGTCACGTCGAACCCCTGCGCGACCCCGTTGGCCACCCCGCGCGGAACGGCCTCGACCCGGGCCCGCTCCAGCGCCCGCACGAACGCGTCGAAGGATCCGTACTGCTCGCGCGAACCGACCTCGGTGATCCACACGTTGTCCGCCCCGCCGTCGGCCACCAGGTCGTAGGGGCGGTTCAGCCCGGCCGGGTTGGGCGCGACCGGCGCCCACCGCGTGGGGCGCTGTGACCACAGCCCGACGTAACCGTCGCCGGAGCGCGCGACGGTCCAGCCACCGACCTGGCGTACCTCGTCGAAGTGCTGGGTGGGCAGGAAGGCGTGGGTCATCGGCAGATAGTTCGCCTCGGCCTGATCGGCTTCCCGGCCGGCCGGGAAGCGGGGCGCATAGATGCTGATCAGCGCCCGCCCCGACTGGGCCGTGCGAGGCATCGTCAGCCCGCCGTTCCAGTAGAGGTCGTCATCGACCCAGCGACCACCGTTGGCGCGGGCGCGATCCGGGTTGCCCGGGTGGGTGGTGAACACCACCGCGTCCGGCGACAGCGTCGCCTGCCAGGCGTGATACTGCCGCCCGACACAGCCGGGGCGATAGTCCTGCACCGAGGACAGCATCGCCCGCGGGCCGCGCCAGGTGACGGTGTTCACCTCGCTGAGCAGCCCGGCGTTCACCTGACAGCCGAGGGCGTACGCCACGTGCTGGGCCCCCTCGGTGTCGGCGGTGCCCTGTTGCCGGAACAACGGGCGCAACTGCTCGAACAGCTGGGTCCGCCACAGCTCCTGCTCCCGGATCAGCCGCAGCGAGATCGGCACCACCTGCCAGGCGGTCATCGCCCCGCGATCCCACCAGAAGGCGACATCCTCGGGTTTGGCGAAGCTGGTGCCCGGCGGTGCGACCGGGTCTGCGCTGACCGGCAGCGTCGGGTCGATCGGCACTCCCATCCGCTGGCGATCGGTGAACTCGGTCGGCGTGTGCGCCAGCCGCTGAATCGCCACCGGCAGCCGGTAACGGGTACCGGTGGCGAGCATCAGGGTGCCGAAGTCGACGTGCTCGGAATAGCCGGCGGGGTTGCTGTCGAACAGGAAGTGCACCAGGTCGCGGGTGTTCTGGTCGGCGGCGCGGGACTTGTCCTTCATGTAGGAGCGCCCGTGGGTGGCGCCGAAGTTGCCGCGCAGCTGGTGGGTGGCGAGGTCGGCGAAGAACACGTCCAGCATCGCCGTCGCCCGGTCGGCCACCTCGGGCTCGGCGAACTCGGTGAGCAGCAGCAGCGCCTGGATGTCCTCGGGGTAGTAGACGTCGGAGTGCCACTCGCTGAACCCCCAGCGCGCCTTCTCGTCCAACCAACCGAGCACCCGCTGCCGGCCTCGCTCGGCGTGCGCGCGGCCCGGCTGCCCGGTAATGGTGAACCGCTCGTCCGGCAGCGCGCCACCGGCCAGGTATTCCAGCGTGTGCACGATGATCCGGTGGTTCTCCGACCAGAACCACTTGTGGTCGATCATCCCCCCGGGGCGCGGATCGTCATACCAGTAACGGAATCCGAGCAGTCGCTGGCGCAGCGCGAAGGACAGCTTCGGGTCGAGTCGTTCGGACTGGGTACGCCACAGCAGGAACAACCGCATCAGGTCGAAGTCGCTGGTGTCGACGTGGGTGTCGATCCGCTGCAACTGCACGCGCAGGTCGGCGGCGGTGAATTCGCGGGCGTCGATCCGGAAATCCGGCTCGGCGGCGGAGCGGCTCAGGTTGGCGATCAGGCTCTCCGGGTTGCCACGGGTCAACGTGCGGGTGGCGTGCTGCAGGTACGCCCGTTGCCGGGCGTGCCAGGTGGCCTGGTCGACCAACCCGTGATCCGGCGGAACGGGCGGCTGGCTCGGGGTGCACGCCACCACCAGCAGAACCATCGCGAGCAGCACGAACAGCAGGCGGGAGGGGCGGGCGGACACGCACCCAGTCAAGCAAACCGGCGAAGCGCTGCCGTGGCGATTGCGGCTCAGCGCTTCTGGATCACCCGCTCGGCGGCCTCGCCGGAGCGCCAGACCGTGACGTCCAGGTGATCGTCGACCACCTCGACCGAGGACGCGCCGGTGAGTTCGGCGCGGGAGAAGTGGTCGAACAACTCACCGCGCAGGTCGAAGCCGGTCCGCTCGAACAGGTCGCCGGCGAACCGCTGGTGCAGGTCGCGGTCCGGCACGTCGGCGACGGTGCCCCACACCTTCGCGTCCCCCTCGGACACCCTCGGTGATCCGCGGGGCCGCAACGGTCAGTTCCTGCCAGGTCGCCATGCCCCAACCCTGGAGAACTGTCCGGATGATGGACAGGGCCGGAATAGCCCGCCCATTGCTGTTGTTTATGGAGCCATGACGATCTTTGACGATGTGACCAAGCTGACCGGCCGGACCCCGCTGGTGAAGCTGAACCGAGTGGTCGGCGATAGCCAGGCCACCGTGCTGGCCAAGCTGGAGTTCTACAACCCCGCCAACAGCGTTAAGGACCGGATCGGGGTGGCGATGATCGACGCCGCCGAGGCGTCCGGTCAGCTGAAGCCCGGTGGCACCATCGTGGAGGCCACCTCCGGCAACACCGGTATCGCGTTGGCGATGGTGGGCGCCGCCCGCGGCTACAAGGTGGTGCTGGCGATGCCGGAGACCATGTCCGCCGAGCGCAAGGCGCTGCTCCGGGCCTACGGCGCCGAACTGGTGCAGACCCCCGGCTCCGAGGGCATGAAGGGTGCGGTCAACAAGGCCGAGGAGATCGGTTCGCAGGACGGCGCGGTGCTGGTCCGTCAGTTCGCCAACGAGGCGAACGCCGAGATCCACCGCAAGACCACCGCCGAGGAGATCTGGAACGACACCGACGGCAAGGTCGACATTTTCGTCGCCGGCATCGGCACCGGCGGCACCATCACCGGCGTCGGCCAGGTGTTGAAGCAGCGCAAGCCCGAGGTGCAGATCGTCGCCGTCGAGCCGAAGGAGTCGCCGATCCTCTCCGGCGGCCAGCCCGGCCCGCACAAGATCCAGGGTATCGGCGCCAACTTCGTGCCCGAGGTGCTCGACACCGAGGTGTTCGACGAGGTCGTGCCGCAGGACGTGGCGGCCGCCAAGGAGTATGCCCGCAAGCTCGCCACCGAGGAGGGCATCCTCGCCGGGCTGTCCGGCGGCGCCGCCGTCGCCTCGGCCGTCGAGGTCGCCCAGCGCCCCGAGAACGCCGGCAAGACCATCGTGGTGATCGTGCCCGACTTCGGCGAGCGCTATCTGTCCACCGTGCTCTTCGAGGGTCTGGTGGAGTGACCATGCACAAGCAGCCCGGCAGCGCCGCCCGCAACCGGGTCCGCACTGACCGGGATCGGGCCGGCGCGGGGGGCGACAGCCCTCGGCCCGGCCTCGGCGGCCTGTTCCGTCGGGTTGCCGACCGCTTCACCGAGGACCTCGATTCCGCTCGCCGCAACGACCCGGCGGCCCGCTCCACCGCCGAGCTGGTGCTCGCCTATCCGGGGCTGCATGCGATCTGGATGCACCGCGCGGCCAACGCGCTGTGGCATTCCGGCGAGCGAGGCAAACTGCCCGCGCGGGTGCTTTCCCACGTGAACCGTGGGCTGACCGGGATCGAGATCCACCCCGGTGCCACCATCGGACGGCGCTTCTTCATCGACCACGGAATGGGCGTGGTGATCGGCGAGACCGCCGAAATCGGTGACGACGTGATGCTCTACAACGGGGTCAACCTGGGCGGTCGCACCCTGCAGAAGGTGAAGCGGCACCCCACCCTGGAGGACGGAGTGGTCGTCGGCGCGGGGGCCCGGATCCTGGGGCCCGTCGTGGTCGGCCGGGGCGCCGCGGTCGGCGCGAACGCGGTGGTGACCCGTGATGTACCGGCCGAGCACACCGCCGTCGGCGTACCCGCCACCGCGCGCAGCCGGGCCCAGATGGCGCTGGCCGAGCCCGAATACTTTATCTGAGCCGGGCCGCTGGCCGCGCGCTCAGGTGTCGGTGAGCTGGCGGACCGCGGCCCGCAGTTCGGTCAGGCTGGGCGTACTGCGCAGCACCAGCAGCCGATAGACCAGCGCGCCCACCACCATGTCCACGGCCAGCGCGGGATCGGCCACCTGCCATCGGCCCAGGTCGTTGCCGCGGCGTACCGCGGTGATGGCCGACGTCCGCAACGGATCCACCAACCGGCGGCGATAATCGGCCGCGACCTCGGGCTGGTCCAGCAGGTCGAGCCCGACCTGGAGCAGGGCGCGGCCCAGCGGGGCGGTCATGGTCGCGTGCACGGCCACGAGCAGCGCATCGAGATCGGCCGCCGGGTCGTCCCCGGGCGACTGCTCCGGATGGTCCACCGTCTGGGCCATCGCGTCGACGGCCAGCTCGGTGAGCGAGGGCCAGCGGCGATAGATGCTCGACTTCGGTACGCCGGCCCGTGCCGCGACCTCAGCCACGCGCAGCCCGCGGAATCCTTTCTCCCGCAGCAGTTCCACGGTCGCCTCGACCACACGGCCGTCGAGCGCGGAGTCACGGGGACGGCCACCGGCAGAAGTCACTCCCCCACCCTAGAGCCACGTCACCCGACCCCACCCAACGAAATGATCATGACCAGATCGGGGCTCTCTTTGCACAGTGCGAAAACGACCTCGATCTGGGGGCGATTGTGACGCCGGTCTGTTACGCTACCATTGGTATCGAAACTAGCCGACGAAAGGCCGTCCGATGGATCGCACCACCCTCGCCACCGGCGGGCTGCTCCTCGCCTGGCTGGCCAACGACCTCGAGGAGCTGCTCACCTATACCGACAGCGTCCGCCGGATGCGATCCCGATTGCCCGGGTGGGTGCCGACTCCCCCACCTCCGGACCAGACCCACGTCACCGTGGCCATCGCGGCGGTCGGGGTGACAGTGGCCGCGGCGGCCGTGGCCGGGGTACGCTCCGGCGGCCGCTCACAGTTCTTCCAGGATTCCCTGTGGGCGTTCGGAATGCACGGCTTCGGTCACCTTGGCCAGGCCGGACTGACCCGCGGCTATACCACCGGGGTGGTGACGGCGCCGACCGTGGTGATCCCGTTCTGGTGGTGGGCCACCCGCACTCTGGAACGCGCCGGCGTACCCCAGCGCCCGCGGCGTGGCCGAGCCGTCGCACAAACCCTCGGCGTGCTGGTGGGCGCACACACCCTCGGCCACCTGGCCAGTCGCGCCCGGCGATGCCGTCGGGAGAGGCTCAGAGGACTCCGCCGGTGAGCGGGCGGAGCATGGACTCCTGGGTGATGCTGGCGATCAGCTGACCCCCGCCGAACACCTCGGCGCGACCGAACGCGCGGCCGGCGCCGGTGAAGGTGCTCTGCACGTTGTAGAGCGCCCACTCGCTCGGGTCGAACGGGCGGTGGAAGAACACTGTGTGGCTGAGCACGCCGGTGGAGATGTCGCGGTGCGCCCGCGACAACCCGAGCCCCTCGTGCGGGAGCACCGAGGCGCCGAGGAAGGCGGCCACGCTGGCCCAGTTGACCAACGCCTGCGGCACCTCGGTCGAGGCACCCTCGGCGTCGAAGCGGGACCAGAACACCTGCTCGGCCGGCCCCACGTGGTCGACGCTCATGATGTCGGCGTCACCGATCTTGCGCTGTTCCCAACCCTGCAAGGGATGCAGGGATTCCAACTCGTCGGGGCCCGGCACCGACGGGGCGTCGCTGCAGTGCTGGGCCAGGTCGGGTTCGTCGTTGCCGAGCAGCAGCAGCGAACGGGCCAGCCGTCGCTCCCCCTGCTGGGCGGTCACCGACACGCTGGCCAACGAACGGCCCTCGTGCAGCGTGTCGACCACGAACTCGACCGGCGTCTCCAGCTTGCCGGCGCGGGCGAAGGTGCTGTGCGCCGAGGTGACGTGCTTGCCCGGGCAAACGGCTGCCGCTGCGGCGATGAACTGCCCGATCAGCTGTCCGGCGAAGATCACCGGGCCCTCGGAGCCCACCGAGTTGCCGGTGAAGGTGGTCTCACCGGCCTGCTCGAGTTGCAGCACCTCCAGCACCTGTTCGACCGACACCTTGGCGCGGGTGTGCTCGCTCACTCGGTCGACTCCTTCTTGTCCTTGGTGCCATAGCCGGGGTGGGGCGGGGTGACCGCGCCCATGATCCCGTCCTCGGCGCGACCCACCGGGAAGTGGTCCTCGTGCACCCAGGCCCAATGCGCGTGGTTCAACTCATGCAGCGTGAAGCAGGCCTTCAGCGCGTTCTGGAAGCCCATGTTGTCCACCGACTGGTTGACCGACTCCTTGATCAGCATGGCGGCCATGGTCGGCATTTTCGCGACCCGTCGCGCCAGCTCCAACGTCTTGTCGGCCAGCTCGGCCTCGGGGGCGATCTCGGCCGGCATGCCCAGCCGGTACGCCTCCTCGGCGTCGATCGAGTCGCCGGTGAGCAGCAGCTGTTTGGTCCGGCGCGGACCGAACTCCCACGGGTGGGCGAAGTATTCGACCCCGCACATCCCCAGTCGCTGCCCCACCACGTCGGAGAACCGAGTGTCCTGCGCCGCCACGATCCGGTCGCAGGCCCACATCAACATCAGCCCGGCCGAGATCACGTGCCCCTGCACCTGGGCGATGGTGATCTTGCGCAGGTCGCGCCACCGCCGCGTGTTCTGGAAGTAGTAGTGCCACTCCTGCAGGAACAGCTTTTCCGCCGCCTGTCGGGTGCCGCCGTTGATGGTCATGCTGGGGTGCTGGTCCGGGCCGGGCATGAACTCGGCGATCGACTGCTTCGATCCCGTGTCGTGTCCGGCGGAGAACACCGAGCCCTCGGCGCCGAGGATGATCTCCTTGACCTGGTCGTCGCGTTCGGCGGCCAGGAAGGCCTCGTCCAGCTCGACCAGCAGGCCGCGGTTCTGCGCGTTCCGCTGCCGGTTGAGCATGATCCGGCAGATCGCCCCGTCGTCGAGGAGCTCGGTGGTGATGAACTCGTGATCGGTCATGTCGGGGTCAGTGCCGCTCAGCCGACCAGCGCCCGATCATCGGCGGGGAAACCCATCAGCTGGTTCAGGTTGCCGCCCATGATCTTGGCCTGATCCTCCCTCGACAGCGTGTCGATCTCGTCGATGATGGAGACGGGGTCGTGCAGGCCCTCCGGGTGCGGATAGTCCGAACCGAAGACCACGTTGTCCACCCCGATGGCCTCCACCACGCCCATGATGTTCTCCCCGAAGAACGGATGGATCAGTGATCGACCGCTTCAGCGCGACAAGCGGGTCCTCCTCGAAGGCGCTCTGGTTGCGCGAGTACACCTTCTCCATGGTGCCCATCAGCGACTTCAGCCAGGAGGAGCCGTTCTCGACCGGCATGAACCGGATGTCCGGGAAGCGGGACGTGCGTGCACCATCACGTGGGTGGCCTCCGGGTCGTCGGCCAGGCGCTCCTCGAGCAGGCTCGCCAAGGTCGGCCACATGATGGCCCGGTCGAGCTGCAACTCGTTCATCAGATCCAGCCGCTCAGCCGGGTTGAAGAACGCCGGCGGCGACTCGATGTACTTCGGTGGCAGCGCCTTGTTCTGTTTGCGCTCCTCGTCGGTGGCCCGCTGATCGAACGCGCCCATGCCCACGGCGTGCTTCGACGAGGGGTTCTTGGCGCGGAACTCCAGCTCCTGGGCACCCGGAGGGGCCACCTTGTTGAAAGTCGGGTTCGGGATGTACTCGCTGATCACGTTGCGGAGCGCGATCTTGGTCCGTCCGTTGACCTGCACGTACTTGACCAGCCCCGCGTACTCCTTGGGCAGGTACTTGGTGAACGCGTCGGTGGTCTCGTACATGTGGTTGTCAGCGTCGAACACCGGGAAGTCGAGTTGCTTGGACACGGGATTCACTCCTCATCGTTGAGTCTCGTACGGACCCATGGCTCCGCCTGGCTTGGGTACGAATGTAACAACTTCGATCAGCTAGTTCAATAGATGCAATCATCTATCTCTTTAGGGGTGTGTCGCGGCTCGGTCTAGGCTGCGAGTGTGCCCGAGGGAGACACCGTCCACCGCTCCTGCGCCGCCCTGCACACCGCTCTGGCCGGGCGTACGCTGACCCGCGCCGAACTGCGCGTCCCGGCGTACGCCACCGTGCGGCTGGCCGGCGCGACCGTGCTGGAGGTCGTCGCCCGCGGCAAGCACCAGCTGACCCGCCTCGACAACGGGCTCACCCTGCACACCCACCTGAAGATGGAGGGGACCTGGCGGATCACGGGTTCCGGCCAGCGGTCCCCGGGTCCGGCGCACCAGATCCGGGTGATCCTCGGAAACCCTGCCCAGACAGCCTTCGGGCTGCGGCTTGGGATCACCGAGCTGCTGGAGAGCAGCCGCGAGGACGAGGCGGTCGGTCACCTCGGCCCCGACCTGCTGGCGACGGAGTTCGACGCCGACGAGGCGCTGCGGCGGCTGCGCGCCCAGGCCGATCGCACGATCGGCGAAGCGCTGTTGGACCAGCGCAATCTGGCCGGTATCGGCACCTTCTATCGCGCGGAAGTCCTTTTCCTGCAGGGAATCCATCCGCGTACGCCGGTTGCGGCGGTCGGCGACCTGCCGCGGCTGGTGGCCCGGGCCGGCCAGCTGCTGCGGGCGAATCTGACCCGGCCCTATCAGGTGACCACCGGCAACACCCGACCCGGCGAACGGGCCTGGGTGTTCGAACGTCCCGGGAAACCCTGTCGTCGCTGCGGAACCCTGGTGCGCACCGAGCGGTTCGGGCCCACCGGGCAGGAACGACTCAGCTACTGGTGCCCGAGCTGTCAGCCGGCTGCTGGCTGATCTCTCGCCCAGCAACGGATCCCGGCCGCCTACCGGCGGCGATCGCCTCGTGATGGCGTACCACCTCGCGGACGATGAACCCGAGCACCTTCTCGGCGAACTCCGGGTCGAGTCGGGACTCCTCGGCGAGCGCCCGCAGCCGTTCGATCTGGCGCTGCTCGCGGGCCGGGTCGGCGGGCGGCAGCCCGTGCTCGGCCTTCAGCTCCCCCACCCGCTGGGTCACCTTGAACCGCTCGGCCAGCAGGTGCACCAGCGCGGAGTCCATGTTGTCGATGCTGCCGCGCAATCGCTCCAGTTCGGCGTACGGGTCACTGCTCATGACACAACTCTAAGCCGCGGCCCGCCGCTGGCGGCGCGATGCCCAGAACGACGACGGCTGTCGACCGGTAGCCAATGAACCTTTCCCGGGAGTGACGTCCGTCACACCCTGACCCGGACGTGCGGATGTCGTCGAAAGCAACGACGCAGAACCAGGACAAACCGATCAAGAGCATGATCCCGGCACGGATGGACAAGATGCCGTGGTCGAGATTCCACTGGATGGTGATTCTCGGTCTCGGCACCGCCTGGATCCTCGACGGGCTCGAGGTTCAGTTCGTCTCGCTGGCCGGCTACAAGGACTCCCTCGGCATGGACGAGGCCTGGGTCGGCATCGCCGGCACGGTCTATCTGCTCGGCCAGGTCAGCGGGGCACTCTTCTTCGGCCGGCTCTCCGACACCCTCGGCCGCAAGAAGCTGTTCGTGCTCACGCTGGCCATCTATCTGATCGGCTCGGGCGCGGCCGCCTTCGCACCGAGCGCACCCCAGGGTCACGACGGCGGACTGCACCCTGGCATCGTCGTCTTCCTGATCTGCCGCTTCGTCGCCGGCGCCGGCATCGGCGGTGAATATTCCGCGATCAACGCCGCCGTCGATGAACTGATCCCCGGCAAGTACCGCGGCCGGGTCGACCTGGCGATCAACGGCACCTACTGGGGCGGCGCCTTCCTGGCCGGGGCGGCCAGCTTCTTCCTGCTCAACCACGACCTGATCGACACCAACCTCGGCTGGCGGATCGGCTTCTTCATCGGCCCCGTGCTCGGCATCGCGATCATCTTCATGCGTCGACACATCCCCGAGAGCCCGCGCTGGGCCCTCACCCACGGGCACCCCGAGCAGGCCGAGGGCATCGTGCAGGAGATCGAGGAGCAGGTCACCGCACAGGGCAAGCAGCTGCCCAAGCTCGACGACTCCAAGGCTGAATGGATCAAGGGGCGGGAGGGCCTGAACGCCAAGCAGCTGGCGTACGTGTTCTTCAAGATGTACCCGACCCGGACCGTTCTCGGCGTGACGCTGATGATCACCCAGTCGTTCTTGTACAACGCGTTCTTCTTCACCTACGAAGGGGTTCTCGGGCACTTCTATGGCAAGCCCGAGCACGTGGTGGCGATCTTCTTCCTGCCGTTCGCCGCCGGCAACCTGCTCGGTCCGCTGCTGCTCGGGCACTTCTTCGACACCATCGGGCGCCGCAAGATGATCGGCGGTTGCTATGGCATCGCGGCCGTGGTGCTGCTGCTCTCGGCCTTCCTGTTCCGCGCCGAGCTGCTCACCGCGACCAGCCACGTGGCGCTGTGGTGCGTGTCGTTCTTCTTCGCATCCGCGGGCGCCTCGGCCGGCTATCTCACCGTGTCGGAGATCTTCCCGCTGGAGTGCCGCGGCCAGGCGATCTCCTACTTTTTCTCGATCGCCCAGTGCGTGGGTGCGACCGGACCGGCGATCTTCGGTGCGCTGATCACCGCGTCCAAGGAGGCGAACTCGCGCACCCCGATGTTCTGGGGCTACATCGCCGCGGCGGTGATCACCCTGATCGGATCACTGGTGGCCTTCAAGTGGGGGGTGGACGCCGAGGGCAAGGCGCTGGAGGAGATCGCTCCCCCGCTCAGCTCCTATGACGAACACGGCAACGAGTCGACGCGGCTGCCGGTCTGACGGCCCCGTATCGAATCCCGGAAACCCAACACCGGCAGGAGTCTTCCATGCGTGAACACACCTATCTGGTCGTCGTCGGGGTGAGCGCCACCTCCAAATCGGCGCAGGCGCTGCAGTGGGCCACGGCCCAGGCGGCGTCAGCCGGCGGGCGGGTGCTCGCCGTGCGGGCGTGGCGGGTGCACAGCCCGATGGCGACCCCGTCCGGTCCCCCGTCGGGGCTGTTGGAGAACGCCGCCGAGGTCGGGGATGCGGCCGAGCAGCAGTTGGCCGCCGACGTGGCCGAGGTGCTCGGGCCTGACCACGGGGTGGAGATCGTGGCCCGGCGTGGGGGCACCTTCGAGGTGCTGCTGGAGGCGTCGCGGGAGGCCGACCTGTTGGTGGTGGACGCACCGCGGCAGCTGATCGCCGGGCCGATGTTCGCCCACCGGTTGCTCTATGCGGCCGACTGTCCGGTGGTGGTGATGCCGCCCTCGATCACCGAGCAGCCCGAGTCGGGGTTGGCCCGGTTCGGGCGCGCGGTCGGCGCGGCGGCGCTCCGCGCCGCCGGGACGGCCGGGCGCCCGGGGTACCGGCTGCCGCCCAAGGGTTGACCGGCGGCCGAGAGCGGGGCGTGGTTGGCTGGGGTCATGCAGCGTACCCACGACCTGACCATCTTCGGCGCCACCGGCTTCGTCGGCCGGCTGATCGCCGCCCACCTGGCCACGGACCCCGGCGAGTTGCGGATCGCCCTGGCCGGCCGCTCCCGAGACCGGCTGGAGGCGCTGCGCCGCGAGCTCGCCGTGGACTGGCCGCTGGTGGTCGCCGACACCGCCCAACCGACGACGCTGGCCGCGATGGCGCGTGACACGACCGCGGTGCTCAGCACGGTCGGGCCCTACACCGACTCCGGGATGGCGCTGGTCGGGGCGTGCGCCGAGGCGGGTACGCATTACTGCGACCTGACCGGTGAAGCGATCTTCGTCGCCGACAGCATTGCCGCCTTCGACGAGCTGGCCCACGACACCGGCGCGGCGATCGTGCACTCCTGCGGCTTCGACTCGGTGCCCTCCGACCTGTCGGTGCACCTGGCCCGCGGCCTGGCCGACGCCGACGGCGCCGGGCACCCGGTCGGCTCGGTGCTCACCGTGACCAAGCTCGCCGGCGGGTTCTCCGGCGGCACCCTGGCCAGCATGCGCGGGCAGTTCGCCGCGGCCGCCGCCGACCCGGAACGCGCCCGGCTGGTCGGCAACGAGTACGCCCTCTGCCCCGGTACGCCGCCGCGGCGCGGCGAGGTGCTGCTGGAGAGCAGCAACCACGGCTACACCGGGCCGTTCGTGATGGGCCCCTACAACCGCCAGCTCGTGCACCGCAGCGACCAACTGGCGAGCGACGGCACCGTGCGGCTGCAGCACCGGGAGCGGCTGGCGACCGGCCGCGGCCCGCAGGGGTTGGTCCGGGCCGCCGGGATGATCGCCGCCCTCGGTGCGGCCACCGTCGGCTTCTCGACCAGGGCCCTCTCCCCGGCGCTGGATCGGGTGCTGCCGGCCCCCGGAGACGGGCCGTCACCCGAGCAGCGGGAGCGCGGGAGGTTCCGGATGGAGACCGAGGTGACCACCTCGACCGGGGCCCGCTATCGCAGCGTGGCGGCCGACGACCGCGACCCCGGCTATGACTCGACCGCGGTGATGATCGGCGAGGCCGGCCGCCTGCTGGCCACCGGTCGGGCCGAGCGGGCCGGCGTACTCACCCCCGCCACCGCCCTCGGCGACGCGCTCGTCGAGCGGCTGCGGGCGAACGGATTCACCCTCACCTGCGAGCGTGTCGGGTGAGCCGCGTCAGTTGACGACGACCTCGACCCGCTGGAACTCCTTGACCTCGGTATAACCGGTGGTCGCGAGGGTACGCCGCAGCGCCCCCACCAGGTTCATCGAACCGTCGGCCACCGTGGACGGGCCGTGCAGGATCTCGGCCAGGCTGCCCAGGGTGCCGAAGTGCACCCGCTCACCGCGCGGCAGGTCGGCGTGCCACGCCTCGGCCCCCCAGTGCCAGCCGTTGCCGGGCGCCTCGCTGGCGCGGGCCAGCGGGGAGCCGACCATCACCGCGTCCGACCCGCAGGCGATGGCCTTGGCGATGTCACCGGAGCGCCCGACCGCACCGTCGGCGATCACGTGCACGTAGCGCCCGCCCGACTCGTCCATGTAGTCCCGCCGCGCCTCGGCGACGTCGGCGACGGCAGTCGCCATCGGCACCGAGATGCCGAGCACGTCGCGGGTGGTGTGGGTGGCGCCGCCGCCGAAGCCGACCAGCACGCCGGCGGCACCGGTGCGCATCAGGTGCAGCGCCGCCTGATAGGTGGCGCAGCCGCCGACGATCACCGGCACGTCGAGCGTGCCGATGAACTCCTTCAGGTTCAGCGGCTCGTGCACGCTGGACACGTGCTCGGCCGACACCGTGGTGCCGCGGATCACGAAGAAGTCCACCCCGGCCGCCTCGACGGTCTCGGCGAACTCGGCGGTGTTCTGCGGGGACAGCGATCCGGCCACCGGCACCCCGGCCGCCCGGATCTGCTTCATCCGCTCGGTGATCAGCTCGGCCTTTATCGGCTCGGCGTACACCTGCTGCATCCGCCGGGTCGCCTTGATCGGGTCGTCGATGCCGGCGATCTCCGCCAGCATCGGCCGCGGGTCGGCGTACCGGGTCCACACACCCTCGAGGTTGAGCACGCCGAGCCCGCCGAGCCGGCCCATCTCGATCGCGGTCTCGGGCGACATGATGGAGTCCATCGGCGCGGCAAGGATCGGGAAGTCGCACGCGACGGCGTCGATCTTCCAGCGCAGCGACACCTCTTCGGTGCCCCGGGTCCGCCGGGAGGGGACGATGGTGATGTCGTCGAAGGAGAAGGCGCGCTGGGCACGCTTGCTGCGACCGATGTCATACATGGATGTGTCCCTCGTCCGGGTCTCGGGTGGCGCCGAGCGCTCAGTTGGTGGAGTAGTTGGGGGCCTCGACGGTCATCTGGATGTCGTGCGGGTGCGACTCGCGCAACCCGGCCGAGGTGATCCGGACGAACCGGCCGCGCTCGTGCAGCTCGGCGATCGTCGAGGCGCCGGTATAGAACATCGACTGCCGCAGGCCGCCGACGAGCTGGTACGCCACGGCGGCCAGCGGGCCGCGATAGGCGACCTGCCCCTCGATGCCCTCCGGCACCAGCTTGTCGTCGGAGGTGACGTCGCCCTGGAAGTAGCGGTCCTTGGAGTAGGACGCCTTGCGCCCGCGGGCGGCCATCGCACCCAGCGAACCCATTCCGCGATAGGTCTTGTACTGCTTGCCGTTGATGAAGGTGAGCTCCCCCGGCGACTCCTCACAGCCGGCCAGCAGGGAGCCGAGCATCACGGTGTCAGCCCCGGCGACCAGCGCCTTGGCGATGTCACCGGAATATTGCAGGCCGCCGTCACCGATCACCGGTACGCCGTATTCCTTGGCGGCGCGGGCGGCGTGATAGATCGCAGACACCTGCGGTACGCCGACCCCGGCGACCACGCGGGTGGTGCAGATCGAGCCCGGGCCGACACCGACCTTGACCCCGTCGGCACCGGCCTCGCACAGCGCCTTCGCCCCGGCGTACGTCGCCACGTTGCCGCCGATGATGTCGACCCCCTCGGCCGCCTTCTCGGCCTTCAGCCGGCGGATCATCTCGGTCACCCCGTGGGAGTGCCCGTGCGCGGTGTCCACCACGATCACGTCCACGCCCTCCTCGACCAGCGCCATCGCGCGCTCCCAGGAATCACCGAAGAAGCCGACCGCGGCACCGACCAGCAGCCGACCCTGGGAGTCCTTGGAGGCGTTCGGATATTTGTCGGACTTCACGAAGTCCTTCAGGGTGATCAGCCCGCGCAGCCGGCCGTCGTCGTCGACCAGGGGCAGCTTCTCGATCTTGTTGGCGGCGAGCAGTGACATGGCGTCCTCGCCGCTGATACCGACCTTGCCGGTGATCAGCGGCATCTTGGTCATCACGTCGCGGACGAGGCGCTTCGGGTCGGTCTCGAAGCGCATGTCGCGGTTGGTGACGATGCCGAGCAGCTTGAGGTCGCTGTCCACCACGGGTACCCCGGAGATCCGGAAGTGCCCGCACATCTCGTCCACCTCGCCGATCGTGGCGTCCGGGGAGATGGTGATCGGCTCGTCGATCATCCCCGCCTCGGAGCGCTTCACCTGGTCCACCATCGACGCCTGCTCGCTGATCGACATGTTCCGGTGGAGGATGCCCAGGCCGCCCTCGCGGGCCATCGCGATCGCCATCCGCGACTCGGTGACGGTGTCCATCGCCGAGGACAGCAGCGGGATCCGGACGCTCACGTTGCGGGAGACCCGTGAGCCGGTGTCGGCTCCCGAGGGGATCACGTCGGACTCGTTGGGCTGCAGCAGCACGTCGTCGAAGGTCAGCCCGATCTCGGCGAATTTCGGCGGTACGCCACCGCTCAGCTCCCGCTGGAGCGGGTCGCTGCCGGAGTTGGCAGCGGCAATCGAGTCAAAGGCGGCGATCAGATCCTGGGCCACGCGAAGCACCCTTTCGACGGGTCGGGAGCGGCCTGCACGGGGCGGCCACTGGCGGTACCGGACCCATGTTACCGCCCGAATCCGCGGCCCTCGCCGCCGTGATGGTGCTCAGGCGGCGAGCACGGCGGGCAGCGCCTCGGCCAGGCTCGGGTGCCGGAAGGCGTACCCGCTGTCGGTGAGCACCCGCGGCAGCATCCGGTTGCTGGTGAGCAGCGCCTCGTCGACCAGCTGGGGGCCGAGGGCGAGCCGCAGCGCCGGCAGCGGGACCGGGATCCGGGTCGGGCGGTGCAGCACCCGGCCGAGCTCGGCGGTCAGCTCGGCGTTGGTGACCGGGTGGGGGGCGGACAGATTGACCGGGCCGCTGACCTCGGCACCGATCAGGTGCTCGCAGGCCGAGACGTGGTCGACCAGGGTGATCCAGGGCAGCCACTGCCGCCCGTCACCCAGCGGCCCGCCGAGCCCGGCGCGGAACAGCGGCAGCTGGCGACCCAGGAACCCACCGCGCCGGTCCAGCACCAGCCCGGTGCGCAGCAGCACCGTGCGTACGCCGGAACGGACCGCCTCGGCGGTGGCGTACTCCCAGCGGTGGCACAGGTCGGCCAGGAAGCCCTCCCCCTCGGGGGCGGACTCGTCGATCTCGCGATCGCCGGTGTTGCCATAGAAGCCGACCGCGGACGCCGAGAGCAGCACGCTCGGGCGCTCCTCGGTGGCCACCAGATGGGCGAGGGTGCGGGTGCTCTCGAGGCGGGAGCCGAGCAGTTCCCGGCGTCGGTCGGCCGACCAGCGGCGATCGGCGATGCCGGCCCCCGACAGGTTGATCACGACGTCGATGTCGGAGAGCCCGAGTCCTTCGACGAAACCGGCGGCCGGGTCCCAGCGGCGTTCGGTGGTGTCCCGCGCCGGCCGGCGGACCAGGCGTACCACCTCGTGCCGGGTGGACAACCGGGTGGCCAGAGCGGTGCCGATCAGCCCGGAAGCGCCGCTGATCGCGATCCGACTCATCGCGCGGCCTCGTCGACCGGATCGGTCGCGGTCTCCGGTTCGGGGACGATCCGCAGCCCGGTGGTGTTGGCCCAGAAGATCCACGCCAGCGCCGCACCCACCAGATAACCGGCGATCGGCCGCAGGCCCATGTATTCGAGGCCGCCCTCGACCACCAGGAAGAGGATGATCACCCCGATCAGCGCGCGGAAGACGCGGTTGCCATAGCGGAGCATGCCCAGGTAGATGCCTCCCCAGAGCAGGTACCAGACGTGATAGCCGGCGCCGCCGAAGGCGATCGAGCAGAACCCCCAGGCGAGCCAGCGGACGGGGTGGTCACGCCAGCTGCGGTCGGTCTCGTGCTGCTGGCCCCCGGGCAGTTGGCGCACCGAGTGGTGGCGGGGTCGACCGCCCGGCCAGGCGACGTCACCGAAGAAGTAGCGCCAGGCGAGCACGGCCACCCCGACCAGGCTGAGCGCGGTGGTCAGCTTGGACAGGATCGGCAGCAGGTTGCGGTCGACCCCGAGCGCCTTCAGCGGGGGGCCGACGATCTGCTCGATGATGCTGGCCGGGGACATCCCCCAGGTCAGTTCGCCGATGTTGGTGGCGTGCCGCCAGCCGAGGAACTCGAACCCGATCGCCAGCGACACCGCGGTGAAGGCGCCCACCGCGATCACCGCCCCGATCAGGCCGCGGCCAGCGATGACCAGGAAGCGGCGGCCCGGCGCCATCTCCTTGAGCTGGGCCGCGACGGGAATCAGCACGATCGCCACGGCGGCGACGATGCCGGGCTGCTTGAAGGAGGCGCCGACCCCGACCAGCGCGGCCCCGACCAGGGAGCCCGGGGTGCCGTACCGCAGAGCCGCCCAGACCGCGACGAGCACCAGGGACACCATCCAGGTGTCGTTGTGCATGCCGCCGACGAAGTGGATGATCAGCAGCGGGTTGATCACCGCGAACCACTTGGCGGTCTCCACGTCCGCGCCGAGCAGGCGGGCGACCTTCGGCACGAAGATGGCGATCACGGCCACCCCGAGCAGCGCGGGAATCCGCATCGCGATCACCGACAGGTAACCCTGGAAGCCGGTCGCCACGACGACCAGGTATTGCACGAACAGGGCCAGCGGCGGATAGATGGCGGTGGTCCCGCGCCAGACGTGGTGCACGTTGACCGCGAACGGACCGCCCGATCCGGCCAGCGGGCTCTGATAGGGATCGAGACCCAGGTGGATCAGCCAGCCCTGGTCGGCGTACAGGAACGCGTCGGTGGAGAAGATGGGCGGCGACAGCAGGATCGGCAGGCTCCACAGGACCAGCACCCAGGAGTGGTTGATCCGCTTGTGCAGTGCCGGGCGCAGCTTCACCCAGGCCCAGACCAGCAGGGCCAATCCGATCGCCATCAGCACCCGGCCGACCTGGAAGCGGAGCAACTGGCGCAGCGCGCGGATCGGGCCGATCCGGTCCAGGCCACCGCTGGGGGTGAAACCGGGGGTCATCACCGCGATGCCGACGCAGATCATGGCCACGATTCCGAGCAGTACGCCGGGGGTGCGCAGGGTGGCCAACAACCCGGGAGGACGCGTCGCAGGGACTTCCACCGATGTTGACTGCTGCACAACTTCCCTTCCACCGACTGCGAGCCCGATGCTAGCGCGTTGTTGTACTGCGCGCTCCGCCCAAGGCGCGCACCCACCACGGTCGGGGAGCGTCCCTTGGGCCGAGTCGGGGAGCCGAAGGGAGAGATCCGTACGCCTGCTGCAACCGGTCGGCGTACCGCACCCGGATTCGACCGACGCGATCCGACGAGGAGCGACCGTTCGCGGGCGGAGCCCGCAATTGAGAAGGGGACGCTCCCCGGCCGTGGTCGCCTACGCGGGGAGCCCGCAATTGGGAAAGGGCCGCCCCGTTGCCGGGGCGGCCCTTCCGTTGATCAGGTCAGTGGCTGTGACCGTGGTCGTCGTCCTCCTCCTCGGGCTTCTCCACCACCAGGGTCTCGGTGGTGAGGAGCAGCGAGGCGATGGAGGCGGCGTTGGCGAGAGCCGACCGGGTGACCTTGACCGGGTCGATGACCCCGGCGTCGATCAGGTTGCCGTACTCGCCGGTGGCGCCGTTCCAGCCGGAGCCGGGCTCCAGCTCGGACACCTTGGCGCAGACCACATAGCCCTGCTCGCCACCGTTCTCGGCGATCCAGCGCAGCGGCTCCACCACCGACTTCTTGACGATGGAGACGCCGGTCTTCTCGTCACCGGAGAGGTTCAGCCCGCCGTCGAGGACCTTGGCGGCGTGGATCAGCGCGGAACCGCCGCCGGCCACGATGCCCTCCTCGATGGCCGCACGAGTGGCCGAAACGGCGTCCTCGATGCGGTGCTTCTTCTCCTTGAGCTCGACCTCGGTGGCAGCACCCACCTTGATCACGCAGACCCCGCCGGCGAGCTTGGCGACCCGCTCCTGGAGCTTCTCGGAGTCCCAGTCGGAGTCGGTGCGCTCGATCTCCTGACGGAGCTGGGACACCCGGGCCTCGACCTCGCTGGCCTCGCCCGCGCCGTCGACGATGGTGGTGTTGTCCTTGGTCACCACGACACGACGGGCCCGACCGAGCACCTCGAGACCGACCTGATCGAGCTTGAGGCCGACCTCGGGAGCGATCACCTGACCGCCGGTGAGGATCGCGATGTCCTCGAGCATCGCCTTGCGGCGATCACCGAAGGCCGGGGCCTTGACCGCGACCGAGGTGAAGGTGCCACGGATCTTGTTCACCACAAGGGTGGACAGGGCCTCACCTTCGACGTCCTCGGCGACGATGAACAGGGTGCCGGAGGCGCCGATGACCTTCTCCAACAGCGGGAGCAGGTCGTTCATCGAGGAGATCTTGCCGCTGTGGATGAGGATGTAGGGATCCTCCAGCACGGCCTCCATGCGGTCGGCGTCGGTCACCATGTAGGGCGACAGGTAACCCTTGTCGAACTGCATGCCCTCGGTGAACTCGAGCTCGGTGCCGAAGGTCTGCGACTCGTCGACGGTGATCACACCGTCCTTGCCCACCTTGTCGAAGGCGTCGGCGATCAGCTTGCCGATCTCCTCGTCACGCGAGGAGATGGTGGCGACCTTGGCCATGTCGTCGGTGGACTGCACCTCACGGGCGTTCTTGTGCAGCTCCTCGGTGACCGCGGTCACCGCGGCGTCGATACCGCGCTTGAGGCCGACCGGGTTGGCGCCGGAGGCGACCGCCCGCAGGCCCTCGTGCACCAGCGCCTGGGCCAGCACCGTGGCGGTGGTGGTCCCGTCACCGGCGACGTCGTTGGTCTTGGTGGCGACCTCCTTGGCCAACTGCGCGCCAAGGTTCTCGTAGGGATCGTCGAGCTCGACGTCACGCGCGACGGTCACACCGTCGTTGGTGATGGTGGGGGCGCCCCACTTCTTGTCCAGCACGACGTAACGGCCCTTCGGGCCGAGGGTCACCTTCACGGTGTTGGCGAGGATGTCGACGCCACGCTCCAGCGAGCGCCGCGCCTCCTCGTCGAACTGAAGGATCTTGGGCATGTATTACTCCTGGCTCACTTGGAGACGACGGCGAGGATGTCGCGGGCGTTGAGGAGCAGCAGCTCCTGCCCGTCATACTTCACCTCGGTGCCGCCGTACTTGGAGAAGATGACGACGTCGCCCTCGGCGACGTCCATCGGGACGCGCTGACCCTTGTCGTCGACGCGACCCGGGCCGGTGGAGATGACCTTGCCCTCCTGCGGCTTCTCCTTGGCGGTGTCCGGAATGACCAGTCCGGAGGCGGTGGTCTGCTCTGCCTCGAGCGGCTGGACGAGGACGCGGTCCTCGAGCGGCTTGATCGTGACTGCCACGTCAGGCCCCTTTCAATGTCTTGGTTCGGATTCGCTCACAAAGCCCGGGCCGTCGTCGCGGGTGCCGTCCCTGGCCGTTGGCACCCTCACGGGGAGAGTGCTAATCCGAATCTAGCGTGCGGCTGGCACTCGGGCAACCCGAGTGCCAAGACTGCCGAACTGGTACGCCTCAGCGGCCCGGGTGGACGATCGACTTGCGTCCGCTGCTGTGCCGGGTGGTGTCCAGCGAGTGCTCGATCTCATCCAACCCGTAGTGCTCCCCGACCAGCCCGGCCAGGTCGACCATGCCGGCCGCGGCCAGGTCGATCGCGGTCGCGAACGTGTTGGCGTACCGGAAGGAACCGACCACGGTCAGCTCGCGGTTCTGCATCAGCGCGACCGGGACGGCGAACTGCTCGGGCCCGCGGCCGACCAGCACCACCCGCCCGGCCGGGCGTACCGCCGGGAAGCCGCGGCGCATCGCCGCCGGCGACCCGGAGCACTCGATGAACGCGTCGAAGTGGGTCTCGGGGATCACCACCCCCATCGAGGTCATGTCCAGCATGGTGGTGGCGCCGGCTTCCCGGGCCAGTTCGAGTCGGTCGGCGGACAGGTCGGTGACGGTGATGTCGGTGGCACCGAGCGCCTTGGCGACAGCGACGGTGGTCAGCCCGATCGGCCCGGCGCCGGTGACCAGCACGCGGGAGCCGGCGCCGACGTGGGCCTTGCGCAGGGCGGCCAGGCCGACCGACATCGGCTCGATCAGGGCGGCCACATCGGCCGACAGCTCCCCCGGGACCGGGTGGGCGAAGTCGGCAGCCAGGGTCAGATATTCCCGGAAGGCGCCGTCCGATCCGGGCGTACCCAGGAAGCGGATCTGTTCGCACAGGTTGAATCGGCCCTGGTGGCACATGGTGCAGTGGCGGCAGCACAGGGTGGGTTCGATGGCGACCAGTTGACCGACCCGGCCGGGGTCGATCCCCGCTCCGCTAGCCACGACGGTCCCCGAGGCGGTGCGGCCGAGCACCACCGGTTCGCTGAGCACGGCGTTGGTGCCGCGACCGCGGGACCACAGGTTGACGTCGGAACCGGAAACGGCCGCCGATTCGACCCGGAGCAGCACCTCCCCGGGCCCGGGCTCGGGTACCGGACGCTCCTCGATGGTGAGCTGGTGCGGGGCGATCAGTACGCTCGCGCGCATCGTGCTCGGGATGTCCATGACCCCTCCTTGCCGAGAACGTGCCCAGCCTATCCACTGGCCGTTGGACCGAGGTCAGACCCGGGCCACGACCAGGACGCGGGCGCCGTCGGGGGTGGGGGTGATCACCAGGGTGGCGGCGTTCGGACCGCCGGGGCGCAGCCGCTTGCGCAACGCGGCGGGGTCGAGCTCCACCCCCCGCTTCTTGATCTCCAGGGTGCCGACCCGGTGTTCGCGCACCCAGGCCCGCAACGTCTTCTCCTTGTAGGGCAGGGATTCCAGCACCCGGAAGGTTTCGGCGAACGGGGTCTGCGCCGGTCTGTCGACGCTCAGGTAGGCGATGTCGGGAGCGACCCTGGTCGCACCCAGCTGGGCGGCCAGCGCCGCTACCGCGCCGCTGCGGATCACCGCCGGGTCGGGCTCAAGCAGGTGGGCCCCGACCCCGGTCACGGCGATCGGTCGGTCGTCGGCGACGATCCGGTCTCCGCCGGGCAGCAGGGTGGCGGCCCGGCCCGGTTCGCCGAACCGGGAAGACCACAGCGACACCTCCACCGCGTCACCGGTGTGGGAGACCCACTCGGCGGCGGCCGTCGGCGGCAGCAGCCGAAACGGCAGCCCGGGGCCGAGCTTGAGCACCGCCCCCACGGGACGATCCAGCAGCCCGGTGACGAAATCCCACGGGGGTTGGAAATCCTCGACCCGCCAGCTGCGTTCGGCGCCGCGGCGACGGGCCGGGTCGCAGAACACCGCCTGGTCCTCGGCGAGCTCGACCTGCTCGGCGCGGGCGTGCCGCACCGCGACCCCGGCCAGGTTGGCGGCGGCGAACACGGCGGTCGCCTCGTCGGCGTCGACGGCGAGCACCTCGAGCCCGGCCTCGGTCAACGCCCGGGCGTCGCTGCCCAGTCCGCAGCCGAGGTCGGCGATCCGGCGGACGCCGGCGGCGACGAGCCGCTGGGCCCGCCAGCGCGCGACCGCCGGGCGGGTGGCCTGTTCGAGCCCGGTCGGGGTGAACCACATCGTTTCGGCGGCGGCGCCGAACTTGGCGACGGCCCGGCGGCGCAGCTGCACCTGGGCGAGCGCGGCGGCGGCCAACTCGGGGTCGAATCGGCGGCGCAGCGCGGTGGCCGCGGCGAGCGAGGCGGGATCGGGCTGGGCGGTGGCCGCCTCGATCGCCGCGCGACCCTCTTCCGCGACCAGCCGCCGAGCCAGGGCGGGGTCCATCATCGGGCTCCCACCAACGACTCTCCGGATCGACCACGCGTGCTCGGCCGCGGACCGCGGACCGGCAGCAGACCGGCGGGTCGAGACCACGCGTGGTCGATTGTGAGAGTGGGCATCTCAGACCAGGACGCGGGAGACCGGCAACCCGGAGTCGGCACCGAACCCGAGACCCGACGGTTGCGCACCGCGGCGGACCAGTTCGGCCGCCAATGCGGCGATCATCGCCCCGTTGTCGGTGCACAGGGCCGGCCGCGGCCTCCGCAGGGTGACCCCCGTCGCCGCGCAACGCTGCTCCAGCAGCTCCCGCAGCCGCGAGTTGGCGGCCACTCCCCCGCCGATCAGCAGGTTGTCGATGCCCAGGTGGGTGCAGGCGTCGACGGCCTTGGCCGACAGCACGTCGCAGACCGCCTCCTGGAAGCTGGCGCAGACGTCGTCGACCGGCACCTCGACCCCGTCGCGCTCGGCGGTCTCCACCCAGCGTGCGACCGCGGTCTTCAGACCGGAGAAGGAGAAGTCGAAGCGGTGCTTCTCGAGGTCGTGCCGGGCGGTCAGCCCGCGTGGGAAGCGGATCGCGGTCGGGTCACCGGCCCGGGCACGCCGGTCGATCACCGGGCCGCCGGGGTATTCGAGGCCGAGCAGCCGGGCCACCTTGTCGTAGGCCTCGCCCGCGGCGTCGTCGATGGTGGCGCCGAGCTGGGTGATCTCGTTGATCCCGTCCACCCGCAGCAGCGACGTGTGCCCGCCGGAGACCAGCAGCGCCACCGTCGGCAGGGTCAGCTCGCCGTGCTCCAGCAGGTCGACCGCACAGTGGGCGGCGAGGTGGTTCACCCCGTAGAGCGGCTTGTCCAGGGCGAACGCCAGCGCCTTGGCCGCGGAGATGCCGACCACCAGCGCACCCATCAACCCGGGGCCGGCGGTGACCGCAACCGCGTCGACGTCGGCCAGGCGTACCCCGGCGGTCTCGGCCGCTCGGCGTACCGTCGGCAGCATCGCCTGCAGGTGCGCCCGGCTGGCCACCTCGGGCACCACCCCGCCGAAGCGGACGTGCTGCTCGACCGAGGAGGCGACCTCGTTGGCCAGCAGCTCGCGGCCGCGGACCAGGGCCACCCCGGTCTCGTCGCAGGAGGACTCGATGCCCAGGATCAACGGTTCGGTCATGGTCCCTCCGGTGTCTGGTCGAGTGGTCGTCGCAGGATCACCGCGGCCACGCCCCGACCGTAGTAGTCGGCGCGGCGGGCGATCTCGGTGAACCCGTGCCGGGCATAGAGCCCGAGCGCGGTGGTGTTGTCGTGGCGTACCTCGAGCAGCAGCTCGGTGCAGCCGAGCCGTTCGGCGGCGGCGATCCCCTGCTCCAGCAGCGTCGAGGCGAGGCCGCGGCGGCGCGCGGCGGGGTCGACCACGATCCGGTTCAGCTCGGCGACCTCGCCGACGTGCTGCACGGTGGCGACCGCGGAGACGGGGTCGCCGGCGACCAGCACGATCCGGTTGTCGGCGGCCAGCTCGTCGGCCCACGCGGTCCGGCTCCACCGTTCGCGCTCGACGAAGGCGGCTTCCAGCTCGTGGATCCGGGGCAGGTCGGTCTCTGTCGCCGGTCGCGAGGTGCTCATCGCCGTCGCAACCTGGGCCGCGAGGTGGGCAGCGCCGACTTGCGCCGGGTGGCGACGGCCGCGTCGGGGCGGCGCAGATAGAGCGGTTCGGTACCGGCGTCGGGGATGGCGCGGTGGAGCTGGGCGAGCAGACCAGCGTCGACGTGGTCGATCGGCGACTGCCGACCGACCAGAGCGGCACCGGGGCCGACCGCGGGCAACGCGGGCAGCTGGTCCGGAGCGCTCACAGTGGGGCCCTCGCGGCGGCTGCCGTCGGGGGCGTACCCCGCCCAGTAGACCTCCTTGCGGCGCGCGTCGGTGACGGCCAGAAATCCCTGCGGGGCGGAGAATCCGGGCGTACGCAGGGCCTGGGCGGCGAGCACGTCGAGGCTGCACACGCCGTGCAGCGCCACGTCGTGCACCCCGGCCAGCAGCTGGGCCGCGACGATGCCGACCCGCAGCCCGGTGAACGGCCCCGGGCCGAGCCCGACGCAGACCAGGTCGAGCTCATCGGGTCGCAGGCCGGCCTCGGTCAGCGCCTCGGCGACGAGCGGGGTGAGCTGTTCGACGTGCTGGCGGGTGTCGGCGACGTGGCGGCGGGCGACGATCGTGCCGTCGACGGCGACCCCGACCCGGACGTCGGTCGAGGTGTCGATGGCGAGGACGCGGCCCTGGTCAGGGTGGCCCGTCATCGGGGTTCCCCCAGCAGCCCGCGCAGGGCGGACCAGCGGGCGCCGATCCAGCTCAGCCAGACCTCGCGGGTATCGCCGGTCTCCCCCTGCTCGGTCGCACCGCGGCGGATCTCGATCTCGAGTCGTTCGTCGGCGAGCTGTTCGGCGACCCCGGCGCCCCACTCGACCACGGTCACCGAACGGTCGGCGCCGGAGTCCAGATCGAGGTCGTCGAGCTCGTCGGCGCTGCCGAGCCGATAGGCGTCCACGTGCACCAGGTCCGGGCGCTGCTCGGCGGTCGGATAGATCCGGGAGAGCACGAAGGTGGGCGAGACGACGGGTTCGTCGACCCCGAGGCCGGCGCCGATGCCCTGGGTGAGGGTGGTCTTGCCGGCCCCCAGTTCACCGGTCAGCAGCAGTAGGTCGCCGGGGCGCAGGGCCGCGGCCAGGCGTACGCCAAGGGCCTGCATCGCCCCGGCGTCGGGCACCAGCAACCGGATCGGCAGCTCGCGGGCGAGGTCGAAGCCGTGCTCCAGCTCGGTGCTGATCGCGAACCCACGCCGCTGCCACCAGGCCACCACCTCCGGGAACTCCTTGCGGGCAAAGAGTTCCGCCCGGTGGTTGCCGAGTTCGGTGGCCAGTTCGCAGACCGCCTCGACCATGGCGGTGGCGACCCCGTGGCGCTGATAGGCCGGATGCACCGACACCCGCTGCAGCCGGGTGGTGGCCGGGCGTTCCGGGTCGGGCGGCGGGAGGAGGATCACTCCGGCCACCCGGCCGGCGACGCGGGCGACGACGCCGGTCCCACGGGCGATCTCGGCGGCCACCGACTCGGCGGTCTCCGACAGCGCCGGGGGCGGCGGGTCGATCTCGGCCCGCGCGCCGAAGGCGGCGTGGATCACCTCGAGCACCCCGGCGGCGTCGGCGACCTCGACCACGGCCAGGTCGAGCACCGGGTCGGCGGGGTCGGGCTGCTGCGGCCGTGCCAAGGTCAGCCCTCGTTCCGGTTCCGCGGGCCGCGGCCGGGTCCGCCGTTACCGCGCGGGCGACGGCCACGGTTGCCGTGCCGGTCCCCCTCGCGACCCCAGGCCGGCTTGCGCTTGCGCGGCCCCTTGGCCTCGTGGCGGGGGGCGACGAGCTGGGCGTACGCCTGCTCGGAGACGGCCTCGCCGCTGGGGGTGCGGGCACCGGTCAGCTCACCGAGCTCGGTCGCCTCCGGGCGTACCTCCACCGGTTCCACCCGGACCCCGGCCTGGCCGGTGATCCGGCGCATCAGCTTGCGCTGGTGCGGCAGCACGATCGAGGCGACGACCCCCTTGCCGCCGGCGCGAGCGGTCCGCCCGGCGCGGTGCAGGTAGTCCTTGGGGCCCATCGGCGGGTCGACCTGGAGCACCAGCGACACGTCGTCGACGTGGATACCGCGGGCGGCGACGTCGGTGGCGACCAGGGTGGGCAGGCTGCCCTCCCTGAACGCGGCCAGGATGCGGGCGCGGGCGCCCTGGGTCAGGCCGCCGTGCAGGGCACCGGCCATCACACCGGCCTCGCGCAGCTGCTCGGCGACGCGGTCGGCGCCGAGCTGGGTGCGGACGAACACCACGGTGCGGCCGTCGCGGTTGGCGATGGCGGCGGTGGTGGCGTTCTTGTCGTGCGGCAGCACGTGCAGCACCTGGTGCTCCATCGTGGTGATCGACGCCTTCGCCTCGTCCACCTCGTGAGTGACCGGGTCGTTCAGATAGGCCCGGACCAGCCGGTCGACGCCGCGGTCGAGGGTGGCGGAGAAGAGCAGCCGCTGCCCGCCGGCCGGGGTGGCGTCGAGGATGGTGGTGACCTCGGGCAGGAAGCCCAGGTCGGCCATGTGGTCGGCCTCGTCGAGCACGGTGATCTGCACCTGGGTGAGGTCGGCGGCGCCCTGGTCCATCAGGTCGATCAGTCGGCCCGGGGTGGCGACCACGACGTCGACACCGCGGTCGAACGCCTTCAGCTGGGGGCCGAACGCCATGCCACCGGCGACCAGGGTGACGCTGAGGCCGAGCACCTTGCCGAGCGGGGCCAGCACGTCGGCCACCTGCAGCGCGAGTTCGCGGGTCGGAACCAGCACGACCGCGCCGGGGCGGCCCTGGGGGTCGGCGTCGCCGGCGGCCAGCCGGCTGAGCAGCGGCAGGCCGAAGCCGAGGGTCTTGCCCGAGCCGGTACGGCCGCGGCCGAGCACGTCGCGCCCGCTCAGCGCGTCGGGGATGGTGGCGGCCTGGATCGGGAACGGGGTGGTGATCTGCTGCCCGCTCAGCGCGTCGACCAGCGGCTGCGGCAGGCCGAGCTCGGCGAACCCGGGGCCCTCGTGCCCTTGTCCTTCGTGCGCGGCGGTCTGCTCCGGCTCGGCGTGGGTCGGCGTGAGCTCGGCGGCCTGCCACTCCATGGTGTCGGCGGGCTCGAAGTCGTCCTCGGCGTACGCCGGACGCTCCCGCTCGCGGCGCTCGACCCGGTGCCGATCCTCGCGGTGGTGGCCGGCGCCGAAGCGATCGGAGCCACGGGAGGTGCTGCGGCCGGCACCGCGGGGACGGTCGTTGCGGTCGTACCGGTCGTTGCGCTGGGGACGGTCGTCGCGCTGGGGACGGTCGTCGCGCTGGGGACGGTCGTCGCGCTCGAACCGGTCGCGCTCGAACCGATCGCGCTCGAACCGATCGCGCTGGGGGCGCTCGTTGCGGTCCTCACGGTTGTGGCGATCGTTGCGGTCGAAGCGATCGTTGCGCTGCGGGCGCTCATCGCGCTGGTAGCGATCGTTGCGCTGGGGCCGGCCGAACCGGTCTCCGCGCTCGGGACGGTCATCGCTCTGGAAGCGACCGCGGGGGCGGTCGTCGCGGTCGCGGCGGTCGAATCGGTCATTCCGGTCGGCGCGCTGCGGGCGGTCGAACCGATCCCTGCGCTCGAACCGATCCCTGCGCTCGAACCGATCGTTGCGCTCGAACCGATCGTTGCGATCGTTGCGGTCGAAACGGTCCTTGCGCTCAAACCGATCACTGCGATCGTTGCGGTCCCTGCGCTCGAAGCGGTCGTTGCGACCGCCGCGCTCATACCGGTCCTCGCGACCACCGCGGTCGCGGTCGTCCCGCTCGGGCTGGACGCGGGCGAACGAACGACCACGGGAATCGGTCCGCCGCTCGGTGCGCTCGGGGCGGCCCTCGAACCGGCCCTCCTGCTCGCGTTCAGTGCGCGCACGGCCGCCGCTGCGACGGGGCGAGTGCCCCTTGGCGGCGCGCTCGGCGGAGCTCCACCGCTTCTTCGGCGTACCGTCGGACTTGAAGCTCTTCGGCCGGGCGGCCTTGCTCCGGATCTTGGCGACTGGGCGCTTGGACACGACACACTCATCTCTGGACCTCGTGGTCCGCTGTCAGGTACGTCAGCGGCCCCTTGGCGCCGGACCTGGCCGGCGGCACCAACAAGTTCTGCGTGTTGGTGGAAGAGTGTCGGAAGACGAACCTCGGGCCCCCGCACGGCTGTGTCGGGGTGACCCCTGTCCCGCACTGCGCTGCGCAGCCGGGGAACCGGGTCGGCGTACCGCCCGATCGCAAGGGGAAAGTCTAGCAGTGCCACCGCCAACCGCAGAATTCCTTGATCATTGGCGTGGGCGCCGCGCAGGCCCGCGTCCGCTCGTCGGGGTCACGGCGTCACACCGGAGTTGTGCGGGTGGTCATCCCCCGAGCCGCTCCCTGATGGTGGCGAAGGCGGCGGCCAGCTCCCCCGGGCTGACGTCATCCAGCTCTGAGTCGAAGGTGATGAACAGTCCCGCGACACCGGCCCACGACCATCCCCCGATGGTCAGCCGACAGCGTCGCGTATCGATGGGGGTGACGACCGAGCCACCCGGCGCCCATCGGGCGACCACGTCGGCGGGCAGGGGCAAGGTGGCCGACCCGACACACGGCCACTGGCCCGGCGTGTCCCCGCGATCAGGGTTCTGGATGACGAGTCGGGTCAGGTCGTCCGGGTTCAGCGGTCGGGCGACGAAGGGGCGCCCGGTCGGGCTCCTGGGGTGCACGCGATCGACGCGGAAGGTCTGCCAGGAGTGCTCACGCGGTTCCCGGGCGATCAGGTACCACCGGCCGGCCCAGACGACGAGCTGGTGCGGTTCCACCTCGCGGGGTGCTCGGAAGTCGGGATCGCCGGGGGCGGGCACGTGCCCGTCGATGGAGGCGTAGTCGAATCTCAGGGTGCGGCTGGTACGGATGGCTGTCCCGACTGCCTGCAGGGTCGCGACATCGATCGGGGGTGCCGAAAACTCCCAGTAGTTGCGCAGGCTGGTGACCACGAAGGCCTCGCTGGCCGCCCTCAGCCGCGCCGGCATCACCTGGCGCAGGGTGGTCAGCGCCCGGCCGACGGCGTCCTCGATGCCTCGCACCGTCGACGGGGCGGTCTGCAGAGCCAACGCGATGGCGATCGCCTGGTCGTCGTCGAGGACCAGGGGCGGCAGCTTTCCCCCAGAGCCGATGGAGTATCCCCCGGCCGGACCCTTGATCGCCTGCACCGGATAACCCAGCTGTCGCAGCGTGTCGACGTCGCGGCGCAGGGTCCGGGCGGAGACGCCGAGGCGGTCGGCCAACTCCTCGCCGGACCACACCGCGCGCGCGGTGAGCAGCGACAACAGTCGGAGCGCGCGTGCCGAGGTGTCTGCCACGTTTTCGACTTTGTCAGAAATAGCGGCCATTCGGTGTCCGTCACCTGCGACACGGTGATTTCATGACTTCATCAACCGCAAAAGCCGCCACCTCGGCCGACGAGCCGAAGGTGGCCGGACGCCAAGCCTCGCTCGCCCTGCTGGTCGTGCTGTTCGCCTCGTTCATGGACCTGCTCGACGTCACCATCATCGCGGTCGCGGCCCCGGCCATCGCCGCTGATCTGCAGGCCTCCGAGGCGCAGCTGCAGTGGATGCTCGCCGCCTATGTCCTGGCGCTCGGATCGGGACTGATCACCGGCGGTCGCGTCGGCGACCAGGCGGGCCGGCGCCGGGTGTTCCTCATCTCCTTGACAGCCTTCGCCCTCGCCTCGGCGGCCTGCGCACTGGCTCCGTCCGCGGGCACACTGATCGCGCTTCGGGTGCTGCAGGGGTGCGCCGGCGGTTTCATGGTCCCGCAGGTGTTCGGCATCATCCGATCATCCTTCGAGCCCGCGGCCATGGCGAAGGCCTTCGGCGCCTACGGCGCGGTCCAGGGCCTGGCATCGGTCGCTGGACCCCTGCTCGGGGGCGCGCTCGTCGATCTCGATCTCGGGGGTCTGGGCTGGCGCACCATCTTCTGGCTGAACGTGCCGGTCGCCGCCGTCGCGCTCATTCTGGGGGTGCGAATGCTGCCGGAGTCGCACGCCGGCACTCGAGCCCGGCCGGACGTGATCGGCGCGGCCCTGGCCGCCGTCGGCGTGGTGTTCATACTGCTGCCGCTGGTCCAGGGCCGTGACTGGGGATGGCCGGTCTGGGGGTGGGTGGTGCTGGCCGTGGGCGTGGTCCTGTTGACCGTTTTCCTGTGGCACGAGACGCGACTCGCCCGGCGAGGTGGCCAACCGATCCTGGATCCCGCGCTGCTGTCGATCCGGCCCTTCGCCGCGGGCCTGGTCGCCGCCACCCTCTTCTTCGGTGGGCTGGCGTCGTTCTTCCTCGTGCTGTCGATCTACCTGCAGGCCGGGACCGGGCGAACGGCCTGGGAAACCGGACTGGTGATCCTTCCGTATGCGATCGGTTCCATGATCACCTCCGGTGCCGGCGTCGCGTTGGCGGCCAAGGCTGGTCGCGCGCTGGTGATCACCGGGTCATTGACCCTGGCCGCCTCCCAGGGGCTGCTGTGGTGGCTTCTGCGCGACGGTGAGACACCGGGCTACTGGCCGCTGGCCGGCGTGCTGCTGCTCGGCGGCCTGGGGCTCGGACTGGGCGCGCCGATCCTGGTCAACGTGGTCCTGGCCGGGGTTCCCGCAGGCGACGCCGGCTCGGCGGGCGGCGTGCTCTCCACCGTGAACCAGATCGGCGGTGCGGTCGGGATCGCCGTCCTGGCAACGATCTTCTTCCAGGCGCTGCACTCGTCGGCCGCTCCGCACCCACCGGGGACGGCCGAGCAGGTGTTCGGTCACGCCCTCATGCAGGTGCTGCCGTGGCAGATCGCCACCTATCTCCTGGCCGCGGTGGCGATGCTCGCGCTCCCCCGGAGGGCCGCCGGGCACTCGCAGCAGCCGGAGACCGCTCCGTGACCGGGCACCAACCGCAGAATTCCTTGATCATTGGCGGGGGCGCCGCGCAGGCCCGCGTCCCCTCGTCGGGGTCACGGCGTGACACCGGAGTTGTGCGGTTGACCCCTCGGGTTCGCCCGTGTGCACCGATTCGTCACCTTCTGTTGGCGGACACGACGACTCGAGGGTTACGAGTCTTTGCCCGGGCCCGGCTACGTTGGGGATGTGCGGGTAGCCATCGTGACCGAGTCCTTCCTGCCGCAGATCAACGGAGTCACCCACTCCGTGCTGCGGGTCCTCGAGCACCTCCGGGCGACCGGCCACGAGGCCCTGGTGATCGCTCCGGCGCACGGCGGTCGCGCCCCGCGGGAATACGAGGGGTTCCCGGTGGTCCCGGTCACCTCGCTGGCGCTGCCCGGTTATTCCGACGTCCAGCTCGCCACCACCCCGCAGTGGCGGTTCGAGCGGATCTTCGCCGACTTCAACCCCGACGTGGTGCACCTGGCCGCCCCGTTCGCGCTCGGTCAGCGGGCCGGGCTGGCGGCCCACCGGATGGGCCTGCCGACGGTCGCGATCTATCAGACCGAGGTGCCCACCTACGTCACCCGCTACGGCATCCCGCAGGCCGAACAGCTGTTGTGGAAGTGGGTGCGCAACGTGCACCAGCTGGCCACGATGACCCTCGCCCCCTCGACCTACGCCCGCCAGCAGCTGATCTCGCTCGGCGTCCAGCGGGTCGGGCTGTGGGGCCGCGGGGTCGACTCGGTCCGCTTCCACCCCGGCAAGCGCGACGAGGAGCTGCGTCGGCAGTGGGCGCCCAACGGCGAAAAGGTGATCGGCTACGTCGGCCGCCTGGCCACCGAGAAGCAGGTGGACGACCTCGAGGTGCTGGCCGACCTGCCCAACACCCGCACGGTCATCGTCGGCAAGGGCCCGCGCCACGAGGAGCTGCAGCGGATCCTGCCGCACGCGATCTTCCTCGGCCAGCTCACCGGCGACGACCTGCCGCGGGCGATGGCCAGCTTCGACCTGTTCGTCGCACCGGGTGAGCTGGAGACGTTCTGCCAGACCATCCAGGAGGCCCAGGCCTCCGGCGTACCCGCGATCGCGCCGGCCCGCGGCGGCCCCATCGACCTGATCGACCCGTCGCACACCGGCTGGCTGTATGAGCCGGGCAACCTGGCGGGCATGCGGGCACACGTCCGTGACCTGCTGGGCGACGACTTCAAGCGCAGCATCTTCGCCCGCAAGGCGCGCGAGGCCGTGGAGCACCGCACCTGGGAGAGCACCTGCGCCGACCTGGTGCTGCGTTACCAGGAAGCGATCGACGCGGTCTACTACGCCGCCGCCTGAGCCGGACCTCCGGGCGTACGCCCTAGAGGTGACGCTCGACGCGCTCGACCAGGTGATCCAGCACCTCGTCGTAGGCCTGATGGTGCTCGATGATCCCCATGTGGCCCGACTCAGGAACGATCAGCGCGTCCGCCCCCGGTAGCTGGTCGATGATCGCCTGGGTGTGCTCGACCGGCACGATCGAATCCGACGCCCCGCCGATCACGGCCATCTCGATCCGGCCCAGGATCGGCATCGCCCGGCTCCCGTCGAATTCGGCGAAGGTCGGATAGAAGTCGCCCACCACCTCCATCGGGGTGGCCGCCACCATCTCGCTCATGAAGTGCACATATTCCGCCGGTACATCCGAGCCGAACGACATCCGCCTGGTCACCACGAAGGACACGTCGGTGGACACCCGGCGGGATCGTTCGACCAGGGCCGGGACCCGGTTGGCCGCGGACAGCACGGGCTGGGCCAGCATCGGGAACACCTCGCCCGACACCCCGGGGATGATCGAGTGGTCCTTGAGATCCCCCGACGAGGTGGCCAGCAGGGCCGCGCCGACGACCTTGGTGCCGATCAGCTTCGGGTACTGCCGGGCGAACGCCTGGATCGTCATCCCGCCCATCGAGTGCCCGACCAGGATCACCGGTTCATCGGGTTCGGTGGTGGCGTCGAGGACCCGTTTGAGGTCCTTGGCGAGTTGGTCGATCCGGCAGAACCGGGCCTTGGAACGCCCCGAGCGGCCGTGGCTGCGCTGGTCATAGAGGACCACCTTGCGGGTACCACGGAAGTGTTTGCGCTGGAAGTGCCAGCAGTGCAGCGACAGCACATAGCCGTGCACCAGCACCACGGTCACCCCGGCGTCGCTCTTCGGCGGCGGGTCCACCTCGACGTGCAGGCGTACGCCGTCGGAGGTGACCACCTCCGGGCCGGGTGCCCGCAGGGTGAAGAACGCCTCACCGGGGAGCTCGCGACGGCGCTTGAACCGCTGGGCCACCAGCCGCCGCTCCAACTCCCAGCCGGTCGCCACGGCACCGGCGGCCAGCGCGGCGATTCCGGTGACCAGGCCGAAGCCCTGCGCCATCCGGGAGGGGTCACGGCGTGCCGGACTCACCTGCTCAACCTCCTTGCTCGCCGCCGCGATGATTGCGTGGGACGCGCGTCCCGACCCGGGTCACGATCTCATAGCCGATCGTGCCACACACCTCGGCCCAGTCCTCGGCGGAGGGGCTCGACGACCCGCCGAACAACGTCACCTCGTCACCCACCTGATCACTCGCCCCCGGCCCCAGGTCGACCACGAACTGGTCCATGCAGATCCGGCCGCGGATCGGGCAGCGGCGCCCGTTCACCTCGACCTCGGCGAGGTTGCTGGCGTGCCGGGGTACGCCGTCGGCGTACCCGAGCGGGACGAGACCGAGCACGGTGTCAGCGGGTGCGGTCCAGGTGGCGCCGTAGGAGACGGCGGTGCCGGCTCCCACCCGCTTGACGTTCACCAGTTGGGCGCGCAGCCGCATCACCGGCTTCAGGGGTACGCCGTGGGCCGCGGCGATCTCCTCGCCCGGATCGACCCCATAGGAGGCGATGCCGACGCGGACCAGCTCGAACCGGGATTCCGGCACCTGAAGCGCCCCGGCGGAGTTGGCCAGGTGCCGGATCGGCTCGAGGTCCGCCTGCCGGGCCTGTTCGACGGCTCGTTCGAAGCAGACGAGCTGGTCGGCTGTGGCGGACAGCTCGAGGTCGTCGGAGGCGATGAAGTGTGACCAGACGCCGACCACCTCGACCGCCCCGGCCTGTTCGGCCTCGGCGGCCGCGGCGCACAGGGCCGGCCACCTCGCGATCGGGCAGCCGTTGCGGGAGAGTCCGGTATCGACCTTGAGGTGGATCCGCGCGGTTTTCCCGCAGGTCGCGGCGGCGGCCACCACCCGGTTCAGCTGGTCAGCATCGTGTACGCCGAGGTCGACGTCGTCGGCGACGGCCGGGGCCAGGTCCTCATCGGGGCCAAACATCCAGGCCAGCAACCGACCGGAGTCGCCGTCGCCGCGCACCGCAGACGCCTCGGCCAGGGTGACCACGCCGAGCCAGCCAATGCCTGCTGCGCGGGCGGCCCGGGCGCAGGCAAGCATCCCGTGCCCGTAGGCGTCGGCCTTGATCACCGCCATCACCTCGGCCGGGGCGACCAGCTCGGCGATCGCGGTGAGGTTGTGCCGATAGGCGGCCAGGTCCACCTCGGCGCTCGCGGTGGCCGGGTCGATCATCGAGTGCTCAGCCACGGAGCAGCTCCTCGAGGGCAGAAATCGTTTCAGGGAAGAACTCTGCGAGCTCCTGCGGTGGAAAGGGGCCGGGGTGTCGGGTGGCGGTGACCGCCTGCAGGCTGGCACCGCCCAGGGCGGCATCCCGCGGCCGCAGCCCGGCCGCGAGCAGGGCCGCACAGACCCCCGCCAGGGTGTCCCCGGAGCCGGCCTGCGCGGTCCAGGCGGGACCTCCGACGGCCAACCGGACAACCGATTCACCGGCCTCGGCGACGTATTGGGTGGCGCCCTTGAGCAGCACCGTGGCGCCGGTGCGCTCGGCCGCCGTGCGGACCGCGGCGACCGGGTCGGCCTCGACCTGGTCGCGCTCGGTGCCGAGCAGCCGGGCCAGTTCGCCGGCGTGCGGGGTGAGCAGGAAGCGGGGCGAGAGCCGATCGGGCAGATGCTGCAGGCCGTCGGCGTCGACCACCACGGGCAGGCCGGTGGCGGCCACCGACTCGATCGTGGTGCGGGCGTCCGGTCGGTTTCCCCAGCCTGATCCGAGCAGGTATGCCTGGCAGCGCCCCGAGCTCGGGACGACGTTCGGGAATCGTTGCACCACAGCGGATCCCGCCTGCTCATCGCCGATGAACCGGACCATCCCGGCACCGGCATGGACGGCTCCCCCGACCGCGAGAACGGCGGCTCCCGGATAGCGCGCCGAGCCGGCATCCACACCGACCACCCCGCGGGCGTACTTGTCGCTGGAGGCGTGCGGATACGGCCAGTGAGTGGCGAGATCGCTGGCCTGCCACTGGGCGAGGTCGGGTTCACCGAGCTCGAGGCCGATCTCGACCAGTTCCACCCGGCCGGCGGCTGATCGGCCGGGATCGGTGAGCAGACACGGTTTCCGGGCGCCGAAGGTGACGGTGGCATCGGCGGTGAACACGTCGTGGCGGGGGCGTACGGTGTCGACGCCGAGCCCCGAGGGCAGGTCGACCGCGACCACGTCGGCGTGACCGCGGGCCCCCCGGGCGATCCGGGCGAGGTCTCCGAAAACCCCTTCCCTGCCACCGATTCCGAAGCCGGCGTCGATCACCTGATCAAACCGTTCGGCGGCCAGTTCGCGCAGGACCACGCCCAGCTCGAGCCGGCGACCGCCGGCGCGCTCGAAGGCGCGCCAGGCGGCGGAGTGCACCTGCTGGGTGACCAGCCAGGCGTACGCCCGCACGCCGCGCCGGGCGAGCCGCGCGGCGGCGTACAACCCGTCGCCACCGTTGTTGCCGGGGCCGGTCACCACCAGGATGCGGGCCCCGGAGACCCGACCCCGACGCTCTCGGAGCCGTCGCGCGCACACCACGGCGAGCCCGGCGGCAGCGCGCTGCATCAGCACCCCGTCACCGACCTCGGCCATCGCGCGCTCCTCGGCCGCGCGGATTGCGGGGGCGGAATAGGCAGACCTCATGCGGAACAGACTACGAAGGAGCCGAGACCGTCGTCGCGCGGTCCGCCTGTCGCGCTCAATGGTCCGCCGCAGTGCGGCCGGAGCTGGCGAACATCGCCCGGGCGAGCGGGCGCGGCAGCCACTGGGTGACCCACATCAGCGCCCGGTAGCCTCTCCCCGGCCACCCGAGCGGCGCCCCGGCCTCCAGTCCGGCCATGGCCTCCCGCGCACACTGCTCCGCGTCGATCACCACGGACTCGGGCAGCCCGGTGTCCATTCCGTCGGACAGTCCGGCCGCAGCGTCGAAGCCGGTGCGGACGGGCCCCGGGGCGACCTCGGTGACCCTCACCCCGGTGCCGTGCAGATCCACCCGCAGGTTGGCGACGAAGCCAGCCAGGGCGTGCTTGTCCCCTCCAAGGGTTGGTAACGTTGTTATAAAACGACGTTATCAAACCTTCGGGCCAGGTCACCCCTCGCAGACGACGAATGCGGTGGCAATGCCGGCGTCGTGGGACAGCGACAGGTGGATGGCGCGCACCCCGAGTTCGTCGGCGCGCGCCGCGACGGAGCCCCGGATCCGGAAGTCGGGACGGCCGAACTCGTCGACAACCACCTCGGCGTCCTGCCAGCCGAGCCCGCGCTCGATCCGCAGCGCCTTGGCGAGCGCCTCCTTGGCGGCGTACCGGGCGGCCATCGACGCGACCGGCAGCGCGGCCTCGGTTTCAGTGAGGAAGCGGCGCGCGAACCCGGAGCGCCGCTCGCAGGCCCGCTGGAAGCGAGCCACCTCGCACACGTCGACCCCGATCCCGATGATCATCGCCGCCCCTGCTGCGAACGGCCGGGCGCCCAGCCGCGGACGACCGCGGCCAGACAGGCTCGATAGGCGGTTTCGGCGGCTTCGGGGTCCAGACCCAGGCCGCCGAGCTCCAGGGAGACCAGTCCGTGGACCTGACCCCACAACGAGAGCGCCACCAGTTCCGGATCGTGGGACGAGTCGATCACCCCGGAGGCCTGGGCCCGACCGACGGCTGCCAGCAGCGGCTCCCGCGTGCCGGCCGCGATCGCGTCCGCCTCGGTGGTGGTGCGCTGCACCGAGCAGTCGAACATCAGCGGGAACAGTTGCGGATTCTGCCTGGCCCAGCGCCGATAACCCTCCCCCAGCACCAGCAGATCCGCCTCCGGATCATCGCTGGGCTGCAACAGCTGACTGTCCCCAAAACTGCGAAACACCTTCTCGTACAGGGAATGCAGCAATCCCTCCTTGCTTCCGAAGAGGGAATAGATGGCCGTGGTCGAGGTCCCCGCCGCCCGCGCGAGTCCGCGCAGGCCGAGCCCCTCGGGGCCCTCTCGGGACACCAGGACCGCCGCCTCGTCGAGCAGCCGGTCGGCCAGTTCGGCATCGTGCACCTTGCGCCTTGCCATTTCCCCAGTATTGCATAACACTGTTTTGTAACCGGACGATTCACGCACGCACACCTCGAGGAGCCGATCACGGTCTTCCTGATCGGCATGCGCGCCAATCGGTGGTGGAAGCTCGGCAAGGTGCTGTGGACCGCCTCCCGGATGCCCCCGATGCTGATCGAGCTCTCCCGCAATCCCGAGCTCGGTCTGCTCGGTTATCAGCAGTGGTTCGGTCGGACCACGATGCTGGTCAGCTATTGGCGCAGCCCCCAGCACCTGATGCGGTACGCCGCCTCCCCCGACGCCAGCCACCGCCCCGCCTGGAGCGGCTTCAACCGGCAGATCGGCAACTCCGGCGATGTCGGCATCTGGCACGAGACCTTTACGATCCAGCCCGGGTCGGCCGAGGCGGTGTATGTGAACATGCCCGCCTTCGGGCTGGGCAGGGCGCTCGGTGTGGAGCCGGTCACCCGGAACACCAACAGCGCGAGCCGGCGACTGGCGCGGCGCGGCTGAGACCGGATTCTCCCCGGCCCGGCCGGGCCTAGAGTCGGAGCATGGACGCTGTACAGCTGTTGCGTGCCGCGGTGCGTGACGAATCACCGGTGGAGCGACTGCCGGAGGGGTCGGTGCCGGATTCACGCGTCGGGGCGTACGCCCGGCAACGCGCCTGGGCGGACGGCGCGCCGGTCGCCGGTTGGAAGATCGCCGCAACCTCGATCGCCGGTCAGCGGCACCTGCGGGTGGACGGGCCACTGGCGGGGTGCTTGACCGAGGCGATGCTGCTCGAGCCCGGGGAGCCCGTCTCCCTGGCCGGCAACCGGATGCGCCTGGCCGAGTTGGAGTTCGCGTTCCGACTGATCCAGGACCTGCCCCCGCGAGAGGGCGACTACTCGCTGGAGGAGGTGCTGACCGGGACCGGGGATCTGCTGCTGTCGTGGGAAATTCCGAGCACCCGCTTCGCCGACCCCGCCACGGTGGGGGCGGTGCCGCTGATCCTGGACAACGCGTGCGCGCACCAGCTCGCGCTGGCGCCAGCCGCGGACCAGGGCTGGCGCGAGGCCGACCTCCCCGGCACCGAGGTGCGCGCCACCAACAGCAACGGCACCGTGCACCAGGGGCGCGGGGGCAACGCGATGGGTGATCCGCGGGTGGCGCTGACCTGGCTGGTCAACGAGCTGTCGGCCGCCGGGATCGGCGTCCAGGCAAGACAATTCGTCACCACCGGGGTGTGCATCGACCCGATGCCGGTCGCCCCAGGTGAGTCGATCACCGGTGAGTGGGGCCGCTTCGGCAGCTTCGGTCTGCGCTTCACCGAGTGAGGTGGCTTCGACAGGCTCAGCCACCATTCCGACAGGCTCAGCCACCATTCCGACAGGCTCAGCCCCCATTCCGATCAAACCGGCAGGTCGACCCACACCGTGCCGGCCGCGGTGGGTACGACCGCTCCGGTGGTGAGCTCGGCGATCCGGGCTGCCAGCCCGGCCGGGTCACCGGTGGCGAGCCGCAGGCGTACCAGCGTTCCGTAGTCGGCCCCGATCACCTGCACCCCGGCCGCGCGCAGGTCCGTCTCGATCCGGCCGGCGTCGGCGTGCGGCAGAGCCAAGTCCACCCGCGACAGTTCGCTGCGGCGCACCAGGCGTACACCGGCCAGCGCCTCACGCACCGCGTCGGCGTACGCCCGCGCCAGTCCCCCGGTGCCCAGCAGGGTGCCGCCAAACCAGCGGGTGACCACAGCCACCACGTCGGAGATTTCGTTGCCACGCAGCACTTCCAGCATCGGCGCCCCGGCTGTGCCACTCGGCTCACCGTCGTCGTTGGAGCGCTCGATGGCCGGCTCCGGCCCGAGGATGAACGCGGTGCAGTGGTGCCGCGCATCCCGGTGCGCCCGGCGCGCCTCCTCGATCACCACACGCGCCGCCTCCTCGTCGGAGACCCGGCGCAGCACGGCCAGGAAGCGCGACCGCTTCACCTCGATCTCCGCCCCGGGCGTACACCCGGGGGCGAGGGTCAGATAGCCGGCCTCGCTCACTCCACCGTGACGGACTTGGCCAGGTTGCGCGGCTGGTCCACGTCATGGCCCTTGCGGGTCGCCAGCTCGCAGGCGAACACCTGCAGCGGAATGGTCGCCAGCAGCGGCTGCAGCAGGGTCTGCACCTTGGGCAGTCCGATCAGCACGTCGGCGAACGGCGCCACCTCGTCGTCGCCGGACTCGGCGAGCACGATGGTACGCGCCCCCCGCGCCCGGATCTCCTGGATGTTGGAAACCACCTTGTCGTGCAGCATGTCCCGGCCGCGCGGCGGCACCACCACGAACACCGGCAGGTCCTGGTCGATCACCGCGATCGGGCCGTGCTTGAGTTCGCCGGCGGCGAACCCCTCGGCGTGGATGTACGCCAGCTCCTTCAGCTTCAGCGCCCCCTCCAGCGCCACCGGATAGCCGACGTGCCGGCCCAGGAAGAGCACCGACGGCTGGTCGACCAGTTCCTCGGCGAGGTCGTGCACCTGCTGCTGGTTGTCCAACACCCGTTGGATCAGCTCCGGCATGTTCTCCAGCTCGGCCATCACCGTGGCGATCTCATCGCCATATTTGGTGCCCTTGACCTGGGCCAGATAGAGCCCCAGCAGATAGCAGGCGAGCACCTGGGTGAGGAACCCCTTGGTGGAGGCGACGCCGATCTCCGGCCCGGCGTGGGTATAGATCACCGCGTCCGACTCGCGCGGAATCGTGGAGCCGTTGGTGTTGCAGATCGCCAGCACCTTCGATCCCTGCTCGCGGGCGTGCCGGATCGCCATCAGCGTGTCCGCGGTCTCCCCGGACTGGGAGATCGCCACCACCAGGGTCTGCGCGCCGACGATCGGATCCCGGTAACGGAATTCGCTGGCCAGCTCGACCTCACAGGGCACCCGCGTCCAGTGCTCGATCGCATATTTCGCCACCATGCCGGCATAGTGCGCGGTGCCGCAGCCGATGATCACGATCCGCTGGATGCTGCGCAGTTCGGAGGCCGAGATGCGGATCTCGTCCAGGGTGAGCGAGCCGTCGGTGGCGTAGCGGCCGAGCAGGGTGTCCGCGATCGCCTTGGGCTGCTCGTGGATCTCCTTGCGCATGAACCAGTCGAAGCCGTCCTTCTGCGCGGCCGACAGGTCCCAGTCGACGTGGTAGGGGCGCACCTCGGCGGGGTGACCGTCGAAGTCGGTCACCGTCCACGAGTCGGCGGTGATCTCGACCATCTGGTCCTGCCCCAGCTCGACGGCCTCGCGGGTGTGCTCGATGAACGCGGCCACGTCGGAGGCGACGAAGTTCTCCCCCTCACCGACCCCGAGCACCAGCGGCGAGTTGCGGCGGGCCGCGACCACCCGCGAGTCTTCCGCGGCGTCGACCGCGACCAGGGTGAACGCGCCCTCCAGGCGCTGGCAGACGGTACGCATCGCGGTCGGCAGGTCGGCCCCGCCGTCCACCTCCCGGCCGATCAGCTGGGCCGCCACCTCGGTGTCGGTCTCCGACAATAGCTCGACCCCCTCGGCGAGCAGCTCGGCACGCAGCGTGGCGAAGTTCTCGATGATGCCGTTGTGGATCAGCGCCACCCGTCCGGAGGCGGACAGGTGCGGGTGGGCGTTCAGGTCGTTGGGGGCGCCGTGGGTGGCCCAGCGGGTGTGCCCGATCCCGGTGGTCGCCTCCGGCAGCGGCTCCGCGGCGAGCAGACCCTCGAGATTGGCCAGCTTGCCCGCCTTCTTCATCGAGACGATCTCCCCGTCAGCCACCAGCGCGATCCCGGCCGAGTCGTAACCCCGGTACTCCAGCCGGCGCAACCCCTCGACGACCACTCCGGTGGCTGGTTTCGCCCCGACGTACCCCACGATTCCACACATGGCGTCGAGCGTACTGGGCCCGACCGCGTGCGGCAGAATGCCACTCATGGCTTCCGACGAGGCAGGCAACAACGGTGAGTGGCGCGACGCCTCCGGCCCCTATGCCCAGTACACGCGCGAGGACTGGACGGCGATGGCGCCCCGGGTGCCGATGACGGTGGATCAGGGCATCCTGGACGCCCTGCGCGGCCTCGGGGACCCGATCAGCCTGCAGGAGGTGGCCGAGGTCTATCTGCCGCTGACCCGGCTGTTGTCGCTCTATGAGCAGCACACCGGCGAACTGTTCCGCTCCACGAACGAGTTCCTGGGGCAGCGGAGCCGGCGTACCCCGTTCGTGATCGGGGTCGCCGGCTCGGTCGCGGTCGGCAAGTCGACCACCGCCCGACTGCTGCAGGCGCTGCTCTCCCGCTGGCCGGCGCACCCGCGGGTCGAGCTGATCACCACCGACGGGTTCCTGCACCCCAACGCCGAGCTGCAACGGCGTGGGCTGATGAACCGCAAGGGCTTCCCGGAGTCCTATGACCGACGCGCGCTGCAGCGGTTCGTGATGGACGTGAAGTCGGGCCGGTCCGAGGTGTCCGCCCCGGTCTATTCGCACCTGGTCTATGACATCGTCCCCGACGAGTTGGTGGTCGTCCGTTCTCCCGACATCCTGATCGTCGAGGGACTCAACGTGCTGCAGCCGGCGCGGGTACGCCAGGACGGCACCACCGGGCTCTCGGTGAACGACTTCTTCGACTTCTCGGTCTATGTCGACGCCTCGGACGCCGACATCAAGAAGTGGTACATGCAGCGGTTCATGAGCCTGCGCGAGACCGCCTTCCGTGATCCGCGCTCCTATTTCCGCCGGTACGCCGAACTGACCGACGAGCAGGCGGTCCACCTGGCGGGCGACATCTGGGACACCATCAACGGCCCGAACCTGGCCCGCAACATCCGCCCCACCCGCTCGCGGGCGACCGCGATCCTGCGCAAGGGCGAGAACCACGAGGTGAAGTGGGTGCGCATCCGCAAGGTCTGAGCGGCAACTTCCGGGCCGCGCACGCCGGGCGGCGAACCCGCGGGGACCTACCGTGGGTCCCCGTGAGGTGGATCAGGTGAGGCGGGCCGGATGAGCGGCAAGGGCAAGGTCGTCAAGGGCGCGGGCGGCTTCATCCTCAAATATGCCGACGAGTTCCTGCGCATCCCCAAGCAGTTCACCAAGGGGGCCAAGAGCGCCGACGAGGTGGCCCAGCGGATCGCCAAGAGTGGCGCCGACACGTCCAAATTGGCCAAGGCCAGCAAACTGCGGAACAAGTTTCTCGGCAAGACCCCCGGCAAGCTCTCCGACACCGGCCAGAGGGTGTTCAAGCGGATGGCCGACGAGGGCAAGATCTTGGACAAGTATGGACGCCCGATCAATCCGGCCGACTATCCCAACGGGATCACCAAGTCAGACCTCAACAAGCTGCACGTCCGCGACTCAACCGGGAAACCGCGACCACTCAGCAAGTGCGACATGGGGCACAACCCCAAGGACGCGGTCGACTACTGGACCGAGACCGGTCACCGCCGAACACCGCAGCAGAACACGGATTGGATGAACGACCCAAAGAATTACGAATTCGAATACGGCCCCGACAATTGGGCCAAGGGCCGCGCCAACCCCAACCGGTACGGCAACGCCAGCCCCACCGGTGGCGCCGACGTCCCTTGACCCTAGAGTTTGACCCCGACCGATGGGAGAGGAACATGACGCGCAAACCCCTCACTGATGACTTCATCGACGCCATCGCACCGTTCGACGAGCAGGCTGAACAGGCGATCGGGGCTGGCGATGGGACGGCCCTCGCCGCGGCCACGGAACAGATCTGGGACCGGATGCCCACTCCACGGACAGAACACGACCTCCAGGCGCTGGTGGGTTGGTGCACCAACTCGCTGCAAGACCTCGGCAACTGGACCGCGTTGCAGAAGTGGGTTCCCCGCTACGCCGAGCAGTACGGCGATGACGACCCGTCGACGCGGGTGCTGACGGGCATCTCGGCCTACCACGACGGCGACCGGGCCAAGGCCCAGGAGATTCTGGCCGGGGTGCTGGCCGACTTCGGCCCGAGTGCCTTTGAGGGCAACACCGAGTATCTGCGGGTCGCCAAGGGCGGGCAGCTGTCGTGACCGAGACCCCGGCGGTCCTGCCCCAGCACCTCGCCGACGAGATCGACGAGCTGGCCGAGGCCGGTACCGAGCTGCTCGAGGAGGGAGAGTGGGACGCCGCCCTCGCCCGCTTCCGGGCCGGGCTGGCCCTGGTGCCCGAGCCAAAACGGCACTGGGAGGCCGCCACCTGGTTCAACGCCTCGATCGGCGACGCGCACTTCTTCGCCGAGCGGTACGCCGACGCCCGCGACGCGTTCTATGAGGCCACCCAGTGCCCCGGCGGCCTGGGCAACCCCTACATCCAGCTCCGGCTCGGGGAGAGCGAGCTCGAGCTGGGCAACGAGGAGGCCGCCGCCAACGGGCTGATCGGGGCGTACATGTCGGAGGGCGAGGAAATCTTCGCCGACGAGGACCCGAAATACCTGGCGTTCCTGCGCCGCCGCGGCCTGATCTCCTGAGCGGCAGAACTCCGCGCACCCGCGCACCGGTCAACGGACCGGGGGTCGGAGCGGTGACCGAGACCCGCTAGAGCGGGCCCTGCTCGGCGTCGGCGGCGAGCCGGAAGATCTGCGCGGGGATGGTCAGGTCATAACCGACCACCGGGCTCACCCCGAGGATCACGACGTGGTGCAGCCGATTCGCCTCCGCCATGGCCAGATCCTTTCTCATTGTGTCAATCCGGCCACTCGACGCCGGCTCGGGGACGCGGGAGAATTCTCGGGTGAGTGATGAGATCGACACCGCCGTGCGGCCGGTCGGGAACCCCCGGCGGGCGTCGGCCTGGCCGTGGGTGGTCGCCGCCGTCTCGCTGGTGGCGCTGATGGGGGCGGCCGGGTTCCGGGCGGCGCCCGGGGTGCTGATGCAGCCGCTGGAGGAGGAGTTCGGCTGGTCGCGGGCCACCATCGGCACCGCGGTCGCAATCAACCTGATGCTCTACGGGCTGTTCTCCCCCTTCGCCGCGGCGCTGATGGAGCGCTTCGGGATGCGCAAGGTGGTCTGCTTCGCGCTGGTGATGGTGTCGCTCGGCAGCGGGCTCACGCTCTGGATGGCGTACGCCTGGCAGCTGATGCTGCTGTGGGGGGTCGCCGTCGGGGTGGGCACCGGCTCGATGGCCCTCACCTTCGTCGCCACCGTGACCTCGCGCTGGTTCGTCAGGCACGCGGGGCTGGTCAGCGGTGTGCTCACCGCCGGCGGCGCGGCCGGCCAGCTGGTGTTCCTACCGTTGATGGCCTGGCTCGCCACCAACCACGGGTGGCGTACCGCCTCAGGGTTGATCGCGCTGGCCGCCCTGGCGGTGGTGCCGTTGGCGCTGTTCGGGCTGCGGGAGAACCCGGCCGACGTGGGTACCGTGCCCTGGGGGGCCGACCCGAACTCCCCCGCGCCGGCGCCGCCGCGGGTGGGCAGCTCGGCCGGGCGCGCGCTGAGCACCCTGCGCGAGGCCGCCCGGCACCCGACGTTCTGGCTGCTGGCCGGCTCGTTCGCGATCTGCGGGGCGTCCACCAACGGGCTGGTGGGCACCCACTTCGTGCCGGCCGCGCACGACAACGGGATGCCGATGGAGCTGGCCGCCGGACTGCTGGCGCTGATCGGCATCTTCGACATCGCCGGCACCGTCGCCTCGGGCTGGCTGACCGACCACGTCGACCCGCGCTGGCTGCTGGCCACCTACTATCTGTTGCGCGGGCTCTCCCTGCTCGCCCTGCCCAGCCTGCTCGGGCCGACCACCACCCCGCCGATGTGGGCATTCGTGGTGTTCTATGGCCTGGACTGGGTGGCCACGGTGCCGCCGACGGTGATGATGTGCCGCCGCGCGTTCGCCAGCGACGGGGCGATCGTGTTCGGCTGGGTGTTCGCCTCGCACCAGATCGGTGCGGCGATCGTGGCCAGCGCCGCCGGGCTGCTCCGGGACCGGATGGGCGACTACCACTGGGCGTGGCTGGGCTCGGGCATGCTGTGCGTGCTGGCCACCGTGATGTGCCTGGCGCTGCGCCATCAACCGCGGGTTGTGCCCGCCTGAACCTCAGAGGGTGAGGGTCTCGCGGACCTTGTCGGCGAGCCGGTCGGCGACGCGCTGCGCCCGGTCGTGGCTGTCGGCCTCGACCATCACCCGGACCAGCTGCTCGGTGCCCGAGGGGCGCAGCAGCACCCGGCCGGCCTCCCCGAGCTCGCGGGAGGCGGCCTGCACCGCCTGCACCAGCTCCGGGTCGATCCCGGCGCGGGACTTGTCCACCCCGGACACGTTCACCAGCACCTGCGGCATCCGGGTCATCACCCCGGCCAGCTCGGCCAGCGGCTTGCCGGTGGAGGCCATCCGGCCCATCAGGTGCAGGCCGGTGAGCACCCCGTCGCCGGTGGTGGCGAACTCGCTCATCACCACGTGACCGGACTGCTCACCGCCCAGGGTGAACCCGTTGGCCCGCATCGACTCCAGGACATACCGGTCGCCGACCTTCGTCTGGTCGACGGTGATCCCGTTCTCGCGCATGGCGCGGACGAAGCCGAGGTTGCTCATCACGGTGGCGACCACGGTGTCGTTGACCAGCTTCCCGGCCTGCTGCATGGCGAGCGCCAGCACCGCCAGCACCTGGTCGCCGTCGACGAGCGTCCCGCTGGCGTCGACCGCCAGGCAGCGGTCGGCGTCCCCGTCCAGGGCGATACCGAGGTCGGCCCCGTGCTCGACCACCGCGGCCTGCAGGTCGGCCATGTGGGTGGAACCGCAGTTGTCGTTGATGTTGGTGCCGTCGGGCTCGGCGTGGATCGCGGTGACCCGGGCGCCGACCTGCTCGAACGCGGCAACGGCGGTGTGGTGTGCGGCCCCGTTGGCGCAGTCCACGACCACGTGGATGCCGTCCAGGCGTACGCCGGCGAGGCTGGCCGCCAGGTGGTCGACGTACTTGTCGACCAGTTCATGGCCGGTCCGTACCCGACCCACACCGACGCCGACCGGACGCTGCCAGGGCTCGCGCATCCGCGCCTCGATGGCGTCCTCGACCGCGTCGTCCAGCTTGGAGCCGCCGCGGGAGAAGAACTTGATCCCGTTGTCGGGCATCGGGTTGTGGCTGGCCGAGAGCATCACGCCGAGCTCGGCGCGGGTGCTGTTCACCAGGTAGGCCACGCCAGGGGTGGGCAGCACCCCGACGTGCACGACGTCCACCCCTGCGCTGGCCAGTCCGGCGATCACCGCGGCCTCGAGGAACTCCCCGGATGCCCGCGGATCGCGGCCGACCAGAGCGGTCGGCCGAGCGGCCCGGAAGGCCCCGGCCTCGCCCAGCACGTGTGCCGCGGCCACGGACAGGTCCAGGGCGAGCTCGGCGGTCAGGTCAACGTTTGCCCGACCGCGTACGCCGTCGGTCCCAAAGAGGCGGCCCAAAGAACTTCTCCTCGCTGAATCGGTGCAGAAGGATGAAACCACACGCCGCCCCCAACACCCGGGAACCGAGCGGATTGGGGGCGGCGGTGGCGATGATCAGCGCTTGCTGTACTGCGGAGCCTTGCGGGCCTTCTTGAGACCGGCCTTCTTGCGTTCCTTGATCCGGGCGTCCCGGGTCAGCATGCCGGCCTTCTTCAGCGACGGGCGCGAGGCCTCGGCGTCGACGGCGTTCAGCGCGCGGGCCACGCCCAGGCGCAGGGCGCCGGCCTGACCGGTCACGCCACCGCCGTGCAGGCGCGCGATCACGTCATAGGAACCCTCGACCTGGGCGGTCGCGAAGGGCTCGGAGACGATCTGCTGGTGCACCTTGTTCGGGAAGTAGTCGTCCAGGGCGCGGCCGTTGATGTTCCACTGGCCGGAGCCCGGCACGATGCGGACGCGGGCGATGGCCTCCTTGCGACGGCCGGTGGCCTGCCCCGGGGCGACCACGGCCGGACGGCTGGTGGACTGGGCCTGACCGGAGGGCGCGCCGGCCTCGGAGCGGTAGGCGATCTCACGCTCGCCCTCGGTGAACGGGGTCGCGCCCTCGAGGGCGTCGTTCTCGGTGGTGTTCTCAGACATCTGCTGTTCTCCCGGCTTCACTGAGCGTTCTGGGCGGTCTGGGCGATCTGGGTGATCTGGTACGGCTGCGGCTGCTGGGCGGTGTGCGGGTGCTCGGGCCCGGCGTACACCTTGAGCTTCTTCATCAGCTTCCGGCTCAGCCGGTTCTTCGGCATCATGCCCCAGACCGCGAGCTCCACGGCCTTCCGCGGGTCGTTGTCGAGCAGTTCGCCATAGGGGGTCTGGCGCAGGCCGCCGGGCCGACCGGAGTGCCGGTAGGCCATCTTGTCGGTCCGCTTCTGACCGGACAGGGCGATCTTGGAGGCGTTGACGATGACCACGAAGTCACCGCCGTCGACGTGCGGGGCAAAGGTCGGCTTGTGCTTGCCGCGCAGCAGCGTGGCGGCGGTGGTGGCAAGGCGACCCAGCACCACGTCAGAGGCGTCGATGACGACCCAGTTGCGGTCGATCTCGCCGGGCTTCGGGCTGTACGTGGACACGCAAACCTTCTTCATCTCGAAGCTGATCTCTCAGCAGGCTGGCAGTTCAGCACCCGGTGCCCTGGCTCCACGGCACGAGAGACGCGCCGGATCCGGCACCGCTTCTCGAAACCGAAGGTTTCGGACAGGCGAGGCGGTTCGCGGTGAACCACCCCCGTTTGCGACCGAGCGCAACAGCGAGAAACTGTACGCCCCAGGGGCGGCCAGCGGCAAATCGAGTGGCGCACGCCGCAGAAGCAACAGGGCCGCCCCCGGACGGAGACGGCCCTGCTGGAGCAGCGAAGGTCAGGCCTGCTTCTGGTACTTCCGCTCGGTCTCGCCGATGTACACCTGACGCGGGCGACCGATCTTGTTGTCGGGATCGGTCATCATCTCGCGCCACTGGGCGATCCAGCCGGGCAGCCGGCCCAGCGCGAACAGCACGGTGAAGTAGTTCATCGGGAAGCCGAAGGCCTCATAGATCAGGCCGGTGTAGAAGTCGACGTTCGGATACAGCTTGCGCGACTTGAAGTAGTCGTCGTTGAGCGCGACCTCCTCCAGCCCCTTGGCGATGTCGAGCAGTTCGTTGTCGGTGCTGGCCAGGATCTCGTCGGTGTGCTTCTTCACGATCGTGGCGCGCGGGTCGTAGTTCTTGTAGACCCGGTGACCGAAGCCCATCAGCTTGACCCCGTCCTCCTTCTTCTTCACCTTCTCCATGAAGGTGGCGGTGTCGTTGTCGGAGTCCTTGATTGCGTTCAGCATCTCCAGCACCGCCTGGTTGGCGCCGCCGTGGCGGGGGCCCCACAGGGCGTTCACACCGGCCGCCACCGAGGCGTACAGGTTTGTGTCCGCGGAGCCGACCAGGCGCACGGTCGAGGTGGAGCAGTTCTGCTCGTGCTCGGCGTGCAGCACGAACAGGGTGTCCATCGCCTTGACCTGGCTCTCCTCGACCGAGTCACCGAAGCACATGCGCAGGAAGTTCTCCACGTAGCCGAGCTCCAGGTCGGGCTCGATGAACTCCTGGCCGGTCACGTGGCGGAAGATGTACGCCGCCAGGGTCGGCACCTGCGCCAGCATTCGCACCGTGGCCGCCTCGACCTGCTTCTCGTCGCGCACCGCCACCGTGTCCTGGGCGTAGGACTCGAGCACCATGATCCCCGCGGACAGGATGGCCATCGGGTGGGTGCTGCGCGGGAAGGCCGAGAAGAGGTTCTTCACGTCCTCGTGCACCTTGCGCTCGGCGAGGATGCGCTGCTCGAACTCCTCGAGCTCGGCGGAGCTGGGGAGCTCGCCGTGGATGACCAGGTAGCAGACCTCCAGAAAGTGGGAGTTCTCGGCGAGGTCGTCGATCGGATAGCCGCGGTAGCGCAGAATGCCCTGGTCACCGTCGATGAAGGTGATCCGGGAGACGCAGCTCGCGGTGTTCGTGAAGCCCGGGTCCAGCGTGGTGTTCCCGGTCTCCTTCATCAGCGAGCTGATGCCGTAACCGCTGTTGCCCTCCGTGGCCTCCGTGAGCGGCAGTTCAACCCTCTTGTCCCCGGCCTGGAGCACCGCAACATCGTCGTTCGACATTTTTCTCCCTTGATTCGTAGCTTCGGGGCCCACCCTAACGGCATCGGGGCCGTGGGAGGGAACCAGTCCGAGCACTCCTCGACGCACCGCCACGCCGCGCCCGCCGGGCGTGGTGCAGCAGACGCGGGCTCAGATCGGGATCGGCGGCACACTGCCCGGCGGGACGCTGCGCGAGTCGACGATCTCCTTACCGAACGGAAAGCAGGTGATCGGGATCATCTTGATGTTCGCGATCGCCAGCGGGATGCCGACGATGGTCAACGCCTGCGCCACCGCGGTGGTCACGTGGGTGGCCGCGATCCCCATCGGGATGGTGATGATGAAGACGCAGGCGATCAGCCCGAACAGGAAATGGCTGAGCGACAGCCAGATGCCGCCGGTGATCAGCCAGATGACGTTCAACAGGGTCTTCATCGCGGTTCCTCCAGCCCTCGGGGCTGTGCCCTCATTGTCCCCGATGCCCGAAAACGCTGGCCGGCGAGGTGCGGCCGGGCCGCTAGAGTCGGCGATCATGACCGACGCCGAGCCCAGGACCCGCCGCGAGGTGGTGTCGTTCGTGCGGCGCAGCACCCGGATGAACCCGAGCCAGCAGCGGGCGTGGGACAACCGCGAGCGTTGGCTGGTCGAGGTGCCGCGGCGGGAGACCTCCACCTCGGTGGCCCACACCGCCGCGGTGGACTGGGCGGCGGAGTTCGGTCGCGTGGCCCCGCTGGTGGTGGAGATCGGATCGGGCACCGGAGACTCGCTGGTGGCGATGGCCGCGACCGCCCCCAACCATGATCACGTCGCCTTCGAGGTGTTCCGCCCGGCGATCGCCGCGACCATGATCAAGATTGAGCAGGCCGGGATCGACAACGTACGCCTGGTCGACGCCGACGGGGTGGACGGACTGCGGGAGCTGTTCGGCGACGGGCAGCTCAGCGAGCTGTGGACCTTCTTCCCCGACCCGTGGCACAAGGCGCGCCACCACAAGCGACGGCTGGTCTCCACCGAGTTCGCCGAGCTGGTCCGCAGCCGTCTGGTTGTGGGCGGTCGGTGGCGGATCGCCACCGACTGGGCCGAATACGCCGAGCACTGCCGCGCGGTGCTCGACGAGCACCCCGGCCTGGTCAACGAGCACGCCGGTCCAGCACCGCGACCCGCGCAGCGGCCGGTCACGAAATATGAGCGCCGCGGTCTGCAGGCCGGCCGCCAGGTGGTCGATCTGGTCTATCGGAGGGTGGCGTGAGCACCCGCTGGCGACTCGACATCTCCTATCACGGCAGGGAATTCTCCGGCTGGGCGGCCCAGCGGGGTCGGCGTACCGTGCAGGGGGTGCTGGAGCACTGGATCACCCAGGTGCTGCGGCTGGACGAGCCGGCCGCTCTGGTGTGTGCCGGGCGCACCGACGCCGGAGTGCACGCTCGTGGGCAGGTCGCCCACCTGGACCTGCCGACCGACTGGCCCGAGGTGGACCAGTTGCAGCGGCGACTGTCGCGGGTGCTGCCGCGCGATGTGGTGGTACGCCGGGTCGCGGTCGCCCCGGCCGATTTCGACGCCCGGTTCGGCGCGGTGTGGCGACGCTATGTCTACCGGTTCGACGATTCCGGGGCCCCGGACCCGCTGCTCGCCGACCACGTGCTCGCCGTGCGGCACCCGCTCGACGTGGAGGCGATGAACGCCGCCGCCGAGCCCCTGATCGGCCTGCACGACTTCGCCGCCTTCTGCAAACGGCGTGAGGGGGCCACCACCATCCGCACCCTGCTGGAGCTGCGGGCGGTACGCCACCAGGGGCGGGTGGAGTTCACCGTGCGCGCGGACGCGTTCTGCCACTCGATGGTGCGCTCGCTGATGGGGGCGATGACGACCGTTGGTGGCGGTCGCCGGGACGCCGAGTGGTTGCGTTCGGTGCTGGCCACCCCACACCGGGCGAACACGGTGCCGGTGCTGCCGGCGCACGGGCTGTGCCTGGAGGAGGTCGGCTATCCGGCCGACGATCAGCTGGCGGCCCGGGCCGACCGGGCCCGGTCGAAGCGGGAGACGAGCGATGAGTGAGCACTATTTCCACACCCCCGAGGGGCCGCTGCGGCGCCGCGAGGTGACGGCGACGATCTTCGACACCGACTATCGGTTCGCCACCGCCAACGGGGTGTTCTCCAGCGACGGGCTCGACCTCGGCACGCAGGTGCTGCTGCGCACCTTTGCCGCGCCGACCGAGGCCCACCGGCTGCTCGACCTGGGCTGCGGCTGGGGGCCGATCGCGGTGGCCCTGGCCGACCAGTGCCCGGGCGCCGTGGTGGATGCGGTGGACACCAACGAGCGCGCATTGTCCCTGTGTGCGGAAAACGCGGCCACCGCCGGGGTGGCCGACCGGGTCCGCACCCTGCTCCCCGATCAGGCCGATCCCGAGGCTCGCTATGACGAGATCTGGTCCAATCCGCCGATTCGGATCGGCAAGGAGGCGCTGCACGCGTTGCTGCTCACGTGGTTGGACCGGCTGACCGAGCACGGGGTGGCCCGGCTGGTGGTCGGTCGCAACCTAGGTGCGGATTCCCTGCAGCGCTGGCTCGACGAACAGGGCTGGGCCTGTCACCGGGTCGCCTCGGCGAAGGGGTTCCGGGTCTTCACCGTCACTGGTTAGGGTCGGCGTACGCTTCCACGAAAGGACAATGATGTCGGTGGACGAACCGCAACCCAAGGAAAAGCAGCAGGGCAACGAATTCTGGCGAGATATCAAGCCGATCGAGGACTCGATGCGCAAGGGTTCCCTGCCAGAGTCCTATCTGGCGGACGCGGCGACCGATGACGAGCGCTTCGATGTCCCGTTCACCGAGACGGTGAGTCGCGGCCGTTGTGGATCTCGATCCAGCAGAACCGCTGGTGCGACGAGTAGTACGCCGCAAAGCCCGGCCTGGCGAACCGGCACTACCACCCCGCCCAGGTGTTCGCGTACACGATCTCGGGCAGGTGGGGCTATCTGGAACATGACTGGGTGGCCGGGCCGGGTGACTTCGTCTACGAAACCCCGGGCTGTTCGACGTGTTCGACCATGTGGAGCTGTGCAAGGAGCACTACGAGAAGGTCGGCATCGGCGCCGACTACATCGACCGACTGATGCGCTGACCAAGTTGAAAACCCTTGGTTTTGTCGACACCGGGGGCTAGGTTCGAAGTCACCACGGCGACCCCCGCCGCTGGCCGAACAAGGAGGTACGGGCATGGGAGTGGGCGACAAGATGGAGAACACCGGCGACAAGCTTGGCGGCAAGGTCAAGGAAGCCGCCGGCAAGGCGACCGGCAACGAGCGCCTCGAGGCCGAGGGCAAGGGTGATCAGGCTAAGGGCGGCATGAAGCAGGCCGGCGAGAACATCAAGGACGCCGGCAAGGACGTCACTCGCTGACAACCCGGTGAGGGGTACGCCCGGTCGTCACGGTGGCGGAGCCTGTCGAAGCCACCCGACCGACACCGGGCGTACCCCCCCCCCGCTGTCTCACCGAGGCCGGCCCCATAGAGTGGGCGGGTCAGCCCTGATGACTAGCACCAAGGAGCATCATGACCTACACACTTCCTGATCTGCCCTACGACTACAGCGCACTGGCTCCGCACATCGCGCCGGAGATCATGGAGCTGCACCACGACAAGCACCACGCGACCTATGTGAAGGGCGCCAACACCGCTGTCGAACAGATCGCCGAGGCGGTCGACAAGGGTGACTTCGCCACCATCAACAAGCTCGAGAAGGACCTCGCGTTCAACCTGGGCGGCCATATCAACCACTCGGTGTTCTGGACCAACATGTCCCCCGAGGGTGGCGGCGAGCCGACCGGTGAGGTCGGCGAGGCGATCGGCGCCGACTTCGGCGGCTACGAGACCTTCCAGAAGATGTTCACCGCCAACGCGCTGGGCGTCCAGGGCTCCGGCTGGAGCGTGCTCGCCTACGACACCCTGGGTCAGCGGCTCAACCTGCTCCAGGTGTTCGACCACCAGGGCAACCTGCCCGCGGGCCAGGTGCCGGTGCTGCTGCTCGACATGTGGGAGCACGCGTTCTATCTGCAGTACAAGAACGTGAAGCCCGACTTCGTCAAGGCGTGGTGGAACGTCGTCAACTGGGACGACGCCAGCAAGCGTCTCGCCGCCGCGAAGGCCGCCAAGGTCTTCTGAGCAACGTCTGAAGCACAGCGAACTGGCCGGCCCCCCTGGGCCGGCCTTTTTGCTGCCCCGGACGGCCCGACGGGTCTACCGTGGAGGAATGGAGTGCATCCGGGAGCTGGCGGCGCTCCGCAGCTCGGATCTGCCGCTCGCCGACGGCAAGGGCGCGAACCTCGCGGAACTGGTCGCCGCCGGGCTTCCGGTGCCGGACGGGTTCGTCCTGACCACCGACGCCTATCGCCACTTCATCCACGCGAACGACTTCGCCGACCGGATCCGCGAGCTGGTCACCTCGCACGCACCCGAACGCGCCGCAGCCGAGATCGCCCGTCTGTTCGGCGAGGGCGAGCTCCCCTCGGAGGTGGGCTCGATGCTCACCGAGGCGTACGCCCGGCTCGGCGAGCAGGCCGCGGTGGCGGTCCGCTCCTCGGCCACCGCCGAGGACCTGGCGGACGCGTCCTTCGCCGGTCAGCAGGAGACCTTTCTCAACGTACGCGGGGGTTCCGCGCTGACCCGCGCGGTCCGCGACTGCTGGGCCTCGCTGTGGAGCACCCGCGCGATCAGCTATCGCGCGGCGCACGAGGTGCCGGGTGAGCTGGCGCTGGCGGTGGTGGTGCAACGGCTGGTGGACGCCCGCTGCGCCGGGGTGATGTTCACCGCCAACCCGACCAACGGCCGCCGCGACGAGACGGTGCTGTCGGCCGCCTGGGGGTTGGGTGAGTCGGTGGTGGCAGGGACGGTGGACACCGAGAACGTCGTGCTGCGGTCGGGCCGGGTGGTCGAGCGCACGGAGGTCGAGCAGACGAGCCTCACCGCCCGGACCGAGGACGGGGTGGCCACGCGACCGACCAGCCCGCAGCAGCGTGCCCGCGCCGTGCTGAGCGACGCCGAAGCGGTGGCGCTCGCCGGGCTGGGTGCCAGGGCGGCGGCCCACTTCGGCGCTCCGCAGGACCTGGAGTGGGCGATCGATCTCGGTGGTGACCGCTGGCTGGTGCAATCGCGACCGATCACCGCCCTGCCCGCCGAGACCGGACCGGCGCCCACCGAGTGGCCGGCCCCAAAGCGGCACGACGTGTTCATGCGGGCCAGCATCACCGAACAGCTGCCGGACCCGCTGTCCACGCTGTTCGCCGACCTGGCCGAGCAGCTCGTCATCCCCGGGATGATGGACACGGTCAACAGCTACTTCGGCCCGCAACGACTCTTCTCCGACAGGGACATCTCGTTCGTCACCATCAACGGTTTCGGCTATTACGGCTACCGCAATGCCCTGTTCCTGAAGGCCGTGCTGATCGCCCCCTGGGCGATCCGGGTGATGACCACCGAGCTGGGCCGGCGGAAGTGGCAGCAGGTGTTCCATCCGCGCTATCGGGCGGTGGTGCAGCGTTGGCGGGGCCAAGAACCGCGCGCCCTGGCGGCGGTCGAGCTGCTCGACGGGGTGCAGGAGCTGGTCCGGGCGGGGTTCGCGTACTACACCTCGGTGCAGACGATCATCCCCGAGGCGGTCACCAGCGAGCTCGGATTCACCCACTTCTATGATCGGCTGGTGAAGCGGAGCGGGGACCCTCGGGCCGAGGATTTCCTGCTGGGCCTCGAATCCGCACCGATCCGCGCCGACGAGTCGGTGCACCGGCTGGCGCAGTGGTGCCGCACCCACCCCGAGTTGGCCGCGGCCCTGCAGCGCGCCGGAGCCGCCGCCGACGCGTCGGTCCCCGACGGGGTGGACGCGGTGCTGTGGCAGCAGTGGCGTGATCGCTTCGCCGAGCACCTGGAGCGATTCGGGCACGCGGTCTACAACCTGGATCTGGTCAACCCGGTGGCGGCCGACGACCCGACGCCGGTGCTGGACGCGTTGCGGTTCTATCTGGCCGACCCGTCCGTCGACCCGGCGGCCCGCCGGGAAAAGTTGAACCAGCGCCGGATCGCCGCCCGCGAGCGGATCCTCGCGCGCCTGCGCGGGCCCCGGCGGGCGCTGTTCACCCGACTGCTGCGCAGCGCCAACAGCATGGGTCCGGTCCGCGAGGACGCCCTGGCCGACATCGGGCTGGGCTGGCCGACGGCCCGGGCGTACGCCGCAGAGCTCGGCCGGCGGCTGGTCGCCAGCGGTGCGCTGGCCGAACCCGAGCACGTCTACTGGCTCAGGCTGGGCGAGCTGAGGGCGGCGGCCGCGGAACTGGACGACGGGCGGACGCCGGCACCGGCCAGGGATCAGGTGCACCGACGGCTGGCCGAGTGGCGCGGACGCCGTCTCGTGACACCCCCGGCCATCATTCCCGAGCGCTCCCGCTGGCACGTGTGGGACCGCTGGATGCCCACCGTGATGGGAGATCAGAGCGGCGACCAGCTGCGCGGCACCGGGGCGAGCGGCGGTCAGGTGACCGGCACGGCGCGGGTGGTGCGCGGCCCGGAGGACTTCTCGGGGATGCAGCCGGGGGAGATCCTGGTCGCCGCGATCACCACCCCGGCCTGGACGCCGCTGTTCGCGCTGGCCGCCGGCGTGGTCACCGATGTGGGCGGCCCGCTCAGCCACTCCTCCATCGTCGCGCGGGAGTACGGGATCCCGGCCGTGCTCGGCACCACCGTGGCCACCGCCCGGATCCGCACCGGTGACCGGATCGCCCTGGACGGCGAGAAGGGCACCGTCACCCTGCTCGATCAGTCCTGATCGACCCGGCTGCCGAACTCGCGGTTCATCCACCGGGGCAGGGGTTCTCCGGTGAGCAGGGACTTCCAGCACGCGAACGCGGTGAACACGATCATGCCGTTGTTCGTGTTCAGATAGGTGAATGGGCCGAACGGCAGCACCTCGGTGACGGGCACGAACTCCACGGCACCGGGACCTGCGTCGGCGCGGGAGGCGCAGACGTCCAGGGTGCGCCCGTCGACGGTGACCCTGACCCACATGTGCCCCATCCGCCACCACGGGTTGATGTCCTGACGGACCCGGGTGGCGAACACCCGCTCGGCCCGGAAACCCAGTGCCACAAGGATCTCCCACAGCGCCGAGTTGTACTGGTTGCAGTAGCCGCGGGAATTGGCGAACGCCATCGCCGGCGACTCCCAAAGGTTGAGGATCGAATAGCGGGTGAACTTGTGGTGCACCAGGCGGCGGGCGAAGTCGACCAACTCCCAACCCTCGAGTCCGCTGGCGCGACAGGCGGCGATCGCGTCGCTGACGCTGCGCACCCCCTCCGGGTACGCCCGTTGCGGGCGAGGTGCGCGCAGCACCACCGGGGCCAGTGCGACCGCCGTCAGGCCAGCCGCCGAACCGATCGTCCTCCACCTCATCGTTGACCTCCTTGGTCACCGCTCGCCAGCCGTCCGCGCACCCGGTCACGCCACAGGGATCGATAGGGCACCGCGCGCCCCAGTCGCTGGTGCAGCTCCAGCATCCGCTGCACCGAACGCGACCAGTCGTACTGCTCGGCCCGCACCCGCGCCGCGCGCCTGGTCAACGCCGCCGGCCGGGCGGCCATCCGCTCGATCGCGTCGGCGATGCCGATCGCATCGGGACTCCCCCACTCTCCACACGTCGCGTCGACCAGCTCGCGGGCGCCACCCCGGTTGGAGGTGACCACGGGCGTACCGCAGGCCAGCGCCTCCAGCACCGCCAACCCGAAGGTCTCGGCGGGACAGACCGACAGCGAGGCGTCGGCGGCGGCGTACGCCTCGGCCACGGCCGCCCGCCCGGAAAGGTAACCGTGGAAGAAGACCGGGGCGTTGCCAGCGATCGCCACCAGCTCGTCCTTGTGCGGGCCCTCGCCATAGACGTCGAGACGCAGGGGTACGCCGCGGCGGTGCAACTCGACGGCCCCGGCGACCGCCAGGTGCGGCGACTTCTCCCGGCTCAGCCGCCCGACGTAACAGAGCTTGAGCACGCCGTCGTCGGTCGGGGACCCGGCGCCGGGGGTGAAGGTGCGCAGGTCCACCCCGAGCGGGACCTTGACCAGGTTGGCGCCGGTGTTGTGGAACTCGTCGGCGGCGTACTGGCTGGTGACCACCACCGCATCGAAGGACTGGGCCAATCGCCGGTTCAGCGCGCCCACCGCGGTCTCCACGCCGAACTGGCGGCGCAGCCACAGCCCCAGCATCGCGTCGAGGCGTTCGTGGCTGAACAGCACCGAGCCGATCTCGCGACGCCGCGCCCAGGCGGCCACCGGGGACAGCGTCCACTTGTCGGAGACCTCGACGGTGGTCGGGCGGAACCGGTCCAGGGCGGCCAGCGCCCGCCAGGGTTGCGCGATCATCCGGTACGCCGAGTTGGGCAGGTGCGGGGAGTCCACCTCGACCAGGATCCCGTGTGCGGTCTCGGTGGTGCGATCCCGTTCACCGGGGACCACCAGAACCCGCTCGTGGCCAGCCGCCACATAGCCGGTGCCGAGGCTCTCGATCGCCTGCCGCATCCCGCCCGAGACGGGCCCCACGAAGTTCGCCAGCTGGGCGATGCGCAGGCGCTCGGGGGGCTCGATCACCCCGTAAGCCTAGTCGGCACCTCTGCTCAGGACGGGAACGGCACCGCCGGGAGAACCCCGGCGGCGCCGACCTGTCGAACTGACTCAGGTGAAGCGAGAACCGATCAGGCGAAGACGCCGACCCCCTCGGCCTCGTTCTTGGACTTCCACTCCGCACGTGACATCCGGGTCGTGTCCACGTCGGTCGCCCTCGAGCGCAGCGCACCCACGGTGGACTCCTCCTTCTTGTTGTGCTGGAAGGGATCCCAGTCGAAGAAGCGGGCGGCGTTCTGCCAGGTGATCCTGTGGATGTCCTCGTCGCTGCAGCCGGCGTCGGTGAACTCCTTCCAGGCGAACTCCGGCGACTCCGGCCAGGTGGTGTCGGTGTGCGGATGGTCGCACTCCCAGGCGGATGATGTCGGTGCCGATCCGTTCGCGCAGCATCAGACCCGACGGGTCGGTGATGTAGCAGCTACGCCGGTAGCGTTCACGACCCGAGAACGACCGTCATGGGCAAGCTCCGTCGCTCCCGGTGTTCAGCGACTTCAGCGCCGCCGCGCCCTTGGCGGCGTACTCCGGATCGGCGTCGGCGAACACGATGAACGGGGCGTGCCCGCCCAGCTCCATCGACACCCGCTTCAACGCCGCGCCCGCTCCGCGTCCGATGATCCGACCGACCTCGGTGGAGCCGGTGAAGCTGATCTTGCGGACCAGGGGGTTGCTGACGAGTTCCTCGCCGACCTCGCCGGCCTTGCTGGAGGTGACCAGGTTCACCACCCCGGCCGGCACCCCGGCGTCCTCCAGCACCTTGACCGTCGCGACCGCGCAGAGCGGGGTCTGTTCGACCGGTTTGACCACGATGGTGCAGCCGGCGGCAAGGGCCGGACCGATCTTGCGGGTGAGCATCGACACCGGATAGTTCCACGGGGTGATCGCGGCGGCCACGCCCACCGGCTGGTGCATCACCAGGAAACGGTGGTTCGGGCGCGCGGACGGGATGGTCTCGCCATAGACCCGCTTCGCCTCCTCGGCGAACCAGAGCAGGAAATCCGCGGCATAGGTGATCTCGGTGCGCGCCATCCGCAGCGGCTTGCCCTGCTCGCGGGTCATCAGCTGGGCAAGCTCCTCGCGCCGCTCCAGCATCAGCTGCCAGGCGCGGCGCAGGATCTCCGAGCGTTCGTACGCCGTGGTGGCGGCCCAGGCGGGGAAGGCGGCGTGCGCGGCCTCGATCGCGCGGACCGCGTCGGCGCGGGTGCCGTCGACGGCGGTGCCGACCAGATCACCGGTGGCCGGCTCGAGCGAGTCGAAGCGAAGATCCGAGTCTTCCACCTACCATTGATGAACATCTCAGTATCCTCCGCATGCGTATAATAAGATGAATGATTTGGAGCAAATCGAAAGCGACTCGACCCCACCATGGCCGCGCCGCCCGTCACCCCGAGGAGGAGCCGTGACCCTGAGTCAAGTGCCCGACCGCGTCCGGATCCCCAAGACAGCCGAGGTGGTCGCCCGCGCAATCCGCACGCAGATCCTGCGCGGCGAGCTGCGCGAGGGCGAGTCGTTGCCGAGTGAGTCCGAGTTGATGACCCAGTTCGGGGTGTCCCGGCCCTCGCTGCGCGAGGCGTTCCGGATCCTCGAGTCAGAGCGACTGATCGAGGTGCGCCGCGGCTCCCGCGGCGGCGCCCTGGTCACCCATCCTGACGTCTCCGTGGCCGCCCGCTATCTGGGCCTGCTGATGCAGCTGGACGCCGTCGAACTGAGAGACGTCTACGACGCGCGAACGCTGCTGGAACCGCTCGGCTTCCGGCTGCTGGCCCGCCAGCCCGACCGGGCGGAGACCGCCGACCGGCTGGAGGCGCTGCTCGCCGAGCTCACCCCCGAGTTGGCCCAGGAGGACCAGTCGCGGATCTATGTCAGCTTCTTCGAGGAGCTGTTCCGGAGCTCGCGGAACAAGACGCTGGCCCTGGTCTATGGGGCCCTCTCCGAGGTGCTGCGCCAAGAACTGGCCAACGCCTTCGACGGGGGCCGCGACCGCGGCAAGTCCAACGAGCCGCACCGCTCGCTGGGCCGCGCCCTGGACCGGGTCCGTGCCGGCGACGAGGACGGGGCCGCCGACTATTGGCGCCACCAGTTGGTGCACGTCGCCGGCCAGGTGCACGGCCGCCACGGCGACAAAACCCTGGTCGACATGACCACCCAGCAGTGATCCGACGGTGACCGCCCAACCAGGCGTGGGCCGCGCGCGGTCGTTCGTCGACTGCCTGACGCTGGCGGCGGATGGCGACAATTCCTCGTGGGTCGCAGTCTGCCCTCCCCGATCGAGCGGGTGTTCGGCGGCCAGGCGGTCAGGCAGGCGCTCGCCGCCGCCCAGCTGACCGTCGACGAGGCGTACGCCCCGCACTCCCTGCACGCCTATTTCCTGCGCGGTGGAGCTGTGGATGTACCGATCCGCTATGACGTCGATCGGGTGCGCGACGGCCGCGGATTCTGCAACCGGCTGGTCACCGCCTCGCAGGACGGGAAGCCGATCCTGACCCTGTCGGCCTCCTTCCACCGCGGAGACCGGGGGCCCTCGCACGAGATCGGTCGACCGGTGGGACCGGGACCCGACGAGGTGAAGGTCGAGTGGGGCGGCACCCTGCGCGGCGGCGGGATGATCGAGCAGCAGTTCCCGAACTGGCAGCTGCGGCCCTATCTGGTGCACCCCGAGGGTGGCGTGGAAACCCGGATGCTGTGGATGCGCTGCACCGACGCGCTGCCCGAGGACGCGCGATTCCACCAGAAAGCGCTCGCCTACATCAGCGATCTCGGGCTGCTCAGTGCCGCCTTCCTGCCCAACCCGGAGACGCCGGCGGGGCTGGCCTCGCTGGATCACGCGCTGTGGTTCCTTCGGCCGTTCCGGGTGGACGAGTGGCTGCTGTATGAGCAGACCTCGCCGAGCTCGCAGGACGGGCGCGGCCTGAACTTCGGGCGGATCTGGGATCTCGAGGGACACCTCGTCGCCTCGGTCGCCCAGGAGGGCCTGATGCGGGTGGTCGAACCCGGTCAGTCGATCTGAGCTGCGGCCGGTGGTGACGGGTGGATCCGTCGCCCGGCGAGCCAGCTGCCGCGCACGCCGACCGCGGCCGGGTCGGCCACGGCCTCGGCCCACGATCGGTCGAGCAGGCACAGGTCGGCCGCCTCCCCGGCAGCGACCCGTCGCGGTGATTCCCAAGGACGCAACGGATTCCGGGCAAACCCGGCCAGCACCTCGCTCACCGGGACCCTTTCGCCGGGGTTGAGCACCGCGCCCGAAGGGGCACGCCGCAGGGCGGCCGCGGTGACCGTCTGACACGGGTCCGGGTCTCCGTGGGGCGCGTCGCTGCTGGGCAGCACCACCACGCCGGCGACCACCAGCCCGGCGTACCGCCAGAGCCAGGGCTGGGCGAACGGCTCCACCCGGACCAGGTAGTCATCGCCACGGCGGGCCAGCAGCGTCGGCTGGGTGGACACCACGATCCCGTTCGATCCGAGCCAGGCCGCGGTGTCGTCGTCGCAGATGGCGGCGTGCTCGACCCGGTCGCCGGGCACGATGCCGGCGGTCTCGAAGGCCTGCCGGGCGATCACCAGGGCGTCCAGGGTGACGCGGTGCACGGCCACCGGACGTCCGTCGGCGTGGGCGGCGGCGACGCGGGCGGTGAAGGCGGCCGGGTCGGGCAGGTCATGCTCCGACAGCACCAACTTGACCGGACCTTCGCCGTCGGGGCCCATGGTGTGCACCCGCTGGCTCAGCCGCTGCCCGGAGATCAGGTGGCGGTGCAGGCCGGGGGTGGCGTCCATGATCGTGGTCACCCCGCGGGCGGCGAGCTCCCGGGACAGCGCGCTGAGGTCGGGCAGCGCCTGATCGGGCAGCAGGGCGCGCAGCCGGTCCTCGGCGCGGTGGAACTGCCCGGTCCGGCGTTCGGTGTCGCTGACCGGTTCGGGGTACGCCGGGTGCGCGCGCAGCTGCTCCAACGCCTTCGACGACAGCGTCCACAGCGCGCCGCTGCGGTGCTGGACCCGGATCGGCCGATCGAGGTTGAGTTGATCAAGGTCGGCCCGGGTCAGCTCGTTGGCGGCACCCACGCCGCGGATCCACCCGTCACCGGGCGCCTGCTGGAGCGCGGACAGGCCGGCGGAGACGTCCACGGACTCGCGGAATCGGGCGGTGGCGAGCAGGTGCAGGTGGTGATCGGCGAGTCCGGGCAGCAGGCAGCCGCCGCCGGCGTCGACGACGGTCGCCGTCCAGCCCTCCTGATCGTGATCTGCGTGATGATCATGGTCGCGATGCGGGCGCACCGCGGCGACCCGGTCGCCGTCGATCAGCACGTCGACCCGACGCTGGCCCAGCTCGGCGTCGAGCAGAAGCCAGCGCGTCATGTCAGCTCCGCCAGGACGCGTGCGGTGTGCTCACCGAGCGCGGCTACCGGGCCGAGCACGGGTCGCTGGCGGTGGGGGCCTGGGGTGGGATGGCTGGCCAGGGGGACGATCGGGGTGGCCGCTCCCCCACCGGCGCGCAGGGCGTCGGCGATGACGCCGGCCATGGCGACCTCGACCAGCACCCGGTCCGCCTCGCGGGGGCGGAGCGCCTCGACCGCGGCGGTGAGCCCGGTCAGCGGGTCGGCCAGGGCGTCCCCCGCGGGGACGGGTGCGGCGTCGGCGCTGGGGCGTACCCAGGCTCCGGCGACGGCCGCCACGTCGTCGCCGAAGCCGACCCGGGGGTCGGCGCGGCCGTGCGCGGTGATGCTGACCCAGACCGCGCCGGCGGCCAGATCCTGCTCGGGGGTGATACCGAGCCGCTCCAGCGCGAGGGCGGCTGGCCTCGATCACCATGTCGGCACACCGGATCAGCCGGCGCAGCCGGTGTCGGTCGGCCGGATCGTCGAAGTCGAGCCGGACCGACTCGACCCCACCGCGCAGCAACCGGTGCAGAACCGGATTGCCGAGTCGCGAGGGGTCGGGCCGGGCGGCCGACTCGACCGCGATCACCCGCGCTCCGGCCCGGTGCAACAGGTCGGCGCACAGGGGCCCTGCCCACAGCGCGGACAGGTCGAGCACCAGCGGGGGCGGCGCATCCTCCGGCTTCAACTCGCTGCGCTCGCTCAGCCAACCGAAGGGTGCGGAGCGAGTCGAAGCCTCGCCCAGGACGTGCCGGCGTACCCCCGGCGTCACGGGCGGGTGGTCGAGCGGGATGGCGCCGGCCGGGAGGTCGAGCAGGGCCAGCCGGTCGGCCACCTCCGCGGTGCCCAGTCGGCCCGCCCACGCTTCGAGTGCCGCCCACGGGTCGTCGGCCGGCCCCGCAACCACGGCCCGCCCGGCCGGTACCGGTAAGACCGCCCTCGCCAACGCGCTGGCCGACGGGCTGTCGGCGCGGCTGGTCCGGTTGCAAGCCGCAGGAGCTGAACGTGTTCGCCTGGAGCGCGGCCTCCCGGACCACCCGGCACCCGGCACCCAGCGACCCGAACGAGCCGGACAACACCGAGCTGAGCGCCGGCGTACCCGGACCGGGGCTCAGCCACATGCTGAACGACGGGCTGGAGGTCGAGTACGGCGTGCCGATCCGCGCGGGAGACGTGATCACCAGCGTGCGCACCCTGGGCGGGTACAGCGAGCGGGAGGGGCGGCTGGGGCTGATGCTGTTCAGCCGCACCGTGGACACCTGGACCAACCAGCGCCACGAACTGGTGAAGCGCTCGGCGATGACGCTGATCCGTTACTGAGAAGGGGTTTGCGATGAACACCAGCACCGTGAAGGTCGGCGATGAGCTGACGCCGATGTCGTGGCAGACCGGGTTGGCGAACTGGAACCGGTACGCCGCGGTGAACGACGAGTTCGTGCCGATCCACATGGACGACGAGGCGGGCTGTGAGGCCGGCTTCGACAGCGCCTTCGGGATGGGCAACCTGCAGTGGTCCTATCTGCACAACGTGCTGCGCCGCTGGCTCGGCGGATCCGGCCGGATTCTCAAGCTGAGTTGCCAATTCCGCAGCCCGAACACCCGAGGGATGACCGTCACGGCCCGGGGTGCGGTGACCGCGGTCGACGACTCCGGTGACGGGCGCCGGGTCAGCCTCGACGTGTGGACCGAGGACCAGGCAGGGCGCCCGTTGGCGAAGGGGGCGGCCGAGGTGCTGCTGGACTGAGGCCAGGCTCGGCGGGGGTAACGTGGTCCATCGTGACCACGGCCGACCCTCTCCACCCCGCGCCGCCGACCCAGGCCGCGCACCGGCCGGCGTGGGCGATGCCGGTGTCCCTGTTCGCCGGGGCGATGGGCGCGGTGCAGTCGCGGATCACCTCCCGGTTGGCCACCGAGCTGCACGACGGCTTCTCTGCGGCGGCGGTGTCGTTCGGCGTCGGAATGTTGTTGTTGATGGTGCTGATCGGGGTACGCCCGGGGTTGCGCCGGCAGGTGGCCGACTTCGCCCGCGACCTGCGCAGCGGGGCCTTCCCGTGGGTGCTCGCCTTGGGTGGGCTCGGCGGGGCCACGTTCGTGCTGGGTCAGGGGTTGTCGGTGGCGCTGATCGGGGTGGCGCTGTTCATCGTCTGCGTGGTCGCGGGTCAGACGGTGACCGGGCTGGCCGTGGACCGGATCGGGCTCGGCCCCGGCGGACCGCGGCCGCTCAGCCCGGCGCGCGCCCTCGGGGCGGCGCTGATGGTCGGCTCGGTCGCGCTGGCCATGTCGGGCGGGGTGAGCGGTCATGCGCCGTGGTATCTGCTGGCGCTACCCGTCGTCGCCGGGCTGGCGATGGGGTTGCAGCAGGCGGTCAATGGCCGGGTCAGCGAACACTCCGGACACTTCATGGTGGCGACGCTGACCAACTTCGTCGTCGGCACCGCGGCGCTGCTGCTGGCGGCGGTGGTGCACGCCGTGGTCATCGGGCAGGGACCGGCGCGACTGCCGGCCAACCCGCTGCTCTATCTGGGCGGGGTGATCGGGGTGGCGTACATCGCGATGGCCGCACACCTGGTCCGGATCGTCGGCGTGCTCACCCTGGCGATGGCTACCATCGCCGGACAGATCGTCGGCTCGGTCGCACTGGACTGGCTGCTGCCGGCGCCGGGCAGTCAGTTGCGGTTGATGACGGTGGTGGGTGCGGCGCTCACCCTGGTGGCGACCGCCGTCACCGCCGGGTTCCGGCGCCGCTGAGCCGCCGTGCTGAAGTGATCGGGCTCAGGCCTCGATCAGGACCGCCCCGCCCTGACCGGCGCCGGCGCACATGGTGGCGACCGCACGGCCACCACCGCGCCGGCGCAGCTCGTGCACCAGCGTGGTCAGCATTCGGGCACCGCTGGCCGCAACGGGGTGGCCGAGGCTGCAGCCGCTGCCGTGGAGGTTCACCTTTTCCTCGTCCAGGCCGAGCACCCGGCAGGCGGCCACCGGAACCGAGGCGAACGCCTCGTTGATCTCCCACACGTCGATCTGATCGGCGGACAGGCCGGTGCGGTCGAGCAGCTTCTGGGCGGCCACGATCGCCCCGTCTCCGGTGTATCTGGGGTCCACGCCGACGAACGCCCAGCCGGCGACGCGGGCCAGCGGCTCCAGACCCTCGGCCTGGGCACCCTCGACGGTGGTCACCAGCAGGGCGGCCGCAGCGTCGTTCACGCCGGCCGCGTTTCCCGCGGTGATGGAAAATCCGTCGATCTCTGGCTTGAGCGGGTTGAGCGAGGCGAGCTTCTCGGCGGTGGAGCTGCGGCGCGGGTGCTCGTCGGTGTCAAAGCGGAAGGTGTTGCCCTCCTTGGTGACCTCGAGCGGGGCGATCTCGTCGTCGAAGGTGCCGGCGTCGATCGCGGCCACCGCACGCTGGTGCGAGCGCAGCGCCCAGGCGTCCATCTCCGCGCGGGAGAGCCCGTATTTCTGGGCGAGGTTCCAGCCGACCGACAACGACACCTCGTCGTTGGCGTCCTCGGTGTGGGGAAAGGTGGGGCGCAGCCCGGGCTTGTAATCGGTCTGCCCGGGGGTCGCCCACAGGTTGACCGGGGAGGTGGAGAACGACTGCACACCGCCGGCGACGATGTAGCGGTCCATCCCGGCGATCACCTGGGCGGCGGCATCGGCGACGGTGGTCAGGCTGCCGGCGCAGTGCCGGTTGACCGCCTGTCCCGGGATGGCGGTCCAGCCGTTGGCGACCGCCGCGTAGCGGGCCAGGTCTCCCCCGCCGTACATCGACTCGGCCAGGATGATGTCGTCGAGCCGCTGCGGATCCAGCCCGGCGCGCTCAACGGTGCGGGCGACAATGTGGGTGGCCAGCTGCTCGGCGGTGGTCTCGCTCAGCGAGCCCTTGCGCGAGGTGCCGATCGGCGTACGGCGCCGACCTGCTGCCCCTGTCCGGGTTGCGGGTGCCGTGGAACGTGCTGTCTCGGGTCTTGACGACCTCGACGTCACCGGCGGTGGTCTCGTAGTAGGCGCGCAGCAGCGGATCGCTGGCCGCCCACACCGGACGCGCCAACCCGTCGATGTAGCCGCCGGCACCGGCGGGGCCGACCGGGTCGTAGTCGTCGGGCATCCGCAGCGCGGGGTCGTGGGCGATCGCGAAGACACCGGTGGCCGTACCGAAGGCACGCCCGTCCTGATCCAGGAACTCGGCGGTCGAGACGACGACCGAGCGGCCCACCTTGACCAGCCGGCCCACCACCTCGACGTGACTGACCCGGGTCGGCGGGGCATACAGGTTGACTTCGAGTTGCAGGGTCACCGGCACCCGGCCGCCCACGTGATCGGCCGCGATCATCCCAGTGATGCTGTCGGCCCAGATGGCGAGCACGGAGGTCCGCAGCACCTCGGTGCCGGGCACCCAGAGCTCGGGACCGGCGTCCGCGCTCCCGGTCAGCCCGTCACCCTCGCGCCGGGTGCTGAACCCGAACTGGGCGAAGACGTGCTCCCGGGCGGTTTGGACTCGATCCATGGGGGCACTCTATTCGCTAACTGATCTAACTTCTATGTTCATATAGACGAGCCCGCCTGGGGATAGCGTGTGGGGCTCCGGAGGTGCCCATGCCCGAGATCGACACCGCTCGCACTACCGAGGCGATCCGCCGCTTGTCCGCCGAGTCGTCACGGCCGGAGGCGATCGCCGAGGTGATCGGCAGTCCGCAGTTGTTCGCGCCGCCGGTGTTCTATCTGCTGTCCCACGCCCTGCTCGCCGAGGGCCGCCCGCAGGAGGCGATGTTCTGGTTCTATGCGGGGCAGCTGCGCGCCCGCTTCGACGCCAACCGGTGCGCCGACTTCACCGCACGGCAGGCGGTGTCGGTGCTCAACGACCGGTTCGGCGAACCGATCAACCGGTACGCCTTCGCCCACCTGGAGGAGTTGGCCGAGGTGGTGCCTCGCGTCCTGGCGTGGGACCGGGCGACCCCGCACGACTATGACCACCGCTGGATCAACCTGCACGGGATGGCGGCGATGCAGAAGACGCTGGATCCCGGCGTACCGCACACCCCGCAGAGCCTGCCGGCCGAGTCGTGGGAGAGCCTCGCCGAACAGACCCGCGAGGAATACTGGGCCGGCTTTTGCGAGGCACTCGCGGCCGCGCGCAGGCAGGCTCCGGGAGCCGATTGACCCTGACACCGTGTCAGCCAGCAGAGTTGAGCCATGCTCGACACCTCCGACCTGATGTCCATCGGTGAGTTCTCGGCACTGACCCGGATCAGCATCCGCATGGTGCGGCACCACGAAAGCCACGGCGTCCTGGTGCCGGCAGCGGTGGACGAACTCACCGGTCATCGCCGCTATGCGATGAGCCAGCTGCCGCGGGCGCTGGCCATTCGCCGCTTGCGCGACTGCGGGTTCGGCGTGTCCAGCATGGGGCCACTGCTCGCGGCCCGCGGCTCTGACGCGTACGCCGAGGCGCTGCGGATGCAGCGCCAGACGCTCACCCAGGAGTACGCCGCCGCCCGGCAACGGCTCGACAACCTCTCCCAACTCATCACCGAGGATCAAGGACTCGCCATGAATGACATCAGCATCGAACGACGCACCGACCCCGCCCAGACGTTCATCACCCTGCGTGGGGTGGTCGCCAACTATGCCGCCGAGGGTGAGCTGTGGCAGCGGTTCATGCCGCTGCTCGGCCAGCAGGGCATCAGCCCGATCGGGCCCGGTGGCTGCATCGAGCACGACGAGGAATACAAGGAGGCCGACGTCGACGAGTCGGTGTTCGTCCCGGTTGCCGCGGGCGTCACCGCCCAGGCACCGCTCGAGGTGTTCGACCTGCCAGCCCAGGAGGTCGTGGTGGGCACCCTGCGGGGGGCGTACCACCGCCTCGGCGACGTGCACGCCCGAATCGCGGAACACCTGCAGCAGAACGGATTACGGCCGGCCGCGCGAACCGCTGAGGGGGTGGTCGGGAAGCACTACAACGTGTACCTGAACGCCCCGCCCCAGGTGGCCGAGGAGGACCGGCTGACCGAGCTGCACCTGCCGATCCGCTGAGTCATCCGAAGCGAACAGCGCCCGCCCCCGGAGTCCGGGAGCGGGCGCTGTTCACGTGTGGGACCGAGATCAGGACTTGTCGGAGTCCTTGGCCTCGTCCTGGTCGTCGTCCTTGCCGGCCAGCACGTCGACGAAGCCGGCCTTCTCGGCGGCGTCGGCGGAGTTGAACCAGACCTCGGCGACAGTCTGCTCGTACCACTGCGACTCGGGGGTGTGGAACTTCATCGAGTCCTCGTTGCCCTTGATGTCGAAGCCGGACGGCGGGTTCTCGCCCCGGTAGGACCCCTCGCCGTACGGTGCCTCGGTGGCATCGCTCTCGGCGCTCTGGGCGGCCTCGGCGTCGGCGCCCTCGACGGCGGCGACGGCCTGCGCCTTCGGCTCGGCCTTCTTGGCGGCGGCCTTCTTCGGGGCGGCCTTGCTGGTGACGGCCTCGGTCAGCACCTCGATGATGGCCATCGGGGCGTTGTCACCCTTGCGCGGGCCGACCTTGGTGATCCGGGTGTAGCCACCCTCGCGCTCGGCCACGGCCGGGGCGATCTCGGTGAACAGGATGTGCAGCACACCCTTGTCCCGGATGTGGGTCGCGGCCAGACGGCGGGCGTGCAGGTCGCCCCGCTTGGCCTTGGTGATCAGCTTCTCCGCCAGCGGACGGACGCGCTTGGCGCGGGTCTCGGTGGTGGTGATCCGACCGTGCTCGAACAGCTGGCTGGCCAGGTTGTCGAGGATGATCCGCTCGTGCGCGGGCGAACCGCCCAGCCGGGGACCCTTGGTTGGCTTCGGCATTGTCTCTTCTCCAAATCTGTGGGACCTGCTGCGCCGCAGGCCCGGGGGTCTGGGGGCGGAGCCCCCAGCGGGGTGAAAGGGGCGGAGCCCCTATCGGGGTCAACGGGGCGGAGCCCCGTTCGGGTTAGTACTGCTCGGTCTCCACGAAATCCTGGTCGTCGTCCTCGCCGTCCTCGTCGTAACGACCCACCGCACCGAGCGGGTCGAAACCGGGAGCCGAGTCCTTCAGCGACAGGCCCATCTCGTGCAGCTTCAGCTTGACCTCGTCGATGGACTTGGAACCGAAGTTGCGGATGTCGAGGAGGTCCTGCTCGGAGCGGGAGACCAGCTCGGAGACGGTGTGGATGCCCTCACGCTTGAGGCAGTTGTAGGACCGGACGGTCAGGTTCAGGTCCTCCACCGGCAGGGCCAGATCGGCGGCGAGCTGCTCGTCGACCGGCGACGGGCCGATCTCGATGCCCTCGGCCTCGAGGTTGAGCTCGCGGGCCAGGCCGAAGATCTCGACCAGGGTACGCCCGGCGCTCGCGACGGCGTCCTTGGGCCGCATCGACGGCTTGGTCTGCACGTCGATGACCAGCTTGTCGAAGTCGGTGCGCTGCTCGACCCGGGTGGCCTCGACCTTGTAGGCCACCTTCAGCACCGGGGAATAGATCGAGTCGACAGGGATCCGGCCGATCTCGTGGTCTCCGGACTTGTTCTGCACCGAGGAGACATAGCCGCGGCCGCGCTCGACGACGAGCTCCATCTCGAGCTTGCCGTTGTCGTTGAGGGTGGCGATGTGCAGGTCGGGGTTGTGCACCTCGACGCCCGCGGGCGGGGCGATGTCGGCGGCGGTCACCGCGCCGGCGCCGGCCTTGCGCAGGTACATCACCACGGGCTCGTCCTCCTCGGAGGAGACGACGAGCTCCTTGAGGTTGAGGATGATGTCGGTGACGTCCTCGACCACGCCGTCGATCGTGGAGAACTCGTGCAGGTTCCCGTCGATCTTGATGCTGGTCACCGCGGCACCCGGGATGGAGGACATCAGGGTACGCCGCAGCGAGTTGCCAAGGGTGTAGCCGAAACCGGGCTCCAGGGGCTCGATGACGAACCGCGAACGGTGGTCGTCAACAACCTCTTCGGAGAGCTGCGGCCGCTGAGCAATGAGCATTCTTCTTCTTTCCTTTCATGCCAACCACTATTTGAAGGCAAGAGGTGTTCCGATCCCCGGGCCTGCCAACGACGGCGCCGCAGGCCCGGGGGTCGGGGGGCGGAGCCCCCAGCGGGGTGAAGGGGCGGAGCCCCAACGGGGGTCAACGGGGCAGAGCCCCGTTGGGTTACTTCGAGTAGAGCTCGACGATCAGCTGCTCGGTCACGTCGACGGTGATCTGCTGCCGGGTGGGCAGCTGGTGGATCAGGATCCGCATCTGGTTGGGGCGGGCGTCCATCCAGGCCGGAACCTCGCGCTCGCCGTGGGTCTCCCGAGCGACCACCAGCGGGTGCAGGTTCAGCGACTTCTCCTTGACGTCGATGACGTCGTGGGCCGAGACCCGATAGGAGGGGATGTTGACCTTCTTGCCGTTGACCAGGAAGTGGCCGTGCACGACCAGCTGACGGGCCTGGCGGCGGGTGGAGGCGAAGCCAGCGCGGTAGATCACGTTGTCCAGGCGGGACTCGAGGATCTGCAGCAGCGTGTCGCCGGTCTTGCCGGAGACTCGGTGGGCCTCCTCGTAGTAGCGACGGAACTGCTTCTCCAGGACGCCGTAGGTGTAGCGCGCCTTCTGCTTCTCACGCAGCTGCAGGGCGTACTCGGAATCCTTGGTGCGACCGCGACCGTGCATGCCGGGCGGGTAGGGGCGGCGCTCGAAGGCCTTGTCGTTGCCGACGAGGTCGGAGCCGAGACGACGCGACTTCTTGGTCAGAGGACCGGTGTAACGAGCCATGGTGGTTTCTCCTTCTCAGCTCAGACGCGACGGCGCTTGGGCGGACGGCAGCCGTTGTGCGGCACGGGGGTGACATCGGAGATGGCACCGACCTCGAGGCCGATCGCGCCGAGCGAGCGGATGGCGGTCTCACGGCCGGAGCCGGGACCCTTGACGAACACGTCGACCTTCTTCATGCCGTGATCCATGGCACGACGGCCAGCGGCCTCGGCGGCCATCTGGGCGGCGAAGGGGGTCGACTTGCGCGAGCCCTTGAAGCCGACGGTGCCGGCGGAGGCCCATGCGATCACGTGACCGGTCGGGTCGGTGATCGAGATGATCGTGTTGTTGAACGTCGACTTGATGTGGGCCTGTCCGGCCACGACGTTCTTCTTCTCCTTGCGGCGCACCTTCTTGGCGGCGCCGCGTCCTGCGGTAGCCATATCTGTTCAGATCTCCCTGTGCGTCCGGTTACTTCTTCTTCTTGCCGGCAACGGCCTTGCGCTTGCCCTTGCGCTGACGCGCGTTGGTACGCGTGCGCTGGCCGTGCACAGGAAGCCCGGCGCGGTGACGACGGCCCTGGTAGGAGCCGATCTCGATCTTGCGGCGGATGTCGGCAGCGACCTCACGACGGAGGTCACCCTCGGTCTGGTAGTTCGCTTCGATGTGGTCACGCAGCGCGACGAGCTGGTCATCGGTCAGGTCGCGGACGCGGGTGTCGCCACTGATCCCCGTGGCGTCGAGGGTCTCCAGCGCGCGGGTGCGTCCCACGCCGAAGATGTAGGTGAGTGCGACCTCGAGGCGCTTCTCGCGCGGCAGGTCGACCCCGATGAGGCGTGCCATCTCAGCAGTTCCCTTCGGATCCGGTTCGTGGCGTCGGTTCCACTCGACGGTGTTCCACGATCCGCGGAGGTGTCTGACGTGCTGCATCCGGAGAGTTCTCCGGGCCCGGCCTCCGACCGGACGTGAGCCCCGGTTGCGCTGCTCGACGGAGCAGTGTGGCCGGGATTGGCTAGCACGTTTGTTGTTATTGAGTTGTCAAGGGTGCTCTGCGGGCCGTCCGCCCCCAGCGCGAGCGCGAACCTGTCGGTCCGACGCCAGATGCTCAGCCCTGGCGCTGCTTGTGCCGCGGGTTGTCGCAGATCACCATCACGCGACCGTGCCGGCGAATCACCTTGCACTTGTCGCACATCTTCTTGACGCTCGGCTTGACCTTCATCGCGAGCTTCCTTCGTGGTTGTGGGCGCGCCCGCAGGGGCGTACCTGTGATGGGTGATTGACCGACCCGAGGGTCGGCCGGACTGTGGTCACTTGTGCCGGTAGACGATGCGGCCGCGGTTGAGGTCGTAGGCGGAGATCTCCACGACCACACGGTCGCTGGGGAGGATGCGGATGTAGTGCTGCCGCATCTTGCCACTGATCTGGGCGAGCACCTTGTGTCCGTTGGCCAACTCAACGCGGAACATCGCGTTGGGCAGGGCCTCGACCACGGTGCCCTCCATCTCGAGGAAACCCTCTTTCTTCGACATGTACTCTCAATCTGTCCGGGAATGTTGGACGAATCGCACGACCGATCACCCGGCACGGGTGACCGACGTGCAATACTACGCCACCTCTGGGCGGTACCCCAAATCGCGGCGATCGGCCCGGAAGCGGAAACGTTCGGTACGCGGCGGCGAGTGCCTGCGCCGGCCTGACCCTATCGTTGGGGAATGCGTTTCATTGCGGCCGGGCCGAGTTCCCCACAGCACGTGGCGGCCCTGACCCAGGCGGCGGGGGCGGCCCTGCCCGAGGACTACCTGCGTTGGTTGGCTGAGGTCGGAGGGGCCGATCTGCAAAGTCGCCGATGAGCTGGGACCGGACGCCCTCGGGGTGCTGACGCCGCTCGCCGGCAGCTGGGACCATTTCTGGGCACTCACCCTGGCCACCCCTCCGTTCGAGGAGACCGTCCCTGGATAAAGGAACCGCGCTCAAAGGGTTCGTGAAGCCGTTGCTGGATCCGCTGCTGCGCTCGGTCGATGACGTCGCGGGGGCCGGCGCCACGAAGGGGGCCAAGGAGGCCGCAGAACAGGGGACGAAGAGGGGCGGCAAGGAGGCTGGCGAAGCCGCGGCGAAGAGGGGCGGCCCCCGATCAACTCCAAGCACGCGGGCAAGGAGTTCCCGCTGGCCGACGAGTATCCCGAGTTGGCCAAGCAGTATCCGGAGGGGGTGCGGTTCTCACCGGAGGGTTACCCTCAGTTTGGGCGATATGCGATCCACGAGGTGGAGATTCCCGGCTGAATCGCTCAGTCCTCCTGGCGGGCCAGTTCGGTGATGCCCGACTGAGCGGCCTCTGCCCTCTCCCAGAACCGGGCGGCGGTCTCGTCGTCGCCCCGCCGCTCCACGCACTGGGCGATCCTGGCCAGGGTCACCGGCTGCTCACCGCCCGGGCACCGCAGCGCGAACCGGAAGGCCAGTTCAGCCATCGCGTGGTCACCGAGCCAGGAGAGGGACTCGCCGATGCCGCCGTAGATGGTCGCGGACCACGCCCACTCCCGAGTCGGCTCGGGAAGCAGGTCCCACACCCGCTCCCACACCCGCAGCGCCCCGAGGTGGTCCTCTCGATCGTCCAGAGCCGCCGCCTCGTCGAAGACCGTCTGCAGTTGCGCGAGCACGCCGTCGTCGAGCTGCTCGGGCGGTCGCCGGCCAGACGTCGCATTGGGGTTCGGGAGCCGCACCTGGGGTCGTTCCCGCAGGCTCCGATAGCGCCGCAGCACGTCGGGGTGTTCGTCGAAGTCGAAGAAGTAACCGTTCAGCGGGGTGGCGCGATCGATCGCCTAGCAGCGCGGTCGGTCGGGTCAGGAGGTCGCGGAGCCGGTCGTCCGCGGACGTCCGGTGGCACCGGTTGCCGGCTCCGACTCCGACTCCGCCCCCTCGGCGTCTGCGGTCGACCCGTCCGCGGACCCGGCGACCTCCGGGCGTACGCCGTTCACCAGGCGCACCGCCTGTCGGCCGGTCCACCAGGCCGCCAGCACGGCGATCGTGGTGAGGAACGGCATCCCGCCGGCGATCAGTCGCTGCCAGGTGACCCACTCCCCCTCGCCGCCGTCTCCGCCGGGCACGTGCAGCTGGAACTGGACGGCGCAGAAGACCAGCGCCAGCCCGAAGATCAGCATCAGGTCGTCCCCGAAGCGCAGCCGCGGCGAGAAGGATTCGGCGCGACGGTCCACCCCGGGCGTACCGAGGCCCGCGAGCTGGCTGCCGAAGACGATCAGCAGCGGGACCAGCCAGGTGTAGTAGTAGTTCCAGGCGAGCGGGGAGAAGAAGATCGTGGCGATCCCGATCAGGCTCAGCGCCAACCACTCCTGCCCGGCCCGGTGCCAGCGCACCGCCCCCCACACCGCGAGCAGGCCGACCATCATCGACAGCGCCGTGAGCACGGTCTTCAGGGTGTCGTCATAGCCCAGGAACCGCTGCAGCGCGCTGACCAGGGAGACGTAGTGGACCAGCGGCCCGACGACCTTCTCATTGATCCGCCCCTCCAGCAGCATGGTGGTGAAGGTCCAGGTCTGACCGGGCAGCACGATCAGCCCGATCAGGGTGCAGGCGGCCGTTGTGATCAGCGCGGTGATGGCGGCCCGGAAGCGCTTGGTCAGCACCAGATAGACGACGAAGAGCAGCGGGATGATCTTGATCGCAGCCAGGATGCCGGTGATCACGCCGGTGGGCAGGATCCGATCCCGATCCAGCCTGGCCAACCCCAGCCGGCGGAACGGGATGATCCGGCGCAGCAGTCCGGAACCGGGGGCCAGGTCGAGGAAGATCAGCGCCACCATCAGGCCCTGGATGTTGCCCATCTGGATGTCGTTGGAGAGCACGCTGAACAGCAGCAGTCCCGCGGCCAGCACCATCGGGGCGCGCCAGCCGTGCAGCCCGGAGCGGTGCAGCAGGTGGCTCAGCGCCCACACCTTGGCTGCAGTGAAGGCGGCCTTGCTGAGCACCAGGGCGTACGCCGCCGGGAGCGCCAGCAGCGCCGCGAACGGTGGGTAGAGGAACGGCCAGGCGGGCTTGCCGTCGATGATCTGGATCTCGTAGATGCTGTTGCCGTGCACCAGCGCCCGGGCCGCGCGATAATAGACCATGAAGTCGGGCATGTAGCCGTACCAGGGGATCAACCGGGAGCCCGGTCGGCTGGGGTCGGGTTCGAAGAAGAAGGTTCCGGTCAGCCAGATCACGATCGCCAGCGGCAGACCGAACATCACCAAGCGGGTCCACCAGACGGTGAAGGTGCGCCCCTCCGCCGGAACCGGACCGCGGCGGGCGCGCAGTTCGAGCACCAGGTGGTGCAGTCCCCACAGCGCCAGGGTCGCCATCAGCAGAAGCCCGAGCAGGCTCTGCAGCATGCTGGCCTCCTTGGAGGTGGGCAGCAGCGGGCGGGCGAGCAGGAAGGCGGGGGCGACGATCGCGATCAGCCAGATCGTCATGCTGAGCGTGCGCCCGAACAGCCGCTGGCCGCGCTGGAACGCCAGCACGATCAGCGGGAACAGCAGCACCTGCTCGGTCGGAAAGGTGAGCACCGGGGCGGCCGCCGCGACGGTGCAGCACAGGGCGGTCCACCAGCGGCCCCGTCGCAGCGCGAGGGCAGCGGCCACCACTCCCCCGGCCGCGAACACCGCGACCAGCGCGATCAGCAGCAGACCCGGCAGGCCGAAGGGGTGCAGCAGGCTGATCAGCGGCTGCTCGTTGCTCGCCCAGTTGCCGCGATAGAAGCGACGGAAATAGATGATGGTCCAGAACCGGAGGGTGTCCCGGGGGGCCATCGCGGCGGCGATCAGGGTGAGCAGCAGCCAGGTGCCCACGGCGATCACGGCGGTACGCCAGCGCCGGGCGAGCACCAGCACCGCGGGGAAGACCAGCAGCACCGGGTGGATGGCAGCCCCGATTCCGGCCAGCGCGGCGAACCACCAGCAGGAGCGGTCGCGTTCGAACTCGCGGATCCAACCGAGGAAGAGCAGCATCGCCAGCGCCGGCATCACGTCGCCGTAGCTGATGGTGATCCGGAAGATGTTCAGGGTCAGCAGGAACCCGGTGATCAGCCCGCTGGCCCACGGCGCCAGGCCCAGGCGGCGGACCAGCAGCCACAGGGCGAGGCCGGTGATGAACGCCATCACGAAGCCGGTGATCTCGGGCGGGACCACCAGCAGCGGGATCGACAGCAGCGCCTTGACCGGCGAGAACGCGTACCCGAAGGCGAAGACGGTCCTGTCGTGCAGCAGCCGCTCGGCGATCGCCTGCATGCCCTGCCACTGCGGGAACGGCGGCGAGGTGAACTCCTCGAACCAGCCCTGGTGGGCGGCGTACACGCAGCCGAGGGCGACGAAGCACAGCCCCAACAGCTCGGACAACCAGCGGGGGAAGTCTCGGCCTACGACGAGTACGCCCACGCGGGTGGCGCCACCGGACCGAGATTTCACCGCCCCATCATGGCACCGGGTGTCAGTGGATGCGACCACCGCGACCGGGCCCTGTCGCAACACAACTGCGCCCTCAGGCGGCGATGGCCTGTTCCCGCTGCCGGTGCAGATCCAGGCTCTCCCGCAGCGCGCGCAGCACGTACGGCGGGAAATCCAGCCCCTGCTGGTCGGCCCAGAGCAGGCGCGCCTCGAGCCGACCGATCTCCCGGGCGTACCCCTCCAGGTCGCGGGTGATGCCGAGCCGCTCCATCACCCCGCCCATGTCGGCGGTGTAGCGCTTCTGGCCGTTGGTGCCGACCAGCCCGTAGGAGAGCGAGCGGAGCTGGCGGGCCAGCCACAGCTGCCACTGCCTGAGCCGGCCGGACTGCACCATCTCGGTGGAGCTCATCTGATAGAAGGCGAAGTGCCCGGGCTCCTGCTGCTTGATCGGTGCGATCACCGTCTTGGCGATGGCGTCCTCGCCCAGGTCGAGCATCGCCTTGTTCAGGGTGTTGTACGCCAGGACGGCCTGCCGCTCGGTACTGGCCCCGGTCAGGTAGTACAGGAAGCGGGTGACCTCGCCGATCACCGGCAGGTGCGAGATGGCGCCGAGGAGCTTCATCGACAGCTCCAGCTCGAGCTCGGGCTCGGAGGGTTCGAGGCCGATGTCCTGGCCGAGCTGGTCGATGATCAGGCCGTGCTGAATCTCCTGCGGCTGCCAGACGTCCTCGTAGAAGAAGCGGTCCAGCTCGCGGGTGTGCGGCAGCAGGGTGAGCAGTTCCAGCACGTTGCGGTCGACCTCGAGCTCGACCCGGGCGAGATATTTGATCACGTGGCCGTAGCGTTCCCGGACGACTACGGGTCGGCGTACCTCGCGGTCGACGGACTCCAGCCGGACCGGCGGGTGCAGGTCCTGCAGTCGCTGCACATGATCATGGATCTTCTGTGCGGTGATCAGGTCCTTGGGCACGGTCGAATACTACCAAGTAGCCACGTTTGCCCGCAGGGCGGTTCGGCCGTGCGGAACGCCAGGTCGACGCGTGGACGACCGCGTGGTCAGAGCAGGAGCAGCACGAGCAGGATCGCCAGCAGTGCCATCGCGCCGACCACCCCGCCGACGAGGGCCAGGGTCAGCTTCGTGCTCGGGCCGCGGGCCTCGGCCAACTCGCCGGGGCGGCCGCTGGGGGTCTGCTGGACGATCGCCGGGGCGTTGTGCGTCGGGGGCTTGCCGAGCACCTCGACGGCGTTGGCCAGGTCGCCGAGCCGCTGGGCGGAGAAGATCTCATCGAGCAGGGAGTCGTAGGTCTCCTGGTCGATCCGCCCTTCGGTGAACGCCTGGTTCAACTGCGTGGACAGCTGCGAGCGCTCCTGCTCGGACACCGGCTCGTTGGGAGTGCTGCGGTACTTGGAGGAGATCGGCAGATTGCTCACTCCCCTATTTTATCGGCTCGCGCCCGCGCTATGACCCCGCTCTTCGGCCCAGTCGTCGAAATCCACGCGACGGCCCCGATTCGGGCACGATTTGCGACGCGGGATTTCTCCTTGATGGGCCTGCATTGCGGGGACGCGCTTGCCGACGCTCGCCGATTCTCCAGATCGGCTCGCACCAGCGCGCTGCGCGCGAGACGAGCAAGGTACGCCCGGTCAGCCGACGCCGAGGAGGGTGTGGGCGCGGTCGCCGTCGGAGCGGAACTCCTGGACCGAACCGGCGTACACGATCTCGCCCTTCTGCATCACCAGCACGCGTTCGGCGACGTTGAAGGCCAGGCGGAGGTCCTGTTCGACGAGCAGCACGGCGACGCCGGTGCGGGTCAGTTGGCCGAGCACCTCGCCGACCTGGCTGACCACGGCCGGGGCCAGGCCGTCGGAGGGCTCGTCGAGCAGCAGCAGGCGTGGGTTGCCGACCAGCGCGCGGCCGATCGCCAGCATCTCCTGCTCACCGCCGGAGAGCTGCGAGCCGAGGTTGTTGCGGCGCTCGGCCAGCCGCGGCATCAGCTCCATCACCGACTTCGGGGTCCACTCCCCCTTGCGGGCGGAGATCTCCAGGTGCTCCTCCACCGTCAGCGAGGAGAACACCCGACGCCCCTGCGGCACGATGCACACCCCGGCCCGCGCCATCGCGTGCGGCAGCCTGCGGGCCAGGTCGGTGCCGTTGACCAGCACCTTGCCCGAGCTCGGCCGGACCAGCCCCATGATCGACTCGATCAGGGTGGTCTTGCCGACGCCGTTGCGGCCCAGGATGGCCACCGATTCACCGGCGTCCACCGACAGGCTCACCCCGTTGAGCACCCGCGAGCCGTCATAGCCCGCGACCAGGTCCTCGACCTCAAGCAACATGGTCGCCTCCAGAGAAGAACAGCGGCTCCGCGCCCTCGCGCTCACCGAGATAGGCCACCTTGACGTCCTCGTTCTCCCGGACCTCGGACGGGGTGCCGTGGGCGATCAGCCGGCCGGCGGCCAGCACGCTGACCGACTTCGCGAGCCGAAAGACCAGGTCGAGGTCGTGCTCGACGATCAGCACCGTGACCTCCGCCGGCAGCGATTCGATCAGTTCCATGAACCGGTGCGTCTCGGCCGCGGACATGCCGGCCGCCGGCTCGTCGAAGAGCACCATCGTCGGGTCGCAGGCGAGCACCAGCCCGACCTCGAGCTGGCGCCGCTCACCGTGGGAGAGGTTGCCGGCGTACTCGTTGGCCCGGTCGGCCAGGCCGACCCGGGAGAGCACCTCCAGCGTCCGCTCCCGGATCCGCCGGTCGCCGCCCCGGCTGGGGAAGAACCGCCACGGCGTACCGTGCACCCCCTCCACCGCCAGGGCCACGTTGTCCAGCACGCTCATCCCGAGGAACAGCGCCGAATGCTGGAAGGTGCGGACCAGACCGGAGCGGGCGCGGGTGGACTCGTTGTGGTGGGTGATGTCCTCGCCGTTGAAGGTGATCCGGCCCGCGGTCGCCTTCTGGGCGCCGCCGATCACCGAGAACAGCGTCGACTTTCCGGCACCGTTGGGCCCGATCAGCGCGTGCCGGGCCCCGGCCGGGACCGACAGCGTCACGTCGTCGACGGCCTTCAGCGAGCCGTAGTGCAGGCTGATGCCCTCGAGCTCGAGCAGCGGCTGGCTCATGTCGGGTCCCCCTCTCCGGCGACCTTGGGGGCAGGCGTACGCCGTCGCACCAGCCCGGCGATCCCCCTGGGCAGCGCGAAGACCGCGATCACGAAGAGCAGACCGAGGATCAGATAGGTACGCCCGTCGGCCATCGGGCCGATGTAGTCGCGGACGAACATCACGATCGCCGCCCCGATGATCGGACCCCAGATGGTGCCCTGACCGCCGAGGATCGCCGCCAGCAGCGCGATCGCGGACAACGAGAACGCCATGTCGCCCGGTGAGACGAAGCGGGTCTGTGCGGTCCAGGCGGTGCCGGCCATCCCGGCCAGCGACCCGGCGAAGGTGAACGCGACCAGCTTCACCACATAGGTGCGCCGACCGATCGCCCGCATCCGGCCCTCACCGTCGCGTACACCGCGCATCGAGCGACCCATCGGGGAACGCACCAGCAGCACCGACAGGCCGATCCCGATCAGGAACACGACCAGCACCCAGAAATAGACCAGACCGGGCAGCCGGATCGGGTCGCCGCCGGGGAGGAAGGTGAACGCTGGGATTCCCGAGAGGCCGTTGGAGCCGCCGGTCAGGTCCTTGGCGGCGTCCGCCTGCTTGTGCGCCAGTTCGGTGATGGCCAGGGTGACCATCAGGAACACGAAGCCGGTGGTGCGCACGGCCACCGCCCCGGTGACCAGGGCCATCACCGCCGCCACCAGAGTGCCGGCGATCAGCTGGATGAACACGTTGGTGGTGAGGTGGATGCCGACCAATCCGGCGGTGTACGCCCCGGCCCCGAAGTAGGCGACCTGCCCCAGGGTGGGCAGCCCGGTGTAGCCGGTGAGCAGGTCCACACTGACCACGACCAGCGCGAAGCAGAGGATCTTGGAGAGCACCTGCACCGGATAGGGGGCCAGCCAGAACGGCACCGAGATCAGCACGATGAGGCCGACCAGCAGGAGCACTGGTCCGAGCCACACCGGTCGCCGCCGACGTTGCGTGTCGGGGGCCGTGGTTGCGGTGGCCATCAGTGTCCTCCTCCGTGCTTGTTGGGCAGCAGACCGGCCGGCTTGAGCAGCAGCACCAGCGCCATCACCGCGAACATCAGGAAGGAGGCATAGCTGGCCAGCAGCGACACGCCCACGGTCTGCACCTGACCGACCAGCAGCGCACCGACCGCGGCCCCCTTGAAGGAACCGAGGCCGCCGATCACGACGATCACCAGGGCGTACAACAGCACCAGGTCGTCGTTGCCGGGCTGGGCGCCCAGCAGCGGGGCGGCGATCAGGCCGCCGACCGCCGCCAGTGCCGCGCCGCCGCCGAACACCCCGGCCAGCACCAGCCGGGTGCGGATGCCGATCGCCTCGACCATGGCCCGGTCGGCCACGGTCGCGCGGATCACCGCACCGATCCGGGTCTTCTCCAGCAGCACCCACAGCACCACGCCGACGCCCAGGCCGATCAGCACCATCACCAGCCGATAGACCGGGTAGGGCGCCCCGAGGATGGTCACCTCGCCGTCCAGGAAGGGCGGCGGCGGGACCGACTTCACGTCGGCTCCGAAGACGATGTGCAGCACGTCGGCGACGATCATCGACACGCCCAGGGTGAGCATCGCCTGCCTGAGGTGGTCGGTGAGCGACTGGGTGAGCACCGCCAGCAGGATGCCGGCCAGCAGGCCGATCACCGCCGCGACCAGGATGGCCACGAGCGACATCGGCCCGCTGGGGCGTCCGGACAGCAGCGCCACGCCGACGTAGGCGCCGATCAGCGACACCGAGCCGTGCGCGAGGTTGAGCACGTCCATGGTGCCGAACACCAGGGACAGGCCGATGGCCACGATGAACAGCACCGCGCCGAGCGCGAGGCCGTTCACCGCGGTCACGGCATAGCCGGAGATCAGGTCCATCGCCGTCAGGAGAGCTTGACCGAGCCGGTCACGGAGTTGACGTACTTGCCGTCCTTCATGACCACCTTGCGCAGGTAGTACGTCTGGTCCGGATCGTGCTTGGAGTCGAACTTCCAGCTGCCGCGTGGGCTGTCGATCTCGCCGATCCCGCCGAGCGCCTTGCCGATCGCCTCGCCCGAGGTGCCCTCGGCCTTGGCCAGCGCCTTGTCCAGCGCGGCCGCGGAGTCGTAGGCCTGGACCGAGTAGGAGGTCGGGACGGCGCCCCCGTAGGCCTCGCCGTAGGCCTTGACGAACTCCTTGTTCTTGGGGGTATCGATCTGGTCGGAGTAGTGGAGCGAGGTCTCCAGCCCGTCGGCCGCGGCACCCTGGGCCTCCAACACCGAACCCTCCGTGAGGTCACCGGTGGAGATCAGCTTGATGCCGTCGTTGCCCATGAACTGCTTGTACTGCTTGACGAAGTTCACGGCCTCGGCACCGGCGTAGAAAACGAACACGGCCTTGGCGCCGGAGGCGCGCACCTTGTTCAGGTAGGGCTGCCAGTCGGTCGTGGTGCCGAAGGGGGTGTAGTCCTCACCGGCGATCTTGCCGCCCTCCTTGGTGAACACCTCCTTGAAGCCGGCCAGGTGCTCCTTGCCGGCGGCATAGTCGGCGGCCATCAGATAGACCGAGCCGTCGCCCAGATCCTGCTTGGCCTTCTTGCCGTACGCCCGGGCGGTGTCACCGTTGGTGAAGCTGGCCCGCCAGATGTAGTCGGAGACGGGGGTGGTCAGGCTGTCCGAGCCGGCGTTGGCGACCACGAGCGGCACCTTGGACTCGACGAAGGTCTTCTTCAGGCCGGCGGCGGTCGCGGAGTTCACGATGCCGACCACGGCCGAGACCTGGTCCTGGGTGATCAGCTTCTCGGTCGCGGGTACGCCGGTCTGCGGGCCGGAGCCCTCGTCGGTCTCGATGAGCTGGACGTCCTTGCCGCCGAGCTTGTTGCCGTGCTGCTTCAGATAGAGCTTGAAGCCCTGCTCCATGTCCTTGCCCAGCGAGGCGTACACACCCGACTTCGGCACCGACAGGCCGATCTTCACCGGGCCTGAGGAGCTGCCGCCGCCGCTGGTGCCGCCGCCGAGGCTGCCTCCGCCGCACGCGCTGAGCAACAGGACGCCGGCCATCACCGGCACGGCCAGTCCTCGGCGCAATCGAGCAGCAAAAGTCTTCATGTTGGAGTCCCTCCCCGGTCCCAGACCCTCCACGTCGAGGGCCGTCATCCGAGTCGACACGTTCGGGCCACCCCCCGTCAATGGAACTTGTATAACGGTTCTGGCTCGATCGTCTTCAGGGCGTCACAAGGCATTTCGGCACCCTTGGGCGCCCCGGGCAAGTGCCCAGTCCTGACCCAGGGTGTTCGCCAGTGACGACGGGATTAAGGTACGCCGCCGACGGGCGCCGAGGGCGCCCGCTGGGGCGTACGGAAAATCAGTCGGAGAGGGGGCCGAACGGCACACCGAGCTCACCCAGCAGCTGCTCGCCGCCGTCCTCGGCGGTGAGCACCCACAACCCCTGCCGGGTGACGGTGATGGTGTGCTCCCAGTGCGCGGCGACCTGACCGTCGCGGGTGACCACGGTCCACCCGTCGCCGAGCGTGTCGCTGTCCGGGTCACCGAGGGTGAGCATGGGCTCGATGGCCAGCGCCATCCCCGGGACGATCCGGGGGCTGCGGCCGTGGTGGCGATAGTTGGGGACGTCCGGCGGCTGGTGCATGGCCGAGCCGATGCCGTGGCCGACATATTCGGTGACGATGCCGAAGCCCTCGGGCTGGTCCTCGACGTGGTCGTCGATCGCGGCACCGATGTCGCTGACCCGGCCCCCCAGCCGGGCGGCCGCGATCCCCCGCCACAGCGCCTGCCGGGTGACCTCGCTGAGCCGCTGGTGCTCCGGGTTCGCCTCGCCGACGAGGATCGTGCGGGCCGAGTCGCCGTGCCAGCCGTCGACGATGGCTCCGCAGTCGATCGAGACCACGTCGCCGGGGTGCAGCACCCGCTGGCCGGGGATGCCGTGCACGACCTCCTCGTTCACCGAGATGCAGACCACCCCGGGAAAGCCGCCCGAGCCGTCGGCGTCGGCGCCATAGCCGAGGAAGGAGGGGATCGCGCCGGCGGACTCGATCACCCCGGCGGCGAGGGCGTCCAGCTCACCGGTGGTGATGCCGGGGCGTACCTCGGAACAGGTCGCCGACAGCGCGCGGGCGACGACCAGCCCGGCCCGGCGCATCAGCTTCAGCTGCTCCGGGGTCTTCAGCTCGATTCCGCGGCTGGCGAAGATCACTCGCTGTTGAGGTGCGCCTCGAGCGCGTCGGTGATCCGTTCGGACACCTCGTCGATGCTGCCCAGCCCGTCGACGGTGACCAGCAGTCCCCGCTCGGCATAGGTCTGCAGCAGGTCGGCGGTCTGCTCGACGTAGACCTGCTGACGCTTGCGGATGGTCTCCTCGTTGTCGTCGTCACGCCCGTCGACCTTGGCGCGCTTCAGCAGGCGCTCGACGAGCTGCTCCTGGTCGGCCTCCAGCGAGATCACCGCGTCCAGGCTGTGCCCATCCTTGGCGAGGATCTCGTCCAGCGCGGTCACCTGGCCCTGGGTACGCGGGTAGCCGTCGAGCAGGAAGCCGTTTGCGGCGTCCGGCTCGGCCAGCCGCTCGGCGACGATCCTGTTGGTGATCTCATCCGACACGTAGCCGCCGGAGCTCATGATCTCCTTGACCTGCAGCGCCAGCTCGGAGGCGGTCGCCTCATCGGCCTTCGAGATCCCCCGGAAGATGTCGCCGGTGGAGATGGCCGGGATGGAGTACGCCTCGGCGACCCCCCTGGCCTGGGTGCCCTTGCCCGCACCGGGCGGGCCCATGATGAGCAGTCTCATTGACGGTCCTTCCTTACCTGAGGAATCCCTCGTAGTTGCGCTGCTGGAGCTTCGACTCGATCTGCTTCACGGTGTCGAGGCCGACCCCGACGATGATCAGCAGCGAGGTTCCGCCGAAGGGGAAGTTCTGGTTGGCCTGGAACAGGATGAACGCGATCGACGGCAGCAGCGAGATCAGGCCCAGATAGAGCGAGCCGGGCAGGGTCAGCCGCGACAGCACGAAGCCCAGGTATTTCTCGGTGGGTTTGCCGGCGCGGATGCCGGGGATGAAGCCGCCGTACTTCTTCATGTTGTCGGCGACCTCGACCGGGTCGAAGGTGATCGCGACGTAGAAGTAGGTGAAGCCGACGATCAGCAGGAAGAAGACCGCCATGTAGATCGGGTGATCGCCCTTGACGAAGTTGGCGGCGATCCACTGCGAGGCCGGATCCTCGGGCCGGAACTGCGAATAGAGCGTCGGGATGTAGAGCATGGAGGAGGCGAAGATGACCGGGATCACGCCAGCCTGGTTGACCTTCAACGGGATGTAGGTGGTGGTGCCGCCGAACATCCGGCGCCCGACCATCCGTTTGGCGTACTGCACCGGGATCCGGCGCTGGCCGAGCTCCATGAAGATGACGCCGGCCATCACCAGCAGGCCGACCACCATGACCAGGATGAACGGCACCCAGCCCTTGGCCTGCTTGATCCCCCACATGGCGGTCGGGAAGGTGGCGGCGATCTGGGTGAAGATCAGCAGCGACATGCCGTTGCCGATGCCGCGCTCGGTGATCAGCTCGCCGAGCCACATCACCAGCCCGGTGCCGGCGGTCATGATGAGCACCATCATGGCCAGGATCACGTAGTCCTCGGCGACCGGGGACATCGAGAAGTCCGGGCTAAGGCGTACCACTCCGGAACAGCCGGGGAACAGCCGGTCGTTGGCGGCCAGGGTGACGAAGGCGGTGGAGTTGAGGATCGCCAGGACCAAGGTGAGATAGCGGGTGTACTGGGTGATCTTGTTCTGTCCCGAGGCGCCCTCCTTCTTCAACGCCTCGAGCCGGGGCACCACGACGGTGAGCAGCTGCAGGATGATGCTGGCGGTGATGTAGGGCATGATGCCCAGCGCGAAGATGGCCAGCTGCAGCAGCGCACCACCGGAGAACAGGTTGATCAGCGAGTACAACCCGGCCTGGGCGCCGGTCTCGGCCGCCTTGCGGCAGACGTCGACCTGCTGCACGTTCACGTACGGCACCGGGACTGTGGAGCCGATCCGGAAGACCACCAGAATCAGCAGCGTGAACAGCATCTTCCGGCGAAGATCCGGCGTCTTGAACGCGTTGGCGAAGGCGGAAAGCACCGAGCCCTCTTCCTGTTGATCGATCGTGGGCATGCCGAGGCACGATCACCTGCTGGCAACCGTGGCAGCCTACCAAGCAGAGTGGCGATACCTGAAAACTTCACTCCGATCGGGGAACCTTCCACCGGCCGAGGTTCGGCGTACGCTCCCCCGCCGACCTAACGTCGCCGGGCATGAGGAAGTCCACGAAACGAACCCTTGTCGTCACCGGCGTCCTGGCCACCGTCGCCGTCGGCGGAGCGAGTCTCGACGCCCAGGCCGGAGTCCGGCTGGCCAGCACCAAAGGAGCAGCGGCGGCATCGGCGGGCACCACATCCAGCCCGCAGGCCACGCCGACCCAGTCGCCAGGGAGCGGCTCCGACGCCTCATTGCGGGTACTCACCTACAACATCAAACAGGGCCAGATCGGGCGTGAGGCCGGCAAGGGGTGTGCGGGGGCGATGTCGCAGATCGCCAAGGTGATCAAGTCGACCGACGCCCGGGTCGCCGCGCTGCAGGAGGTCGACTATGGGGTCGACCGCAGCTGCGATCACGTCCAGACCGACGAACTGCTCGCGCGTCTGGGGTGGTCCTACGCCTGCAAGGGACCGGCAACCCCGCACCAGGGCGGCAGGATGGGCAACGCGGTGATCTCGGCCCACCCGATCACCAGTTGCCAGAACCGTGCGCTCCCGGTGCCCGCGGATGAGGAGCCGCGCGGCGCCGCGGTGGCCACCATCACCACACCCGGCGGACAGAGCGTCACTGTCGCTTCCACCCACCTGACGGTCGGCGATGAGCACGCCGCGCTCCGCGGGCGTCAGGCGACCTCCCTGGCCTTGATGCTGGGCAGCACGAACGGCCCGGCCATCGCGGCCGGAGATTTCAACGCCACAGCCAGCGAGAAGGGCACGATGTCCCCACTGAAGAAGGCAGGTTTCACCGACTCGCTGCCGGCGCTGGGCGAGAACCGCGGTACCTGCGGCACGGCGCAGATCGATCACCTCTTCGCCCGCGGCGCAACCCCGACGTCTGGGTCCATCATCAGCAGCGCCACGGCCTCCGACCACGTGCCGGCCTTCGTGGACTTCCAACTCCCCACTTCCTCGAAGACGATGTCCTCCAGCCCCACAGCCACCTCGCCCACAGGCGCGAGCACCACCGGCTCCGGGGGGCGCGCGATGAACGCCCGCTGACGTCGGCCGCTCGTGACCGGACCGGCAGTCTCCGAAAACCGCGCTTCGCAAGCCCAGTGGGACTGGGTTCCGCGAGGCCGGGAATCCGACACTGCCGGTCCGACTACGTGGCAGATCAAACGCCGCGAGGGCGGCCCCGGAGAGTCCGGGGCCGCCCTCGCGGCGTACAGGTCAGGTCGGGCTCAGAGCTCGGTGGCCGAGCCGCCCGCCTTCTCGATCTTCTCCTTGGCGCTGGCCGAGAACTTGTCGGCGGTCACCTTGACCGCGACGGAGAGCTCGCCGTTGCCGAGCACCTTGACCGGGTGGCCGGCGCGCACCGCGCCCTTGGCGACCAGGTCAGCGACCTCGACGGTGCCGCCCTCGGGGAACAGGTCCCCGAGCTTGGCGACGTTGACGGTCTGGTACTCGACCCGGAACGGGTTCTTGAAGCCGCGCAGCTTCGGCACCCGCATGTGCAGCGGCATCTGACCACCCTCGAAGTTCTCGGGGGTGTTCTTGCGTGCGCCGGTGCCCTTGGTGCCACGGCCGGCGGTCTTGCCCTTGGAGCCCTCGCCGCGACCCACGCGGGTCTTGGCGGTCTTGGCGCCCGGGGCGGGGCGAAGGTGATGGACCTTCAGTGCCATGTCAGTCGACCTCCTCGACACGGATCAGGTGGGTCACGGTGTTCAGCATCCCACGGATCTCGGGACGGTCCTCCTTGACGGCGACGTCCCCGATGCGCTTCAACCCGATGGTACGCAGGGTGTCGCGCTGGTTCTGCTTGCAGCCGATCTCGGAGCGGGTCTGGGTGACCTTGAGACGTGCCATCAGTGCGCACCCCCCTCGGCCTCGGGCTTGGCCTTGGCGGCCTTCAGCAGGGCGGCCGGGGCGACGTCCTCGACCGGCTTGCTGCGCCGACGGGCCACCTCCTCGGGCTGCTCCAGCATCTGCAGGGCGGCCACCGTGGCGTGCACCACGTTGATCGCGTTGGCCGAGCCCAGGGACTTGGCCAGCACGTCGTGGATGCCCGCGCACTCCAGCACCGCGCGGCAGGAGCCGCCGGCGATCACACCGGTACCCGGGGAGGCCGGGCGCAGCATGACCACGCCGGCCGCCTTCTCACCCTGGACCGGGTGCGGGATGGTGCCCTGGATCCGCGGCACGGTGAAGAAGTGCTTCTTTGCCTCCTCGACACCCTTGGCGATCGCCGCGGGCACCTCCTTGGCCTTGCCGTAGCCCACACCGACCATGCCTTCGCCGTCACCGACGACGACCAGGGCGGTGAAGCTGAAGCGTCGACCACCCTTCACGACCTTGGCGACGCGGTTGATCGCAACCACGCGCTCCAGGTACATGCTCTTCTCTTCGCGCTGCTGGCCACCACGACGGTCGTCACGGCCGCGACGCTCGCCCCGCTGTCCCCCGCGCTGGGAGGACTGGGTAGCAGTCTGGCTCATCGCTTTCTCCTTGTCTTCCGTCGTTCTCAGAAGTCCAGGCCGCCTTCGCGAGCGCCGTCAGCCAGCGCCGCGATGCGACCGTGATACTTGTTGCCAGCGCGGTCGAAGACCACGCGTTCGATGCCGGCGGCCCTGGCCCGCTCCGCGAGCAGCCCGCCGACCTTCTTGGCCTTCTCCGACTTGTCGGACTCGGCCCCACGCAGGTCGGCCTCCATGGTGGAGGCGGAGACCAGGGTCTTGCCGACGGTGTCGTCGATCACCTGCGCGAAGACGTGCTTCGCCGAACGGGACACGACCAGTCGGGGACGCTCGGTGGCGCCGAAGACCTTCTTGCGGCCGCGCACCTGGCGACGGGTCCGCGAGGCAGCCTTGGCCGACATGCCCTTGTTGTTGGACAACGAGATGCCCATGGTCACTTACCAGCCTTTCCGACCTTGCGGCGTACCTGCTCGCCGGCGTAACGCACACCCTTGCCCTTGTAGGGCTCGGGCTTGCGGATCTTGCGGATGTTTGCGGCGACCTCGCCCACGGCCTGCTTGTCGATCCCCAGGACGGTGAACTTGGTCGGGCCCTCGACGGTGAACGAGATCCCCTCGGGAGCGTTCACCACGACCGGGTGGGAAAAGCCGAGGTTGAACTCGAGCTGCTGTGGGCCCTTGCTGATCACGCGGTAACCGACGCCGACGATCTCGAGCTTCTTCTCGTAGCCCTGGGTCACGCCGGTGACCATGTTGGACACCAGGGTCCGGGTCAGGCCGTGCAGCGAACGCGACTCGCGCTCGTCGTTGGGGCGAGCGACCTCGATCTGGCCGTCGTCGTTGCGGGTGATGGTGATGGGCTGCGGGACGGTGTGGTTCAGGGTGCCCTTGGGACCCTTCACCTCCACCAGCTGACCGTCAAGGGTGACATCGACACCGGACGGGATCGCGATCGGCAGCCTGCCAATGCGGGACATGTGTCTCTCCTCTCGTCTTCAGTCGTCACCAGACGTAGGCGAGGACTTCCCCACCCACGCTCTTGGAATTGGCATCTCGGTCGGTCAGCAGACCCTGCGAGGTCGAAATGATCGCGATGCCCAGGCCACCGAGGACCTTGGGCAGGGCGTTCGACTTGGCGTACACGCGCAGACCCGGCTTGCTGATGCGGCGTACGCCGGCGATCGAGCGCTCACGGTTCTGCCCGTACTTCAGGGTGATCTTCAGGGTGCGGCCCACTTCGCCCTCGTTGGGGTCGGCGACCTCGAAGTCGGAGATGTAGCCCTCGGACTTGAGGATTTCGGCGATGCCCACCTTGATCTTGGAGTGCGGCATCGAGGTCTCGTCGTGGTACGCCTGGTTGGCGTTGCGCAGACGCGTCAGCATGTCTGCGATCGGGTCAGTCATGGTCATGGCTTGCGGCCTCTTTCTCGCAACGGTTTCCGCTGGGGACCTGCTGCGGGTCGAGTTGATTCAGGAGTAGGTCGGGTCGGTCACCAGGACGACTTGGTCACGCCGGGCAGCTCACCGCGGTGGGCGAGCTCACGCAGGCACACACGGCAGAGGCCGAACTTGCGGAACACGGCCTTGGGCCGGCCGCAACGCTGGCAACGGGTGTACGCCCGGACGCCGAACTTGGGCTTGCGGGACTGCTTGACCTTCAGTGCTGTCTTGGCCATGGGTCACTCACTTCTTCCTGCGCTGGTAGGCCGGGCCCTTGGCCTTGGCCCTGGCCGGCTTCGGGTTGTCGTTGAACGGGAACCCGAGCTGCTTCAGCAGGGCCCGCCCCTCGTCGTCGTTGGTGGCGGTGGTCACGAAGGTGATGTCCATGCCCCGGACGCGGTCGATCCGGTCCTGGTCGATCTCGTGGAACATGACCTGCTCGGTGAGGCCGAAGGTGTAGTTGCCCTGGCCGTCGAACTGCCACTGGTTCAGGCCGCGGAAGTCGCGGATCCGCGGCAGCGCCAGGCTGAGCAGCCGGTCGGCGAACTCCCACATCCGGTCGCCCCGCAGGGTGACGTGGCAGCCAATGGCCTGACCCTCGCGCAGCTTGAACTGGGCGATGGACTTGCGGGCCTTGGTGACCGACGGCTTCTGGCCGGTGATCGCGGTGAGGTCCTTGATCGCCCCGTCGATGACCTTGGAGTCACGGGCGGCGTCGCCGACACCCATGTTCACCACGATCTTGACCAGGCCGGGGACCTGCATCACGTTGGCATACTTGAACTGCTCGAGCAGCGCCGGCTTGATCTCGCTGCGGTAGCGCTGCTGCAGCCGCGGCATCTCGCGGGTAGCGGTTGCGGTCTCAGTCATCTCAGATCTCCTCCCCCGTGCGCCGCGCGATGCGAACGCTGCGGAAGGCCTTGTACTCGGTGCCGTCGGGACGGCGCTTGGTCACTTCCTCGCGCTTGAAGCCGACACGGGTGACGACCTCCTTGCCGCCGTCCTTGACCACCAGCTGGACGTTGGAGGCGTGGATCGGGGCCTCGCGGCTGATGATCCCGCCCTCGGTCTTGCCGGTGGCGGTCGGGGTCTCGCGGACGTGGCGCTTGACGATGTTCACGCCCTGGACGATGACGCGGTTGCGCTCGACGTCGACGGCGATGATCTCGCCGACGGTGCCCTTGTCCTTGCCGGTGATGACCTTGACGCGGTCACCCTTCTTCACGTGCAGATTCCCTGCCATCTCAGATCACCTCCGGGGCCAGCGAGACGATGCGCATGAACTTCTTCTCGCGCAGCTCACGGCCGACCGGGCCGAAGATGCGGGTTCCGCGCGGCTCGCCGTCGGCCCTGAGGATGACGGCGGCGTTCTCGTCGAACTTGATGTAGGAACCGTCGGCGCGACGGCGCTCCTTCACGGTGCGGACGACGACCGCCTTGACGACGTCACCCTTCTTGACGTTGCCGCCGGGGATCGCGTCCTTGACAGTGGCGACGATGGTGTCCCCAATGCCGGCGTAACGTCGACCCGAGCCACCGAGAACGCGGATGCAGAGGATCTCCTTGGCACCCGTGTTGTCGGCGACCTTGAGTCGCGACTCCTGCTGGATCATCTATTTCTCCTGTTTGTCGCACCGGTTCCCGGTCGGCGCACAGCGCACGACAAGCCGGATTGCCTGAAGAGCGTTGAACGACATCCGGGCCTGGTGGGACGGACATGTGTCGATCGCTCAGGAAAGGTCCCCTACGGCACCGGTCCAGCTTCGCTGGCGGTGTTGATCCAAGGGCTCAGTCCTGAACAACCGTGCAAGCGTACCCCATCGGCCTCGAGGAAACGAAATCGTCAGGCGGCGGAGAGGCCGTGACGGACGCGCGCGACCGCCGCCCCGCGGATCACTGCCCGGGGCGTGCGTTGCGCAGGTACCGCTGCACCTGACGGACCACGGGCGTGGGGTCCTGCTTTCGCACCACCCCGCCCACGGTCACCGTTACCGACACCTCGCCGTCCAACTCGCCGTTCTCGGGGTCGTCCCGCATGAGGTAGGGGCGGCCGGCATAGGGGTCGTAGCGGTCGGCGGCACCCTCGGGGTAGACCCACTCCCCGCCCCCGTGCCGCCTCAGGGTCTCACCGAGGTAGCGGCAGGCCCCGAGGAACGCCTCGTCCGGCGGTATGCCGTCGTGGAGCGTGTCCGGGTCGGTGGTCCCGAACGCCTCCAGCACCCATGGGCCCAACAGCTCCAAGGATGCCACGCTCCCATCCCACCGCTCAGCCGGAGCGGCCGGGCCGGACCGCCACGCCTCGATCCCCGCCTCCATCGTCGCCAGCCACTGCCCAAGACGCGAGGCGGGATCCACCTCGCGTCGCCGCCGGGTCGAGGCCGCGGAAATCTGCGCACCCGCCCCCGGCACCGCCGCTCGATGCATGTCGTGCAACGTCACCAGGGCGTCCGAGTCGGGGTGCCGCACCACGTTCTCCAGCACCCCCCGCACGTCGATCGGGTCATCCTCCGACACCCCCGGCACGTCGAGCACCAGGTACGGACGACCCCGGAAGATCCATCGCCCCCCGATCTGCCGGATCAACGTCTCGCCCACATATCGGATCGCCCCGTCGACGAAGCCGACCTCGCTGCCATCGGTCACCTGTTCGGGGCTCGTCAACCAGTCGCGCACCACGTCCTGCAACTCCACCAACGCGTCGCGCGTGTAGTGCTTCGCCGACCACTCCTGCGGCAGACCGGCCATCCTGAACCCCGTCAGTTTGGCGTCCATGTCCTCCAGCCACGTCTCGAAGAGCTCGAAGGACGGCGGCACCGACTCAGCCCGCCCAGCCGAGCCCCGTGACGACCGATCGTCTGCACCCCGGAGTTTCCTCCACCGACTCACCGCCTACCCCCTCGCTGCTGTCCTGCCGACCACTCTACGAGGGTTGCCCGACAAGCGGCGGACGGCCTCGGGTCCTGGGGAAGCCCGACCCACCCCTGACCGAGCAGCGTCGGCCCGATCTCCACCCAGAACTCCACCCGCGGGCGGTTCAGGGTGTCCGGGTCGCGGCGGGAGGCTGATGGTGTCGAACCGAGAAAGGACTCGAAATGCTCACCGTCACCTCGCTGTACTACCTGCTTCTGATCCTGGCCGTGGTCGCCCTGATCTGTTACCGCCAGCTCACCTGGCGGCGTACCGGATTCGGTCAGTTCCGGCTCCCGATGATCCTCGCCGGGTTGGGGATCGCGGCGACCGCCCAGGGCATGCTGGCCGTTGGAACGCTCCCCCTGCTTGCCTGGGCCGGGATCGGCGTCGAACTCGCCACCGGGGTCGCCTTCGGGGTGGTGATGGGTCGGCTGACCGCGATCCGGACCAGGCCGGATGGGGTCACCGAATCCCGTGGCGGCGCGGCCTGTGGGTCGGCCTGATCGCCGTCCGTGCGGGCGAAACGCTGCTCGCCCACCAACTGGTCGGCGACCAGTTGACCTCCCTGTTCGGGTTGATCCTGGTCATGGTGGCGATGAATCGGGCGACCGCCGCGCTGGTCGTCGCGCAGCGGCCGCTGGGAGCAGGCCGAGGACAAGATCTCCAGTGCTCGCAGGCTGACCGCCGACGGGCTGGCCGAGTCGCGGAGGGCCGTGGCGGCGTTGCGCGCGCCGACCGGATTCGGCGAGTCAATGGCCGAGCTGGTCCGGGTGCACCGGGACTCCGGCGGGACCGTGCAGTTGGAGGTCACGGGCGCGCCGCGATCCCTGCCCGAGCAGGCCGACCAGGCAGCCCGCCGGGTGGTGCAGGAACTGCTCACCAACGCCCGCAAGCACGCCCCGGATCAGCCGGTGGACCTGGAGGTGTCCTGGTCCACCGGTTCGCTGACCATCTCGGCGACCAACCCGCTCGGTCCCGAGCGCGGTTATGCCGGGGGCCTGGGCCAGGGGCTGCGCGGGATCGGCGAGCGCTGCCGGGCCCTGGGCGGGCGGCTGAGTGCCGGGCGTACCCCCGATGATGAGTTCACGGTGACCTGCTCCCTACCGCTGGAGGCATGATGCGTGTTGTGGTGGCCGACGACCAGGCGTTGGTGCGGGAGGGCATCGTGGCGGTGCTCTCGCTGACCCCCGGGATCGAGGTGGTCGGCCAGGCCGGCGACGGTGCGGAGGCGGTACGCCTGGTGCACCAGACGACCCCCGACGTGGTGCTGATGGATCTGCGGATGCCCCGGGTGGACGGAGTGGCCGCCACCCAGCAGATCCTGCAGCGGCATCCGACGACCCGGATCCTGGTGCTGACCACCTATGCCGACGACGCCTCGATCAAACGGGCGCTAGCTGTACCCGGCCATCAGGTTGGTAGCCGGCTGATCGGTGGTTTGCCTCCGAGTGCGCTGTGGCATCGTTCAGTGTTGTAGTGCTCGAGCCAAGGGGCAAGTGCGGCGGCACGTTCGGTGTTGCTGGTG
>NZ_NMVQ01000005.1 GCF_002250625.1 Enemella dayhoffiae | reverse complement strand
CAATCGGGCACTACCGTGGGACATGAGAACCTCCGGGTTGGCGTGGGCCTTCGACAAGCCACATCCCATTCGGAGGTTCTCGTTCGTTCAACCAGGCTCGCCGCTACCAACGTCCTGGCCGGGTACACCTAGCGCCGATCGGGCAGTCTGCGGGCGGTTCCGCTACTCAACGGTATGAGTTCGGTCTCATCGGGCCCCTGGGACTGGCGAAATCCGTGTCGACTTTTATAACATCATGCCAACGCTGCAGCGACGCGGGGGTCCTTCCGGCCACGCGTACCCCTCGCTGGGCGCTATTGGGGAGGAAGCATGACCCTCACGCACGAATGGTCCACCAGGGCCAACTGTCAGGGTTCGGCGGACGCACTGTTCGTCGAGGGCGCCGCGCAGAAGCGCGCCCGACAGGTCTGTCTCGGCTGCAGCGTACGCGCGCAATGTCTCGCCGAGGCGCTGGACAACCGGATCGAGTGGGGCGTCTGGGGTGGGATGACCGAGCGTGAGCGCCGGCACCTGTTGCGGGTGCGCAGCGACGTCGGCTCGTGGGCCTCAGTGCTGCTCGGCGAGAGCGCCCCCCACGGCGCGTAGCGCCGCCAGATCGTTCACGTCCCCCAGCTGCGCCGGGATCTCGGCCAGGCGTACGCCCGGGTTGGTCACCCCGAACCGGCGGATCAGGTCCCGTTCGCGCACCTGACGGCGCATCCGATCCGCGTGCCGCTCCAGCGCCAGCCGGGCCACCCGGTCGCTGTCGGGATCGAGTTCCTCGACCAGCGCCATCGCCCGATCGGCCGACAGCTCCACCGACGACCCGTGCACCCGATTCACCACCACCCCGGCCAGCGGCATCTCCTCCTCACGCAGCCGATCGGTGAAGTACGCCGCTTCGCGCAGCGCATCCCGGCTCGGTGAGGCCACCACCAGGAAGCGGGTGTGCGCCGAGGACAGATTCGCCAGGGTCGCCTCGGCCCGCTGCCGAAATCCCCCGAACAGGGTGTCGAAGGCGGTCACGAAGGTCTGCACGTCGCGCAGCACCTGGGCGCCGAGGATCTTGTCCATCGCTCCCATCACCAGGTTGACCGTGACCGACATCAGCTTGAACGGGCCGCGGGCCGGGGCGAGCAGCATCCGCAGCATCCGGCCGTCGAGCAGTCGGCTCAGGTGCTCGGGCGCCTCCAGGAAGTCCAGCGCTGAGCGCGACGGCGGGGTGTCCACCACGATCAGGTCCCAGCGGTCGTCCTTGGTCGCCTGTTCGTGCAGCTGCCCGAGCTTCTCCATCGCCATGTATTCCTGCGTTCCGGAGAACGAGGTCGACAACGCTTGATAGAACGGGTTGTTCAGGATCTGCTCGGCCTTGGCCGGGCTGGCGTGAGCGGTCACCACGTCGTCGAACGTGCGCTTCATGTCCAGCATCATCGCGTCCAGCCGGCCGCCGGCGGCGGTGTCCACCCCGGCCACCTCGCGCGGGGTGTTGTCCAGCTCGGTCAGCCCGAGCGACTGGGCGAGCCGGCGGGCGGGGTCGATGGTCAGCACCACCACCCGGCGGCCCTGCTCGGCGGCCCGCAGCGCCAGCGCGGCCGACGTGGTCGTCTTGCCGACGCCGCCGGAGCCGCAGCAGATCACGATCTGCACGCTCCGATCGGCCAGCAGCGGGTCGAGTTCCAACCGCGTTGCTCTGGTACGCCTGGCCATCAGCCGAGCTCCTCGGGGAGTTGGGCGCGCAGTTCGTCGGCGATCTGGAACAACGCCGCCTGATCGATCCCGCCGGGGTCGGCCGGGATCAGCGCCAGCGGCAGCCGCGGCGTACGCAGGAGCTCCTGGCACTGCCGCTCCTCGCGGATCCACGCGGCCTCGGTCGCCAGCTCGTTCGCCAGCCGGCCGGTGGTGTCGGCGTCCAGCCCGGGCACCGTCAACGGGAGTCTGCCGCGGATCGCCAGATCCAGCTCGGAGTCGTCCAGCCCGGTCTCGGTGACCTGGTTGCAGATGAGGTCCGCCACCTCGATCCCGGTCGGGGACAGTTCCTCGATCGCCTCCAGGGTCTCGGTCACCGGCATGTCCTCGGCGATGGTGACCAGGTGCACCGCGGTCTGCGGCGAGCGGAACACCTTGATGATCGAGTCGGCCTGGTTGCGGATCGGGCCGACCCTGGCCAGCCCGGAGACCGCTTCGTGCACGTTGAGAAAGCGGGCGATCCGACCGGTCGGCGGGGCGTCGAGCACGACGGCGTCATAGGCGTCCTTGCGTTTCTTGGCGCCGCGGCGTACCGCCTCATAGACCTTGCCGGTGAGCAGCACGTCACGCAGGCCGGGTGCGATCGAGGTGGCGAAGTCGAACACCCCGAACCGGTCCAGCGCCCGCCCTGCCACGCCGAGCCGATAGAACGTCTCCAGATATTCCTGCAGGGCCGACTCGGCGTCGATCGCCAGCCCGAACACCTGCCCGCCGGCGGGCGTACGCACCAGGCGGCGCTCCTCGCCCGGGCCCAGTTCGGGTACGCCGAACAGCTCACTCAACCCCTGTCGGCCCTCCACCTCGCACAGCAGCACGCGGCGCCCGGAACCGGCCAGGGCGCACGCCAGTGCCGCGGCGATGGTGGTCTTGCCGGTGCCGCCCTTGCCACTGACGATGTGCAGCAGGCGGGGCTCGGTGGGCGTTGGCATGGGTCAAACCCTACCCGGGGGTATGCAGCGCGGGCACCGGCGAGATGATGAGGTCAGGTGTCCAGAAACGGGGCTCGAGCCTCGGGGGCGCGATTCGATCACGACTGAGGGAGCACGATGAAGTCCGACCTTGAGATCGCCCGGGCGGCCCGGCCACGCCCGATCCACGAGGTGGCGGCCGAGCTGGGACTGCCCGAGGAGGCCTGCGAGCCCTACGGCCGGCAGGTGCTCAAGATCGACCCGGCGGCGGTCGAGCTGGGCGATCGGCCGCGCGGGCGCTATGTGGTGGTCACCGCGATCACCCCGACCCCGCTGGGGGAGGGGAAGACCGCGACCACGGTCGGCCTCGGCCAGGCGTTCGGGCTGCTCGGGCGGCGGGCCGTGGTGACCATCCGGCAACCGTCGATGGGACCGACCTTCGGGATCAAGGGCGGCGCCGCCGGCGGCGGGTACGCCCAGGTGATCCCGATGGAGCAGCTCAACCTGCACCTGACCGGCGACTTCCACGCCGTCACCGCCGCGCACAACCTGCTCGCGGCGATGGTCGACAACCACCTGCACCACGTGGCGCGGGGCACCGTCACCGAACCCGAACTCGACCCTGCCCGGGTGGACTGGCGGCGGGTGCTGGACGTGAACGACCGGGCCCTGCGCAACGTCGTCCTCGGGCTCGGCGGGCGGCTGGACGGCGTACCCCGACAGGCTGGGTTCGACATCACCGCCGCCTCGGAGCTGATGGCGCTGCTCGGGTTGGCCACCGACCTGGCCGACCTGCGCGCCCGGCTCGGCCGGGTGGTCGTCGGCGCCGACCGCGCCGGCCACCCGGTGACCGCCGAAGACCTGGGCGCGGCCGGGGCGATGGCGGTGATCATGAGGGAGGCGATCAAACCCAACCTGCTGCAGACCCTGACCGGTACGCCCGCGCTGGTGCACGCCGGCCCGTTCGGCAACATCGCCACCGGCAACTCCTCGGTGGTGGCCGACAAGCTGGCCCTGCGCTGCGCCGACTTCGTGCTCACCGAGGCCGGTTTCGGCGCCGACATGGGGGCCGAACGGTTCTTCAACATCAAGTGCCGGGTGTCCGGTGAGGCGCCGGACGCGGCCGTCGTGGTCGCCACCGTGCGCGGGCTGAAATATGCCAGTGGCCGGTTCAAGGTGGTCCCCGGCAAGCCGCTGCCCGACGACCTGCTCACCGAGGATCCCGACGCGGTGCACGCCGGCGCGGCCAACCTGTGCAAGCAGCTGCAGATCGTCCGCCGCCACGGCGTACCGGCGGTGGTGGCGATCAACCGCTTCCCCGACGACCACGCCTCCGAGCTGGCCGCGATCGCCGAGATCGCCGCCTCGGCCGGGGCCCGGTCGGCGGTCTACAGCGGGGTCGCCGACGGGGCCGAGGGCGGGGTCGAGCTGGCCGAGGCCGTGATCGCCGCCACCGAGCAACCCGCGCAGTTCCGCCCGCTCTATGACCTGGCCGAGCCGCTGACCGCCAAGATCGAGGCGATCGCCACCGAGGTCTACGGGGCCGACGGGGTGGACTATTCGAGCACCGCCGAACGCCAGCTCCGGGCGTACACCGAACAGGGCTTCGGTGAGCTGCCGATCTGCACCGCCAAGACGCACCTGTCGATCTCCTCGGACCCGGCGCTGAAGGGGGCGCCGACCGGATGGCGGCTGCCGGTGCGGGAGGTGCGGCTGGCCGCCGGCGCTGGATTCGTCTATCCGATCTGTGGCGAGATTCGCACCATGCCGGGGCTGTCGGCGCGGCCGGCGGCGACGCGGATCGACCTGGACGCCGACGGGCAGGTGATCGGCCTGTCGTGACGGCGGTTACGCTCGGCCCATGACCAAGTGGGAATACTTCACCGCACCGGTACTGGTGCACGCCACCAAGCAGATCCTGGACAACTTCGGCGCCGACGGCTGGGAACTGGTCCAGATCGTGCCCGGACCCAACCCCGATAACCTGGTCGCCTATTTCAAGAGGCCGGTCCAGTGAGCGCATCCGATCGGCTCGACGAGCTCGGCCTGATCCTGCCGCCGGTGCCGACCCCGGTGGCGGCGTACGTCCCGGCGGTACAGACCGGTGATCTGGTCTACACCTCCGGGCAGGTGCCCGTCGTCGACGGCAAGCCGGTCGCCACCGGCAAGCTGGGTGCGGAGGTGTCGCTGGAGCAGGGCGTCGCCGCCGCGCGGGTGTGCGCGCTGAACGCGATCGCCGCCGCGGCCGAGCGGGCCGGCGGGGTGGACAACATCGCCCAGATCGTCAAGGCGGTCGTGTTCGTGGCCTCCACCCCTGAGTTCACCGACCAGCCGAAGGTCGGCAACGGCGCCTCGGAGGTGCTCGCCGACGTGTTCGGCGACGCCGGTCGGCACGCGCGCTCGGCCGTCGGCGTGGCGGTGCTGCCGCTGGACGTCCCGGTCGAGGTCGAGCTGATCGTCCGGGTGCGCTGAGCGATGGCGTACGCCGGGTCGCACTCCTGGGAGGTCTTCGAGGAGATCCCGCCCGAGGTGCTGACCCGGACCCCGGCCAGTTGGGCGGGCACCCGACGGCGTACGCCGCTGGCCCCCGGCCAGCCGGTGGCCGTGCCGCGGACCGCGGCGACCCTGGTGCTGCTGCGTGAGGGTCGTGGCGGGCTGCAGGCCTGGCTGGTCCGCCGTAGCCGCGGGATGCAGTTCGGCGGGGTGTGGGCATTTCCCGGTGGCAAACAGGAGCCGGTCGACGAGCAGGCGGCCGATCCGCTGCGGGCCTGCCTGCGCCGGGAGTGCCTGGAGGAGACCGGGTTGGATCTCGCCGGGCCCGGGTTCGGTGAGCCGCCGCTGCCGTGGTCGCGGTGGATCACCCCCGAAAACCATCCGCAGCGCTATGACACCTGGTTCTTCCTGCTGCTGGCCCCGCCGGGGCTGGAGCCGCGGAACACCTCCACCGAGGCCGACCGGGCCGAATGGGTGTCGGTGGCCGAGCTGGTGGCCGCCGACCGGGATGCCGCGGCCGAGCAGGTGGCGATGCTGCCGCCGACCCGGTCGGTGCTCGCCGAGCTGGCGCTGCTCGGGTCCTGGCCGCGGATCCGTGAGGTGGCCGCCCAGCGGGTGATCGAACCGGTGACGGCGCGACTGGTCCCGCAGGGGGACGGGTGGCGGCCGAGCCATCCGCGACGCGACGGGAGCTGGACATGAGCTGGACGCCGATCCGCCTGCTGGCCCCGAACCCCGGGCCGATGACCCTGGGCGGGACGAACACGTGGGTGCTGGCGCCGGAGGTCGGCCCGGCGGTGGTGATCGACCCCGGACCCGAGGACGACGGGCACCTGGCGGCGGTCGCGAATGCCTGCCCCAACGGGATTTCCGAGGTGTGGGTGACCCATCATCACCATGATCACATCGAGGCGGCGCCGGGGCTGGCGGAGCGGTTCGGGGCCGCCGTTCGGGCGTACGATCCGGCGCTGTGCGATCGCGTGCTGCGGGATCGGGAGACCGTCGAGCTGGGGGATCGGGCGATCGAGGTGCGGCATCTGCCGGGGCACACGGCCGACTCGATCGGGTTCGTGCTGCACGGGTCGCCGGGGGAGGGCACGCAGGCGGCGGACTTCTTCAGCGGGGACATGGTGCTCGGTGAGGGCACCACGGTGATCGTGCACCCCGACGGTGACCTGCGCTCCTATCTCGCGTCGTTGGACGAGATGCTCGCGCTGGTCGCCGATCACGAGGTTGGCCGGATCCTGCCGGGGCACGGCCCGGATGTGGCGGATCCCGTTGCCTGGTTGGATCATTACCGGACGCATCGGCACGAGCGGTTGCAGCAGGTACGCGAGGCCGTCGCCTCCGGACTGGACACGGTGGAGCAGATCGTCGAGGCGATCTACGGCGACGTCCCCGAAGGCGTACGCGGCGCCGCCGCCGAATCCACCCGCGCCCAGCTGGCGTACCTCGAGGTCCCTTGGCTCAGCGCGCCCGGCGTTCCACCCGCTCCAGGTCGGTGATGGTGACCGAGCGTGGCTCGAGCCGGATCCACCCGCGGGCGGCGAAATCGGCGAGCGCCTTGTTCACCGTCTCACGGGAGGCGCCGACCAACTGGGCGAGCTCCTCCTGGGTCAGTTCGTGGTGCACCACCAGTCCGTGATCGGTCCGCTCGCCGAAGCGTGAGGCCAGATCGAGCAGCGCCTTGGCCACCCGGCCGGGCACATCGGAGAACACCAGGTCCGACACCACATCGTTGGCCCGGCGGAGTCGTCCGGCGAGTTGGCTGAGCAGGCCGCGGGCCACCTCGGGGCGACCGTCCAGCCAGCGGATCAGCTCGTCGTGTTCGAGCACCCGCAACTCGCACTTGGTCACCGCGGTGGCGGTGGTGGAGCGGGGCCCGGGGTCGAACACCGACAGCTCACCGAACATCTGACCGGGCCCGAGCACCGCGAGCAGGTTCTCCCGCCCGGTGCTGCCGTGCCGACCGAGCTTCACCTTGCCGTCGACGACGACGAACAGCTGGTCACCGACATCGCCCTCGTGGAACAGGACGGCACCGCGGGCCAGGCTGAGCGAGCCCATGGTGGAGGCAAGCGACTGGTACGCCTCCTGATCAAGCCCCTTGAACAGCGGCGCCTGCTTGAGCACGTCCTTGGCTTCCACGGACCCTCCTGAATGGCAAATCTTCTGGGCAAGGCTACCGTCGAGCCCAGCGTGAATCGAATCACACCCGGCTCCGCGCGCCGGGTCTAGGCTGACGCCATGCCGAGCAGCCCTCCCGTCGTGCCGCCCCCGCCCACGGCCCTGGTACGCCGGGCCCGCAAGATCAACCGGGTGCTGGCCGACACCTATCCCGACGCGAAGTGCGAGCTGGACTTCGCCGATCCGCTGCAGCTGCTGGTGGCGACGGTGCTGTCGGCGCAGTCCACCGACAAGCGGGTCAACCTGGTCACCCCGCAGGTGTTCGCGCGCTATCCGGATGCGGCCGCGCTGGCCGGTGCCGATCGCGCGGTGCTCGAGGAGATCATCCGCCCGACCGGCTTCTTCCGCGCCAAGACCGACGCGGTGATCCGGCTCAGCCAGGCGCTGGTGGAACGGTTCGACGGGCAGGTGCCGGGGCGGTTGGCCGACCTGGTGACCCTGCCCGGGGTGGGCCGCAAGACCGCGAACGTCGTGCTGGGCAACGCCTTCGGCATACCGGGCATCACCGTGGACACCCACTTCAAGCGGCTGTCGATCCGCTTCGGCTGGACCACGCAGAGCGACCCGGACAAGATCGAGGCCGAGGTCGGTGCGCTGTTCCCGCGCAAGGACTGGGTGATGCTGTGCCACCACGTGATCTGGCACGGACGCCGCCGCTGCCACGCCCGCAACCCGGCCTGTGGCGCCTGTCCGGTGGCGGCGCTGTGTCCGGGGTACGGCGAGGGTGAGACCGATCCGGTCAAGGCCGCCAAGTTGGTCCGGGAGCCGCGCGGATGAGGCGTACGCCCGAGGCGCTCGCCGCCCTGACTCGGGCGCTGGAGCAACCGCAAGTGCAGCCGGAGGTGGTCGCCGAGCGGCCCGGCCGCGGCGGGCGTCCGGCGGCGGTGCTGGCGCTGTTCGCGACCGAGCCGGAACTGTCGGTGGTGGTGATCGAGCGGGCCGCGACGCTGCGCTCCCACGCCGGGCAGCTCGCCTTTCCCGGGGGCGCCATCGACCCCGGCGACGCCTCGGCGGAGGCCGCGGCGATGCGGGAGGCGGCCGAGGAGATCGGGCTCGAGGCCGGTGGGGTGGAGCTGCTCGGTCACGTGCCGGCGGTGCACGTCGCGGTGAGCGGGTTCGACGTGACCACGGTGGTCGGCTGGTGGCGCGAGCCGCACCCGGTGGTACCGGTGGATCTGGCCGAGGTGGCGGCGGTCTACCAGGTGCCGCTGGCCCAGCTGCTCGACCCGGCGAATCGGCGTACCGCCCACCACCCGTCCGGTTATCGCGGCCCGGCGTTCGTGGTGGGGGAGCTGTTCATCTGGGGTCTCACCGCCGGCCTGCTCGACGGGCTGATCCAGCTCGCCGGCTGGGAACTCCCCTGGGACCGCGACCTGCTGGCCGACATCCCCGCCCGCTTCCTGCGCGACCGCTCCCGCCGCGAACCCGGTACTTCCGCCAACACCCACTGACCCACCTGCCCCCACACTTTGTCACTGGTTATGCCCGGGGACGCGGCGCAACCTCGTGCCGGAGATCTCCGCATAACAACTGACAAAGTGGGGACTGACTGGGTGGTCAGGGATCTGCCACGATTGGGGCATGAGTGGTTTCGTCGTTCCTGCCCATCGTGCCGATCCCGACTGGTGGCGTTCCGCCGTCGTCTATCAGATCTATCCGCGCTCGTTCGCCGACTCCAACGGCGACGGGGTGGGGGACCTGCGCGGGATCATCCAGCGACTCGACCACCTGGCCGACCTCGGGGTCGAGGTGCTGTGGCTGAGCCCGGTCTATCGCTCACCGCAGGACGACAACGGCTACGACATCTCCGACTACACCGACATCGATCCGAGCTTCGGCACCCTGGCCGACCTGGACGAGTTGATCGCCGGCCTGCACGAGCGTGGGATCGCCCTGATGATGGACCTGGTCGTCAACCACACCAGCGATGAGCACCCGTGGTTCGTCGAGTCGCGCGATCCCGAATCGCCGAAGCGCGACTGGTACTGGTGGCGGCCCGGCCGCGAGGACGCCGACGGCAACCGGATCGCCCCGACCAACTGGGAGTCCGCCTTCTCCGGCCCGGCCTGGGAGTACGACGAGCGGTCGGGCGAGTACTACCTGCACCTGTTCAGCCGCAAGCAGCCCGACCTGAACTGGGAGAACCCCGAGGTGCGGCAGGCGGTGTACGCGATGATGCGCTGGTGGCTGGATCGCGGCGTCGACGGGTTCCGGATGGACGTGATCAACTTCATCTCCAAGACCGAGCCGCTGGCCGACGGACCGGAGGTGCCCGGGCGGCCGCTGTCCCCGGCGTTCCCGATGGTTGCCGACGGCCCACGGATGCACGAGTTCCTGCACGAGATGCACACCGAGGTGCTCGCCGGCCGCAACCTGGTCACCGTCGGAGAGATGCCCGGGGTGACCGTCGAGGACGCCCGTCGCTACACCGACGCCGACCGCGCCGAGCTGGACATGGTGTTCACCTTCGAGCACGTCGCCCTCGACATCGGCGCCACCAAGTGGGAGCGGGTTCCGATCCCGCTTCCTGTTCTCAAAGGAAATCTGGCGCACTGGCAGGCAGGGTTGGCCGACGCCGGCTGGAACTCGCTGTATTGGGACAACCACGACCAGCCGCGGGCGGTGTCCCGGTTCGGCGACGATTCACCCGAGCACCGGGTCGCCTCGGCCAAGACCCTGGCCACCGTGCTGCACCTGCATCGCGGAACGCCATATGTCTATCAGGGTGAGGAAATCGGCATGACGAACGCCGGATTCACCCGGATCGACCAGTACCGTGACATCGAGGCGCTGAACCACTACGCCGAGGCCACCGGCGCCGGTGCCGACCCGGAAAACCTGCTGGCACAGCAATCGGTGCAGACCCGGGACAACGCACGGACGCCGATGCAGTGGGACGCCACGACGAACGCCGGCTTCAGCACCGGTACGCCGTGGATCGGGGTCAACCCCAACCACACCGAGATCAACGTCGCCGCCCAGCAGGGCGATCCGGATTCGGTGCTGGCGCACTACAAGCGGCTGATCGCTCTGCGCAAGGCCGAACCCGCCGTCGTCGACGGTGCCTTCGAGCTCAGGCTTGCCGAGCACGACCAGTTGTGGGTGTTCACCCGGGCCAGCGGCGACACCGTGCTGACCGTGGTCGCCAACTGTTCCTCGCGCCCGGCCCAGCTCCCGGACGACCTGGTCGCCGACCTGGCCGACGCCGAGTTGATGATCGGCACGGTGGACCGGCCTGCCCCGGATCTGTTGCAGGCGTGGGAATCCCGGATCGTACGCCGCAGCGGAGACTGCTGAGCCCTGCTGCCTCGGCGACCCCCGGGTCAAGAAGCCCGGCGCGCCCCCACCACCCGGTAGCTGGCGCACAGGAAGGCGCCGTTGCGGCCGTGGCGGACCAGCTCCAGGTCGAACGCGCGAGGAAACAGCGGGCGTCCTGCGCCCAGAGTCACCGGGGCGATGGACAGCAGCAGGTCATCCAGCATCCCCTCCTCGGCGAACTGGCAGGCCAGGTCCCCGCCGCCGACCACCCAGACGTCCTTGTCCTGCGCCGCCTCCTCGAGCTCGGCCCGGTGCGCGGCCGGTGAGCCCTGCACGAGCCGCACGTTGGCCGCGGCCGGTTCCAGTCGGCGGTGGGTGAACACCAGGCAGGGTTGGGAATAGGGCCACTGCTCACCCTTGGCCGTGATCTCGTCCAGCACCCACTGATAGGTGGTGGCACCCATCGCCAGCGCACCGACGCCGGCGATGAAGTCCGGATAGGACTGCGTCGCCTCGGGATCCGCCCGTTGCTCCTGCTCGCTGCCCTGCGGTTGGGTGAACAGCCAGTCCAGGGAGTCGTTCTCGTCGGCGAGGTAGCCGTCCAGGGTGGTTGCGGTATAGAAGCGGTAGCGAGTCATGTGGTCCCTCCACTGTGTCGTCGGTGCCAGGTGATCGGATCGGGGTCGAGGGCGGGGTCGGACAGGTCGCATCCGGCATCGCGGAGCATCCAGCGGGCCACCTGACGGCGGTGCGCCGAAAAGGTGAGCACGTGCGCCACCACCTGACAGAGCACGAAACTCTCCGGTGGGGTGCACAGGGCGTCGACGATGCGATCGCCCCAACCGCCCCGGGCATCCACCTCGTCGAGCAGGCGGAGCCAGCGCGGGACCACCTCCCGGTGGTGTTCGGCCAGCGCGTTCAGGTCGCCGATCGCGGACAGGTCCGGTTGGTCCTCCCCCTCGATAGCAGCCAGCCACGGCCCCTTCGCCAGCACGAGGTTCCGCAACAACTGCCACAAAGTTTCCTCCGGCCCGTCCCAGGCCAAGCAGACGGCCCCCGGCAGACGTACCTGATGGAGTTGCGTTGCCGACAGGGATTGCGCCACCGACATCAGCGCACTCACATCCTCGCAGTCCTGACGGATCAGGATGCCGAGCACCGGATCACCCGCACCGCCCCCGGCCGCAGCGTCGACGTAGAGGGCCGTCGGCGAGTGGAAGTGGATCCCGTTCGGTGCGGACAGCCAGTGCCCGCGGCTGCTCGCGGGCGGCGTCTCGCTGGGGGCGAACCCGAACGCGCGCCGGTACGCCCGGGAGAATCCGTTCACGCTGTCGTAGCCGGCTCCGAACGCAGTCTCGGTGACGTTGGCGCCGCGCTGCAGCAGCCAGGCCGCGCGTTCGAGCTCGACCCGGCGACGCAGGGCCATCGGCGCCTCGCCGGCCAACCGGGTGACCTGGCGGCCGAAGTGGAAGGGCGAGGAGTGCGCCGCCGCGGCCATCTCGGTCAGGGAGGGCTCCGCATCGAGCACGGCGTCCAGGAGTTCTCGAAGGCGATCACGGCCGGTCATGTCAGCAAGTATCGGCTCCCGCGGGCTGTCCGCGCCCGACCGAAATTGCTCACCTGGCGCTGTGCCGCGCCGGCCGACCTCCGCTGGAGCGGTGCGTGCGCAGCAACTCCCGGGCGGTGAGTTCGTCGATCACCAGGTCGGTGGCGACGCGGGCGCGCAGCGCGGCGAGGGTGGCGCGTACCTTGTGCCCACCCGACACCACGCACACCCGGCGCGGAATACGTTGCAGCTCCGCCGGCGTCGGCCCAGACGCGCGGTCGTTGATGGCCAGGTCGGCGTACGACCCGTCGGCGCGCAGCAGCACGGTACACACGTCGCCCACCACACCGGCCGCCGCCAGTTCGGTCATGGTCACCTCGTCGAGATAGCCCGAGGTGTAGACGTGGCTGGCCTGCCGCCCGCCGAAGCTGCCCACCCCGAACAGCGCCAGGTCGCAGGACTGCTGACGCGCCAGCACTCCGGCGATGCTGCGCTCGCGCCACAGCGCCTGCTTGGTGCTGGCGAAGTCGAAGAAGGCCGGCACCGGAAACCAGTGCACCTCAGCGTCGAACGCCTCCGCGGCGGTGGCCAGAATGCTTTCGGAATAGGGAATCCCCGAGGTGGTCGAGTTGGCCGAGCCGTTCAGCTGGACGATCGCCGAGCCCGCCGCAGGCGTACGCCTCAGTCGTTGCGCCACCGCCGCCACCGTGGTGCCCCACGCCACGCCCAGACTGCCACCGGGGTGGACCAGCGACTCCACCAACCTGGCCGCTGCCGTGGCGATGTGGTCCAGCCGCTGCTCGGCCCCCGCGTTGGCGCGGGTCGGGACCAGGTGGGGGCGTACCCCGAACTCGCGACGCAGGCTGCCCGCCAGCTCGGAGTCGTCCCCGGGGCGGGGGGCCAGCGTGATCCGCACCCACCCCTCGTCCCGGGCGGTCGCCAGCAATCGGGACACCGTGGAACGGGACACGCCCAGCCGTGCGGCGATCGCCTCCATTGTCTCGTCCTGCAGGTAGTAGAGCTCGGCCGCCAGGTAGGCCTGATCCTCACGATCGCCCACGTCACCACCTCCCTTCTGCACGTTTGTGCAGAAGGCTTGCCCATTCGTGCATCATCGCACACGATGGTAACGGCAAAACCTGAGGAGGAGTAGTGGAGTCGACGAGCTTGAACCCGAAGTCCCGGCTGGCGGCACTGGCCGCCATGTCCGACGAGGAGGGCCTGGACGTGCTGGTGGTTGGCGGCGGGGTCACCGGCGCCGGTATCGCCCTCGACGCCGCGACCCGTGGCCTGCGCACCGGAATCGTGGAGATGCAGGACTGGGCCCAGGGCACCTCCTCGCGCTCCAGCAAGCTGGTGCACGGCGGGCTGCGCTACCTCTACAACCTCGACTTCGCGCTCGTGCATGAAGCTCTCCGGGAACGTGGTCTGCTGCTGTCGACCACCGCCCCGCACCTGGTCAAGGAGCAGCCTTTTCTGTGGCCGTTGAAGATGCCGGTGATCGAGCGTTCCTATTCTGCGGTCGGTGTCGGTCTCTATGACGTGATGGCGCGGGCGGGCGCGCAGGGGCATCCGGTTCCGGTGCAGCGGCACTACACCAGAAAGGGTGCCCTGGAAGCTTTTCCGGACATCCGCCCCGACCAGCTGACCGGCGCGATCCGCTATTTCGACGCCAGGGTTGACGATGCCCGCCTGGTGCTGGGACTGGTCCGCACGGCCGTCGGCTATGGGGCGTACGCCGCCTCCCGCACCCAGGTGGTGGATTTCCCCCGCAACGACCGCGGCCGGGTGACCGGGGCGGTGGTCCGCGACCTGGAGACCGGCACCGAGCACACGATCCGCGCCAGCCGAGTGATCAACTCCACCGGCGTGTGGACCGAGGACTCCGAGGAGCTCGCCAGCCGCGACCACACCCAGTCCGGCGAGGGGCTGAAAGTCCTGGCCAGCAAGGGAATCCACCTGGTCTTCCCGAAGGAGCGGATCAACGGAAGCACAGGGCTGTTCCTGCGCACCGAGAAGTCGGTGTTGTTCATCATCCCGTGGCAGCGCTATTGGATCGTTGGCACCACCGACACCGCCTGGCACCACTCGCGTCAATATCCGGTGGCCACCACCGCCGACATCGACTATATCCTCGAGCACGCCAACAAGGTGCTCTCCAGCAACCTGACCCGCGAGGACGTCATCGGCACCTACGCCGGGCTGCGTCCCCTGGTCCAACCCACCGAGGACACCGCAGGGGACGGGGAGACCAGCTCCACCAAGGTGTCCCGCGAGCACACCGTGGCCGAGGTCGCCCCGGGGCTGGTGGTGATCGCCGGCGGCAAGCTGACCACCTATCGCGCGATGGCCGAGGACGCCGTCGACTATGCCCTCGGCAGCCAGATGGCCAAGGCGCTCCCGTCGGTCACCGCCCGCACCCCGCTCGTCGGCGCCGCCGGCCTTGAGGCCGCCAGCCGCCGATTCGCCAACCAGGCTGGCGAATTCGGCTGGACCGAGGACCGTGTGGAGCACCTGCTCGGTCGCTACGGCACCGAGGTCGCGGTGCTGCTGGAGTTGATCGCTGAGCATCCCGAGTGGGCCGAGCCGCTGCCGAGCGCCCCGGCGTACCTCAAGGTGGAGGCCGCGTTCGCCGTGCTGCACGAGGGTGCGCTGCACCTGGCCGACATTCTCAACCACCGGATCCGGCTCGGCTTCGAGACCCGCGACCGGGGGGTCTCCGCGCTCGAGGACCTGTCCGAGGTGGTGGCCCCGCTGCTCGGCTGGGACGTCGAGACCGTCCAGCAGGAGCAACAGGCGTACGCCGCAGCAGCCGCGGCCGAGGCCGCGGCGGAGGCCCAACCCGACGACGCCAGCGCCGAGGCCGCCCGGCTGCGCGCACTTCCGGTCGCGGTCGGCTGATCCTCCGCCCGTGGACGAGTGTCCCGGAACAATCCGGATCCCCTCCCGAGGCGAACCCCACCCGTCGTAGGGTGCCGAAGGGCCCCGGAGCAAACCGATGAGCCTGCTCGAGCTGCCCCCACCCCTCGTCGCCTCTCTGAACAGTACCGGCCAGCAGCGGCCGGAGGGTGACGAGGCTGCCGCCTTCGGCTATGGCCAACGCTGGATGCACATGGGCGGCAAGGTCGGCCAGGCCACCGAGGAGGGCAGCGCGGCCTCCAAGCAGGTCACCGGCGAGAACGCGGGCAAGGCCGCGGATGCGTTCACCGACAAGGTGGGCGCCAAGGCCGGACTAGCCCTTCGACAGGCTCAGGGACCCTTCGACAGGCTCAGGGGTCTTCAGCCGGCCAGCGCCAGGGCGAACGGGAGCACCGCGGGGGCGCCGGCCAGGCGTACCTCCCGCGCGGCCACCGTCATGGTCCACCGCGAGTCGACCAGGTCGTCGACCAGCAGCACCGGCCCGCTCAGCCCGGCCAGCGCCGACCGTTGCTCGGCCGATAACTCGAACCGCTGCCACAGCGAGGCCAGCCGATAGGCGCTGTTGCCAGGACCCGGTTGCGGCAACTCCGGGCGTACCGCCAGTGTCCCCAGATCCGTCAACCGGCCCACCCGGGCCAGCCCCTCGGCCAGCGAGCGGACCAACCGGGGTCGCGACAGGGACCCGATCGAGAGCACCGCCACCGGCCGCTCGCCCCACCCCCACTCGCGCAGCACCTCGACGCAGGCCCGGGCCAGGTTGGCCGGCACCTCGGCGTCCACCGGGTTGCCCTGGTCGTCGTTGACGAACAGCGAACGCAGCGCGGCGCCGTGGCCGAGGTCGGTCAACCGGGCCACCGCGCGTCCCTCGGCGTACGCCTCCTCGGCCGGGATCCTGCCCTTCACCGGCACCGACAGCCGATCCATCCCGGACGGCCACTGGACCCTGGGCTCGATCGGTACACCGACCCGCGCCAGCCCGGCCTCGGCCTTCTCCACCCAGTCGGCCGGCACGTCGGCGGAGAACCAGACCGGCTCTCCGGCGGCCCGCTGACAGTTGTCGCAGCGTCCGCAGGCGGCGGCGGTGGGGTCGTCGAGTTGTCGGGTGAGGAACTCCATCCGGCAGGCCGAGCCGCTCTCATAGTCGAGCATCGCCTGCTGCTCGCGCTGGCGAGCCTCCTCGATCCGGCCGTAGCGTTCCTCGTCATAGCTCCAGTCGGTGCCGGTGCGCTGCCAGCCGCCGCCCACCTTCTCGACCGCCCCGTCGACGGCGAGCACCTTCAGCAGCAGTTCCAGCGGGGAGCGGCGCAGGTCGACCCGGGCCTCCAGCGCGCCGACGCTGAGCGGTTTGTCGGCCTGCTCGAGCGCGGTCAGCACCTGCCCCACCTTGTGCGGGGTGGGCATGGACACGGTGGCGAAGTAGTGCCAGATGTCGCGGTCCTCCACCCCGGGCAGCAGCAGCACGTCGGCCCGGTCGGTGGCGCGACCCGCGCGCCCCACCTGCTGGTAGTAGGCGACCGGTGAGCTCGGCGCGCCCAGGTGCACCACGAACCCGAGATCGGGTTTGTCGAACCCCATGCCGAGCGCACTGGTCGCCACCAGCGCCTTGACCCGGTTGTCCTGCAACGCCTGCTCGGCGGCCTCGCGCTCGGCCGGGTCGGTGCGTCCGGTGTAGGCCTTGACCGGAAGCCCTGCGTCGGCGAGCAGTCGGGCCGTGTCCTCGGCCGCGGACACGGTGAGCGCGTAGATGATGCCCGAACCCGGCAGCTCAGCCAGGTGGGCGAGCAGCCAGCCCAGCCGTTGCCGCGAGGTCTGCAGGGTGAGCACACCGAGCCGGAGTGAGTCGCGGGCGAGCGGACCGCGCAGGGTGAGCACTCGGTGCCCGCCGCCGCCGAGCTGTTCGGCGACGTCGGTGACCACCCGCTCGTTCGCGGTGGCGGTGGTGGCGAGCACCGGTACATCCGCAGCCAGGTCGGCGATCAGCTCCCGGATCCGGCGATAGTCGGGCCGGAAGTCGTGGCCCCAGTCGGAGATGCAGTGCGCCTCGTCGACCACCAGCAGCCCGAGCCGGTCGAGCAGGGCGGGCAGCACCGTGTCCCGGAAGCGCGGGTTGGTCAGCCGCTCGGGGGAGACCAGCAGCAGGTCGAGCTCGTCGGCGCGCAGCCGGTCGATCACCTCGTCCCACTCGGTCACGTTGGCGGAGTTGATCGCGGCGGTGCGTACGCCGGCCCGTTCGGCCGCGGCGACCTGGTCGCGCATCAGCGCCAGCAACGGGGAGACGATCAGCGTCGGCCCGGACCCGCGCTGGCGGCGCAGCAGGGAGGCGACGAAATAGACCGCCGACTTGCCCCAACCGGTGCGTTGCACCACCAGCACCCGCTGTCGCTGCTCGACCAGCGCCTTGATCGCCTCCAGCTGGCCGTCGCGGAAGGTGGCGTCGGGTCGGCCGGTGAGCCGGCGCAGCACCGTCAGGGCGTCGTCGTCGAGGTGGGGGGTGTCAGCCGTCATGGGTCCCAGTCAACCGGCCGGCACTGACATCGCCCCACGCACCCCGTCGGTTGTGGCAGCATCTGCACCATGATCGGGCCACGAATCCGCCAGGCCGGCGCCGCGGACGCGCTCCTGGTGGGGGCCCTCACGATCCAGGCTGCCCGCGCGGAGGGGCTGGACCCGGGACCGGGTTTCCTGGACCGATTCGCCGACGCGTGGCTGGAGTATCGCGATCAGCACCCGGCCTGGTGGGCCGAGCTCGACGGCCGGCACGCCGGACTGCTGCTGACCGCCCGCACCCGGCCGCTGCCGTGGCCCGGGCGTACCGGAGGGGGAGCGCTGCGCGCCGAGCGACTCTTCGTCCCCGCCGACCTGACCGGTCGCGGGGTGGACGAATCGCTGCGGGCCGCCGCCCGGGAGTGGGCGACGACCCGCGGCATGGACTGGGTCGACCTCGACGACTGAGCGCCCCGGTCAGCGCCGGTACGCCACCTCGCTGCCCTTCCAGCCCGCCAGCAGCACCGTGCCGATCGCCACCCAGATGAATGCCTGGGCACCCCAGACGAACGAACCAGCGGCGTTCAACGGGGTGAAGTTCAGGATCAGGTTGGTCAGGTGCAACCCCGCGTGTACGCCGATCGCGGGCCACAGCGAACCCAGCCGCAGCGCCATCGCCCCACCGCAGAACGCGAATGCCATCGCCATCACGACGTAGACGATCCGATCGACCACGGTTTCCTGGCCACCGTTGGAGATGATGTGCAGGGCGCCGAACATCACGGCCGAGACGACCAGGGCGAGGCGGGGGCGGGTGCGCAGGCAGTTCATCAACCAGCCGCGCCACACCAGCTCCTCCGGGATTCCCTGCAGCGCCACGCCGGCCATCGTCTGGCCGACGACGGCGGCGATCACCGTGCCCGCGGTCATGCTCTGCCACTGCGCCGGGGGAATCGGGGTGTGCTGGGCCAGATTGGCCATGGGAAGCAGCACCGTCGGCAGGACGACCGCGACCAGGCTGGCGGCCCAACCCAGGCCGAACAACCACCACGAGTCGCGGCTGGTCAGCCACCCGACGTCGCGGAGCCGCCCGCGCAGCACGAATCGGGTGGCCAACCACACCAGCAGCACGGCCGTGGCCAGAGTGAGCAGGGAACCCACCGACCGCAGGACAACCTGTCCGACGATCGATTTCTGGGCCATCCGCTCGACGCCGGGGATCAGCGTCACCGGAACGGCGATCACATAGTTGGCGAACATCATCACCGTCGCGAGCAGGACACAGACTGCGAACGGAAGACGACGGTGCAGAGCGCCGCGCTTCGTGGTCGGTTGGTCGGAGGCGAGTGATGGTTCGGCGATCGTCATGGTCTCAGTGTGGCCGCGCCGCAGGCGCCGGCGGACCTGTCCTCGGTCACCATTTCCGTGGTGGAGTGGTGACTCCAGTCATGACCGTGTCGAGTCTCCAGCCCCGTACGCTGGTGGGCATGGGCCTGTCGCGTCGAATGCTGGTGCTGCTCGATGTGCTGGTCGGGGTGCTGTCCCTGATCAACCTGCTGTCGGTTCTCTCCGCCACGGCACCGACGCGGTGGACCACCCCGGCCGGGGTGGCCGGCAGCCTGCTCACCGCCGGCTGCTGGCTGAGCTGGCGGCTGCGGCCGAGGCATCTCTGGTTGCAGTTGCTGGTCGTCGCCGCCGCGCTGGCCGCATTGGGCGGCGGCGGTGCGGTTCCGTTGCTGCTGACCCTCCTGGCGATCTGTCTCGTGGTGGCGGACGCGGGCCTGGGGCAGGGGGTGGTCGGCCTGCTGTTCTTCGCTGCGGTCGGGGCAGTGGCGATGTACCTGTGGGGTCGGGACTGGGAGAGCATCCTGCTCGAGTCGGTGGCGGCGGCAGTACTTGGCGGTCTGGGGTTGGTGCTCGGCCAACTGCTGCGGGAGTTGGAGTCCGAGCGCCGGACCAACCTGCGTCTGGTGACCGAACTGCGGGCCCGCCACGATGTGGAGAAGGAGCTGATGCTCGCCGACGAACGGTCTCGATCCGCCCGCGAGCTGCACGACGGGCTCGGTCACCGGCTGACCCTGATCGGGATGAGCCTCGAGTACGCCGAGCGCGTCCGGGAATCCGCTCCCGAGCAGGCGTTCGCCGAGGTGGGGCGGGCGCGCCAGCAGGCGAGCGAGGCGCTGGCGTACATGCGTCGCTGGGTGCGCGCGCTGAATCCGCCTCGTGAGACCGACCTGTCCGGAATCGCAGCCTTCGAAGCGATTGCGGACAGCTTCCGGGGGACGGGGCTGACGGTTCGGATCCGGCAGACCGGCAGCGAGTGCCCTCTCGGCCGGGAGGCGTCGCTGTTCGCCTACCGGCTGGTGCAGGAGGGGCTGACCAACGTGTTGCGGCACTCGGGCGCCGACGAGGTGGAGATCACCGTGCACTGGCAGCAGGAGGGGATCCGAATCGAACTGGAGGACAACGGTGCGGAGAGCGGAGCCCCCGAACTGTCCGGGGCGGAGCCCGGTTTCGGGTTGCGGTCGCTGGCCGAGAGGGCAGAGCAGTTGGGTGGCGGATTCTCTGCACGCGTGGCAGAACGGGGGGTACGCCTCAGCGGCGTCGTCCCGGCGGGGGCGGGGCGGTGACCCGCCTGCTCGTGGTCGATGATCAGCAGTTGCTGCGTCGCGGCCTGCGAATGCTGCTGGAGACGGCCGAGGGGCTCGAGGTGGTGGGGGAGGCATCGGACGGCCGTGAGGCGCTGGCCATGCTCCCACGCTGTTCCCCCGATGTCGTGCTCACCGACGCGCGGATGCCGGGGATGGACGGGTTGGAGCTGGTGTCGGCACTGCACACCAGCCACCCCGAGTTGCCGGTGCTGGTGCTGACCACCTTTGACGACGAGGAGATCGTGCTCGGCTCGCTCGGCGCCGGGGCGGCGGGATTCCTGCTCAAGGACGTGTCCACCGACCGGCTGGCCGAGGCCATTCGCGAGGTGGCCGACGGCGGCCTGGTGATCGATCCGCGGGTGGCCCGGATCGCCTTGTCCGGCGGCGATTCCGCTGCTCCAGAGGATCCGCTGGCGGTGCTCACCAGGGCCGAGCGGCTGGTTGGCGAGCGGGTCGCCAAAGGCATGACGAATGTCGAGATCGCAACCGATCTGGTGCTGGCCGAGGGCACGGTCAAGAACCACGTGTCCAATCTGCTGCGCAAGATGCAGCAGCGCGACCGGACTGGGTTGGCTCTCGCGCTCTATCGCGCCTTCAACGGATAGGACTCAGATTGGCAGTTTCTTGAAGATCGGCCGCGGGATGTGCTGCAGCACCAGCATCACCAGCTGGAACGGGGCCGGCGCCCAGGCGATCGCCTTCTTCTTCCGGGTGCCCTCGACGGCGATGGAGGCGACCTCGCTCTTGTCGACGGTCAGCGGGGCTTCCTTGAGGTGGTTGGACATCCGGGTGCGCACCTGACCGGGGCGGATCACCAGCACGCGCGGGCCGAACGGTTCGAGCGCCTCACCGAGGTTGGTGTAGAACCCGTCCAAGCCGGCCTTGGTGGAGCCGTAGACGAAGTTGGAGCGGCGCACCCGCATCCCGGCGGCCGAGCTCATGGCGATGATCTGGCCGAAGCCCTGGTCCTTCATCTTCTGCCCGAGCAGGACGCCGACCGAGACCGCTCCGGTGTAGTTGAGGTGGCAGGCGAAGACCGCCTTGGCCTGGTCCTGCCACAGCTCCTCGGGATCGCCGAGCATGCCGAAGGCGACGATGGCGACGTCGACGTCGCCACCGGCCCACGCCTGCTCGATCGTCGCCGGGTGGGAGGAGAAGTCGACCGCGTCGAAGTCGAGCCAGGTCACCTCGGAGGCGCCGGCGGCCCGCAGTTCGTTGATCGCGGCATCGCGCTGCGGGTCGTTGGCGAGCCCGGCGAGCACCACCTTGGCCGGCTGGCGGCCGAGGAATTCGGCACAGATGGCGAGCCCGATCTCCGAGCTGCCTCCGAGCAGCAGGATCTTCTGCGGGTTGCCGACGGCGTCGATCATGGGTTTCCTTTCGTCAGATCAGCTCGAGGCGACGAGCCATGTCGGAGGCGAAGACGGCGGTGGGGTCGACCTGGCGGCGTACCGTCACCCATTCGTCGGTGCGCGGGTACATCCGGCGGAAGTTCTGCGCCGACACCCGGGAATCCTTGGCGGTGTAGACACGTCCGCCGAACTCCATGATCTGCCGGTCGAGCTGGTTGCAGAACTCGCCGAGTCCCTTCTTGATCGGGAAGTCGACACACACGTTCCACCCCTCCATCGGGAAGGACAGCGGCGCCCGGTTGCCCGGCCCGAACAGCTTGAACACGTTCAGGAACGAATAGTGCCCCGAGGACTGGATGTCGCGGATCACCTGTTTGAACGGCTCGACCGCGTCGGTCGGCACCAATGTCTGATATTGCAGGAATCCCGCCGGACCCATCGCCCGGTTCCACTCTCCGAAGAGGTCGAGCATGTGATAGAACTGCGTCAAATTCTTGATCTTGTTCCGGTGGGTTCCGCCCATCCGGTAGTAGGCCTCACCGACCATCGAGAAGGTCAGCTTGTTGGCCAGCCCGTTGGGGAAGATGTCGGGGAAGGTGAGCAGGGTCGGCGCGTTGAACGCGAGCGGGTCCTTGGCCAGCTTCGGGGCAAACTCCTTCAGCTGATCCAGGGTGGCCAGGCTGCCGCGGGAGATCGCGGCCCGGCCGAGCTTCGGCGGCGCGGAGATCGCGTCGAACCAGGCCGAGGAATAGGTGTATTTCGACTCCGAACCGTCGCTGTGCAGCGCGATCGTCTCGTCCAGGGTGTGCGTCTGGTCGTCGTCGGCGAGAAAGTACGCCGTCTCGGTACGCGTCATCCGGAGCTTGGCGCGCAGGATGATGCCGGTCAGCCCCATCCCGCCGATCGTGGCCCAGAACAGGTCGGCGGTCGGGTCATCGGGTGAACCGTCGGGGGACAGCGTGAGCACCCGGCCGTCGGCGACCAGCAGCGACAACTCGGTGACGTGGTTGCCGAAGGAGCCCGCCGAGTGGTGGTTCTTGCCGTGGATGTCGTTGCCGATCGCGCCGCCGATGGTGACCTGCCGCGTACCCGGAAGGACCGGCACCCACAACCCGAACGGAAGAGCCGCCTTCATCAGCGTCTCCAGGTCGACGCCGGCGTCGAGGTCGACGATCGCCGTCGACCCGTCGATCGAGTGGATCCGGTTGACCGGGGTCATGTCGATCACCAGGCCACCCGAGTTCTGGGCGACGTCCCCATAGGAACGTCCCAGCCCGCGGGCGATCACGCCACGGCGCAGGTGGGACGGCTTGTCGGCGTTGGCGTCGGCGACCTGGGCAACGGCCGACGCGATCAACTCGACGTCGGGGGTCGACAGGACTTGGGCGGTGGTGGGGGCGGTGCGCCCCCAGCCCCACAGCGTGCGGGCCTCGGTGGGCAGGTTCATCGTGGACATCACCGACGAGGCTACTCCTTCGGCGCCGCCGGTTCAGACCGGCGCTCCAGACGCTGGTGAGGAACGGGCGTACGCCTCAGCGCAGGTCGACCCGCTCCGGGTGCCGGAAGTTCTTGCGCTCCAGCTCCTTGGTCTTGGCGTCCGCGGTGGCGCGCGCGATCGAGCCCTTGATCGTCTCGATGGTGGTCTGCGCCTGTTCGATCGTCCGCTCCGGGCCCTTCACCTTCTGGAGCTGGCCCTTGCCGACCAGCGCCAGGATGCCGGCGATGACGAACACCACCACGGCCATGATCACGAACCCCAGCGCGATCCAACCGGTCGGCGCCTTGAACAGCGCGGCGATGCCCAGCGCGCCGGCGATGAACAGCAGCGAGAGGCCGTTCATCGCGAAGTAGCCCGCGCCACCGAACAGTCCGGCGCCGACACCGGCGTGCTTCGCCGAGGGGACCAGCTCCGCCTTGGCGAGCGCGATCTCTCCCTGGACCAGCGCCTTGACATCCTCGCTGATCAGTTTTGCGACATCCGAGAGGCCATGCTGGGGCTGCGGCTCGTCGACATTCCGCGCGTTGTGTGGGTACGCCATGGCAGGAGACTATCAGCGCGGATGCACCCCCGCAGGGAGGTCTTCAGCCTCAGGAGTCCTGCTGCAGGGCAACGCGATGCGCCGTACGCCGACGCAGTCCGATCGCGGCCAGCACGCCGGCGATCGCCGAGGCGATCAGCACGGCGGCCTTGGCCTCCGACACCAGGTGTTCGTCGCCCACGAACGCCAGCTCGGAGACGAAGATCGCCACGGTGAAGCCGACCCCGGCCAGCATGCTCACCGAGAACACCTCCAGCCAGCGCAGGTCCGGGGCCAGGGTCGCCCGGGTGAAGCGGGCGGTCAGGTAGGCCCCGCCGAAGACGCCGATCGGCTTGCCGAGCACCAGGCCGAGCACGATGCCCAACCCCACCGGGGTGGTGAACACCTCGCGCAGGGCCGGCAGATTCACCGAGACGCCTGCGGACAGCAGTGCGAACATCGGTACCACGGCTCCCGCCGAGATCGGGTGCCAGAAGTGCTGCCAACGATCCGCCGGGTCGTGCGGATCCTCCGCTGTCGACCGGGTCAGCAGGCCGAAGAGCACCCCGGCGATGGTCGCGTGGACGCCCGAGGAGAGCATGCACCACCAACCGAGCACGAACAGCGGGACATACACCCAGCCCAGGTCGACCCGGCGGCGTTGCAGGAACCACCACACCCCGGCGCAGCCCAGCGCACCGGCGAGCCAGGCCAGGCTCACCCCCGAGGTGAACACGACCGCGATCACGATGATCGCGCCCAGGTCGTCGACGATGGCCAGGGTGAGCAGAAACGCCCGCAGGCTGGTCGGCAGCCGGGAGCCGACCGCGGCCAGGATGGCCAGCGCAAAGGCGATATCGGTGGCCATCGGGATCGCCCACCCGGTGGGTTTCCCGTCGCGGCCGACCAGGTTGGTGACCAGATAGATCCCCGCCGGGACGACCATCCCGGCGATGGCGGCCACCACCGGCACCAGCGCATCCCGCGGCCGGGACAACGACCCCGACACGAACTCCCGCTTCAGCTCCAATCCGGCGACGAAGAAGAAGACCGTCAACAGCCCGTCGGCCGCCCAGTGCTGCAGGTTCAGCGGCCCGAGGTAGGTGTGGCGTAAGCCCTCGTAGGACTCCGGCCCGAGGTTGGCCCACAACAGCGCGGCCACGGTCGCCGCCAGCATCAGCGCGCCGCCCACCGTCTCGCCGCGAAGCAACTCCGGCAGCACCCGCAGGTCGTCGGCCCCCAGCGCGCCGAACGTGAACAGGCGGGGGAGGCGGTCTCGGCGTGGCCGGTCGGGACGGTGCTGGTTCATGGGGCTCCAGAGCGAGTTCGAGGAGGGTCGTGAAGGGACTGCCGACCAGACTTCCCGGCGCACCGAGGGGCTACTCTACCGGCTGGCTATGGGGCGTACCAAGCGCGCGCGGCGGCCTTGACGCCGGTCACGTAGCGTGGGGGCGGTGAGTGGATCCGAGGTGCGGCCGAACCGGTCGAGGAGCCCTCACCGCCCCGAGATCCACGGTCTGCGGGGGTTCGCGATCGCGCTGGTGGTGATCTATCACATCTGGGGCTCCGGCCGGGTCTCCGGCGGGGTGGACGTGTTCCTGATGATCTCGGCCTACCTGCTGACCGGGTCGTTGCTGCGTCGCGGCCGGTCGTTCTCCTATCTGGACCACCTGCTGCGGCGGTTCCGGCGACTGGTGCCGTCGGCCGCCCTGGTGATCGTGGCGACCCTGCTGGGGGGCTGGCTGCTGCTGCCGCCCACCCGGTGGTGGGACCTGCTGGCGCAGGCGGAGGCGTCGCTGTTCTATCTGCAGAACTGGTTCCTGATCGCGGTGGCCACCGACTACACCGCCGGCAACCACGAGTGCGGCCCGCCGTGGCCACGGTGCTGGGCTGGGTCGGGCTGGTCGCGGTGGTGGTCGGCGGTCTGGTGGTCGGGCGGGCGGCGTTTCCCGGGCCGGCCGCGCTGTGACCGCTGCTGGCGGCCAGCCTGGTCCTGCTGGCGGGGCCAGCGACCACGCGCTGGCAGGCGGCGTCCCTGCTCGGCACCCGCGGGCGGCTATGCGCCCGGGGACACCAGGGTCAGCAACGACTGGCCGCCGCCGCTGGACCCCTGCGGTCCCGACATCACCGACCGCGTTCCGCTGTCGCAGTGCGGCCAGATCCGCAGCGAGCAGCCGACCCGGCGGGTGGCCGTGGTCGGCGACTCGCACGCGGCCCAGTGGAACACGGTGCTGATCGAGATGGCGCGGGAGCACCGCTGGGACCTGCTGGTGGTCGGTCGGCCGCGCTGCCGGATCGGAGTGCAGGCCGACTTCATCGATGCCGACTGTCGGTTGTACAACGAGCAGGTCAGTCGCTGGGTGCTGGAGGAGCGACCCGACGTGGTGTTCACCGTCGGCAGCCGGGCGCAGCCGGACGGGCCGGAGCTGGAGTCGGAAACCCTGGACGCTGCCGTCGAACCGTGGCTCGAGGCAGGGCTGCCGGTGCTGCTGATCCGGGACAATCCGCGCTGGGCGTTCAACATGCCCGAATGCGTGCAGCGTCACGGGACAGCAGCGTGCGCGACACCGGTGTGGGAGAAGCTCGGCCCGGCGTACCCGATCACCGATCGCGCCCGCGATGCGGGCGTACGCCTGATGGACCTGATCCCCTCGATCTGCCCCGGCGGGGAGTGCGCCGGGGTGATCGGTGGGGTGTACGTCTACATGGACGACAACCACCTCACCCGCGCGTACACCCAAACCATGCGGGAACGCTTCGAGGAGCAGTGGAACGACGCGCTCGGCTGGTGACCCTTACGGTCCCAGAGCCAGTCGAAGGGACGTGGCTTCGTACGGTCCCTGAGCCTGTCGAAGGGACGTGGCTTCGACAGGCTCAGCCAACGACAGGCTCAGCCAACGACAGGCTCAGCCAACGACAGGCTCAGCCAACGACAGGCTCAGCCAACATCGACCTACTTCTTGTCCAGATCCGCCTTGATCGTGTTCATCACCGACGAGTCGGTCAGCGTGGTGACGTCGCCGACCTCGCGGCCCTCGGCGATGTCGCGGAGCAGACGCCGCATGATCTTGCCGGAGCGGGTCTTCGGCAGTTCGTCCACGATCAGGATCTGCCGCGGCTTGGCGATCGGGCCGATGTCGTTGCCCACGTGGGTACGCAGTTCCTGCACCAGTTCCTCACCGCTGCCCTCGGCGCCGGACCGCAGGATGACGAACGCGACGATCGCCTGACCGGTGGTCTCATCGATGGCGCCCACCACGGCCGCCTCGGCGACCTTCGGGTGCCCGACCAGGGAGGACTCGATCTCTGCGGTGGACATCCGGTGGCCGGACACGTTCATCACGTCGTCGACGCGGCCGAGCAGCCAGATGTCGCCGTCGGCGTCCTTCTTGGCCCCATCGCCGGCGAAGTAGTAGCCCTGGTCGGCGAACCGCGCCCAGTAGGTGTCGACGTAACGCTGCTCCTCGTTCCACAGCGTCCGCATCATCGCCGGCCACGGCTTGGTCACGACCAGCAACCCGGTCTGATCGTCGCCGAGCGGTTTGCCCTCGTCGTCGACCACGTCCACCGAGATGCCGGGGACCGGGGTCATCGCCGCGCCGGGCTTGCCGGTGGCGACACCGGGCATTGGAGCGATCATGTGCATGCCGGTCTCGGTCTGCCACCAGGTGTCGGCGACCGGGCAGTTGTCGTGGCCGATGTGCTCGCGATACCAGTTGTACGCCTCGGGGTTGATCGGCTCGCCGACCGAACCCAGCATGCGCAGGCTGGACAGGTCGAACTTCTCGGGGATGTCGGCGCCCCACTTCATGAACGTGCGGATCGCGGTCGGCGCGGTGTAGAGGATGCTCACCTTGAACTTGTCGATGATCTCCCAGAACCGCCCCTTGTGCGGGGTGTCGGGGGTGCCCTCGTACATCACGCTGGTCGCGCCGTTGGCGAGCGGGCCATAGACGAGGTAGGAGTGTCCGGTCACCCAGCCGATGTCGGCGGCGCACCAATAGACGTCGGTCTCCGGCTTCAGGTCGAACGTGCCCCAGTGCGTGTACGCCGTGCCGACCAGGTAGCCGCCGGTGGTGTGCAGGATGCCCTTGGGCTTACCGGTCGAGCCGGAGGTGTACATGATGTAGAGCGGCTGTTCGGCGGGGAACATCTCGGCGGTGTGCTCGGTGGACTCCTGGCTCACCACGTCGTCCCACCACACGTCGCGGCCCTCGGTCATCTCGGTGTCCTGGCCGGTGCGCTTGACGACCAGGACGGAGCGGACGTCGGGGCACTTCTCCAGCGCCTTGTCGACGGCCGGTTTGAGGGCGGAGGGGGCGCCGCGGCGATAGCCGCCGTCGGCGGTGATCACCACCTCGACCCCGCAGTCGAGGATGCGGGTGGACAGGGCGTCGGCGGAGAACCCGCCGAACACGACGGTGTGCGGAGCGCCGAGCCGGGCGCACGCGAGCATGGCGACGACGGCCTCGGGGATCATCGGGAGATAGATGGCGACCCGATCGCCGGCCTTGACGCCGAGCTTGGTCAGCGCGTTGGCGGCGCGGCACACCTCGTCCTGCAACTCGGCGAAGGTGACCGAGCGGGTGTCGTCGGTGGGCTCACCCTGCCAGTGGATCGCCACCCGGTCGCCGTTGCCCGCGGCCACGTGCCGATCGACGCAGTTGACGGCGGCATTCAGGGTGCCGTCGGCGAACCACTTGGCGAACGGCGGGTTGGACCAGTCGAGGGTCTCGGTGGGTTCGGTGCCCCAGTCCAGCCGCTTCGCCTGCTCGGCCCAGAACGCCTCCGGGTCGGCCCACGACTTCTCCAGGGTCTCGGCGGTGACGTTCGCGTTCGCGGCCAGCTCGGCCGGCGGAGGGTAGCGGCGGTCGGTGTGGTCGGTCTCGGTCGCGTCGTTGCTCACCTGAACTCCTTGCTTCGGGGCAGAACTCCTGGCGGACCCGTGTTACGGGGGTCACACCTCTGGTTCGTCAGCCTACCCCCGAGCCCTCGGGCGCGCGCGGCGCGGTTGCCCACGCTGGCTGAGCGAGCGTCAGCGTCGAAGCCACTCGCGTTGTTCGAACCAGCCGTCAGGGTGGTGAGTTGTTGGTGGGTCCGCGGTAGCGGTGCAGCCGTTCGCGTCCGGTGTGGGCGGCGTCGAACAGCATCGCCCGGATCTTCTTTGTCGTCTCAGTGGGGTCATTCACCACATGTCAGGGCGGCGGTTTCCGCCAGGTCCCGTGGCAGCTGGCCCAGGCTTGTTGTCCGGCGGGGGTCATCCAGTGCAGGAGTCCGTTCTTGATCTGTTCGACCCGGAATCCGGCGTGGGTTTTCGCTCGGTGGGGGTGCGGGTGAACGGGGCGAGGTTGGTCTGGTGGGTGGGTCCTTCGGGCCATTCCCTGGTGTGGTGTTCACCACCTCCCCCGTGGGTGTGACCGCGGCGCCGTCGAACAGCGACGGGGACAGCAGCCGGCGGGCCCGGTCCGGGTGCGCGAGATGCCCGAGCGCATCGGCGCGCAGCGCTTCCCGCGAATCGGTCGCCCCGCCGGCGCGGAGGACGTCGGCAACCTTGTTCAGCGTGGCATCCAACTGCGCCGCGGCACCCGTGTCGAGGGTGCCTTCACCATGGGTGATGCCGGGGGTGCGGGACGGATGGAAGCTCACCCGCCGGCCAGCGAGGGAGGCTTGGCGGTGTTCTTCGGCGTCAAGCGGCAACGCGGCCCGGGTTTCGGTGACGTTGCTGATCTTCCCCGGTGTCCATCCCGGCAGCTTCGGCCCAAACTCGGAGTCGAACTGCCGCGCTTGTGGGAAGGACAGGTGCCGACAGGTGTGCTGCCACAGCACCGGATGCCGATGCCGCAGGTTCAACACCTCCGCGACCCCTCCAGCCTGATGATCGTCCCTGAGGGCGGGTTCCCCTCGACCCGTCCGGCATTGCTCCGCAGGCTCCGCATTGCCGGCCTGCTCGGGGAACGTAGGAGGCTTCGACTCGCAGGCTCGCTCAGCCAACGGAGGGCTGGGAACTGGAGGTTGGGCGCTGAGGTGGTGGAGGCGGAAAGGGCGTCGGGGCGTGGTCGGGCGTACCGAGCTGAAGCCCAGACCGGCGGCAGCGCAAACCCAGACCGCCAGCGAGGTGGGCGGGACGCCCTTTCCGCCGCAACCACCGGACGCAACCACAACCAGCAGGCTTCGACAGGCTCAGCCAACGTGGGGTGGCTTCGACAGGCTCAGCCAGCGTGGCGTTTCGACAGGTTCAGCCACCGTACGCCTCAGCCACCGCAGGAACCCGAGTGTCCGGGCGTCCGCCTAGGGTTGGGGGCATGGGGCAGCGGTGGTCGGTTGATCGGGTGGTGGCCACGGCGCCCGATTCGGCTTCCGAGGTCGCCGGCCGCAAGCTCGCCAACCCGGGCCCATGGTCCGAGGTCGGTCACGAGGGGGCGGTGCTGTGGGGTCAGTGCCGCGGGTCGGCGCGTACCCCGTATCGGGTGGTGGTGGACACCGACGCCCCGCGCTATGAGTGCAGCTGCCCCTCAACGAAGTTCCCCTGCAAACACGCCCTCGCCCTGCTCTTCCTGTGGGCCCAGGACCGACTGCCCGACGACGAGGCGGCGCCCCAGGCGTACGCCCGCAACTTCCTGGAACCGAGAAGCCCGGCCGAGCCCGCCGCCAAGGATCCCGAGGAGGTTCGCCGGGCCGCCGCCGAGCGCGCCCGTCAACGGGACGAACGGGTCGCCGTGGGGCTCGCCGAACTGCAGCAGTGGTTGGCCGACCAGGTGCGCACCGGTCTCTCCCGACTCGCCTCCAGTCCGGCCGAGTTCGATCAGCTGGCTGCCCGGATGGTGGACGCCCAGGCGCCCGGGGTGGCGCGCTGGATCCGTTCCCTGGAGACGATTCCGGCCACCGGCATGGGCTGGCCGGAACGGCTTTTGGCCGAGCTCGGCCAGCTCTGGTGGCTCGCCGAGGCGATGCGCAACCGAGCACACGCCACCGAACCCGAGTTGACCATGCTCCGCACCCATCTCGGCTATCCCGTGGCCAGCGCAGAGGTCCTCGCCGAGCCGGGGGTGCGCGACGACTGGGTGGTGTTCGGGTTGCACGACGCCGATGACGACGACCGGGTGCAGACCCGCCGGGTCTGGCTGCTCGGCCAACGCACCGGCCGCTATGCGCTGGTGCTGTTCTTCTCCGTCAACGGTGCCCCGTTCGAGATGACGATGGCGCCGGGGATGCTCCTCGACGCCGAGCTGCACTTCCACAACACGGCGCTGCCGCTGCGGGCCCTGGTGGGCAGGCGTTTCGACGACCCATTGCCCGCGGTGTCCAGCTGGCCGATGCTGGCGCACGACGTCGCCGGTCTCCGGGAGGCGTACGCCGCAGCGCTGGCGGTCGACCCGTGGCTGCGGCTGTGGCCAACGGCCATCCGCGGGCGGCTGGTCCACCTCGACGACGACTTCGCGCTGGTTGGGGATGACGGTTCCGCGGTCACCGTGGTCGGCCCGGAAACCTTGCTCTGGAGGGGATTGGTGGTGGTCGCGGGCGCCCCAGCCAACTGGCTCGGCGAGTGGGACGGCGCCGGGTTCAACCCGCTGGCTGTGGTCGACAACACCGCCACCGACGGCAGGCTGGTGGTCCTGTGAACGGGTTGCCGGGGCTGGTCGCAGCCGCCGTCGTCGGGACCGGGCGCCGAACCGTCGACTGGACGTCGGTCCCGCCGGCGTTGCGTGCGGGTGATGCCGCCGACGGCGATCCCGCCGTCGAGGTGCTCCGGGTCGCCGGGCGGGCCGCGGTGGCGCAACGAGTGACCGGCGGCTTGGTCGAGGCCACCAACATTCCGGCGGCACCCCCAGCGGAAACCCGCGCGGCACCGCCGTCCCGGTTCGTCCGACTGCTCGACGAGTCAATCGGCTCGCGTCGGGTCGAAGTGGTCGCCGAAGGGCTGACCCTGCTCGCGGACAATGCTCTGCGGCTCCCGATTGGCGCCCTGGTCGGCGTGCTCGAACTGGCTCGCTCACGCCGTGAGCTACGGCCACTGCTTCCGCCCGTGCTCGGCGAACGAGGAAGCTGGATGGCGCAGCAGAACCCGGCGTGGCGCTTCCTCGAGGTCACCCGGGCCGACCCAAACGACGATCAGGTGTGGAGCGAGGGAACCCTGGCCGAGCGCGTCACCTGGCTCACCGGACTGCGGTGTACCAACCCCGGCCGGGTCCGCGAACTGCTCGCCTCCGACTTCGCCGCCGAGCCCGCCGAGGCCCGCGCCGCCTTGCTCCGAGTCCTCTCCAGCGACACCCGGCCCGCCGACGAACAGCTGCTGGAGAAGGCTCTCGAGGACCGCAGTCAGACCGTGCGTACGCTGGCCCGCGAGCTGCTCCCACGAATCGTGGAATCCGCCTACGTGCAGCGAATCCGCAAGAGCGTGCGCCGCCGGCTGCGGCCCGGCGAAGACGGCTGGCGGGTCGACCTGAACGACTTCGACGCCGCCGAGCAGCGCGACGGGCTGACCGTCAACGGGCGCGACGGGGAAAAGTCGGCGATGGCGATCCTGATCGGTGCGCTACCCATCACCGACTGGCCCGAGCTGCTCGACACACCAGCCACCGACCTGGTCACCGCCGAGGTGACCGGTGGCCCGGGATTCGAAGCGGGGTTGACGATCGCGGCACTCCGTGAGGGCGACCCAGCGCTCGCGCTGGCGCTGCTGGGAGCCACCGATCGGCCCGACCCGGACCTCTTTGGGCTGGTGGGGCAGGCCGAGGCTGATCAGCTGATGGCTGGTTGGCTGAACGAGGATTCGCAACTGTGGCTGGATTGTCTGGCGGTGCGGGGCTGGTCGCCGGAGTTGAGTGAGCGAATCGCGCGGTGGCTGGAACGCGACACCTCGGCCAATGCCCGACTGCACGTCGTGCAGCTGTGCGCCACCCACACCCACCTGACCAGGGCCGCCGAGATGGCCGGTCACCTGCGTGGCCTGGCCCGCAGCGGCTGGACTGGCGCCCTGCAGAACAGAGCGCTGACTACGGCGCTGACGCTGGAGCTGCGCCGTGGATTGTTCGAAGCCTTGGAGCAGAGCACCAACGAGAGGGAGCGACGATGACCCAGACCGAGCCGATCGCCGAGGCCGAGCTGCTGCGCCCGCACGCCGAGCAGCAGTACGCCACCGAGCTGGCACACCTCGCCGAGGTCGACGACCGGCCGCGACCGGCGAACTGGCGGCTGTCCCCGTGGGCGGTGGTCACCTATCTGCTCGGTGGCGAGCTCAAGGACGGCACCGTGCTCACCCCGAAATACGTCGGCAGCAGACGGCTGATGGAGATCGCGGTGGCGACGTTGGCCACCGACCGCGCGCTGCTGCTGCTCGGCGTACCCGGCACCGCCAAGTCGTGGGTCTCCGAACACCTGGCCGCCGCCATCTCGGGCGAATCCACCCTGCTGGTGCAGGGAACCGCGGGCACGGTCGAGGAGGCGGTCCGCTATGGCTGGAACTATGCCCGGTTGCTCGCCGAGGGGCCGAGCGCCGCCGCCATGGTCGCCTCCCCGGTGATGACCGCCATGCGCACCGGCGCGATCGCCCGGATCGAGGAGCTGACGCGCATCCCGTCTGAGGTGCAGGACGGGCTGATCACCATCCTGTCCGAGAAGACGCTGCCGATCCCCGAGCTGGGTGAGCAGGTGCAGGCGGTGCACGGGTTCAACGTGATCGCCACCGCCAATGATCGCGACCGCGGGATCAACGACCTGTCCTCGGCGCTGCGGCGACGATTCAACACGGTGGTGCTGCCGCTGCCCGCCTCCGCCGAGGAGGAGGTGACCATCGTGACCCGCCGCGTCGCCGAGCTCGGCCGCAGCCTGGAGCTGCCGCCGATCGACGACGCCGCCACCGAGATCCGGCGGGTGGTGACCATCTTCCGCGAGCTGCGCGGCGGGGTCAGCGAGGACGGCCGCACCTCCCTGAAGGTCCCCTCGGGCACCCTGTCCACGGCCGAGGCCATTTCGGTGGTCACCAACGGGCTGGCACTGGCCGCCCACTTCGGTGACGGGGTGCTGCGGGCCGGTGACGTCGCCTCCGGAATCGTCGGCTCGGTGGTGAAGGATCCGGTCGCGGATTCCGTGGCCTGGCAGGAATACCTGGAGACCGTGGTACGCCGTCGCGACGGCTGGAAGGACTTCTATCGCGCCTGCCGGGAGGTCTGAGCGTGACCGCCGAACAGGTACGGGTGCTGGGCATCCGCCATCACGGACCGGGTTCGGCCCGCGCCGTCGTGCGGGCCCTCGACGCGCAGCAACCCGAGGTGGTGCTGATCGAGGGTCCGCCCGAGGCGGACGCGCTGGTCAGCCTGGTCGCCGAGCAGGACCTGACCCCTCCGGTCGCGCTGATGGCGTACGCGCCCGACGATCCCGGTCGCTCGGCGTTCTGGCCGCTGGCGGTGTTCTCCCCCGAGTGGCAGGCGCTGCGCTGGGCGGTACGCCGCCGCGTGCCGGTGCGGTTCATGGACCTGCCCGCGGCCACCGTGCTCGCTGCGGGCGACGAACCGGAACCCGAACCCGACCTGCTCACCTCCCGCGACGACGATGACGAGGCCGATTCCGCGGTGACCCACGGCGACCCGGTGCGCGACGATCCGATCGCCGTGCTCGCCCGGACCGCCGGCTATGACGACCCCGAGCGCTGGTGGGACGACGTGATGGAGCTGCGGGACGGCGAGGCGATCGACCCGTTCGACGCCGTCACCGAGGCGATGGCCGCGCTGCGTGAGGACCATCGCCCCCGTAGCGCCCGTGCCACCCGCGAGGAGGAGCGTCGCGAGGCGCACATGCGCAAGGTGCTGCGCGCCGAGCTGAGGGCCGGCCGGGAACGGATCGCCGTGGTCTGCGGCGCCTGGCACGCCCCGACGCTGACCGGGACCCTGCCCGCGGCGACTGCCGACAACAAGATCCTGCGCGGGCTGCCGAAACGCAAGGTGACGATGACCTGGGTGCCGTGGACCCATTCGCGGCTCAGCTTCACCTCCGGCTATGGCGCCGGGGTGGAGTCACCCGGTTGGTATCACCACCTGTTCACCGCCGGCGATGAGGTGGTCCCGCGCTGGCTCACCAAGGTGGCTGGGGTGTTGCGTGAGCACGACCTTCCCGTGTCATCAGCACACGTGATCGAGGCGGTACGCCTGGCCGAAACCTTGGCGGTGCTGAGGAATCGACCGCTGCCCGGGTTGAGCGAGGTCACCGACGCGACCCTGTCGGTGCTCTGCGACGGCAACCGGTTGGCGCTCGATCTGGTCACCCGGCGAGCGGTGGTGGGGGAGCGCCTCGGCACCGTGCCGGAGTCCGCCCCCGGCGTACCCCTGGACGCCGACCTGCGCCGGACCGCCCGCAGCCTGCGGCTGAAGTTCGAGGCCGAACCGCGGGAACTCACGCTCGACCTGCGCAAGGACAACGATCGCGCGCGTTCGCTGCTGCTGCACCGATTGCACGTGCTCGACATCGACTGGGCCGAACGGATCGAGGTCGGCACCACCGGCACCTTCAAGGAGGGTTGGGAGCTGTGCTGGCGTCCCGAGCTGTCGGTACGCCTGGTCGAGGCCTCGGTGTGGGGGACCACGGTCCCGGTGGCGGCCACCGCGCGTTTGCTGTCCCGCAAGGGTTCGCTGGCGCAGGTCACCGACGGGCTGGAGCAGGCGCTGCGGGCGGATCTGCCGGACGCGCTCGCTCCGCTGGTTCGGGCGCTCGACGAACGGGCCGCCGGAGACACCGACGTGAACCACCTGCTGGACGCGTTGCCGGCCCTCGCCCGGGCGCAACGCTACGGCGACGTGCGCGGCACCGACACCAGTGCGCTGACCGCCGTGGCCCAGGCCCTGCTGCAGCGCGTCTGCGCCGGACTGGGGCCGGTGGCCGGCGGCCTGGCCGAGGACGCGGCCCGGGAGCTGGCGCAGCGGATCGAGGCTGTGCACCAGGTGCTGGGTCTGCTGCCCCGCGGTCCCGGACACGACCTCTGGCCGGAATCCCTGCTGGCGTTGGTGGAGCGGGCCGACGTGCACGGGGTGCTGGCCGGCCGGCTGGTCCGGCTGCTCACCGACGCCGGCGAACTCTCCGCCGACGAGGCGGGGGACTGGCTGTCGCGTGCCCTCTCCCGGTCGGTGGCGGCGGTCGACAAGGCCGCCTGGGTGGAGGGTTTCCTGGGCGGCGGGGCGACCCTGCTGATCCACGACCGCCAACTGCTCGAGCTGCTGGACGACTGGGTGGGCCGACTCGAACCCGAGGAGTTCGACGACGTGCTGCCGCTGCTGCGGCGAACCTTCGGCGACTTCGCCCCGCCAGAACGCCGCGCCATCGCGCAACAGGCCTCCGAACTGGGCCGCACCGGACCGCGGCAGGAAACCGTAGCGGCCTTCGGAGACCTGGAGCTGGCCCACGCGGTCCTGGCCCGGCTCGACGCGCTGACCGGAGTCGCGCGATGACCGAGGAGCGGGCAAGGCGCTGGAGACTGTTGCTGGGTAGCGATCCCGAGGACGGCGACGGGACCGGCCTGTCCGGGCAGGACCAGGCACTGGACCGGGCGCTGGGCGCCCTCTATGACCGCACCCAGGCCAGCGACGGGTCCACCCGGCGCAGCGGGGGGCTCGGATCCTCGGCCCCGCGGATCACCAAGTGGCTCGGCGACATCCGCGGCCTGTTCCCCAACACGGTGGTCCAGGTGCTGCAGCGCGACGCGATGGAGCGGCTCGACCTGGCCACGCTGCTCCGCGACCCCGAGCTGATCGAGTCGATCGAACCGGACATCCACCTCGCCAGCACCCTGGCACAGCTCGGGTCGGTGCTGCCCGGGCAGGCACGGGCCGCCGCCCGGCGGGTCGTGCAGCGGGTGGTGGAGGACCTCGAACGACGGCTCGCCGAACCGACCCGGGCCGCCGCCCTCGGCGCGATCCGCCGCGGGACACGCACCCGCCGACCCAGACCGGCCGACATCGACTGGAACCGCACCATCGCGGCGAACCTCAAGCACTACCTGCCCGAGCACCGCACCGTGGTGCCACACCGGCTGATCGGGCACGGTCGGCAGACCGTCGGTGTGCAACGCGAGGTGGTGATCGCCCTCGACCAGTCCGGCTCGATGGCCGAGTCGGTCGTGTACGCCTCCATCTTCGCCGCGGTGCTGTCCACGGTCCGATCGTTGCAGACCTCGCTGGTCGCCTTCGACACCTCGGTGGTGGATCTCACCGACCGGCTCTCCGACCCGGTGGAGGTGATCTTCGGCGCCCAGCTCGGCGGCGGGACCGACATCAACCAGGCGATCGCCTATTGCGCCGAGCTGATCACCCGGCCGACGGAAACCCTGCTGGTGTTGATCAGCGACCTGTTCGAGGGCGGCAACGCGACCGATCTGGTACGCCGATTGCGCCAGCTGCGCGAGTCAGGGGTGACCGCGGTCTGCCTGCTCGCACTGGACGACTCCGGCAGCCCAGCCTACGACCACGACCTGGCCGGAATCCTGGCCCAGCTGGGAATCCCGTCGTTCGCCTGCACGCCGGATGTGTTCCCCGAGCTGCTCGAGGCGGCGTTGAGCGGGGCCGAGGTCGACCAGTGGGTGAGTCGGCACCTGGCCGAGCGAGCCACTCGGCCGGGTGCGGATCAGACGTAGGGCTGGCGCGGGTCGGTCTTCGACGAGCCGATCTGGTGCGTCCGGTGGAAATAGAACCGGTTCAGCAGCAGGGTGAGGATGCTCAACCCGACGCCGACCGCCATCAGGATGCCGGCCACCCAATAGTCCTTGGTCGCCCGGCCGGACAACGGGCTCGCCAGATAGGCGCACAGGATCGCGCCGAGGATCGGCAGCACCAGCGGGGTCTTGAAGTGATCGCGCTTGGTCGGCTCCTTGAACCGCAGGATCACCACGGCCACGTTGACCAACGTGAACACGCACAACAGCAGCAACGAGGTGGTGCCGCCGAGGGCGGACAGGTCGGCGAAGGCGATCAGCCCGAAGGCGAGCAGGGTGGTGAAGATGATCGCCACATGCGGGGTACGCCGACGCTTCAGCACCCGCCCCAGGGGGCCGGGGAGCACCTTCTCCCGCGACATGCCATAGAGCAGCCGCGAGGCCATCATCATGTTGATCAGCGCCGAGTTGGCCACCGCGAACATCGTGATCCAGGCGAAGACGGCGATCGGGAAGCCGGGCGCGCCGGCCTGCACCACCTTGAGCAGCGGGGTCTCCCCCTCACCCAGCTCCCTGGGCGGGACCAGGGTGACCGCCGAGATCGCAACCAGCACATAGATCACGCCGGTGATGCCCAGACCGATGAGCATGGTGCGCGGAAAGACCCGGACCGGGTCCTTGGTCTCCTCGGCCATGTTCACCGAGTCCTCAAAACCCACCATGGCGAAGAACGCGAGCGCCGTCGCGGCGGTGACGGCGCCGAAGGCGCTGCTGCCCTCGGGTGCGTGGAAGTCGGTCAGCATCGCCGGGTTGCCGAGCCCCTTGGTCAGGGCGAACAGCCCGACCCCGATCACGATCAGCAGTCCGGTCAGCTCGATCAGCGTGAGCACCACGTTGAGCTTGACCGACTCGCCCACCCCGCGCAGGTTGATCAGCGCGATCAGCGTCATGAACCCCAGTGCGACCAGCAGCACCATCCAGCCGGTCTTCTGGGTCACGCCCAGTGCGGCGAACAGGTTGCCGGCGAACGCCTTCGCCGCGCTCGAGGCGGAGGTGAGCCCGGACGCCATCACCGCGAAGGTGACCAGGAAGGTGATGAACTGGATGTTGAACGCCTTGTGCGTATAGACCGCCGCACCGCCCGCCTGCGGATACTTGGTGACCAGCTCCAGATAGCCGAAGGCGGTCAGCACCGCGACCAGAAAGGCGCACAGGAACGGCAACCACACCGCACCCCCGACCTGGGCCGCGACCTTGCCGGTCAGGGCGTAGATGCCCGTGCCGAGGATGTCGCCGACCACGAAGAGCAGCAACAGTCCGGGGCCGAGCACCCGGTTGAGCTCGGTCTTGTCCTCGGTGACAGGTTCTTTCGCCGTGGTGCTCATCTCGCTCCTGTTCGCCGGGGTCGTGTCCCATTTTGAACACGTCCGGCCGCGCGCGTACAGGGCCGATGCGGAACCGAGACCCTGTCGCACGGCGGCTCAGGACTCAGTGGGAGCCGTCGGCCGCGTCGCACGGCACGGGCGGCCAGTTCTGGTTCTGCAAAGACTCGTCCTTGCGCAGGTATGCCGCAGACACCCAGGTGCCGTCCTGCAGGTGCAGCCACATGTCGTTTCCGTTGACGTTGTCGCCGCGCACCTGGCACCGCGCCATCACCTGATGATTCGGGGGAAGCTCGGTCAACTGCGCGTCGCGGCTGGTGGGCCCGTTGCGCACGCTGAGCGGCGCGGTGGTCAGCCCGATACCGAACTCGGTGTCCGTGTTCGGGCAGGTCGCGGGTGCCTGGCCGACGCTGTCGACGTGGCGGGCCGAGACCCAGCCGTTGCCCTCGCTGAGGGCGTACCAGAGGTCGTTGCCGTCAATGGGGGTGCCCTTGGCCTGGCAGACCAGGGTGACGCGACTGCCTTCGGTGCGGTGGCCGATCTCGGCGGCGTGCGGGCTCGGGGCCTGACGCACGTTCACGCCCCAGGCGCCGACGACGACGCCCTCCGGGACCTCCGCCGCGTGGGCAGGGGTGCCGGCCAGCAGACCCCCCGCGGACGCGGCGGCGAGGCCAACCGCGGCGAGGGTCCGGCGTGCGTTGCTGGTGAACATGATCCAACTCCTTCGTGTTGGGGCTTCCTACTCAGGAGATCACCCGGGCAACGAAAAAGTTGCCTCAAAGGTGCAAACCCCGTCGAGAATCGTGCCTCTCCAAGAATCGAGTGCGCGGAGAATCCAGCGTGCGAACCCTCAGAATCGCATCGAGATGCGTAACCCCTCGGTCTCCATCGGCATGGTGAACTCGCTCTGGTCCACGAGGGCCCTGCGGCAGGTGGCCTGGAACGGCAGCAGCAGCGGTTCCGGCGGTCGGGCGGCGTCGTCATAGAGGGCCGCGACCCGGCCCAGCAGCTCGCTCAACCGGTCCTCGGGCAGCGCCGCCAGCGCCGGCCTCGATCGCACCATGCGCAGCAGTCCCTGCCGGTCGATCGGGATCCAGTTGCGGAACGACTTGACCTCGATCTGCGGGAAATAGGGCGAGCGCTCGAGCTCGGCGATGGTGTCGGTGCCGTATTCGCCCTGCATGGCGGTCGGGTCGTGTTCCTGCAGCAGGCGGGCGAACCGCTTCACCCAGGGCACGGTGTCGTCACGGCTGTTGAACACCACCGCCAGGTGGCCATCGGGTCGCAGCACCCGAGCGAACTCCGCCAGGGCGAGCCCGGGGGCGAAGCGGGTCAGCGATTCCTGCACCGTCACCACGTCGAAGCTGCCGGAGGCGAAGGGCAGCGATTCGGCCTGGGCGACCACGTGCATCCCACCGGGCAACCGGTCCGCGATGCGGCGTACCCGCTCTGGATTGCTGTCCACACAGCAGACCCGATGCCCGGCCCGGGCGATCATCGCGGCGAAGGAGCCGTTGCCGGACCCCACGTCCAGCACCCGTCGCTGATCCCCCGGCACCATCCAGTCGATGGCCGGTCCGGGATAGATCGTGCGACGCGGCTGCATGGGGCACACTCTATGAGGTGAGTGACCCCCTTGCAGATCTGGCGCGGCTGGAGGGCGTGCCGTCCGCGGTGGCCGCGGCCCGCGACGCCGTGGACGCCGTGCTGCGCGACCGTGGTCGGCGCGCCGTGCCCGCCGAGGACTCGGCCCGCGCCCTGCTCGCCGGGTCGCGGGCCAGCGCCGAGCTCGAGTCGGCCAAGCCGGAGGGGGACGTCTGGGCCCCCGGGTCGGTGCGGCTGTCGACCGAACTGGTCGAGTTGGCGACTTCGGTACGCCGCGCCCCCGGCCAGGTGCTGGCCCGGGCGCATTCCCTGCTCGCAAAGGGGGTGCTGCCCGACGATCGACTGGGTCGGGCCACCGCCGCCGAGCCGCTGAGCGACCTGTTCGGTCTGCTGACCCGGCCGACGAAGGCGCCGGCGGTGGTGCAGGCCGCGATCGCGCACGCCGAGGTGGCGCGGATCGCCCCCTTCGGCGGCGGTGACGGGGTGATCGCGCGGGCGGTGGAGCACATGGTGCTGATCGACGCCGGGGTGGATCCGCGGGCGGCGCTGGTGCCCGAGGTGGGGCACCTGGCCGCCGGGGCGGCGTACCAGCAGGGGTTGCGGCGCTATACCGAGGGTGGGGCCGGGGTCCGCGACTGGATCCTGCACTGCTGCCGGGCCCTCACCCGCGGCGCCGAAGAGTCCCCGCTCGGGGCGGCGCGACGGTTCCGCGACGACCGGATCTGACCGGGAAAGCTGCACTGTCCGGACATGGAAGTGGCACCTGCATGCGCGCAGGTGCCACATCCCACCTCAGTCCAGGTGACCAAGCGTGCACACTCTGTGTTGGCCCGATCAACGTCGGGTCGCAACAACCCACGAGATGGTTTGGTCGACGCGTGGGTACCTGGCTGCTGTGCAAGGATTCCTTGAATCATTTGTACGCCGGCCGCGGCGAAAAGGGAAGACCCCTGGCAGAGAATTGTTCCGAGCTGTGGCCGGGATCTGACAGCATTGTTGAAAACTTGTCGATCAGTCCGGCCGGGACGCGATCAGCAGCTGGCGCAGTGGGCCGCCGAGCTGCAGCTGCCGATCCTGTGCAGACACGAAACCCGCCGCCTGCATCAGCCGCAGGAGCTCGGCGACCGGGCGTACCCGGAAGCCGTGCTCGACGAACGGCATGGCCTCCATGGCGGCGGGGTCGGCGATGGCGACCACCAGTCGTCCGCCAGATCGAAGAACCCGATGGAGTTCGACGAACGCCTGGCCCAGGTCATCGACGAAATAGACCGTGTTGGCCGTGATCACCGCGTCGAAGGTCCCGTCCGGGACGGGCAGGTCGGCGAGTTCACCCTGCTCGACCAGCAGGCGTCCGGCCGAGACGTCTGTGGCGTACGCCCTGCGAGCACTGGCGATCATGGACCGCGAGATCTCGTACCCGTGCACCCGACCGGTCGGCCCGACCGCTGACAGCAGCAGGGGCAGCCCGACCCCACCCCCGAAACCGACGTCGGCGGCCACCTGACCCGGGCCGAGCCCGGCCGCCTCGATCGCGGACGCCACCATCGGTCGGTTGCCCTCGTTGAGGCGGTTCGCCGTGACCTTCCCGAGCACGCCCCGCGGGTGGGCGAGCTGGCTGGCCACGAGGCGATACCAGCGGTTCTCCAGACTCATGGGTGCATGGTCGCACCAGTCGGGCTCGATGGTGGCCTGCGGGAGGTTGTCCACAGGACCGGCGCAGGGGGGAGTTCTCCACAATCGGGCGGGCGCGGGTGCACGATTCGGCTGACTCCCGAGCACGGTGTGGACATGGCAACCACCCAGCGACCCCTGGTCGCGACGACCAACCCGCGGGTCCGCGACGCCGTGCTGTCCGCCATCGCCGCCGCCGGGCTCGAGGCCGACGTGGCCGAGGACGCCGACGCGCTGAAGGCGGCGGCCGACCCGACGGTGCTGGTGCTCGGGGTCGACCTGGCTCCGGCCGCTGCCCGGCTCGAGCTCCTCCGCCGGACTCGGGTGCGGTTGGTCGGTGAGACCGGCGACAGCGAACGGATGTGCGCCTGGTCCGCCGCCCTCGGTGCGGCGGTCATCACGCTGCCGGAGGGGTTGCGCTGGCTGACCGGCGCGCTGGCCGAGGCGCCACCGGGGGAGCGCGGCCGGGTGGTCGCGGTGCTCGGCGGGTCGGGGGGTGTTGGCACCTCCACGTTGACCGTCGACCTGGCCTGGCAGCTGGCGCGGCGCGGTCGCCGCGTGGCCGTGGTCGAGCTGGACCCGGGCGGGCCCGGTCTGGATCTGCTGCTGGGGCTGGAACGTGAACCGGGTTGGCGGTGGCCGGCGCTCGCCTCCGCCGCCGGGTTTCTCGGTGACCTGGCCGACCGGCTGCCGGGGGTGGACGGGGTCGCCGTCCTCGCCCGCGCCCGCGGTCACCATGCCGAGCCGGGCACGGCCGCGGTGCGCGCGGTGCTGCAGTCGTTGGCCCGGCAGCACCAGGTGGTGCTGCTCGATCTGGGGCGAGCCGTCGGCGGTCTCGCGGCCGAGGCGCTGGAGCACTGTGACGGTGGGTTGCTGCTGTGTCGCGGCACGGTGCCGGCCCTGGGGGCGGCGGTGGACCTGCTCGATCGGCTGGACACCCCGGTGCCGTTGGCGGCGGTGCTGCGCGGGTCTGCCGGGGACCGGTCCACGGTCGGTGAACTGCTGGGGATTCCTTTGCTGACAGCGCTTCCGGAGGATCACCGGGTGGCTTCGGCGGCCGATCTGGGCGAGGTGCCGGTGCGCGTTGCGGGCCGCGGCTGGCGGCGGGCGACGGCCACCCTGGTGGCGGAGCTGGCACCCGCGGAGGGGGAGCGATGAGCCCCGAGGAACTGGAACTGGTGCGCACCGAGCTGGTCCGGTTGGGCCGCTCACCGCTGCCGCCGGACGTGGCCGCGGTGATGCACCGGCTGGGGCTGCCGGTCAGTGACGCCGCCCTGGTGGACACGGTGGCCGCGCTGCGTCGCGACGCGGTGGGGGCCGGCCGGCTGGAGCCGCTGCTGCGGCTGCCGGGGGTGACCGACGTGCTGGTGAACGGGGCCGGCCAAGTGTTCATCGACCGGGGCGAGGGGCTGGAGCTGACCGAGGTGCGCTTCGACGGCGAGGACGAGGTACGCCGGCTGGCGGCGCGGATGGCCGCGGCGGTGGGCCGTCGCCTCGACGACGGGGTGCCGTTCGTCGACGCCCGGATGGCCGATGGGACCAGGCTGCACGCGGTGCTGGCGCCGTTGGCGCACCCCGGCACCTGCCTGTCGTTGCGGGTGCCGGCCGGGCGCCGGTTCCGGTTGGCCGACTGGGTGGCGGCCGGTTCCATCCCGGCGGCGGGGGCCGAGGTGCTGGCCGGGCTGGTGCGGGCCCGGGTGGCGTTCCTGGTCTCCGGTGGCACCGGAACCGGCAAGACCACGTTGCTGGCGTCGATGCTCGCCGAGGTACCGGCCGACGAGCGGTTGCTGGTGGTGGAGGATTCGCGGGAGTTGCAGCCCGATCATCCGCACTGCGTACGCCTGGAGGCGCGGGCGCCGAACGCCGAGGGGGCCGGAGCGATCCCGCTGAGTGACCTGGTTCGGCAGGCGCTGCGGATGCGCCCGGATCGGATCGTGCTGGGTGAGGTCCGCGGCGCCGAGTTGTGTGACCTGCTCACCGCGCTGAACACAGGTCACGAGGGCGGCTGCGGCACGGTACACGCGAACTCGGCTTCGGATGTACCGGCCAGGCTGGCCGCCCTGGCGGCCCTCGGCGGGATGGGTGCCGAGGCACTCCGGGCCCAGGCGGCCGCTGCCCTCGACGTGGTCGTGCACGTGCTCCGCGAGCGCGGCGCCGCGGGCCGGCCGGGGCGGCGCCGGGTGGCGACGATCCAGGTGCTCCAGGGGGACGGGCAGGGGCTGCGGATGCTGCCGGCCCTGGACTTCACCCCCGATGGTGAGCTGCGTACCGGTCGCGGATTTTCTGCGCTGCAGGAGTTGTGCGCCCGATGACCGATCCGCTGTCGGCGCTGGCGCTGCTGCTCGCGGCGCTGGCGGCGTGGGCACTGGTCGGACCCCGGGTACGCCGCGCCGAGGCCGTGCAACCGGACACCGGTCCGGTCCGCCACCGGTCTTCGCGACTGATCCTGACCGTCGCCGGTGCGGTGCTGCTGGTGCCGATCAGCTGGCTGATCGCCGGCGGCACGGTCGGCGTACTCGTCGGGGTCGCCGTGACCCTGGCCGGCACCGCCGCGGTGGTGACGCGCGGGCGGCTGCGCGAGCGGCGCCTGCTCCGAAGCCGGGTGGGCGTGGCGCGCGCAGCCGAACTGCTCGCCGGCGAGCTGACCCTGGGCAAGGTGCCCGCGGTGGCGCTGGCCGCCGCGGCCGAGGACGCCCCGGTGCTGCGCCGCGCGGCCGCAGCGGCCGGGGTGGGGGCCGAGGTGCCGGCGGTCTGGTTGGAGCAGGCGAGCGAACCGGGCAACGGCGACCTGCTCGGGCTGGCGCAGGCGTGGCAGGTGGCGACCCGCACGGGCGCCCCGTTGGGGCCAAGCCTGGCCCGGGTCGCCTCGGCGCTGCGCGAGGACGAGGACGTCCGCCGCACGGCCGCCGGTGAGCTGGCCGCGCCGCGGATGACCGGGGTGGTGCTGGCGCTGCTGCCGTTGGCGGGGATCGCGCTCGGCTATCTGATCGGCGGTGACCCGCTGGCGTTCCTGTTCGGGTCGCTGTGGGGGCAGCTGTGCCTGCTCACCGGCACCGTGCTCGCCGGGGCCGGACTGATCTGGACCGAACGACTCGGCGCGATCAAGGACGGCTGAGATGAGCACCCTCGCGATCTGGTTGGCGGCGATGGCGGCCGCCCTGCTGATCGGCCCGCAACCCTCCCGCCGGTTGCGCGCCTCGCGCAGCCCCGCTCGCGGTCCGACCTGGCTGCGGCCGCGGCCCGGAGCGCCGACGGCGCGAACCCGTTGGTCCCTCGGGATCGGGGCGGCCGTCGCCGTGGGCGTGCTGCTGCCGGGGTGGTGGGGGCTGTTGGTCGGGCCGCTGGTGATGACGGGTGTGGCCGTGCTGCTGGGTCGGCTGGAACCACCCACGGTGGCCAGGGCTCGGGAGCGGCGGATCAACGAACTGCCGCAACTGCTCGATCTGGTGGCCGGTTGTCTGGCCGCGGGCCTGCCGTTGCGGGGCGCGATCGGGGTGGTCGCCGAGACCCAGCAGGGACCGCTGGCCGAGGATCTGGCGGCGGTGCTGGCCAGCCTCGAGGTGGGGCGTTCGGAGTCGGAGGCGTGGACCCAGCTGGAAGCGGTGCCGGGGTGGCGCCTGGTGGCGCGCGACATCGCGCGGGCTGCCGGGGCGGGGACCGAGCTGGTGCAGGTGCTGCAGCGCCACGCCGATCGGGCGCGTCGGGATCGGGCCGCGCTCGCCCATCAGCGGGCGCGCACCCTCGGCGTACGCGGGGTGTTCCCGATGGCCGTCTGCTTCCTGCCGGCGTTCGTGCTGATCGGGATGGTGCCGATCGTCGGCTCCATCGTGTTCCGCGTGCTCGGCTGACGGTTTTCCACAGCCACTCGGCGATCCCGAGCGTTGTCCACAACCGGCCACCAGGCGGCGAACGATCACCGAGATTTCGCCCATGGTGCAGATGTCCGCGCAGCGGGCATCGGCCTCCCGCAGGGTTGGCCGCCGGGAAATCAAACCATCGAAGGGAAAACCCCATGTCCCAGAGCAATGTCGGCACCGAGCTCACCACCCTCGAGCCCATGCCGGAACTGACCCACGCGAACCGCCGCCGGCGGCGGCGCGACGAGCGCGGTGCGGCTGCCGTGGAATACGCGGTCGTCACCGTGGCCGCCGCCAGCATCGGCGGGGTGCTGATCAAGATCCTCACCGATCCGGCCATCCGCGACATCCTGCTGCGCCTGCTCATGGCGCTGATCGAGCACTTCATGAAGCTCGGCTGAACGACTCGCCCGAACCGACTCGCCCGAACCGAATCGCCCGAACCGAATCGCCTGAACCGAACCGAGTGTGCGACCGGGGGTGCGCGGCGGAGGATTCCCGCGTACCCCCGGGCCCACTCGACCCAGGAAAGACAACGACAGAAAGGAAATCCCATGTCTCAGGTGCAGATCAGACAGCATGACGAGCGCAGCGCGGCAGCGGTGGAGTACGCCGTCGTCACCGTGGCGGCGACCTCCATCGGCGGAGTGCTGCTGGGTTTGGTTCCCATCTACTATCCGCGTTTCCTGGAGTTCTTCGAGCGTCTGATCCTGGAACTGTTCAAGTGGTTCGGGCTCCTGTGACCGTCCGCCCCGCACGAGCCGAGCACTCCGAGCACGGCAGCTCGACCGTCGAGCTGGCGGTCGGTCTGATCGCGATCCTGTTGGGCGCGGCGGCCGGGGTGTGGCTGGTTCTCGTTGTGGTGCTGCAGATCCGCGTGGTCGACACCGCCGCCGAGATCGCCCGGCAGGAGGCCCGCGGCGATCGGGCGGCGGTGTCCCGGGCGGAGGCGGGCGCCCCTTCGGGGGCGTCGATCAGCCGCGGCCGCCAGGACGGCTTGGCGACGGTCACGGTACGCCTGGCAGTCAGGCCGCTGGCCGCGCTGCCGGCGGTCCCGTTGAGCAGCACCGCACGGGTGCTGCTGGAGCCGGGGGAGTGAACATGCACCGCGACCGAGGAGTCAGCAGCCTGCTGGTCTCGGCCGTCGTGCTGGTCGTCCTGGTGCTCGCCGGCGCCGGGAGCCTGATCGCCGGTTATGCGGTGAGCGCCCACCGCGCCCGCGGGGCCGCCGACCTGGCCGCAGTGAGTGCGGCCGGCCGGCACTCGAGCGGCGGCGAGGGGTGCCCGGCCGCCCGTCGGGTCGCTGAGGCACACGGTGCCAGCGTGCGCCGCTGCACCGAGGTGGGCGACCGGATCGACTTCGTGATCAGCGTCGAGGTGGCCGTGCCCGTCAGGGCACCGGCACCGGGTCTGCCGACCGAGGCCGTGGCTCGCGCCCACGCGGGGCGGCTGAACTGAGCGGGGCCGAGTCGAGCGGTGCCACTGAGCAGAACAGGCGCGCCAGCTCCAACGCGCCGCCGCGATCCAGGCCGCGATTGCCGTCGGGGCAGCGCGTGGCCAGCACACACCGGGGACACCCGGTGCCGCACTGGCAACGGCTCAGCCGATCGAGCACCGCCGCCAGCCACTGGTCGGCCAGCTCGGCACCCGCCGCCGACAACCCCGAACCGCCCGGCACCAGCTCGTGCAGCCCGATCCGCCAGGCGCCGGTCCCGGTGGGAGTCTCGGTCCACCCAGAGAGCGCCCGCGGATCACCGCGCAGCACGGTGCCGAGCAACCCGGTCAGGGCGTGTTCCAGCGCGTGCGCCGCCGCCCTGGCCCGGGCCGGGGTCCACTCGGGCACGGCCGAGGCCGGCAGTTCGAACCACACCGCGGTGGTGTCCAACCGCCGCTCTGGCATGGTCAGCGGGGTCTCGTCCCAGACCTGCCCGGTCACCTCGTCGAGCCGCAGAAATCCGGTCACCCGGCTGAGCACCCGGGCCGGGCCGTGTGCCACCACTCCGGCCCCCAGCGGCCGCTCCCGGCCGTGCAGCTCGGTCACCCGACTCTCGCTGCGGGCCACGGTCAGATAGCCCGGGCGGGCGGGGGCGGCGTACACCAGATCGTCAGCCGCCGCATCCTCGCTGACCAACCAGGTCTCCCCCTGGTGTCGATAGACCGCACCCGGATGCAGTTCGCGGTCGGCACGGGAGGTGTCCAGGGTGCCGATCACCCGTCCCGTCGCCGGCTCACACACCTCGACCTGCTGACCGCAGCTGCGCAGGTCGATCGAGTCCACGGCCCGATCCGGGCGGGTCCAGAACCAACCCGCCGCACGGCGTCGCAGCACGCCCCCGGCGGCCAGTCGATCGGCCAGGCCCACGCAACGCGCGCCGAACCATCGCTCGTCGTCCGCGGTCAACGGTTGCTCCTGGGCGGCGGCCGCCAACTGCGGCGCCAGCACCCGATCGGTGGGAGACGCCGGCGGGGGCGCGCCGGTCGCGCTCAGCAACTCATCGGGATGATCGCACCACCACGCATCCAGCGGGTTGTCCCCGGCCACCAGCACCGCCAGCCCCGGGCGCTCCCGCCGCCCCGCCCGCCCGATCCGCTGCCACAGCGCAGTCGGGTCACCCGGGTGACCGTCCAACAGCACCGCGTCCAGGCCGCCGACATCCACCCCGAGCTCCAGCGCGCTGGTGCTGGCGATTGCCAGCAGCCGCCGCTCGGCCAGCGCCCGCTCCAGGTCGCGTCGCTCGTGCGGCAGCAGACCGGCCCGATAGGCGGCCGCGCCGACCCCGGCGCGCCGGGCGTCCGCGGCGAGTTGCTCGGCGCGGGACCGCGACCCGACGAAGGCGCAGGTCTGCACCCCCTCGGTGGCCAGCCGTCCGAACAGCTCACCGACCGCCGACCGGGGATCCTCGGGCCGGCAGACCAGCAGTCGGGTCTCCGGCCGCGGGGCTCCGGACACGGTGACGCTGGCGACGGCCCCTCGATCCACCCCGGTCAGGGCCGACAGGGTCCCCGCCGGGTCGGCCAGCGTGGCGGACGCGCCGATCACCACCGGATCGGCGCCCAGGGCCCGACACAGCCGCCGCAGCCGCCGCAGCACCAACGACACCTGCATCCCGAACACACCCTGGTAGTGGTGCGCCTCGTCGATCACGACATAGCGCAGCGACTTCAGGAATCCCTGCCAGCGTTGGTGTCCGGGCAGGACCGAGCGGTGCAGCAGGTCGGGGTTGGTGAGCAGGAAGGTGGCGTGGTCGCGGGCCCAGGCCCGCTGCTCGGGGCTGGAGTCGCCGTCGAGGTCGGCGAACCGCCACGAGTCGATCCCCAACTCACCGCACACCCGCGCCTGGTCGTGCGCCAGCGCCTTGGTCGGGGCCAGATAGAGCGCCGTGTGTTCGCGTTTCAACAGCGCCTTCGGCGTACGCCGTCCGGGCAGGTCGGGCGAGGGCGGGGCCGAGGTCGGCGTACCACCCCAGGTGGCGGCCAGCACCGGCAGCAGGTAGGCCAGCGACTTGCCCGAGGCGGTGGGGGTGGCAACCATCGTCGGGCGCCCGGAATGGGCGTACGCCGCCGCCTCGGCCTGGTGCCGCCAGGGCCGCTCGAGACCGGCGCGCCGCAGTGCGGAGATCACCGGTTCCGGAGCCCAGTCGGGCCAGTCCACCGCCGCACCGGCCGACCCTGGACGGACCAGGGTGGCCCGCAGGTCGGGGTGCTCGGCGAGCCACGCGGGGATCATTCGTCCAATCTAGGCGGCGGCTCCGACACCGGCCGGTGATTCACGCCGATACCCCGGTTCTACCGGTGGTCGGCATGACATACTCCGGGGCAAACGTGACGGCCGTGGTCCGACCACGCCCCAGTCTGGAGGATCAATGGAGTCCCTCGAGGTACAGCTCGCCGGCGGCAACCTGACCATCGTCATCGTCATCGCGGCCATCGCAGCCGTGGCCATCGCGATGTCGATGGTCTTCCGGTCAGAGGTGTTGAAGGCCAACGACGGCACGGACAACATGCGCAGCATCGGCGTCGCCGTCCAGGAGGGCGCCGCGGCCTATCTGGGACGCCAGTTCCGCAGCCTGGGGATCTTCGCGGCGATCGCCTTCTTCCTGCTGCTCCTGCTGCCGGCCCACTCCGACTCCGGCACCAACCCGTGGCTGCTCCGTGGTGCCCGTTCCGTGGCCTTCCTGGTCGGTGCGGGCTTTTCGGCGCTGATCGGCTATCTCGGCATGTGGCTGGCGGTGCGCGCCAACGTGCGGGTCGCCGCCGCGGCCCGCGACCAGGGCCGTGACCCGGCGATGAAGATCGCCTTCCGCACCGGCGCGGCGGTCGGCATGGCCACCATCGGTTTCGGTCTGCTGGGTGCGGCGATCGTGGTGCTGATCTTCCGCGGTGACGCCCCGACCGTGCTCGAGGGATTCGGCTTCGGTGCCGCCATGCTGGCCATGTTCATGCGCGTGGGTGGAGGCATCTTCACCAAGGCCGCCGACGTGGGCGCGGACCTGGTCGGCAAAGTGGAGCAGAACATCCCCGAGGACGACCCGCGCAACGCGGCGACCATCGCCGACAACGTGGGCGACAACGTCGGTGACTGCGCCGGCATGGCCGCCGACCTGTTCGAGTCCTATGCGGTGACCCTGGTCGCCTCGCTGATCCTCGGCAAGGCCGCCTTCGGCAGTGCCGGGCTGGTCTTCCCGCTGCTGGTGCCGGCGATCGGTGTGATCACCGCCCTGATCGGGGTCTACATCACCCGGCCGCGGCGCGGGGAGAACGGGCTGCGCACGATCAACCGCTCCTTCTATTCCTCGGCGATCATCTCCGCGGTGCTGTGCAGCATCGCGGCCTTCGTCTTCCTGCCCGGCAGCTTCGCCGAGCTGGGCGGCACCGCCCAGTTCAGCGGCCCGATCGACGACCCGCGGATCGTCGCCCTCGGCTCGGTGCTGATCGGGATCGTGCTGGCCGCGATCATCCTGGCGCTGACCGGTTACTACACCGGCACCGAGGACCGACCCGTGCAGGACGTCGGGCGCACCTCGCTGACCGGTGCGGCGACCGTCGTGCTGTCGGGCATGTCGCTCGGCCTGTCCTCGGCCGTCTATACCGCCCTGGTGATCGCCGCCGCGGTGTTCGGCGCCTTCCTGCTCGGCGGAGCCGGAGTGGTCGGGCTGTTCGCGATCGCGCTGGCCGGTTGTGGACTGCTCACCACGGTCGGCGTGATCGTGGCGATGGACACCTTCGGCCCGGTCTCCGACAACGCCCAGGGCATCGCCGAGATGTCCGGTGACGTCGACGGTGAGGGCGCGCAGATCCTGACCGAGCTGGATGCGGTCGGCAACACCACCAAGGCGATCACCAAGGGCATCGCCATCGCGACCGCGGTGCTCGCGGCGACGGCGCTGTTCGGCTCCTACACCGACGCCATTGCCGGGGTGCTCAAGGAGGGCTACCAGACCTTCGTCAACCAGGCCGTCGTCTTCGACCCGGGCGTGCTGGTCGGTCTGATCATCGGTGCCTCGGTGGTGTTCCTGTTCTCCGGTCTGGCCATCTCGGCGGTGGGCCGCGCCGCCGGCGCGGTCGTGTTCGAGGTACGCCGCCAGTTCCGCGAGATCCCCGGGATCATGGAGGGCACCGGCCGTCCCGAATACGGCAAGGTCGTCGACATCTGCACCCGGGACTCGCTGCGTGAGCTGGCCACCCCGGGCATCCTCGCCATCTTCGCCCCGATCGCGGTCGGTTTCGGGCTCGGTGCCCCGGCCCTGGCCGGCTATCTGGCGGGTGCCATCGCCTGCGGCACGCTGATGGCGGTCTTCCTGGCCAACGCCGGCGGCGCCTGGGACAACGCAAAGAAGCTCGTCGAGGACGGTCACCACGGCGGCAAGGGCTCCGACGCGCACGAGGCCACGGTGATCGGTGACACCGTCGGCGACCCGTTCAAGGACACCGCCGGTCCGGCGATCAACCCGCTGATCAAGGTGATGAACCTGGTCGCCGTGCTGATCGCTCCGGCCGCGGTGTCGATGAGCCCGCTCAGCCAGTCCAGCTCCCCGATCCGCTACGCGATCGCCCTGGTCGCCGCCGCCATCGTGGTGGTCGCCGTGGTGATCTCGGCTCGCCGTGACATCGCCATCGCCGACAACGAGGAGCACCCCGGACTGGACGGTCTGCCCGGCAACCCCGACTGGGACTCGGCGGGTCACCGCGCCGCCGACCGCAGTGGTCCGTTCGAGGAGCTCAAGGCGGAGCACGAGGAGTATCAGTCGCACCCGCACTCCCACCTGCCGCACCGCGGTGAGGGCGGGTCCACCCGGGCCCAGCAGGAGGACTGACGCCCGGGAGCGCGGCGGCACCGGTTCGGCTTCGCCCCGCCCGGAGCATCGCGCTCGGCGGCGCTGCCCTCGGCGGGGCTGCCCAGCTCGCCCTGTTGCAGGGGATCTGGGCACCCGACCCGGGTGCCCTGGTGGCCGGGGTGGTGCACCTGACCGTGCTGCTGAGCCTGCTCGGCCGTCACGCGCCGCCGGTGCTGGGGCCCGCCGACGCCGTGACCCTGGTCCGGGCGGTGCTGGCCGGGGCGGTGCTGGCCCTGGTGATCGGTCACGGCCCGGTCTGGGCGATCGCGATCTGGGCCGGTGTCGCCCTGCTGCTCGACCTGGTTGACGGGCTGACGGCCCGACGTACCCGAACGGTGAGTGAGTTCGGCGCGCGTTTCGACCTGGAGTGCGACGCGTTCCTGGTGGCGGTGCTCAGCGTGGCCGCGGCCACGGCCGTCGGTCCGTGGGTGTTGGCCTGCGGAGCCCTGCGTTACCTGTGGTGGCTGGCCTCGCTGCGGTACGCCTGGCTGCGGGCTCCGCTTCCGGAGAGCCGGGCGCGCAAGCTGGTGGCGGCCGGCCAGGGCGTGGGCCTGCTCGCCGTGGCCACCCTGCCGCTGCCGACCCCCGCCGCGATCGCGGTGGCGGCGACCGCCCTGGGTCTGCTCTGCTGGTCCTTCGGCCGCGATCTCGGCTGGCAGCTGCGCCGATCGCGAGCGTGACTTCGGCGGCCGATCGACCTTGCCGGCCCGTAGGCTTGAGCGACTCCCGGCCGGGAGTCTCGTCAGACAGGAAGTGATTCATGCGTACCATCTCGCTCTCCCTCGCCGCTCTGCTCACCGCTGGACTGACCGGCTGCGGCGGGTCGACCCCGTCGACCTCGCAGGCGCCGACCACGCAGGCGCCGCCGCCGCAGACCAGCCAGGCCCCGACCAGCCAGGCGCCCACCACCCAGGCGACCTCGTCGACCCCGACGTCGCGGGCACCCAGCTCGGCCCCCGCGACGACCGGCAATCCCGGCGGCAACAGCTCCGCCGGCGGCAAGGACACCCCGGAGGCGAGCGCGGAGGCGTTCCTGCGCGGCTTCGGTAACAAGGACGGCAAGGCCATCTGTGACGTGATGGCGGTCCAGGGCCGACCGATGAACTCGATCGGGGCCGGGGAGATGTGCGCCAACCAGATGAACTCCACCATCAGCGGGATGGGAGCCGGTGGTGACCAGCTGAAGCAGGCGAAGGTGACCAACGTGCCCGTCAGCGGTGATACCGCCGACTACAGCAAGGCGACCTTCAGTCCGCAGCTGGGCAAGAGCATCCTGCAGACCTACAAGGGGCAGAAGATCGACGGGAAGTGGTACGTCGCGTTGGGCTGAGGCGTACGCCTGATTGTGCGTTCGTCCCCGCGCGGTGTCGCTTCTGGCTAGGCTGGCGCTGCAGCCACCACAGCGATCAGGAGCGCACCGATGGGCACCTACGCAGAGCAGTATCAGCGATCCCTCGACGACCCCGCCGGGTATTGGGGCGAGCAGGCGCAACGGGTGGACTGGATCCGCCGCCCGCGCGCGGTGCTCGACCGGGATTCCGGGCCGATCCAGCGGTGGTATCCCGATGCCACGTTGAACACCTGCTTCAACGCCCTCGATCGGCACGTGATCGCCGGGCGCGCCGATCAGGACGCGCTGGTGTTCCACTCCGCCATCACCGACACCCGGCGCAGCTATTCCTATGCGCAGTTGCTGGACCACGTGTCCCGGCTCGGCGGAGCGCTGCAGGGGATGGGGGTTGGCCCCGGTGACCGAGTGGTGATCTATCTGCCGATGATCCCCGAGGCGGTGATGGCGATGCTCGCCTGCGCGAGGATCGGGGCCGTGCACTCGGTGGTGTTCGGCGGCTTCGCCCCGGCCGAACTGGCGGTGCGGATCGACGACGCCAAACCCAAGGTGATCATCTCCGCCTCCTGTGGCCTCGAGGGGGCCCGGGTGATCGAATACAAGCCGATGCTGGACCGGGCGATCGACCGGGCCGAGCACAAGCCGGACGCGGTCATCATCGTGCAGCGCGAGCAGGCGACCGCGGAGCTGGTCGAGGGGCGTGACGTCGACTTCCGCACCGTGATGAAACCGGGAGCGTTCGAGCCCGCAGCGGCGGTCGAGGTGAAGGCGACCGATCCGCTGTACATCCTCTACACCTCCGGCACCACGGGAAAGCCGAAGGGCATCGTCCGCGACAACGGTGGTCATGCGGTGGCGTTGTGCTTCGCGATGAGCGAGATCTATGACGTGGGGCCGGGGGAGACCATGTTCACCGCCTCCGATGTGGGGTGGGTGGTCGGTCACTCGTTCATCGTCTACGGGCCCCTGCTGGCGGGGGCGACAACGGTGCTGTTCGAGGGAAAGCCTGTGGGTACGCCGGATGCGGGCACTTTCTGGCGGGTGGTGGCCGAGCACGGCGTCAAGGCGATGTTCACCGCCCCCACGGCGATGCGGGCGATCCGCAAGGTTGATCCCGAGGGTGCATTCATCGCCGAGCTGGACACCTCCAGCCTGAAGACCCTCTTCCTGGCCGGGGAGAGACTCGACCCGGAGATGTACGCCTGGGCGAGCGAGAAGCTGGGCGTACCCGTGGTGGACAACTGGTGGCAGACCGAGACCGGCTGGCCGATCGCGGCCAACCTGCGCGGGATGGAGCCGATGCCGATCAAGCCGGGCTCACCCACGGTGCCGGTGCCGGGCTATGACGTGCAGATCCTCGACGGGTCGGGGGAGCGGCTGCCCGCCGGCGAGGACGGGGCGATCGTGATCAAGTTGCCGATGCCGCCGGGCACCCTGGCCGGCATCTGGGGCGACGAGCAGCGCTTCGTCAGCTCCTATCTGTCGGCCTACCCGGGTTACTACCTCTCCGGCGACGGCGGCTGTCTGGACTCCGACGGCTATGTGTTCGTGATGGGGCGTACCGACGACGTGATCAACGTGGCCGGGCATCGACTCTCCACCGGCTCGATGGAGGCCGTGCTGGCGGCGCACCCGGCGGTCGCCGAGTGCGCGGTGATCGGGGTGGCCGACGCCCTGAAGGGGCAGCAACCGCGCGGGTTCGTGGTGCTCAAGGAGGGCGTCACCAAGTCCCCGGTCGAGGTGGTCAAGGAGTTGGTGCAGGCGGTCCGCGACGAGATCGGGGCCGTGGCGGCGCTGCGCCGGATCGACGTGGTGGCGGCACTTCCGAAGACCCGCTCGGGCAAGATCCTGCGCAAGACGATGCGCGAGATCGCCGACGGAAAACCCGGGTCGGTGCCCTCCACCATCGAGGATCCGCAGGTGGTCGAGGACCTGCGCGGGGTGCTGATGGCCACCGAGTGAGGGTCTCAGCAGCCGGACCGCGTCCGCCGACGTGGGAGGGTTGCGGAGGATTGGCGTACGCCTGCAAGGAGTACGCCGATGACGACGTTGCCGCTGATCGACCTGACCCGACTGGAACGGGGGCCCGCCGAGGCCGCCGCGCTGCGCGGCAACCTGCTCGCGGCCACCCACGAGTGGGGGTTCTTCCAGTTGACCGGGCACGGGATCGCCCCCGCCCGGATGACCGAACTGTTCGACCTGGCCCGATCCTTCTTCGCGCTGCCGGAGCAGCAGAAGCTGGAGATCGAGATGCTCAAGAGCGCACACTTCCGCGGCTACACCCGCACCGGGGGTGAGCTTACCGGCGGGCGGGTGGACTGGCGCGAACAGCTCGACGTGGCCGCCGAGCGCGAACCCGTCAGCGGAGGCCCGGCGTACCGGCGCCTGGAGGGTCCCAACCAGTGGCCGTCGGCCCTGCCGCAGCTGCGGGAGCATGTGGAGAGCTGGTCGGATTCGCTGTCCGCGCTCGGATTGCGGCTGCTCCACGAGTGGGCCGAGGCGCTCGGCGCGCGCCGTGACCTCTTCGATCCCGCCTTCGCCCACGACCCGAGCACGTTGATCAAGCTGGTCCGCTATCCGGGCCGTTCCGACGCGCAGCCGCGTCAGGGGGTGGGCGGTCACAAGGATCCGGGGGTGTTGACGCTGTTGCTGATCGATCCCGCCCCCACGCCCGGCTCGGGGCGGGTCAGCACCGGTCTTCAGGTGGAGCACGACGGTCGTTGGATCGACGTGGATCCGGTGCCGGGCGCCTTCGTGGTCAACATCGGCGAGCTGATGGAGGTGGCTACCAACGGCTATCTCAAGGCGACGATGCACCGGGTGGTGTCCCCGCCGGCCGGCTCAGTGCGGTTGTCGGTTCCGTTCTTCCTCAATCCGGCGCTGGACTCGAACATCCCGGTGATCGACCTGCCGCCGGAGCTCGCCGCCGCGGCGCCCGGGATCACCCAGGACCCGGCGAATCTGATCTCGGGGGTCTTCGGCGACAACGTGCTCAAGGCGCGGTTGCGGGCCCACCCGGACGTCGCGGCCCGACATCATCCCGATCTGGTCCGATGACGACGGTACGCCGGATCCCCAAGGAAAAAGGGAATCCGGCGTACCCGTGACGTTCGTTCAGTTGGCCTTCTCCTCGGCGATGGCGACCTCGCGCTTGACCTCGGAGTGCTTCTGCGGGACGACCGCGCACATCACGGCACCGAACAGGGCCACCCCGGCGAACACCCAGAAGGCGATCTTGCCGGCACCCGACGGGTCGGCGGCCGAGGCGAAGGCGCCGACGATGGCGCCGCCGATCACCGGGCCGAAGATGCCGCCGAGGCGACCGAAGCCGGCACACCAGGCCACGCCGGCGGCGCGGACGTTGGTCGCATAAAAGTTCGACACCTTGCCATAGATCAGCACCTGGGTGCCCAGGGTGCCGGTACCGGCGATGAAGATGAACGCGAACAGCACCGGATCCGGGAAGCGGAAGGTCATCCCGAACAGGGTGAGCGCGGCCAGCACGAAGGTGACCACGATCGTCTTCTGCGGGCCGAGATACTTGTCGGCCAGCCAGGCGGCGAGCAGCCCGCCGAGCACCGCGCCGGTGTTCAGCAGCAGCAGGAACAGCAGGGAATACTGCGACCCCTTGCCATAGCCCTGCATGATCCTCGGCAACCAGGTGTTCAGGCCGTAGGTCAGCAGCAGCCCGGAGAACGACATCATGCCTAGCAGGATGGTCGGCAGGGCGTACCGGCTGCCGAACAGCCCGGCGAAGCCGACCTTCTCCGTCTTCTGCTCGGTGTGGAGCTGGGCGTGGACACCCTCCAGCGCCACGCCGGTGCGCTCGGCGACCTTCTCGGCCTCGGCGTGCCGACCGCGCGCCTCGAGCCACTTGGGCGACTCGGGGATGAAGAAGAAGGCCAGCGGCAGCAGGGTGACCAGCGGGATGGCGCCGATCCAGAACAGGCCGCGCCAGCCGATCGGGGCGAGCAGGGCGAGCGCGATGACCGAGGCGAGCACGCCGCCGGTGGGGATGCCGGAATAGACGATCGCGTTGAACTGGTTCTTTCGGTCGGTCGGGGCGAACTCGGCCACCAGGGCGCCGAGGACGGCGAGCAGGGCGCCGAGGCCGATGCCGGTGGCGAGGCGCGCCACCGAGAAGAGCGCCAGGTTCGGCGACATCGCGGTGAGGCCCATCCCGATGGAGAACCAGGCGATGCTGCCCAGGACCAGGCGGCGGCGGCCGAGGTAGTCGCCGATGGCGCCGGCGGCCAGGGCGCCGATCATCACTCCGACCAGCGCATAGGAGCCGACGGTGCCGGCCTGGGCGGCGGTGATCGCCGTCTCGCCGATCTGGGACGGATCTTTCAGCCAGCCGGACACGATGGTGCCGAAGACGACGATGTCATAGCCGTCGAAGATGAGTGCGCCGCAGGCGATCGCGAGGATCGCATAGACGGCGCGGAGCTGACGCGGTGTGCGAGCGGCACTGGTGCCGGGGACGGCCGTGGCGGTCGGCACGGCTCCGCGGTGAACCGAGTTGTCGATGGACATGGTCTCCCTCAATGGGTCGTTGTGCCTGCGTTGGCACCCTGCCCACGAGGGTGACAGCGAACGAACCCAGGGGACCCGGGGCAATGCCCAGTACCCACCCCGGCCCCCCTTGGATGTGCCGTACGCCGGCACGTTGGCTGAGCGAGCGCAGCGAGTCGAAGACCCTAGGCGACGATTCCCTTGCCGGGGTTGAGGATGTTGTGCGGATCGAGCGCCCTCTTCACCGCGCGGTAGAGGGCGAGCACCTCGGGGGCCTGTTCGGCGGCCAGGCCGTCGAGCTTGAGCAGGCCGACCCCGTGCTCGCCGGTGACCGTGCCGCCCAGCTCGATCGCGGCGGCGATGATCTCGTCGAAGGCCGCCAGGGAACGCCGCTTCTGGTCCTCATCACCCTGGGCGGTCAGCATCATCGGGTGCAGGTTGCCGTCGCCGGCGTGGGCCAGGGTGGCGATCAGCACGTCGTGCCTGCGGCCGATCTCCTCGATCCTTCCGAGCATGGTCGGCACCTGGAACTTGGGGACGCAGACGTCCTCGGTGAGCAGGGGACCGAGCCGCTCCAGCGCCGGGTACGCCATCCTGCGCGCCGCGAACAGTGCGTCCCCCTCGGCGGAGTCCTCCGAGCGGACGGCGTAGGTCGCGCCGGCGTCGGTGAAGCACTGCACCATCTGCTCGGCCTCGGCGAGACCGGTGTCGCCCGGGGCGTCGGTACGCCCCAGCAGCACGACGTTCGCGTCAACGCTGAGCCCCATGTTGCGCCAGTCGTCGACGGCTTTCAGACAGTTGCGGTCCACCAGTTCCAGGGCCGATGGGGTGAGGCCGGCGGCGGCCACCGCCTCGACCGCCTTGCCCGCATCCACCATGGTGTCGAAGAAGCCGGCGACCGTGATCTCTTCGGCGCGCAGCGGGCGCAGGCGTACGGTGATCTCGGTCGCGATGCCGAGAGTGCCCTCGGAGCCGACCATCAGGCCGGTCAGGTCATAGCCGGCCACGCCCTTGGCCGTACGTCGCCCGATCCGGACCAGCTCGCCGGTGCCGGTCACCAGTTGCATGCCGAGCACGTATTCGCGAGTGACGCCGTATTTCACGCAGCACATGCCGCCCGCGTTGGTGGCCAGATTGCCGCCGATGGTGGACCACGGTGAACTGGCCGGGTCCGGCGGATACCAGAGGCCACTCTCGGCGACGTGATCGCGCAGGTGATCGTTGACCACCCCGGGCTGAACCACCGCGAGCCGCTCCAGCGGGTTGACCTCGAGCACCTTGTTCATCCGCTCGAGGGAGAGGATGACGCACCCGTCGATCGCGTTGGCCGCCCCGGACAGCCCGGTCCCGGCGCCGCGGGCGATCAGCGGGGTCTGGTGCTCGATGCACACCTGCACCACCGCCTGCACGTCCTCGGCGGTCCTGGCTCGGACCACCACCGCGGGCTTGCCGTAGGGCGCCCACTCGGCCTCGTCGTGGGCGAAGCTCTCCATCACGTCGGTGTCGGTGACGAGGCAGTCGTCCCCGACCCGGCGGCGCAGGTCGTCGAGCAGCATTGGTCCCTCCCGTGGTCGTGGGGTGAGCCTAATCCTTCGCCAGGTGGAGCGATATCGTTCCTGGATGCGCGAGACGGCGGCACGCCTGGCAGATCGGTTTCGGGAACTCGACTACACAGTCGATCCGGTGCTCTCCCGGATCGGCGCGGCGGGGCAGGCCGGTCTCGGGCGAAACTCGACGGTGGCGGCCGATCGCGCCCTGGCCGGTGCCGATGACGGGTTGGCGGCACTGGTCCGGTTGTTCCTGCTGCAGCAGGAGATCCCGGTTAGGGCTGCTCGGCAGGTGTTCGGTGGGGTTCTGGAAAACCTGTACGAGCAGGATTTCCTGGCCAGCATTGGGGACAGTTGTCGGGCTCGGGTGGACATCCGTCCGTACGCCAGCGAGGACGACGGTGCCTCGGGCTGGGTGGTCTCTGATCTGGCCAACGGGTTGGACTCGATCGCCGGGCCGCAGCACGGGGCGTACGTGCTGGGGGTCTCGCCGGCGTCCACCTCGCTGGCCCAGCTCGCCATCCGGGAGCCGGTGCGCTCGGCCCTCGACCTGGGTGCCGGCTGCGGCGTACAGAGTCTGCACCTGGCCCGGCACAGCGAACGGGTCGTCGCCACCGACCTCAACCCGCGGGCCAACCGGCTGGCCGAGTGGACGTTCGCGCTGAGTGGGGTGGCGGTGGAGCAGCGGCTCGGTTCGCTGTGGGAGCCGGTCGTGGGCGAGCGGTTCGACCTGATCGTCACCAACCCGCCCTACGTGATGAGCCCGCCGAGCGGTGAGCGACTCGTCTATCGCGAGGGATCGATGCCGGGCGACGGTCTGGTCGAGACGATCGTGCGGGGCGCCGTGGACCACCTCACCCCCGGGGGATCTCTGCAGGTGCTGGGAAACTGGGCGATCCTCGACCCGGACCACTGGGCCGACCGTCTGCAGGGCTGGATTCCCACGGGTTGCGACGCGCTGGTAATCGAGCGGGAACGGCTGGATCCTTTCGAGTACGCCGAAATTTGGCTGGCGGACGCGGGGCTGCTCGGGCGCGCGGACTATCTGCCGCGCTATCGCGAGTGGCTCGACTATTTCGACCGGCTCGGAATCACCGGGGTCGGGATGGGCTGGCTGCAGGTCACCAACAGTGGCAGCGCCGACCCGCAGGTGCGGATCGAGTCCTGGCCGCACGCGGTTCAGCAGCCGGTCGGCCCGGCGCTCGGGCAGTTCCGCGAGGCAGCGGCGTACGCCCGGCTCGGCGACGACGAGGTGCTGGCGACCAACTGGCGACTCGCCGAGGGGATCGACCAGGAAACCATCGGGGTGCCCGGCGCCCCCGACCCGCGGCACGTGGTGCTGCGCTCGACCCGCGGGCTGCGGCGGGCGGTCGAGGTGGACACCGCCCTCGGCGGAGTGCTCGGCGCGTGCGACGGCGACCTGTCGCTCGGCACCATCATCGACGCCGTCGCCGGGCTGCTGGAGGCCGACGCGACCAGCCTGCGCCGCGAGGTGCTGGCCCGGGTGCGCGAGTTGTTGATCACAGGGATGCTGGTTCGCTGACACCGTGGCGGGCACCGTTCATTGCGGGCCACGGACCGGGGCCGAGTGGTGCATCAGTCCGAACGCCGCCCACCCCTGCTCGACACGGGCCAACGAGCCATCGTCCGCTCCGGGTCGATCGTGGCCAGGCTGGCCACCACCGACTGCGCCATCGCCATCGCCCCGGTCAACGAGGCGAAGAAGGACGTGCCCTTGACAGTCGACGGCCATCGAGAATCGGCCGTGGGGCCGCGGGCCGTCCGCGAGGTTTCGCGGGCTGACTGGTGCGAACGCGCCGAGCATGTACGCTTCCGGGCGTACCGTCCCCGGTCCAGAAAGGCAATCGTGGCATCCCAGGCAGGTCTCCGTCGTCTCGTCATCGTCGAGTCGCCGACCAAGGCGTCCAAGATCGCGAGTTACCTCGGCGCGGGCTACGTCGTCGAGTCGAGCCGGGGCCACGTGCGCGACCTGCCGGAGGGCTCGGCCGACGTGCCGGCGAAGTACAAGGGTCAGCCGTGGGCGCGTACCGGGGTCGACATCGACAACGATTTCGAGCCGCTCTATGTGGTGACCGCCGACAAAAAGGCCACCATCCGCTCGCTCAAGTCCGCGCTGGCCGACGCCGACGAACTCCTGCTCGCCACCGACGGTGACCGCGAGGGGGAGGCGATCGCCTGGCACCTGCTGCAGGAGCTCAAGCCCAGGGTGCCGGCCCGCCGGATGGTGTTCCACGAGATCACCGAGCAGGCGATCCAGGAGGCGGTGGCCAACCCGCGCGAACTGGACATCGATCTGGTCGACGCCCAGGAGGCACGCCGAATCCTCGACCGGCTCTATGGCTATGAGGTGTCCCCGGTGCTGTGGCGCAAGGTCAAGCCGCGACTGTCGGCCGGGCGCGTGCAGTCGGTGGCCACCCGGCTGGTCGTCGATCGCGAGCGGGAGCGGATCGCGTTCCGCTCCGCCGGCTATTGGGATCTCGACGCGGTGCTCGACGCCGGCAGCGAGGCCGAGCCGCCCACCTTCTCCGCCCGACTCACCCAGGTCGGTGAGAAGCGGGTCGCGCAGGGCCGCGACTTCGACTCCCGTGGCAACCTGACCGGCAAGAACCTGGTGCACCTGGACGAGACCAACGCCCGCGCGCTGGCCGACGCGCTGCCGCAGGCGTCCTGGTCGGTGACCAGTGTCGAGTCCAGGCCCTACACCCGCAAGCCGTACGCCCCGTTCCGCACCACCACCCTGCAGCAGGAGGCCGGCCGCAAGCTCGGTTTCACCGCGCAGCGCGCGATGTCGGTGGCCCAGGACCTCTACGAGCGCGGCTTCATCACCTACATGCGTACCGACTCGGTCGCCCTTTCCAGTCAGGCGATCACCGCCGCGCGCAACCAGGTGCAGCAGCTGTTCGGCGCCAATTATCTGCCCGCCCAGCCGCGGGTGTACGCCTCCAAGGTGAAGAACGCGCAGGAGGCGCACGAGGCGATCCGCCCTTCGGGTGAGGTGTTCCAGACCCCCGCCCAGACCGGGCTCAGCGGGGACCACTTCCGGCTCTATGAGCTGATCTGGATGCGCACGATCGCCTCCCAGATGAAGGACGCCGAGGGTCAGACGGTGACCGTGCGCATCGAAGCGCGCGGGGCTTCGACAGGCTCAGCCAACGGTTCGACAGGCTCAGCCAACGGTTTGGGCTCCCTGCCCGAGGGTGCCGACTCGTGCACGTTCACCGCCTCGGGGCGAACGATCACCTTCCACGGCTTCCTGAAGGCCTACGTCGAGGCGATCGACGAGTCCCGCGAGGGCAGCACCTCCGACGACGCCCAGTCGCGGCTGCCGCAGCTGAGCCAGGGCCAGTCGCTGGCGGCCGAGGAGGTCACCGCCAACGGGCACGAGACCAAGCCGCCGGCCCGCTACACCGAGCCGTCGCTGGTCGCCAAGCTCGAGGAACTGGAGATCGGCCGGCCCTCGACCTATGCGTCGATCATCCGCACCATCACCAGCCGCGACTATGTGTTCAAGCGGGGTTCGGCGCTGGTTCCGACGTGGCTGGCGTTCGCCGTGACCCGGCTGCTGGAGGAGCACTTTCCGAAGCTGATCGACTATCGGTTCACCGCGACCATGGAGTCCGATCTCGACGAAGTGGCCCGCGGTGACATGGCGCGGCTGCAGGTGCTCAAGGACTTCTGGTTCGGCGCCGGGGACGCGGCCGGGCTGCACGCCCTGGTCAGCGAACTCGGGGAGATCGACGCCCGCAAGCTGTCCACCTTTGAGCTCGGTGACCTCGACTCCGGCATCGTGGTGCGGGTTGGGCGCTACGGCACCTATGTGGAGGGGGCGGAGGAGAAGCGGGCCAACGTCCCCGACGACCTGCCGCCGGATGAGCTCACGGTCGAGTACGCCAAGGAACTGCTCGCCAGGCCGATGGGTGAGGAGCGCGAGCTCGGCACCGATCCGGACAGCGGAAACGCTGTGGTGGCACGAAACGGGCGCTTCGGTCCCTATGTCACCGAGGTGCTCGGCGAGGACGCGCCCAAGTCGGCGAAGCCGCGTACCGGTTCGCTGTTCCGCAGCATGGACCTCGACACCGTCACCCTGGAGCAGGCGCTGCGGCTGATGAGCCTGCCGCGGGTGGTCGGCAAGGACGCCGAGGGCACCGAGATCACCGCCCAGAACGGTCGCTATGGCCCCTATCTGAAGAAGGGCACGGATTCCCGCTCCCTGGAGACCGAGGACCACATCTTCTCGATCACTCTGGAGCAGGCCGAGGCGATCTATGCCCAGCCCAAGCAGCGCGGCCGCGCCGCGGCCAAGCCGCCGCTCAAGGAGCTCGGCAACGACCCGGTCTCGGGCCGCCCGATGGTGGTCAAGGACGGCCGCTTCGGCCCCTATGTGACCGACGGGGAGACCAACGCCACCCTGCGCCGCGACGACTCGGTGGAGGCGATCACCCCCGAGCGCGGGGCCGAACTGCTGGCCGAGAAGCGGGCCAAGGGGCCGGCCAAGAAGGCCACCCGCAAGAAGGCGACCGCCAAGAAGGCTCCGGCCAGGAAGACGGCGGCGAAGAAGACCACCGCCAAGAAGGCTCCGGCGAAGAAGGCGGCGACCAAGAAGGCCCCGGCCAGAAAGACCGCCGCCAAGCAGAGCGACTGAGTCGGCGTACGCCTCAGCGGGCGCGCCGGGCGAACAGGCCCAGCAGCACCGCCAGAGCACCGGCGCCGGCCGTCAGGAACAGGGCTTGGTCCAGTCGCGCGCCGACCGCTGCGCCCAACGCCACCCCGACCACCGTCGCGGTCGCCATCGCGGTCATCGCCGTGGTCAGCGACTGCCGCGGTGCGGCCCGTTCGACCAGCGTGAATCCGCTGACCAGCAGCGGCCCGACGCCGACCCCGACGACCAGCGCCCCGAGGGCCAGCAGCGGCAGCGCTGAGGCGTACGCCATGGTGAGCGCCCCGCAGGTCAGGATCGCGCCGCCAGCCAGCATCCGCGGCCACAACGGACCCGGCAACCGACCCGCCAGCAGGGAGGCGACCGCGCTGCCCACCCCGACCAGGGCGTACACCGCCCCGGTCAGGCCGGGCCGCCCGGTCGCCTCGAAGTGCGCCGTCAGGCCGGTCTGGGTGGCGCCGAAGGCGGTGCCGACCGCAAGGCCGGCCGTCAGCGGCAACAGCATCCGTGACCACGGCAGCGGCCCGCGGCCCGAGGTGCCCGCCAGGGTCGGGTTGCGGAGCAGGAAAACCGCGAACGCACCCTGGCCCAGCACGGTGATCGCGATCACCGCGAGCAGCCCGGGCCGGGCGCCGAGCCCGCCGATCAGCGCGCCGCCCACCGCCGGGCCGAGCACGAAGCTCACCTCGTCCATCGCCGACTCGTAACCGAGCGCGCGGCCCATCAGCCGATCGGCACCCGCGCCGGTGCCGCGGTCGCGCACCAGCCGGGTCCAACGGCTGCGGGCCACCGCCGCCACCTGCGGGTTGGCCGCGCCGAGCAGGGCCGCGAGCAGCAACGTCGGGAGCTGATGACCGACGACCCGGATCAGCGCAACCATGCAGGCCACCTGGATCGCCGTGCAGCCGAGCAGGATCCGCAGCGGGCCGAACCTGTCCACCAGCCGCCCGACCAGCGGGGCACCGATCGCCGAGCCCACCCCGAGGGCGGCCACGGTGAGCCCCGCCAGGGCCAGACCGCCACCGGAACGGGTGACGAACAACAGCATGCCGAGCTGGATCATCGCCGCGGGCATCCGCCCGACGGCGGCCGTGAACAGGAAGGGTACGCCACCGATGCGGACCAGGCCGGTCGGCGGGCGCACATGAAGGTCGGTACTCATGGGATCTCCGGAAACGACTCAGGAGCACGCTCCCGACCTCGCCGCGTGCTCGTGTGACCCCTGGTATTGCCTCAAGTCTAACCGACGGCACCAGTGCACTAGTTTGGTGGCTGGCCGAGCAGGACTGGACGGAGCGGGTGATGGGCGAAACCGACGAGGTGCGATTCTTCGAGGTGCCCTGGCACGCCCAGGTCGGACGCCTGGTGAATCCCGAGCTCGGTCTGCGCAGCGTCGCCCTGCGCGGCGGGGAGAACGCCCCCTATGACCTGGATGTCACCGCGCTGGACGCCCCGGATCACCGGCTCGTCCGGGCCGGGATCTGGCTGGCGCACCGGGTGCTCGACGGCCGCGGCGAGTGGTATCTGGCGGCCGAGGGTTGGGAGCCGCACCTGCCGGCCGAGACGATCCAGCAGATGGGCCACGCCGACCTGCCCGACGAACTGGCCGACCTGGTCCGCCCGTTTCGCCGCGGCGCGGCGCTGGGACCGGTCGCCGCCCTGGCCTATCGCCGTGAGGAATACGCCCTGCGCGGCCCGGACACCGCCCTGGTCGCGGTGCTGCGCAACGAACAGGTGCAGATCCGCACCGGTGGGGTGACCACGGCCCGCTATCGACAGCTCACCCTGCGCGGCCAGCACGGTCGGCTGACCGGACGTCAGGTGGCCTGGCTGACCGGGACGCTGAGCGCGGTCGGTGCGATCCGGGTGGCGGAGTTCCCGTCGCTGGCGCAACGGCTGGGTGCCCCGGCGACCGGGTTGAGCGACCTGCCCGGACCGCGCAGCCGGAGCGCGGAGGATTCGCTGGAGAGCTATGTCGCGAGCCTGCTCACCGCCCGGCTGCGCCGCCTCACCCAGGCCGACCTGGCGGTCCGCGCCGGCCAGCCCGGGGCGGCCTCGGAGCTGATGGCCGAGCTGGTTGCGGTCCGCTCCCACCTGCTCGGGCTGGTGCCGCTGCTCGACCCCGGCTGGGTGGGCGATCTGGTCGGCGAGCTGGAGTGGGCCTCGCGGTTCCTGTCCGACCACACCGAGCTGACCGCCCGACCGGCCGAGTTGTCCGGGGAGCGCTATCTGCGGCTGCTCGACCGGCTGGTCCAGGCCGGCCGCGCCCCCGCGCTGGGGGATTCCGGGACCGAACCAGCCGGTCCCGTGCTCACCGCCACCCTGCGCCGCCGGTTGCGGGATCTGCGGCTGAGCCTGAAGGGGATCCGGGCCGAGGGTCCCGACCTGGTCTGGCTGCAGGCGCTGCAGGCCGCCGAACGACTGGTGGACTGCTGCGGCGTACAGGCCGATCAGGTGCGGGCGGTGAAACAGCTCCGCCGCCGGGCAAGCCGGCTCGCCGCGGCCCTCGCCGATTGCCTGGAGGCCCACCACGAGCGCGCCACCATCGACCTGGCGCCGATGACGCCCCAGCAGGCGTTCGAGGCCGGCCGGGCGTACGAACGGGTCGCGATGGCCGAGCACGACGCCCGGCTCGACGTGATCGACGAGTGGCCGGAGCTGGAGCGCAGGCTGCGCCGGCTCGGCAAGGAGCTGTGAATGACCGGCTGGTTCGTGGTGTTCGAGGGCGGGGACGGTGCCGGGAAGTCGACCCAGGTACGCCGACTGGTCGACTGGCTGACCGAACAGGGCCATGAGGTGGTGCTCACCCGCGAACCCGGCGACACCGAGCTCGGCCAGCAGGTGCGCGGAATCGTGCTCGACCCCAGCACCGGTGAGGTGGACCTGCGGGCCGAAGCCCTGCTGATCGCGGCCGACAAGGCGCAGCACCTGTTCCAGGTGGTACGCCCGGCGCTCGAGCGCGGCGCGGTGGTGGTGTGCGACCGCTATGTGGACTCGATGATCGCCTATCAGGGAGCGGGTCGGGGGCTGGGCACCGAACGGGTCCGTGAACTCGCCGACTGGGCGACCGACGGGTTGCGACCGGACCTGACCGTGCTGCTCGACGTCGACCCCGACGAGGCGGTGCACCGCAAGGAGGTGAAGGACCGGCTCGAGGGGCTGGGCGTCGAATTCCACACCAGGGTTCGAAATGCGTTCGTCGAGCTGGCCGCCGCCGAGCCGGATCGCTATCTGGTGCTGCCCGCCCGGCGCAGCCGCGACGAGATCTCCGCCGCCGTGACCACGCGGGTGGACGAGCTGGTGTCGGTGCCACCTGCGACGCTGGGCCGATGACGGACACCGCGACCACCGCCACCACCGCGCCGACCGGGGTCTGGGCCGACCTGGTCGGGCAGCAGCCCGCGATCGAGGTGCTGCGGCGCGCCGTCGCCGGGGCCAGGAACGCGATGAGCCACGCCTGGCTGATCACCGGGCCGCCGGGTTCGGGTCGCTCCAACGCTGGCCGGGCGTTCGCCGCCGCCCTGCAGTGCGAGCGCGGGGGCTGCGGGGAGTGCACGGCCTGCCGGACCGCCATGTCCGGGGCGCACCCCGACGTGACCCTGGTCCGCACCGAGATGTTGTCGATCGGGGTCGAGGAGGTCCGCGACCTCGTCCGGCGCGCGTCGATGAGCCCCACCCTGGGGCGGCGTCAGGTGCTGGTCGTCGAGGACGCCGATCGGGTCACCGAACGCGGCGCCGACGCCCTGCTGAAGGCGATCGAGGAGCCGGCCGCGCGGACGGTGTGGATCCTGTGTGCGCCCACCCCCGACGACGTGGTCGCCACCATCCGGTCGCGGTGCCGGCTGCTCACCCTGACCACCCCCAACCCGGCAGCGATCGCCGACCTGCTGATCCGCCGCGACGGGGTCGACGCGGCCATGGCGGCGTACGCGGCCCGCGCCTCGGGCGGTCACGTCGGGCGCGCCCGGGCACTGGCCCGCAACGAGGGGGCGCGGAACCGGCGACGCGAGGTGCTGCGGATCCCCAACTCGCTGACCGGATTGGCGGCCTGCCTGGAGGCCGCCGCCAACCTGGTCGAGGCGACCAACGAGGAGGCGGCCGCGGCGACGGCAGAGCTGGACTCCCGCGAGCGGGCGGCGTTGGAGGAGGCGCTCGGTTTCGGTACCAAGGGGGCCCGGCCGCGGCAGGCCACGGCCGCGCTCAAAGACCTGGAGGAGCAGCAGAAGGCCCGGGCCAAGCGGTTGCAGCGCGACGCCCTGGACCGGGCGCTGACCGAGTTGACCGGCTATTACCGCGATGTGCTGAGTGAGCAGACCCGGGCCGGGGCGGAGCTGGTGAATCCCGAGCTGGCCCGCGAGATCACCGGGCTGGGGCGGCGGTCCACCCCGGAGGCGACGCTGCGTCGGATCGATGCGCTGCTGGCCTGCCGGACCGCGATCGAGGGCAACGTGGCTCCGCTGCTGGCGGTGGAGTCGATGATGATCGCGCTGGTCGAGGCGGATCGCTGAGCCGTGTCGCTGCGCGGCGTACGCCGATCCTCGCGCTAACCTGCAAATGGTCGCCCGCGGCCCGCAACTTCCCCATCGTCGAAGGACTTCCCCATCATGAGCGTTCGCGACACCCTTCCCCGTTCCGGTTCGGAGCTCGACGAGACCCGACCGCTCGACCTGGACGGCATCAACGACCGCACGATTCAGCTCGGCACCAAGGGCCAGTCCGGCACCCACGGCTCGAGCCGCGTCGAGCCGGTGCCGGCCCCGCCGGCCGATGCCGCCGAGCGGCAGCGCCGCCGCCAGGAGCGTGACCAGGCGCTCGGCACCCGTCGCAAGGCGGTCGAGCCCGCGGCCGCGCCGGTCGCGCCGAAGCCGAAGCGCACCACCGACAAGTTCCTCGGCTCCTTCGGGCTGCTGATCCTGCGTCTGGTGACCGCCGGGATCATGGGCATCCACGGCTATGCCAAGGCGATGGACATCACCAAGGTGCAGCAGATGCTGAACGACACGATCATCCCCGAGCCGGTGATCATGAGCTATGTGCTGGCCGCCAGCGAGGTCGCGATCGCCGTCGCCCTGGTGCTCGGCATGCTGACCCGGCTCGCCGGCTTGGGCGTGGCCGCGATCGGCATCGGCGCCCTGGTGTTCGTGAAGTGGATCCAGAACCCGTTCACCGGCAACTCGCTGAGCGGCGAGCTGGAGCTGCTGCTCGGTGCGGTCGGCGTCCTGCTGCTGTGCGTCGGGGCCGGCGGGGCGAGCGTCGACGCCGCCTTCCGTCGCCGGCGCGCGGCCGCCAAGAACTGAACCACCGCGGCCGCCCCGCGTCCGCCTCCGGACGCGGGGCGCTCGCATGTTCGGGGGACGTGTGTGCGGGGCGGGCACCTAGATTTGGTGGCATGGGTTCCAAGGTCGCCGTCGCCGTGGCGGGTGCGCTGGCTGTGGCCCTGCTCGGCTGCAGCCAGCCCGGTCCGGTCCGCGATCCGTCCCTGTTCGGTACGCCGCAGCCCTCGGCCGACGCGACGGTGGCGAGCACCCCGAAGCCGACCGCCTCGGCCCCGCCCACCCCGACAGCGGCACCCAGCCCGATCTCCCCGGACCGGCCCAGGCTCCCGATCCCCGCGGTCGAGGTGCCCGGACTGGTCGCCCCGCCGCCGGGCTCGGGGGCGGCGCGCTATCAGCAGCAGCCGGTGGACTGGCGCCGCTGCACCCTGGGTCAGCGAGAGTTCGAGTGCGCCCGGGTGCTCGCCCCGTTGGACGCCGAGCGACCCGACGATCGGGCGGTCACCCTGCAGCTGCTGAAGGTGCCGGCCACCCGCGAACCGCGGCTGGGCACGATCTTCGTCAACCCCGGCGGGCCGGGGGAGGGTGGCACCGCCTTGGCGACCAACTTCCGGCGCAAGGGCCTGGAGCAGTTCGACATCGTCGGCTGGGATCCGCGCGGAACAGGGCGTTCCACGCCGGTGCGCTGTGCGGATCCGGCCGCCACCGACGCCTACCTGGCGGCCGACGGGTCACCCGACGACGAGGCCGAGCGCGCGGCGTACCGACAGCAGACACTGGACTTCACCCGCGCCTGCCTGGACGGCTCCGGGGAGCTGCTGCAGCACGTCTCCACGATTGACACGGTACGTGACCTGGACCTGCTGCGCGGGCTCGTGGGTGAGCAGAAACTGAACTATTTCGGCTATTCCTACGGTACCGCGATCGGGTCGCGATATGCCCAGCTGTATCCGGATCGGGTCGGGGCGATGGGCCTGGACGGGGCGGTCAACGTGACCGACGACCAGTCGGTGGTGCAGGCGATGGGGTTCGATCGGGCGTTGACCGCCTTCGCCGACTGGTGTGCTGCCGACGGGTGCAGCCTGGGTCGGGACCGGGCCGCGGTGCTCGCGTCGGTGACCTCGCTGTTCGACCGGGCCGATGCCGCAGCGATCCCCACCAACTCGGCGCGGTCGCTGACCCAGTCGAAGGCGGTGACTGGGGTGGTCTCGCTGCTCTATCGGAACCGGTCTGGTTGGCCGGATCTGCTGGCCGCCGTGGAGCAGGCCCGCGCCGGGGACGGGACCGCCCTGCTCGCCCTGGCCGATGCCTATGACGGGCGGAGCCGGACGGGTGCCTATCAGGGCCGGGTGTACGCCTTCGGCGCGGTGCGCTGCCTCGACCGCGCCGATCAAGGGTTCGCCGGGGCCGACGCCCGGGCCGCCCGGGAGGCGCAGCAGGCGCCGGTGTTCGGGCGCTATTTCGGGCCCGACTATCTGTGCCCGAGCTGGCCGGTGCCGCCCCGCCCGCCGGCCGGCCCGGTCGCGGCACCCGGAGTGACCGGGATCCTGGTGATCGGCACGACCGGTGACTCGGCCACCCCCTACGAGTACGCCCCCCGGATGGCGCGCGAAATCGGCTCGGCCCGGCTGCTCACCTACAGCGGTGAGGGCCATGCGGCGTACGGGGGCAAGTCGCAGTGCGTCGACGACGCGGTGGTACGCCTGTTCACCAGTGGGCCGCCGGCCGAGGATCTGACCTGCTGAGCTCAGCCCGCGCCGAAGCCCGCCTCGGTGAGCACCTGCCGCCCTCGTTCGGAGCGTACGAAGTCGGTGAACTCGGCGGCGGAGCCGGGCTGCGCGGACGCCTTCAGCACGGTGATCGGGTAGCGGTTGAGCACCTGCTCCGCCTCGGGGAAGTCGACCGCGGTCACCTTGCTGCCGGCCGCGCGGGTGTCGGTGCGATAGACGATCCCGGCATCCGCCTGCCCGCTGGTCACCTTGCCGAGCACGTCGCTCACGCTGTTCTCCTCGCTGACCGGCTTGAGAGTCACCCCGGCCGCACGGGCGACCTGCCCGGTGGCGTTGCCGCACGGGACCTGCGGGGCACAGGTGACCAGGCTCACTCGAGCCAGGTCGGCCAGACTCCTTATCTGCTTGGGATTCCCGGGGGCCGTAGCGATGGTCAGCCGGTTTGTGGCGAAGATGGTTGGTGGGGCCGAGATCAGTCCGGCATCGGTGGCCCGGCTCATCGTGGGCTCGTCGGCGGTGGCCAGCACGTCACCCGGCGCACCGTTCTGCAACTGCGCGAGCAGATCGGCGGAACCGCCGAACACCAGGCGTACCGTGCTGCCCGGGTGGGCGGCCTCAAAGTCGCTGCCGAGCTGGGTGAACGTCTTGTTCAGCGACGCGGCGGCGTACACGGTGATCGTCGAACCGCTGGTGGTGCGGCCGGGCTGGGGGCAGGCCGTCAGCGGCAGGACCAGGCTGGCCACGGCGGCGAGGAGGGCCGCTCTCGGTGAAGTGCGCACCCCAGGTTCCTATCGAAGATTCGCGTTCCGTGTAAAGGAACGCGCAGGACTGATTGTTTGAACGTTGAATCACAGGGTGTTATGATCTAATTGAACGATCAATCAAAAGGAGACTGAGATGAACACCCAGACCGCCGTGACCAGCCTGACCGACCTGCAGGGCAGCTACGCCCTCGACCCGTCGCACTCCTCGGTGAGCTTTGTCGCCCGCCACGCGATGATCACCAAGGTCCGCGGCTACTTCCCGAACTTCTCCGGCACCGCCCAGCTGGACGGCCAGAACCCGGCCGCCTCCTCGGTGCAGGTGGAGATCGACGTCAACTCCGTCGACACCCGCAGCGCCGATCGGGACGGCCACCTGCGCTCCGGTGACTTCTTCGATGTGGAGAAGTATCCGACCTGGACCTTCCGCAGCACCGACGTGAAGGTGACCGGCGGCAACGAGTTCGAGGTGACGGGTGACCTCACCATCAAGGACGTGACCCGTCCCGTGACCATCCCGTTCGAGTTCACCGGTGCCGCCCTGGACCCGTTCGGCAACCAGCGCGCCGGCTTCGAGGGTGAGGTCGACGTCAACCGCAAGGACTTCGGGCTGACCTGGAACGCCGCCCTCGAGACCGGTGGCGTGCTGGTCTCGGAGAAGGTGAAGCTCGTCTTCGAGATCTCGGCCATCAAGCAGGCCTGATCGAGCGCGTCTCCTGCACGGATTGGGGCCCCGGGATTCCCGGGGCCCCGTTCGGTGGCTGATCCCTACGGTGGCTGAGCCTGTCGAAGCCACCTCTGGATTTCAGTCGGCCAGGAAGTCGGCCACCAGCGAGCAGAACTCGTTGGCGTACTCGATCTGGGTCCAGTGCCCGCAGCGGCCGAAGATGTGCGCCTGGGCGTCGTCGATCCACTCCAGCATGGTGAGGCTGGTGGACAGCGGGATCACCTTGTCGTCGCGGCCGTGGATCAGCAGGGTGGGCGCGGTGATGCCGCGGATCGCCTGCTCCGGGTGCGCCATCGCGTCGACCCACCGCTGCCGGGGGGCGGGGAACATCCGCTCGAAGTCGGCCTGGGTGCGCAGACTGGCGGTGTAGCGGCCCTGCACCATCTCGTCGGTGATCAGGGAACTGTTGTACGCAAAGGTTTCCCGCATAAGTCGACCCATCGTCTCGGGGGAGGGCTGGTAGCCCCAGACCGCGTCGAGACCCTCGGTGAGCTCGAACGGTACGCCCACGCTGCCCATCAGGATCAGCCGGTTCACCCGCTCGGGGTGGTGGATGGCCAGCGCCAGCGCCATCGACCCGCCGAACGAGTTGCCGACCACGTCGACCTTGTCGAGTCCCTTGGCGTCGAGGAAGTCGACGATCTGCTGCAGCCAGACGTCTCGGGAGAACTCCAGTCCGTCGGGGATCTCGGTGTAGCCGAAGCCGGCCAGGTCGGGAGCGAGTACGCGGGCGTGCTCGGCCAGGGGTTGCATCACCAGGCGCCAGTTGGCGTACGCGCTGACGCCCGGGCCGGAGCCGTGCAGCAGCAGCAGCGGCGCACCACTGCCCAGGTCGTGGTGGTTGGTGCGGATGTCACCGGTCTGGACGTAGCTGCCGATCTCGGGATTCTCTGCGTTCATGGGATGATTATCCCGATAGTCGGTGGAGGCGGAAGGGGTCGTGCCGTCAGCCGGACCGCGACACAGCGCGCGGCTCGTATGACCCGGGCGAGCCGTTACGGTCTTGGTGTGCCGTTACGGTCTTGGTGTGCCGTTACGGTCTTGGTGTGAAGGAATGTGTCGCGCGCTATGAGCGGTTGGCACGTTCGGAGGCGTCGAGTTTCACGTGGGTCGGCGGCCAGGCTCGGGAGTTGGTGAAGAGACTGCTGCCCCCACCGCAGTCACCACTGCCGGAGCGAATGCGGCTCGCGGACTTCGCGCCGGTGGTCTACAACTGGGACGCCTGCAACGAGTTGGGCCTGCTGGCGTTGAGCCCACCAGCAGAGGAGGCGACCAAGGACTTCTTGCGTGCCAGTCGCCTGACCGAGACAGGCAAGGCGGGTTGCTACAACCGGTGGGGGACCACCAGTGCAATCGCCGGCCGGGTGATCGACGTCTGAGTGGCGGCCAATCAAGACCGACGTGTAATGGAGCCGCCTGGGGGAGTCGAACCCCCGACCTACTCATTACGAGTGAGTTGCTCTGCCTACTGAGCTAAGGCGGCGTGGTCGGCGGACCGACCGAGGGTCGAGTGTACCGGAGGGGCGCGGCGGTCGACAATCGAATCTGGCTGGCGACCATGATCATCGATGAGGGCCGGTGACGTCTGACCTGCAGTCTCTCCGGGCGGCGGGTTTGAAACCCAGTCCGACTGGGTTTGATCATGGACGATTTCGGAGACTGCAGGTCAGACGTCACGGCGCTTGGTTTGTGACTTGGCTTCGACAGGCTCAGCCAGCGTGGGGGTGGCTTCGACGGGTTCAGCCAACGTAGGCCTGCTCAGCCGGCGGAGGGGCGGAGTTCGCGTTTGAGGATCTTGCCGGAACCGTTGCGGGGGAGGGAGTCGGCGAACTCGATCGACTTGGGCACCTTGAACGGGGCCAGCCGCTCCCGGGCGTAGGCGGTGAGTTCCTCGACGGTCACCTCGCCCTTGGGGACGACGACGGCGTGGATGGCCTCGATCCACTTCGCGTCCGGTACGCCGATCACGGCGGCCTCGGCGACGGCGGGGTGGGAGAACAGCGCGTCCTCGACCTCGCGGGAGGCGACCATCACCCCGCCGGTGTTGATCACGTCCTTGATCCGGTCCACCACGAAGATGAACCCCTCCTCGTCCATCCGCACCAGGTCGCCGGAGTGGAACCAGCCACCGGCGAACGCCTGCTCGCTCTCCTCGGGCTTGTTCCAGTAGCCGGTGCACAGCTGAGGGGAGCGATAGACCACTTCACCCGGCTCGCCCACCGGCACGTCAACCCCCGACTCGTCGACCACCCGTAGCTCCACCAGCAGAACCGGCCGCCCCGCCGAGTCCGGCCGTTCGGCGTGCTCCTCGGGCCGCAGCACCGTGGCCAGCGGCGCGATCTCGGACTGCCCGAAGCAGTTGTAGAACCCCGAGTTGGGCATCTTCTGCTGCAGCCGCTCCAGCACCGGCCCCGGCATGATCGACGCGCCGTAGTAGCACTTCTCCACCCCGGCCAGGTCGAGCTCGTCGAGCGACTCGTGGTTGGCCATCGCCACCCACAGCGTCGGCGCGGCGAAGAAGGACCGGTGCCCGTCGCGCGACAGCCGCTGCAGCACGTCGGCCGGGTTGGGCGTCTCCAGGATCGTGTTGGTACCGCCGATCGCCAGCGACGGCATCACGAATACGTGCAGCTGCGCCGAGTGATAGAGCGGCATCACGTGCAGCGGGTTGTCGTCCGGTGCCAGATCCAGCGCCACCAGGCAGGAGAGATATTCCGAGACCAGCGCGCGGTGGGTCATCATCGCGCCCTTGGGCTTCGAGGTGGTGCCGGAGGTGTACAGCAGTTGCACCAGGTCGGCGTCGTTCACCTCCGGCAGCTCGTCGGGGAGGTCGCCGCTGCGGACCACGTCGAGGAAGGTCCCTTCGACAGGCTCAGGGAATCCTTCGACTCGCTCGTTCCGCGCTCGCTCGGGGAGCGTTTGGGGGCGCAGTGGCACCACCGGACCGGACCACACGCCGTCCAGGTTGCCGGCGAGGGCGGGGTCAGCCAGCACGATGGACGCCCCCGAATCCTCGATCAGATAGGACAATTCGCCACCGGTGAGCGCGAAGTTCAGCGGCACGTGCACCAGTCCGGCCCGGGCACAAGCCAGGAACGCGATCAGATAGGCGTCCGAGTTCTTCCCGTACGCCGCCACCCGATCTCCGCGCGACAACCCCTGCGACAGCAGGTACGCCGCCCCGCGGCTCACCGCCTCGTCCAGTTCCCGATAGGTCCACTGCCGATCACCGAACCGCACCGCGACAGCCTCCGGCGTACGCCCGGCGCTGCGGCGCAGCACCCCGTCGACGGTGCTGCTTCGTGGGTCGATCATGAGTTCCTCCTCAGGACGCGGGCGGCCACGCCCCAATCTAGAAGCCGCGGCCGCGACTGGATAGCCTCGGGAATCATGGAGTGGCTGCGATGAGTCCGATTCTGGCTGGCGTACTGGGACTGCTGATCGGGTTGCTGCTCGGCGGGGCGGGGGCGATCTTCTGGCTGCGGCCGCGGCTGCTGGCGGCACAGGCCGAGCTGGCCCGTGGTGAGGGCCAACGCGCGGAGCTGACCGCCGACCTGGCCGACCGCGACCAGCAGCTCGCCGACGCCGACCGGCGTCACGACGAGCTGGTCGGTCAGGCGGCCGAACAACTGCGCGCTCCGCTCGCGGTGCTCGGCAGCGAGCTGCAGGCGCTGGCCCCGGACGGTGACGACCCGCACCGCAGTGCTGCCGAGCGAGAGGTACGCCGGATCAACCGGCTGGCCGGCGACCTGACCACCCTGGCCAAGGTGCAGCGCGGCGACCTGGAGCTCGAGTCCACCGAGGTGGAGCTGAAGGCGCTGCTGACCGAGCTGACCGACCGACTGCGCCCGCAGTTCGAGGCCGCCGGCGGGACGCTGAGTCTGCTTCCCGGCGGCACCGCACGGGTGTACGCCGACCGGCGTCAGCTCTCCCAGGTGGTGATCAACCTGCTCGGCAACGCCCTCCAGGCGTGCGCCGACAAGCCGACCCCGGAGGTGATCGTCGGGGTCTCGCGGACCAGCATCGACGGCGCGCCGGTCGGCCGGATCACCATCACCGACAACGGCTGCGGGCTGTCGGCCGAGGAGTCCGAGCGGGTGTTCGAGCGGTTCCACCGTGCGCCGGGCTCCCGGCCTGGTCCCGGTGCGGGGCTGGGCCTGACCATCGCCCGCAGTGTGGTACGCGCCCAGGACGGCGAACTGCGGCTCAGCTCACCCGGGGTCGGCCGCGGCGCCACCGCCACGCTCACCCTCCCGCGAGCCGAGTGAGGCCAGTCAGGCGAGTCAGTCGCTGAGGCGTACGTCGTGCCAGCGGTGGCACCACCAGCGATCGCCGTCCACCGCCACCTCGACCACGGCCCCGACCGGCAGCGGATGCTCACGCACGAACGGGAGCGCCAGGTTGTCACAGTGCCGGGTCAGCCCGAGCTGCAGAATCCCGCCGTGGGAGACGACCAGGCTGGTCTCCCCGCGAGCGCCGTCGGCGATCTCCTGGATCACCTCGACGAACCGCCGATCCACGTCCGCCCCGGACTCGCCATAGAGCGTGGGCCCGAGATCGCCGATCAACCAACGCCCGAACACCTCGTCGGCCTCCGCCTGGGTGGCCGGCTGGCCCGGCATTTCCTCCTCCGGCAGCAGAAACTCGCGCAACCGGTCGTCGGGGCGGGAGATCAGCTTCAGCCCGCGGGCCAGGATGGCGGCGGTCTGCTCGGCGCGCAGCATGGTGGAGGACCACAGTCCCGCCAACCGCTCCCCGCGGAACTCGTCGGCCACCACGCCGGCCTGGGCGCGACCGGCCAGGGTGAGGGAACGCGGGAGCGCCTGATCCGCCTCGCCGTGGCGTACCAGGAGCAACCGGGCCGCACACTGCAGATCGCTCACCCGCGCCACACCTGACTGAGCCGGCCGCGGGACAGCTCCGACCACGGGCCGTCGACCTCCAGCACGGACAGCGTCGCGGTGGGATAGCCGCGCGCGATCGCCGCCAGCGCAGTGGGCTCGGAGTCGCCCTCGTCGGCGAGATCGTGGGCCAGCGTGGGTACGCCGGGTGCGTGCCCGACGACCAGCACCACCCGCGCCGAGTTCTCGCTCTCGGTGACGTGGCCGCGGATGGTGTCGGAACCGGCGTTGTACAGCTCGGCGACGAACTCGGGCTCGCGCTGGTTGAGCAGTTCCGCGGTCTGCCGGGTGCGCAGGGCGGGGGAGCAGATCAGGCGGTCCGCGCGGATCCCTTGCTCGGTGAGGAATTCGCCGACCCGGCGGGCCTGGTCACGGCCGGCGTCGGTGAGCGAGCGGTGCTCGTCAGAGCGGCCGGGCGCGAAATCCTCGGCCTGGGCGTGGCGCAGCAGCAGGAGCAACTTCGGGGTGTCGGACATCCGGGCCTCCTCGGTTGGGGCGTCCCCTCGAGCCTAGACGGCCACCCGTCCGCTCAGGTGGCCGGCTTGCGGGCGACCATCAGATCGCGGTTGATCGAGGAGTCCACCCGGTGCGAGAACTCCAACCAGGGTTGGCCCTGACAGACCTCGAGGCCGGCGCCGGTGAGCATCGCTGCGAGATCCTCCCGGGGCAGGCCCAGGGTGTTCCAGCTCAGGCCCAGCGCGCCCCCCGGTGCCAGTTGCCGGGACCAGCCGGGGATGGATTCGCGGAGCAGGCCCGCCGGGGAACGGTCCCGCTTGCCGGCCACCCCGACCACGTCGGAGCGCGACCCGTCCCTCGACCCGGGCGCTTCGCGCCCTGCTCGGGAACCGTGCACCACGCCGTAGGGGGCGTCGGTGACGATCAGCTCGAAGCGCCGCTTTCCGAACAGGGCTGGGGAATTCCGCGTGTCGCCGGTGAACACGGTGAGCTGGGCGCGGCGACCACCGGGCAGGGTGGCCGTGGCGTCGAACCGCTTGCCGAGCGACTTGCCGTCGCGGCGTACCGGAGTCGTGTCGGCGGTGTGCTTGAGTCGCTTGCGGCGCAACCAGGTCTTCCAGAACGCGGCCATCGCCTCGACCGACTTGGTGTCGGCCTCGACCCCCGCCGCGTCCAGGCCAGCGGACCAGGCGACGGAAGCAGTGGTTCCCCGCCCACACAGGGGATCCAGCACGGTCCAGGGGCGCTCGGGTGACGCGGTGACCTGGGAGAGGGTGACGTTCAGCAGCAGCCGGGTGAACTGCTCGTTGGTCTTGCCCTGATATTTCGGGATGGTGACGAAGTCGTCGTCCAGCTCGTCAACCTCGGGCAGCGCGATCGGGCGGAGGAAATCCTCGCCGACAACTTCGAAGAGGGCGAGGCGGGCCGACTGGCGGGCCAGCGTACGGAGCAGCCCGTCATCCGCCTCGGGCACGTCGAGGCCGAGGTAGTCGACGCCGGCGATCCGTTGTGGAGCAACGGAATCCAGCCCCGTGCAGACCGCCAGTTCGGCGGCGGCCAGCCGGTCCGCCGAGCCGGCGTACACCCGGTTGGCGGCCGGGGAGAGCAGCAGGAGCAGCCGCATCAATCAGATCAGCTTGTGGTGGTGCTCGAAGGAGGTCCCCTTGGCCCGCTCGAAGCTCTTCTGGATCTCGGCCTCGGCGTCGACGCGGCCGGCCCAGGTGGCGCCCTCGACGGACTTGCCGGGCTCCAGATCCTTGTACACGGTGAAGAAGTGCTCGATCTCCAGCACTGAGTGGGTCGGCAGGTCCTCGAGATCCTGCAGGTGGTCGCGGCGGTGGTCGTCGGTGGGGACGCAGATCACCTTGTCGTCACCGCCGGCCTCGTCGGTCATCCGGAACATGCCGATCGCCCGGCACTCGATCAGGCAGCCGGGAAAGGTCGGCTCCGGCACCAGCACCAGCGCATCGAGCGGATCGCCGTCCTCGCCCAGGGTGCCTTCGATGAAGCCGTAGTCCGACGGGTACTGGGTGGAGGTGAAGAGGGTGCGGTCGAGCCGGATCCGGCCCGTCGCATGGTCGACCTCGTACTTGTTCTTCTGCCCCTTGGGGATCTCGACGGTGACGTCGAAACGGATGCCCTTGGGCGGTTCGGACGCGTTCTGACCGCCCGGAGCCGAGTACTCTTCAGTCACCAGTGACCCTCTCTGTGTGTGTACGCCGCAGAGCCTACCGCGACCTCCGGGAGTGCGATGCCCACCAGCCCCAGCGCAAAACTGATGCTGCGTTCGGGGTTGCTGGTGCTGGTGATCGTGCTGATCGTGCTGGGTCTGGCCACCGGGTTGATCCAGTCGACCGCCCGGCGCGGGCTCTATGCCACGGGGCTGTGGGTGGACGGCGGAGCCAGCACCATCGACCCGAGCATCTTCGACCGCGACGACGGCCCCGCCGCGCTGCCACCCAAGCCGGCCGCACCCGTGCTGCCCGAGAGCAGCCCGCAGCCCGGCAGCAACCCCGCCCGCGTCGCCGAGCGGATCAACGCGGTCGGGCCGGTCGGCGGGCGCATGCTCGGCCGGGTGGTGGACGTGGCCAGCGGGCAGGAGTTGTACGCCCGGGAGGCGACCGGGGCGGGTACCCCGGCGTCCACGCTCAAGACCCTGACCAGCCTGGCGGCGCTGGAGGCGTACGGACCCGCGCACCGCTTCCGCACCACCGTGCGGCGGGACTCGGCCAACCCGGGGCGGGTCTATCTGGTGGGCGGCGGCGACCCCTATCTGCTGGCCGGGGAGCCGGTGGGCGGCAACGAGTCCGTGCTCACCCTGGCCCGGCGTACCGCTGAGGCGTTGCAGACCGCCGGGCCGACCGGTCCGGTCGAGGTGGTCACCGACGCCAGCTATTTCGGCGGCCCCACCTGGAATCCGGAGTGGATCCCCGCCTATCACGACTATGTGGCCGACACGACCGCGCTGTGGGTGAACGGGGCCCGGCGTACCAACAACTCGATCGGGCCGCGCGAGGCCGATCCGCCCCGGGCGGCCGGGAACGTGTTCGCCAATGAACTGCGCCGCCTCGGCGTCCCGGTGACCACCGTCAGCGCCGGGGTCGCCCCGCAGCCGGCCGCCGAGGTCGCCGGCGTGGATTCGCTGCCGCTGGAGAACATCGTCGAAGAGGTGCTGATCCACTCCGACAACGACGCCGCCGAGGTGCTGTTCCGCCACGTCGGGCGCAGCGGTGGGCGCGGCGGTTCGCTGGCCGACGCCCAGGCCGCGAGCCGGGAGATCCTGACCCGGCTCGGCGCCTGGAGCGAGGGGATGCGCCAGGTAGACGGTTCGGGGCTGGCCCGCAGCAACCTGGTCAGCCCGACCGCGCTGACCCGGGCGGTCCAGCTGGGCGTGGCTCCCGACCAGCCGAAGTTTCGCGCCCTGGCCACCGGGATGTCGGTCGCCGGTGTCGAGGGCACCCTCGGCGGCCGGTTCGTCGAGGAGGGCACCGCGCCGGGCCGCGGCCTGGTCCGTGCGAAGACCGGCACGCTGACCCAGGTGCACACCCTTGCCGGTTATGTCCGCGACGCCGACGGGGCGCTGTTGGCGTACTCGTTCATCGTCAACGGCGACCCTGATGACTATGGCACCCGGGTGTGGCTGGACCGCGTCACCGCGGCGGTGGCCAGCTGCGGTTGCCGCTGAGACCGGACGCGTACGCTCGAACCCATGACCGCCACCATCGCGCTGCCCCCGATCGACTGGGACGCGGCCACCGCGACCGGCGCCCGGCTCGTCCCGGTCGGCCCCAGGGTCACCCCCGGTGAGGCGGCCCAGCTGGTCGCCGAGCTGCGCGAGTGCGCCGTCCGCGCCCAGCCGCGGGTCCGCGAGACCGCGCGGATCGACGCGCCGACCGACACCGCGCCGGTGCTGGTGGTCGACCGGGCCAGCTGGGTCCGCGGGAATGTGGAGTCGACCCGGGGTTTGCTGGGTGGGTTGGGAGCCCCCGAGGACGGCACGAGCGGGTTCAGCGCGCGGGCCAGCGGGGCCGAGCTGGGCAGCGTGCTCGCCTGGTTGGGGACCAAGGTGCTCGGTCAATTCGACCCGTTCCACGAGCCCGCCGGCCGGTTGCTGCTGGTGGCGCCGAACGTGCTGCACGCCGAACGCCAGCTCGGCGTCGACCCGCACGACTTCCGGCTCTGGGTGTGCCTGCACGAGGAGACCCACCGGGTGCAGTTCACCGCTCATCCGTGGCTGCGCGAGCACCTGCGCGCCGAGGCGACCGGGCTGCTTCACAACCTGGACCTGACCACCCCCGCGCTCACCGACCTGCTGCGTCGCCTCCGCGAGGACGGCAACAACGTCACCCTGCTCGACCTGATCGGTCCGGACGCCGCAGCCACCCGCGGGGTGATCGAACGGGTCACCGCGGTGATGTCGCTGCTCGAGGGCCACGCTGACGTGGTGATGGACGAGGTCGGGCCGGCCGTGGTCGGTTCGGTGAGCCAGATCCGCCGCCGGTTCGAGCAGCGGCGCACCGGTCGCGGGGTGGACCGACTGGTCAGACGGCTGCTCGGGCTGGACCTCAAGCTGGCTCAGTATCGCGACGGCGCCCGCTTCTGCCGAGCGGTGGTCGACCGGGTCGGCTTCGACGGGTTCAACCGGGTGTTCGCGTCCGCAGAGGCGCTGCCCACGCTGGCCGAGATCCACGACCCGGGCGCCTGGCTGCGCCGCCAGGGATTCCCGGGGGTCGGCTGATGGCGAAGAAGGAACTCGGTCCGGCGATGCTGGAACTCGTCGCCGCCGTCGAGCGGGCCGTCGGCGAGCGCACCGCACCACTGCTGGTCGGCTGCTCCGGCGGCGCCGACTCGTTGTCCCTGGTCGCGGCCACGGCGGTGGTGGCCCGGCGCCGCGGCCTGCCCGCCCGCGCCGTAGTGATCGACCACGGGCTGCAGGAGGATTCGGCGGCCGGGGCCCAGAAGGCCGCCTCCCGTGCGGAGAAGGCGGGGTTGCCGGCCGATGTGGTCAAGGTCGAGGTCGGCGGGGACGGTGGCCCCGAGGCCGCCGCCCGGACCGCTCGGCACGCCGCCCTGGCCGCCGTCGCCGACGAACTCGGCGCCCTGGTGCTGCTCGGGCACACCCTCGACGACCAGGCCGAGACCGTTCTGCTCGGGCTGGCGCGTGGCTCGGGTTCCCGCTCGCTGAGCGGGATGGCGCGGGAACGGGACTGCTTCGTGCGGCCCTTCCTGGGCGTACGCCGGGAGGTCACCGAGGCGGCCTGTGCCGAGGTCGGCACCAAGTTCTGGAACGACCCGCACAACTCCGACGACGCGTACGCCCGGGTGCGGGTGCGCAAGAAGGTGCTGCCGCTGATGGAGGACAAGCTGGGCCCGGGGATCGCCGAATCGCTGGCCCGCACCGCCACCATGCTGCGCGACGACTCCGACCTGCTGGAGCGGCTGTCCCGGGAACAGGTCCCCGACTCTGCGCTCGCCGACCCGCTGCCGGTCGGCGACCTCCCCATCGAACCGGCCCTGCGCCGGCGGGTGCTGCGGCGCTGGCTGACCGCGCAGGGGGCCGAGCAGCCGGCGTACCAGCACGTGCTGGCGGTGGAGGCGCTGATCACCGACTGGCACGGCCAGAAGTGGGTCGACGTGCCCGGGCTGCGGGTGGGCCGAGGTGAAGATCAGTTGCTGGCTCTGCCAGACTGACCCCGTGGATTCCGGACACATCAGCAGCGACCTGACGAACGTTCTCTTCACCAAGGAGGACGTCGCCAACCGGCTGGCCGAGTTGGCCACGGAGATCGACGAGACCTACCGGGACCAGGATCTGCTGCTCGTCGGCGTGCTCAACGGCGCGGTGATGGTGATGGCCGACCTGTCCCGGGCGATGAGCATCCACTGCTCGATGGACTGGATGGCGATCTCCTCCTACGGCTCGGGCACCCAGTCCTCCGGCGTGGTGCGGATCCTGAAGGACCTGAACACCGACATCTCCGGGCGGCACGTGCTGGTGGTCGAGGACATCATCGACACCGGGCTGACGCTGAGCTACCTGATCTCCAACCTGCGCTCCCGCGAGCCCGCCAGTCTGGAGATCATGACCATGTTCCGCAAGCCGGAGGCCGCCGAGAACGCGGTGGACGTGAAGTGGGTCGGTTTCGACATCCCGAACGAGTTCGTCGTCGGCTACGGGCTCGACTATGCCGGGAAGTATCGCAACCTGACCTCGGTCGGCACCCTGTCCCCGCACGTCTACAGCTGACGGTTTGTGCAATCCTTCACCGAGACCTGCGCAGTGCGGGTCCCGGACGAGGGGTGTCGTACCCGGCCCTGACAAGACGACACCGCAGGAGTCGTCATGGCATGGATCATTCTCGTTCTCTCCGGTGTCCTGGAAGCCGTCTGGGCGACGGCGCTCGGCCGCTCGGAGGGGCTGTCGAAACTCGGGCCGTCGATCGTCTTCGGGATCACCGTGGTGCTGTCGATGCTCGGGCTCGGGTTCGCGATGCGGACGCTGCCGACGGGCACGGCGTACGCCATCTGGACCGGTATCGGCGCCTCGCTCACCGTGGCGTACGCCATGGCCACCGGCACCGAGGCGGTCTCGCTGCTGAAGATCCTGCTGATCATGGGGATCGTCGGCTGCGTGATCGGGCTCAAGCTGCTGCACTGACCGCTGCCCGGCGGCGGATGATTCGGGCATCTTGGGATCGCCCGGGTAAGGTCTGAGTGCTCACTCGACGCAATTTAGGTAGGTCATGAACCTCTCACGCATCTTCCGCGGGCCGGTGGTCTGGATCATCCTGGCGCTGCTCGCGCTGCTGCTCATCCTGGACTTCGCCAAGTCCGTGGACGGGTACAGCGAGAAGCCGACCTCCGAGGTGGTCGCCACGATCAACGGCAACCAGCACCTCAAGGAGGTGACGCTGATCGAGGGGGAGCAGCAGATCCGGGTGAACGTCGACGACAAGACCAAGATCAAGGCGTTCTGGGTCGGCCCGCAGTCCGGTGCCCTGGCCGAGCGGCTGCAGCAGCGCGCCGACGCCAAGACCCTGGACGCGTGGTCGGTGAAGGTGCCGCAGCCCGGCTTCCTGAACTATGTGCTGCCGAGCCTGCTGCCGTTCCTGCTGATCGGCATCGTCTTCTTCTTCCTGCTCAACTCGATGCAGGGCGGCGGCTCGCGGGTGATGCAGTTCGGCAAGTCGAAGGCCAAGGTGGCCAACAAGGACACCCCGAAGACCACCTTCACCGACGTGGCCGGCTGTGAGGAGGCGATCGAGGAGCTCGAGGAGATCAAGGAGTTCCTGTCCGATCCGCCCAAGTTCCAGGCCGTCGGCGCCAAGATCCCCAAGGGCGTGCTGCTCTATGGCCCGCCCGGCACCGGCAAGACGCTGCTCGCCCGCGCGGTCGCCGGTGAGGCCGGGGTGCCGTTCTATTCGATCTCGGGTTCGGACTTCGTCGAGATGTTCGTCGGTGTGGGCGCCTCCCGGGTGCGCGACCTGTTCGAGCAGGCCAAGGAGAACGCCCCGGCGATCGTGTTCATCGACGAGATCGACGCCGTCGGCCGGCACCGCGGCGCCGGCATGGGCGGCGGCCACGACGAGCGTGAGCAGACGCTGAACCAGCTGCTGGTCGAGATGGACGGCTTCGACGTGCGCGGTGGCGTGATCCTGATCGCCGCCACCAACCGGCCCGACGTGCTCGATCCGGCGCTGCTGCGGCCGGGGCGATTCGACCGGCAGATCCAGGTCGACGCCCCCGACATGCACGGCCGCACCGAGATCCTCAAGGTGCATGCCCAGGGCAAGCCGATCGCCTCCGACGTCGACCTCAAGTCGGTGGCGCAGCGTACGCCGGGCTTCACCGGTGCCGACCTTGCCAACGTACTCAACGAGGCGGCGCTGCTGACCGCCCGCAGCAACCGGAAGTTGATCTCGCGGGCCGACGTCGACGAGGCGATCGACCGGGTGATCGCCGGACCGCAGCGGCGTACCCGGTTGATGAACGAGCGGGAACGGCTGATCACCGCCTATCACGAGGGCGGCCACGCGCTGGTCGCCGCGGCCATGCCCGGCACCGACCCCGTGCAGAAGGTGACCATCCTGCCGCGCGGGCGGGCGCTGGGTTACACGATGGTGATGCCCGAGGACGACAAGTACTCCTCCACCCGCGGTGAGCTGCTCGACCAGCTCGCGTACATGCTGGGCGGCCGGGCAGCCGAGGAGCTGGTCTTCCACGACCCGACCACCGGTGCCTCCAACGACATCGAGAAGGCCACCAACGTGGCCCGGGCGATGGTCACGCAATATGGCATGTCGGATCGGATCGGCGCGATCCGGCTTGGCAAGGGTGATTCCGAGCCGTTCCTGGGCATGGAGATGGGCGGGGGCGGCAACCGCGACTATTCCGAGGAGGTCGCCGGGATCGTCGACGAGGAGGTCAAGACGCTGATCGCCAACGCGCATCAGGAGGCCTTCGACGTGCTGCACACCAACCGTGAGGTGCTCGATGAGCTGGTCCGTCAGCTGTTCGAGAAGGAGACCCTGGATCGGCAGCAGGTGGCCAAGATCTTCGAGCCGCTGCAGCGCTGGCCGAAGCGTCCGGCCTGGACCGGGTCGCCGACCCGGCAGCCGTCCGAGGTGCCGCCGGTCACTCCGCCCCAGATGAAGGGCGACGACCCGCTGGCCGAGCCACCGCAGCCGGCTGGTGGCGTACAGCTGCCGCCCGGGCAGACCGGCAGTTCCAGTCATCTGCCGCCGAACGAGCCCGGCCGGGGTACGCCCGGTGACGAGGGCCCGCGCGGACCGCAGGTCTCCGGCTGAACATGGCCAGGGTGCTGGTCCTGGGCGGCACCGGCGAGGCCCGGGAGCTGGCCGTCCGGCTACAGGACGCCGGCGTGTCGGTGGTGTCGTCGTTGGCCGGCCGGGTGAGCAACCCGGCGCTGCCGGTGGGGCCGGTGCGGATCGGCGGCTTCGGCGGGCCTGACGGGATGATGTCCTTCTTGTGGGACGAGCGGTTCGACGCGGTCTGTGACGCCACCCACCCGTTCGCCGCGAGGATCTCCGGCAACGCCGTCGAGGCGTGCGCCGCTGCGGGCGTACCGCTGGTGCGGCTGGTCCGGCCCGGCTGGGAGACCCGACCGGACGCCCGGGACTGGGTGTGGGTGGACTCGATGGCCGAGGCCCCGGCCGCGATGGAGCTGCTGGGGGAGCGGCCGTTCCTCACCTCCGGTCGGCAGGGGCTGGACCACTTCGCCGGCTGGCGGAATCGCTGGGCACTGGTTCGGGTGGTGGAGCCGCTGGAGGCGGGGGTGTGGCCGGCGTGGACGGTGCTCGTCGGTCGCGGGCCGTTCACCCTGGACGGGGAGCTCGCGCTGATGCGGGAGCACGACGTGGAGGTGCTGGTCACCAAGAACAGTGGGGGTTCGCTGACCGAGGCCAAGCTGGCGGCCGCGGCCCGACTCGGGGTGGCGGTGGTGATGGTACGCCGACCCGCCGAGTCCGCGGAGGTGCTGGTCGGCTCGGTGGACGAGGCGCTGGCGCTGCTGCCGGGGGCGCGGTGACCCGGCGCTCCCCGCTCGGCGGTCGGCGGCCGCGGCGGGAGGAGCTGGCCAGTTTCGTGGACGCCGGCATCGACGACGTGATCGGCGAGCGGGTGCGACTGCTCGTGGTCGGCATCAATCCCGGGCTGTGGACCGCCGCGGTGAACGCCCCCTTCGCGCACCCGGCGAACCGGTTCTGGCCGTCCCTGGCCGCCGCCGGGCTGATGTCGCACAAGGTGGACGCCGCCAGCGGACTGAGTGAGGCCGACGAGGCGGAGTTCACCGGTCGCGGGCTCGGGTTGACCAACCTGGTCGACCGGGCGACGGTGCGGGCCGATGAGCTGTCGAATGACGAGCTGATCGCCGGTCGGGAACGGCTGGAAACCCTGGTGGGGAAGCTGAAACCGGCGGTGGTCGCCGTGGTCGGGATCACCGCCTATCGGGTCGCGTTCGGCGAGAAGAAGGCCGTGCTCGGGCTGCAGGAGAAGCGCCTCGGTGGAGCGGAGCTGTGGGTGCTGCCGCAGCCCAGCGGCCTGAACGCCCACGCCACCCTGCCGGTGCTCACCGACTGGTGGCGGCGGGTGGGGGCCGCGGCTGGGATCTTGCCCGGCAACCCCTGAACCGTCCCGCGACAAGGGGGAACGCCAGTATTCGTACGGGTGTCTGATAGTGTCAGTGGTGGTCTTTTGCCTTGGGTTCGGTGGCTGGCGCGTTGGGCGCTCTGGAGGCTCTCCAGGGTGTGCTGCATTTGCTTGATCGGGTCCGTTCGGATCGTTCGGGGTTGGGGCCTGAGGAGCGGCTCGAGATCGTGGAGGCGGCGCGGTTGGCGTCTCGGCGGTTGAAGGCGTTGACGGCGGTGGTGGTCGCGGAGGCGGATGCGGCGGAGTCGTCGATGGTGGCGCGGGGTACGCCGATGACGTCGTGGTTGGCGTTGGATGCGGCGACCGATGCGAAGCAGGCCGCGGGGATGGTGTGGACCGGCAAGGAGTTGGGTGAGCTGCCGGTGGTGCGTGAGGCGGCGTTGCAGGGCGGGTGTCGGCGCGGCAGGGCCGGTTGATCGCGGGGGCGGTGCGGCAGGCGCCGGGGGATCTGAGCCCGGATCAGGTGGAGCGGGTGGCGGAGGATCTGGTGGCGCGGGCCGATGAGTTGACGCCGTCGCGGACACCGGCGTTGGTGCGGGAGGCGGTGGCTCGGCAGGTGCCGGGGCGGGTGGTGGAGTCGCCGCAGGAGCGGTTGGCGGCGCAGGCGCGGCGGGTGCGGGCCAGGCGGCATCTGCGGTTCGGTGCTGATGGGGATGGCGGGGTCGACATTCGGGGGAATCTGCCGGCTGCGGAGGCGGCGGGGGTGATGTCGGTGTTGGAGGCGGTGATGGCGGGTCAGTGGCGGGCGCGTCGGGAGGCGCGGGACCGGCTGGATCCGCGGGATGAGTCGACTCCGGATCAGCGGCGAGCGGACGCGCTGGTGGCGTTGTTGCAGCAGGGTGGGGCTGCTGGTGGGTGTGGGGCGGGGTTGCAGGTGTTCGTCACGATGCGGGCGGAGGAGCTGCGGACGCTCGCGGTTGCGGAGGGAGTGCTCGCGGACGGCACCGAGTTGTCGGCGGGGGAGTTGCGGCGGCTGTGTTGTGAGGCGGAGTTGATCCCGGTGGTGCTGGGTGGGGATTCGGAGATCCTGGATCAGGGTCGGGGGCGGCGGTTGGCGACGCCGGCGATCCGTCGGGCGTTGGTGGTGCGGGGTCGGGGTGTGTGTTTCCCGGGTGTGCGGCGCCGCCGGAGGTTTGTCAGTCTCATCATGTGCGGCCGCACGCTCGGGGTGGGGTGTGTTCGGTCGACAACTTCGTGTTGTTGTGTGACTTCGAAGCCAGTCCGAGCTCGCCGAGCAGCTCCTGGACACCACGGGCACGGGGATAGAAGGACGCGAAGGTCCGCAGGGCCTCTTCCACCGTGAGTCGCGGGATCACGGTCGCCTCCTGAAGCTGGGTGCCCATCCGTTCGGCCAGCCGGACGCGGTCGCGGATCGGGTCGAGGCCGAGCACCGCGACATCACCGGACGTCGGAGCATCCAGCCCCTGCAACTGGTTCAACAGCGTGGTCTTGCCAGACCCGTTGGGACGAGGAGTCCGAAGACTTGGTGTTCGTCGACGGACAGGTCGACGCCGTCCAACGCGCGCACCTTCTTGAAGTGCCGGTGGACGTCGCGGCAGAGGGGCGCGGGCATCACGCGCCTCCGGACGGAGCCGGGGCTTCCTGCATTCCTGTCATCAGGTCCCCGAGGGCCGAAGCAGGCATGATCACGATGCCGCGTTCGACATCGGCCAGCAGCAGCACCTGGTCGCCCGGCTGATAGCCGAAGAGCTCGCGCGCACCTTTGGGGATCACGATCTGGCCCTTCGGTCCAATCGTCAGAGTGGCCGCGAACTTCCCGCCGGGCGCTGGGCCCATCATTCCCGCCATGTCATCCTCCTACTAGTTCAACCAGTAGGAATAGTGGCACCACGGAGTGTGGCGGCCGTGAGGAAGTCGGTTCAGTTCGGCTGGCTCGGGGTGAGGGGCTTCTTGAGGCCGAGGTGGCTGGCGGTCCAGCCGTGGCGTTCATAGAAGCGGCGGGCGTCGGTGCGGGTGGCGTCGGTGGTGAGCTGGGCGAGGGTGGCGCCGCGGGCTGCGGCGTACGCCTCGGTCCAGGCGAGCAGCGCGCTGCCCAGGCCGGTGCCGCGGTGGGTGGCGGCCACGCGTACGCCCTCCAGCTGGGCACGCAGGGCACCGCCCCGGGACAGATTGGGGATCAGCGTGAGCTGCAGGGTGGCCACCACCGCACCCGCCTCGCGGACCACGATGAGGGTCTGCGCCGGATCGCGGTCGATCGCCGCGAACGCGCGCTGATAGGCACCCAGGTCGTTGCTCTCGCGGCCGGCGCCCAGCGGGTCGTCGCGGAGCAGGGCGATGAGCGCCGGTAGGTCCTCCGCACTCGCCCGCTGCACGGGGAGCTCGCGGTCGCCGAGGGGGAGTTGGCCCAGCGTGTGATCGGGGTGTGGGCTCGCGGCGGTGTGCAGGTCGAGCTCGGCCACCGCCCCGATCACCGTCGTCGCGGGCGGCTGAATCCCCGCCTGGACACACTTCTCGGCCAGGTCCGCCACGGTGCCGCGGATCACCCGCTGCTCGGGCAGGGCCGCATTCTCGACGGTGGCGGCCGGTGTGTCCGTCGGCATCCCGGCCTCCAGCAGGGCCGCGCAGATCTCCGGCAGTCGGAGCACGCCCATCATCACCACCAAGGTGGTGCCGCTGCGCGCCAGCGCCACCCAGTCGACATCGCTCCCTGGATGGCCGGGCGGCAGGTGACCCGACACCACAGTGAACCCCTGCGCCAGCCCGCGGTGGGTGACCGGAATCCCGACGGCGGCCGCGGCCGCGACCGAGGAGCTGATCCCGGGAATCTCCCGCACCGGTACGCCGGCCTCCTGGCAGGCGAGCGCCTCCTCGCCCCCGCGGCCGAACACGTAGGGGTCGCCGCCCTTGAGCCGGACCACCCGACGCCCCGCGCGGGCATGCTCGACCAGCAGCGCGTTGATTGTCTCCTGCGGAGTGAACTCCCCACGCGGGATCTTGCCGACCTCGATCAGCTCACAGCCCGCCGGCGCCTCGTCGAGCACGCTCAGCGGAGCCAGCCGGTCATAGAGGATCACCTCGGCCGCGCGGATCTCCCGCAACGCGGCCACCGTGACCAGGTCCGCGTCACCGGGGCCGCCGCCGACCAGCACCACCTGGCCGATACCGGAACCATCGTGAGTCATCGGGATTCCTTTCCGGCAACGGCTTCGGCGAACCGTTGGGCGAGCTGGGGGTGGCCGGCCCAGTGCAGGTGCAGATAGCTGGCGTGCAGGGTGGAGTTGGCGTGTCCGTCGGCGCGGCCGTCGAGCAGCCAGGCCGGCGGGCTTCCCGCGGCCGGGTGCATCGCGGTGCGGTGGAACTCGTGCCCGACCACGCGGGTGCCGGCCGGGCCGAGCAGCGAGTCCTGCGGCGCGATCCCGGTGCGGTAGCCGAGGGTGAGTCGGGCCTGCATGGCACCGGTGGCAGGCAGTACGCCGGCCATCGGGTGGTCGCCGAGTTTGCTGCCCAGGTAGAGCATCCCGGCGCACTCGGCCACGGTCGGCAGCCCCGCCAGCATCTTGGTGGAGATGTCGTGGCTGAGTGCCACGTTGCCGGCGAGCGCCTCGGCGTACACCTCGGGGAAGCCGCCGCCCAGATAGAGCCCGGCGGTCCCCTCGGGCAGCTGGTCGTCGCGCAGCGGGTCGAACTCCACCACCCGGCAGCCGGCCGCGGTCAGCAGTTCGTCGGTCTCGGCATACCGGAAGGTGAACGCCCGTCCGCCGGCGACCGCGACCACCGGCTCGTCGTCACTCACCCGGAAGACCTCCGTCTTGGCCGCCCACGGGGCACCGGCGAGCGGGGATGCCTTGCAGGCCAGGGATTCCACTGCGGGCAGGTCGATCGCCTCGGCGATCTCGTCGGCCAGTCGTTCCAGCACCTCGGCCGCCTCGTCCCGTTCGGCGACCGGGACCAGCCCGAGGTGCCGCGAGGGGGCGCTGACGCCCGCGTCGCGACCAAGGACCCCGAGCACCGGTACGCCGACCGACTCCATCGCCCGGGTGGCCTCGGCGGCGTGCCGGCTCGAACCGGCCTTGTTCAGGATCACCCCGACCACGTTGACCTCGGGGTCGAAGGTGGCCAGCCCGTGCACCCAGGCGGCCACGGTGCGTGAGGTGTGTGAGATGTCCACCACCAGCACCACCGGGGTGCGGGTGAGGGCGGCGACGTGGGCGCTGGAGCCGAAGCCGTCGCTGCCGAGCTTGCCGTCGAAGAGCCCCATCACCCCCTCGATCACCGCCAGGTCGGCCCCACCGGCATCGTGCAGCACGCCGGCGCCGTGCAGCAGCATCGGCGCGATCCGTTCGGTGCCGCAGAGCACCGGGTCGAGGTTGCGGCCGGGACGGCCAGTGGCCAGTCGATGATAGCCGGGGTCGATGTAGTCCGGCCCGACCTTGAACCCCGCGACGTCGCTGCCGCGGCGGCGCAGGGCGGCCATCAACCCCGAGGCGATGGTGGTCTTGCCGTGTCCGGACGCGGGGGCCGCGATCAGGAGCCGGGGGAGGTGGTGCTCCATCAGGCGGCCTCGTGGTGCGCCCGCACCGCCGCCACCAGCCGGTCGGCGGCCACCTCGGCCAGCGGCACGTGCTCGGCACCAAGGTGGGCGGCCAGGCGTACGCCGAGCCCCAGCCGGAAGCGACCGGTCTCGCAGTCCACCAGCAGCGAGGCCACACCGTCTTCACGCAACCGATCGGCCACCCGCTGTGAACGCGCCACCGCATCGGGCCCGGAGGTGGCGCGCCCGTCGGTGATCACCACCAGCAGCGGGCGGCGGCGCGGATCGCGGATCTTCTCCAGGCGCAGGGTTTCCGCGGCGCACCACAGCCCTTCGGCGACCGGGGTTCGCCCCCCGTGCGGCAGTTCCTCCAGCCGGCGGGCGGCGATGTCCACCGAGGAGGTGGGCGGCAGGGCCAGGGTGGCACCAGCCCCGCGGAAGGTGATCAGCCCGATCTTGTCGCGGCGCTGATAGGCGTCCAGCAGCAGCGACAGGGTGGCGGTCTTCACCTCCTGCATCCGGGCCCGGGCGGCCATCGACCCCGAGGCGTCCACGCAGAACAACACCAGGTTGGACTCGCGGCCCTCGGTGATCGCGTGCCGCAGATCCCTGCGCTGGAACAGAAGCCGCCCGGTACGTCCGCGGGAGACCTGGTGCTCGGCCGCGGCCCGGATGGTGGCCGGCAGGTGCACCGGACCCGATCCCCGGCGATCGGTCGAACCGACCCGCCGACCCCGGCTGGTCAGCGCCCGGCTGCGCCGACCCGCCTCACCGGCCCCCACCCCACGGGCGGTGAACAGCCGGGTGCGAAAGGCCGACTCGGCCCCCGCCACCCCCGTGGGGGCGGGAGCCGACGGCGAGGGATCGGCCGGTGCCTCGGCGGACTCGTCGGTGTTCGGGGAACGGTCCGCCGGTGCGGCCGGATCCTGCCCGCGATTGCTTTCCTGGCGGGAATCTTCGGGCCCACCGTGCGGCGGCTCACCCTGCCGCTGCCCGTCGCCCTCCGAACCGTCGGCAGGGCTCGAGTCCCCTGCATCCCCCGAATCGTCCGGCCCCTCCGGCTGGGGCGGCTCGGGCTCCGGCGGATCCTCACCCAGGATGCGATCCAGCAGTTCCTCGTCGAGTCCGGGGGCGTCGAATGGGTTGCGGCGGCGTCGGTGCGGCAGCGCCAGTCGGGCGGCGGCGCGGATGTCGGCGCGGGTCACCTGGTCGCGCCCGGCCCAGGCGGCGTGCGCCACGGCGGCGCGGGCGGTGACGATGTCGGCGCGCATCCCGTCCACCTCGAAGGCCGCGCACACCTCGGCGATCTTGAGCAGGGCGGCGGCCGACAGCTCCACCCGGCCGAGCGCCTGACGGGCGGCGGCGATCCGCTCCCGCAGCGCCCGCTGCTGGGCGGCGTACGTCTCCGCGAACCCGTGCGGATCGCTGTCGAACGCCATCCGCCGGCTGACCACCTCGGCCCGCAGGGCCGGGTCGCGCGGGGCCGCGACCTCGACGGTCAGCCCGAACCGGTCCAGCAACTGGGGGCGCAGCTCGCCCTCCTCGGGGTTCATCGTGCCGACCAGCACCATCCGCGCCGCGTGGGCGACCGAGATGCCGTCCCGCTCGACGATGCAGCGGCCCATCGCCGCGGCGTCGAGCAGCAGATCGACCAGGTGGTCGTGCAGCAGGTTCACCTCGTCCACATAGAGAATCCCGCGGTTCGCCGACGCCAGCAGCCCCGGCTCGAAAGCGGCCTGGCCGCTGCCCAGCGCCCGCTCCAGATCCAGCGAACCGACAACCCGATCCTCGGTGGCGCCGACCGGCAGCTCGACCAACCGGGCCGCCCGCGTGGTCCACTCGTCCTCGCCGACGGAGCCGTGCGGCCCGTCGGGGCAGGTCGGGTCGGGGGCGGCGGGGTCGCAGCCGAACCGGCAGCCGGTCAGCACCCGCTCGCTCGGCAACAGTTCGGCCAGCGCCCGCACCATGGTCGACTTGGCGGTGCCCTTCTCGCCGCGAACGAGCACGCCGCCGACCTGCGGGGAGATGGTGGTGAGCAGCAGGGCCAGGGCCATGTCCTCGGAGCCGACCACGGCGGCGAACGGATAGCTGGTGGTGCTGCTCAAGTGATCCTCCTCACGGGTCCGCGCCCGAGAACGTCGGCACCGGTACGCCCTCGCACCGGGGACGAGCGGCATAGGCCTGACTTCCACCCGTGGGTGGTCACAGTGGCGGGACCGCTCCGGAGTCGCACCGGATTCCTGCCCCTCGTCCGCGCCGATCATCCCACCACCGCACCGACGGTGTCGAACGCCCGGCCGCGGCGAGCGAGTAGGGTCGCGGGGTGATCGAAGTGATCGGAGTGGGCGCGGACGGCCTGGCCGGGTTGGCCCCGCGGCTGCGGGAGCGGATCGCCTCCGCCGACGTGGTGATCGGCAGCGAACGGCTGCTCGCCGAGCTCGCCGAGCCGCCTTCCACCTCCACGGACAGCCCCTCGACCCCGACGCTCGAACGGTGGCCGAGTCCCCTGCGGACCGGGATCGGTGCCCTGCTGCAACGCCACGCCGGCCGACGGATCGTGGCGCTGGCCAGCGGCGACCCGTTGCAGGCCGGGGTCGCCACGACGCTGATCAAGCTGCTCGGCGAGGACAAGGTGTACGTCCACCCGGCGATCTCCTCGGTCACCCTGGCCCGGGCGCGGATGAACTGGCCCGCCGAGCGCACGGTCGTGGTCCGCCTGGCCAGCTCGGACCCCAAGGAGCTGACCGCGCTGCGCCGCCAGCTCTATCCGGGGGCCCAGATCGTGGTGCTGTCGGCCGACCGCAGCAGCCCCGCCGCGGTCGCCGAGGAGCTGATGCGCTCGGGCTTCCAGTTCACGCAGATGGTCGTGTTCGGTGACCTCGGCACCCCGCACGAGTCACGCCAGGACACCTCCGCGGAGTGCTTCCGGCTCGATGAGGAGGTGCCTCGGCTGCACCTGATCTGCCTTCACGTGATCGGCCCGGGTACGCCGGCCAACTCGCTCGCTCCCGGCCTGCCCGACGACTGCTATCGCCACGACGGGCAGCTGACCAAGCGCCACGTCCGCGCCACCGCGCTGGCGATGCTGGAACCCACCCCCGGACAGCTGTTGTGGGATCTCGGCGCCGGAGCCGGGTCGATCGCGATCGAGTGGGCGCGCAGCCATCCCGACTGTCAGGCGGTGGCGGTGGAACGGGATCCGGTCCGCGCCGCCCAGATCGCGGTGAACGCGGAGCAGTTGGGTGCGACCGGCGTACGCGTGGTGACGGGGGACTCGGCCGCCGTGCTCGACGACCTGCCCGATCCGATCGCCATCTTCATCGGCGGCGGCGCCACCCCGGAGCTGATCAGCGCCTGCTGGCAGCGGATCGGTCAGGGCTGCCGGATGGTGGTGCACTCGGTCACCCTGGAGGGGGAGTCACTGCTGACCGCCTGCCAGCGCGAGTTCGGCGGAGAACTGTTCGAGATCCAGGTGTCCCGGGCCGAACCGCTCGGCGGGCTGTCCGGGTGGAAGCCCGCCCGGGCGATCCGGCAGTGGGTCGTCCGCATCCCACTGGAGGAATACGACGCATGACCGTCCATTTCATCGGCGCCGGGCCCGGTGCCGCCGACCTGATCACCTTCCGCGCGGCCGCGCTGATGGCGGCCAGCCAGGTGTGCGTCTATGCCGGTACCTATCTGGACGCCGAGGTGCTGCGGCACTGCGGCCCGGACACCGAACTGGTCGACTCCCAGCACCTGAACCTGGACGCGATCATCGAGGTGTGCGTCCGGGCCCACGCCGCGGGCAGGGACGTCGCCCGGCTGTGCTCGGGTGACCCGTCGGTCTATTCGGCGGTCGCCGAGCAGACCCGGCGGCTGGACGCGGCCGGCATCCCCTGGGACGTCTGCCCCGGCGTTCCGGCGTACGCCGCTGCGGCGGCCCTGGTGGGCCGCGAGTTGACCGTGCCGGAGGTGGCGCAGACGGTGGTGCTCACCCGCACCCAGCGCGACTCCACGAAGATGCCGTCGACCGAGACCCTGGAGCACTTCGCCGCCTCCCGGGCGACCCTGGTGCTGCACCTGTCGATCCGGCGTACCGCAGAGCTCGCCGAACGGCTGATTCCGTTCTATGGTGCGGATTGCCCGGTGGTCGTCGGCTCCCAGGTGAGCCAGCCCGACGAACTTGTGCTGCGCGGCACCCTGGCCGACATCGGCGCCCAGGTGAGCGAGGCGGGGCTCACCCAGGCGGCGGTGATCCTGGTCGGCGAGGCGTTGCGGGCGAGCGACTTCGTCGACTCGCACCTCTATTCGAGTCGGCGTCCCGCCTCCTGAGCGGGCGGCTCAACCGAGCAGCTTCAGCACCTCGTCGAGGGTACGCGGGGCCGGGCCGGGGGAGAGTCGTCCCGCCGCGCGCAGCCGGGCGGCGAGTTCGAGGGGCCATGGCCGGGTGAGTCGGGCGGCGCGCAGCAGGGCGTCGTCGGCGAGCAGGTCGATCGCCGGACCGGCCGTCACCACACCGTCGTGCACGATCGCCACCCGATCGGCCCAGGCCAGCGCCAACTGCACGTCGTGGGTGGACATCACCAGCGTGGATCCCTGTCCACGCAGCAGTTCCAGGGTCGCCACCAGCTCAGCCACGCCCTGCGGGTCGAGCCCGGCGCTCGGTTCGTCGAGCAGCAGCACCCGCGGTCGCATCGCCACCGCCCCGGCGATGCTCACCCGCCGCCGCTCACCGAAGGACAGCTGGTGCACCGGCCGCTCGCGCAGGTGGGAGATCCCGAGCAGGGCCAGTGCCTCGCCGACCCGCTCGCCGACCTCGGCCGGTGACAGCCCCAGATTCATCGGCCCGAAGGAGACGTCCTGGCCCACCTCGGCGGCGAACAGCTGGTCGTCCGGATCCTGCAGCACCAGCTGCACCAGCCGGCGGTGCGCCCGCAGGGCCGCCCGTCCGTGACGCAGCGGGGCATCGTCCACCAGTACCCGTCCCGAGCGTGGCCGCAGCGCCCCGGACAGCGCCTTCAGCAGGGTGGTCTTGCCCGAGCCGTTGGCGCCCAGCACCGCCCAGCGATGCTGCCCGTCGAGGGTCACCTCCGCCGCGGTGAGCACCGGGCCCGCGTCATAGCCGACCGTCACCCCGTCGAGTCCCAACCTCATGGACTCACCAGCCTCATCGGCTCACCAGTCTCATCGACTCACCACTCCGAGCACGACAAGACCCGCCAGCACCGCCAGGGTGATCGCCCGAAAACGCCATGAGCAGAGCTTTTGCGGTGACAGCGTTTGCAGGGACCCCTCGTGGCCACGGCCGGCCAGGCCGTCCTCCAACCGCCGGGCCCGGTTCCAGGAGTGCACGAGCAGCACGCTGGCCAGCAAACCGGCCGACCGCAGGCTGCGGGCGTACCCGTCGTGCCCGAGCCGGGCGGTCTGGGCCCGGTGCACCGACCCGGCCACCTGGGCGAGCACGAACAGCAGTCGATAGGTGAGCGCGGTGATCTCCAGCAGCGGTTCGGGGATGCGCAGCCGACGCAGGGCGTCGATCAGGTCGACCATCGGGGTGGTCACCGCCAGCAGCACCAGCGCCACCATCCCGGCGAATCCCCGTGCGGCAACGGTTCCCGCGCGCAGCAGCCCGGTCTCGGTGAGCGACAACGGACCCCAGTGCCACAGTGCGCCGGCCGGCGTACCCCCCAGCCCGATCGCCACGGACAACGCCCCCACCGCGATGAACCCGACCGGCGCCACCACCGCTCGCACGAACAACCCGATCCGCACCCGGGCCAACCAGACGGCCGCGACGAGCCCGATCACGGCCACCGCGACGGCGGTCGGCCACGGCGGCAGGGAGATGGTCACCAGCAGCAGGCCCCCACAGAGCAGGGACTTGTCGAGGACGCTGCGGTGGCGCCACGGGCTGGCCCAGGCGGCTCGGTCCAGGGCCGGTGAACTCATCTCAGGAGGTGGCCTCGCCCGAGTCGGTCACCGGAGGCGTACCCGATGCACGCTGCGTGGTTCCGGCCTCCGCCTGCGCGCGGCGGCGTCCGCGATAGTGCCCGAGTGCGAAACCGAGGACGCCCGCGCCGATCGCCGCCTGCAGGGCGAACAGCCCGGACTCGACCTCGGCACTGCCCGGTTCGAACAACGGGGTGAACCAGGGCCGATAACCGGGGTGGTTCTCCTCGATGTGTGAGGTGGCGGCGGAATCCGTGCCGGTGAAGGATTCCTCGCCCGAGCGGGGGGCGATCTGCATCGGTACCACGAACAGGGCGACCAGGGCGATCAGCAGCAGGCCGGTGACCAGGCGACGCTTCCCACGGTCAGACTGGATCGGCTCAGACATGGCTGGCCTCCTGCACCGGCTGCTTCTCGGCGAGCACGCCGAGCCGACGCAGCTCGGGCTGCGCGATCCGTTGCAGGGCACGGAAGAGCAGCACCCCGAGCACCCCCTCCGCCAGCGCCAGCGGCAGCTGGGTGAGCGCGAACAGGGAACCGAATTTCGCCAGCGCACCGGCGAAGCCGGACACCGGATCGGGCCAGGCCAACGCCAGCTGCACCGAGGTGACGCAATAGGTGGTCAGGTCGGCGAAGAACATGGCCAGGAACACCCCGACCAGCAGCGGCCCGCCCAGACTCCGGGTCAGCCGGAACGCCCCATAGGCCGCCCACGGGCCGGCGATCGCCATTGAGAACACGTTGGCGCCGAGCGTGGTCAGCCCGCCGTGGGCGAGCAGCAGGGCCTGGAACAGCAGCACGATCGTGCCCAGGAACGCCATCACGGGTGGTTTGAACAGCACCGCCCCGGCCCCGGTCCCGGTGGGGTGGGAGGAGGAGCCGGTGATCGACGGCAGCTTGATCGCCGACAGCACGAACGTGAACGCGCCCGCCGCGGCGAGCAGCAGTTTGGACTCCGGGTTTTCCCGGCAGGTGCGGATGACGGCGCGGGCCCCGTGCACCACGAACGGTGCCGAGGCGATGGTCCAGCCGGCGGCCTGCAACGGTGGCAGGAACCCTTCGGCGATGTGCATGTTTCTCCCATCTCGGGATTACGCGTCCCGATCGGATCGGTCGTGCCGAGTGAGTTCCTGACTCCCAGCGGTTCGCTGGTCACAGTGGCGCGACCGTGCCGGATTCTCACCGGCTTCCTGCACGCTCAGCACGAGGTTGTGAGCCCACCCTAGGCCATCGGACCGCGCGGCGCGAGTGGCGAGCGATGCGGCGGGGTCAGCGCACGAACCGGGGCGTCCACACCTGCCCGGCGGCGGTCGTGCGGGTGGCGCTGGCGCCGATCATCACCAGGCACTTCATGTCCACCGCCTCGGGATCGAACTCGCCGAGCGTGGTCACCAGCAGCGACTCCTCGGCCCGGCCGACGTCTCTCCCGACCACCACCACCGTGCTCGGGTCGCGGACCTCCAGCAGCACCCGGCGGGCCTCGGCCAACTGCTCGGGGCGGCTGCGCGAGCGCGGGTTGTAGAGGGCGATCACCAGGTCGGCCAGCGCGGCGTGGCGCAGCCGGTCGGCGACCACCGGCCACGGCTTGAGCCGGTCCGACAGCGAGATCACCGCGAAGTCGGCGCCGAGCGGGGCACCGGCCCGGGCGGCGACCGCCTGGGCCGCGGTCAGCCCGGGCAGCACCTCGACGGTGACCTCGGCGTACGCCGATTCCTCGGCCGCCTCGAAGACCGCCGACGCCATCCCGAACACGCCGGCGTCGCCGCCGGAGACGACGGCCACCCGGGCTCCGGAGCGGGCCAGCTCCAGGGCCTGGCGAGCCCGGTCCACCTCGACGGTGTTGCCCGAGGGGTGGCGTACCAGGCCGGGCCGCTGAGGCACCCGGTCGACATAGGGGGCGTACCCGATCACGTGCTCGACCTCGGCCAGCGCCGCCGACACCTCGGGGGTGATCCAGCGATCGGGCCCGGGTCCGAGCCCGATCACCTGCACCAGCCCGGTCGTCGCCGTGACCGCCGGCGCGGGGGCCGGGGCCGCCCGACCACCGGTGTCGGCGCGGCGGTCCGCGCCGGGCACCACGATCATCGAGAAATAGGGCACCTCGCCGGGGTCGACGTCGGCGACCCGCAGCACCCGTTCGTTGTCCCAGCTGGCCCGCTCGACATACCAGGCGTCCTCCAGCCGACCGGCCTGGCGCAGCGCCTCGCGTACGCCGGGGAAGGTGCGCCCCAGCTTCATCACGATCGCCGCGTCGGTCTGCGCCAGTCGCCAGGCCAGTTCGTCGACCGGCAGGGTGCCGGGCAGCACCGTCAACACGTCCTCGTGCCGCGACAGGCTGGTCGGGATCGCCGCGGTCGCCCCGGACAGCGAGGTCACCCCCGGCACGATGGTGATCTCGAAATCGGCGGAAAGCCTGTCGTGCAGGTACATCCAGGTCGAGAAGAACAGCGGATCACCCTCGGCCAGCACGACCACGTTGCGGCCCGCGCGCAGGTGGTCGGCGACCAGGGAGGCGGCGTTGTCATAGAAATCGGTCATCGCCCCGTAGTAGCCACCCGGATGATCGCTCACCCCGGTCGTCACCGGATAGCGCAGCAACTCCTCGACCACGCCCTCGCGCAGGTACGCCCCAGCGATCCGGCGGGCGTTGGAGACCCCGGAGGTGCCGGAGAAGTAGGCGACCACCTCGGCCTCGCCGATCAACCGGGCGGCCTTCACGGTGACCAGCTCGGGGTCGCCCGGACCGACCCCGACCGCGGACAGTCGGCCCGTCACGCCGGCATCTCATCGCGACGAGCCAACGCGTTCACCGCGGCGGCGGCCATCGCCGAGCCACCCCGGCGGCCGTGCACCACCAACCACGGCAGGTCGAGCGCGCTGTCGGCCAGCGCCCGCTTCGACTCGGCGGACCCGATGAAACCGACCGGTACGCCGATCACCGCGGCCGGGCGCGGACCGCCGTCGGCGACCAGCTCCAGCAGGTGGAACAGCGCGGTCGGGGCGTTGCCGATCGCCACCACAGCACCGGCGAGTTTCTCACCCAGCAAGGAGATCGCGGCGGCCGAACGGGTGGTGCCCCACTCGGCGGCCAGTTCGGCCGCCCGCGGGTCGCCGACCAGGCAGCGCACCTCGTTGCCGGCCGGCAGCCGACGCCGGGTGATCCCCGAGGCGATCATGGTCGCGTCGGTGAGCACCGGGGCACCCGCGGCCAGGGCGCTGCGGGCCGCGTCCACCAGCTGGGGGTGGAAGTCGATCGCCCCGGCGATCCCGGTATCCCCGGCGGCGTGGATGATCCGCACCGCGACCGTTGCCTCGTCCGCGCTGAACCGGCCCAGCTCCGCCTCCGACCGGATGGTCGCGAAGGAGCGCCGATAGATCTCCGCGCCCTCGGTGAGGTAGTCGTAGCGGCGCGCGGGCCGGACAGGGGGGCGGGCAGGAATCATGGGCGGGATTCTCGCACGACCGCGAGCACCTGGTCGGCGCTCTGGGGGGCGACGAGGTCGTGATGCTTCCGCCGCGGCGCCCCGCAGCGGCGCTCGCAGCCGGAGAGGTGCACCGGAAGCGCCGGGCGTCCGGGCAGCCGGTCGACCACCTCGCGGGCCAGGGGCAGGGTGGCGATGGCCGAACGCGCGCAGCCGGGCCGCCCGGTGCAGGCGCTCACCGAGCCCCACGGGTCGTCGGGGTCGACGCTGAGCCCGGCCGCGGCGAGCCGCTCGGGGTGGCCGGCGCCGACGGGGATGACGATGCTGCGCCACGGGGTGAGTACCACCTGTTCGGCGACCGCGGCCAGGGCGTCGGCCTGGTCCGGGGTGAGCCGACCCAGCGGCAGCCCGACCACCAGGTGCTCCTCGTGCACACCGGGCTCGGGCTGTGGCCCCGCCGCGGCCGCGGGGAGGCGTACCAGGCCTTCGGCCGGAACGGGGGAGTCCAGTTCGCGGACCTGCCAGGGCACCGGGTCCAACCCGGAGCGCAGCCGCTGGAACCGGCGGGCCAGCTCGAGCAGCGTCCCCACGGCCTCCCCCGGCGGCACCCGCAGCCCCACGTCGTGACCGCCCTGCCGGACCTCGGCGCGGTCGGCGGCGATGAGGCGGACGGCCAGGTCGAAGGGCTCGGTGATCACGTCACCGCGACCGTCGTCGAACACGAACAGGAACCGCCCGGGCAGCTCGGCCAGCTCGGGATTCGCACACAGGCGGCGATCCAGCTCGGTGACCAGCGGTTGTACATCGGCCAGGCCCCCGGCCAACCCGGTCAGCGGCGAGCAGACGATGTTGCGCACCCGCTCGTGGCTGGCCGAGGGCAGCAGGCCGCTGCTCAGCACGGCCGCACGGACCTCCTCGGGCACCGGATCGGGCAGGGCGCGCAGCTGCAGGTTGCCGCGCGAGGTGAGCTGCACGAACCCGGCCGGCGAGAGCCGGGAGAGCCGCTGCAGGGTGGCCGTGGCGATCCGCCCGCCGGGGGCCCGGAGCCGCACGATCTGCCCGTCCTCGGCGGCGAACGTGCGCAGCAGACCCGGGCACAGGTCGGCGCGTTCGCGGTCGGGGCTGATCGGGAGGGGGTTGGTCGGGGCGGGGGACATGCCATCGGACGATACTCCTGTCCGCCCGCTAGGCTGGCCCGGTCGTCGACCCAGGAACCCGGTGCGAATCCGGGACGGTCCCGCCACTGTGAGCGCCGCCACCGCGACAACGGGGTGGTGCGAGTCAGGAACTGCCGGCGACGCATCCGAATTCGGCCACCACGGGACGAGGATCCCGCGAGGAGTGCGTGTGACCACGATCTGCCTGCTGTCCACCTCAGACACCGACCTGCTGTCGGCGCGCGCCTGCGCCGCCGACTACAGCTTCGCCAACCCGACCCGGACCGGGCCCGAGCGGCTGGACCAGCTGCTGGTCGAGGCCGACCTGGTGGTGTTCCGGTTCCTCGGCTCGGTGCAGTCGCTGCCCGAGTCGTTCGAGCGGGTACGCCGCAGCGGTCGCCCGTTGGTGGTGCTGGGGGGCGAGCAGCTCCCGGACGCCAGCCTGATGGAACTGTCCTCGGTGCCGGTCAACGTGGCCGCCCAGGCGCACCTGTATCTGGCCCAGGGCGGCAACGACAACCTGGCCAACGTGCACGCGTTCCTCAGCGACACCGTGCTGCTGACCGGCGCCGGCTTCGGCCCGGTCACCGAGCAGCCGACCTGGGGGACCCTGCGTACGCCCGCCCCCGACACCGAGCGACCCCGGGTGGCGCTGCTGTTCTATCGCGCCCAGCAGGCCGCCGGGAACACCACCTACATCGAGGCGCTGGCCGACGCGGTCGATGCGGCCGGTGGGGTCGGCGTACCCGTGTTCGCCACCTCGCTCCGCGACGCCCCGGACGACCTGATCGAGCACCTGTCCGACTATGACGCGCTGGTCACCACCGTGCTCGCCGCCGGGGGCACCCGGCCGGCGTCGGCCCAGGCCGGCGGGGAGGACGAGGGGTGGGACGTGCGCGCCCTGGCCGGGCTGGACGTGCCGATCCTGCAGGCGCTGTGCCTGACCTGGGACCGCGCCAGCTGGGCCGCCTCCGACGACGGGATGAGCCCGCTGGATGTGGCCACCCAGGTCGCGGTGCCCGAGTTCGACGGGCGGATCATCGGGGTGCCGATCTCGTTCAAGGAAACCGATTCCGACGGACTGCCGCACTACGAGCCCGACCTCGAGCGGTGCCGGAGGATGGCCGAGCTGGCGGTGAACCACGCCAGGCTGCGGCACGTGCCGGTCGCGCAGCGGCGGATCGCGATCGTGCTCAGCGCCTATCCGACCAAGCACTCCCGGCTCGGCAACGCCGTCGGCCTGGACACCCCGGTCTCGCTGATCCGGCTGCTTGAGGGGATGCGGGCCGCCGGCTATCACGTGGGTGAACCGGGTGAGATCCCCGGCACCGGTGAGATCGCTGCCGTGGCAGGAGAATCGGAGGCGACCACCCGCGGCAACGCGCTGATGCACGGGCTGATCGCCGCCGGCGGGCAGGACCCGGAGTGGCTGACCAGCGAGCAACTCTCCGGGCAACCGGTGCGAATCCCCGCGGCGCGCTATCGGGAATGGCTGGGCGACCTGCCCGCCGACCTGGTGGAGGCGGTCACCGAGGCGTGGGGGGAGGCTCCCGGCGAGGTGTTCGTGGACACCGCCCGCGACAGCTCCGGGGAGCTGGTGGTCGCCGCGCTGCGGGCCGGCAACGTGGTGATCATGGTCCAGCCGCCGCGCGGGTTCGGCGAGAACCCGATCGCGATCTATCACGACCCCGACCTGGCGCCCACCCACCACTACCTGGCGGCGTACCGGTGGATCGAGCGGGAGTTCGGCGCGCACGCGATCGTCCACGTCGGCAAGCATGGCAACCTGGAGTGGCTGCCGGGCAAGAACCTGGCCACGTCGGCGAGCTGCGGCACCGACGCGGCGATCGGTTCGGTGCCGCTGATCTATCCCTTCCTGATCAACGATCCCGGCGAGGGCACCCAGGCGAAGCGGCGCGCGCACGCGGTGATCGTCGACCACCTGGTGCCGCCGATGGCCCGCGCCGAGAGCTACGGAGACCTGAACCGGTTGGAGCAGCTGCTCGACGAATACGGCAACGTCACGGCGATGGATCCGGCCAAGGCGCCGGCCCTGCGCCAGGAGATCTGGACGCTGATCCAGGCCGCCAAGATGGACCACGACCTCGGGCTCTCCGAGCGGCCCGACGACGACGCCTTCGACGACTTCATCATGCACGTCGACGGCTGGCTGTGTGAGGTCAAGGACGTGCAGATCCGCGACGGCCTGCACGTGCTCGCCCAGGCCCCCGAGGGCGAGGAGGAGGTCAACCTGGTGCTGGCCATCCTGCGCGCCCAGCAGGTGTTCGGTGGCGCCTCCGACGGCATCCCCGGGCTGCGGACCGCGCTGGGACTCAGCCCAGACTCGAGCGCCACCGCCGAGACCGACCGGGTCGAGGAGCTGGCGCGAGGGTTGGTGGAATCGCTGTCGGCACACGGGTTCCGGGCCGAGGCGGTCGAACAGGTCTGCGCCGACCTGCCGGCCGAGGCGGATCGCCACGGGGTGATCGCCTCGCTGAAGTTCGCCTGCACCGAGGTGGTGCCGCGGCTGCGGCGTACCAGCGAGGAGATCGCCGCGGTGCTGCACGCCCTCGACGGCGGTTACACCCCGGCCGGGCCGTCCGGGTCACCGCTGCGCGGTCTGGTCAACGTGCTGCCGAGCGGCCGCAACTTCTATTCGGTGGACCCGAAGGCGATCCCGTCGCGGCTGGCCTACGAGACCGGACGTGCGATGGCCGACTCACTGCTTGCCCGCTATCGCGAGGAATCCGGCGACTGGCCGCGCTCGGTCGGGCTGTCGGTGTGGGGCACCTCGGCGATGCGCACCTCCGGTGACGACATCGGTGAGGTGCTCGCCCTGCTCGGCGTGCTGCCCACCTGGGACGAGGCGTCGCGGCGGATCACCGGGCTCGAGGTGATCCCCGTCGCCGAGCTGGGCCGTCCCCGGATCGACGTCACCGTACGGATCTCGGGCTTCTTCCGCGATGCGTTCCCGCACGTGCTCGCCCTGCTGGATGATGCGGTACGCCTGGTCGCCGGTCTGGACGAGTCGGACGAGGACAACTTCGTCAGGGCGAACGCCGCCGCCGACCTGGCCGAGCACGGCGACGAGCGTCGCGCCACCACGCGCATCTTCGGCTCCAAGCCCGGTTCCTACGGGGCGGGCATCCTGCCGCTGGTGGAGGCCGGCAACTGGCGCACCGACGCCGACCTGGCCGAGGTGTACGCCACCTGGGGCGGCTTCGCCTACGGGCGTGGCCTCGACGGAATCCCTGCCAGGGAAACCATGGAGGCGAACTATCGCCGGATCCAGGTGGCCGCCAAGAACATCGACACCCGCGAGCACGACATCGCCGACTCCGACGACTACTACCAGTACCACGGCGGCATGGTCGCTATGGTGCGCTCGCTCACCGGGGCCGAGCCGAAGGCGTACGTCGGTGACTCGACCGCACCGGAATCGGTGCGCACCCGCAGCCTGAGTGAGGAGACCGCCCGGGTGTTCCGCGCCCGGGTAGTGAACCCTCGTTGGATTTCGGCGATGCAGCAGCACGGCTACAAGGGCGCTTTCGAGCTGGCGGCGACGGTCGACTACCTGTTCGGCTTCGACGCGACCGCCGGCGTGGTGCCGGATTGGATGTATGAACAGCTGGCGCAGTCCTATGTGCTGGAGCCCACGAACCAGGAGTTCATGCGCCGGGCCAACCCGTGGGCGCTGCGCGGCATCGTCGAAAAGCTGCACGAGGCCGCCGAACGCGGCCTCTGGCAGCACCCGGAGGATGAGCTGATGCAGCAGCTGCAGCAGGTCTATCTGGAGGTCGAGGGCGAGCTGGAGGAGTGAACCGGCTCAGCCGAGCGGGCGCAGCAGATAGGTGTCCATCACCCAGCCGTGCTCGGCGCGCAGACCCGCGCGCAGGCTGACCAGCTCGTCGATCACCTCGTCCAGGGCGCCGCTGCGCAGCACCTGATCCGGGCTACCCAGATAGGCACCCCAGAAGATCTCCAACCCTCGTCCGACCAGCTCGCGGCAGGTCAGGTGCCCGTCGAGCATCACCACCACGTCACCCAGCTCCATGCTCCACTCGGAGCGCAACCGGCGGCCGGTGGTGATGTGCACGGGGCTGCCGATCCGGTTCAGTGCGATCTGGTGGGCGGCGGCAAGTGCCTGTGGGGCGGAGATTCCCGGGATCACCTCCAGCTCGAAGTCGTACCCGAGCCCGCGGATGCGGTCGACGATGCGCAGGGTGGAGTCATAGAACGCCGGATCCCCCCAGACCAGAAATCCGGTGGTGCCGCTTTCCCCAGCAGGGTTTGCAGGGGCGAGCCGGTCGGCGTACGCCCGGGCCCGGGCGGCGTGCCACTCGGCCACATGGCCCAGATAGCCAGCCCCGTCCGCCCCCGGTCGTTCGGCCGAACGGTCACGCGGCGGGTCCGGCACCAGCACCACCTCGGCCTTCGGGGCATACCGGGAGATGAGCTCGGTGCGCAGCCGGACCAGTTCGGCGGTCTCCCCACCCTTGTCGGCCACCAGGAAGCGGTCGACCTCGCCGAGGGCGCGGACCGCCGCCAGGGTGAGCTGATCCAACCCACCGGTACCGATGCCGATCACCTTGACGCTGCGCACGGCGCCGATGCTAGTCGGCCCCGGTGAGTGCCAGCGCCACCAGCTGGCGCAGCAACCGACGCAGCCGAGCGGGGGGATAGCGCTCCGGCAACTGCAGCCCGGTCAGGGTCAGCCCGTCCACCCCGGCCAGCAGGCACTCGGCCGCATCGGCCGGCCGCGGCACTCCGGCGCCTGCCAGCATCCGTCGGGTGGCGTCGCGGACCAGGATGTGCACCTCGTCCGCGGCGGCGCGCAGCTCCGGCTGCACCCGGGAGCGTTCGACGAAGGCCAACCAGACCGCGCATTCGCGGCGCCGGGTGGCGTCCAACGGCAGCAGCTCGGCGAAGACGGCGGTCAGACCGCGGCCCACCGCCACCAGGTCGTGCGCGGCGTAGGCCCGGGACAGCGCGGGAGCTCGTGCGGCGATCCGGTTCTCCACCCGCCGCGTCATCTCCTCGGCAGCGGCCAACAGCAGATCGTCGTGGGAGGTGAAGTAGTGCCGGACCGATCCGACGTTGAGCCCTGCCTCGGTCGCCACATTGCGCAGTGAGGCCGACTCGATGCCACCGCGGTCGACCAGTCGGAAGACGGCCTCGACCACCTCGGCGCGGCGCTGCTCGGGGTCCACGATCTTCGGCACTGCGCCATCGTATCTCAGCCGTGCTACCCTCTTATTTATCTCGAGTGAGATAAAAAGGAGTTCGGATGAACACCACCTCCCGCCCCCGGGTGGCGGCCCTCGACGTCGCCCGCGGGATCGCGATCGCCGGAACCCTGGCCACCAACATCTGGATCTTCAGCCACGTCGGCGGCCTGATCGGTTATCTGAACCAGCCGACCAGCCTCGGCGCACCCGGCTGGCAGCAGGGAGCCGAACGGTTCGGGATGGCACTGGCGAACGGGAAATTCCTCGGCCTGCTGACGATCATGTTCGGCATCGGGCTGGCGATCCAGGCCGAGTCGGCCCGGCGCCGCGGACATCCCTGGCCCGGCGGCTATCCGGTGCGGGCAGCCCTGCTCTTCGCCGAGGGGTTGCTGCACTACCTGCTGATCGCCGAATTCGACGTGCTGATGGGATATGCGGTGGTGTCGCTGCTGGTCGCCAGGCTGGTGGTCGCCGCGCCGCGGATCCAGCGCGGCTGGATGATCGTCTGCGCGGCCGTGCACACCGCGCTCGTGCTGCTGGGCACCTGGGGGCTGGCGATCGCGGGTCCCGAGGAGCCCCGGCCGTTGGCGCCGAATCCCTACCGCGACGGCAGCTGGTGGGACCTGGTTGAGTTCCGGATCGATAACCTGCTGCTGTTCCGGCTCGAACCGGTGGCCATCTTCACGCTCTCGGTGGCGATGTTCCTGGCCGGCGCGTGGCTGTGGCGTTCCGGAGTGTTCGACGAACGCGGCCTCCGGCTGCGGCGCGGACTGATCGTGGTGGGTGCCGTGGCCGCCGTCGCGGACCTGACCCTGGCCATGCTGTGGCCGCCCTCGATCCTGGTCTGCCGCTATCTGCTGGCCCCGGTGGTGGCGTTCGGGCTGCTCGCCCTGATCGCCCAGCTGGTCCGCACCGGCCGCGGCTGGTGGTCTCGACGCGCCGCCGACGTTGGACGAGTGGCGCTGTCGGCGTACATCCTGCAGAACCTGATCTGCGGGTTTCTGTTCCAGGGCTGGGGGATCGGGCTCAACGCGATGCCGCCCACCCACAGGCTTCCGGTCACCGTTGCGGTCCAGCTGGGCGTCGTCGCGCTGCTGGCCGCTGCGGCGTACGCCTGGAACCGCCGGTTCGGCCGCGGCCCGGTGGAGTGGGTCTGGCACCGCGCCGCCGACCGGATCGCGGCGGGCCTGGGGCTGGGGCGCCAACACCCGGTGGAGGAGGTGTGAGCGCGTCCCTGCGACGGGCTGTCGTGACGACGCCGATTGCGGCTTATGCGGCGGCGATCGGCTGGGTGGCGATTCGGTTTCCCGCCGGGCTGCCCTCCTCGAGTGATCCCGGCGCGAGCTCCCAGCCGGTGTGGGCGACGGTCCTGCCGGCAGCAGTTGCCCTGATCGTCACCCGCTTCCTGCCGCTCCGCCCCGCGTGGGCACCCGAACCATCCACCGACCGGTCTCGGGGATGGGGCCTGGTCATCGTGCTGCTGATGGCTGAGCTCGGTTTCGTGCTGAGCGCCGGGTTGCCAAAATTCAACGCCGAAGCCGACTATCTGCTCTGGAAGGTGCTGCTGCCCGGTGCTCTGCTCTGGTGGGTGGGCCGCCGCCGGCCCTCGCCATCGGTCGACCTGGGGCCGCGGTCGGGCTGGCTGCTCGTGCCGGTGCTGGGATACCTGATCCTCACCCACGTCGGTCCGTGGGCGACGAGAATGGCTGCCCCCGGCGTCGACGCGGTCACCCTGGTTCTCGTGGCCGCGGTGACCGCGCTCACCGCGTGAGTGCTGGAAGAGGTGTTCTTCCGCCGGTGGCTGCAAACCAGGCTGGAGGTACTGAGCGGACCGATCCTCGGGCTGCTGGTCGCGGCGCTGGCGTTCGGGTTGATGCACCTGGGCAGTCACGGGCAGGGCTTGTGGTGGTGGCCCGACCGGGTGGCCGCGGTGGTCGCCCAGCAGGGCGTGGTCGGTCTGCTCCTGGGATACCTGTGGAGCCGCTACCGACGGCTCTGGCCGCCCATCCTGTTGCACATCGGGATCAACGGGCTGCCGGTGCTGGTCTTCCTGAGCGGCGGGTGAGCAACGTCGCTGAGGGCCACTATGCTCCGAGGATGCACGAATTCGACCACGCGCGCGTCAGTGCCGCGGTCCGCGAGATCCTGATCGGCATCGGGGAGGACCCCGACCGGGACGGGCTGAAGGCGACCCCCGATCGGGTGGCGCGGGCGTACGCCGAGATGTTTGCCGGGATGCGGCAAAACCCCGCCGAGATCCTCGGCACGACTTTCGACATCGCCCACGACGAGTTGGTGCTGGTCCGCGACATCGAGGTGTGGAGCTGCTGTGAGCACCACCTGGTGCCGTTCACCGGGGTTGCGCACGTGGGTTACATCCCCGCGCTCGAGGGGCGGGTGACCGGCCTGAGCAAGCTGGCCCGGCTGGTCGACACGTTCGCCAAGCGCCCGCAGGTGCAGGAGCGGCTGACCACCCAGGTCGCCGACGCGCTGGTCGAGCACCTCGACCCGCGCGGGGCGATCGTGGTGTTCGAGTGCGAGCACCTGTGCATGACCATGCGTGGGGTCCGCAAGCCCGGTTCGAAGACGGTGACCAGCGCGGTCCGCGGCCAACTGCTCAACCCGGCCACCCGGGCCGAGGCGATGAGCCTGATCTTCGACGGCCGATAGGCTGCCGGGGTGCCGTTGCCCCTGTTCGCTCCCGCCCCGACCCGGGTGATGGGCATCCTCAACGTCACCCCCGACTCCTTCTCCGACGGAGGAGACTTCTTCGACCATCAGCGCGCGATCGCGCACGGGCTCGCGCTGGTCCGGGCGGGCGCGCACCTGGTCGACGTGGGTGGCGAGTCCACCCGGCCGGGGATTCGGCGCACCGATGAGGCCGAGGAGTTGCGCCGCGTGCTGCCGGTGGTCGAGGCGTTGGCGGCGGCCGGGGTGGTCGTGTCGGTGGACACGATGCGGGCCGAGGTGGCGCGGCAGACCGTACGCCTGGGCGCCGCGGTGATCAACGACGTGTCCGGCGGGCTGGCCGATCCGGAGATGCTGCGGACCGCAGCCGAGCTCGGCGTCCCCTATGTGGCGATGCACTGGCGGGCGCACTCCACCACGATGGCCGCGGCCGCCCGCTATGACGACGTGGTCGCCGAGGTGCGCGCCGAGCTGCTGGATCGGGCGCGGCAGGCGCTGGCGGCCGGGATCGCCGCCGACAACCTGATCCTGGACCCCGGGATCGGGTTCGCCAAGACCGGTGAGCACAACTGGGGCCTCTTGCGGCGGTTGGACGTGTTCGCCGAGCTGGAGTACCCGTTGCTGGTCGGGGTGTCCCGCAAACGGTTCCTCGGTGAGTTGTTGGCCGACGCCTCCGGGCCGCGGCCTCCGCGGGAGCGGGACCAGGCGTCGGTGGCGATCACCACGCTGCTGGCCCGGCAGGGGGTCTGGGCCGTGCGTACCCACTCGGTGCGCGCCCACCGGGACGCGATCGCGGTCGCGGCTCGTTTCCGGTGAGTTTCCCGGCTGCGGCTAGGGTGTGCCTGCGGCGGCAGGGAGGAGGAGACGATGGACCTGATCTCGCTGACCGGGATCACCGGGTTCGGTCATCACGGCGTCTTCGCGCACGAGAAGCGGAACGGGCAGACGTTCATCGTCGACGTCCAGCTGGAGGTCGACCTCGCCGCTGTCGCCTCGAGTGACGACCTGGCCGACACGGTCGACTATGGTCACCTGGCCAACGCCGTCCATGCCGAGATCGGCGGACCCCCGCTCGATACCATCGAGGCACTTGCGGGCCGCATCGCGAACACCTGCCTGGCCGACCAGCGGGTCACCGGGGTCAGGGTCACGGTGCACAAACCCCAGGCCCCCGTAGAGGTTCCGGTGACCGACGTCTCCGTGACCGTGAGCAGGAGCAGATGATGACCCACCCCTTCGCTGTTGATGTCGACACCCTGAGCGGCATGCGCCCCCTGTCCACCGCCGTGTTCGCGCTCGGTTCCAACCTGGGCGACCGGCTGGAGAACCTGCAGGGTGCGCTGACCACCCTGCGCTCCACCCCCGACGTGATCGTCGTCGACGTGTCGCCGGTCTATGAGACCGAACCCGTCGGCGCACCCGAGGGCAGTCCGACCTTCCTGAACGCGGTGGTGGTCACCGAGACCACCCTGCAGCCGCGCACCCTGCTGGAGCGTGCACACGCGATCGAGGACGCCTACGGGCGCAACCGCGTCGAGCTCAACGGCCCGCGCACCCTCGATGTCGACCTGCTGATCGTCGGCAGGCGGGAGGTCTCCGACGAGCACCTCCAGCTGCCGCACCCGCGCGCCCACGAGCGAGCCTTCGTCCTGGTGCCCTGGCACGATGTCGACCCCGGCGCCAGCATCCCGGGCAAGGGGCCGATCGCCGACCTGCTCGCCCAGGTCGACACCTCCGGCGTACGCCGCCGCGACGACCTGACGCTGGAGGACTGAGCTTGGCCGACGAATCGCGGCTGGGGCTGACCCGACCCCGCGACCTCGGCATCGCCGTGCTCGTCGGCGCGGTCGGCGCCTGGCTGTTCGTCCGCAGCCTGGAGTGGCTCACCGGCCAGCCGCCGCAGCTGCCCTGGGTCGGTCCGCTGGTGCTCTGGTTCGTGGTCGCCCTGGTCGCTGGGCTGGCGTACACCACCTGGCGTCGGATCCAGACCCGGCGGGAGCGGATCGAACCCCAGCGTGCGGTCACCTTCCTCGCCTTCGGCAAGGCCAGCGCGGTCGGGGGTGCGGCGATCGCCGGAGGTTATCTGGCGTTCGCGCTGCTGTCGCTGGGACACCTCGAGGCAGAGGCGCCGCAGCAGCGGTTGGTGCGGGGGCTGGTCGCGGCCGTGGCCGGGGTGGGGATCGCGGTGGCCGGGTTGGCGCTGGAACGGGCCTGTCGGGTGCCCGATCCGCCCGAGGAGGATGACGCCTCGGCAACGAACGGTGGTCAGCCCGGCTGACGGTTTGCAACTTCTCAGTTGTCGCCCGCGTTTCTGCGGTCCGGGTCGGGTTCGCAGATCTAGGCTGACGCTCGTGAGCAGCAAGCAGCAGGGCCGGCGCAGCCGGGAAGTTTCGTCCTCGCACCGGCTGACCCAGGTCGTATTGACCGTCGGTACGGTGCTGGCGCTCGCCGCCGCCTTCGGCCCCCTCTGGGTGGCCCGGGTCGGTGTGGTGATCGCGGTCGTGGCCGCACTGCTGTCGGTTCGTTTCGCGCTGGCGGAGGTGCGTCAGGCGCGGGCGCAGCACCTGCGCGAGAAGGTCGACGCGCTGCGGGCGCACGGCGCCCAGCTGTCGGCCGAGCGTACGCAGAATCGCGAGGTGGTGGCCTCGCTGGCCGAGCACAACCACCGGGCCAACCGCCGGATCGTCGAGCTGCAGGGCCGGATCGGCTCCCTGCGCGCCGAGTTGTCAACCCTCAAGGGTGACCACGTCGCGGTGCAGAGCCGGTTGACCCAGCGCGACGAGCAGGTCGCCGAACTGCGCCGGGACCTGGCCACCCGCGAGGCCGAACTGGAGGCGCTGCGCGAGGTGGAGGACTCCGCCGAGGTGCTGGCGATGCCGCGGCACGCCGTGGCCGCCGACTGGGATGCGCTGCCCACCGCCGAGGACCTGTGGTCCGACGGTAACCACCCCACCGTGGTCGACCTGCAGCAACTCGCCTTCCCGCCGGTGGTCGAGGTGGAGGGCAAGAAGCAGGCCTGAGCGCTGCTGCTCGCGCTTTCCCGCTGGCGCGCTATTTGGCGACGTCGCCGATCACATAGCCGACCGACGCCAGGGTCGTCTCGACCTGGTCGGCCGGACAGCCGAGCAGGATGCTCTCCAGCGCCGCCACATGGTGGAAGGACGGGGTCCGCAGTTTCATCCGCCACGGGGTCTTCCCGCCCCGGGAGACCACGCGTACGCCGGCGCGACCGAGCGGTGCCTCCACCGCCGTGAACGTCTCGGCCTCGGGGAGCTTGATGATCTTGGGCAGCTTCACCGCGACCGGGCCGGTCGGCAGCCGCTCGCAGCACGCGGTGATCAGCGCGGCCGAGCGGTCGAGCTCGGCGCTCAGCTGGGCAAAGCGGGATGCGGCGTCGCCGCTGTCGGGGGCCTGCCGGGCGGGAATCAGGGCGGCCAGCTCGGCGTACGCCAGATAGGGCGCGTCCAGCCGGAGGTCCAGGCGTACGCCGCTGGCGCGCGCCAGCGGACCGGAAAGGCCGAAGGAGTCGACCTGTCCGACGGTCACGGGGGTGACGCCGGCGCCGACGGACTGCTCGTCGAGGTGGGCGCGCAGGTCGTTGGCCAGGTCGGCGAGCTCGGCGCAGAGGGCTCGCTCGGCGTCCAGCCAGCCGGTATCGGGGTCGCAGGCGAGGCCGCCGAGGCGGTTGGCCATCGGGTGGATCCGGTTGCCGGTGAGCACGCGGGTCTGTTCGTGCAGGGCCTCCCGGCCGGCCCTGACCCGCGCGGTCAACGGCCCGCTGGTCCGCGCGACCCAGCTCAGGAAGCCGAGGTGGCTGAGCGCGCGGGTGTGCTCGGCCAACAGGGTGCGCAACCAGGTGGCGCGGGCGGGCGGTTCGAGGCGGAGGAGTTCTTCGAAGCACAGCACGGCGGCCAGCTCGCCCGAGAAGGGGGCCTGCCAGTCGTGCCGGTCGGCCAGCATCAGGATCTGCCGCAGATCGCGCACCTCGAACAGCTTTTCCGCACCGCGATGCATCGCCCCGGGCGAGATCCGCGCGCTGGTGATCACATCGTCGGAGGTGCCCAGGTGCAGCTCCAGCAGCCCGGCGCGGGTCGGGTGGTCCAGGCCCAGATCGAGCAGCACCGTGTGGTCGGTCCGCGGCACCCCGGCGGAGAGGGCCCCGACAAGGATGCGTTGCTGCTGCTCGGTCACCGGGTCATTGTGCCAGCGCCCCATTCTGCGTCCCCGCGGCACGCGGCTTCCCCTTGGGTGTGGTGTCCCGCTGTGCACTCTTGATCGCGTGGGGAGATCAGGAGTGCATCGGTCTGGGGTGCCACCTGGTGGGCGATGAGCCAGAAGGGGCCGAAGCGCGCGGGGTCGCGGAGGACGGCGTGCTGGGAGCGGCGGGTGAGTGCATCCAGGCCGGCTCCGGCCGAGGCGGGTTCGGGGAGGTCCATCAACTGGTGCAGGGCGAGGCGACGGCAGCCGAGTTGCTCCACTTCGGCGGCCAGGGAGTCGACCGCCACCGCGGCGGTCAGGTTGGTGCGGTCCGCGTCCTCGGGGGTCGGTGTGACGGCACGCCCGGCCCGGAAGCCCGTGAAGCTGCCCTCGGCGGGGCGGGTCGCCAGGGTGTGGCCGTAGTCGACCGTCACCAGCGTGCTCCCCGCGGGCAGGCGGGCGGCCCACCAGGCCCAGGCGCGGTCGCGGGTACGCCCCACCTCGCGACGTGCTCCGCTCGGCCACCAACGATCCAGCCAGTCGCGGTCCGCGTCTTCGAGTTCGGTCGAACCGTCGCCGAGCACGTGACACGGCAGGTCGTCCAGCCACTCGATCGCGATCAGGAGTACCCGCCCGGACAGTTCCCCGACCAGTTGCGTCAGCTCCCCGGACCAGCACTCGGTCCGAGTGTCCCAGGCCCCCGCCCACCACCGGGGGTCTGCCGGCCCACCCGAAACGGCGGGGGGTCGCAGGTCGACACCGTCCAACCGGGCCGCCGGCCACATCCGCCCCAGTTCGGCGAGCAGGATGCCCTCGCCCGTGCCCACCTCGATCACCCGGTCGGGCGGCTCCACCAGGACGTTGCGGATCGTCTCGGCCAGGGCGGTCGGGCACAGGCTGCTGGGGGTGTCGAAGTGCCCGCTCGGCGCGTTGGTGGCCCAGAAGGCGGAGTCGGACCAGGCGGCGTACCAGTTCGTGGGCACCGGGACAGCCTAGTGAGCGATGCGGCCGACCTGTGACTTCGTCTGCTGAATGGCGGGGTTCTTCGGTCGCTTCGTGGCGGGGTCAGGTGACGCCGATGACCAGGGTGCTCTGTGCGGCTTCGATGACGTCGTTGGTGATGGTGTCGAGTTCGTTGATCTTCAGGACCCGCTGGATCTGGGGGAAGAGGCGTTCGAGGAGCCGGAAGTTGCCGCGGGTGATCCGTGCGATGGCTGCGATGGCTTGGGCGTCGGTGAAGTCGTCGGGGTCGAGGGTCTTGCCGAGGGATCGCCAGTGCCGCTCGAGGACGAACAGCAGTTCGTCTTGTCCCAGGGGCCGGTACTGGTGGGCGAAGCCGACTCGGCTGTAGAACTGGGGGTAGTGGCTGAACTGCTTCTCCAGGCCGGGCATGCCGATCAGGATCAGGGCGATGTCGTCGCGGTCGTAGCGATCGCGCAGCAGTTCCAGAGCGGCGGGACGCAGTCGTTCGGCCTCGTCGACGATGATCAGTTCCACGTAGTTCCTGCCGTGTCGCCATCCCCAGGCCTCGGGAGTGGCCGTGCCGGGAGGTACGAGGTGCTGCTCGATGCACATGTTGGTGCGGGTGATGGCTTGGGTCAGCTCGTCCTTCAGGGTCCGCGGGGTGGTGAGCACGCTGGGGGTGTAGAGCACGGTGCGGCTCCGGTTCAAGGCGGCGTAGATCTTGGCGTCGTTGTCGGAGCGCGGCCCCCAGTAGGTCAGCAGGTCGTGAGCCTTCTCGTAGTGTGCGTAGCGGCGCGCGGAGAGTGTCTTTCCTACGCCGGCTGATCCGAAGCACAAACCGATGGTGTGCCCGCGGCGCACGGCGTCGGCGAACTCGGTGAAGCGGCGGTGCTCCTTGGTGACGATGAAGCGCTGGCTCACCTGAGGTCCTCCTTGTAGATCTTCAACGCCGACCTCGGCGCCGGAGTCGGTGCTTCGGTGATCCGTGGTGTCTCGGTAGGTGCGGCCACGAGGGCGATGCGTTCGTTGATGCCGGCTCGCAGCGCTCGGCGGCGGGCGTTGCGCGCGGCCTGGATCTCCTTGAGGCTGACCTTCTGGTCGTGGTGTTCTTGGTTGACGGCCTTGCAGACGAATTCGTCGTGATCGAAGACGCGGATTTCGGTGATGTCGCGGGGGTCGTAGCGGATCACGACCGAGCGTCCGACGTAGCCGGCCAGAGTTGGCGAGACGTAGCGCAGGCCCTGGAAGCGGATGCCATCGCGGCGCACGACGCGGGTCTTGGCGACGGTCAACAGCAGTCTGTCGAGGTCTTCCAGGGTCTCGGGCATTCGGGGCAGCCAGCCATCGGCGATCCACGCGCTGCGCGGGGAGGTTCCGAGCTCGCTGTGCGTGCGGTCGTTGTAGGTGGCCACGAACGCCTCCAGGGCGCTATCGAGGGCGGCCAGGGACAGCTTCGGTGTCGGCCAGGGGTGCCCTTCGGTGATGTGTCCGGGCAGGGTGGCGAGTAGCTCGGTGTTGATGGTGCCGAAGAACCGCTCGATCTTGCCCCGTCCCTGGGGTCGGGCGACGGTGGAGTGGATCAATCGGATGTGGAGGTCGACGGCGGTGTGGGCGAGCTGGTCACTGGTGAAGTCGCTGCCGTGGTCGACGTAGAGCACGTCGGGCAGGCCGCACATCGGCCAGGCCGGGTCGGTCTTGTGCCAGATCGCTTGGCGCAGCGCCAGGGCGGTGTTCATCGCCGACGGTGCGCCCAGGAAGACTGTGTAGCCGCAGACCGCCCGGGAGCAGTCGTCGAGGATCGTTGTCAGCCATGGCCGTGCGGGCTTGCCGTCGGTGCCCACCACCAGGATGTCGAGCATGGTGTGATCGGATTGCCACATCGCGTTGGGCAGCTCTGCTTGCCGGCGTAGCACCAGCTCGTGCTTGTCGCGGTAGGACGCTGCGCCCTCCAGGGCGAGGGTGACCATGCCGGGATCCAGGGTCCGCACGATGTCCCACACCACCGAGTAGGAGGGGACCGGCCACCTCCGGGCGGCGCAGATGCCCGTGACTTTGCGATGGATCGTGGCGATGGCCGGCCGCGGCTTGCTCAGTGCCAGGCCCTCGATCAGGTCGACGAGGTCGGGCGGAAGGCGGCGGGAGCCGGCGTCCGCTCGTGAGGCTGTCTCCAGTCCGGCGTAGCCGTCGGCGCGGTAGCGGGCGTGCCAGCGCTCCAGGGTCCGCAGCCCTACATCGGTCTCGCGAGCTAAGCGCGCGAGGGGCACCTGGTCCTCGACGTGGAGCCTGAGGATTCGCCACCGCGCTCGAGCGTCCACGACGCACCTACTGCAAGGCGTTCTCGCGCCCGCGCTCGGCGCGCTGAAGGGCGCGGTAGACCGTGGAGCGGCCCACGCTGAACAGCTCGGCCAGCTCGCCCACGGTGTGCTCGTCGGCAGCATGTAGCTGGACGAGGTGAGCTTCTTGCCGGGGGGTGAGTTTCGGTGACTTCCCGCGCAGCCGGCCCTTGGCCTTGGCGACCTTCATCCCCTCGCGGGTGCGGGCACGGATGAGGTCGGCTTCGAACTCGGCGACCATCGCCAGCACGTTGAACAACAGTTTCCCCATCGGGTCGGTCGGGTCGTACACCGATCCGGCGATGCTCAGCTTCACTTCCCGCGCCGCGAGGTCGTCGGCGATCTGGTGGGCATCACGGACCGAACGCGCCAGCCGATCGAGCTTGGTGACCACGAACGTATCGCCGTCCCGACAGGCAGCCAGCGCCTGCCGCAGGCCCTCACGGTCGGCGTTGCGGCCCGTGAGCCCGTGATCGACGTAGATGCGCTTGGGATCGACGCCGAACGCCGCGAGTCCGTCACGCTGCGCAGTCAGGTCCTGCTCGTCGGTGGAGACTCGGGCATAGCCGACCTTCAAGGGGGACATGCTCCCCAGTGTGTCATATAGCCTCCCTTCACCGGACAGTTCACCGGACGGGTCTTACGGGACAGCCCGCCTGTGACCTTCGCCGGTAAATGGCGGTGTTCTGTCGATGCTCCGTGGCGGCTTTAGTTGGTGGTACCGATGACAAGCGTGGTCTGGCCGTCCGTGGTCGAGAGTCCTGCCGCCGATGCGAGGGCGGCAGTGTCATCGTCAGCAGCTGAGGTGTCCTCGTCGACGTAGCCAGATCTCCAGGGGAATGGTCGTCAGTGGCGGTACCGCGGCGATGATCGAGAGAGCTGTGACCCGCCATGGCCACCGCAGGGTGATGGCGGTGATGAGCGCTATGGCGAGGTAGATGAGGAACATGCCGCCGTGCAGGGCGCCGAAGATGCTGACACCGACGTCGGTTGTGCCCGTCACGTACTTGAGGAACATCCCCGCGAGCAGACCAGCCCAGGTGAAGGCTTCGAGAAAGGCCGCGACGATGGAGACTCTTGCCACAAGCGGAAGTCCATAACGCTGCTGGGTGCTTACGCTCATTGGTTCGCCTCGTTGCTCGGGAGTTCGTCTGCGTCCGCGACGGAGCGGGCGAGGTGCTCTGCCAGCGCGGCGCGCAGCTTGTGGTGTAGTGGGATCGCGCCGACGGATTCGCTGAGCCAAAGACCGTCGGCAGCGAGGTAGGCGACCATCTTCTGCAGTGCCCGAGGGTCGGTCGGGTCGATGCTGGCGGGGTCGGGGACCCAGCGAGTGATGACTCGTTTCCACGGCTTGCTGAGCTCGCTGTCGGTGCTCGCTTCGAGCATAAGCAGTAACTCCGCGCCGGTGGCGCCGCGGGCGCTGACTCGGGCATAGGCGGCGAGTCGCTCATCCTGCGATGCCTCATCCGGGTCCTTGCCCAGTGCGTGGATCATCTCCTCGTCCCAGTGCTGGGCTTGATGTTCGTGCAGCGCGAGCATCATGGCGTCCTTCGAGGGGAAGTGGTAGAGCAGCCCGCCTTTGGTGAGTCCGGAGGCGGCGGCGACGGATTCGTACGTGAGCGCCGTGACGCCGTCGGTCTCGACAACGCTGAGGGCGGCCTTGAGGATCGTGTCCCGTTTACTGGTCCGCATGGGCGGTCCTTTCTCGGTCAGTGCTCGGAGTGCAGCTGTGACTGGGTGCCAGGCAGGTACCGGCGCAGAAGCACTCCGGTGATGACTGCGCCCACCGCGAGAACGACTGCGACGACCAGCATCACAACGAGGTAGGCGGAGTCGAAAGCCGTCGCCGCCGCCTGGAGGATCTCTGCGTCACCCTGCGCAGCAGCCTGTGCCTCAGCGATGCTGTTGCCAGCCGCGTCCGGGGCGCCGTCGGGTAGAACGACGCGGGCGCTGTAGATAGCCGTGAGCAGGCTCCCGAGCACGGACACTGCAATGAGGCTGCCGAACTCGTAGGAGACTTCTTCGATCGAGGCGGCCATGCCTGCTCGGCGCACCGGCACGTTCCCGATAATCGCGGTGGAGGCGACCGCCAAGGCGGCTCCGATACCAGCTCCGGTCAACAGCAGTCCGAGGATCAGCACGCCGAAGGACGACTGGAATCCGATGACCGTCACCACGACGCCGCCGGTGGCGAAGGCGAGACCGCCGGTGATGAGCGCGAGCAGTCCGGTGCGGTGCAGGAACGCGCCCCCCAGGAGCGCTGTCGGCAACGTGCCCACGGCGATCGCGGCGACCAAGAGCCCAGCTTCCAGCGGGCTGAATCCGGCGACCTGCTGGAATCGCTGCGTGGTGACGAGCTGGATGCCCCCGATCGCGAACATCGCGAACGACGCGGCCAGCACTCCGGCAGTGAACGCCGGGTTGCCGAAGATGGAGAACTCCAACAGAGGTTGCTCCATACCTCGCTGACGGCGCACGAACAGCCAGAACCCGATGGCAGCAACGAGCAGCGCAACAATGATGGTCGTTGCCGAGGGCGGCGCGTGGCCGATCTCTTTGATGGCCATCACCGTTCCGACAAGCCCGATCATCACCAAGATCGAGGAGATGGCATCCCATCGCTTCGAGGGATCCGGGTCGTTGGCCGGGCGGATCAGCCAGGTAGCGACCAGCGCCAGCACCACAACGGGCACGTTGATCAAGAACACCGAGCCCCACCAGAAGAACTCAAGGAGTGTGCCGCCAATAATCGGGCCGAGGGCGAACGCGATGACCGACATACTTCCCCAGACCGCGATGGCGATATTGCGCTCACGCTCGACCGTGAAAGTGGTGCGGATCAGCGCCAGGGTGGCCGGCATCATCGCTGCCGCACCGACAGCGAGCACAGCACGCGCAGCGATCAGGACCTCGGGTGACGGAGCGAACGCTGCCAGCAGGGAAGCCAGTCCGAAGATCACCAGACCGACAACAAACATCCGCGTGTGGCCGATGCGATCCCCCAGGGTTCCGCTGCCCAGCAACAGCCCCGCCATCACCAGGGGGTAGGCATTGATGATCCAGAGGTTCTGTGTGTTCGAAGCCTGCAGTTCCTCAGTCAGCGTCGGCAGGGCCGTGTAGAGAATCGAGTTATCCAAGGTGATCAGCAGCAGACCTGCTCCAACCGTCACCAGCAGCGACCAGCGTCGCCTCTTCGTCATCGCGGACATGCGCGTCTTCCCCTCGTCGTGAACGACATAACTGTACCGGATGGATGGTGTAGTTAAGTCGACGGAGGGAGAGACTCACGGCGCGCGCTATGCATGGCGTGCGGGCGGCGAAGCTTGGAAGGTTTTAGAGCGAAGGCGCGGCACTTCGATGCAGGCAAAACCGGACGAGCTGGTGCCTCAGTTGGGTACAGGTTTATGAGACTTTCAGCGGGTGGTCGGCCTCAGGTTCGCTTCCTGCGTGAACGCGCTCTCGGGATTGTCTTGCGAAGTCGTCTCGACGGAAAGTGCCTCAAGGCGGTGACTTCCAGGACTTTCTGCACCATGCTGGGGGTATGAGGCTTCTGGGATATACGCGGGTGAGCACGGCGACGCAGGACGCGCAGCTGCAAGTCGATGCGCTGGTGGAGGGCGGGGTGCAGAAGCGGGACGTGTTCTCCGATGTGACCTCGGGTAGCCGGACCGCGATCGAGCGACCGGGGATGAAACGTCTGCTGGACTACGCCGAGGACGGCGACACGGTGGTGGTGTGGCGCATCGACCGGCTGGGCCGGTCCCTGCTCGACGTCCTGAATACGGTCACGCTGCTGCGCGGCCAGGGCGTGAAGATCAGATCGGTCTCGGACGGGATCGACCCGGAGACGACATCGGGCCGGATGATGCTGGGCATGCTCGCGACCCTGGCCGAGTATGAGCGCGAGCTGATCACCGAACGCGTCAATGCGGGGATCGCCGCGGCGAAGCAGAACGGCACCCGCTTCGGCCGACCCCCGGTCGACCCGGCCGTGATCGCGGAGAAGCTCGAAATCGCGGGCGATGCCCGCGCGAAGGGCCGCACCGCCGAGGACGCCGCCCGACTCGTCGGCTGGTCCCGGGCGACGCTCTATCGCCATCGGCAGGCGGCCCGTGCCCGCGAGGCCGTCGCCGAGCAGGTGTGAGGTGGACGGGCCGGCGCGGTGGCGCATCCTGCGGCTGCACGTCGAGGACGGTATCCCGCTGAGCGCCCTGGCCCGGGAGACCGGGATCAGCCTGCGCACCCTGGAGCGCTGGCACGCCCGCTACCGTGCCGACGGGTACGCGGGCCTGGAGACAGGCCAGCGCTCGGACGCCGGCGCCCACCATCTGCCCAGGGAGCTCGTGCGGTTGATCGAGGGCCTGGCGCTCAGCAAGCCCCGGCCCGCGATCGCCACGATCCACCGCAAGGTCACCGACATCTGCGGTACCCGAGGGTGGCCGGTGCCTTCCTACGGGGTGGTCCGCTCGATCGCGGGTGCCCTCGATCCGGGCATGGTCACCCTCGCCCTGGAGGGCGCGGCGTCCTACCGGGACAAGCACGAACTGGTGCTGCGCCGGCACGCCGAGCAACCGAATGCGATGTGGCAAAGTGACCACACGCTGCTCGACATTCTCGTGGTGGGCACCGACGGCAAACCAGTCCGCCCCTGGCTGACGACGATCCTCGATGACTGCTCCCGCGCGATCTGCGGCTACACCGTCTTCCTGGGTGCGCCGTCCGCGATGAACACCGCCCTGGCGCTGCGGCAGGCTATCTGGCACAAGAGCGACCCCGCGTGGCCGATGTGCGGGCTGCCGGACGTGCTCTATGTCGACCACGGCAGTGACTTCATCAGCCGCCACCTCGCCGGCACCGCTGTTGACCTGCACATCCGGCTGATCCACTCCACCGTCGCCCGTCCCCAGGGCCGGGGCAAGATCGAGCGGTTCTTCGGCACCGTCAACACCGAGCTTCTCGCTGACCTGCCCGGCCACATCACCGAGGGCCATCCCGCGCCGACGCCGAAGCTGTCCCTGGCCGAGCTCGACAGCGCGGTGGAGGGGTTCGTGGCCACCTACAACGACCGGACCCACAGCGAGCTCGGCGCCTCGCCGCGCACCGCGTGGATCGCCGAGGGCTGGCTGCCGCGCATGCCCGAGAGCCTGGAAGACCTCGACGGGCTGCTGCTCACGGTCGCCCAGTCCCGGGTGGTGCGCCGTGATGGCATCCGCTTCCAGGGGCTGCGCTACGTCTCCCCGACGCTGGCCGGCTACGTCGGACGGCCGGTGGTGATCCGCTACGACCCGCGCGATATCACTGAGATCCGCGTGTTCGACCACGACGAGTTCCTGTGCAAGGCCGTCAACCAGGACCATCACGACGAGAAGATCAGTCTCAAGGAGATCCAGGCTGCCCGCAACGCGCGCCGTCGCGCCCTGCGCCAAGGCATCAATGAACGCATTGCCGTCGTAGCCGCGCACACCACTGAGACGCCATCGACAGCCGAGCCGCCAGCCCCAGCACCGAAGCGGAAGCTGAAAGTCTACAAGGAGGACTTGAGGTGAGCCAGCGCTTCATCGTGACCAAAGAGCACCGCCGCTTCACCGAGTTCGCCGACGCTGTCCGCCGCGGCCACACCATCGGTCTGTGCTTCGGACCGGCCGGGGTGGGCAAGACACTCTCCGCGCGCCGCCACGCCCACTGGGAGAAGGCCTATGACCTGCTGACCTATTGGGGTCCGCGCGCCGACAGCGACGCCAAGATCTACGCCGCCCTCGCTCGGAGTCGTACCGTGCTCTACACCCCCAGCGTGCTCACCACCCCACGGGTGCTGAAGGATGAACTCGACCAGGCGATCACCCGCACCAATATCTGCATCGAGCAGCATCTGGAGGCAGTCGGTCAGATCACCCCGCAGACGTGGGGCCGACGGCACGGCAGGAACCACGTGCAGCTGGTCATCGTCGATGAGTCCGAACGGCTCCGCCCCACCGCGCTGGAGCTGCTGCGCGATCGCTACGACCGCGACAACATCGCCTTGATCCTGATCGGCATGCCCGGCCTGGAGAAGCAGTTCAGCCACTACCCGCAGTTCTACAGTCGTGTCGGCTTCGCCCACCAATACCGGCCCCTGGGCACGGACGAGCTGCTGTTCGTCCTCCAGCGCCACTGGCGCTCCCTGGGCAAGACCCTCGACCCCGAGGACTTCACCGACGCGCAAGCCATCGCTTCCATCACCCGCATCACCCGCGGGAACTTCCGACTGCTGGAGCGGCTCTTCCCGCAGATCGAGCGCGTCCTGAAGATCAACGAGCTCGACACCATCACCAACGACGTCATCGAAGCCGCCGCCAGCACCCTCGTCATCGGCACCACCTGAACAAAGACCGCCACTGAGCATCGACAGAACACCGCCATTTAACAGCGAAAGTCACACAGCCCGCCAGGCGTGCCGTCGTTCCTCTCGATAAGTAGCGGTGGTGTCCGGTGAGGGTTCCCCTTACGGGCATGCGATCTGGGCTGACGCCTGTGACCGAGTGTTCAGTGCGCGTTGTATAGTTCAGTCCATGCTGACTATTGCTTCGCGTCTCGACGTGATGAACCGCCTGGGTCGTGCACTGGCCGACCCCACTCGATCCCGGATCATCTTGACCCTGCTCGACCATCCCGCTTACCCGGCGGAACTGGCCCGAGATCTGGACCTGA
>NZ_NMVQ01000004.1 GCF_002250625.1 Enemella dayhoffiae | reverse complement strand
ATTTCCTGGTGGTGTCGGACTTCATCCGGTGGGCGAAGGAGAACGGGATCCGGGTGGGTCCGGGGCGTGGTTCGGGTGCGGGGTCGATGTGTGCGTACGCGATGAAGATCACCGATCTGGACCCGATCCCGCACGGGCTGATCTTTGAGCGGTTCCTGAACCCCGAGCGCAAGTCGATGCCGGACTTCGACGTCGACTTCGACGACCGCCGCCGTCCCGAGGTGATCCGCTACGTCACCGAGAAATACGGCTCCGACAAGGTGGCGATGATCGTCACCTACGGCACGATCAAGGCCAAGCAGGCCGTCAAGGACTCCGCCCGGCTGCTCGGCATGCCGTTCTCGATGGGGGAGCGGATCACCAAGGCGATGCCGCCGGCGGTGATGGGCAAGGACGTGCCGCTGAAGAAGCTGTTCGACGAGACCCACGACCGCTACAAGGAGGGCACCGAGTTCCGGGAGCTCTATGACTCCGACCCGGAGATCAAGCACGTCGTCGACACCGGCATCGGCATCGAGGGCCTGAAGCGGCAGTGGGGCGTGCACGCCGCCGGGGTGATCATGTCCTCCGAACCGCTGCAGAACGTGATCCCGGTGATGAAGCGGGAGGCGGACGGGGCGATCATCACCCAGTTCGACTATCCGACCTGCGAAACCCTGGGTCTGGTCAAGATGGACTTCCTGGGGTTGCGCAACCTGACCATCCTCGACGACGCGCTGCTGAACGTACGCCTGAACCGCGGCTTCGACCTCGACCTCGAGGCGCTCAGCAAGGACATGACCGACAAGGCGACCTATGAGTTGCTCTCCCGTGGTGACACCCTGGGCGTGTTCCAGCTCGACGGCGGCGGGATGCGCTCGCTGCTGCGGCTGATGCAGCCGGACAACTTCGAGGACATCTCCGCGGCGCTCGCGCTGTATCGCCCCGGCCCGATGGGTGCGAACGCGCACACCAACTTTGCCCTGCGCAAGAACGGCAAGCAGGCGATCACCCCGATCCACCCCGAGCTCGAGGAGGCGCTCTCGGAGATCCTCGGCACCACCTACGGCCTGATCATCTATCAGGAGCAGGTGATGGCGATCGCCCAGCAGCTCGCCGGCTACACCCTCGGCAGCGCCGACCTGCTGCGCCGGGCGATGGGCAAGAAGAAGCGCGAGGTGCTGGACGCCGAGTTCGTCAACTTCGAGGCCGGGATGATCGCCAACGGCTTCTCCAAGCAGGCGGTGAAGGCGCTGTGGGACGTGCTGCTCCCGTTCTCCGACTATGCGTTCAACAAGGCGCACACGGCGGCGTACGGTCTGGTGTCCTACTGGACGGCCTATCTGAAGGCGAACTATCCGACCGAATACATGGCCGCCCTGCTCACCTCGGTGAAGGACGACAAGGACAAGATGGGGCTCTATCTGGCGGAGTGCCGGCACATGGGGATCAGGGTGCTGCCGCCGGATGTGAACTCCTCGGAGATGAACATGACCCCGGTCGGCACCGACATCCGCTTCGGGCTGTCCGCGGTACGCAACGTCGGCGCCAACGTGGTGTCGCTGATGTCGGCCGCCCGCGAGGAGAACGGCCGGGCGACCAGCTTCAACGACTTCCTGGACAAGGCGCCGCTGCAGGCGTGCAACAAGCGGCTGGTGGAGTCGCTGATCAAGGCCGGCGCGTTCGACTCGTTGAACCATCCGCGACGGGCGCTGATGGAGGTGTTCGAGGAGAACATCGACCAGGTGATCGACGTCAAGCGCAACCAGGCCAACGGCCAGGACGACCTGTTCGCCGGCTTCGGTGACGAGTCGCAGTCGGCGGTCAGCACCCTCAACCCGGTGCCCGAGCTGCCTGACTGGGACAAGCGGACCAAGCTGGCGTTCGAGCGGGAGATGCTCGGGCTGTATGTGTCCGACCACCCGTTGCAGGGGCTGGAACACATCCTCCAGGCCGAGCGGGAGATCTCGATCGGTCGGCTGGTCGCCGAGGACGGGCCGCGCGACACCGTCACCTCGATCTGCGGGATGATCACCCAGATCGTGCGCAAGACCACCAAGTCCGGCGACTCCATGGCGATCCTGACGGTGGAGGACCTCGAGGCGTCGGTCGAGGTGCTGCTTTTCCCGAAGGTCTATTCGCTGGTCTCCACCGTGCTCGCCACCGACACCGTGGTCCGGGTCAAGGGCAACGTCCGCGCCCGCGAGGACGCCGTGTCGCTGATGGCCACCGAGCTGACCGTGCCGGATGTGGACACCGGCCCGGCCAAACCGGTCGTCATCTCGCTGCCGTCGACCCGCTGCACCCCGCCGGTGGTGGAGGAGCTGCGGCAGGTGCTGCGCGCCCACCCGGGGCTGACCGAGGTGCACCTGCGGCTGCAGAGCAGCAGCCGGACCAGCATCTGGAAGGTGGATGAGCAGCTCCGGGTGACTCCCTCGCCTCCGCTGATGGCCGATCTCAAGGCATTATTGGGGCCATCATGTCTGAACGTGTGAGGGGCAACCAGGAGGCGATGGTCACCACCGACCCCTCGCAGCCCAGCATCCAGCACGTCGGCGACTCGGTGACCACCGGCACGATCCCGGTGATCACCGACGACTTCCGGCCCGACCGCGGACAACCCCGCCCGGTACGCCGCCCGCTCACCCTGTGGATCGGCCTGCTCGGGCTCGGCTCGGTGCTGCTCGGTGCGCTGGCCGGGGTGGTCTGGCGCTACGCGGTCCGGCTGCCCACCTATCAGGTGAACGAGGACGGCAGCGCCGCCACCGGGGAGCGCGGACTGGCCGAGTTCATCGCCGCCGACGCCTGGTTCGTCGTGCTGGGCGTGGTGTGCGGGCTGATCTGCGGGCTGCTGGTCTGGCGCTGGTTCGCCGGGCTGGGCTGGCCGATGGTGGCGCTGGCACTCGGCTCATCGATGGTGATGGCGCTCACCTGCTGGCAGCTCGGCTGGTTGCTCGGGCCGGGGGCGCTGGAGCCCCGGTTGGCCGCGGCCAAGCCGGGGGATGTGCTGCCGATCGAGTTGACCCTGCGCGCGCAGGCGGCGCTGATGATGTGGCCGTTCGCCGCCTGTCTGCCGATCATGCTGCTGTCGGCGCTCAGTCCCGACCCCGAGGAACCCCCGGAGCAGCCGAGCTGACCCTGCTCGGTATCGTGGGGCTCATGGTCCTGATCACCGTGAAGTTCCCGATCCGCACCGACAGGCTGAGCGAGTGGGAGTCGGTCTCCCGCGACTACGCCGAAGCGGTCACCGCCGAACCCGGCAACGTGTTCTTCGAGTTCTCCCGCAGCGTGCTGGAGCCGGACACGTTCATCTGCATCGAAGGGTTCCGCGACGACGCGGCGGGCAAGGAGCACATGGCCCAGCCGCACGTGGACAAGTTCATGTCGACCATGCCCGACATCGTCGCCGCGCAGCCGCAGATCCTCTACGTGGACGCCGAGGAGGTCACCGGTTTCGCCCCGATGGGGGAGATCCAGCCCCGCTGATCCCCAGCCCGGTCAGCTTCTCGGGGTTGCGCTGCACCCACACCTCGGCGAGCCGCCCGTCGCGCAGGGCGAACTGCACCAGCGACGGCTGGCCGCCACTGGTCACCAGCAGCGCCGGCCAGCCGTTGGCCGTCACCTCCTCGACCTCGAAGTCTCCGTAGCGTTCGACCAGCCCGGCCAGGAACCGCAGCGACTTCTCTGGGCCGACCAGCGGACGCAGCGCCGCCTGCACGCGGCCTCCGCCGTCGGTGATCAGCCGCACGTCGGGGGCGAGCAGGCCGATCGCCCGAGCCGGGTCACCGCTGCGCAGGGCCGCCACGAACTCCCGGCCCACGGCCCGGTGGGTGTCGGCATCGACCGGTTCGAACCGGGGCGGGCCGTCGCCGGCCAGGTGCCGCCGCGCCCGGCTGGTCAGCTGGCGTACCGCAGCCGGGGTGCTCTCCAACGCCTCGGCCGCCTCGGCGTGGGACAGCGCGAACACCTCCCGCAGCACGAACGCGGCCCGCTCCAACGGGGTCAGCTGCTCCAGCAGCACCAGCATCGCGAAGCTCGCCGACTCGGCCAGCTCCGCCACCTCGTCGGGGCCGGGGGAGGCGGCGACCGGCTCGGGCAGCCACGGGCCGGGATAGACCTCGCGCTGCCGTTGCACGGTACGCAGCCGGTTCAGGGCGCGGTTGGCGACCATCCGGGTCAGGTATGCCCGGGGCTCGCGCACGGTGGCGGGGTCGACCTCCCGCCAGGCCAACCAGCAGTCCTGGAGCACGTCCTCGGTGTCGCTCACCGAACCCAGGATCCGGTACGCCACCGCGAACATTCGGGCGCGGTGCTCGCTGAACGGATCGTCGGGTTCGGTCATTGCACCGCCCCCGGGACGGGGCAACGGTCGGTGAACCCCTGGCGGGTCAGCCCGAGGCTGCGGTTGAACCGGGAGCGCAGGTTTTCCAGGGCGGCGAGCATGGTCAACTCCACCAGCGCGGGCTTTCCGAGCCGGTGCGCCAGGTCGGCCACCATCTCCTCGCTCACTTCGTCCTCCTCACCGCAGATCGCCTCGGCGTACGCCAGCACCGCGCGTTCGGTGTCGGAGAAGGCGCTGCTCCGCCGCCAGTCTGGCACCTGCCGCAGCAGTTCGGCCGGGACCCCTGCGGCGTACGACTGCCAGAATCCGAAGTCGGTGCACCAGGAGCAGCCGAGTCGGTGCGCGACGGCCATCACCGCCAGGTGGCCCAGCCGCGGATCCAGCGAGTGCCAGCGCTCGACCAGGGTTTCGAAGATCGCATAGCTGCCGAGCACCCGCGGGTTGTGCCCCATCGCCAGGCCGGGGTCGATGTCGGTGCCGTAGCGGCGGCGGGAGTATGCCCGGGCGAGCCGGGTGAACAGGGTGTTGGGCGGGTCGAGACTGATCCGGGCCATGCTGACTCCTTCGTCGGTACGCCGCCTGTGCGGCGCTGCTGTGGAGGAGACACCGCCGGGGGCCGGTCTGTGACACGCGGGTTGCCCGGAATGCCAGACTGGGCCGACGTGGGGCAGCTGTCGAGGTGGGTGAGACGACCGCTGTGGGGGTGGATCCTGCTCGGTCTGGGCTGGCTGGGCATCGTCGGCGGGCTGGTTCCCGAGGCGACCGCGGTCCGGGTGTCCCGGCTCGGCTGGCCGGTGCTGCTGTTCCTGGTGCTCGTCAAGCCCGTCGCCGACCTGTGCGCCGAGGCGGGACTGTTCCGGGTCGCCGCCGATCGGCTGGCGCGGCTGGCCCGAGGCTCGGCGACGGCGCTGTTCTGGCTCTTCGCCGCGCTCGCCACGGTGACCACGGTGCTGCTCAGCCTGGACACCACCGCGGTGCTGCTCACCCCGGTCGGGCTGGCGCTGGCCCGGCGGCTGCGGCTGGATCCGAGGCCGTTCGCCTTCGCCGCGATCTGGATCGCCAACTCGGCCAGTCTGTTGCTGCCGGTGTCCAACCTGACCAACCTGATGGCCCATCAACGGCTGGGCGGTGACTTCGTCGCGGCCAGCTGGCGGGCCCAGCTCGGGGTGCTCGCGGTGACGGCGCTGGTGCTCGGACTGCGTTGGGGGCGGCGCTTCAGCGGCCGCTATCGGGTGCCGGCGCCGGAGCCGATCCCGGATCGGGTGCTGCTGGTGGTGACCGGGTCGGTCGCGCTCGCGCTGGGACCGCTGCTGGTGGCCGGCGTACCCGCTTGGCTGGTCGCCGCCGGCGGTCTGCTGGTGGTCTGGTGCGCGTTCGCGGTACGCCGCCACCCGGCCGCGGCACCGCGCCGGATGGCGCGGTTGTTCCCGCTCGAGGTGGCCGCCGGGGTGCTTGGTCTGTTCTGGCTGGTGGCCGGGCTGGGGGAGCGGGTGGCGGGGGCGTTGCCACCGGTCGAGCCGGGCGTCGTCGGTCAGCTCACGGTCGCCGGAATCGCCGCCCTGGCTGCGAATCTGCTGAACAACCTGCCGGTTTTCCTGGCCCTGGAGCCCTGGGCCGGCGGGGGTTCGGGGTTGGTGGCGCTGCTGGTCGGGGTGAACGTCGGGCCGTCGGTGCTGCTGTGGGGGTCACTCGCCAACGTGTTGTGGTGGCAGTCCTGTCGCCGGCACGGGGTGCGGGTCGGCGCACGCCGGTTCGCGGCCGAGGGGCTGCTGCTGGTGCCGTTGGCGGTCGCGGTCGGGGCGCTGCTCGCCTAACGGGCGATCGGGGCGAGGACGGCGCCGGTCACCCGGGCCAGGTCCTCCGGGGAGAGTTCGAGCTGCAGGCCACGGCGGCCGGCCGAGCAGAACACGGTGTCGAAGGCGCGGGCCGACTCGTCGAGCACGATGCGGTGACGCAGCCGTTGACCGATCGGGGAGATCCCGCCGACCACCATGCCGGTCGCCCGTTCGGCCTGCCGCGGGTCGGCCAGCGCGGCCTTCTTGGCGCCGACCGCGACGGCCAGCGCCTTGAGGTCGAGCATCCCGGCGACCGGCACGATCGCGGTGACCAGCTCCCCGGTGGGCAGTTCGGCGAGGAGTGTCTTGAACAGCCGCTCCTTCGGTACGCCGAGGGCGGCGGCCGCCTCCTCGCCGTAGTGGGTGGCGGTGTCCTGGTGGTCGTAGGGGTGCAGCCGATAGGCCACCTTCGCCCGGTCGAGGGCGACCGTGGCCGGCGTACCGGAGGAACGACGCCCGCCCATCAGCGCAGCGAGGCCACGAGTTGGACGAGCAGTGGTGCCACCAGCAGGGCGGGGAGCAGGTTGCCGACCGGCAGTTGGCGGATGTTCAGCAGTCGGAAGCCGAGCCCGACCAGCATCAGTCCGCCGGTCGCGGTGAGCGCCAGCAGGTGCGGCTCGGGCAGGAAGTCGCCGATCGCGAAGCCGAGCAGGGTGATCAGACCCTGCACCACGGCCACCACCAGCGCCGAGGCGAGCACGCCGACCCCGAGCGAGGCGGCGAACGCGATCGAGGCGAACCCGTCGAGCACCGCCTTCAGGATCAACTGGTCAGCGCCCCGCCCGAGGCCGTCGGAGAGCGACCCGAGGATGGTCAGTGGGCCGATGCAGAAGATCAGCGAGGCGGTCACAAACCCCTCGATGAACCGTTCTCGCGCGCTCAGGTGTGCGGCCCCGGTCACCGGATCGACGCCGTGCTGGTCGGGGGCGTCGGAGCTGCTGCCGCGGCTGAGCCGGGCCCGCAACCAGTCACCCAGGTTTTCCAGTCGCCGTTCCAGGTCGACCAGGGAGCCGACGATGCCGCCGATCAGCAGCGAGCCCAGCACGATCAGTACCGGGGCCGAGGCGCCCACCCGGTCCTTGAGCACCTGGCTGGTCACGTCGATCGCCGACAGCGCGCCGATCAGCAGGGTGACCAGGCCGAGCGCGTCGGTGACGGTGTCGCGGGTACGTTCGGGGAGCCGGTGCCCGAGTGCCATGCCGATCAGCGAACCGACCACCACCGTGCCCACGTTGACAACGGTCCCGAGGCCGACGAAGCTCACAAGACCCGGTATCAGCGACATGGCCGCGATTGTTCCACGCCCCGACGCAGCGGTGGACGGGTCGCCCACCTGTTGACCGGAGTTGGTTGACTGGGGACCGACCGCACGACTGCGCCTTCGGGCGTACGCACGCAACGCGCCCGGGAGGGCGTACCAGGAGGAACACATGCTGACCGTCAACGCCTACGCAGCCACGTCCGCGACCGATCCGCTGGTGCCGACCACCATCGAGCGGCGCGACGTCGGACCGAAGGACGTCCTGATCGACATCAGGTTCGCCGGGGTCTGCCACTCCGACATCCACACCGCCCGCGCCGAGTGGGGCAAGGTGAGCTATCCGCTGGTGACCGGCCACGAGATCGCCGGCGTCGTCGCCGAGGTCGGCTCCGCGGTGACCCGGCACAAGGTCGGCGACCGGGTCGGGGTCGGCTGCATGGTGAACTCCTGCCGCGAGTGCCAGCATTGCAGGGCGGGGAATGAGCAGTACTGCGAACAGGGATTCGTCGACACCTACGGCGGCACGGACCGCGACGGCACGATGACCCAGGGCGGCTATTCGACCCACGTGGTGGTGGACGAGGACTTCGTCGTACGCATCCCCGAGGGGATCGAGCTGGACGAGGCCGCGCCGCTGCTGTGCGCCGGGATCACCACCTATTCGCCGCTGCGGCACTGGGGTGCCGGCCCGGGCAAGAAGGTGGCCGTGGTGGGACTCGGCGGGCTCGGGCACATGGCGGTGAAGATCGCCGCGGCGATGGGTGCCGAGGTGACCGTGCTGTCCCAGTCGCTGAAGAAGCAGGAGGACGGGCTGCGGCTGGGGGCCACGGACTACTACGCCACCAGCGACCCGGACACCTTCGACAAGCTCGCCGGAACGTTCGACCTGATCATCAACACCGTGAGCGCCCAGCTGGATCTCAAGGGCTATCTGGAGCTGCTGGCCGTCGACGGGTCGCTGGTCAACGTGGGTGCGCCGCCGGAGCCGATGCCGGTGCAGGCGTTCTCGCTGATCACGGGGCGGCGTTCGTTCGCCGGGTCGCTAATCGGCGGGATCGCCGAGACCCAGGAGATGCTCGACTTCTGCGCCGAGAAGGGGCTCGGGGCGGAGATCGAGGTGATCTCGGCGGACAAGGTCAACGAGGCGTGGGACCGGGTGGTCGCCTCCGACGTGCGGTACCGCTTCGTGATCGACACGGCCACGCTGGGCTGATCGGCCGGCTGATCAGCGGAGCGCGGCCCGGCGCAGGGCCGAGAGGAAGCGCTCGTTCTCGAGCTCCTGGAGCCGGTCCATGATCGGGGAGAAGAACTCGGCCACCAGGGTACGGCGACCCGTCCAGCCCTGGTGGCCGTGAGCCAATCGGTACGCCTCGAAGCTCGCCCTGTCCCGCCAGGGCAGATCGAGGATCAGTCCGTGGCGCGCGGTGGAGGCGATCAGGGCGAGGTGTGCGGCGGCAACCTGCTCGTCGCTGAGGGTACGCCCCAGCTCGACGTTGGGCGTCATGTACTCGGCGCGCACCAGCTGGGCGAGGCTGATCGTCACCACCAGGTCGTTCAGGCCCGGGAGAGGGCCGTCGCAGAGGCGGCCCAGGGTCGCGTCGTCGAAATAGAGGCGGTCACCGCTGTTCCAGTCATCCGGCACCGAGTGGGCCGAACCGTCCGAGATGAGGTGCACCGACATCATCACCCTCCGATCCCTCGGCCAGCGGGGGTGCTGACCTCCGGTAAGCTTAGTCGACAATTGTGACCGTGGCCTGTGAGTGCCCTGAGACTTCAACCTCATTGGTCACTGGTCTCCGCTGCCTCCCGTTCCCCGTGTCGAGGGGAACCCGGTCGCTCAGGGGGCGTGGGGGTCATCGGGCCCGGGGTATCGGAAACGGGCATGGCGGATCGGCTTGCGATGGAGGTCGAACAGGGTCGGAGGGATGACGAACGGCAACCCGTCGGGGTCGAGGCGGATGGCCCAGCGTTCGGGGTTGTCTGCGTTCCAGGGTCGGTCGCGGGCGGGTTCGACCTGGCGGTGGTGGCGGGGGCACAGCAGCACCAGGTTCCACAGTTTCGTGGGGCCGAGCGCCCACCACGGTTGGATGTGGTGGGCTTCGCAGTCCTCGGGCGGATGGGTGCAGCCGGGGAACACGCAGCCCTTGTCGCGGGCGACGAGAGCGGCACGGATCTCTGGGGTGACCAGGCGGTGCGGCGTACCGACCTCCATCGGGACGCCTTTGCCGTTCATCACGATCGGCAGGATGTCGGCATCACAGGCGAGGCGGCGCACGTCGGTGGCGGAGAGGTGTTCCCCGCATGACACCTGCGCCGTACCCAGACCCGTGCGGAGCGTCTCCAACGACACCAGCACAGAGATTCGGGGTCGATCGCCGCCGTTGCGGGGTGCGTCCCCGACCTTCGCGGCGCGGCGGATGAGGATCATCAACGCGTCGGCTCGCATTTGCGCCCGGGTCGGCGCGACCGCGTCGGTCTCGGTGACCGCTCGCCAGAGTGCGGACTCGTGGGCCTTCAACAACGCGGCGAGTTCTTCCCCGTCGGCGAGCGGGAGTTTGCCGGCGAGGATGTAGGAGCCGTGGTGATCGGGTGCCATCGACAGCCGGCGGTTCTTCTCGGCCTGCAGGCGTTCGGCCTCCAACCGCGCCGCCTCGGCGGCGTCGGTGCCGTCGGGATCGATGGTCTGGCGGACGTGCAGGGAGAGTTTGCGCAGGTCGTCGGGGGCGAAGTCGGCGGCGAACCCGACCATCAGCTCCTGCGCCCGATCCAACTCCGCCGAAGACAGTGTCTCGGGGAGGTTCTGAAGCCCGTTGAGGATGCCGCGGACCTGGCTGTCCGACAGCAGCCCGGCGCACGCGGCCTCGGCGATCAGGCTGAGGCGGCCGAACAGAGTCGTTGCCTGCTTCACGATCCGGCGTGCCTCGCGGCTGCTGTGGCGATGCTGCCGAGTCAGGAACGTGGCGGTCGAGCACAGGTGCAGTCGTTCGGCGGCTTCGCGCTGCTGCGCCTCGGCGACCAGCTGCGCGCGAGCGGCCTGGGCCGCGGCAACCTGGGCATCGGCCCTCTCGATCAGGGCGAGGACTTCTTCGTCGGTGAGCAGTGCGAGGTTGTCGAGCTCGGGCAGCATCGACACCGCGGTGATCACCGCTGGGGTGTCGGCTGCTGTGCTCATGGTCCAATCACATCAGCCGGGTCTGACAGTCCGACCCCGAAACGGCCCGAAACGGCTGTGTGGGCAGAAAAAGTTCGAAAAACTTTGGCCACTCCAGTCACGCGCCGGATGGCCCCCTCTCGACGGGTTCCCCGACACACTTGGGCGTCGCTCCGCAGGCTCCGCCTGCCGACCCGGTCGGGAGCGTGGACCCCCCCGGGGGATGACAAGTCGACATTGGTCTGTAGCGTGGTGTGCTCAGCATGCGTTTCGCGTGCCCGCCACTCCGCAGGAGGATGCCGTGACCAAGTCGAAGAACACGCAGTCGAAGCAGGCCCGGCAGGATCCGCCCCCCGTTCCCGGTGCCCCGGCCAGCGAGGCGCCCGAGCTCGCCGAGCCCACCAAGCCCCGCGAACCGCTCCCGCCCAAGCCCGATCAGGCCGCTCCGGCCGATGGCGGACCGACCGGCGTACCGGGTTGCCGCGATCAGCAGGGAGCCCACCTGACCACCGCCCAGGGCGTACGCCTCGGCGACACCGATCACTCCCTCAAGGCTGGCCCGCGCGGCCCGGTCCTGCTGCAGGACCACCACCTGCGCGAGAAGATCATGCACTTCGACCACGAGCGCATCCCCGAGCGCGCCGTGCACGCCCGCGGCGCCGCCGCGCACGGCACCTTCGTCGCCAACGGGGCCGCCAGCAAGCTGACCCGCGCCGCCTTCCTGGCCAAGGGGGTGGAGACCCCGGTCTTCGTCCGGTTCTCCACCGTGGCCGGTTCGCGCGGCTCGGCCGACACGGTCCGCGACACCCGCGGTTTCGCGACGAAGTTCTACACCAGCGAAGGCGTCTACGACCTGGTCGGGAACAACATCCCCGTCTTCTTCATCCAGGACGCGATCAAGTTCCCCGACGTCGTGCACTCGGTCAAACCGCAGCCCGACCGGGAGATCCCGCAGGCGCAGAGCGCCCACGACACCTTCTGGGACTTCGTCTCCCTGCACACCGAGGCCCAGGCGCACACCATGTGGAACATGTCCGACCGGGGCATCCCGCGCTCCTACCGGATGATGGAGGGGTTCGGCGTCCACACGTTCACCCTGGTCAACGAGGCGGGCGAAACCTCGCTGGTGAAGTTCCACTGGAAGCCGCGGCTCGGCGTACACTCCGTGACCTGGGAAGAGGCGCTGCTGCTCAACGGTGCCGACCCCGACTACCACCGCCGTGACCTGGCCGACGCCATCGAGGCTGGAGCGTTCCCGGAGTGGGACCTGGGTATCCAGGTGTTCCCCGACACCGAAGACCAGATGTTCGAGGGGATCGACCTGCTCGACCCGACCAAGTTCATCCCCGAAGAGCTGGCGCCGGTGCAGGTGATCGGTACGATGACGCTGAACGCCAACCCGACCAACTACTTCGCTGAGACCGAGCAGGTCGCCTTCCACCCCGGCCACCTGGTCCCCGGGATCGACGTCAGCAACGACGCGCTGCTGCAGGGCCGGCTCTTCTCCTACCTGGACACCCAGCTCACCCGGCTGGGCGGACCCAACTTCTCGCAGATCCCGATCAACCGGCCGCACGCGCCGGTGAACGACATGCTGCGCGACGGGTTCCACCAGGACGCCGTGCCCGGCGGGGTCGCCCCCTATCGGCCGAACTCGCTGGACGGCGGCTGTCCGTTCGTCGCCGGGGCCGACCAGGGCGCGTTCATCGACGTGCCGCAGCCGGTCCAGGGCCGCAAGGTACGCGAGCAGTCGGCCTCCTTCGACGACCACTTCAGCCAGGTCGGGCTCTTCTTCTCTTCGCTCACCGAGGTGGAGCAGGAGCACGTGATCGGCGCGTACACCTTCGAGCTGAGCAAGTGCTACGAGGAGAACATCCGGGTACGCCAGCTGCAGTGCCTGGCCAACATCGACCAGCGGCTGTGCGCCGAGGTCGCCGCCGGGCTGGGCCTGCCGGCCCCGGAACCGACTGAGAAGCCGGTGTTCGGCGACCCGTCGCCTGCGGTCAGCCAGCTAGGCAAGGAGCACCCCGTCGACGGACGGATGGTTGGCATCTTGGTGGACGCCGACACGACGGCCGCCGAGGTGCAGCCGGTCGTGGAGGCCCTGCTCGGGGCGGGGACCCAGCCGCTGCTGATCGGTCCCAACGGCGCCAAGGTGGGCGGCGAACTGGCCGTCCAGCGCACCTTCGCCACCGCCACCGCGGTGGAGCTGGACGCCCTGCTGCTGGTCGGATCGGGCGCCCCGGCCGACGAGGTCGGCCGAGCGCGGGACGCCCGGGTGGTGGCCGGCCCGCTGGACGGCCTCGACCCGCGGGCGGTGATGATGGTGCGTCAGGCATACCAGCACGCGAAGCCGATCGCCGTGGTCGGTGAGCCCGGAGCGATCTTCACCGCCGCCGGGGTCCCCGCGCAGGCCGCGGGGGTGGTCTCCGGGTCGGCTGCCGAGATTGGTGACGAGCTGCTCAAGCTGCTGGCGAAGCACCGGGTGTGGGAGCGCTTTCAGGGCTGATCACCACCCTCAGCCAACATGGGTGGCTTCGACAGGCTCAGCCAACGTTTTTAGCTCAGGCGAGGAAGCGTTCGATGGCGGCGGTGACCCGGCCGCGGGTGGGGCCGATCCAGAAGAAGTGGGTCGGTGCCTCGGTGTCCACCAGCTCGGCGCCGGGAATCAGTCGCGCCTGGCTCTCGGCGTGGGCCCAGGACACGCCGGCGTCGTGCTGGCTGCCGGTGACCAGCGTGGGTACGCCCACCCGGGCCAGGGCGGCCGTCCGGAAGGTCGCCAACGCGGCGGTCCCCTGGCGCACGTCGAGCAGGAAGCCGCTCCCGGAATCCATGCCGCAGAAGGTTTCCCGGGCGGCGGCCAGATCGGTGGCGGTCAGATCGGGCCACCAGCGCACGGCCGGCAGCCGACTCAGCGTGCCGAGCATCCGGCGCAACCCGGAATCGCTCCGCACCAGGCGGCGTACCCCCGCCCAGGTCGCGTCCTCGGTGCCGGGGGCGAACATCAATCTGGCCGCCGCCCGCTGCGCCGGTACGTCCGGAAAGGGCAGCGCCGACGGCGCCGCACTGTGCAGCACCAACGACCGCACCCGATCACCCATGGCCAGCGCGGCGTGCACGGCCTGCATGCCGCCGGACGACACCCCGACACAGGCCGCGATGGCGGCCAGGTCCAGCAGGTCGCACACCTCACCCAGCAGCGGGGCGAACTCGGCGGCCGTCAACGGGCCCACCCCGGTCCTGCCATAACCGGGCCGCGACACCGTGACCACCGTGTGGCCGAGTTCGGCGTACAACTGCTGCCCGCACGGGGTCTGCGCCGTGCAGTGCCCACCGCCGAAGAAGAGCACGGGGGAGAGCTCACCGGGCAGCACGGTGGCCTCCACCGGGCCTGCGGACGTGTGCAGCACCGACTCCATTTTCGTGATCCTAGGCCGCTGACCCGCGGACGGCCCAGCCGGGTCCGGACGCCGACCGCGCCCGCAGCCGATTCCCCACCAGCCAGGAAACCTCGACCAGCACGATGCCGATGATCGCCGCCACCGCCGGCACCACCAGCATCTCCGGACGCCCCACGTCGAGGGTGAAGAAGCGCGCCAGAACCGGAATCGTGAACATGGCGACGTACGCCACCACGCTCAGCACCAGCAGCGCCACCTTCCAGGGGCGGTAGGGACGGGCGACCACGGCCAGCACCCACATGGCGATCGCGATCACCACGATCAGCACCGCGCTGGACACCTGCTCCCGACTCGCCTCCCCGGCCGCGATCCGGGAGAACAGCAGCCGATAGGTGACGAAGCTGGCCACGGCGATGATCACCCCCGCGGGAACCGCTCGACCCATCACCCGACGCACGAACCCCGACCGCGCCCGCTCGGCGTTCGGGGCCAGCGAGAGCAGGAAGGCCGGGATCCCGATGGTGAACCAGGCGGTGATGGTGATGTGCAGTGGAACGAATGGGAACGGCATCGTGAATGCCCCGACCAGCAGCGCCAGCAGCACCGAATAGACCGTCTTGGTCAGGAACAGCGTGGCCACCCGTTCGATGTTCCCGATCACCCGACGGCCCTCGGCCACGACGTGGGGCAGGGTGGCGAATCGATTGTCCAGCAGCACGATCTGGGCGACCGCGCGGCTGGCCTCCGACCCGGCGCCCATCGCCACCCCGATGTCGGCGTCCTTCAACGCCAGCACGTCGTTGACCCCGTCACCGGTCATCGCCACCGTGTGCCCGCGGCCCTGCAGGGCGTGCACCAGCTGCCGCTTCTGCTCCGGCGATACGCGGCCGAAGACGCTCCCGGCGGTGACCGCGTCGGCGAACTCGGATTCCTGCTGGGGCAGGGATCGCGCGTCGATCGGCGGGCTGTCGGAGCCCAGCTCGACCTGACGGGCGATCGCCCCGACCGAGATCGCGTTGTCGCCGGACACCATCTTCACCGACACGTTCTGGCGGGCGAAGTAGTCCAGGATTTCCCCCGCATCGGTCCGCAATCGCTGCTCCAGCACGACCAGGGCCAGCGGCAGCAGTCCCACGGTGGCGGCCTCGCCGTCCACCCGGTTGTCGCCCGAGGCGAGCAGCAGCACCCGCAACCCCTGGGACCCGAGCTCCTCGGCCCGCCGTGCCGCCGGGGATCCCTGCTCCGCCAGCACATCCGGCGCCCCGAGCACCAGCGAGCGCCCCGATTCGAAGGTGGCCCCGGACCACTTCCTGGCGGAGGTGAAGGGCGCCAGCGCGGCGACCGGCCAGGGGGCCTCGGTCGTGCCGAGGGCGTCGACCACGGCGGCCATGCTGGCGTTGGGGCGCGGGTCGGTGGCGGCGAGCTGGCGCAACAGCTCGACCGGATCATGGGCTGGGTCGGTGGCGACCGGGATGATCTCGGCGACCCGCATCCCGTTCTCGGTGAGCGTGCCGGTCTTGTCGGTGCACACCACGTCGACCCGGGCCAGCCCCTCGATCGCGGGCAGCTCCTGGACCAGGCACTGCCGCCGGCCGAGGCGTACCACCCCGACCGCGAACGCCACCGACGTCAACAGGACCAGGCCTTCGGGCACCATCGGCACCAGCGCGGCGACCATGCCGAGCAGGGCGGTGCGCAGGTCGGCGTGCACCACGAACAGTTGCACGATCACCGTGAGGATCCCGGTCGGGACCAGCAGGAGGCCGACGAGGCGCAGGATGGTGTCGATCCCGCGACGCAGTTCGGAGTCCACCAGGGTGAAGCGGCTCGCCTCGGCGGCCAGCTTCGCGGCGTACGCCTCGGCGCCCACCGCGGTCGCGCGGAAGGCGCCGGACCCCGACACCACGAAACTGCCCGAGAGCAGGGAATCCCCGCGATCCTTGGCCACCGGGTCGGCCTCACCGGTCAGCATCGACTCGTCCACCTCGAGCGATCCGGATTCGACGACCACTCCGTCCACCGGGACCTGGTCCCCGGGTCCGAGCTCGATCACCTCGTCGAGCACCAGCTGGTCCTGATCGACCCGGGTGAGCGTTCCGTCGCGGCGGACCAGCGGGTGCGCGCGTCCGATGATCGCCAATCGGTCCAGGGTGCGTTTGGCGCGCACCTCCTGGATGATGCCGATCCCGCTGTTGGCGATGATCAGCAACCCGAAGAGCGCGTTCTTGAACGACCCGGTGGAGAGCACCACCACCAGCAGCACGCCGAGGATGGCGTTGATCCGCGTGAACACGTTGGCCCGGACGATGTCCGGCACCGAGCGCCCGGAACGATCGGGCAGGGTGTTGACCTGACCGGCCTCGCGGCGCTGGGCGACCTCGGCCGATGTCAGTCCTCGCCCGCTGTCCGGTTCGGCATCGTTCACGCGGACAGCCTAGGCAGGCACCGGGAACCGCCCGCGGAATGCGCAGGTGCCGAGCGCGCCGACTCCGTACAATCGCCCTCGTGCCTGAAACCGAGTCGAACACCACCCGTCCCGCCGAGGCGCTGCTGCGGGTGATCGACCTGCGCGGTCATCGCGCAGGCTCCGGGGCCGAGCTGTCCAAGGTCGTGCCGCGGGCGGCGTTCGACGTGGAGCAGGCGATGGCGGCGGTACGCCCGGTGGTCGAGGCGGTTGCCACCCGCGGCGAGGAGGCCCTGCGCGAGCTGTCGGAACGCTTCGACAAGGTCGTGCCGGACAGCTTCCGGGTGCCGGTCGAGCGGCTGGCCGCGGCCGAGAAGCAACTCGACGCGCAGGTCCGAGAAGCCTTCGAGCTGGCCATCGAGCGGCGCCGTCAGGTCAGCCTGGCCGAGCTGGGGGACACCTCGGTGGCCGTCGACGTGGACCGCGGCGCCCGGGTGATCCAGAAGCTGATCCCGGTCAACCGGGTCGGGCTCTATGTGCCCGGCGGGCTGGCCCCGCTCGCCTCGAGCGTGATCATGAACGTCGTCCCGGCGCAGGTCGCCGGCGTCGGCTCGATCGCGGTCACCTCGCCGCCGCAGGTCGAGTTCGGTGGCGAGCCGCACCCGAACATCCTGGCGCTCTGCTCGATCCTCGGCATCGACGAGGTGTACGCCGTGGGCGGCGCCCAGGCGGTGGCGATGTTCGCCCACGGGGTGCCCGGGCTGTGCGAGCCGGTCGACCTGGTGACCGGCCCCGGCAACATCTACGTCGTGGCCGCCAAGCGGCTGCTGAAGGGGAAGATCGGGATCGACTCCGAGGCGGGCCCGACCGAGATCGCCATCCTCGCCGACGACTCCGCCAACCCCGCCCACGTCGCCGCCGACCTGATCTCCCAGGCCGAGCACGACCCGTTGGCCGGTTCGGTGCTGGTCACCGATTCCGCCGAGTTGGCCGCCGCGGTCGAGGCCCAGCTCGAGCCGCAGTTGGGGCGTACCCGGCACGTCGAGCGGATCCGCACCGCGCTCACCGGCGAGCAGTCCGGGGTGGTGCTGGTCGACGACCTTGAACAGGGTCTCGCCGTCGTGGACGCCTATGCCGCCGAACACCTGGAGATCCACACCCACAACGCGTTCGACCTCGCCCAGCGGGTGACCAACGCCGGCGCCATCTTCATCGGCGGCTATTCGCCGGTGTCGCTGGGCGACTACTGCGCCGGCTCGACCCACGTGCTCCCGACCGCCGGAGCCGCCAAGCACAGCAGCGGGCTGAACGTGAAGTCGTTCCTGCGTGAGGTGCACCTGATCCACTACGACCGCGGGGCACTGGCCGAGGTGCGCCGGGAGGTCGAGACCTTCGCCGAGGCCGAGCAGTTGCCGGCCCACGGAGCCGCGATCAGCGTGCGCTTCGACGAGGAGGCCGACTGATGGGGGACGCCGGACCGGCGACGTTGGCGGACCTGCCGCTGCGCCCGGAGCTGGTGGGGGAGGAGCCCTACGGCGCCCCGCAGTTGGACGTGCCGGTGCTGCTCAACGTCAACGAGAATCCCTATCCGCCGAGTGCTCGGGTGCGCGGGCAGATCGCCGCCGCGGCGGCCGAGGCGGCGGCGGGGATGAACCGCTATCCGGACCGGGAGGCGAGCGCGCTGCGGACGCGACTGGCGGCGTACCTGAACGAACGTCAGGGCGGACAGGGGTTGGGCCTGGCGAACATCTGGGCGGCGAACGGGTCCAACGAGGTGATGACCCACCTGCTGCAGGCGTTCGCCGGACCGGGGCGGTCGCTGCTGTCGTTCACCCCGACGTATTCGATGTATCCCGAGTACGCCCGCAACACCCACACCCGCTATCTGACCGCGCCGCGCGCCGAGGACTTCACGCTGACCCCGGAGCTGGCCGTGGCCGCCGTGCAGCAGCACCGCCCCGACGTGGTGGTGCTGACCACCCCGAACAACCCGACCGGCACCGCGACCGGGCTGGACACCGTCCGGGCTCTGCTGGAGGCCGCGCCCGGGATCGTGGTGGTCGACGAGGCGTACCAGGAGTTCGTCCGGCCGGGTACGCCGAGCGCGCTGGAGCTGCTGCCGGAGCACCCGCGGCTGGTCGTGTCGAGGACCATGTCCAAGGCGTTCGCGTTCGCCGGGGGCCGGCTCGGTTACCTGGCCGCCTCGTCGGCGGTGGTGGACGCCTGCCGGATCATCCGGTTGCCGTACCACCTGTCGACGGTCACCCAGGCCGTCGCCTGCGTGGCGCTGGACAACGCCGCCGAGATGATGGGCCACGTGGACGAGTTGCGGGCCGGCCGCGACGAGCTGGTCGACTGGCTGCGCGGCCAGGGCCTGGAGGTCGTGCCGAGCGACGCCAACTTCGTGCTGTTCGGCCGCTTCGCCGACCGGCACGCGGTCTGGCAGGCGCTGCTGGATGATGGCGTACTGATTCGGGAGACCGGGCCCGAGGGGATGCTGCGGGTCTCGATCGGTACGCCGGAAGAACTGCAGGCGTTCAAGGATTCGCTGTCACGGAAATTGGAGTCCCTTCGACAGGCTCAGGGACCGGAGAGGGAGCGCTGAATGCGTACCGCAACGATCGAACGCAGGACCTCGGAGTCACAGGTCAGCGTCAGCGTCGACCTGGACGGCAGCGGCCGGGCCGACGTCAGCACCGGGGTCGGTTTCTATGACCACCTGCTCACCTCGCTGGCCAAGCACTCGCTGATCGACCTGAGCATCGAGGCCACCGGCGACGTGTGGATCGACGCCCACCACGTGGTCGAGGACACCGCGATCGTGCTCGGCCAGGCGCTGGGCAAGGCGCTCGGTGACAAGTCCGGGATCCGGCGTTTCGGTGACGCCGCGGTACCGCTGGACGAGGCGCTGGCGACCTGCGTGGTCGACGTCGCCGGGCGGCCCTACTGCGTGCACACCGGCGAGCCGGAGGGTCAGGCGTACGTGTTGATCGGCGGCGGGCCGACCCCCGACGGACGCCCCGGTACGCCCTATGTCGGCTCGATGACCCGACACATCGTGGAGACCCTGGCACACAACGCGGGGCTGTGCATCCACCTGGCGCTGGTCCGCGGCCGCGACCCGCACCACATCGTCGAGGCGCAGATCAAGGCGTTGGCGCGGGCGCTGCGGACGGCGATCGAGCCCGACCCGCGGGTGTCCGGGGTGCCGAGCACCAAGGGCGCCCTGTGAGCGACGCCGCGCCACGGGTCGCGATCCTCGACTACGGCTCGGGGAACCTGCGCTCGGCGTACCGGGCGATGGCCCGCACCGGGGTGGAGGTGAGCCTGACCAGCGACCCCGACGAGGCGCTGGCCGCCGACGGGTTGGTGGTGCCCGGGGTGGGCGCGTTCGCGGCCTGCATGGCGGGGCTTCGGCGGGTCGGGGGCGATGAGGTGATCCGGCAGCGGGTGGCGGCCGGGCGGCCGGTGCTGGGCATCTGTGTGGGGTTCCAGATCCTGTTCACCGAGGGGATCGAGCACGGCGAGCGGACCGCTGGAGTCGGCGTACTCCCCGGAAAGGTGGAGCGGTTGCAGGTGCAGCGGCTGCCGCACATGGGCTGGAACACCGTCCGCGCGGCCGAGGGGTCGGCGCTGTTCGCGGAGCTGGGGGACGAGCGGTTCTATTTCGTGCACAGCTACGGGGTACGCCGCGACGAGGGCCTGGAGCGGGCGACCTGGTGCGAGGTGGAGTCGGATCGTTTCGTGGCCGCGGTGGAGCAGGGAGCGCTGGCCGGGACGCAGTTCCACCCTGAAAAGTCAGGGCATGCCGGAGTTTGCCTTCTGACCGGCTGGACACTCGGATTGCGCGCGTAACTGAGAAGTCTCTCGGGGTTCACCGGACTGTGACCCCGGGTGCACTAGGGTCGCCGGTGGACGAATACGGCCGTCTGCCGCAGATGAGGGGATTTGGGACGTGGCTGAGAACAGCGCCTCGCGCAAGGGACTGATCGGGTGGACGCTCTCAGCAGTCGTCGCCCTGGTCATGCTGATCGCAGGAGCGATCGCCTTCACCGGTGACAAGAAGTCTGAGGAGACCAACCCGACGGCTCAGCAGACGATCGCCCCCGGTAGCTCGACCTCCTCTGGCCCCTCCACCTCGGGACGCTCGACCACCCCGCCGCCCGGTGGCGCGACTCCTCCGGCGACCGACCCGACCGCTGACCCCGGCACCTCCGGTCAGCGGCCCGGCAGCGAGGACGAGACCGGCGGCGGTGTCGGCCGCGACACCTCCGGCTCCGACGGCAGCCAGGGCCCCGGTCGCGACCCGGGTGCCACCCCGGCCCCCGGCGGCTCGACCGCTGCTCCGACCACCGCTGCGTCCGGCCCCGCCACCCTGGCCCCCGTGCCCGTCGGCCCCGCCGCCCCCGAGGGCGACTCCGCCCAGCCCGTCGGTAACGACTCCGGGGGAAGCCAGACCGGTGGCACCCAGCCCGGTCCGCAGGCGACCGGCAGCGTGACCACCCAGCCCGGCCCTGGCAGCGTGACGACCCAGCCCGGCCCCGGTACCGGCAGCGTTCCTCCAGTGCCCACCCACCCTGGCAGCAACCCGACCACGACGCGGCCCCCGGTCACCAACCCGCCCACCACGAACCCGCCGGAAACGCCCGATCCCACTCTGATCGAGTTCGGCAATGCCACCGCCCAGTTCTCCGATGACGGCAAGAGTCTCGCTCTCTCTGTGGAAGCGCCTCGCCTGCCGGGGGTGTACTTCCTCCGGTATGAGATCACCGACACGACTGGAGCGAAGCGGTCCATCACGCTTAGCGTGGTCGTGCACCCGAATGGGCGTATCGATGTGACTGTCAACGGGAAGCCCTCGGGCCTCAAGGGCAAGGACGGCACGATCAGCGGAACCGTGACGCCCAGTGACTTCGGCTATGAGGAGCCTTGGTTCCCGAGCGAAGGGGTACTGGACGCTTGGTCGCCCACTGGCGTTCAACCGCCCCCCACCTTCCAGCCGGCACCGTCACAGGCTCCGACCCCGAGCCCCTCTCCGAGTGCGAGCCCGAGTGCGACCCCGACCCCGACCCCGACCGCTACGCCGAGCCAGGATGGGAAGCCGGACACGCCGGTCACGCCGACCCAGAGCGCAAGCGCAACGGCGAGTGCATCTTCGTCCGCCAGCACATCCACGGCCAAGGCGGCGACGGTGAAGGCGTCCAGCAGCGCGACAGCCACCCCGCGTCCGGCCACTGCCAAGGCGTCCTCCTCGAGCACAACCAAGGCGACTACTTCGGCCACGGCCACCAAGGCGGCTACCACCAAGCGGGCCACGGCCGGGGCGACGACCACGGCGACGCCGAAGCCGGCCGCGACGACCACGACCGGCACCACCACCCAGCAGTCGAGCGGTACCACCGACGACGGCACCGCGGCCACCGCCCAGCAGCGTCCCGCTGCCGTGGTGTCGCAGCGCCGCCAGCGCGCGGTCTCGCGTCGGCGTACTCGCTGACCGCGCTCGTCGCCATCCCCCAGGTGACTGCGTGAACCGAAAGCACGGTGACGGATGAACTCTTCTGAAGGCCAGGAGGGTCATCCGAACCGGTCCGACGCCCACTGGTACCAGCCCCAGCAGCTCGAGGAATCCCCCTGGGCGCCGGGCGCCAACCCGCCGCCCTACGGGCAGCAGTGGGGGCCGGGCGGGAACCAGCTCGACCAGTATGGTCAACCCGACCAGCACGGTCAGCAGCGGTACGCCCACCAGGAGCAGTATCCGCAGCAGGATTTCCAACCGCAGCAGGATTTCCAATCGCAGCAGGGGCAGTATTCGCAGCAGGGGTACGCCCCATTCCCGCCCGCCGACGGCTATCAGCAGCAGCCCCCGCCGGAGGATCGAACCAACCTGTCCTTCCCCGAGCCGGAGCCGCCGCAACGGTTCGTGCTCGGACCGGGCCATCCCGAGCAGCCGCCACCTCCGCAACCGGTGATGCCCGGCCCGGACCCGATGCAGCCGCCCGGGTCGGCGCACCACCCCGCCTCGGCCTACCAGGTGCAGCAGACCCCGGTGTCGCAGGCCTCGGCGCCGTATCCGATGTCGCAGGCCTCGGCGCCGTATCCGATGTCGCAGGCGTCCGCGCCGTATCCGATGTCGCAGGCGTCCGCGCCGTATCCGATGTCGCAGGCCTCGGCGCAGTATCCGATGTCGCAGGCGTCCGCGCCCTATCCGGGTTCGCAACCGTCTGCCACCTATCCACCACACGGCGAGCCCGCGTCCACCCCAGCGTCCGACAGCGACCGCGGCAAGCGGAACAGCCGCCGCGCCATCGCGGCCGTGCTGATCGGAGTCGTCGCCGTCGCCGGGATCCTGCTGCTGGGCGTCAGTCAGTTCCAGCGGGCCAGCCGGTCCGGGGCCACGACCGCAACGGCGCAGGAGCTGAGCCGTCCGGCACCCCCGGGATGGTCCCGCACCTTCGTCTGGTCGGTGGACCTGCCGACGATCGGAAACCCTGCCGTGGTGGACAATCGGGTCGCCTACATCGATCCGGGCGGCGCCCTGCACGTGCTGGACGCCGACACCGGACAGCCGCTGCTGACCAGCACCACCAACAGCGTCTCCCGTGACGCGCGCCCGCTGCTCGCGGTCACCCAGGGCAGCCCCGTGGCCGGCATCATCGACGGCGCCACGCTGCTGCTGTGGCGGCTCGACAGTCCCTCCACCGAACCGCGCCCGATCACCCTGGCGCCCAAGGCGAAGCTGTACGCCCAGGGCGGTGGCCTGCTGGTCAGTACCGGCAGCGAATACTGGCTGGTCACCGCCGCCGGTGCGCTCGCCCCGGTCACCCTGCCCGCCGACCACGTCGCCCTGGCCGCCACCCCTGAGGGCAACCTGCTCTCCTCCCCGCCACGGGGCGGGTGGACGATCAACTCCGCCAACCCGGGCACCGCGCCGCAGCAGGTGCGTCCGGAGCGTACGCCCGAAGGCACCGTCGGCGAACTGCAGGTGGCCTGGTCCAGTCGCGGGGTGATCGCCGCCTGGGGTGACACGGCCGACCCGGCCCGGCGTACCGTTGGTCTCTATGACGCCGCCACCGGCAAACAGCTCGCCACCAGCGCCCTGGCCACCGACGTGGTGAAGGCGGGGTTGCCGCTGACCGTCTCGCCGAAGCGGGAGTTCGCCTCGGCCGGTCCGATGCTGGCCCGACTCTCCGACGGCAAGGTCGAGGTGGTGGAGCGGTGGTCGACGATCATGTCCGACTCGAAGAACCTCTACGGCACCCGCGACGGGGTGGCGATGTTCTGGAACGGTGAGCTGAAGCCGCTGGAGCTGGACCCGAAGGCCGTCCGGCCGTGGGGAATGAGCGACAAGCGGTACGCCATCGTGCTCGACCCGCTGGACAGCGGTCGGGTCCGCCTCGGCGCGCTCGCCGAGGGCTGACGAGTGGGCAAGGACGAGCAGCCCGAGGACGGGCCCTGGCCGCTGTGGCCCGGCCGCGACGGTGCGACCGGGTCCGGGGCGAACCCCTCCGGGCCGAGCGACCCCGAGCCGATGGAGGTACGCCTCCGCGAGGCCGAGGAGTCCCGGAAACGGAAGCAGCAGTCCGCGGAGGCGACGCGGCGCCGACGGAACCAACGAGGACAGAAGGGCCCGCTGTGGTGGTTGGTGCTGGCAACCGGCGCCGTGCTGATCGCGCTGGTGCTGCTGGGCGGCTACCTGGCCGACGCTCCCAACCGGCCCGCCCAGACCGCCTCCAGCTTCGCCCGGCCAGCACCGGTCGCTCCGCTGGCGGCGGAGCGGGCACCGGTGGCGCAGAGCCCGCTCACCCTCGTCGCCGGCTCCGGGCGCGGCGTGCTCGACCCGCTCGATCAGGGGCGGGTGCTGATCGGCCCCAGTTCGCGCTCCCGGAGCTGGCAGGTGGGGGTCGTCGACCTGCACCAGGGCCGCACCGAATGGACCCAGATACTGCGCGAGCCCGAGCGGGGTCTGGGCGCGCCGAGTTTCGACCACCGCTATGTGCTGGAACCGGGCCGGCTGCCCGACCAGCAGGACCAGGGCTGGGTGCTGCTCGACCGGACCACCGGCGCCTCGGTGCGTGCCGGCGGGAGCAGCGAGGGCTACCGCTCGACGGTCGCTACGCTGGCCGCCGGGACCCTGCTGGAGGCGAAGCCGGCGTACGCGGGACGCTGCAACGCGATGGAGGTCACCGCCTATCGGGACCAGCTGAGCACCGAGGACCGCTGGCGTAAACAGCTCCCGGGGCAGTCGACCAGCGGGTTCACCGCCGAGCTTCGGCACGGGTTGCTCTGGATCGGCTCGGGAGCATTGCATCGCGGTGACCCCGGCCCGCTGCCCAGGACCTTCCCGGTCGCGGTCGACCCCGGCACCGGGAACACCCCCGCCTGGTTCACCGCCCCCGACGCCAAGTCGTGCAGCAAGGTCCAGGTGGGCTACGTGCCCGTCGACGAGGGTCACGTGCTGCGGGTCACCGAACCCCGGTACGCCACCTCCGAGAAGCGGTGGAGTGAACGCCGCGCGGTGATGCTGGACGGCAGCGGCCGGGAGCTGTGGCGGACCGACAAACCGGTCACCGTGCACGACGGACGGGTGTACGCCGTGACCCCCAACTCCAGCCGCAGCTCCACGGTCGCCGCCGGCGCTCGACTGCTCGACAGCGACACCGGCAGACCCGTGTGGGGCAAGGCCGTGGCCGGTTCGCCGGTGGCGAGGATCGGGGACCACGTGCTGTTGCACGGCCACCCCGGGATGAACGTGGTCCGGATCAGCGACGGCACGATCCGGCGTACCCACCAGACCGGGTCCAACGGGACGGTCGTGGTCGTCGGTGACAGCTACCTGCTCACCTCACGGCAGGGCCGGGGGAGCACCGCGGTGCAGGCGTTCGCGAGCGGCGACGACCGGCCGCTGTGGGCCCAGCTCTATCCGATCGAGGACGCGCGACCGGTGGCCAGCGGCGACCGGTTGGCTTTGTTCGACGGCAGAGGGACCGTGCTGCCGCTGGCGCCCGCCGGCTGAGGCGTACCGCTCAGGAAGGGCCGGTCAGGACAGGCGTACGCCGTCGGCGACCAGCTCGAACCGGTGACCGGCGGAGAAGTCCTCCTCGCCGATGAACGTGGCCGCGAGCGCGCCGGTCCAGCGCAGGTCGAACGTGTTCGGGGCGACTCGGCTGAGCTTGATCGTGTGATCGCCGCACAGGCCCTGCCCGAGCACGAAACAGCCGAACGCCAGCTCCTCGGCGACCCCGTCCAACTTGATCCGCTTGACCGGGTCGGCGGACAGCTCCAGGCCGTCCAGCATCGACTCGGTGAACGTGTCGGCAGCGATGGGCAGCTCGATCCCGGCGTTGTCCCACTTGATCGAGGAGATGATCGCCGAACCGTAGTTCACCCAGGCGCCGGGGCGCTGCCACTCCGAATCGGTGGCGGCGTCCTCGCGGGGCGGTTCGGCGTCGTAGGGGACGGTCTCGGCGTGCAGGTGCAGCCGGAGCTCGCCGTCGGAGCCGCCCCGAACGGTGAGCTCGATCAGATCCAAGGGGTGCCCGTCGGGCCAGGGGCTGTCGCTGAAGGTGAGTCGACCGGTCGTCATGGCACGACCCTAGCCGGTCGTCTGGCCGCTCGGTCAGCTGCCGCCGCGCAGGGGTCCGATGAACCGCGCCTCCAGTCGCCGTTCCAGCGCGTACGCCCGCCGCGCGGCCCGGCGCAGGGTCGGGGTGAGCGCGGTCCGCGCGGTCATCCGGCCACCGGGCAGCCCCAGCTCGCCGAGGCGTACCGCAGGGAAGAAGCGCGCCAGTTCCGGATGGCTGGTCAGCCAGGCCGCGACCCGTTCCCGGCGCGGGGCGAGCAGCTCGGGCTGCATCACAAACCCGACGGCCTCGACCAGTTCGTTCGTCTCGGCGACGGTGCGGCTCGGCGTGGTGCTGTCGGGGCCGGGCAGCAGCGAGTCCACGATCGCCAGCGGTACCCGGTTGCCGTTGGCGTAGGGCTTCAGCACCCGCAGCAGCAGTTCGGTGCCGACGCGGACCGCCGCGATGCCGAACAGGGCGCGCGCGGTCATCAGCCCGGTGGAGAAGCAGCCGACCACCAGGCGTACGTCGAGCCGGTCATAGAGCGCCTCGGCGAGCACCGGCTCGGCGTACACGATCACCTCCACGCCCAGCTCGCGGCCGCGGTGGAGCAGGCGCTCGGTGAGCGCGACCGGGGCGCTCGGGTGCGGTTTGAACACGACGCTGCGCAGGCCGCGGCCGACCGCGGCCTCGAGCATCTCGACGTGCAACTGCTGTTCCTGCTCGGTGCTGATCAGCCTGAGCGCGCTGAGGTACTGCCCGAGCAGGATCGCGCACGGCCCCTCGACCGGGGGCAGGGTGACGTCGGCGTCGATCTGCCGCAGCACGGTGCGCATCCGGTCGGTGTCGATCCGCTGGCGGGGGACGGCGTATTCGCTGAGCACCAGCGGCTCGACCCCGGGCACCAGGTCGAGGTGGAGCACCCGGTCGATCCGCAGCCCGATCTCGGACACCACCCGGTTGCGGGTGGGCGACCAGGTCATCAAACCGTCGGCGTAGATGTCGATCGACGCCTGGGCGAACGCGGCCACCAGCGCCTTGGCCGGCGGGGCCTGGATCGACTGGGTGACCAGGTGCACCGGTTCGTCGCCGAGCCCCCAGGTCAGTCGCAGAAAGCGTTCCCACAGCGGTTGCTCGGTCTCGCTGGGCATCCACTGCCGCGGGTGCAGCGGGGCGATCGCCTCGTTGTAGGAGACGACCTGGTGGAAGCGGCCGGCCAGGGCGGCGAACGACGGGCTCTCGCGCAGCGCGTCGCCCACCTCGGGGTTGTCCACGTTGTTGCTGGTCACCAGCACCCGGCGGGGTGAGTCGCCGAACAGGCCCTGGTCGAGGGCGGCGACCAGTGTGGCCAGGCCGAACAGGGTGGACACCTCGAACAGTTGGGTGCGGGAGGCGATATCGGGATTCGGCTGGTTCATCGGGTCGTTCTCCTCTCGACACGCGGAGCGTGGGAGCCCATCAGCCGCTGCAGGCGGCCGCGGCGGTCGGGGGTCAGCTCGGCGAGCACGGCGTCGCGGGGTGCGGCGGGCAGGGTGCGCAGGCCGTCGGCCAGGGCGTGGGTGAACGTGCGGCGTACCTCGGGGCGGAACCGGTTCAGCAGGCCCAGGTGGTGCAGGGTCAGCTCGCACTGGCGCCGGATCGCCTTGGGCAGGAACCGGTCCGCTTGGGGGTCGGCGCGGACGAGTTCGATCACTCGGGCCATCGCCGGCACGAAGTCGAGCTGGGTGGCGGTGGCGCGCTGCGACAGCGAGCCGGCGACCTGCCGGCGATAGCCGAGCCCGACCAGGTCGGGCACGCTCATCGTCGCCCCGGACAGGTGCAGCCGCCAGATCCACGGCCGGTCCTCGGCGGTGCGCAGGTCCTCGTCGAACCGCAGCAGTCCGGCCGCGGCCAGCTCGCGGCGGTACGCCCCCGCCCAGGCGTACGGGTGGTCGACGCTGGTGCGCTGGTCGGCCGGCAGGATCTGCTCGCGGGCGTTGACGACACGGCCCAACCGGGCCCCGCTCGGCACCCGGACCAGGTTCCGTTTCGGGCCGGTGACATCGAGGTGATCGGTACGCAGGAAGTCCGCGCCGAGGCGTACGCAGGCGTCTCGCAGGGCCGGGAAATAGTGTGGGGCGACCAGATCGTCGCCGTCGAGGAAGGTGACCCAGTCGGCGTCGGCGGCCGCCAGCCCGTGGTTGCGGGCCGCCGACAGCCCGACGTTGCGTTCCAGGCCCAGCAGCCGGGCGTTGCCGAGGCGGGGGAGGGCCGCGCCGATCAGCTCGGGCGTGCTGTCGGTGGAGGCGTCATCGACCAGCAGCAGCTCGATGCCGTCGCCGGTGGCCCGCTGCAGCGCGGCGAGGGTCTGGGGCAGCAGCCGGGCCAGGTTGTGGCAGGGGATGATCACCGCCAGGGTCGCGGTCATGGCAGCACCTCGAACAGGCGGGCGCGGCGTTGCAGGTCCTCGACCGCGTGGCGGCGAGGCTCGGCCATTCCGGCGAGGGTACGCCGCAGCAGCGCCGGTTCGACCTCGGCGAGCAGGGCGCCGGCCTCGCTGGTGAACCGGCGCCGCAGCTGCGGGGTGAACCGCCCCCGGGCCGCCCAGTGCGAGGCGAGCAGGCCGCACCAGGTGCGGACCACCTTGGGCCAGAACCGGTCGGCCTCGGGGTCGGCGAGCACCTCGTCGCGGACCAGCCGCAGCGACGGGATGATCGCCAGCTGCCGCTCATCGCCGGTCTGGGTGAGCGAGCCGGCGACCCCGCGACGATAGAACACCCCGACGGTGCGGGCGATGGTGAACTCCGGTACCCGCAGGTGCAGCCGCCAGATCCCGGGGCGGTCCTCGGCGCTGCGCAGCTGCTCGGGATAGTGCACGATTCCCTCGTCGCGCAGCCGCCTGTGATAGACGCCGGACCAGGCGTGCGGGAAGTCGATCGAGGTGGTGCGCTCCAGCGGGATCGCCGCGCGCGGGTTGCCGACCCGGCCGCCGCGGTTGCCGTCGGGGATGCGGACCGTCGTGCGGGTTGTACCGGTGACCTCGACGTGGTCGGTGCGCATCCAGTCCAGGCCGGTCGCGAGCACCTCGTCGAGCAGGGCGGGGTAATAGCCGGGGGCGACCCAGTCGTCGCCGTCGAGGAAGGTGAACCGCTCGGTGCGGAGGTGTTCCATGCCGCGATGTCGGGCACCGGCCAGCCCCTGGTTGGTGGTCAGTGGGAGGAGTTCGGCTCCCGGGAGGGTGCGGGTGGCGGCCTCGAGCAGGTCGGCGGTGTGGTCGGTGGACGCGTCGTCGACCAGCAGGAAGGTGATCCGCGGGTCGGCCGAGCGGGTCAGCGAGGCCAGCGTCTGCGGGGCGAGGTGGGCCAGGTTGTGGAAGTTCACCACCACCGTCAGCAGCGGCTCGCGTCCCGGTCGTGGCATGCCGACCACCCTAGTGCCGCGGTGTTAGCCTGTGCTGAGCCGCGCAGTTGGCGCGCCGCGCCGCGCGACGCTCGCCCGAGGATCGGGCGTACCGCGTCGATGAAAGGACACGATGACCGCTTCTGAGAACCCCGTCCGCATGATCGGCGATCGTCCGGTCGGTGCCGGGCACCCGACCTTCATCACCGGTGAGATCGGCATCAACCACAACGGGGACGTGCAGAACGCGCTCCGGCTGGTCGACGCCGCCGTGCACGCGGGTGCCGACGCGGTCAAGTTCCAGAAGCGGACCCCGGAGATCTGCACCCCGCGCGACCAGTGGGACATCCAGCGGGACACGCCGTGGGGTCGGATGAGCTACATCGACTATCGGCACCGGGTCGAGTTCGGGCAGGACGAGTACGCCGAGATCGACCGCTATTGCAAGGAGCAGGGGATCGCCTGGTTCGCCTCGCCGTGGGACACCGAGGCGATCGACTTCCTGGAGACCTTCGAAGTGCCGGCCTACAAGGTCGCCTCGGCCTCGCTGACCGACGACGAACTGCTGGAGAAGCTGAAGTCGGTCGGACGCACGGTGATCCTGTCGACCGGCATGTCCACTCCTGAGCAGATCGCGCACGCGGTCGAGGTGCTCGGCACCGACCAGCTGATCATCTGCCACGCCACCTCGACCTATCCGGCGAAGCCGGAGGAGCTCAACCTGCGGGTGATCAACACGCTGCGCGAGCAGTACCGCGTGCCGATCGGCTATTCCGGCCACGAGACCGGGCTGCAGACCACGCTTGCCGCCGTCACCCTGGGCGCGGCGTTCGTCGAGCGGCACATCACCCTGGACCGGACCATGTGGGGTTCGGACCAGGCCGCCTCGGTCGAGCCGCAGGGGTTCGAGCGGCTGGTGCGGGATATTCGGGTGATCGAGAAGGCGCTCGGCGACGGGGTGAAGAAGGTCTACGACTCCGAGCTCGGCCCGATGAAGAAGCTCCGCCGGGTGCAGTGAGCTTCGACTCGCTCCGCCCGCTCAGCCAGCGTCCCAACCGGGTACTGGGGCTGGTCGAGTCGCCGGCCCAACTGCTGAACGCGATCGAATGGGCGTACGCCTCCGGCGCCGGTTCGGCCGCCAAGCTGGTGGTGGCCGGACCGACCGACCTGACCACGCGGCTGCAGTTGCACCGGCTCGCCGAGCTGGCGCGGGCCGACGGGTTCTCGGTCGGCTGGTCCGAGGTACGCGGGAACCCGCTGCAACGGGCGCGCGCGCTGAGCTCGCTGGCCGGGTTGGTCCGTTCGGCGGAGACGGTCGTGCTGGGGGACCCCTATTCCGGTATCGCGCACCTGCTGCTGAACGCGACAGTGGGGCGTACCCCGCGGATCGTGGTGGTCGACGACGGAACCGCCACCCTGCACTACGAGAAGCAGTGGGTGAGCGGAGTGCCGCTGCAGCGCTGGCACCTGACGGGGCGGTCGCTGGCCGGTCGAGTCGTCGGTGGCCGGGCCGGTGAACTGCTCAGCCGCGGGTCGGAGGCGGTCTCGCTGTTCACCGCGATGCCCGTGCAGACGCGGATTCCGACGGTGCGCAATGAGTACGCCTGGACGCGCGCGCGGTTCGGCCCGCCCGAACTCCTGGACGGGATCGACCTGCTCGGCAGCTCGCTCGCCGAGACCGGCACCATCGCCGAGTCGGCGTATCTGGCTGGGGTCCGAAGGCTGGTCGCCGAGCACGGACTGCGCCGCTATCTGCCGCACCGCCGGGAGGCCGCGGCCAAGCTCGCCGCGATCGCCGCGCTGGGGGTGGAGCTGGTCCGCCCCGACCTGCCGATGGAGGTGTACGCGCGGCGCGGCCCGACCGCAGGGGAGCTGTGGTCGTTCCCGTCGACGGTGCTGCACACGCTGCCGTTGGTCCTGGCCGACACCGAGGTGCGGGTGCGCTCGCTGGCGGTGGACGCCGACTGGTTCAGCGCCGAGGCCGATCAGGTGTCGCGGGACTTCATCGACGGTATCGGCTCCGCTCCCTGAGCTCCGCCGCTCCCTGAGCTCCGCCTCTCCCTGAGCTTGTCGAAGGGCTTCGACAGGCTCAGCCGGCGGCACGCATGGTGTCGGGGGCCTCAAGGGCGATCACGCGGCCGGTGGCGACGGTCTCACCGTTGGCGGTCATGGTGAGTTCCACGGTGACCTTGCGGCCCTTCACCTCGGCGATCCGACCCCGGACGACGAGCGGCGGACCCATCGGGGTCGGACGCTGATAGCGCACCTCCAGGGTCCCGGTGACGAACCGCACGGCGTCGGAGCCGGTCTCACCCACCAGGTCGATGCCGCGGTCGCGGGTGGCCGCCAGCGACGCCGAACCGGTGCCAGAGCAGTCGATCACCGAGGCGACCAGCCCGCCGTAGACGAAGCCGGGCATCGCCGTGTGCTCCGGTCGTGGGGTGAACACCGTCTCGGTCGCGCTCTCGGTCTCGGTCGCGGTCTCGCCCGACCCGTCGCTCACCCAGCGGGTCTTGAGCTGCAGCCCTTGGTCGTTGAGCCGCCCGCAGCCATAGCAGGCGGCTGCGTCATCGGGATAGTGGTCCTGGATCGCTGGCTCCATGACCGAGACCCCAATCGATGCCGAAGCCGGGCCTCCCTGCCCTGGGTGGTGTTGCGGCAGAGGTGTGCGCAACTGCTCCCGCAGCGGGAGCAATTGCGCACAGCTTGAAGCGGATGGGTGTCGGGGGAGCCGGTGTGGCTCACTTGCGCGAAGACTGTCAGTGGCGACTGGCAGGCTGATTGGCATGTCAGACGAGCCCTCTTTCGACGTCGCGGGGATGGTGCGCCGGGTGCGCCGGAAGCTGGACCTCAGTCAACGGGATCTGGCGGAGAGACTCGAGGTGGCGCACTCCACGGTGGCGCGCTGGGAATCGGGGGAACGCGACATCCGCAGCACCGACCTGGTGCGCCTGTTGGCGCTGGCCGAGCTGCGGCTGGAGGTGCGCGACGACGAGGACGAGGTCGTGGCGCCGATGCACGGCGCGGATGCGGTTCGAGACCGGGGCGGGCGGCAGTTGCCGGCGCATCTCGACGCGGAGGCGCGGTGCACGAGCATGGCGCTGTTCGACAACCCCGGTTGGTGCTGGGCGCGGGTGCCGCGGCGCCCACTGCGGGATCGGCTGCGCGAGGCGGGGCGGCTGCAGAACGGGGATCAGCACCCGACGCTCGAAGAGGTGACGGAGGCGCGGGCGCGGGCCAGGCGGCGGATTCAGGCGCCGGTTCTGCGTCGTGCGCAGCTGCGGCGGGAGCGGTCGGCGGCAGAACGGCCGCCGGTCCCGTGTTTCTGTCCGCTGGAGTGTGAGGAGGTGCACGGTTGTCTGCCGGAATGCCTCTGTGCGTGCGAGCCGAGGGTGCCCGAGTGGGCGACGCCGTGGACGCGCGGGGGGAGGAAACTTCGCTAGGCTGCCGGGCGTGGATTCACTCACCCTTTTGCCCGCTGTGGACGTCAAGGGCGGCCAGGCCGTCCAGCTCGTGCAGGGGGTGGACGGCACGGAAAAGGTATTCGGGGACCCGCTGGCAGCGGCCCGCCGCTGGCAGGACGCGGGCGCCGAATGGATCCACCTGGTCGACCTCGACGCCGCCTTCGGGCGCGGCTCGAACGCCGAGACCATCGCCGAGGTGACCCGGGCGATGGAGCTGAACGTCGAGTTGTCCGGCGGGATCCGCGACGACGAGTCGCTGGAACGCGCGCTCGCGACCGGGTGTGCGCGGGTGAACATCGGTACCGCGGCCCTGGAGAACCCCGAGTGGTGCGACCGCGTCGTCGGCACCTACGGCGAGCGGATCGCGATCGGCCTCGACGTCAAGGGTGAGCAGCTCGCCGCCCGCGGCTGGACCAGCTCCGGCGGCAACGTGTTCGAGGTGCTGGCGCGGCTCAACGACGCCGGGTGCAGCCGCTACGTGGTCACCGACGTCGCCAGCGACGGGATGCTGAGCGGCCCCAACTATGAATTGCTCGGCGCCATCTGCGCCCGCACCAGCGCCCCGGTGATCGCCTCGGGCGGCATCTCCAGCCTGGAGGACCTGCGCCGGTTGCGCGGCCTGGTGCCGATCGGGATCGAGGGCGCGATCGTCGGCACCGCCCTCTATGTCGGCAACTTCACCATCGCCGACGCCCTGCAGGTGGCCAACGGCGAGATCGACCCCGACGCCAACACCAACCCCGACGCCAACACCAACCCCGACGCCGACCAGACGGGGGAGCGGTGACCTCGGAGTCCGCCGGGCTGCTTTCCGGTGAGGTGCACGACGGTCCGCTGCTGGAGGGCCGGATGGCCGAGCTGCTGGCCGGCAAGAAGGTCGTGATGACCGGTGTCACCGGGTTCATCGGCGAGCAGATCCTGTGGAAGATCCTCACCGAACTGCCCGACACCACCGTCGGCGTACTCGTCCGCCGCAAAGGGTCCGCCTCGGCGTACGACCGGGTGGTCCAGCTGGTCAAGAAGAAGATCTTCAAAGAACTCCGCGAGACCGCCGGCAGCGCCGAGGCGCTGCTGGACGCCCGGGTCCAGGTGATCGAGGGCGACCTGCCCAACGTCCCCGACCTGCCGCGCGACCTGGACGTGCTGATCCACTGCGCCGGGGACGTCTCCTTCGACCCGCCGATCGACAGTGCGTTCAAGACCAACGTGCTCGGCACGAAGGCGCTGCTGGACAAGCTCCGCGAGGCGATGTCCGACGCTGACGGCACCCTGGTGCGCATCCCGCACTACCTGCACGTGTCCACCGCCTACACCGCCGGCCGCCGCCGCGGGGCGATCCCCGAACTGGCGCACGAGCACGACGCCGACTACGCCACCGAGACCGAGTGGGCCCTCAGGCTGGCCGAGCGGATCGAGATCGAGTCCCGCTCGCCGGAGCGGCTGACCGCGCTGCGCGAGGAGGCCGAGCAGCGGCACCGCAAGGCCGGCTATCTCACCACCGCCGCCGACACCGAGAAGCGCCGCAAGGACTGGGTGCACGAACAGCTCGTCCAGGCCGGCACCGAACGCGCCCGCTCCCTGGGCTGGACCGACGTCTACACCTTCGCGAAGGCGATGGGGGAGCGGATCGTCGCCGACCTCGGCCGCGACTTCCAGGTGTCGATCGTCCGGCCGGCGATCGTGGAGTCCTCCCTGGTCCACCCCTACCCGGGGTGGATCGAGGGGTTCAAGATGGCCGAGCCGATCATTCTCGCCTACGGCAAGGGGAACCTGCCGGAGTTTCCGGCGAGCCCCGACTCGGTGATCGACATCGTGCCCTGCGACCACGTCGTCAACTGCATCCTGGCCGTCGCCGCGACCCAGCCCGAGGTCGGCCGCCCGGAGTTCTATCACGTCAACTCCGGCGCCCGGAATCCGCTCACCTTCCGCGACATCTACGGCCACGTCCGCAACTACTTCTCCAAGCACCCGTTCGACCGGGGCGATCGCGGCGAAACGAAGCTGCCGATCTGGAACTGGCCCGGCGCGACCCAGGTGGAACGCGTGCTGTCCACCTCCGAGGTCGCCTCCCGCTGGGCGGATCGGGTGCTGGAGTTCGCGCCGCGCTCGGGGCGTACCCGATCGATCGCCAAGTCGCTCGACCGCACCCGCGGCCGGCTCGACTTCCTGCGCCGCTACCTGACCATCTATGGCGAATATCTGCGCACCGAGCTGCACTTCGTCGACGACCACACCCTCGCCCTGCACCGCTCGCTGCACGCCGACGACGTGGAGCGCTGGGCGTTCGACACCGGGGTGATCGACTGGACCCACTACATCGAGGAGGTGCACTGCCCCTCGGTCACCGCCCCGGTCCGCCGGATGGACGCGGTCAAACGCCGCCGCGGCCAGCAGGCGAAGGCGTCCACGTTCAAGGACGTGTCCCGCTCCACCGCCGACCCGGCCAGCGTGGTCGCCGTGTTCGACCTCGACGGCACGGTGATGAGTGGGAACGTGATCGAGACCTACCTGTGGGCCAAGCTGCCCGAGCTGTCGATGGCCGGCAAGGTGTCGGAGGTGGCGTCGATGATCGGCGCCCTGCCCGACCTGCTGCGCGCCGAACGCCGCGACCGCGGCACCTTCCTGCGCGCGGTCTACCGCCGCTACGCCGGCGCCGACCTGGCCGCGTTGGAGCGGGCCGTGGACGAGCGGATCAGCGAGCAGATCCTGGAACGGCTCTCACCCGATGCGGTACGCCGGGTCCGCGAGCACCGCGCCGCCGGCCACACCACCGTGCTGATGACCGGCGCGATCCGCCCGCTCACCCGGCCGCTGGCGCCGCTGTTCGACGTGATCGTCGCCGCCGAGCTGGCCACCGACGCCGAGGGCCGCTGCACCGGCTTCCTGACCGGCCCGCCGATGGTCGGGGAGTCCCGTTCGGCGTGGCTGCGGCACTGGGCCCGGTTGAACAGCAAGGACCTCGGCGAGTCCTACGCGTACGCCGATTCTCACGTCGACCTGCCGATGCTGAGCGTGGTCGGCCACCCGGTGGCGGTGAACCCCGACGTGGGGTTGATGCGCGCCGCCAACCAGAACTCGTGGTCGATCGTGGAGTGGGCGGCGATGTCGCAGACCCCGCGCTGGTCCATCCCGTCGAAGAAGGAGAAGTGATGTCGCGTCCGGGTTTCGCACTCGAGGTGGACGACCGTACGCCCCCGCTGCTGATCTCCGAGGGCGCCGGCTGCCGGCTGGAGCGCCTGCCCGTGGGCACCCGCGTGGTCTATCCGGCGGAATCGCTGCCCGGCGTGGCCGACCTCGGCGAGGCGATCCGCCGGGCCCTCGGCGCCCCGCTGGACGCCGAACCGCTGGCCGCCCGGCTCGCGCCCGGCACGAAGCTGGCGATCACCTTCACCGACGCCTCCCGCCCGGCCCCGTCGATGGCCGCCCCCGACGTCCGCGCCCGGGTGCTCGAGGAGATCCTCGAGTTGGCCGCGGCGGTCGGAGTCGACGACGTCTCACTCGTCGCCGCCAACGGACTGCGCCGCAAGCAGACCGTCGACGAGCTGCGCGGACTGGTCGGGGAGCGGGTGCACCGCTCCTTCGCCCACCAGGACCGGCTCGGCGCCCACGACGCCGAGGCCCCCGACCTGGTCGAGCTCGCCCCCGGCGTACGCGTCAACCGGGCGGTCGCCGACGCCGACCTGGTCGTCAACGTGGTGCTGGTGGACTCGCTTGCCCGCACCGGCTGGGACCAGCTCGCCACCGGGGTCACCGGCAGCGCCACCGCCTGGGCCCAACTCGGCCTCGGCGCCGATCAGACCGTGCGCGACGAGGTCGCCGCCGTGCTCGCCGACAAGCTCGACGTGTGCCAGGTCGAGGTGGTCCTCGATCAGCGGCAATTCCCGCCCCGGTTGGGATTCCTCGGCAAGCGGGAGTGGGAGTGGAAGGTGCGCGACCGGGCCGGGTTCGTCGGCTTCCGGCAGTTTCAGGCGGTCGCCCCGCACCGGGTCCGCCGGATGTTTTTCGACACCAACCCCGCCCCCTACGGGGTGCTCGCGGTGCACGCCGGCGACGTGGCCGCGGTGGGGGCGGCCAGCTCTCAGCTGATCGGTCGCCAGCAGCGGGTCGAACTGACCGGACAGGCCGACGTGCTGCTCGCCGGGCCCGCCCCGGTCACCGAGCACAACGTCGGCGCGGTGATGAACCCGCTGGTCGCCGCCTGGGATGTGCTGGCGCGCAGCTTTGACTCCACCACGGGTACGCCGGTGGTGCGCCCGGGCGGGGCGATGATCCTGTTCCACCCGCTGATGCCGGCGTTCAACTCCCGCTTCCACGCGGCCAGCGCCGACTTCTTCGCCGACGTGCTGCCCAGCACCACCGACTCGGCGCGGATCCACGCCGAGTTCGAGCCGAAGTTCCTCGGCGACGAGTGGTATGCCAACCTCTATCGCACGCAGAACGCGTTCCACGGCGTGCACCCGCTGCAGCTGTGGTACGCCACCCGCGCCGCCGTCGAGCACTGCGGCGACATCATCTGGGTCGGCGCGGACCGGGCCACCGCCGAGAAGCTGGGTTTCCGGGCGGCCTCGACGCTGGCGGACGCGCTGGAGATCGCCTCGGCGGGTGTCGGGCGTACCCCCTCGATCACCCACCTGCACACCCCGCCCGCGGTCCTGGCGGACGTGCGATGAGCGAGCAGCAGCGCGAACTCGCCCGCTGGGCCCGCGGCGGCCGCCGGCGACCGCGGCTGGCGCCGCGGTTGCTCGCCGACCTCCGCAAGGTCGGTCGCGCGCGCGGCTGGTCCGGCCCCGACGCCACGCTCTCTGAGCGAGGAGCGTCGCCCCATGCGCTCTCTGAGCGAGCGAGGAACGAGCGAGTCGAAGGGTCAGGGAGCGCCGCCAGCCCGGCCAGCGTGCTCCGCGCGGTGACCACCCTCGGCACCCCGCGCGGGCTGAGCGTCGACGGGGGAGACCCGGCCCGGCTGCCCGCGGGCGGGGTGGTGCTGGTCGCCAACCATCCGACCGCGGCCGCCGTCCGCCTGGTGCTCGGCCGACTGCCGTGGTCGCGCCGGCTGAACACGACCGTGCTGATCGGCGACCGCTCCCAGGACAGGCTCGTCGAACGACTCCGCCGCGGCGGCACCGTGCTCGCGTTCCCCGAGGGGCGACCCAACGGCGACGGCAGCCTGCGGGAGTTCGGTGACGCCGCGGCACGGCTGGCCGCCCGCGCCGGCGTACCCGTCGTTCCGGTCGGCGTCCGCGGAGCGTTGAGCGTGCCCGATCGCGGCCGGTCCCGGGCCCGGGTCGCCGTCCGGTTCGGCAACCCGCTCGGTGCCGATGCCGGCGCCCCCGAGCAGCGCGCCGCCGTGGCCGCGCTGCTGGAGGAGGACGCCGGCACCTGGTGGCAGGTGCAGCGCCGCAGCCCGGCGAGCGAGCAGCCGGCGACCCACGGCTGGCGGCTGACCTGGGCGGAGACCGCCCCCGCCCGCCGCGGCGGAAGTCGCGCGACGACCAGGATCTGGCGCTGACCCTTCCCTTGGGCCGGAGAGTACACTCGATCACTGCGCCCACTCGGGCAGCAGTGTCGGGGCAGACAGAGAGGATCGTTATGGGCCACCCGCTCGATGACGTGACTCCGCTGACCTGGACCCCGGCCACGTTCGCCGATGTCGAGGCGATCCACGCCCTGTCCACCGCCATCTACTACCTCGACGAACCCGCCGAACGCTGGGCCCGGGAGGACGTCGAGGAGAGCTTCGCACGGATGGAGGACGACGTCCAGCAGTGCGTCTTCGTCGGCCGCGACGGCGAGTCCGTGGTGGCGCTGATCTGGAACAACTTCACCGACTATCCCGGCGACCGGGTTCGGCTGGTCGGAGCCGTGCACCCGGCGTACCGACACCAGGCGATCGGTCGCAAGATGTTCGCCTGGCAACGCAGGGCCGCGTGGCAGTTCTGGCAGCGCGACAACGGCGACAGACCACTGACCATGCTCGCGTTCACCGACGAGAAGCTGTCCGGACGGCGCCGGCTCTATCTGCACGGCGGAATGCGCGAGGCCCGCTGGTTCATCGACATGCACTGCCAGTTCTCCGACATGGGCGACCAGGTCGACCAGGCGATCGCGCTGGAGCTGCCCGGCGTACGCGTCGTCCCGTTCGGCAGCGAACACGTCGAGGCCACCCGGGACTGCCATAACGAGGCGTTTGGGTCGGCCTGGAACTCCAAGCCGATCGACGAGGTCGGCTGGGCGGAGTCGATCGCCCGCGGACAGTCCCGCCCCGAGTGGTCCTGGGTGGCGCTGGCCGACGACGGTCGCGTGGTCGGGTACGCCCTCAGCGCGCGCTATGGCGACGAGGACGTCGAGGGCTGGACCGACCGGCTCGGCGTACGCCCCGAGTGGCGGGGCCGCGGCCTGGCTCGTATCCTTCTCGCGCGGTCGCTGGACTCCTTCCGGAACTCCGGCCTGGAGGGCGGCGGGCTCGGGGTGGACTCGCACAACGGCGGCGGGATGGAGTTGTACCGCTCGCTTGGCTACGAGGCGACCGACACCATGATCCAGTACGAGTGCACCGCCCCGCAGGACCTGGCCGACTAGGGCCCAGCGGCGGTACCGGCGCGGTACACGCGGCGTCGAGACGAGAGAGGACGGGACCGATGAGCGGTCATTCCAAGTGGGCGACCACCAAGCACAAGAAGGCGGTCATCGACGCCAAGCGGGGCAAGCTCTTCGCGAAGCTGATCAAGAACATCGAGGTGGCCGCACGGCTGGGTGGCGGCGACCCCGCCGGCAACCCGACCCTCTATGACGCCATCCAGAAGGCGAAGAAGTCCTCGGTCCCCAACGACAACATCGACCGCGCGGTCAAGCGCGGCTCCGGTGCCGAGGGCGGCGGCGCCCAGTACGAGACGCTCTGGTACGAGGCGATGGCCCCCGGCGGGGTCGGCGTACTCATCGAGTGCCTGACCGACAACCGCAACCGCTCCGCCTCCGAGGTGCGCGTCGCCGTCACCCGCAACGGCGGCTCGATGGCCGACGCCGGCTCGGTGTCGCGGCTCTATCAGCGCAAGGGCGTGATCGAGGTGGCCCGCGACCAGGAGGGCAGGTCGGTCAGCGAGGACGATCTGCTCGAGGCCACCCTGGAGGCCGGCGCCGAGGAGGTGATCGACCATGGCGAGGGGTTCACCATCCAGTGCGAGCCGAACGACCTGGTCGAGGTGCGCAAGGCCGTCCAGGCCGCCGGGCTCGACTACGAATCGGCCGAGGTCGCGATGGTCCCCGACTACGACAACCCGGTCGACGCGGACACCGCCGAGAAGATCGAGCGGATCATCGACGCGCTCGACGACTCCGACGATGTGCAGAACGTGTACGCCAACTACGAGGGTCCCGCCGAACAGGAGTGACCGTAGACCCGGTCGCGTCCCGGCTCAGCGGCCCCGGCCGCCCCGGCGCAACGCCCAGATGCCAGCGAGCAGGCTGACCAGTCCCAACAGTCCCAACCCGAGCCCCGGTCCGCCGGTGTCCGGCAGCGGTGCCGGCGGCAGCGGTGCTGGCGGTTGTGGTGCAGGCGGTTGTGGTGCGGGCGGTTGTGGTGCGGGCGGGGTCGGCGGTTGCGGCGTGGGGGTCGGGCTCGGCGTGACCGGGGGCGGTGGTGTGTGGTGCTCGGTGCTGTCGTGGCACTTCGAGCACTCAGCGGGCGGCACGTTGGCGAGGACCAGGTTGCGGATGGTGCGCCCCCATGCGTCGGGCCGCACCGTCGATCGATAGGTGAGCGTCAACGGCGCACTTCCACCGGTCACATCGCCCACGGTCCAGACCAGCCGGGTGCCGGTGAGCACCGCGGAGCCCTGGCTGGCCGACACCTGGTCGACCGTGGCCGAGTCGAGCACCTGGCTCAGGTCGTCGGTGACGACCACGCCGGAGCGTACGCCGCCGCCGGCGCTCGGGCTCAACGTCACCCGATAGACGATGGCCTCACCCGGGTTGACCAGGGAGCCGCTGGCCGGGTTGGCGGACTTGTCCAGGGTGAAGCTCGGCGGCGTCCGGTGCTCGGTGCTGGTGTGGCAGGCCGGGCAGGTCGCCGGGGGCACGTTGCTCGTCACCGCGTTGCGCAGCGTCTGGCCCCAGGCATCGGCATTCACCGTGGCCCGATAGGTCAGGGTCAGGGGCCCGCCGTCCGCGGCCACGGTGCCGACCGCCCACACCAGCCGGTTCCCACTCAGGGTCACCGTGCCCTGGCTCGGGTCGAGCTGGTCGACCGTCGCGTGGGCGAGCACTTGGCTCAGGTCGTCGGTGACGATCACACCGGGGCGTACACCCGAACCGGTCGGGGTCAGCGTGAGCCGATAGCGGATGGTGCCACCGGGGTCGACCTGGGAGCCGCTGACCGGGTCGGAGGCCTTGTCCAGGGTGAACGAGGCCGTGTCATCGGACAGGGCGTTACGGATCGACACCAGTGGATGGGCGATCTGCAGGTCGGACCGGCCAGCCGGAATCGTGAAGGACACGCTCGGCCCGTCCACCACCGGTGGTTCCAACAGACCGTCGACGGTGAAGCCCGGTTGCTGCCAGTGCTGACCGACCGGTGCGGTGGGCAGGGTGCCCTCGACGACCCGGCAGCGGCTGCCGATCGGGATGTCGCTGGGCGAGGTCCAGGTCTCACCCACCGCCAGTGAGTACTGTCCGGCACGCTCCTCCCCGCTCTGCGAGGTGCACGTGTAGGACACCTCGAACCGGGTCCCGGCGGGCAGCTGGGCGGCCTGGGCCGGATCCAGCCGCTTGGTGATGCGCAACTCGGTGAGCATCCGCTCCACCGGGTTGGTCACCGTCAGGTTGCCAACCTGGTCGCGGGTCAGCGTGGTGGGCCCGTCGGCCCGCCAGGCGCCCCACTTGTAGGACTCGTCGGTCGGCACGGGCAACTGGGCGACCGTGTCCTCGGAGGTGACCGAGCACTGCGAGCCGACCAGGATGCCGTTCACGGTGGTGCTGCCCTGATCGGTGATCAGCCAGTCACCGGTCACCGGGGCGTCGGTGCCGTAGCGGCACTCGTAGGTGCCCGTGAACTGCAGCGGCGAGCGGACCGCCACGCCATCGGGGACGCCGATGATCTGTTTGCGCACCTGCAACTGCTGATAGACCCGATGGGTGCTGTTGGTGATGCCCACCTCGGCGGTGCCCGCGGCCGCCGTGGTCAGTTCCTGCCCCGGGGCATAGGCCTCGGCGTTCCAGCCGTAGGAGCCGTCGGTCAGGTCGCTGTCGAGCAGGGTCTGCTCGGCGATCCGGCACCGCGATCCGGCCGGTACCAGGACCGGTCCGGCCTCGGTACGCACCGACCCATCAGCGCGGAACAGATCGGCGGCACCACCGGCGGCAGGGACCGTCACGGTGCCGGTGAGCGGGGTGCCCCCATCGGGCGGGGTGCACGCGTAGGCAATGGTCACGTTCAGCCCCGGGGGCAGCGCGCCTGCCACACCGGTGTAGGTCTTGGTCACCCGGGCCGAGGAGTACACCCGTTGCGGGGTGTTGGTGACGGTGACGGTCTCGGTCGTCTGGGCGCCGACTGTGACCGGGGCGGACAGGGTCGGCGTACCCCAGGCCCAGGATTGGTCGACCAGGCCACCGTTGGGGGCGTCCTCGGTCGCGCCACACACGGTGCCGACCGGCAGCTCGGGCAACGGCGGATCGAACGCTGCGGCCCCACCGGCACCGGTCACCTGCCAGCGACCGGTCCAACTCGCCGCGTCCGGCTGACCGGGGTTGTAGCTGCAGTTGTAGCCACCGGTGAAGCTCGCCGTGGGCAGCACCACCCCGTCGGGCGTGCCCGAGGCGATCGCCTTGGTCAGGGCGAACCCACCGGTACGCCGCAGCACCGGATTGTCCACGACAATGTCGGTGCCAGCGCCCGCGGAGAAGCTGCCGCCGGGGGCGCCAGCGTAACTCGGTGTGCCCCAGGCATAGGACGGATTGCGCAGCAGGTCCTGGGTCGGGCTGGCCTCACCGATCAGGCAGTTCCAGCCGGTAGGGATGTCGGCGAGTGGGTGCAGGGTCCCGTCGGGGGCCAGCTGCGCGTGGGCCACCACCGGGGCATCGGTGCTGCCGGGGGCGACGCAGCGCAGGTCCACCCCGAATGGAGTGCCGGTGCCGGTGTAGCCGTCTTTGACCCCACTGAGAGTCTTGGCGACCCGGATCGGCACGGTGCTGCGGCTGACCCGGTTGTCGACGCCCATCACCGCGGTGGCCGCGGAGCTGGGACTGGCCGGGGTGAGGGTCGGGGTGTCCCACTGATAGGACGGATCGGTGGACGGCGGGGTGGTGATCCCGCCGGTCTCGGTGGGCGTACAGGTGGAACCGAGCAGGATTCCCTCGTCCGGTACGCCGGTCAGGGCCGCCCGGCCGGTCCCGTCAACGGTCCAGGATCCGCTGACCGCGGCGTCGCCGGAATGGGTGCAGGTCCAGCCGCCCGAATAGGTCCGGGTCGGGTCGACCACACCAGCGGGGGCGCTCAGCGTCTTCTCCAGCGCCAGCGCGCCATACGCCCTGACGATGGTGTTGGTCACCTGCAGGTCATTCGTGGTGGCGGTGTCGACCGTCACCGTCGCCGGGGTAAATACGGGGGTCCGATCCCAGCGGTAGGAGGCGTCGAGCAGGTGCGCACCCGGTGGGATCGGTTCCTCGGCCAGGTGGCACACGCTGCCCACCGGGATGGAGCTGAACGTGGCGGCGTTGGCGGCCCCGGCGCGGGTGGCGAGCGGTCCGTAACTGCTCGTGGCCCCGTTGAGCGCGCAGACCAGGCTGAGGTCGAAGGTGGCGTCGGGGCCGTCGACGAAGCCCGGCCCGGCGACCTGCTTGGTGGCGCGCACGTCCGCGGTGGCGACGCCGATGTAGTTGTAAGCGCGCACTTTGATCGGGTTGATCGGATCGTTGGGGACGGTGAAGCTGACCGAGGACGAGGTGCCCTCGTTGTCGCCATAACCCAGCGTGGTTCGGGTGGGATCCCAGCGATAGGGGTTGATCGCGTTCGGCCGGGAGGTCTCGGTCACCGTGCACTGGGTGCCGGCCGGCAGGCTCGGGCCGTTCACCGCCTGGCCGGCACGGACCGTCAGCGTCCCGTTGAGCACCGTGTTGTCGGGCTGGGTGCAGGTGTAGGCGAAGCCGAAGTCACCGTCGGTGAACGCGGTGCCGGCAGTGCCGCCGCGGACGATCTTGCCGACGCCGAAGCTGCCGGTGAGCCGGACCACCGGGTTGGTCACCGTGACCTGGCCGTTGGGGTTGGCGGCGGTGATCGCCACCGGTCCGGTGACCGTGTGCGGTCCCCACACGTAGGAGGGGTCGTTCGGGTTCGGGCGCAGCGGGTTGCGCTCGTCCTCGAAGACGGTGCAGGTGGAACCGATCAGGATTTGCCCGGTCGGCCCACTGAGAATGGCCGCCCCGGCTCCGGTCCGGGTCCAGGTCCCGGCGACCGCCGGGTCATCGCCGTAGACACAGCTCCAGCGGCCGGTGAACGTCGTGCTCGCGCCGGTCACCCCGTTGAGCGGCTGGATGGCCTTGGTGATGGCCAGCGACCCGTACGCCCGGGTGACCGTGTTGGTGACGGTGACCGTGCGTACCTCATCCCGGTTGTCCACCGTGACGGTCTGAGCACCCGGGGTGCTGCCCCAGCGGTAGGAGTCGTCCACCAGGCCCGACTGCTGGGGGGCGGCCTCGGTGACGGTGCAGGAGGTGCCCAGGGGCAGTTCCGGGGTGGTCACCGCGGGGGCGTCGGCAGGGATGGAGAACGTCTGGGTGTAGTTGCCGGTCTGCCCCTGTGCGGGGGCGTTGCAGGATACCGTGACGTTGAAGCGGGCCAACGGACGGACCGCGGAGGCGTACTGGCTCGGGCTGATCGCCTTGTTCACCCCGACGCGGCCGAACACCGGCACGGTCGGGTTGGTGACGCTGACCTGGGCCGACCCACCGGGGGGCACCGACACCGTGCCGTTCGTCAGACCGGTCCAGATCGGCGTACCCCAGACGTGGCCGGCGTCGAGGAGGTTCGCCGCCGGCGGAGCCTCGGAGACGGTGCACTGCACGTTGGCCGGGACGGTCACGCTCTGACTGCTGCCGGCACCGAGCTGGACGTCACCCGAGGCGATCCCGCAGTCCCAGTGCAGGGTGAACGGCTGCCCGCTGCCGAGGTAACCCCCGCCACTGACCTGCTTGGCGAGCGTCAGGCTGGCGGTGTCGCGGATGAAGTAGTTGGTCACCGTGGAGCTGACGGTGCCGTTGACCGGGACGGTGACGGTGGCGGGGGCAAAGGCGTAGCCGTCCCAGCGGTTCGCGGCACTGCGGAAGTCTCCGGGTGCCGGGGTCTGGTCCTCGGTGAAGGTGCAGGTGGAGGTCGCGGGCAGGTTGGGGATCTGCACGGAGTTGCCGTCCGGGCGAACGGTCGCCTGTCCCTGGGCCACGGTGTTCGCGCCGATCGTGCAGGTGTAGTTCACCGGGAATGCTCGGGTGGGGCCACCGGTGTACGCCAGCGCTGGGGTCCCCGGGCGCGGGGTGACGACCTTGGACAGGCTCACCGAGCCGGTCTGTCGGACGTAGCTGTTGGTGATCGGCATGGTGGCGGTGCCCTGATCGCTGATGGTGATCCGACCGCCATTGGGCAGAACCGGCGCCTGCCAGGCGTAAGAACTGTCCGGCAGGTTGCCGCTGGGAGTGTTCTCGGTGATGCTGCACACGGTGCCGGCCGGCAACTGGGGCGAGGTGAACGGTGTGCCAGTGGTGACCGTGTAATCAACGGCTGGGGAGGTGCCGCACTGGTAGCTGCCGGTGAATGAAACCGTTGTCGGGTACGCCGGGGAACCGCTGGGACCCTGGACCGTCTTGGTGATCTGGAAGTTCCCGGTGGCGTAGCGGTTGCTGACGGTACAGGTGACATTCGCCCCGTCGGGGACGGTGAGCTGGTTGCCATTCAGGGTGGCACCGGTGCAGGTCCAGGCGCCCGGCACGTAGCCGCTGGTCTGGGTGGCCTCGCTCAGGGTGTACGTGCCGGCGGTGACCCGTTGGTTGGTGATCGCGGCGCTGCCGCCGGGACCGCTGATCGGGGTGGGGCCACTGGCGGTCAGGGTGAACTGGCTCGCGGTGGCGCTGCCGCCGTTCACCTGCTTCACCAGGGTGAGGGTGCCCGTGGGGGTGTAGGTGTTGGTATAGGTGCAGGTGATCGGTCCGGCCGCGGCACTGGTGGGCGCGGGGGTGTTGTTGATGGAGACCCGCCCCGCGGCCAGGTCATAATTGGCCGCCGCCAGCGGTGTCCCATCACCGTTGGTGCACAGGATCCGGGTCAACGACCACTGGTCACCGGGGGGAAGCGCCTCGGTGACGCTCACCGACTCGCCCTGCAGCAGTTCGCGGGTGACGCTGGCCGCCCCCGGTGGAGTGAGCGTGAAGTTGCTGCCGGCCCACGGCGAACCGGTCAGGCTGCTGGTGGAGCTGTAACCGAATGCGGGCATCATCGGTGGGTTTCCGACCACCTGCTTGACCACGGTGAGCGATCGGACCTGGGACAGGGTGCCATAGATGCAGCCCAGCGTGGTGGCCCGCTCGGCGGTCAGGAAGTCCGCACTCGGCGTGGTCGCCCCGGGGGCCGCCGGGCAGGTGCCGTTCGTCGAGGGTCCGAAGCCGTTGATCACCAGCTTGTAGGTGACACCGTTCTTGGTCAGGGTCTGGGTGGAGGCGGCAGCGGTGAAGGTAACCTGATCGGCACAGCCGTTCTGGTTGGGGCCCTGGGGGAACGCGCAGGGGTTTTCGGTGTTGGGGGTCTCCCACATGGTCCAGGGATAGACGAGGTCCACCTGCTGATCGAATCCGCCGATGCGGATCGTCAGGTTGCCGGTGTAGCGGGCCGCGATTCCGGCGCTGATCGGGTTGTTCCAGTGGGTGATCGAGCTGAGCAGGAACGGGGTGCCGTCATTGACACTGTTCACCGAGGACGGGCTCACCCCCAGCGCGCTCTGAACCGAGGTGCTGAGGGTGCCGGGGCAGCTGCCGCCAGCCGGAACACCGTGCGCGGTGATGGCGGTCTGGCCCGCGGAGACGAAGGCGGTGGACGTGGCCGAGCCGGACGGGGAGTACTTGATGCAGTTCGCGGAGTCAGTGCCGGCGGTGCCGTGGTGGTCGCTGAGCTGAGCGGTCACCCCGGCGAGAGGGATGGTCGCGGCCTGCGCAGGCCGGGCGCTGACGGTGCCGCCGACCGTGAGGCCGCCGCACAGCATCAAAATGGCGGTGAGAGCCCGGATCAACCGGAAGTAAGAGGACAAGATGATCGGTGCTCCGGTCGCTGTAGAATGGTGAACAGGCTCGAGCATTCTTTCGGCTGCGGCCGGAACCCCACAAGACTGCGTTATGATTTCGTTATCGGGTTCGACGGTTCGGGGACACGGCGTTTCTCCGGGCCTAACGGCGCCCCGCTCGCTAACCTGTCGAACGTCCGTTCGATCAGGGGGTGGTGCGGGTGCGGGTGCTCGGGATCGACCCCGGTCTGACGCGCTGCGGGATCGGAGTCGTGGAGGGTGCGCCCGGCCGGCCCCCGACGCTGCTGGCGGTCGAGGTGATCCGCACCGACTCCGGCCTGGACACCCCGCGTCGGCTGGTCGCGATCGAGCGTGAACTGGCGGCCCTGGTCGAGCGCTGGTTGCCCGACGTGGTCGCGGTGGAGCGGGTGTTCGCCCAGCACAACCTGAACACCGTGATCGGCACCGCCCAGGCAGCCGGGGTGGCGATGCTGATCGGGGCCCGCTGCGGCGTACCCGTCGCCCAGCACACCCCGAGCGAGGTCAAGGCCGCGATCACCGGCTCCGGCCGCGCCGACAAGGCGCAGGTCGGCGCGATGGTCGCCCGGGTGCTCGCCCTCGACGAGCCGCCGAAACCCGCCGACGCCGCCGATGCGGTCGCCCTGGCCATCTGCCAGGTGTGGCGCGGCGGCACCGCCAACCGGTTCGCCGAGGCGGCCCGCCGCGACGGCCGCTCCAGGGCCGACCACGCGGGGGCCGCCGATCGAGCCGCAGAACTCGCCAGTCGTCAACAGGCAGCGCTGGCCGAGGCCACCCGACGAGCCCGCAGGAGTACCGCATGATCGCCCACCTGAAGGGCACCGTCACCGCCATCGGCCCGACCTGGGTGGTGCTCGACCTGGCCGGCTTCGGCGTCAAGGCGTTGTGCACCCCGGCGACCGCCTCGGGCGTACGCCTGAACCAGCCGGCCGAACTGCACACCTCGCTGGTGGTGAGGGAGGATTCGCTCACCCTGTACGCCTTCGCCGAGTCCGACGAGCGGGACTGCTTCGAGCTCGCCCAGTCCGCCTCGGGCATCGGCCCCAAGATTGCCCAGGCGATGATGTCGGTGCTGAGCCCCGACGAGTTCCGCGCCGCGATCGCCGCCGACGACCACAAGACGCTGACCCGGGTGCCCGGGATCGGCGCCAAGGGGGCACAGAAGATGGTGCTCGAGCTCAAAGACAAGGTGACCGCCCTGGGCGCGGTGACCGACCTGCGTCCGGCCGCTCCCGCGCCGGCGGCCGCCTGGCGGGAGCAGGTGTCGCAGGGGCTGCAGGGGCTCGGCTGGTCGGCCAGGGACGCCGACGCGGCCTGCGAACGGGTCGCCCCGCTGGCCGACAACGAACCATCGGTGGCGGTGCTGATGCGCGCCGCCCTGCAGACGTTGGCGCGCAAGTAGGCTGCGCCCGTGACCGAACCCGACCCCCCGCACGGCGACAGCGAGCACAACCCGCTCGACCCGCACGCCTTCGCCGACGAGAAGGCCGCCGAGACCGCGTTGCGGCCGGGCAGCTTGGCCGAGTTCGGGGGGCAGCAGCGAGTGGCCGATCAGCTCGGTCTGGTGCTGGACGCCGCAAAACAGCGCGAGACGGTGCCCGACCACGTGCTGCTGTCCGGTCCACCCGGGCTCGGCAAGACCACCCTGGCGATGATCATTGCCGCCGAGCTGGGGGCGCCGATCCGGATCTCCTCGGGCCCGGCCATCCAGCACGCCGGTGACCTGGCCGCGATCCTGTCCGGACTGGTCGAGGGCGAGGTGTTCTTTCTCGACGAGATCCACCGGATGTCGCGGCCGGCCGAGGAGATGCTCTATCTGGCGATGGAGGACTTCCGCGTCGATGTGGTGATCGGCAAGGGGCCCGGGGCGACGGCCATCCCGTTGGAGATCCCGCACTTCACCCTGGTCGGGGCGACCACCCGGGCAGGGCTGCTACCCGGCCCGCTACGGGACCGGTTCGGCTTCACCGCCCAGCTCGACTTCTACCACCCGGAGGCGCTGGAGCGGATCCTGCACCGCTCGGCCCAGGTGCTCGGCGTACGCTTGGCCGCCGACGCCGCAGCGGAGATCTCCCGCCGCTCCCGGGGCACCCCGCGGATCGCCAACCGGCTGCTGCGCCGGGTCCGCGACTTCGCCCAGGTGAAGGGCGACGGCCGCGTCGACGTGTCCGCCGCCCGGGCCGCGCTGGAGCTCTACGAGGTGGACGAACTCGGCCTGGACCGACTGGATCGGGGCGTGCTGGAGGCGATCTGCCGCAACTTCGCCGGGGGACCGGTTGGGCTGTCCACGCTGGCGATCTCGGTGGGGGAGGAGACCGAGACCGTCGAGGAGGTGGCCGAGCCATTCCTGGTCCGGCAGGGGTTCCTGATGCGTACCCAGCGCGGTCGGGTCGCCACCGAGGCCGCCTGGCGGCACCTCGGCCTCCGCCCACCGGCCGGGGTGCAGACCGACCTGTTCGGCGGCTGAGCCCGGACCCGAAACCCGGATCGGAGCGCGTCGAATCGGGAAAACCGGCAATCGTGGGTAGACTCCCGCAGTCAGCCCGCACCCGGGGACCAGCCAAGCGACGGCAGGGAGCAATGCCAGGAGACGCCATTACTACCGGACTGCTCGTGGTCCTGATGGTGGCCGCCTTTTATTTCCTCATCATCCGGCCACAACGACGCCGGCAGGCGGATCAGCAGAAGATGCAGAAGGCGATGGAGCCCGGTGCCCGGGTGATGCTGTCCTCCGGCATCTACGCCACCGTGGTCAGCGTGGGTGAGAAGCAGGCTGTCGTCGAACTCTCCCCAGGGGTCGAGGTGACGGTGTTGAAGCAGGTGGTGATGAGCGTGGTCACCCCCGATTCCCCCTACGCCGAGGACACCCCCGCGGTGGAGTCGACGGAGCAGACCGAGACGCCCGGAACCACCGCACCGGAGTCCGACGCCGCGCGTCCCGCACCCGCCGAGGACGTGACGCAGCAGAACAACCCCAAGCCAGACCCCGACAAGACCTGAGGCACAAACTGTGGCAGCACGGCACGGACACCCGGTGCGCACGCTGGTGGCACTGTTCATCGCGCTCGCGGCACTCGTGGGCATCATGGCGATCGGCAAGATCTGGACCCCCAAGCTGGGTCTGGACCTGCGCGGTGGCACCACCATCACCCTGACCGCCAGCAACACCACCGGCGGCGGCGCCCCGACCACCGAGAGCCTGGAGCAGGCCCGCACCATCATCCAGCAGCGCGTCGACTCCCTCGGCGTCGGCGAGACCGAGGTGACCACCTCGGGCGACCGGCAGATCGTGGTCACGGTCCCGAACGTGCAGCAGGACGAGTTGGTACGCTTGGTCGGTCAGACCGCGGTCCTCACCTTCCGCGGGGTGTACGCCGCGGAGCCGGTCGCCCCCGAGGCGGCGCCGGCCCCTGTTCCCACCCCGGGCGCCGAGGCCACCCCCACGGCCGGTGGCACCCCGGTCGCCGGCGGCACCCCCGCGCCCGGCGCGTCCCCGGGCGCGGCACCGAGCCAGGCCCCCTCCGGACAGCCGTCGGCACCGGCGACCACGCCCGCCGGGCAGAACCGCCCGTTCCCGGAGCTGCCGACCGCCCCGCCGGCCCCGCGTACCCCGAAGCCGACCGCTCCCGGCCAGGGCATCCCGCCGGAGCAGGCGCTCACCTGGCAGCCCAGCGAGCGCGACGCCGCCGACTTCCAGGAGTTCAAGTGCAGCGACAAGGTCGTGGACGTGTCCGACCAGCCACTGATGGCGTGTGACCGCGCCGGCACCCAGAAGTTCCTCCTCGGGCCCACCCTGATCGACGGCAAGAACGTCACCGACGCCGTCGCCGGCGTACCGCAGAACCAGATCCAGTGGGTGGTGAACCTCACCTTCAACAGCGAGGGCGGATCGGCCTTCGAGAAGGCCACCGGCGCGCTGTCCAAGAAGCAGGACCCCGAGAACCGGTTCGCGATCGTGCTCGACGGCAAGTCGATCTCGGCCCCGAGCGTGAACCAGCCCATCCCCGGTGGCCGCGCCGAGATCTCCGGCTCCTTCACCCAGCAGTCCGCGACCGAGCTCGCCAACGTGTTGAAGTTCGGCGCGCTGCCGGTGGCGTTCGAGGTGTCCGAGGTGAGCAACGTGTCCGCGACCCTGGGCGGTGAGCAGCTGCGGGCCGGCATGATCGCCGGCGCGATCGGCCTGCTGCTGGTGGTCGGCTACGCGATCCTCTACTACCGCGGTCTGTTCATCGTGGTCGTCGCCTCGCTGGCCGTGGCCGCCGCGTTCACCTACGCGATGATGGTGCTGCTCGGCGCCTCGGTCGGCTTCGCGTTGAACCTGCCCGGCATTGCCGGCGCCATCGTCGCGATCGGTGTGACGGCCGACTCCTTCATCATCTACTTCGAACGAATACGGGACGAGGTGCGCGAGGGCAGGTCGCTGCGGACGGCGGTCGAGACCGGCTGGCAGAAGTCCCGCTCCACCATCCTGATCGCCGACGGGGTGTCGCTGCTGTCCGCGGCGGTGCTGTTCATCCTGGCGATCGGCGGCATCAAGGGCTTCGCGTTCACCCTCGGACTGACCACGCTGATCGACATCGCCGTGGTGTTCTGGTTCACCAAGCCGTTGATGACCCTGCTGGTGCGTACGCCGTTCTTCGGCCAGGGCAGGAAGTGGTCCGGGCTGGACGCCGAGCACCTGGGCGTACGCTCGCTGCGCGGACGGACCAGCCGCCGCCCCCGTCCCGCGACCGCCGGTAAGGAGGCCTGATGCCGACCACCACGAAACCGTCCTCGGCGCGCACCGGCACCGCGCCGAAGAAGCAGGGTCTGGCACACCGGCTCTACACCGGCGAGATCGCCTACGACTTTGTCGGCCGACGCAAGCGCTGGTACGTCATCTCGGGCATCATCGTCGCGATCGCCCTGCTCTCGCTGCTGCTGCGTGGGCTGAATCTGGGCATCGAGTTCTCCGGTGGTGCCGACTTCCAGGCCCCCACCCAGGTCACCTCCCAGACCGTCGACCGGGTGCGCGGCGCCGTGCAGGCCACCGGGCTGGCGGAGTTGGACGACGTCACGGTGACCACGCTCGGTGAGAACACGGTGCGGGTGCAGACCCGGACACTGGACGCCGAGGACGAGGTCCCCAAGGTCCGCGAGGCGATCGCCAAGGAGCTCGGGATCAACCCCGACCAGGTGGCCTACAGCCTGATCGGCGCCTCCTGGGGCAAACAGATCACCCAGCAGGGGCTGATCGCGCTGGGGGTCTTCCTAGCGCTGGTGATGCTGCTGATCTGGATCTATTTCCGCGACCTGAAGATGTCGATCGCGGCGATCGTCGCGCTGCTGCACGACCTGATACTGACGGTCGGCATCTATGCCCTGGTCGGGTTCACCTTCACCCCGGCCACCCTGATCGGCATCCTGACCATCCTCGGCTATTCGCTCTATGACACGGTGGTCGTGTTCGACAAGGTCCGGGAAAACGTCAAGGACCTGCGCAAGTCCCGCAGGACGTACGCCGTGGCCGCCAACGACGCGGTCAACCAGGTGCTGGTGCGTTCGCTGAACACCACCATCATCGGCGTGCTGCCCGTGGCCGCCCTGCTGATCGCCGGGTGGTTCTTCCTGGGAACGGGGCCGCTGAAGGACCTCGGCCTGGCGCTGTTCGTCGGTATGGTCGCCGGTGCCTACTCCTCGATCTTCATCGCCACCCCGCTGCTGGTGGACATGAAGGAGCGCGAGCCCGGGATGAAGGAGCACCAGGCCCGGCTGGAACGGCGCGCGGGCCGCCGGCGCGGCAGGGGGAGCGAGCCCGGCAACTCGGAGCTAGCGGCGGCCGAGGCCGAGGTGAACGCGATGCCGGATCCGGACACCCCGGCCGACCTGCGGGACCGGGACGGACGAGACCGCGACGCCGACGACGAGTGGGACAGCTACGAGCCCGCGGACCGGGACGAGCCGCTGGCCGGCCCGCTGTCGCGGACCCGGATCACCACGGTGCGCGCCGGTGAGCGCCGCGGCGGGGAGCAAGGCCGCGGCGGGGAGCCGGGCCGCAGTGGGGAGCCGGGCCGCAGTGGGGAGCCGGGCCGCAGTGGGGAGCAGGGCCGCGGCGGGGAGCAGCGGCGCATCGGTGACGGGTCCGGTTCGGGGGAGCGTACGCAGCCGCGCCACACCAGCCGTAGTCAGCGGAAGAAGTAGCGGTGTCCACCGCCGCGGCCGACCGGCGTCGGGAGCTGATCGCCTCCCACATCCACGACGTGCCCGACTTCCCCCAACCGGGTGTGGTGTTCAAGGACATCACCCCGCTGTTGGCGGATGCTCGGGCGTTCGCGGCCGCGGTGGACGAGCTGGTCGCGATCTCGCCGGGGCAGATCGACGTGGTGGTCGGCATGGAGGCCCGGGGGTTCATCTTCGCGGCCCCGGTGGCGCTGGCGATGGGTGCGGGGTTCGTGCCGGTCCGCAAGCCCGGCAAGCTGCCCCGGGCGACGGTCGCCGAGACCTTCGCCCTCGAATACGGCAAGGAGACCCTGCAGCTGCACAGCGACGCCGTGCTGCCCGGGGCGCGCGTACTGGTGGTTGATGACGTGCTGGCCACCGGAGGCACCGTCGGCGCGACCGCCGCGCTGATCCGGCGGCTCGGGGCCGAACTGGTGCACGTCTCGGTGCTGATGGACCTTTCCTTCCTGGGCGGCCGGCAACGGTTGGCCGAATCCGGGATCGACGCCGTCTCGGCCGTGGTCACGGTCTGAGGCCGCGATGAAGGGCATCATCCCGGACCCCTCGGGGTTCAAGGCGCAGCGCTCGATCCTGGTCTCGATGCCCAACCGCGGCACCACCGCGAGCCGGGAGCTGCTGGTCCGTTCGATGATCGGCGTCGGGCTGCTGGTGGTGATCACGCTGATCGTCTTTCTGGACCGGCACGCGTACGCCGACAACGTCAACGAGGACGGGGTGAGCCTGCTCGACGCGCTCTACTACGCCACGGTGACGGTGACCACCACCGGCTATGGCGACATCACCCCGGTCGCGCCGCACGCCCGGCTGATCAACGCCCTGGTGATCACCCCGTTGCGGATCATCTTCCTGGTGCTGCTGGTCGGGACCACCCTGGAGGTGCTCGCGAACGAGGGACGCCGGGCCCTGATCGACACCCGCTGGAGGAAACGGATGCGCAATCACGTCGTGATCATCGGTTACGGCACCAAGGGACGCAGCGCCGTGGCGACCCTGGGCCGGCACGAACGGGACCTGTCCAAGCTGGTGGTGATCGACGACCGTGCCAGCGCCATCGCCGACGCCAACCTGGACGGGGTGGCCGCGATCGAGGGTGACGCGACGCGGCGGGAGATCCTGCGCCGCGCCGAGATCCACAAGGCGCGCGAGGTGATCATCACCCTCGACCGGGACGACTCCGCGATCCTGGTCACCCTGACGGTGCGCCAGCTGAACCCCAGCGCCCACGTGGTGGTCGCGGTGCGCGAGCACGAGAACGTGTCACTGCTGCGTCAGTCCGGAGCCGACTCGGTGGTCACCTCCTCCGACGCGGTCGGCCGGCTGCTCGGGCTCTCGGCGATCAGCCCCAACATCGGTACCGCGATCGAGGACATGCTCTCCTCCGGAGAGGGGCTGGAGGTCGCGGAGCGCCAGATCACGGGCGAGGAGGTGGGTCTGCGGCCCGCCGACATCACCCACGAGCGGGTGATCGCGGTGATCCGGAACAAGAGCATGCGCCGGTTCTATGACTCCACCGTCGAGGAGTTGCAGGCCGGCGACGAGGTGGTCGTGGTACGCCGCTGCGACACTGACGCCCGGACCCACCCGATCCGGGAGCGGGAACGGGAACGGCCGCGGCGCTACGAGCGCGGCGGCGCGCTCGACGACGACTGACCCTTCGACAGGCTCAGGGGTCGACAGGCGCAAGTCGACAGGCGCAGGGGGCTAGACTTGCTAGCCACTTGTCCAGGAGGAAGCGATGAGCGAGGCACCACGGCTCACCCCGGCGTCGCCGGGGTCTGCGGCCACGCCCGCTCAGCCCGCGGGCTCCCCCCAGTCGCCGAGTCGCATCGGCGGGCGTACGCCCGCCCAGTCCGCCGGGCCGATCGCGGACCGATTCGGCAGCGGACCCGAGCAGCCGCGGATGTCGATGCGGCACCGGCTCGCCCGACTCGGGGCCCGGCAGCCCCAGGCCGCGGTGCTGGACCCGCTGTTCCGGGTGATCCGCGCCAACCATCCGAAGGCCGATACCGCGGTCGTCGAGCGGGCGTACCGGACCGCCGAGCACTATCACCGAGGTCAGCTGCGCAAGAGCGGTGACCCCTACATCACCCACCCGCTGGCGGTGGCGACGATCCTGGCCGAGCTCGGGATGACCGAGACCACGCTGTGTGCGGCGCTGTTGCACGACACCGTCGAGGACACCTCCTACACCATCGAACAGCTGACCGCCGACTTCGGTCAGGAGGTCGCGGTGATGGTCGACGGGGTGACCAAGCTGGACAAGATCGCCTATGGGGACTCGGCCCAGGCCGAGACGATCCGCAAGATGGTGATCGCGATGGCCCGCGACATCCGGGTCGTGGTGATCAAGCTGGCCGACCGGCTGCACAACATGCGTACGCTGCACTTCCTGCGCCCGGACAAGCAGACCCGGATCGCCCGCGACACGCTGGACATCTTCGCCCCGCTGGCGCACCGGCTCGGCATGAACGCGGTCAAGTGGGAGTTGGAGGACCTGTCCTTCGCGATCATGCAGCCGAAGATCTACGCCGAGATCGTGCAGCTGGTCGCGGAGCGGGCGCCGCAGCGCGAGGCGTTCCTGCGCAAGGTGACCGAGCAGGTGACCGCCGACCTGAAGGCGGCGCGGATCCGGGCTACCGTGCACGGCCGGCCGAAGCACTACTACTCGATCTATCAGAAGATGGTCGTGCGGGGACGCGACTTCTCCGACATCTATGACCTGGTCGGGCTGCGGATCCTGGTCGACACCGACAAGGACTGCTATGCCGCGCTGGGCGTGATGCACGTGCGCTGGAACCCGCTGCCGGGGCGGTTCAAGGACTACATCGCGATCCCGAAGTTCAACATGTACCAGTCGCTGCACACCACGGTGATCGGTCCCGAGGGCAAGCCGGTGGAGCTGCAGATCCGCACCCACGACATGCACCGGCGAGCCGAATACGGTGTCGCGGCGCACTGGAAATACAAGGAGAACGCCCGCGGAACGGCTCCGGCGAGCAAGGACGGCAGCGACCTGAGCTGGCTGCGCTCGCTGAACGACTGGCAGAAGGAGACCTCGGATCCGGAGGAGTTCCTCGAGTCGCTGCGCTACGAGATCAACTCCGGTGAGGTGTTCGTCTACACCCCCAAGGGGGACGTGATCACCCTGCCGGCCGGCGCGACGCCGGTGGACTTCGCGTACGCCATCCACACCGAGGTGGGGCAGCGCTGCATCGGCGCGCGGGTGAACGGGCGGCTGGTCCCGCTGGAGTCGGAGCTGAACAACGGCGACGTGGTCGACGTGATGACCTCGAAGGCCGAGGGGGCGGGCCCGAGCCGCGACTGGCTGGAGTTCGTCAAGAGCCCCAAGGCGCGGAACAAGATCCGGCACTACTTCACCCGGGAGCGGCGCGAGGAGTCGATCGAGCGCGGCCGTGAGGCGCTGGCCAAGCAGGTACGCAAGGCGGGGCTGCCGTTGCAGCGGTTCCTGACGGTGCAGCACCTCACCGAGGTGGCGGCATACTTCCGACTCGCCGACGTGTCGGCGCTCTATGCGGCGATCGGTGAGAACAACGTCTCCGCGCAGGCTGTGGTGCAGCGGCTCATCGTGATCGAGGGCGGGCAGGAGTCCGCGGTCGAGGAGGCCGCGGAGGATCGCCCCCTGACCGGGCGGCGCAGGCGCGGTTCGTCGGCGGTCAGCGGCCCTGGCGTCGCGGTGGCCGGCGACACCGACATGTGGGTGAAGCTGGCGAAGTGTTGTACGCCGGTTCCCGGCGACGAGATCATGGGGTTCATCACCCGCGGCAACGGGGTCTCGGTGCACCGCACCGACTGCACGAACGCGGCGTCGCTGGAGGCGCACCCGGAGCGGATGGTGGAGGTGTCTTGGGCGCCGACCGCCGAGAGTTCCTACCTGGTGGCGGTGCAGGTCGAGGGGTTGGACCGCCAGGGGATGCTCTCCGACGTGACTCGCGTGGTGTCGGATCACCACGTGAACATCCTCTCCGCGTCGGTGAACACCACACGCAGCCGCGTCTTCAAGGCCCGGCTCACCTTCGAGACACCCGACCCCACGCACCTCGACGCCCTGGTCCAGGCGATCCGTCAGGTGCCGGGCGTGTTCGACGTGTTCCGCGTCAAGCAGTAGCGCGATCCCGGGCCGCCGAGTGCTGGCGGCTCAGGCGGCGCACACGCACTGGCACGGGCAGTCGGCGCCGCACACGATCGTCTCCTCACAGTCGATCAGGCAGGTGCAGTCCTCCCAGACGGTGGGCTTCAATCGACTGCGAATGGCCGCCGAGCGCGCCTCCCGCTCGGCCCGCAGCTCCGCCTTGCGCCGCCGCAGGTGCTCGGCCACCTCGTCCACGGTCGGGTGGCCGGGGGCCGCGCCGCCCTCCTCGCGCAATGCGTCCCGCCGCGGCCGTCTCGGTGCCCCCACCGGCGGCAGATCGAGATCCCCCCGCCACACCAACCGCTCCGGATGATGGATCTCCACGTCCAGATGCGCCGGAAACAGCCGATACCCCCGATCCCGGATCAGCCCGTGCGAATCAAGGATCGGCACGAACCCGCCCTTCCTGTCGATCAGCACCGGCCGCCAGCCGGCCAGCGCACAGGCGGTGATCAGTTGTCCCACCTGCATGTCTCGCTCACCCGTCTCCCACGCCGCCACCAGGGACTGGCTCGTGTCCAGTCGGTCAGCCAGTTCACGCTGACTCAGATCAAGCCGTCGACGCAGCGTCCTGAGGAGGTCACCCACTACAAGGCGTTGCCGGTGCCCGTGCCGGACACCAGATGGTGGGTCAGGTTGGGCTGAAGCCTGGCTACCGGGGCCGTCGCCGTGGTCGGTCATACCTCTACCAATGGCGCCAAATCATCGAATCGTACACCCGCCTGTGAGTTTTCCACAGCGTCGGCTGCACTCCCTCACCCTGTGGACGAAACCGATGCACTCTTGACCACGGGGTGTGGTCAAGGCGGGTTTTGACCACGGGGTGTGGTCAAGGCGGGTTTTGACCACGGGGTGTAGTCAAGGCGGGTTTTGACCACGGGGTGTGGTCAAGAGTGCACACACTGCGAGCAGTACCCCAGGGGCGAGGCAGGGAGACGGTCCGGCGACCTGGGGGGCGACTTGGCGCCGCGCTGGCGAGCGACGGGTGCGCGGCTCGGACGGTCAGCAGACCAAACCGCGACGATTCGCCAGAGCCCGACGCAGCACTAGTCTGCTGGGGTGAGCATGGATGTGGTGGACCTGATTCGGACCAAGCGCGATGGTGGCACCTTGTCGCCCGAGCAGATCGACTGGGTGATCGACGCCTACACCAACGGCACGGTCGCCGACTATCAGATGTCGGCGCTCGCCATGGCCATCCTGATCCGCGGGATGGACCGCGAGGAGATCTCCCGCTGGACCGCGGCGATGATCGCCTCTGGAGAGCGGATGGACTTCTCCCGGCTCCGCTGGCCGACCGCCGACAAGCACTCGACCGGCGGGGTGGGGGACAAGATCACCCTGCCGCTCGCCCCGCTCGTCGCCGTCTTCGACGTTGCGGTACCTCAGCTGTCCGGACGGGGCCTCGGCCACACCGGCGGCACCCTGGACAAGCTCGAGGCCATCCCCGGCTGGCGCGCCGACCTCACCAACGAGCAGATGTTCGAACAGCTGAACACGATCGGCGCGGTCATCTGCGCGGCCGGCTCCGGTCTGGCCCCGGCCGACAAGAAGCTGTACGCCCTGCGCGACACCACTGGCACGGTCGAGGCGATCCCGCTCATCGCCAGCTCGATCATGAGCAAGAAGATCGCCGAGGGGACCGGTGCTCTGGTGCTCGACGTCAAGGTCGGCTCCGGCGCGTTCATGAAGAATCTGGACAACGCCAGGAGCCTTGCCGAGACGATGGTCGACCTGGGCCGGGACGCCGACGTGAACACCGTCGCCCTGCTCACCAACATGGACACCCCGCTGGGGCTGACCGCCGGCAACGCCCTCGAGGTCCGCGAATCGGTTGAGGTGCTTGCCGGGGGCGGCCCGGCCGACGTGGTCGAGCTGACCGTCGCCCTGGCCAAGGAGATGCTCTCAGCCGCCGGCAAACCCGACGTCGACCCCGCGCCCGCTCTGCAGGACGGCCGCGCAATGGACGTCTGGCGCCGGATGATCAGCGCCCAGGGCGGCGACCCCGACGCGCCCCTCCCAGCAGCCGAACACACCCACACCGTCACCGCCGAGCAGGACGGCTACCTGACCCGGATGGACGCCCTCGGGGTCGGGGTCGCCGCCTGGCGCCTCGGTGCCGGTCGCGCCCGCAAGGAGGATCAGGTCCAGGCCGTGGCCGGTGTCGAGTTGCACGCCAAGCGGGGCGACCACGTGAGCAGAGGCCAGCAGCTGTTCACCCTGCACACCGCCACGCCCGAGCGGTTCGAGCGCGCGCTGGAGTCCCTCAGGGGAGCGGTGGCGTACGCCGATCAGCCCCCGCAGGTCGACCCGATCATCCTCGGCCGAGTCAGCCGCTGAAGTCCTCGACGGCCTTCTCCGCCTGCTCCAGCCAGCTGCGATAGGTCTCGGCGGCGTCGCGATGCTCCTTGGCCTTGCGCGCGTCCCCGCGGGCCTCGGCCTTGGCGGCCTTCTCCAGCAGCTGATCGATCTGTGCCTGCAGCTTGTTGGCGGTGTCGCTGGCGCGCTGCCGCGCCTCCGGGTTGGTCCGGCGCCACTGCTCGTCCTCCGCCTCGCGGATCGCCGACTCCAGCGCGCGAACCCGGTTGTCCAGCGGCCGGATCGCGTCCCGCGGCACCTTTCCGAGGGCGCTGAATCTCTCCAGGAAATCCCGGTACGCCGCCTTCGACGCGGCCAGGTCGCGCACCGGCACGACCGTCTTCTCGGCCTCGTCGAGCAGCGCCTCCTTGGCCTCCTGGTTGCCCTTGAACTCGGCGTCCTGCTCGCTCATCGCGGCACTGCGCGCGGCGAAGAACTGATCCTGGATCCCGCGGAACTTCTGCCACAGCTGCTCGTCCACCTCGCGCGGCGCCGACCCGGCCGCCTTCCAGCGCTGCATCAGCTCGCGGAATGCCCCGGCCGTCGGTCCCCAGTCGGTGGACGCTGCCAGCGGCTCGGCCTCGGCGATGATCCGCTCCTTCACCGACCTCGCCTCCTCGCGCTGGGTGGCCTGCTGGGCGAACTGCTGCTTGCGGCGGCGGGTGTACTGGGTGCGCGCACTGGAGAACCGGTGCCACAACTCGTCGTCGGTGTGCCGGTCGATCCGCGGCAGCGCCTTCCACTCGTCCAGCAGCCCCCGGAACCGGTTCACCCCGCCGCGCCAGTCGTTGCCGGCGGCCAGCTTCTCGGCCTCGGCGACCATCTTCTCCTTGGTCGCCTTCGTCTGCTCGTTCTGCTGGGCACGCTCGGCCTTCTTGGCGGCGGCCTGCTCACCGATCAGCCCGGTCAGCGCGGTCACCTTCGCGGTCAGTGCCTCGAGGTCGCCAACGGCGTTGGCCTGGGGGATCGACTCCTGCAGCGCGGCCACCGACTTGCGGGCCTCCTCCGGCGACATCGTGCCCGCCCGGACCCGGGAGGCGAGCAGGTCGACCTCCACCTCCAGACTCTGGTACCGGCGTACGAAGAACGCCAACGCCTCTTCCCCGGACACGTCGGGCACCTGGCCGACGGCCCGTTCCCCCTCAGCGGTGCGGACATGGACGGTGCCGTCGTCGTCGACCCGGCCGAACGCGGCGGGACCTGCTGCTTCACTCATGCGCCATATCTTGCCGCATCGACCGGCCGAGGGCACGGGCGTGGGATTCCGCGGGACCGCCCGCTCCCCAGTGAGATGGCCCGGTTGCCGTGCCGGGCGTACGCGAGACTGGCCGCATGGTGCGCCGACTGATCCAGCTCTATCTGGGCGTCGCGCTGTATGGATTTTCGCTGGCGCTGACGGTCCGGGCGAACCTTGGCCTGTCGCCGTGGGACGTGTTCCACCAGGGCGTCGCCCAACGGATCGGTTGGCGGATCGGCACCGTGCTGATCGTCACCTCGCTGGCGGTGCTGCTGCTGTGGATCCCGCTGCGGCAACGCCCCGGCCTGGGCACCATCTCCAACGCCGTGCTGGTGGGCGTGGCGATGAATGCCACCCTCGACGTCCTCCCGCCCGCGCAGACCTGGTGGTGGCGGGCCATCCTGCTCGTCGCCGGGGTGGTGCTCAACGGGTTCGCCACCGCCGCCTACATCGGCGCTCGGCTCGGGCCGGGCCCGCGCGACGGTCTGATGACCGGTCTGGTCGGGCGGACCGGGCGCAGCGTACGCCTGATCCGGACCGGCATCGAGGTCGTCGTGCTGGCGATCGGCTGGCTGCTCGGTGGCACCGTCGGCATCGGCACCCTGGCGTACGCCTTCGGCATCGGCCCGATCACCCACTTCTTCATGCCGCTGCTGGTGGCCCCCCAGAAACCGCCGCCGCAGGTCGACCCCGAACACTTCGCGCCGGCGAACGATTAGACTCACCCCTCGTGTTGATCGCATCCTTCCCGGCCGGGCCGTTCCAGACGAACTGCTATGTCGTCGCGCCCGAGGCTGGCGGAGAGTGCGTGATCATCGACCCCGGGATGGGCGCCACCGACTCGGTGCTGCAGGTGCTGCGGGCCCAGCGGTTGACCGCCGTCGCGGTGCTGATCACCCACGGCCACCTCGACCACGTCTGCTCGGTGACCGAGTTGTGCGACAGGCTCGACGTTCCGGCGTACATCCACCCGGGCGACCGCGCGATGCTGTCGCAGAGCTTCGACGACTTCGCCCGCCTGGGCATGGCGGACATGCTGAGCGAGCTCGTCGGCGCCGACGCGCTGATCGAACCCGGGCGGGTGATCGACCTGGTCGACGGCGAGCCGGTCGAGCTGGCCGGGTTGCGGTTCACCCCGCGGCACGCGCCCGGGCACACCCCCGGCTGCACCCTGCTGGAGGTGCCGTACGCCGCGGCCGAGGGGATCGACCGCGTCGTCTTCTCCGGCGACGTGCTGTTCGCCGGGTCGGTCGGGCGCACCGACCTGGCCGAGGGTGACCACCCGATCATGCAGCGCTCGCTGCGGGAGGTGGTGCTCGCCCTGCCCGACAGCAGCGCCGTGCTCAGCGGGCACGGCGGACAGACGACCATGGCCCGGGAGCGGGCCACCAACCCCTACCTCCAGCCGGGCGCGCTCGGCGCCGGTGCCTGAGGAGTCATCTTGAGCCGACCCAAGCCGATCTCCGGCTATCCGGAATTCCTGCCCAGCGGGCGAATCGTCGAGCAGCAGGTGTTGGACATCCTGCGCGAAACCTTCGAGCTGCACGGATTCGCCTCGATCGAGACCCGGGCTATGGAGCCGCTGGAGGTGCTCTCGCGCAAGGGTGAGATCACCAAGGAGATCTTCACGGTACGCCGGCTGCACGCCGAGGCCGAGGAGCCGAACGCCGCCGATCAGCTGGCCCTGCACTTCGACCTGACCGTGCCGTTCGCCCGCTATGTGCTCGAGCACGGCGGTCACCTGGCGTTCCCGTTCCGCCGCTATCAGATGCAGAAGGTGTGGCGCGGAGAGCGCCCCCAGGAGGGGCGCTATCGCGAGTTCCTGCAGGCCGACATCGACATCGTGGGCGCCGAAAACCTGGCCACCCACCACGACGTGGAGATTCCGCTGGTTGCGCTGGAGGCGTTCGAGCGGCTGCACACCGAGCTCGGCCTGCCGCCGGTGGTGATGCACGTGAACAACCGCAAGCTGCTGCAGGGGTTCTATGAGGGGCTCGGCATCACCGACACCGCGGCGGCCCTGCAGCGGGTCGACAAGTACGACAAGATCGGCGGACCAGCTGTCGCCGAGCTGCTCACCGGCGAACTCCGACTGACCGACGAGGTCGCCGCCCAGTGTGTCGCCATCGCCGGGATCTGCACCGCTGACACCTCCTTCGTCGACCAGGTCCGCGCCCTGGGCGTCGAGAATCCCTTGCTGGATGAAGGATTGGCCGAGCTGGCCGAGGTGGTACGGGTGGCCCAGGAGGCGGTGCCGGGGCGGCTGGTGGCCGATCTGAAGATCGCCCGGGGGCTCGACTACTACACCGGCACCGTCTATGAGACCGAGCTGGTCGGTCACGAGAAGATGGGCTCGGTCGCCTCCGGCGGACGCTACGACTCGTTGGCCAGCGACGGCAAGGTCACCTATCCCGGCGTCGGCTATTCCTTCGGTGTCACGCGAATTCTGGCCCCGCTGCTGAACCGGGGCACGCTCACCGCGACCCGCAGCGTACCGACCTGTGTCCTCGTCGCCGTCGACTCCGAGGACACCCGGGCCGCCGCGATCTCCACCGCACAAAGGCTTCGGGCGCGCGGCATCTCGGCAGAGGTCGCTCCGAAGGCGGACCGGTTCGGCAAGCAGATCAAGTATGCCGATCGCCGCGGTATCCCGTTCGTCTGGTTCGGTTCCGGCGCGGACGCTGGAACCGAGCAGGTGAAGGACATCCGCTCCGGCGACCAGGTCGACGCCGACCCCAACAGCTGGCTGCCGCCGGCCGAGGACCTGCACGCGCGGGTGGTTTCCGGATGAGCGAGGGCACCATCGATCCCGACGGCACGCTGACGCTGCGGTTCCAGACCGACCCCGGCCGGGAGTTCGCCGCGCGGCTGCGACACCAGGTGAACCCGCGGACCGGGATCGTCTGTGGGCTGGTGTTCTGCGCCGCGCTGTTCCTGGTCGCGGTGCAGTTGCTGTTCCGGGTGGCGCCGAGCGTGATCGCGCTGGGGCTGATGGCCGCCAGCGTGGTCGTCTATCTGGTGGCGGCGCTGCGGGCGCGGGCGGCCGACGGTGGCGGACACCGTCGCAAGGTGGTGCTGGACGAGCGCGGGATCGCCGTCGCCGACGGCCAGGGCAACCCCCGGGCGTACGCCTGGGACCGGTTCACCCGCTGGCTGGAGGACGACGGCGAGTTCGTGGTGGTCTCCCGGGTGCCGCGGCAGCCGGTGGTGGCGCTGGTGCTGCCGACCACCGGTACCGACTTCGACGACGAGTTGCGCGACCTGCTGCACGCCGCGATCGACCCCGACGACGAGCCGATCGAGGAGGCGTTCACCGAGATGGACTGGGACGAGGAGCCCGAGCGCCGCCGCGAGACCTGAGCGGCGCGCTCAGGGCAACTCGAGCCGGTCGATCACCACCGTCGTCTTGCTGACCGACAGGTTGAGTCCGTCGACCGGGATGAACTTCCGTTCCCTGCCGTCGACGGCGAACTCCAGCGCGGCGCGGAACCGGTCCGCGCGATCGCCCGCGAGCGCGACCAACGCGGCCTCGCACGCCTTGAAGGTTGGTGAGTTCTTGTCCACCTTGCCCAGGTGGCACTCGAAGGAGGTCACCCCGCTGCCGGAGGCGGGAAACGCCTTGATCTTCGCGGCACCGGAGGTGCACTCGAAGCGTCCCGGCTGCGGGCTGCACGTCCAGCCGAGCGGGACCAGCGGTCCGCCGATGGTGGGACCCGGGTTCGTGAAGCTGCCCCGCTCCGGGACCGGAACGACACCGTAGGCCATCGCCGTGGCGTCCCGGGAATACTCCGAGGGGTGCTCCAGCTTCACTATTCCCCAGCCGGTCGCCACCTCCTGCTCGCCGTTGACGGCGAGTGCCTGGGAGGCGTCGGTGATCTTCGCCGCCTCAGGTCCGGTGGCCTGGGCGACCAGCGCCAGCGACTTGGCGAAGACCGCATCGGTGGTCCCGCCCGAGCTGGCGTCGACCTCGAGGGCGGCCCGGCGCAGCGCCCCGGATTCATCGAGGACGTAGCGCAACTCCAGCTCACCGGATCCGCCCTCGATCGGGCTTCGGTAGCAGCCGACGAAGGTCGGGGACCGGGTGACCTCGAAGCACTCGACTCCGTCGGCCTTCATGGCGGTCGCGATGGGACCGGTGGCGTACGCCGGTTGCCAGGCGCCCGCGGCGGGGGCGGACGGTTTCACCGGCGTCACCGTCGGTGAGGGGGAGGGCGGCGGGCTCGGGGCGGGGCCGGTCGACGGGGACACCGGTCCGCCGCCGCCGCCACAACCGCTGAGTCCGAGCAGCACGAGCGCGAGACCCGCCGTGCCGAGAATGGGGGAACTGTGCATGGTGCCTCCATCAAGGGATTATGAGAATACAAGCATTGTGCTGGTGGTGGGGGTCAAGCGGCAGAACTGGTTCGCCTCGGCGTACGCCCTGAACTAGGCTGGATCGCGTTGTCCGGAACCGCACCGTCCATGCGGGCTCCACCAGAAGGGAATATCTCGTGCTCCGTACCCACGCCGCCGGCACCCTGCGCTCCGCCGACCTCGGCCAGACCGTCACCCTCGCCGGGTGGGTCGCCAAACGTCGAGACCACGGCGGGGTCGCGTTCATCGACCTGCGCGACGCGTCGGGGGTGTGCCAGGTCGTGGTCCGCGACGAATACCTCGAATCGGCCGGGATCCACGACCTGCGCAACGAGTTCTGCGTGAAGGTGACCGGCGTGGTCGAGGCGCGCAGCCCGGAGAACGTGAACCCGAATCTCCCCACCGGCGAGGTCGAGATCGTGATCCGCGAGCTGGAGGTGCTGAACCCCGCCGCACCGCTGCCGTTCCAGATCGATGAGCGGATCAGCGTCGGCGAGGAGGCCCGGCTCAAGTACCGCTACCTGGACCTGCGCCGTCGCGCCTCCGGTGATGTGATCCGGCTGCGCAGCAAGGTGAACGCTGCCGCCCGGAAAGTGTTGGGGGACAGGGATTTCGTCGAGATCGAGACCCCGACGCTGACCCGTTCCACCCCCGAGGGTGCGCGCGACTTCCTGGTGCCGGCGCGCCTGTCGCCCGGTTCCTGGTACGCCCTCCCGCAGTCCCCGCAGCTGTTCAAGCAGCTGCTGATGGTCGGCGGCATGGAGCGCTACTACCAGATCGCGCGCTGCTATCGCGACGAGGACTTCCGCGCCGACCGGCAGCCCGAGTTCACCCAGCTGGACATCGAGATGAGCTTCGTCGACCAGGACGACATCATCGAGCTCGGCGAGGCCCTGGTGACCGAGATCTGGAAGCTCAAGGGGGTGGAGCTGCAGACCCCGTTCCCGCGGATCACCTACCGCGACGCGATGGACCAGTACGGCTCCGACAAGCCCGACCTGCGCTTCGACAACAAGCTGGTCGAGGTCACCGACTTCTTTGCCGACACACCGTTCCGCGTGTTCCAGGCCGACTACGTCGGCGCTGTCGTGATGCCCGGTGGCGCCTCGCAGCCGCGGCGCACCTTCGATGCCTGGCAGGAGTGGGCCAAGCAGCGCGGAGCGAAGGGACTGGCGTACGTGACCGTGTCGGAGACCGGAGAACTGGGCGGCCCGGTCGCCAAGAACATCTCCGAGACCGAGCGGGCCGGCCTGGCCGAGCTGGTCGGCGCCAAGCCCGGCGACTGCATCTTCTTCGGTGCCGGAAAACGCAAGCAGGCACAGGAACTGCTCGGTGCGGCGCGCCTCGAGATCGCTCGGCGGACCGGCCAGATCCCGTCGACAGGCTCAGGGAGCGAGTGGTCGTTCCTGTGGGTGGTCGACGCGCCGCTGTTCGAACCCGCCTCGGACGCGGTGGCCGCGGGTGACGTCGCCGTCGGCGCCGGTGCCTGGACCGCGGTGCACCACGCGTTCACCTCGCCCAGGCCCGAGTGGCTGGACAGCTTCGACACCAACCCCGGCGAGGCGTTGGCGTACGCCTATGACATGGTCTGCAACGGCAACGAGATCGGCGGCGGCTCGATCCGTATCCACCGCCGTGACGTGCAGGAGCGCGTGTTCGCCGTGATGGGGCTGAGCCAGGAGGAGGCCCAGGAGAAGTTCGGCTTCCTGCTGGACGCGTTCGCCTTCGGCGCCCCGCCGCACGGTGGTATCGCCTTCGGCTGGGACCGGATCGTCTCCCTGCTCGCCGGTACCGACTCGATTCGCGACACGATCGCGTTCCCGAAGTCCGGCGGCGGTTACGACCCGCTCACCCAGGCGCCGGCCCCGATCACCGCGCAGCAACGCAAGGAGGCCGGCGTCGACTTCAAGCCCGAGGCCAAGAAGGATCAGGGGCCGAAGGATCAGGTGCCGACCCAGGCGCAGTCCGCCGACGAGTCCTGAGCGGCGCCCTCACCCGAGGGCGACGGCCAGCGGGAACGGGAGCGCGATCAGCGCCCACAGCAGGGCGTACTGGATCCGGCGCTCGTTGACCACGGCGACGAACTCGCGCAGCATCGCGCTGGGCCAGTAGTAGCGCGCGGTTCGCGATCCGACCGCGTGCGCGGGCAGGCCCAGCCCGCGGGCGTACATCGCCGCTCGCATCGCGTGGAAATCGCTGGTGACGATCAGCATCCGGGTGCTCAGCGGCGGCTCGACCCACGGCAACCGCGGCTCAGGGCTTGCCGCGGCACCCGCCCCGCAGCGGGAAGGCCGTGCGCAGGCCCAACGTGGCGACAACAGCCAGTGCTGCTCCCGGGCTCCCAGCGAACACTCCGCTCACCGGCAGGGTGTACAGCCCCGCTGCGATCGCGAGGGCGATATCGGCCCACAGCGGCCAGCGACCCCGGACCGGGGTCATCGCACTCAGTGGCCGAAGGTCGGCACGATCCACCCGCGGCCGATCACGTGTCCGAACATCAGGAAGTTCAGCTTCGCCGGGGTGTCCTCGGCGGTGACGTCGAGGGAGTCGACGTCGAGCGCGTGCACCACGAAGAAGTAGCGGTGGTCCCCGTGTCCGGGCGGGGGAGCGGCACCCAGATAGCCGGCCATGCTGGCGTCGTTGTTCAGGGTCAGCGCACCCTGGGGCAAAGTCGGGTTGTCCTTGTCGCCTGCGCCGGTGGCCAGCTCGGAGGTGTCGGCGGGTAGATTCGCGACGGCCCAGTGCCACCAACCGGACTGGGTCGGAGCGTCGGGGTCGAAACAGGTCACCACGAAGCTCTTGGTGCCCTCGGGGGCGCCGGACCAGGCGAGCTGGGGCGACACGTCCTCACCGCCTGGTACGCCCATGGCGCCGGATCGGTGTGCCTCGGGCATCTGCTGACCGTCGGCGATGTCTGAGCTCGTCACGTCGAACCGCGGGACGTCGGGCAGTTTGGCGAAGGGGGAATTCTCGGTCATCGTCGCACCTTTCGTTCGGGGTCGGTCTCGAATCGCAACTGTAACCGGGTGACCGTCGATCGGGATCAGGCGCCCGGCGTACGCTGACCCGGCAGCAGCAGCGCGGGAAACGCGACCAGCTCGCGCAGAAGCGCGGGCACCAGGGTCGCGCGAGGCGTGGGGGCGGCCGCCGTCGCCGCCCGCCAGCCAAGGAGTCGCAACATCAGCCGGACCCGCGGCAGGTGATAGTCGCTGCTGATGATCAGCACGTGGGCGGAACCCGCGATCAGCGGGCGGGAGAACTGCAGGTTCTGCCATGTGTTCACCGAGCGGTCCTCCAGCACCGTCCGCTCCCACTCGAGGCCGTGCTCGAGGAGCCAGTCCCGCATCGCCGCGGCCTCGGAGGGCCGGCCCGGGCGCGCCCGACCACCCGACAGCACGAGCACCGGCTCGTTTCCCCGTCGCTGCTCGTCTCGCAGCCTGGCGACGGACGCCTCCAACCGCCGCTCCAGAACCGGCATCACCCTGCCGCCATGCAATGCGTTCCCCAGAACGACGAGCGCGTCGACCGGTTTTCGAGAGACAGCTGGCATGCGACCAATCTTTGCGCATCCGACGGCGGCCGCCCCGCCAGCCGCCCACGCCGGCGAACGGCGGGAGCGTGCGGGTGCCACTGCGTCCCGGCTAGGCTGAGACCGACCTCACACAGAGCCGTCGGAGGCACCATGGGCAAGGATGTCGGCCAGGCACAGTACAGCCGGGAGCAGCGTCAGCAGTTCCGGCGCAAGGTGCGCCGTGGGCTGGACGCGTTCGAGCAGATGCTGGCGCAGCGTCACTTCGACTCCGAACGCCCGCTGACCGGCCTGGAGATCGAGCTGAACCTGGTCAACGAGCAGGGCCGGCCGAGCTTCCACAACGCTGAAGTGCTGGCTGAGATCGCCGACCCTGACTATCAGACCGAGCTCGCCCGGTTCAACATCGAGCTCAACGTCGCCCCGCGTCCCCTGCCCGGTGACTCGGCCCTCGAACTCGAGGAGCTGCTCCGCGGATCGCTCAACCAGGCCGACCAGAGCGCCGGCCGGGTGGGCTCCCAGATCGCCATGGTCGGGATCCTGCCCACCCTGCGGGTGAGCGACTTCGACGGCGACTGGATCAGCGCCAACACCCGCTACACCGCCCTCAACGACTCCATCTTCGTCGCCCGCGGCGAGGACATCGAGCTTGACATCGAGGGCCCCGACGGCGAGCGGCTGCAGGCCTGCGCCGACTCGATCGCCCCCGAATCCGCCTGCACCTCGGTCCAACTGCACCTGCAGGTGTCGCCCGCCGACTTCGCACCGCACTGGAACGCCGCCCAGGCGCTCAGCGGCCCGCAGGTCGCCCTGGCCGCCAACTCACCCTTCTTCGACGGCAGGCGGCTGCACGCCGAGACCCGGATCGAGCTGTTCCGCCAGGCCACCGACACCCGTCCGGTCGAACTGAAGAACCAGGGTGTACGCCCCCGCGTCTTCTTCGGCGAACGCTGGGTCACCTCGATCTTCGACCTGTTCGAGGAGAACGTGCGCTGGTTCCCGGCCCTGCTGGCCGAGGTCGACGAGGAGGACCCGCTCGACGTCCTCGCCGCCGGGGGTACGCCATCGCTGGCCGAGCTGTGCCTGCACAACGGGACGATCTATCGCTGGAACCGGCCGATCTATGCCGTGGTGAGGGAGCAACCGCACCTGCGGGTGGAGAACCGCGTGCTGCCCGCCGGGCCGACCATCCTCGACACGATGGCGAATGCGGCGTTCTACTACGGTGCCGTGCACTCCCTGGTCGAATCCGACCGGCCCGTCTGGTCGCGGCTCAGCTTCGCCGCCGCCGAGGACAATTTCCACCAGTGCGCCGAGCTGGGCCTGGACGCCGAGGTCTACTGGCCGTCCTTCGGTGAGCTGGGCGTCGACGAACTGGTGCTGCGCCACCTGCTCCCGCTGGCCCAGCAGGGACTGCAGGCGTGGGGAGTGTCCGCCGGGGTGATCGACCGCTACCTCGAGGTGATCGAGGGGCGTTGCAAGACCGGCGTCAACGGCGCGGTCTGGCAGACCCGCACGGTGGCCGCCCTCGAGGAGCAGGGCAGGAGCCGCGAGGACGCCCTCGCCGAGATGATGGCGCGCTATCTGGAGCACATGCACACCAACGAACCGGTGCACAGCTGGCCGCTGCCGTGAGGGCGGGTAACCTCGGACGGTGACCGAGGACCTGTTCGGCAACGTGACCGAAACCGTGGCCCAGCGGGAGACCGGTGGCAGCCTCAGCGGGACCGACCACGCCGGAGCCCCGCTGGCGGTGCGGCTGCGCCCGCGCACCGTGGACGAGATCGTGGGCCAGCAACACCTGCTGGCACAGGGATCCCCGTTGCGTCGTCTCGCCTCCGGTCAGGCCGTGATGAGCGTCTTCCTGTGGGGGCCGCCGGGAGTGGGCAAGACGACCATCGCCTCGGTGGTGTCCCGGTCCAACGATGCCAGGTTCGTCGAGATCTCCGCGGTCACCGCAGGCGTCAAAGAGGTGCGCCAGGTCCTCGACACCGCCCGGCGGGACCTGGCCCGCGGACAGCGCACCGTGCTGTTCGTCGACGAGGTGCACCGGTTCTCCAAGGCCCAGCAGGACGTGCTGCTGCCGGCGGTGGAGAACCGCATCGTCACCCTGATCGCCGCGACCACGGAGAACCCGAGCTTCTCGGTGATCTCTCCGCTGCTGTCCAGATCACTTCTGCTCACCCTGCGCCCGCTCACCGATGCGGACATCGACACCCTGATCGACCGCGCACTGGCCGACGAGCGAGGTCTGCGGACGGCCGCGGGGGAGCGGTACACCCTCGCCGACGAGGCCCGCGCCGCGATCGTCCGGATGGCCGGCGGGGACGCGCGTCGGGTGCTCACCTTCCTGGAGGAGGCCGCTGCCGGTGCCGAGGCTGCCGGCGGCAGCGAGATCACCCTGGAGGCCGTCGAGCGGGCGGTGGACAGGGCAGCGGTGCGCTACGACAGGGACGGCGACCAGCACTACGACGTGATCTCGGCGTTCATCAAGTCGATGCGCGGTTCCGATGTGGACGCCTCGCTGCACTATCTGGCACGAATGATCTCCGCCGGTGAGGATCCCCGGTTCATCGCCCGCCGGTTGGTGATCCTGGCCAGTGAGGACATCGGGATGGCCGACTCGAGCGTGCTGCAGACCTGTGTCGCGGCCGCTCAGGCGGTGCAGTTGATCGGCATGCCGGAAGCGCGGATCAACCTCGCCCACGCGGTGGTCGCCTGTGCCCTGGCGCCGAAGTCGAATGCGGCGTACGTGGGGTTGAACAAGGCGATGGCCGATGTCGAGTCGGGCCGGATCGGGCTGGTGCCGATCCACCTGCGGGATGGACACAACGCGAGCGCGCGAGGTCTCGGCCACGGCAAGGGCTACCGCTACGCCCACGACCACGAGCGCGGTGTGGCGCGCCAGCAGTACCTGCCCGACGAGTTGGCCGACGCCCGCTACTACGAGCCCACCGACCACGGCCACGAGGCCACGATGCAGCAGCGCCTGGAGATCATCAATCATCTGCTGGGCAGGTATTCCTGAGCCGTCGTCGGTGGCGGGTCCACCGCCCCCATCCGGATCAACTACCCTGACGCTCATGTTCCGCACCATCCGCCGACTCTCGCTGTTCCTGCTCGGCTTCGTCTCCGGCGCCTGGTTCGTCGCCCGCGGGCGGGAAAAGGCAAAGGAGTACGCCAATCAGGCACCCCGGGCGGTCGCCCGTCAGGTCGGCCGGGAGCTGGTGGACACCACCGTCAAGGTGCAGGCCCGCGTCGCCGAGGTCGCCGATGCCGTCCGCGAGGGCGCCGAGCAGCGCCGCGAGGAACTGCGGCGCACCGAGTACACCCCGGCGGATCACCCGTCCACGCGCCCCTGAGCCCCGCCGGCCGAGCTGTCCCCCGGGCGGCGGGCAGGGAACCGGGGCCGGGGACCTGCAGGGAACGTGATGACTGCCCCTCGGGTGGCGCGTTAGAGTTGGTGGTTGCGTCCCCGGGCGTACCCAGACCATTCCAGAGCACAGGACAGGGCAACCATGAAGACTGCCGATATCCGGCGCCGCTTCCTCGACTTCTTCGCCGCGCGCGGACACGCCGTGGTGCCGTCGGCCCCGCTGCTCTATCACGACCCCACGCTGCTGTTCATCAACGCCGGCATGGTGCCGTTCAAGCCCTATTTCACCGGTGCCGAGGAGGCGCCCTGGGATCGCGCGGCCAGCGTGCAGAAGTGCGTCCGCACCCTCGACATCGAGGAGGTCGGCAAGACCACCCGGCACGCCACCTTCTTCCAGATGAACGGCAACTTCTCCTTCGGCGACTATTTCAAGGCCGACGCGATCGCCTACGCCTGGGAACTGGTCACCAACGAGCAGCACAACGGTGGCCTGGGCTTCGACCCGGAGAAGGTGTGGGTGACCGTGCTCGGCGGCGGCTTCCACCCCGACTATCCCGACGGTGACACCAAGGCGCGCAAGCTGTGGCGCAAGGTCGGCGTGCCCGAGGACCACATCCAGAGCCGCGGCCTCAAGGACAACTACTGGCACATGGGTGTCCCCGGTCCTGGTGGCCCCTGCTCGGAGATCTACATCGACCGCGGCCCCGAATACGGGCCCGACGGCGGCCCCGAGGCCGACGAGGACCGCTTCCTGGAGATCTGGAACCTCGTCTTCCAGCAGGAGGAGCTGTCCGCGGTGCGCGCCAAGGACGACTTCGACGTCGCCGGGCCGCTGCCCACCAAGAACATCGACACCGGCATGGGCCTGGAGCGGGTCGCCTACCTGCTGCAGGGGGTGGACAACCTCTACGAGATCGACGAGGTCTATCCGGTCATCGAGCACGCCGCCGACCTGGCCCGCAAGCGCTACGGGGCGGACACCACCGACGACGTGCGGCTGCGGGTGGTCGGGGATCACGTCCGCGCCGGGCTGATGCTGATGACCGACGGGGTCACCCCGGGCAACGAGGCGCGCGGCTATGTGCTGCGCCGGCTGCTGCGCCGCAGCGTCCGCTCGATGCGGCTGCTCGGTGTCACCGACCCGGTGCTGCCGGAGCTGCTGCCGCTCAGCAGGGAGCTGATGAGCGAGTCCTATCCGGAGATCGACGACCAGTGGGAGCGCATCTCCACCGTCGCCTACGCCGAGGAGGACGCCTTCCGGCGCACCCTCAACGAGGGCACCCGGATCTTCGACCTGGCCGCCGACGACACGCGCAAGCAGGGCCAGCAGACCCTCTCGGGTGAGCGGGCGTTCCAGCTGCACGACACCTACGGCTTCCCGATCGACCTGACCCTGGAGATGGCGCACGAGCAGGGCCTGCAGGTCGACCGCGACACGTTCACCAGCCTGATGCAGCAGCAGCGCGACCGGGCGAAGGCCGATGCGCGGGCCAAGAAGGGCGGTGCCGCGAGCACCGAGGCGTACAAGTCGCTGCGGCACTCCGGTGAGACCCGCTTCCACGGCTACAACGAGCTGGCGGTGGAGTCGAAGGTGCTCGGCATGGTCGCCGACGGTCAACTGGTCAACGAGGCCAACCCCGGGGACATCGTCGAACTGGTGCTCGCCGACACCCCGTTCTATGCCGAGTCGGGAGGCCAGGACGCCGACCGCGGCAGCATCGACATCGGCAGCACCCGGCTCGACGTGCTCGACGTGCAGCGGCCCGTGCAGGGGCTCGTGGTGCACAAGGTCGAGGTCGGCGGCGGGTCGGTGCACACCGGCGACACCGCGCTGGCCCGCGTCGACGCGTTCCACCGGATGGGCGCCTGCCAGGCCCACTCGGCGACCCACATCATCCACGCCGTGCTGCGGGAGACCCTGGGGCCGACCGCGGTGCAGGCCGGCTCCTACAACAAGCCGGGCTATCTGCGGTTCGACTTCAACGCCAGCGGCGGGCTCAGCCCCGATCAGCGCGACCACATCGAGGGCCGCGCCAACGAGGCGATCCGCGACGACCTGGGCGTGACCCAGCAGGAGTTGCCGCTCGCCGAGGCGAAAGCGCTCGGGGCGATGGCGATGTTTGGCGAGAAGTATCCGGACCTGGTCCGGATGGTGGAGATGGGCGGCGCCTGGTCGCGCGAGCTGTGCGGCGGCACCCACGTGCAGCACTCCTCGCAGATCGGCATGCTCACCCTGCTCGGTGAGTCGTCGATCGGTTCGGGAGTACGCCGGGTCGAGGCCCTGGTCTCCACCGACGCGTTCAAGCACATGGCGGCCGAGCGGACCCTGGTCGGCAACCTCACCTCGATGCTCAAGGTGCGGCCCGAGCAGCTGACCGAGCGGATCGAGAAGCTGATGGTGCAGCTCAAGGACGCCGAGAAGCAGGTCCAGGCATACAAGTCGGCCGAGGTGCTGGCCGGGGCCAAGGGCATCGCCGACCAGGCCAAGGACGTGTTCGGGCTGGCGTTCGTCGGCCGGCACGTCGACGGCGTGTCCGGGGGAGACCTGCGCACCCTGGCGACCGAGGTGCGCGGCCGGCTCGGTGACCGCCCGGGTGTGGTCGCCCTCGCCGGGGGTACGCCGGACAAGCCAGCCCTGGTCGTCGCGACCACGGCGGCCGGTCGGGATCGCGGTCTGAAGGCCGGCGAGCTGGTCCGGCTGGGTTGTGAGCAGCTCGGCGGCAAGGGCGGCGGCAAGGACGACCTGGCCCAGGGCGGCGGCTCCGACGCCACCGCCATCCCGCGCGCGCTGGAGGCCATCGAGCACTCCGTCGGCCGCGTGGCCACCCGTTGAGTCCGTTGCTTCGTTCCGCGTGTCGAGGGGGGCGCACCGGCTTGGAGTTCCCCTCGACACGCGAGGGCATTGCTCCGCTCCGCTGCGCATGCCCTCGCTGCTCGGGGAACGGGGGGCAGGCGTGAGGCGCGGCGTACGGCTGGCCCTGGACTGGGGGGACGCCCGGATCGGGGTGGCGGCGTGCGACCCGGCCGGGACTCTGGCGTACCCCGTCGAAACCGTGCCGGGAAACCGGCACAGCCTGGACCGGATCGTGGCGCTGGTCGGCGAGTACGAACCGTTCGAGGTGGTCGTCGGCCTGCCGCGCTCGCTGTCCGGCGGCGAAGGGCCGGCGGCGATCAGGATCCGCGGACACGCAGCCGCGCTCGCCGAGCGCCTTGGTGAGGTTCAGGTACGCTTGCTCGACGAACGGCTGACCACCGTCAGCGCTGCTCGTACCCTCGCGCAGCGGGGACGGTCGGCTCGGCAACAGCGAGCGGTGATCGACCAGGTCGCGGCGGTGACCATCCTCGAGCAGGCGCTCGAGGCGGAACGCCGAACGGGACTGCCGCCCGGAGAGTTGCTGGGTGAACAGGGCGAACGAGGAGACCAGGGTTGAGCAGTCTGATGGATCCGGAGCACGAGCGCCGGAACTGGAGTGAGGTGGCGCGGCACGCCAAGAGCGCGTTCGCGGTGATCCTCTCCCTGGTGATCCTGGTCGGTGGCGGGCTCTTCGCCTACAACAAGGTGTCGTCCGCGGTGACCAGCGCCTTCGCCGTCGAGGACTATCCGGGCCCGGGGGACAAGGAGGTCTCGATCGAGATCCCGCAGGGCTCCACGGTCGACGAGATCGGCTCGATCCTCAAGGACCACGACGTGATCGCCTCGACCGACGCGTTCGACAAGGCGAAGACCAGCTTCCCCAACATCAACCAGCTGCAGGCCGGCATCTATGCGCTGAAGACCAAGATGCCCGCCCGCGACGCGATCCAGGCGATGCTGGACGCCGGCGTCAAGGGCGGCCGGAAGTTCCTGATCCGCGAGGGTCTGCGGATCGGCGAGCAGGTCACCGAGCTGTCCCGGCAGACCGCGATCCCCGAGGACAAGTATCGCGAGGTGCTGCCCAAGGGCGCCGAATACGGTCTGAGCCCCCTGGCGAACGGAAACCCCGAGGGTTTCCTGTTCCCCGACACCTACGAGATGTCCGGCAACGACCCGCGCGCGGCGTTGAAGCAGATGACCGCCAACTTCAACCGCAAGGCAGGCGAGGTCCAGCTGGAGGCCAAGGCGGCTCAGCTGAAGCGCAACCCCCGCGACCTGGTCATCGTCGCCTCCATCATCGAGGCCGAGGTACGCCGCCCCGAGGACCGGGCGAAGGTCGCCCGGGTGCTGTACAACCGTCTCGACTCGGGCATGAAGCTGCAGCTCGACACCACGGTCGAATACGCCAACAACAAGCCGCGCGGGGCGGGGGCCACCACCTCCGATGCGGAGCGGGCGAACCCGTCGCCCTACAACACCTACGTGCACGCGGGACTGCCGGCCGGACCGATCGGGGCCCCGGGCAAGCAGGCCCTGGAGGCCGCCGCCAACCCCGTGCCCGGCAACTGGAAGTTCTTCGTCGCGGTCAACCTGGACACCGGTGAGACGCTGTTCGCCGACGACTTCAACGGCCACCAGGCCAACGTGAAGAAGTTCCAGGAATGGTGCCAGGCCAACCCGGGCAAGTGCTGACCCCACGCTGCGCGGTGGTGGGTCACCCGGTGCAGCACTCGCTGTCACCGGCGATCCACCGGGCGGCGTACGCCCGGCTCGGACTCGACTGGAGGTTCGACCGCGTCGACGTGGCGCCGGGTGGGCTGCCCGACTTCGTCGCCGGCCTCGGCCCCGAATGGCGCGGGTTGAGCGTGACGATGCCGCACAAGGAGGACGCCGCGCGGCTCGGCGAGGGTGACGAGACCGTCGCCCTGACCGAGGTCGCGAACACGATCGTCCTCGGTGGCGATGGGCCGCAGGTCCGCAACACCGACGTGAGCGGTTTCCTGGTCGCGCTGCGCGCGCACGGGATCGACCGGCTCGACCGGGTCACCGTGGTCGGGAACGGCGCCACCGCCCGCAGCGCCGTTGCCGCGGTGGCCCGTCTGGGTGCCCGCGAGGTCAGCGTCCTGTGCCGTACGCCGCAGCGCGCCGAGTCGGTGCTCGCGCTCGCCGATCGGCTCGGGATGGCCGCCCGGGCGTCGGCACTGGGTGCCGGAGACCTCCCATCCGCCGACCTGCTGATCTCGACCGTCCCGGTCGACGGGGTGCTCGGCCGGCAGCAGGAACTGGCGCGCCGCGCGCCGGTCGTGTTCGACAGCGTCTATGACCCGTGGCCCACCCCGCTCGGCGAGGCGGCCGCCGCGCACGGCCGGCTGGCGCTGAGCGGGCTGGACCTGCTCGCCGGGCAGGCGGTCGAGCAGGTGCGCTGGTTCACCGGCACTCCGGTGGCGTTCGAGGTGGCCCGCGCCAGTGCGCAAGATGGGCTGAACCGCCACGTCGAGATCTGACAGGCTGGCCCTCATGCTGCGTTGGCTCACCGCCGGAGAATCACACGGCCCCGCCCTGGTCGGGACCCTGGAGGGTCTGCCCGCCCACGTGCAGGTCACCACGACCGACATCCAGGACGCGCTGGCGCGTCGTCGCCTGGGTCACGGCCGGGGTGCGCGCATGAAGTTCGAGGCCGACCAGGTGACGATCCTCGGCGGCGTACGCCACGGGGAGACCCTGGGCTCGCCGATCGCGATCCAGGTCGCCAACACCGAGTGGCCCAAGTGGGAGACGGTGATGGCGGCCGACCCGGTCGATGAGGCGGTGCTCGCCGAACAGGCCCGCAACAAGAAGCTCACCCGGCCCCGGCCGGGGCACGCCGATCTGGTCGGCATGCAGAAGTACGACTGGGACGAGGCCCGGCCGATCCTGGAACGCGCCTCCGCGCGGGAGACCGCGGCCCGGGTCGCGCTTGGCCGGGTCGCGCAGAACTTCCTCCAGCAGGCCTACGGGATCACCGTCTTCTCCCACGTCGTGGAGATCGCCACCGTTCGTACCCCCGCCGGGCTGCTGCCCGCCTTCGCCGACCTGGCCCGGATCGACGAGTCGCCGGTGCGCTGCGCCGACCCGGAGACCGAGCAGCGGATGATCGCCGAGATCGACCAGGCGCACAAGGACGGCGACACCCTCGGCGGGGTGGTGGAGGTGCTCGTGCACGGCGCCCCGCCCGGACTCGGCTCGCACACGATGGGCGACCGGCGGCTGGATTCCCGGCTCGCGGGTGCGCTGATGGGCATCCAGGCGATCAAGGGTGTCGAGGTCGGCGACGGGTTCGAGCTGGCCCGCAGCCGCGGCTCGGCCGCCCATGACGAGATCGTGCCCGGCACCGACGGGATCGCCCGCGCCGGCCACCGCGCCGGCGGTACCGAGGGCGGGATGAGCACCGGTGAGGTGCTCCGGGTCCGGGCCGCGATGAAGCCGATCGCCACCGTGCCGCGGGCGCTGCGGACCGTCGACACCAGCACCGGTGAGGAGGCCGTCGCGCACCACCAGCGCTCGGATGTGATCGCGGTCCCGGCCGCCGGTGTGGTCGCGGAGGCGATGGTCGCCCTGGTGCTCGCCGACGCCTGCCTGGAGAAGTTCGGCGGCGACTCGGTCGCCGAGACGAAGCGGAACGCCGAGGCGTACCTGGCCGATGTGGCCGCGCGCGGACTGGGGGTCGCTCGATGAGCGCGGAGAAGAACATCGTGATGATCGGCGCGCCCGGGTCGGGCAAGTCGACCATCGGGGTGGCGCTGGCCGCCGCGATCGAGGAGCCGTTCACCGATATCGACACGCTGATCGAACAGAGCGAGAACACCTCCATCCCCGACATCTTCGTCACCCGGGGTGAGACCGCGTTCCGCGAGCTGGAGGCCGCGCACACCGTCGACGCGCTGAACCGCCCCGGCGTGGTCGCCCTCGGTGGTGGGGCGATCCACAACGAGCGGATCCGGACCGCCCTGGTCGGGCACCATGTGGTCTGGCTGGAGTGCTCGGTGACCACGGCGGTGAGCCGGATCGGGCTGAACTCCTCGCGGCCGCTGCTGCTCGGCAACGTCCGCGGCACCCTGATCCAGCTGCTCGCCGAGCGCACCCCGCTCTACCGCGGTGCGGCCACGATCACGGTGAACACCGACGACCGCTCGCCCGATGAGGTGGTCGCGCTGGTCCGCGCGGAGCTGCACCGGTGAGGATCGCCGTCGAGGCCGAGCGGCCCTATGACGTGCTGGTCGGGCCCGGTGTGCTCGACGGGTTGGGGGAGTTGGTCGAGGGCAGTCAGCGGGTGGCGTTGTTGTACGCTCCGGCGCTCGCCGAGCGCGCGGCGGGCCTGGCCGCGACGCTCGACGCCGAGGTGCTGCCGATCGAGCTGCCGGACGCCGAGCAGGCGAAGACCGCCGACGTGCTCATCGAGTGCTGGGACCGGCTCGCCGCCGCCGGGTTCACCCGCTCCGACGCGGTGGTCGGATTCGGCGGGGGAGCGACCACCGACCTGGCCGGGTTCGTCGCGGCGAGCTGGCTGCGCGGGGTACGGCTGGTGACCGTGCCGACCACCGTGCTCGGCATGGTCGACGCCGCGGTCGGCGGCAAGACCGGGATCAACCTGGCCGCCGGGAAGAATCTGGTCGGCGCCTTCCACGAGCCCGCCGGGGTGCTCTGCGACCTGTCGCTTCTGGCCACCCTGCCGGCCGCCGATCTGCGCGCCGGGCTCGCCGAGGTGGTCAAGTGCGGCTTCATCGCCGACCCGGAAATCCTCACCCTGATTGAAGAAGCGCCGGCCGAGGCGCTCGATCCCAGCAGCGACCGGTTGGCCGAACTGATCACTCGCGGCATCCGGGTGAAGGCCGAGGTGGTCTCCGCCGACCTGCGCGAGGCGACCTCGGTCGGCGTGTCGGTGGGCCGCGAACTGCTGAACTACGGGCACACCCTGGGGCATGCGATCGAGCGGCGCGAGCAGTACCGCTGGCGGCACGGTGAGGCGATCAGCGTCGGGATGGTGTACGCCGCAGCGCTCGCCCACGGCCTGGGGTTGCTCGATGCCGAGACCACCGAACGACACCGCGCGGTGCTGGAACTGCTCGGGCTGCCGACGGGCTACGACCCCGACGCCTGGCCGGAGCTGCGCGAGGCGATGAGCCTGGACAAGAAGACCCGCGGCGCGCAGCTGCGGTTCGTGCTGCTCAACGGGCTGGCGTCCGCCGAGATCGTCGCCGGCCCCCGCGAGGACGCGCTCGCTGCGGCGTACGCCGAGGTCAGCGGCCACCCGCCACGCGGATGATCGTGCCGGTGGTGTAGGACGCCTCCGGTGACATCAGGTACGCCACGGCGGGTGCGATCTCGGCGACCTCGCCGACCCGGCCCATCGGCACCAGCGGACCGACGCGTTCGATCCGGCCCGGCACGTGGATGTCGGTGCGGACGGTGCCCGGGGCGACCGCGTTCACCCGGATGCCCTCGCCGGCGACCTCGATCGCCAGGCCGAGGGTGAGCATGTCCACCCCCGCCTTGGCGGCCGCGTAGTGCACGTACTCGTGTGCCGAGCCGATGGTCGCGGCCGCGGAGGAGATGTTGACGATCGACCCGCCCGGGCCGCCGCGGGCGGTGCTCAGCACCTGCACGGCGCGCCGGGCGCACAGGATCGCCGCGGTCAGGTTGAGCTCCAGCACCGCGCGGATCGACTCCTCGTCGGTATCGGCCAGATCGGCGCTGGTGAGCGTCGCGCCGGCATTGTTGACCAGGCCGGTCACCGGACCGAGCCGCTCGGCGGTGGTCGCGAACAGGGCGTCGATCGCGGCACCGTCGGTGACGTCGCAGGCCTGGGCGTACGCCCGGCCACCGGCCTGCTCGATCTCGGCGACCACCCGCTCGGCCTCCTCGGCGGCGCTGCGATAGGCCACGGCCACCGCGTGACCCCGGCGCCCGAGTTCACGGCAGATGCCGGCCCCGATGCCGCGCGAGCCGCCGGTGACGATCGTGACCCGATCCGCTGCGTCCATGCCCGGACTCTAGCGGTGGCGTGGACGGTTCAGGAGACCCAGAAGGACCAGAAGCGCACCAGGATCAGCAGGGCGATCGCGACATAGCCCGCCACCACGGGGATCCCGCCGAGCATCCCGACGACCCGGCGGACGCCGGCGCCGGCCGGGATCCGGCCCTTGACCAGGTTGTCCGCGGTGACCAGCCAGAACATCGGGATCATCGCCGCCCAGACGACCATGCAGTAGGGGCACAGCGCCCCGATCCGGTAGAGCGACTGGAAGACCAACCAGCACACGAATCCCAGCCCGAAGGTGACCCCGGCCTGCAGGCCGAGCCAGATCCAGCGGGGCAGGGCGACACCGGCGGCGAGCACCACCCCCAGGGTGATCACGACGGCGAAACCGGCGACGCCGATCAGCGGGTTCGGGAAGCCGAACACCTCGGCCTGGTCGGAGGCCATGATCGACCCGCAGGACAGCACCGGGTTGATGCTGCAGCTCGGCTGGTAGTTCGGGTCGCGCAGCGTCTGCAGCTTCTCCAGGATCAGCACGAAGGCCGCCACCCACGCGATCCCGCCGAGCACGGCCAGCAGGATCCCGCTGGTCCGGCCCCGCAGCCCGGGCTGGTCCTCGGGCTCGGGCAGCGCGGCGCCCGCCGAGGTCTCCTCCTCGGCCGTGGGCCCCTCGGCCGTCGACGTGCGCTCCTCGAGCGTGCTCATCCGCCGGCCAGCCCCTGATCGATCGCGTTCGTCAGATCGGTGGCGGAGCGCAGCTGGAGCTGCTTGCCGTTGACGAAGACGGTCGGGGTGCCCTGCACACCGAGCGCGATGCCGTCATTCTGGTCGGCCTTGATCCGCTGCTCGGTGGCCGGGTCGTTGTACGCCGCCTCCCAGGCGGCCATGTCGAGACCGAGCCGCTGCGCGAAGCCGCGGAACACCTGATCCTGCGGCACCTTCTGCTCGGCCCACTGGGTCTGGGTCTCGTACATCATCTGGTACATCTGCTCCCACTTGCCCTGCTTGCCCGCGGCCTCCGCCGCCCGCGCGGCCCGCATCGAGTTGAAGTGGCTCTCGATCGGGAAGTAGCGGACCACGAAGTTCACCCGGTCACCGTAGGTCTTGCGGGCCTGCTCCATCGTCGGATAGAGCGCACCGCAGGCCTCGCACTCGAAGTCCAGGAACTCGACCACGGTGACCTTGGCGTCGGGCACCCGGTTCAGGTAGACGCTGTCGGTGCGAACCAGCTCGGCGGGCGGGGCGGCGGCCGCCTGCCGCTGCCGGTTGACGTTTCCGATCGCCACGACGGTGCCGATCACGATCGCCGCCAGCGCGAGCACCGAGGCAGAGATGATCACATTGCGCCGGATCGCGGCCTTGCGCTTGCGTTCGGCCTCGATCGCTGCCGCGCGCCGACGGGCGTTACGGGGCAAAGGGGGCTTGTTGGGCATGGGGGCTCCTCTCCAGAGGAACAACGCCGGGCCGCCCGTCCAGGTTCCCGAGGACGGGGTAGTTGTTGCGGATCACGCGGCGAGCGCGTCCTCGATCGCGGCCGGCAGGTCGGCGTAGCTGCGCAGCTGCAGTTCATCGCCGTTCACATAGACCGTCGGGGTACCGGTCACCCCGAGCGCCTCACCGTCGGCCTGATCGGCCTCGATCCGGTCGGTGGTGGCGGGGTCGTTGTACGCCGCCTCCCAGGCCGTCACGTCCAGGCCGAGCTCTGCGGCGTACCCGCGGAACAGCGCGTCGACGCCCGGCCGGCCGGCCCACTGGTTCTGGGTTTCGAACATCTTGCGGTACATCGCCTCCCACTGGCCCTGCTGGCCGGCGGCCTCGACGGCGCGGGCCGCGGCCATGGCGTTCTGATGGCCGGGCAGGGGGAAGTAGCGCATCACGAAGTTCACCCGATCGCCGTAGGTCGCGCGGGTCTGCTCCATCGTCGGATAGAGCGCGGCACAGGCGGGGCACTCGAAGTCCAGGAACTCCACCACTGTGACCGGGGCGTTCTCGACCCGGTTCAGATGGACGCTGTCGGCGCGGACCAGCTGACCCGCGGGCCCGCCGGCGGCCTCCTGCTCGCGGGCCATGCTGCCGATCCCGACGACCAGACCGATCACCAGGGCGGCGACGGCCATCACCGCGGCGGAGATGATGACGTTGCGCTGCACCGCGGCCTTCTTCCTGCGGCGCGCCTCGAGAATGGCGGCGCGCTGGCGGGCGTTCTGCGGGGCCTGGCTCTTGGACTTCTTCTTGGACATCGGCGGCTCCTCTCGAGCAGAACAACTGCCCGCGCGAGGTCCCGGTTCCCCGATGTGACCGGCCCGGCACCCCGTTCTGCACGCTGGAATCCGGGGCCGGTCGGCGGGGTGTCAGTCCGCCAGCCAGATGCCGGCATCGGCGGCCAGCACGTGCGCGACCACCACCGGGTCGCTGCCGGCCAGTTCGGCGCCGCGCAGTTGGGCCAGCCCGCTGATCCGCTGCAGCTCGCAGTCGGCGAACCGGAGCCGCTCCCGGGGTCCGGGGTTGCTCCACTGGGTGTCGCCCAGATCACAGCCGACGAACTCCACATCGGTGCAGCGGGCCTCGCTCAGGTCGCTGCTCACCAGCACGCAGTCGACCAGTCGGACCCGGCGCAGCACCGCCTGGCGCAGGTTGGCCATCCGCAGCGTGCAGCCGACGAACTCGATATCGGTCAGGGTCGCCGCGGCCAAGCGTACGCCGATCATCCGGCAGTCGGTGAAGGTGACCCGCTCCATCGATCCCCGGACCAGCTCGGTGTTCGCCAGATCCACCCCGGTGAAACTGGAGTCCACCCACCGCGAGCGGTGCCAGCGGGAATCGGCGAGGCTGCCGCCGGTGAAGGTGCAGCCGCCGATGTCGGTGTCCTCGGTGTCCGCCTCGTCCAGGGCGGCGCCGTCGACCTGCAGGTCACACAGGTAGCCGTCCGATTCGAGTTCGTCGGCCACCAGCCGCCGCGGTCGCGTCTCGGCGATCCGGGGCGCCGCCGGGGTCCGTGGCCGCCCGGGTCCGGGTGGCCGGCCCCGCGCCGGGCTCACCGAGGCACCGCGCCGGCGCGATCCAGCCCCGCCGCGACGTCGGCGACCAGATCGTCGGTCTCCTCGATGCCCACCGACAGCCGCAGCAGACCCGGGGTGATCCCGGCCTCCCGCTGCACTTCGGGCGGCATCGCGGCGTGCGTCATCAGGCCCGGATGGCAGACCAGCGACTCGGTACCACCCAGCGACTCGGCCAGGCTGAAGCAACCGAGACCGTCGATGAATGCCTCCACCGCAGGGATTCCGGCCAGCTCGAAGCTGAGCATCCCGCCGAACCCCTGCTGCTGCCGGGACGCCAGCTGGTGCCCGGGATGATCCGGCAGACCGGGGTAGTGCACCGCCCCGACGGCCGGATGGCGGGTCAGCACCTCGACCAGGGCGGCCGCGTTCTGCTCGTGCTGACGCATCCGCAGCGGCAGCGTCCGCAGCCCGCGCAGGGTGAGCCAGGAGTCCAGGGCGCCACCGGTGGTACCGAGGGTGTTCGCCCAGTACGCCAGGGTTTCGGCGAGCTCGGGTTCGCGCGCGACCAGCGCTCCGCCGACCACATCGGAGTGGCCGTTGATGTACTTGGTGGTGGAGTGCAGCACCAGATCCGCGCCCAGATCGAGCGGCTGCTGGCGTACCGGGGAGGAGAACGTGTTGTCCACCCCGACCACCGCGCCGGCGGCGTGCCCAGCCTCGGCCAGCGCGGCGATGTCGGTGATCCGCAGCAGCGGGTTGGACGGCGTCTCCAGCCAGAGCAGGGTGGGCCGCAGCTCGCGTACCCGGGTGACGGCCGCGTCGGTGTCGGTCAGGTCGACGCTGACCAGTTCCAGGTGCTGGCGCTCGGCGAGCCGGGTGAACAGCCGCCAGGTGCCGCCGTAGCAGTCGTGCGGGATGACCACGGTGTCCCCGGGTTCGGTGCAGGCCAGCACCGCGGTGCTCACCGCGCCCATCCCGGTGCCGTTGACGACCGCCGGCTGGCCGCCCTCGAGGATCCCGAGTGCGGTGCCGAGCAGGTCGCGGGTCGGGTTGCCGGAGCGGGAGTAGTCGTAGGGGCCGCGCCGTTCTGGCGTCTCGAAGCGGTAGTTGGTGCTGACGTGAATCGGCGGGACCACCGCACCGACGGCGGTGTCCCATTCCAGGCCGGTCCGGATCGCCCGGGTCAGTCGCGAGATCTCGGTCATCGGCCGTCTCCCATGGTGGCCAGCCGCCGCGCGGCCTCGGTGAGCACGTCGGGGCGTTTCGCGTAGCAGAAGCGGACGTAGTCCTTGGCGGTCTCCGGGTCGGTGTAGAACACCTGCGAGGGAATCGCGCCGACCCCGATCTCGCCCGGAATCCGTTCACAGAAGTCGATTCCGTCGCGGTAACCGAGCCCGGAGATGTCGGCGATCACGAAGAACGTGCCCTCGCTGGGGTGCACCTTCATGCCGGCCGCCTGCAACCCGGCGATGAGCTGGTCGCGGGCCTGCTGGTAGCGCCGGCGCTGGTCCTCGAACCACTGCTGCGGCAGCCGCAGCCCGGCGGCCACGCCGAACTGCAGCGGGGTGCCGTTGGTGAAGGTCATGTTCTGCTTGGCGATCAGCACGTCCTTGAGCAGCTCCGCCGGCCCGCTCAGCCAGCCGATCTTCCAGCCGGTGACCGCGAAGGTCTTGCCGGCCGAGGAGATCGTCACGGTGCGCTCCGCCATCCCTGGCAGGGTGGCGATCGGGATGTGGGGGCGGTCGAAGGTGAGGTGCTCATAGACCTCGTCGGAGAGCACCAGCAGATCGAATTCCTGTGCCAGGGCGGCGATTCCGGCGAGTTCGTCGGCGCTCAGCACGTGCCCGGTCGGGTTGTGCGGGGAGTTGACGATCAGGATCCGGGTACGCGGGGTGATCGCGGCGCGCAGTTCGTCCAGATCGAGGGAGTAGCTGGGTTCGTGCAGCCGGACCTGCTTGAACACCCCGCCGGCGATCGCGACCGCGCCGGAGTAGCAGTCGTAGCTCGGCTCCAGCGCGATGACCTCGTCGCCGACGTCGCAGAACGCCAGGATCGCGGCGGTCATCCCCTCGGTCGCGCCGGCGGAGATGATCACCTCGGCCTTCGGATCCAGTTCGATGTTGTAGAACTCGCGCTGGTGTTCGGCGACCGCCTCGCGCAGGGTCGGGATGCCGACCCCCGGGGCGTACTGGTTGTGACCGGAGGCCATCGCCTCCGCGGCCGCGGCGAGCACCTGCGGCGGGCCGTCGATGTCCGGGAACCCCTGACCCAGGTTGATCGCGTCGTGCTGCACGGCAAGGGCCGTCATCGGGGCGAAGATCGTCTCCCCGAACCCCCGGAGCCGGGGGACGAGTGGGTTGTCCATGTCTCCTCCATTCGTCGGCCAGTGCGCGTCCGACGATAGCGGCGACTCCGGCGAGAGCCGCTAGACTGTCTCGTCGGTCGGCGTCGGTACGCCCTGGCCGATCGGTACGGTAGAGATGAAAGGCAGACGCGTGGCATCCACCAACGACATCAAGAACGGCATGGTGCTCAACCTGGACGGCCAGCTCTGGCAGGTCCTGTGGTTCCAGCACCACAAGCCGGGCAAGGGCAATGCCGTGGTGCGCACCAAGATCAAGAACGTGCTCACCGGCAAGACGGTGGACAAGACGTTCAACTCCGACTCCAAGGTCGACACCGCCACCGTCGACCGCCGCGAGATGCAGTACCTCTACCACGACGGCGCCGGTTTCGTGTTCATGGACACCTCCACCTACGACCAACTGAGCCTGCCCGACGACGTCGTCGGTGACGCGAAGGACTACCTGCTCGAGGAGCAGACCGCCACCGTCGCCACCCACGAGGGCAACCCGCTGTTCGTTGACCTGCCGGCCTCGGTGGAACTGGTGGTCACCTACACCGAGCCGGGCCTGCAGGGCGACCGCTCCACCGGCGGTACCAAGCCGGCCACCCTGGAGACCGGCAAGACCATCCAGGTGCCGCTGTTCCTCACCCAGGGCGAGAAGGTCAAGGTCGACACCCGGACCGGGGACTACCTCGGCCGCGTCGGCAACTGACGTGCCAGCCAAGGACTCCGTGCCACCCAGCAGTTCCGGGCCGACCAGGATCGAACGCGACGGCGTCGAGCTGGAGCTGGTCGGACCGGCCCCGAGCAGGGGACCGGTCCGTCCGCCCTCGACCCGGACCAAGGCCCGCAAGCGCGCCCTCGACATCCTGTTCGAGGCCGAGTTGCGCGGGCTCGAGCCGCTCGCGCTGCTGACCGAACGCCGCGGCGAGGACACCACCCCACCGGTGCGGGTGTTCACCGCGGAGCTGGTGCACGGGGTCGTCGAGCACCGCGCCGAGATCGACCAGCGGATCGGCGCGGCCCTGCGCGAGGGCTGGAGCCTGACCCGGATGCCGCGCATCGATCGGAACCTGTGCCGGCTGGCCACCTTCGAGATCCTGCACACCGAGCTCGCCAGCAACGTCGCGGTCGCCGAGGCCGTCGCCCTGGCCGAGGAACTCTCCACCGACGAGTCCGCCAGCTTCGTCAACGGCCTGCTCAGCCGCATCCTCGCCGAGGCCCGCTGAGGTTCAGTTCGGGCGTGCCACGGCCCAGATCTCGGTGAGCGCCGACCTCGCCGGGTCGACCTGGACGGTGAGCATCATCCGGAACCCGGCGAAGGACACCTCCGGAGATCCCGGTTGAGGGACTCGGGTACGCCGTCGCCACCCATGCCGACGCGGTACGCCTGCGCCGGGCCGTCGACCAGCACCGGGGTGAGCCGGTGTCGGTGGTGGGCGCCGGACTGACCGGGCTGGGGCTGGCCGCCGAGCTCGCCGACCGCGGGGGGCGAGTGGGGGTGTTCACCGCGGACCCGGCATCACCCAACCGACCCGCCCCGACGACACCCCGCTCGGGGTGCACCTGACCGGCGCCCGCTCGGCCGGGATCAAGGATTTCGTCACCAGGGGGGCGCTCCGGACAGGTGCCGGGCACTGACCCCTGCTCGGGCGAACTTCGTCCGGGGTAACGTCGGCCCCATGCATCACGACCCCTCCTATCACCAGCCCACGCCGCAACTCGAGCGGTTGGCGATCCGGCAGCGGATCGCCATGACCATCAACCGATACGAGGTACGGGCTCTCGACCCTGCCGGCAACGAGGGGATGCTGCTGGCCCTGGCCGAGCAGAAGCGGTTCAAGTTGAAGGAGCAGATCAACTTCTTCGCCGACGAGACGCGCTCGCAGGTCGTGTTCAGCCTGCAGGCGCGGCAGATCATGGACATCGCGCCGACCCTGGACATCACCGACGGTTCCGGTCGGCCGATCGGCTGGATTCGCAAGGAGTTCGGCAAATCCTTCCTGCGGACCACCTGGACAGCCGCCGATGCCTGGGGAAACGAGTTCGTCGGTACCGAGCGGAGCCAGTTCTTCGCCATCCTGCGCCGGGTGGTCGACCTCGGCTTCTTCGAGAGCTTCTATCACTTCGACTTCACTGCCCCCGACGGGCAGCCGGTGCTGCACCACTCCCGCGCCGGCACCCTGCGTGACTGCTATTCGATCGACCTGCCCGCCTTCAACGGCCCGCACCGCCTCGACTGGCGGCTGGCTGCCGGAATCGGGGTGGCGCTGGACGTCATGCAGGCCCGGTGAGTCGCGGAGAACCGCGCGACCCGGACCAACCCCGGATCCTGCGTACGCTGCTCGGGGCCCAGGTGCTGGGCAGCCTCGGTACCGGTGCCGCCACCTCGCTCGGTTCGATCATCGCCTATCAGGTGACCAGTTCGGAGACCCTCGCCGGGATCTCCCGGACCGTCGCGCTGCTGTCCACGGCCGGCTTCGGCATCCCGCTGGCCCTGCTGGCGGTACGCCGCGGCCGGCGCCCGGCGCTCGGGCTGGGTTTCGGGCTGGCCTGCCTCGGCGCGGTGCTGCAGGTGCTCGCGATCGCGGCGAGCAACCTGCTGGTCCTGGTGGCCGGGTTGATGCTGTTCGGGGCCGGCCAGGCGGCCGGGTTGCAGGCGCGGTTCGCCGCGACCGACCTCGAACGCGACGACCGGCGTACCCGATCGCTCGCCCTGGTCGTCTGGGCGAGCACCGTCGGGGTGGTGCTGGGGCCCAACCTGGTGCTGCCGGGGGAACCGATCGGGCGCGCGCTGGGTCTGCCACCGATCGCCGGACCGTATGTGATCACCGCGGTGGCGATGCTCGCCGCCTCCGGGGTGATCTGGTGGGCGCTGCGGCCCGACCCGCTGGTCCGCGCCGGCGGCCTGGGGGAGGCCACCCGCACCCCGAGCCTGCCCCTGCGAAGCGTGCTGGGCCGGGTGTGGGCGGATCCGCTGCCCAGGTTCGCTTTCTGCGCGACGGTGCTGAACCATATGGTGATGGTGGTGGTGATGACGATGTCCGCGGTGCACCTGCACAACCACCACCACGAGTTGAAGCTGATCGGGTTGACCATCTCGCTGCACACCCTGGGCATGTTCGCGTTCTCGCCGCTGGTGGGACAGCTGGCGGAGCGTTTCGGCATGGTGCGGACCCAGCTGGTGGGCCAGGGGTTGAACGGGATCGCCCTGATCTTCTGCTTCCTGGCCGGGGATTCCCTCGGGATGATCATGGCCGGGTTGTTCCTGCTCGGACTGGGCTGGTCCTTCGGCATGGTGTCCGGTTCGGCGCTGCTGAGCCGCAGCGTGGATCCCGCGGTGCGTACGCAGGCCCAGGGCAGCACCGACACGGCGATGAACTTCTGTGCCGCCTTCGGGGCCGCGGCGGCCGGGCCGGTGATGCACGCCTTCGGCTTCGCCTGGTTGAGCGTGCTGTCGTTGTGCTGTCTGTTGCCGATCGTCTGGCTGGCGGCCCGACTACGCCTGTCCGGCGCCGACGCTCAGCGCACGTCCGCGACCAGCTGATCGACCCGCTGCACCGAGAACAGGGTCTGGTTCACCAACCAGACCAGGCCCAGCGTGCCGGCGGCGGCGCCGAGGCGGCCGGCATACATCGTGGTGTGGTCGTGCACTCGCTCCAGGGTCAGCTCGGTGATTGTCTCGGTCAGCCGGTCACTGATGTAGGGGTGGCGGCCCAGATAGCCACCGAAGACGACCTCGCGCGGGTTGAGCGCCTGGACCAGACCGGCCAACGCCCGCCCTAGCAGGGCGGTGGCGGTGTCGATCCAGTCGGTCACCTCGGGGTCCCCGGCGTCGAGCAGTTGGACGGCTTCGGTCAGCGACCCGACGCGCGGCCCGAGGTCGCGGAGCAGTGCCCGGCCGGAGGCGTACGCCGCCAGGCACCCGCGGCTCTGGCAGGTGCACTCCGGGCCGTCGTCGGTGATCCGGATGTGTCCGAGATCTCCGGCCGCCCCCACCGAACCGCGCACCATGGCCCCGTGGCTGACCAGGCCGGCGCCGAGACCGGAGGCGTACTTGATGCCGAGGAACAGTTCGGCCTGGCTCTGCGAGGCGGCGAATTCGCCGAGGGCGAAGGCGCGGGCGTCGTTCTCCACGCAGACCGGCACGTTGAACCGGCGGACCAGCTCGTCAACCAGCGGATAGCCCGCATCCGGCATCGCCCGGGTCGGCCACCGCACGTCACCGGGGGACTGCACGGGTGCCGGGATGCCCAGGCCGATCCCGACCAGCCGCTCTCCGGAGGTCGCATCGAGCAGCGCCTCCGCCACCGTTGACAGCTGCTCCAGCAGCGCTGCCGGTTGCCAGCCCGGTTGCAGGGAGATGGTGCGCCCGCTCAGCGTGGTGCCGTCCAGGCGACAGAGTGACACCGCGGCCCGGGTGTGTCCGACGTCGAAGGTGAGGGCGACCCGGCCCCGGTCGTCGAAGCGGAGGATTTTCGGGGGACGGCCCCCGGTCGACGTCTCCTGGCCCGCCTCGTGGATCAGACCGGCCCGCTCCAGCAGGTCGAGTCGCTGATAGAGCGTCGACCGGGACATCCCGGTGGCCTGCAGGAGATCCTGTCGGGTGATGCCATCGGCCTCGCGGATCTCCTGCAGCAGCGCTCCGCAGCTGACTGCCGAACTGCGACTCTCGCCGTTTCGATCACTCACTCCCACAGCCCCTTCCTGATCCAGCACAGAATCCCCACGGGCTCCAGTCATACTCACACTGTTGGGTAACGATCGGTGCCGACGCGCTCAGAATGCTATTGACGGGGTCTGCCGTAAAGCTTTATGTTCCGAGTCAAGACAAAAGGTCCCGGCGGTGGTCGGAACACCGAATGCCCAGAGGAGACAAAGATGTCGGATCCGCTCAGCAGCAGCAGTTTCTCCCGTCGTCGGGTGCTCGGCCTCGGCCTGGGATGATCGCCGGTCTCGAGCTGCCGACCGACGGGGCGATCGCCATCGGCGGGCGGGACGTCATCTACATGCCGGTGCACAAGCGGAACCTGTCCATGGTGTTCCAGTCCTATGCGGTGTTCCCGCATCGCAAGGTGCGCCACAACATCGCTTTCGGCCTGGTCCAGCAGAAGATGCCGAAGGCCGACATCGAGAAGAAGGTCGAGTGGGCCGCCGAGCTGCTGCAGCTCACCCCCTATCTGGACCGTTTCCCGGCGCAGCTGTCCGGTGGCCAGCGGCAGCGGGTGGCGGTGGCCCGCGCCATCGTGGTGGACGCCGACGTGCTGCTGATGGACGAGCCGCTGTCCAACCTGGACGCCCTGCTGCGGTTGGGATTCCGGGCGGAGCTGAAGAAGATCGTCGACCAGCTCGGCACCACCACCGTCTACGTCACCCACGACCAGTCCGAGGCGCTGTCGTTGGGGGACAAGGTGGCGGTGATGCGCAAGGGGCAGATCGCGCAGTTGGACACCCCGTTGAACATCTACGACCATCCCGCCGACACGTTCGTCGGCGGGTTCATCGGTTCGCCGCCGATGAACTTCCTGGACGGCGAGATCACCGGAGGTGGGGACGGTGTTGCGGTGAGCGGGCACGAGTTGCGGCTGCCGGGTCGCACGGAGTTGAACGGTCCGGTCCGGATGGGGGTTCGCGCGGAGGCGATCCAGGTCGCCGAACCGGGCACCCCCGGGACGCTGGCGGCAGAGGTGCTGGTCGCCGAACCGCTGGGTTCGCACAACCTGCTCACCGTCGAGGTGGCCGGGGACCAGATCAAGGTGCAGACCGAGCCGACCGTTCTGGTACGCGCCGGGGAGCAGGTGACGCTCAGCGTCGCTCCGCACGCGATTCGGTTGTACGACCCGGAGACCGGCCTGCTGTGGGATCTTGGTGATCGCCGGACCAGCGTTGGTGGAGCGGCCCGGTGACCCAGCTCGAAACCGGAACGGCCCCCGATCGGCAACTTCTCGAGTCGGCCAAGCAGGTGCTGCGGGACAACGACCTCGGCCACATGATCAAGGCCGGCCCGAGCCTGTACCCGCACCAGTGGTCCTGGGATGCGGCGTTCGTGGCCATCGGGCTCGCTCAGCTGTCGGTGCCCAGGGCCATCGCGGAGCTCCGGACGGTGCTCGCCGGGCAGTGGCGTACCGGCATGCTGCCGCACATCATCTTCTCCGACGAACCCGGCTACTTTCCGGACTTCGACGACTGGGGGACCGCGGTCGCCCCGGCCCTGCCGGCGGGGGTGCACAGCTCGGGAATCTGTCAGCCACCGGTGCACGCGATCGCCCTGGAGCTGGTGCTGCAGCAGGCGCGCCGGTGCGGTGGTGAGGACCTCCAGGTGGCCGAGGAGTTCGCGGCCGAGGCGCTGCGCAGGTTGACGCGTTGGCACGAGTGGTTGTCCACCGCGCGCGGGTACGCCGACGTCGTGGAAATCCACCACGGTTGGGAATCCGGAATGGACAACTCCCCGCGCTGGGACGAGGTGTACGCCGGGGTGAAGGTCAGCCGTCGACTCGAGTTCGCGCGGATGGACCTCAACCACGCCGACGCCTCCGAGCGACCCTCCGACGAGGAGTATCAGCGCTACATCACGCTGATCGAGCAGATGAAGAGTGTCCAGTTCGACGACGTGCGGGTCAAGGAGGTGCTCGACTTCCGCGTCACCGACGTGTTCATGGCGGCGATCCTGGTGCTGGCCGCGGAGTCGCTGACCCGCATCGCCGAGGACCTCGGACAGGCGGACGTGGCGACGACCGAGCGGGCCCGGGCGGAGCGCACCCGGGCGGGGGTGCTGGCCACGATCGATCCGGTGACCGGGCTCTGCCGCGACTTCGACATCAACGCGCAGCGCTGGTTGAGCACCGAGTCGATGGGCGGTTTCGCGGCCGTGCTGATGGGTGGGGACGACGCGGAAACGCAACGTCAGCGAGAGATCCTGCTGGGCGAGCGATGGTGCGGGCATCCCGAGATGGCCTTCCCGCTGCCTCCCTCGGTCAGTCTCGACTCGCCGCAACTGCGGCCCAGGGAATATTGGCGCGGCCCGGTCTGGCCGGTGATGAACTGGCTGTTCGCGTGGACCGCCCTGCGGTCCGGGCATCGCGAGGATGCGCTGGCGTGGCGTCTGGCCGGGTTGGACCAGTTGCGGGATCTCAGCTTCGGCGAATACTACGAGCCGCGGACGAACGAGACCCTGGGCAGCCCGCAGCAGTCGTGGTCGGCGATGGCGGCGATCGACTGGTTGACCAACCCGGACTGGCAGTCCTGAGTCAGCGCCAGGTCGTTTCGGCGCGCCAGCCGATCACCTCGGCCGCGCGTGAGCAGTCGAATGCGCCCTGACTGCCGGTGAGTGGCCGGCGGCGTTCCACCTCGGGGCAGTAGCGGTCGAGGAGTTCTTCGATGGGCTCGTGCACCCGGGTGTCGGCGGCCGCGATCAGCAGTGGCTGGAATCGGTTTGGCCCGGGGTTGGGGGTGAGCGCCAGGAGGCACGCCCGGGCCGCGTCGGACAGCTCCACGTAGCCCCACAGGTTCTTGGCCTCCCCGCCGTCGGCCGGACGCTCGGCGAGTCGGCGTACCTCGTCCACGGTCAGGATCCAGTGGAATCGCAGCGCGGTGACGGTCATTCCGCGGCGGGCGTACATCGCGCCGGTCCGCTCGAGCACGTCCTTGGTGAGGGCGTACGGGTCCCGGTAGCGCAGCGGAGCGTCCTCGTCGACTGGCAGGTAGGCGTGCTGCAACGGCTCGGGCGCCCAGGCGGTGCCGTAGATGGAGCCGCTGGAGGCGAGCACCGCGGTGCGGATGCCGGCGCGCCAGGCCGCCTCGAGCGCGTTGAACGTGGACATCACGTTGGAGTGCACCAGGTGGGCGGGCTGCTGGCCCTCCGGGCTGGGGATGCCGGCGCAGTGAATGATCGCCTCGCAGCCCTTGAGGCTGTTGGCCACCGCTGCGTCGTCGAGCAGGTTGACCGGGTGTGGGCTGCGAATGTCGGCCTCGGACACCTCGTGTCCCTGCTCGCGCAGCTGCCGCGCCACCTCGCCGCCCAGCTTCCCCGACGTCCCACTCACCCAAACCCGCATGCCCCGACCCTACGCCGGGGCGCGCGACGTTCTGGAGCAACGGAACCGGGCATGGCCATGTTCCTCTCACCATCAATAATAGGTACTGGTGTTCGAATCTGCACCCAACGAATTCCGAGATCTGTGGAAAGAATCTGGGCGGTGATCGACTCGCTGGCACTCGGCCAGCGTGGGGTTCCCGATGGAAACTGGTCGTTGGGCGCTGAGGTGGGCGGGACGCCCTTTCCGCCGCAACCACCGGGAGGCAACCACCGGACGCAACCACCGAACGCAACCACGGCCAGCGGGCTTCGACAGGCTCAGCCAGCGCAGGGCTCGCTGAGCCAGCGTGAGCGGACTCACACCGGGGGGTACGCCCACGAGCGGGCGACGAGGGCGCTGCAGCGGTGGCAGTACGTTAGGCTGGGGCGGCTTTGGAGCCAACCTTTAAGTCCTGTCCCGTGAGGCAGGAAAGGACGGTCACACACGTATGACACAGCAGGAATCCGCCAACGCAATCCTGGTTCTCGAGGACGGGCGGAGCTTCTCCGGTCGCCGTTTCGGGGCCGAGGGTGAGACCTTCGGTGAGGCGGTCTTCGTCACCGCCATGTCGGGCTATCAGGAGACGCTGACCGACCCGAGCTACCGCCGTCAGGTGGTGATCCAGACCTCCCCCCACATCGGCAACACCGGTTGGAACGACGAGGACGACGAGTCCTCCCGGATCTGGGTGTCCGGTTACGTCGTCCGCGACGCCGCCCGAGTCGCCTCCAACTGGCGCTCCCGGCGCTCGCTCGACGAGGAACTCCGGGCTCAGGGGATCGTCGGGATCAGCGACATCGACACCCGCGCGCTGACCCGCCACCTGCGTGAGCGGGGGGCGATGCGGGTCGGCATCTCCAGCACCGAGACCAACCCTGAGGCCCTCCTGCAACGGGTCAAGGAGCAGCCCGAGATGACCGGTGCCGACCTGGTCGGCGAGGTGACCGCACCCGAGGCGTACGTCGTGCCCGCCCAGGGCGAGAAGCGGTTCACCGTCGCGGCGATCGACCTCGGCATCAAGTCGATGACTCCCCACCGGATGGCCGAGCGGGGGATCGAGGTGCACGTGCTGCCCGCGACCGCCCAGCTTGACGAGGTACGCGCAGCCGGAGCCGACGGGCTCTTCTTCTCCAACGGCCCGGGCGATCCGGTCACCACCGACCGCTCCGTACGCCTGCTCACCGACGCACTGGACTCCGGAATGCCGTTCTTCGGCATCTGTTTCGGCAATCAGATCTTCGGCCGCACCCTGGGGTTCGGCACCTACAAACTGAAATACGGGCACCGCGGCATCAACCAGCCGGTCCTCGACCGTTCCACCGGCAAGGTCGAGGTCACCGCGCACAACCACGGATTCGCTGTCGACGCACCGCTGGACCGCGACACCGAGACGAAGTGGGGAAGCGCCCGGGTCAGCCACGTCGGCCTCAACGACGACGTGGTGGAGGGCCTCGAGCTGCGCAACGCCGACGGGGAGCTGATCGCCTTCTCGGTCCAGTACCACCCGGAGGCCGCCGCTGGGCCGCACGACGCGGCGTACCTGTTCGACCGCTTCGTTGAGGTCCTCGTCAGGGCCAAGGAGGAGAACGCCTGATGCCGAAGCGCACCGACATCAAATCGATCATGGTGATCGGCTCCGGCCCGATCGTGATCGGTCAGGCCTGCGAGTTCGACTATTCCGGCACCCAGGCCTGCCGCGTGCTGCGCGAGGAGGGCTACCGGGTGATTCTGGTCAACTCCAACCCGGCCACGATCATGACCGACCCCGAGTTCGCCGACGCCACCTATGTCGAACCGATCACCCCCGAATATGTGGAGAAGGTGATCGCCAAGGAGCGACCCGACGCACTGCTCGCCACCCTCGGCGGGCAGACCGCCCTGAACACCGCGGTCTCCCTGCACGAGAACGGCGCTCTGGAACGGCACGGGGTCGAGCTGATCGGCGCCTCGATCGACGCCATCCAGCGCGGTGAGAACCGCGAGGAGTTCAAGGAAATCGTGCAGAAATTGGACATCCCGGGCGGTGGCGCCGAGGTCGCCCGCTCGGTGATCTGCCACACGATGGACGAGGTGCTCGGTGCGGCCGAGGAACTGGGTTATCCGGTCGTGGTACGCCCCTCCTTCACCATGGGCGGGGTCGGTTCCGGCTTCGCGCACACCGAGGATGAGCTGCGCCGCATCGCCGGCACCGGCCTGGCCGCCAGCCCCGTCACCGAGGTGCTGATCGAGGAATCCATTCTGGGCTGGAAGGAATACGAGCTGGAGGTGATGCGCGACAAGGCCGACAACGTCGTGATCGTCTGCTCCATCGAAAACTTCGACCCGATGGGCGTGCACACCGGTGATTCGATCACCGTGGCCCCGGCGATGACCCTCACCGACCGCGAATACCAGCGGATGCGCGATGTCGGCATCGGCATCATCCGCGCCGTCGGTGTCGACACCGGCGGCTGCAACATCCAGTTCGCGATCAACCCCGCCGACGGGCGGATGATCGTGATCGAGATGAACCCCAGGGTCTCCCGCTCCTCGGCGCTGGCGTCCAAGGCGACCGGTTTCCCGATCGCCAAGATCGCCGCCAAGGTGGCGATCGGCCACACCCTGGACGAGATCCGCAACGACATCACCGAGGAGACCCCGGCGAGTTTCGAGCCGGCGCTCGACTATGTCGTGGTGAAGATGCCGCGCTTCGCGTTCGAGAAGTTCCCCTCCGCCGAGGACACGCTGACCACGCACATGAAGTCGGTCGGTGAGGCGATGGCGATCGGCCGCAACTTCACCGAGGCGCTCGGCAAGGCGATGCGCTCGCTCGAGGATCCGCGTGCCCGATTCGACTTCGCCGCCCCGGTGACGGAATCGCTGGAATCCCTGCTGCAGAAGGCGTCCCGGCCGCACGACGGACGGTTGATCCTGCTGCTTCAGGCGCTGCGCGCTGGGGCCACCGTCGAGCAGCTGCACGAGGCGACCGGGATCGACCCCTGGTTCTGCGATCAGCTGGCGCTGCTCAACGAGGTCGCCGAGGAGGTCCTCGACGCGCCCGAGCTGACCGCGGCCCTGCTGCGGCGGGCCAAGCGGCACGGCTTCTCCGACGCCCAGGTCGCCTCCATGCGGCACCTGTCGGTGGACGTCGTGCGCGGGGTTCGCTGGGCCCTCGGCGTACGCCCGGTCTTCAAGACCGTCGACACCTGCGCCGCCGAGTTCGCCGCACGCACGCCATATCACTACTCCAGCTATGACGAGGAGACCGAGGTGGCGCCGCGGGAGCGGCCGGCGGTGCTTATCCTAGGTTCGGGACCGAACCGGATCGGGCAGGGCATCGAGTTCGACTATTCCTGTGTGCACGCGTCGATGGCGCTCAGTGAGGCCGGCTATGAGACCGTGATGGTCAACTGCAACCCCGAGACCGTCTCCACCGACTATGACACCTCCGACCGGCTCTATTTCGAGCCGCTCACCCTGGAGGACGTGCTCGAGGTGGTGCACGCCGAGCAGCAGGCCGGACCGGTGGCCGGGGTGATCGTGCAACTCGGCGGTCAGACCCCGCTGGGACTGGCGCAGGCGTTGAAGGACGCCGGCGTACCCGTTGTCGGCACCAGCCCCGAGGCGATCCACCTGGCCGAGGAGCGCGGTGCGTTCGGTCGCGTGCTGGACGAGGCCAACCTGCCCGCCCCCCGGCACGGGATGGCGCGCAGCTTCACCGAGGCGCGCACGATCGCCAGCGAGATCGGCTATCCGGTGCTGGTCCGACCCTCCTATGTGCTGGGCGGGCGCGGCATGGAGATCGTCTACGACGAGGCCTCGCTGTCCAACTACATCCGACGCGCCACCCAGGTGTCCCCGGAGCACCCGGTGCTGGTGGACAGCTTCCTCGATGACGCGGTGGAGATCGACGTCGACGCGCTCTATGACGGCACCGATCTCTATCTGGGTGGGATCATGGAGCACATCGAGGAGGCCGGTGTGCACTCCGGCGACTCGGCCTGCGCCCTGCCCCCGATCACCCTGGGCCAGGAGGTCGAGGAGAAGATCCGCACCTCCACCGAGGCGATCGCCCGCGGCGTCGGGGTGCGCGGGCTGCTCAACATCCAGTACGCCCTCTCGGGCGACATCCTCTATGTGCTGGAGGCCAACCCGCGGGCGTCGCGCACCGTCCCGTTCGTGTCGAAGGCGACCAACACCCAGCTCGCCAAGGCCGCCGCCCGGGTGATGCTCGGCGCCACCATTGCCGAACTGCGCGCCGAAGGCCTGCTCCGCGCAACCGGTGACGGGGCCGATGTGCTGCCCGGCGCCCCGTTGGCGGTGAAGGAGGCGGTGATGCCGTTCAACCGCTTCCGGACCCCCGAGGGCAGTTCGGTGGACACCATCCTGGGACCGGAGATGAAGTCGACCGGTGAGGTGATGGGGCTCGCGGAGAACTTTGGCGTGGCGTTCGCCAAGAGCCAGTCAGCCGCCACCGGAGCGCTGCCGGATTCGGGCCGGATCTTCGTGTCCGCAGCGAATCGGGACAAGCGGCACGCCATCTTTCCGATCAAGCGGCTGGCCGACCTCGGCTTCGAGATCCTGGCCACCGCCGGTACCGCCTCGGTGCTGCGGCGCAACGGGGTCGAGGTCACCGAGGTGCGCAAGCACACCCAGGGCGCCGGCCCGAACGGCGAGCCGACGATCACTCAACTGATCACCGACGACCAGGTCGACCTGATCTTCAACACCCCGCACGGTGCGGTGACCGTGGACGGCGCCCCCCGCGCCGACGGTTACGAGATCCGCACCGCCGCGGTACGCCACGACGTGCCGTGCATCACCACCGTGCAGGGCCTCGGCGCGGCCGTGCAGGGGATCGAGGCGCAGCGACGCGGTGGGATCGAGGTGCGGTCCCTGCAGGACTGGGCCCAGGGGGCGGAGAAGTCCAGGACGTCGTCGGACGAGGTTCTCACGGAGGCGGTCGGTTCGTGAACGATCCCCGGATCCAGCTGCTGGAAACGGGTTTCCAGCGACTCCTGAGACCCGCACTGTTCGCCACGGGAGGCGGGGATCCGGAGGTCGCCCACGAGCGCACGCTCGACGCCGTCGCCCGGCTGGCCCGGATCCGTCCGCTGCGCAACCTGGTCAGCGGCCTGCACCCGAAGGCCACCCACGGCATCCAGCTGGCCGGGATCAACTTTCCCGGGCCGGTCGGCCTGGCGGCCGGGCTGGACAAGTTCGCCGTCGGCGTACCCGCCTGGGGAGCGCTCGGGTTCTCCCACGTCGAACTCGGCACGGTCACCGCGAAACCCCAACCGGGCAACGAGAAGCCGCGGCTCTTCCGGGCGGTGCGGTCACGCGGGATCATCAACCGGATGGGCTTCAACAACCCCGGCGCGGCGACGATGGCGGCCACACTGCACGGGTCCGGGGTGCGCCGCGGCAACCGCGTCGCCGGCATCCCGATCGGCATCTCCCTGGGCAAGTCGAAGGTGACCCCGCTCGAGGACGCGGTCGAGGATTATCTGACCAGCTTCGAGTTGCTTGCCCCGTATGCCGACTACATCGCGGTGAACGTGTCGTCGCCGAACACCCCCGGGCTGCGCTCCCTGCAGGACGGCGACGCCCTTGCCGAACTGATCGGGGCTCTGACCGACCGCGCCGCCGGAGGGGTGCCCATCTTCGTGAAGGTGGCCCCCGATCTCACCTTCGACGCCCTGGAGGATGTGCTGGCGGCGTGCACGGCCAGGGGTGCCGGCGGCCTGATCGCGACCAACACGACCCTGTCCCGAGACGGGTTGGTCGGCAAGGACCGCGACCTGGCCGACGAGGCGGGCGGTCTCTCCGGCGCCCCGCTGACCCGGCGGGCGCGCGAAGTGGTCGGCTGGTTGGCCGAACGCACCGACCTGCCGATCATCGGTGTCGGCGGCATCATGACCGTCGACGACGCCCGCGCCATGCTGGACGCCGGCGCGCGGATGCTGCAGCTCTACAGCGGCTACATCTATTCGGGGCCCGCGCTGGTCTCGCGAATCAACCTGATGGGGGAGCGATGACCGGATTCGGCGTACGCCTGGCCGACAAGGTGGCCGAGCGCGGCAATCTGTGTGTGGGCATCGATCCGCACCCGCAGCTGCTGAACGCGTGGGGGCTGACCCAGGACCCGGCAGGACTGGAGTCGTTCGCGCGTGGCGTGGTCGAGGCGGTCGGAACGCAGGTGGCGATCTTCAAACCCCAGTCAGCCTTCTTCGAGGCGTTCGGTTCGGCCGGGGTAGCGGTGCTGGAGCGGGTGCTCACCGACATCCGGCAGGCGGAATCCCTGTCCCTGCTGGACGCCAAGCGGGGAGACATCGGCTCGACAATGGCCGGGTACGCCCGGGCGTACCTGGCCGACGACTCACCGCTGGCCGCGGACGCGTTGACCCTCTCACCCTTCCTGGGGTTCGGCTCGCTGCAACCGGCGATCGAGCTGGCCGAACGGGCCGGCCGCGGGCTCTACGTGCTCTGCCGCACCTCCAACCCCGAGGGAGGCCAGGTGCAGCTGGCCTCGGACGGGCAGCGCAGCGTCGCCCAGAGCATTGTCGATGAGGCCAACCGGGTGAACGCCGGCCGCGAGCATGGGCCGATCGGCCTGGTGATCGGCGGCACCCTGACCGAGCTCGAGGTGGAGCTGGCCGATTTCACCGGCTCGATCCTGGTACCCGGAATCGGCGCCCAGGGCGGCACCGTGGACGGTCTGCGCGATCTGTTCGGCGCGGCGTACCCGCGGGTGCTGCCGACCTCCAGTCGCGAGATCCTGTCCGCCGGCCCCGACCCCGACTCGCTGCGGGCCGCGGTGGCCGGAGTCCTGACGGCCCAACACCGAGCCGACTAGGGCCGATCACCCCGGGTTGCTAGGTTGGGGTCACCCATCGACCGATCGTGGTTGGAGAGACGAGCAGTGACGATTCCACCCCTCAGCGAGGAGCAGTTGCAGGCCGCCCGCGCGGCGGCCACTGCGGCCCGCAGGCGCCGAGCCGAGGTGAAGGCGCGACTGCGCTCCGGAGAGCTGACCCTGGCCCAGGTGATCGAGTTGGCCGCCGAGGACGACGTGGTGGCGCACACCAAGGTGGTTGACGTGCTCAAGTCGCTGCCCCGGGTGGGGGAGAAGCGCGCCTCCGAGGTGATGGACCGCCTCGACATCGCCACCAACCGGCGGCTGCGGGGGCTCGGTCCGCACCAGATCTCGGGGTTGCTCGGTGAGTTTCCCGGCAACGGTCGACGGAACCGGGGCTGAGGACGACCCAGCTCGATGTCGCAGGTGAACGTGGTCTCCGGTCCGGCCGGAGTTGGTAAGGGAACTCTCGTCGCGGGGCTGTTGGCGCGCCACCCGGAGGTGTGGCTGTCGACCTCGGTGACCACCCGGGCCCCGCGGACCGGCGAGGTGGACGGGGTGCACTACCACTTCATCAGCGAGGCCGAATTCGATCAGCTGCTTGCCGCAGACGGTCTGCTGGAGTGGGCGCTGGTGCACGGCTCGGCGCGCTACGGCACCCCGCGGCGCCCGGTCGAGGAGGCCGTGGCCGCCGGGCGCACCGTGCTGCTGGAGATCGAGTTGCAGGGCGCCCGGCAGATCCGGCAGAGCTGGCCCGAAGCCAGCTTCATCTTCGTCGCCCCGCCCAACTGGGACGAGCTCGTGCACCGGCTGGAGGGCCGCAACACCGAGACCGCGGCGCAGCGGGAGCGTCGGCTGGCCACCGCGCGGACCGAACTGGCCGCCCAGGACGAGTTCGACCACGTGATCGTCAACGCGGAACTGCGACAGGCGGTCGACGAACTGGTAGGATTAATCGGTCTGTAGGCCGTCGATCCCGACGTGCCGTTCCCCGACGTCTACCCGAGAAGGCTGATCTTGAGCAGCAACACCGCCCCTGGCATCACGAACCCGCCGATCGACGAGCTGTTGACCAAAGTCGACTCCAAGTATCGCCTGGTCCTGTTCTCGGCCAAACGGGCCCGCCAGATCAACGCCTACTATTCCCAGCTCGGCGAGGGCCTGCTGGAGAACGTGGGCCCGCTGGTGGACACCGGCATCCAGGAGAAGCCGTTGTCGATCGCGCTCCGCGAGGTCAACGCCGGCGTGCTCGAGTGCCACGACATCGACCCGGACGCCGAGCCCGAGCCGCAGACCGAGGAGCTGACCGACCCCGAGTTCGGTGGCGACTCCGACTTCCCGGCCTGATCCTCGAGCCCGGACGGTCAGGCGATGAGCCGCATCGTCCTCGGCGTCGCGGGCGGGATCGCGGCCTACAAGGCCTGCGAGTTGCTCCGCCGCTTCACCGAGGCCGGTCACGAGGTGACCGTGGTGCCCACCGAGGCGGCGCTCAACTTCGTGGGTGAAACGACCTGGGCGGCCCTGTCCGGGCGCCCCGTGCACACGGCTGTGTTTCACGACGCGCACGAGGTGCCGCACGTCCGGCTCGGCCAGACCGCCGACCTGGTCGTCGTCGCCCCCGCCACGGCCGACCTGCTGGCCCGCGCCGCCACCGGCCGCGCGGACGACCTGCTCACCAACGTGCTGCTCACCGCGCACTGCCCGGTGTTGATGGCACCGGCCATGCACACCGAGATGTGGCTGCACCCGGCCACCGCCGCCAACGTCACCACCCTGCGGGAGCGCGGCGTCGTGGTGATGGATCCCGCCTCGGGGCGACTCACCGGCGCCGACACCGGCCCCGGCCGGCTGCCCGAGGCCGCTGACATCCACGCGGTCGCGACCAGCCTGCTCGACGACCCCGCGGCCGCCGCCGCCTCCGCCCGCCGCGACCTCAGCGGCGTACGCCTGGTGGTGGCGACCGGCGGGACCCGGGAAGCACTCGACCCGGTGCGCTTCCTCGGTAACGCCTCCTCGGGGCTGATGGGGCTCTCCATCGCTCGGGCCGCGGCGCTGCGCGGGGCCGAGGTGACCGTCGTCGCCGCGCACGTCGAGCATCCGATTCCCAGCAACTGCACGGTCCGCCAGGTGGTGTCCACCGGCGACCTGGCCGAGACGATGACCGAACTGGCGCCGGATGCCGAGGTGATCGTGATGGCCGTCGCCGCGGCCGACTTCACCCTCGCCAACCGCTGCGGCGGCAAACTCAAGAAGGACGGCGACTCCGGGCTCAACCTGCAGCTGGTGCAGACCACCGACGTGCTGCACGCCATCTCCCACCGCGCCGACCGCCCGCAGGGCCAGATCATCGTCGGTTTCGCCGCCGAGACCGCCGGCGACACCGACCAGCTGATCGAGCTGGGCCGGACCAAACTGGCCCGCAAGGGATGCGAGCTGCTGGTGCTCAACGATGTCAGCTCCGGGCGGGTCTTCGGCCAACCGGACAACCATGTCTTCATCCTGAGCAGCGCACAGGACGGAGTGCTCGCCGAGCGTCACGGCAGCAAGGCGCGAGTGGCCCACCGGATTCTGGACGCCATCAGCGCCCAGCGAACCGCCCACTAGTCTCACAAGACCGAAACACCCTTAGGAGTAACCCCGTGGCCAAGCGCCTGTTCACCTCGGAGTCCGTCACCGAGGGGCACCCCGACAAGATCGCCGACCAGATCAGCGATACCATCCTCGACGAACTGCTGCGCCACGACCCGCAGTCGCGCGTCGCGGTGGAGACCCTGGTCACCACCGGTCTGGTCGTCGTAGCCGGCGAGGTCACCACCGAGGCGTACGCCGACATCCCCGGCCTGGTTCGCGGCAAGATCCTGGAGATCGGCTATGACTCGTCGCACAAGTCGTTCGACGGCGGCTCCTGCGGCGTTCAGGTGTCGCTCGGGTCGCAGTCCCCGGACATCGCCCAGGGGGTGGACACCGCCTGGGAGAAGCGGCTGGAGTCGTCGGCAGAGGCGTACGACCTGCAGGGTGCCGGTGATCAGGGGCTGATGTTCGGCTATGCCTGTGACGAGACCGAGGCGCTGATGCCGCTGCCGATCGACCTGGCGCACCGGCTCGCCGAGCAGCTGACCAAGGTCCGCAAGGACGGCACCATGCCCTATCTACGTCCCGACGGGAAGACCCAGGTCACCATCGAATATGACCGCGACCGGCCGGCACGGCTCGACGCGGTGGTGGTGTCCTGCCAGCACGCCCCCGACGTCGACCTGGAGCGGATGCTCAGCGAGGACGTGAAGCGGCACGTGATCGCCCCGGTGCTGGAGGCGTACGACCTGGTGCACGGCGACTACAACGTGTTTGTCAACCCGACCGGCAAGTTCGTCATCGGTGGCCCGATGGGTGACGCGGGGCTCACCGGCCGCAAGATCATCGTCGACACCTACGGCGGCATGGCCCGCCACGGCGGCGGCTGCTTCTCCGGCAAGGACCCGTCGAAGGTGGACCGCTCCGCGGCGTACGCGATGCGCTGGGTGGCCAAGAACGTGGTCGCCGCCGGGCTGGCGCGACGCTGCGAAGTGCAGGTGGCGTACGCCATCGGCCGCGCGCACCCGGTCGGGTTCTATCTGGAGTGCTTCGGCACCGAGACCTTGCCGGTGGACCAGATCTCCGACGCCGTGCTGGCCACCTTCGACCTGCGCCCGGCCGCGATCGTGGACGCGCTGGACCTGAAGCGGCCGATCTATGCCAGCACCGCGGCCTACGGTCACTTCGGCCGGGATCTGCCCGAGTTCACCTGGGAGCGCACCGACCGGGCCGAGCAGCTCGCGCGCGCCGTCCGGGGCTGATCCCGGCTGGTTCGCCGTCGTCGGAGGTGGCTCCTAGGATCGCCTGCGTGCCCGAGACGACCGACGAACTGATCCCGCTCGCCCCTCGGCCTGTGGCCCGGGTCTGGGTGGACGTGTCGCTGCCGCACCTGGACCGGGAGTTCGACTATCTGGTGCCGGATGAGCTGGCCGAGCAGGTGCTCCCCGGGGTCCGGGTGCGGGTGCGGTTCGCCGGTCGGTTGCGGGACGGGTTCGTGGTCGGGCTGAGCGAGGAGACGGACTCCAGCCGCAGCCTGGCCCCGGTGCACAAGGTCATCTCGACCGAACCGGTGCTGACCCTCGAGGTGGCCCGATTGGTGCGCCAGGTGGCCGATCACTATGCCGGGGTGTTCGCCGACGTGGTGCGGCTGGCGATCCCGCCGCGGCACGCGGCCACCGAAAAGGCACAGCCGCCCGAGCGGGTGGTCGAGCTGACGGAGCTGCCGCAGGATCACCCGTTCGCGCACTATCCGACGGGTCCGGAATTCCTGCAGGCGTTGGAAAAGGGACATTCACCGCGGGCTGCATGGCAGGTGGTACCAGCGAGCTCGCCCGCCGGTGACTGGGCGCTCGGCCTGGCCGTCGCAGCCGCGGCCACCCTGCGGTCGGGGCGAGGGGCGTTGCTGCTGGTGCCCGACGCCCGCGACCTGGCCCGGTTGCAGGGCGCCTGTGACGACGTGGTCGGCCGTCAGGCGTACGCCGTGCTGACCGCTGACACCGGACCCGCCGCGCGCTACCGCGCCTTCCTGGCGGCACTGCGCGGGCAGGTACGCCTGGTGATCGGCACCCGTGCCGCGGCGTACGCCCCCGTGCAGAACCTCGGACTGGTGGCGATGTGGGACGACGGCGACGACCTGTACGCCGAACCGCGGGCCCCCTATCCGCACACCCGCCAAGTGCTTGCGCTGCGGGCCGCGGGGGAGGGGGCGGCGCTGCTGCTGGCCGGGCACGGGCGCACCGCCGAGGTGCAGCAGCTGGTGGAGAACGGCTGGGTGCGTCCCTTGGCGCTGCCGCCGGGGGAGCAGCGCCGGCTGGCCCCCGCGATACGCCTGACCGCCGACTCGGACTGGGAGTTGGAACGGGACCCACTGGCCCGGGCGGTGCGGCTGCCCCGACGGACCTTCGAGGCGATCCGTGGCGGGCTGGTGAGCGGCCCGGTGCTCGTCCAGGTGCCGCGGGCGGGTTATCTGGTGGTTCTGGTGTGCGCCGAGTGCCGCGAACCGGTGCGCTGCGCCCGCTGCAGCGGTCCGATCCGCGCGGGTTCGCGGCGTGCCGCCTGCGACTGGTGTGGCGTACGGGTGCAGAACTGGCGCTGTCCCGAGTGTGGACACGACCGTTGGCGGGCCCCCGTGGTCGGGGCCGAACGCACCGCCGAAGAGCTCGGACGCGCCTTTCCGGGGACGAAGGTTCTGCAGTCGCGCGGGGACCACGTGCTGTCCTCGGTCGGAGCCGATCCCGCACTGGTGATCGCCACCCCCGGTGGGGAACCGATCGCCGAGGGCGGGTATGCCGCAGCGGTGCTGCTGGACACCGAACAGCTGCTCACCCGCGCCGACCTGCGGGCCTCGGAGGAGGCGCTGCGTCGCTGGCTGAACGCGACCGCCCTGGTCCGACCGGGAGACCGCGGCGGCACCGTGGTCGCGGTCGGCCCCACCGAGGCGGGGGCGCTGCAGGCGCTGGTACGCAGCGATCCGGGAACCTTCGCCGCCCGTGAACTCGCCGAGCGCGGGGCGGCGCACCTGCCCCCGGTGGCCAGGTTGATCACCGCCGAGGGCCCGGCCCCTGCCCTGGACGAGGTGGTCGGGTTGATCGACCCGCCTCCGGGCACCGAGGTGCTGGGTCCGGTCGAGCTGCCGTTGGCGCCGGGCCAGGAGGCGCCCCTGTCCCGGCTCACCCTGCGCTGCCCACCGGCCGGTGGCGCGACGCTGGTCGCGACGGTCAAGGGCGCCCTCGGAGTACGCTCGGCGCGCAAGTCGCCGGGATCGCTCCGGGTCCGAGTGGATCCGGCGGTGATCGGCTGATCGGCGTGCCTCACGCGACGATGCAGCTGAACGTGTTGCCCGCGCCCAGGGTGATGACCTTCCCCTCGATCCAGGACAACGGGAGCAGCTCCCGCTCCTCCTTGAGATAACCGCCCCTGCCGTCGGGGATCTCGTGACTGGAGGTCTGGATGCCGTAGACCTTGCCGTCCTCGCCCAGCCCGGCCGACCAGTCGCCGTAGCAGCGTACTTGCGTGAACTTGACCGGTCCGGTCTTGGTGATGGCCTGGCTCAGCGGCACCGCCTTGTTCGAACTCGGGCCCATTCCGGCACCACCGGAGCCCCAACCGAGCATGCTGCCGTCGCTACGCAGGCCCACCGTGGCGAAGTTGGACGCGGAGACGGCCGTCAGCGCGGGCAGCGGCAGCTCCACCGGGACCTTGCTGCCGTAGCCCTTCTCGTCGGGGTTGAGCCGGCCATGGTTGTTCGTGCCCCAGCCGAACACCTTGCCGCTGCGGGTCACCGCGAAGGCGGCAGCGCCGTCGGTGTCGAGGGAGACGACTTCGGACAACTGACGCAACGGCGTGGGTTTCACCGACTCGCCCTTGGTGACCGGGATACCGAGGGTCAGGTAGTCGTCCTGGCGGCCCCAGGCAAGCACACCGCCATCCTTCGTGATGGCCAGCACGGCGCCGGAGGGGCCGACCGCGACAGCGGTGAGGTCCTTGACGTTCGGCACCTCGACCGGCGCGGTCTCCAACTTGTCGGTGACGCCATGGGCCATGCCCCAGGCCCACACCGTGCCGTTGTCCGCCAGCGCGATGTTCACGAACGTCTCGGGGGAATAGCCCTGGCTGGCCACCTGGGTCAGGCCCGGTAGCCCCGGAACCGGGGCCGCATCACCCATGTTGCCGCCCTTCGCCGTGCTGAGCCACAGCTTCTTGTCGGCGTCGAGGAGGTGGTTCACGGTGCCCTTGCTCTTGTCCGCATTGCAGACGATGCTGCTGATCTTCGTCAGCTTCGTCGGTCCGATCTCGTTCCAGACGGTGCCGCTCACGGTCTTCGCCGATCCGGGGAGGATCGAGGTGGCGCTCCCGCAGGCGGACAGGCCCATCGCGATGGCGCCGCCAATGGACAGTGTGAGGAAGTTTCGACGGTGCATGGGTCTCCTCTAATGGTTCCATAATAGACATGAGAAGAGTGTCAGGTTGGGGGGTCATCCGGGCCGTGCCATGCTGATCGGGTGAGCGACGACCGACCGAACGATCTGGCCCGCGACGTGGCCGCGGTGGCCCGGCTGACTGGGGAGTTCGTGCTGCGGTCCGGTCAGGTGGTGAGCGAGTACTTCGACAAGTACCGCTTCGAGTCCGATCCGGTACTCCTGCGCCGGGTCGCGGCGGCGATGGCACCGCTGATCCCCGACGGCACCGAGCTGCTCGGGGGGTTGGAGCTGGGCGGGGTGCCGATCGCGACCGTGCTGAGCCAGGTCACCGGGCTGCCGGTGCTGTTCGTACGCAAGCAGGCCAAGACCTACGGCACCTGTCGGCTGGCCGAGGGGGCCGAGGTGGCGGGCCGCCGCATCACCCTGGTCGAGGACGTGATCACCACCGGCGGCGCGGTCGCCGAGGCCACCGCCGCCCTGCGGGCCGCCGGCGCCACGGTCGAGGTGGTCGTCTGCGCCATCGACCGCAGCGAATCGGGTGCCAACCGGCTGGGTGAGATCGGGGTACAGACCCGGGCCGCGCTGACCCGGGCCGAGCTGGACGCTGCTCGCTAGAGTTGGGGGAATGCGTCTCGTCGTTGCCGGCACCCCAGAGGTCGCCCTGCCCAGCCTCGAAGCCCTGATCGCCTCAGCGCACCAGGTGCTGGCCGTGATCACCCGGCCGGACGCGCCGGCCGGTCGCGGCAAGCGGCTCGCACCGAGCCCGGTCGCCGCCCGGGCCGAGGAGCTGGGGATCGAGGTGCTCAAACCCGAACACCCCCGCGACGAGGAATTCGCGGCTCGGCTGACCGAGCTGGCCCCCGACTGCTGCCCGGTGATCGCCTACGGTGCGCTGGTACCGCAACGGGTGCTGGACATCCCGCGGTTGGGCTGGGCCAACCTGCACTTCTCCCTGCTGCCGCGCTGGCGCGGAGCCGCCCCGGTGCAGCGGGCCATCATGGCGGGCGACGCCGAGACCGGGGCGTGTGTGTTCCGGCTGGTCCGCGAGCTGGACGCCGGCGACGTGTACGCCTCGCTGAGCACCCCGATCGGAGCGGAGGAGACCTCCGGTGACCTGCTGGCCCGGCTGGCCCGGGACGGCGCCCACCTGCTGGTGCGGGTGATGGACGACTTGGCCGCCGGCACCGCCGCCGCCACTCCGCAGCCCACCGAGGGAGTCACCCTGGCGCCGAAACTGACCGTCGCCGAGGCGGAGATCGACTGGTCGCTGAACGATGCGGAGGTCGATCGGCAGATCCGTGGCTGCACCCCGGCACCGGGCGCCTGGACCACCTTCCGCGGGGAGCGCTTCAAGATCCTGGCCGCCCGCCCGGCCGGGGGCGTACCCGTGGCCGAGGGGGAGTTGGTGACGACGAAGAAGCGGGTCCAGGTCGGCACCGGAAGCCGTCCGCTGGAACTGCTCACCGTGCAGCCCTTCGGCAAGAAGCCAATGGCGGGCGCCGACTGGGCGCGGGGCGCCCAGCCGAGCACCGGTGAACGGCTCGGCGGGTGAGCCGAAAACGTCGGATCGACGCACCGCGCCGGGCGGCGTACGACGCCCTGCGGCAAATCTCCAGCCAGGACGCGTACGCCAACCTGGTCGGCCCGGCGCTGCTGGCCGAACGCCGGATCACCGGCCGCGACGCGGCTTTCGCCACTGAACTGCTGAACGGCACCTGCCGGCTGCAGGGCAGCTATGACCGGATCATCGCAGCCGCCTCGGGGCGCGATCCGCACAAGCTGCAACCGACCGTGCTCGACGTGCTGCGGCTCGGGGCACACCAGCTGCTGTCGATGCGGGTGCCGACCCATGCCGCCGTCGCCGCCAGCGTCGAGCTGGCCGGTGCGGCCATCGGCGAGCGGGTGACCGGGTTGGTCAACGCCGTCTGCCGCAAGATCGCCGCCCGTGACCTCGACGGCTGGATCTCCTTGCTCAGCGAAGATTGCGACGTGACGGACGCGCTCGCGCTGCGGACCCACCACCCCCGGTGGATCGTCGAGGCGTACGCCGAGCTGCTGCCGGCCGACGAACTGGAGGCCGCCCTGCGCGCCAACAACGAACCCCCCACCACCTGCCTGGTGGTCCGACCCGGGCTGTGCACCGTGGCGGAACTGGTCGACGCCGGTGCCGAGGCACACCCCCAGCTGCCCACGGCCGCGTACTGGAAGGGAAACCCAGGCGACCTGGCGGCGGTCCGCGAGGGCCGCGCCGGGGTGCAGGACCCGGGCTCGCAACAGGTGGCGCTGACCCTCGCGAACGCCGAGGCCCCGGCCGGCGCCTGGCTGGACACCTGCGCCGGCCCCGGCGGCAAGGCGGCCCTGCTCGCCGGGCTGGCGATCCGGTCGGGGGAGCGGTTGCTGGCCGCCGAGCTGCAGCCGCACCGGGCACGGTTGGTCGCCCAGGCCCTGCGAGCGTACGCCGGCGACAACGCCCCCGAGGTTGTCTGTGCCGATGGGACCCGCCCGCCGTGGCCGATGAGCTACTTCGCCCGGGTGATGGTCGACGTCCCGTGCACCGGTCTGGGGGCGCTGCGCCGCCGCCCCGAGTCGCGCTGGCGGCGTACCCCCGCCGACCTCGACGCGCTCAACCCACTGCAGGAATCCCTGCTGCACAAGGCGATCGACGCCACGCGCCCCGGCGGGGTGATCGCCTACGTGACCTGTTCACCGCACCGCCGCGAGACCACCGCGATCGTGGATGCGGCCCTTGGCGCCCGCGCCGACGTGCACCGCGATACGGCCGACACGCAATTGTGGCCGCACCGCGACGGCACCGACGCGATGTTCTGTTCTCTGCTGCGCAAGGGATAGCGTCGAGGTCTGCCTCAGCCCACGAACTCGGCTGCGGCGGCGAATGAACTCTGGGTGCCGTGCCGCGTGACCGAATCTGCGGCGTACCGGTTCGCGATCGCGGAAGCGACGTCACCGTCGGTGGCATACCGGTGTGCGAAGGCTCCGCTGAAGGCGTCCCCGGCGCCGGTTGAGTCGACCGCGACCACGGGGGCCCCCGGGCACGTGGTCGCTGCCGTCGTCCGAGCGACGCAGCACTCCGCGCGCTCGCCGAGGGTCACCAGCACCTCGCGTACGCCCCGCGACAGCAGTTTCCGCGCGGCCGCCTCGATCTCGGTCAGGCTGCTCACCGGCATGTCGGTGAGCAGGGCCAGCCCAGTCCACCACATCGGTGTCGTCTGGCAACCCGGGCAGGCCCCAAGTAGCATCGCTGCCCGTGAGAATCACGCCGAGCATCCTGAACGCCGACTTCGCCAACCTGCAGGCCGAGATCGAGCGGATCCCCAGTGCGGACCTGTTGCACATCGACGTGATGGACAACCACTTCGTGCCCAACCTGACCATCGGGCTGCCGGTGGTCGAGTCACTGCTGAAGGTCACCGACAAGCCGCTCGACCTGCATCTGATGATCGAGGACCCGGACCGGTGGGCGCCGGCATACGCCGAGGCGGGCGCCTCGTCGGTGTCCTTCCACGTCGAGGCGGCGAAGGCTCCGGTACGCCTGGCCCGCGAGCTGCGCGCCCAGGGGGCACGGGCCAGCCTGGGGCTGAAACCGGCCACCCCGATCGAGCCCTACCTCGACCTGCTCGGTGAGTTCGACATGGTGCTGATCATGACCGTCGAGCCCGGCTTCGGCGGGCAGAAGTTCCTGGACATCATGCTGCCGAAGATCCGGCGTACCCGCGAGGCGATCAAAACCCGCGGCGCCGACCTCTGGATCCAGGTCGACGGGGGAGTGTCTGAGTCGACCATCGACCAGTGCATCGAGGCCGGGGCGGACACCTTCGTCGCCGGGTCCGCGGTGTTCTCCGCCGACGACCCGGACGCGATGGTGCGCACCCTGCGCGACCGGGCGGTCAACTTCGGTCGCTGCTGCTGACCCCGCCGCGGGCGGGGTCCGGGATCAGGCCTGGTAGGTGCCCGTCGGCGGGATGACCTCCCGTTGGCGGCGGTGGGTGGCGAGCGGGATGATCAGCATCGGCACGCCGATCACCAGCAGCACCAGCGCGACCACCCCGATGCCCAGCGCCAGCAGCAGCCCGATGCCGTTGGTCTCGTAGTCACCGCTGGACTCGGCCATCGACGCCGAGAACGTGGCGACGGCGATCGCGGCGATGAGCACCAGGGTGCCCAGCCCGGTCAGGATCGACCCGATCACGATCAGCGTGATGCGGCCGCCGCCCAGGGGAGGGTTCACCCCTCAACAGTAGATGTCGAGCGGTGCACCCCTCGACACGCTTCGCCCGGCTCCGCCGTGCTCCGCTACTCGGGGAGCGGATCAGCTGTCGCGACGGCGGAGATAGCGCTCGAACTCGGCGGCGATCGCGTCGCCGGAGGCCTCGGGGAGCTCGGTCTCGTCCTGGTCGGCCTCGAGTGAGGCCACATAGGAGCTCAGCTCGGGATCGTCGTCGATCAGCTCCGCCACGCCACGCTCCCACGCCCGCCCCAATTCCGGCAGCTCACCCGGATCGACGGCCAGCCCGGTCAGGTCTTCCAGCCGGCCGAGCAGGGCGAGGGTCGCCTTCGGGTTCGGCGGTTGCGCGACGTAGTGCGGGACTGCGGCCCACAGGCTGGCCACCTGCATTCCGGCGTCGGCGCAGGTCGAGGCCAGCACCCCGGTGATCCCGGTCGGTCCCTCATAGGTCGGGGCACCGAGTGCCAGCCGCTCGCGCAGTTTGGAGTCCGAGCTGGTGCGCGACACCGGCACCGGCCTGGTGTGCGCGTTGTCAGCCAGCAGTGCACCGAGGCAGATCACCAGCGACGGCTTCGCCGAGCGCAGCGCCGACACCACCGTGGCGGCGAACGAGCGCCAGCGCATGTTCGGCTCGGCCCCGGTCACCAGCACCAGGTCGCGGCCGCCCAGCCGCCCGGCGAGCACCTCGGTGCGCGGCCAGGTGATTCGGTCCCGGTCGACGCCGCGGCTGACGGTCGGCCGATTCACCTGGAAGTCGTAGTGGTCCTCACCGTCCAGGGTGAACGCGACCCGAGCGTTGGACACCTCGATGAGGTGGGCGACGGCGTCGGTCGCCGCGGAGCCGGCGTCGTTCCAGCCGCTGAAGGCGAGCACCGCCAACGGATCCTGCAGCTCTCGCAGGTCGGGCATGTCGTCACCGGTGGGCATGGCGCCCACTGTAGTGCCCGGCCACCTAGAATCGGCCGACGTGACTGATGCTGGAAACTCGAGCCCCCGTCCCTCCCTGCGCGCCGCCCTGACCGAGCGCGTGCTGGTGGCCGATGGTGCGATGGGCACGATGCTGCAGTCCCACGACCTCGAGCTGAGCGACTTCGAGGGCCTCGAGGGGTGCAACGAAATCCTCTCGGTGACCCGGCCGGAGGTGGTCCGATCCATCCACGACGCCTATTTCGAGGCCGGCTCGGACTGCGTGGAGACGAACACCTTCGGCACCAACCTGGCTGCGCTGGGGGAATACGACATCGCTGACCGGATCGCCGAGCTGGCCGAGGCCGCGGCGCGGATCGCCCGCGAATCCGCCGACGCGCACAGCACTCCCGACCGACCCCGGTTCGTGCTCGGTTCGGTCGGCCCCGGCACCAAGCTGCCGAGCCTCGGACACGTCACCTTCGCCGCGCTGCGCGACGCGTACGCCACCCAGGTGCGCGCGATGGTGACCGGCGGCATCGACGGCGTACTCATCGAGACCTGCCAGGACCTGCTGCAGGCCAAGGCGGCGGTGATCGGCGCAAAACGCGCGCTGGCCGAGACCGGTGTCGACCTGCCGGTGATCGTGAACGTCACCGTGGAGACCACCGGAACCATGCTGCTCGGCACCGAGATCGGCGCCGCGCTGACTGCCCTCGAACCGCTCGGTATCGACCTGATCGGGCTGAACTGCGCCACCGGTCCCACCGAGATGGCCGAGCACCTGCGCCACCTGTCCCGGCACGCGCGAATCGGTGTCGGCTGCATGCCGAACGCCGGCCTGCCGGAGCTGACCAAGGACGGGGCGCGCTATCCGCTGCAGGCCGAGGAGTTCTCGGTCGCCGTGTCCGGGTTCGTGTCCGAGTTCGGCCTGGGCCTGGTCGGCGGCTGCTGCGGCACCACCCCCGAGCACGTCCGGCTGCTCGCCGAGCGGGTCGCCGGGCAGGCTCCGGTCGGGCGTACGCCACGGCACGTCCCCGCGGCCGCTTCGTTGTACGCCGAGGTCCCGTTCCGTCAGGACACGTCCTATCTGTCCATCGGCGAGCGGACCAACGCCAACGGGTCCAAGGCGTTCCGCGAGGCGATGCTGGCCGAGAACTTCGACGAGTGCGTCGAGATCGCCCGCGGCCAGATCCGCGACGGGGCACACCTGCTCGACCTGTGCGTCGACTACGTCGGCCGCGACGGGGTCGCCGATATGGCCGAACTGGCCGCCCGGTTCGCCACCGCCTCCACTCTGCCGATCGTGCTCGACTCCACCGAACCGCCGGTCATCCAGGCGGGCCTGGAACGGCTCGCCGGGCGCAGCATCATCAACTCGGTCAACTTCGAGGACGGCGACGGCCCGGGTTCCCGCTATGCCAAGGTGATGCCGATGGTCCGCGAGCACGGCGCCGCCGTGGTCGCCCTCACCATCGACGAACAGGGCCAGGCCCGCACCGCCGACTGGAAGGTGGCGGTGGCCACCCGACTGATCGAGGACCTGACCGGAACGTGGGGGATGGACGTCGGCGACATCATCGTCGACTGCCTCACCTTCCCGATCGCCACCGGCCAGGAGGAGACCCGCCGCGACGCGATCGAGACGATCGAGGCGATCCGGGAGATCAAGAAGCGCTACCCCCAGGTGCAGACCACGCTGGGGGTGTCCAACGTGTCGTTCGGACTCAACCCGGCTGCCCGGATCATCCTCAACTCCGTGTTTCTCCACGAGTGCGTGGAAGCCGGGCTCGACTCGGCGATCGTGCACGCGGCCAAGATCATGCCGATGGCGCGAATCCCCGAGGACCAGCGGAAGGTCGCCCTCGACATGGTCCACGACCGGCGCCGCGAAGGCTACGACCCGCTGTCGGTGTTCCTGGAGATGTTCGAGGGGGTGAAGACCGCCGACGCCGCGGCCGAGCGGGCCGCGGAACGCGCCAACCTGCCGGTCGCCGAACGGTTGCAGCAGCGGATCGTGGACGGGGACGAGAAGGGCCTCACCGACGACCTCGACGAGGCGCTCGACGACAAGCCCGCGCTGACCATCATCAACGACGACCTGCTGGCCGGGATGAAGGTGGTCGGCGAGCTGTTCGGTTCGGGGCAGATGCAGTTGCCGTTCGTGCTGCAGTCGGCGCAGGTGATGAAGCGGGCCGTCGCGCATCTCGAACCCCACCTGGAAAAGGCCGACTCCCGCGGCAAGGGAACCATCGTGCTGGCCACCGTCAAGGGCGACGTGCACGACATCGGCAAGAACCTGGTCGACATCATCCTGTCCAACAACGGCTACACCGTGGTCAACCTCGGCATCAAGCAGCCGGTGAACACCATCCTCGAGGCGGCCGAGGAGCACCAGGCCGACGCGATCGGTATGTCCGGGCTGCTGGTCAAGTCGACCGTGGTGATGAAGGAGAACCTCGAGGAGTTCAACACACGCGGGATTTCCGCCAAGTATCCGGTGCTGCTCGGTGGCGCGGCGCTGACCCGGGCCTACGTCGAGCAGGACCTGCGCGAGGTGTACGCCGGAGAGGTCCGTTATGCCCGCGACGCGTTCGAGGGACTGCGGCTGATGGACGCGGTGATGGCGATCAAGCGAGGCGAAGAGGGGGCCGCGCTGCCCGAACCGCGGCAGCGGCGGATCCGCGCGAAGCAGGCCGCCGACGACGACTCCGCCCTCGACGACACCACCCGTTCCGAGGTTGCCCGCGGGATCGACGTGCCCACGCCCCCGTTCTGGGGATCCCGTGTGGTGAAGGGGATCCAACTGGCCGAGGTCGCCCACTGGCTCGACGAGCGGGCCACCTTCATGGGTCAGTGGGGTCTGAAGGGGACCCGCGGCGGTACCAGCTATGAGGAGCTGGTCGAGGCCGAGGGACGTCCGCGGCTGCGGATGTGGCTGGACACGGTGGCGCGGGAGCAGTTGGCCGAGTTCGCCGTCACCTACGGCTATTGGCCCTGCTTCTCCGAGGGCAACGACGTGCTCGTGCTGGACCCGGCCGATCCCGACCCGGACCGGGTGCTGCACCGCTTCCACTTCCCGCGGCAGCGGCGCGACCGGCGGCTCTGCCTGGCCGACTTCTTCCGCGACCGCGCGGAGTGCGAGGCGAACGGTCCGGACGTGATCGCCTTCCAGCTGGTGACGATGGGCTCGAAGGTGGCCCAGGAGACCGCGCGACTGTTCGCCGCCGACGACTATCGCAAATATCTCGAGCTGCACGGACTGTCGGTGCAACTGACCGAGGCGCTGGCCGAGCTGTGGCACCACCGGGTCCGCTCCGAGCTGGGCCTGGCCGGCGACGACGCCGACGACACCGACACGATGATCCGCGATCAGGCCTACCGCGGTTCGCGCTACTCCTTCGGCTATCCGGCCTGCCCCGATCTGGAGGATCGGGCCAAGCTGGTCGAACTGGTCGAGCCGGGACGGATCGGGGTCGAGTTGTCCGAGGAGTTGCAGCTGCATCCGGAGCAGTCGACCGACGCGCTGGTGGTGCACCACCCCGAGGCGAAGTATTTCAACGCCCGCTGAACCGGCGTGGGCGACGACACCGCTCCCGAGGGCTTTGGCGCGCGCGGAAAACTCTGGGAAACTGACGGCGCGATGAACACCGAAGCCAGTCAACTCCCGGCCAGCGGCCCCCGGGTCGACCCGACCCCGCCCGCGGCGGTGCTGTGGGATTTCGACGGCACCCTGGTCGACTCCGAACCGATCTGGATGCGGGTCGAGTTCCAGCTGGTGGGCGAGTGGGGCGGCACCTGGAGCGACGAGTTGGCCTACCAGATGGTGGGCAACGACCTGCGCGAGACCTCCCGGCACCTGATCGAGGCCTCCGGGCGTCCCGACCTGACGATCGATGAGGTGACGGCGGAGCTGGTTGGCCGAGTGGCCCAGGAGCTGCGCACCGGCCCGATGCTGGAGCTGCGACCCGGCGTCGCCGCGCTGCTGGACGAACTGGCCGAGGTGGACGTGCCGTGCGCGCTGGTGTCCGCCTCCTACCGAGAGGTGCTCGACGCGGTGCTGACCCGGCTGCCGGCCAACCCGTTCCGGCTGGTCGTGGCCGGCGACGACGTGACCCACGGCAAGCCGCACCCAGAGCCCTACCTGGCCGCCTGCGCCCGCCTGGGCGTACGCCCGGAGGAGTGCGTGGTGCTGGAGGATTCGATCACCGGAGCGGCCTCGGGGAACGCGGCCGGAGCCGTGGTCGGGGTGATCCGCAACCACGTGGAGGTGGAGCCGGCGCCGCGTCGTTTCCTGCTGGACACGCTGGCCGGGGTCGGGGTGGCCGAACTGGGCGCCCAGCTCCTTCGATGGAACCAACCGGGGGAGCAGAACCGGTGAGCCAGCGCGGGATCGGGTGGCGTACCGCTGCGCTGCTGCTGGCGGGAAGCCTGCTGCTCGGCGGCTGCAGCCGCAACGACACCCCGGCGGCGCCGATCCCCGATCGCCCGGTGACGGTGGCGGTGACGGCCCGGGTGACCACGACCGACCCGGCAGCGGCGGTCGACGAGGGGTCGCAGTTCTATGCCTACAACGTGTTTCAGCGGTTGATGGTGCCGCAGGTCGGGCTGCCCGCGCTGAAGACGGACCTGGCCACCGAGTGCCGGTTCGTCGACGAACTCACCTATTCCTGCATCATCCCGAAAGGGCGCAGCTTCACCAACGGCCACGCGCTGACCAGCCAGGACGTCAAGTTCTCCATCGAGCGCGCCCAGCGACTCGCGGTCCCGGGGACCGGCGCGGCGATGCTGGACAGCCTCGCCAGCATCAACGCCAACAACCCGCAGCTGGTGGAGTTCAAACTCAAACATCCCGACAACAACTTCGGCTTCGCGATCAGCACCCCGGCGGCGTCGATCGTCGACGAGGAGGCCTATCCGGCCGACGCGCTGTGGCCCCAGGACCAGGCGCCGATCAGTTCCGGGCCCTATCTCCCGCCCGACCGCTCCCTCGACACCCTGGTGTTCGCGAAGAACCCGCGCTACACGGGTCCGACGTTCTCCCGGCGTCCCGAGGTCGTGGTGAAGACGTTCAGCAGCCCGGCCCTGATGGATCGGGCCGTGGCCACCGGCACCGTCGACCTGGTCTGGCGTGGGGGTACGCCGCCGAAGGACTCCACCATCAACCTGTTGCCCGAGGTGCTGCCCGGCGCCGACGTGTCCCGGTTGATCTGGAACCCGAAGTCACCGCGGCGCGGCGACGCGGCCCTGCGCGGGCGGGTGAAGGACTCGACCGGCAACCTGCGTACGCTGCACTCGCTGATCCCCGCGGGAATCCCCTTCGCCGCGGACACCTTTGCGACCGCAGCGGCACCGGCCCCCGGCCCGGCCGCCGAACTCACCCTGGCCCAGTCGAGCAACAACGACCTGAGCCGCGACCTGCTCCCCCAGGTGCAGCAGGCGCTGCAGGCCAACGGCATCCGGGTCACCATCGCCCCCGACCCGAGCCAGGCCGACCTGATCCTGGACGCCGGCGGGGTCACCACCAGCACCCCGGTGGCCTGGCTTCAGGCGTGGTGGGAGCATCCGCTGCCGGGGCAGGAGAGGCGAACCAGCGAACTGATCCACGCGCTGCGCACCGACCCGTCGCTGGAGGGCCGGGAGAAGACGGCGCTGACGATCCAGCAGCAGGCGGCCGTGGACGCGACGGTGCTGCCGCTGACCCAGCGGGACCGCACCTTCTATCGGCACCCCTCGCTGGTGGTGGACAAGGAGTTCAAGAACTGGATGGGTCCGGGGTATCAGCTCGGACTGTGGGGATGGACCTGGTGAACGACTTCTCCGGCGTACGCACCGGACCGCTGCAGCCCGGTGACTGGGTGACGCTGACCGACCCCAAGGGCAAGAAGCACTCGGTGCAACTGCAACCCGGCAAGACCTTCCACACCACCAAGGGCGGGATCAGCCACGACGACCTGATCGGCGGGCCCGACGGGGTGGTGGTGCGGTCGGTCGGCGGGATGAGCTTCCTGGCGCTGCGGCCGCTGCTCGGCGACTTCACCGTGACGATGCCGCGCGGGGCCGCGGTGGTCTATCCCAAGGAGGCGGCCCAGATCGTGATGGCCGCCGACATCTTCCCCGGCGCCCGGGTGCTCGAGGCAGGGGTCGGGTCGGGGGCGTTGACCCTCTCACTGCTGCGGGCGCTGGGTCCGACCGGGCGATTGTGGTCGTTCGAACGGCGGGACGACTTCGCCGAGATCGCCCGGCGCAACGTCAACACCTGGCTGGGCGGGGAGCACCCGGGCTGGCAGGTCGAGGTCGGGGACCTGGTCACCCGGCTCGAGGCCGACGCCGAGCTGGCGCCGGAGCTGGATCGGGTGGTGCTTGACATGTTGGCCCCGTGGGAGTGCGTGGACGCCGTCGCGCAGCGACTCACCCCGGGCGGGGTGCTCTGCTGCTATGTGGCGACCACGACCCAGCTGGGGCGGGTGATGGACCAGATCCGCACCCACACCGGCTTCACCGAGCCCGAGGGTACCGAGACGATCGTCCGGGGCTGGCACGCCGAGGGGTTGGCGATCCGGCCCGCCCACGGCACCTCGAGCCACACCGGGTTCCTGGTCACCGCCCGCCGGCTCGCGCCCGGGGTGGTCACCCCGCTGCGGAAGCGCCGCCCCGCCCCTGGGGCGTACGGTCCCGACTACACCGGGCCGCGCCCGCCCTGGGTGACCAACGCCGAGTAGGCTCGGTCCATTGAGGAGGTGAGCCCGTGACCGAACAGGGATCGCAACCGGACAAGGTGGCGGCACTGACCGCCGAGCTCGCCGAACTGCGCGAGCGGGTGGCCCGTCACCCTCGCGATGTTGCGCTGGTGGAGAAGCGGCTGGCCGAGGCGCGCGCCGATGCCAGGCAGGTGGCCGCGCAGAACGAGCGGTTGTCCCAGACGCTGCGCGAGGCGCGGGATCGGATGGTCACGCTCAAGGCCCAGCTGGAGGAGTTGGGGGAGCCGCCGGTGGGCTTCGGCGTACTCGAACGCCTGCTTCCGGCCGAGCCGGGGGCCGAGGTACGCCTGGCCGACATCCACACCCAGGGCCGGCGGCTGCGCACCGCCCTGGCGATGGACCAGATCGACCCGCTGGAACTGCTCCCCGGGACGCCGGTGCTGGTCAACGAGTCGATGCTGGTGGTGGGCATCGACGACATCCCTCCGGCCGGTGAGATCGGCGTACTCAAGGACGTGCTGCCCGACGGACAGCGGGCCGTGGTGATCGTGCACAGCGACGACGAGCTGGTGGTGCACCTCGCCAGCGCCCTGGTGGAGCAGCATCCGCGAGCCGGGGACCTGCTGCTGATCGAGCGGCGGTCGATGTTCGCGTTCGAGGTGGTGCCGAAGCTGGACGTCGAAGAACTGGTCCTCGAAGAGGTGCCCGACATCGACTATTCGGCGATCGGCGGCCTGTCGGTGCAGATCGAACAGATCACCGATGCGGTGGAATTGCCCTTCCTGCACGCAGATCTCTACGCCGACTATGAGCTCACCCCGCCCAAGGGGGTGCTGCTCTATGGCCCACCCGGCTGCGGCAAGACGATGATCGCCAAGGCGGTGGCCAACTCGCTGGCCCGCAAGGTGGCCGCACAGACCGGGCAGGAGGGGCGCGGGTTCTTCCTGAACGTCAAGGGCCCGGAGCTGCTGAACAAGTACGTGGGTGAGACCGAGCGCCACATTCGGCTGATTTTCCAACGAGCACGAGCAAAGGCGAGCGACGGCATGCCGGTGATCGTCTTCTTCGACGAGATGGACTCGCTGTTCCGGACCCGCGGTTCAGGTGTCTCCTCCGATGTGGAGAACACGATCGTGCCGCAGTTGCTCAGCGAGCTGGATGGGGTCGAATCGCTGAGCAACGTGATCGTGATCGGCGCCTCCAACCGGGAGGACATGATCGATCCGGCGATCCTGCGACCGGGACGGCTGGACGTCAAGATCAAGGTGGATCGGCCCGACGCCGAGGCCGCCCGGGAGATTTTCGCCCGCTACTTCACGGCGGCGCTGCCGCTGGCGGAGGAGGATCTGGAGCGCTTCGGTGGGGACGCGAACCGGTGCCGCTCCGAGATGATCGACGCGGCGGTCTCGCACATGTACGCCGAGAATGCCGACAACCAGTTCCTCGAGGTGACCTACGCCGGCGGGGACAAGGAGATTCTCTACTTCAAGGACTTCTCGTCGGGCGCCATGATCCAGAACATCGTCGGTCGGGCCAAGAAGGCGGCGATCAAGGAACGACTGGCCGGGGCCTCGGGTGGGCTGCGGATGGAGCACCTGCTGCAGGCGTGCAACGACGAGTTCGGTGAGAACGAGGACCTGCCCAACACCACCAACCCCGACGACTGGGCGAAGATCTCGGGCAAGAAGGGGGAGCGGATCGTCTACATCCGTCCGCTGTTCACCTCCAAGCAGGTCACCAGTCGCAGCGTGGAGACCGCTTCGGCCACCGGTCAGTACCTGTAGGCATCCCAACCGCTAACCGGGCACAGGCGTACGCGGAATGGGGCCCTGCCGGCGGCGTACCTCGAGGAAGAGGAACGCCACCAGTCGCCAGCCGAGCAGGAACACCGCCAGCACCGAGGAGGCGACCATGGTGAACGACGGCTGCTGACCGGTCATGGTCACCCGTCGGATCATGAGTCCGAGCCCGACGGTGCACACCCACACGCCGACGGCGGCGTACAGGGTCAGGGTGTTGCGCCAGGACCGCGACAGCAGCCACCCGACCAGCAGACCGACCAGGAACGGCCAGGCGGTGTTGGCCAGTCCGGCGGGGTGAACCGGTTGCGAATGGCTCACCCGCATCGCCAGCGTGAAGCCGAGGACCAGCAGCACGTCGACGAGCAACTGGCCAAGGAATCGCACGACGGCGAGTCTACGGTGCGGGGGATAGGCTCGGCGGGTGGCACAACAGGTGTTCGGACTGGAGACGGAATATGGGATCGCGGTCGGCGGGCAGGGACCCGCGACGGGCCTGCACCCGATGCACTGGGCCAACCTGCTGGTGCGCGGTTACGGCGAGCTGGCGGCGGCGGGGCAGCGCTGGGACTACGAGACCGAGCACCCGCTGGATGACGCCCGCGGTTTCACCGTGGACCGTCGGATCGCCCACCCCGACCAGCTGACCGACGACGACAGCATGGCCAACCTGGTGCTCACGAACGGGGCGCGGCTCTACGTCGACCATGCCCACCCCGAATATTCGGGCCCCGAGGTGACCAGCGCCCGCGACGCCGTGCTGTGGGATGCCGCCGGCGACCACCTGGTGCACCTGGCCGCCCAGAACGCGTCCGCCCGACTCGGCCAACCGCTGCGGCTGTGGAAGAACAACACCGACGGCAAGGGCGCCTCCTACGGCACCCACGAGAACTACCTGCTCTCCCGGGCCACCCCGTTCCACCGGATCGTGCTGCAGTTCACCGGCTTCCTGGTCACCCGCCAGCCGCTCACCGGAGCCGGTCGGGTGGGACTCGGGCAGTACAGCGACGAGGCCGGCTATCAACTCAGCCAGCGCGCCGACTTCTTCGAGGCCGAGGTCGGGCTGGAGACCACGCTGAACCGGCCAGTGATCAACACCCGCGACGAACCGCACGCCCAGGCCCGCGTCCACCGCCGGCTGCACGTGATCACCGGCGACGCCAATCGCAGCGAGTACGCCGGCTGGTTGAAGATCGGCACCGCGGCGCTGGTGCTCGCCGCGATCGAGGTCGACCTGTGCGCCGACCTGCCGCGGCTGGCCGACCCGGTGGCCGCGATGCACGACGTCTCGCACGATCTTTCGCTGAGCAAGGAACTTCCGCTGACCGAGGGGGCCGGCACGATCACCGCGCTCGCGCTGCAGGAGGCGTACGCCGACCGGGTCGACACCCTGCTGCGGACCAGACCCGAACTGATCGCCCACCCCGACGAGGCCACCGAACTGCTCGCCGCCTGGCGGGCATGCCTGGACGCGCTGCGCCGCGACCCGATGGAGCTCGCCGACCGGCTCGACTGGGTGGCAAAACTCAAGCTGCTCGAGTCCTATCGCGCCCGCGACGGCATGGACTGGGACGCGCCCAAGCTGGCCCTGATCGACCTCCAGTACGCCGAGATCGACCCCGCTCGCAGCCTCTATCACGCGCTGATCCGCAAGGGCCGGATGCGCCGGTTGCTCACCGACGACGAGATCGAGCGGGCCCGGCTCGAGCCGCCCACCGACACCCGGGCCTACTTCCGCGGGGAATGCATGCGGCGTTACCCCGACCAGGTGGTGGCCGCCTCCTGGGATTCGATGATCCTCGACCTGCCGCACCGGCGCTCGCTGCTGCGGATCCCGATGCTCGATCCGCTGCGCGGCACCCGCGCCCACCTCGGCGACAAGCTGGAGAGCGCTGAGGACCTCGGTCAGCTGATCACCCAGCTCGGGTACTGAGCCCAGGCGCCGGCGGAGGGTAGGCTGGCGATCCGAGCCAGAAGGGGGCGAGACAATGAGCCAGTCACGACAGATTCGCCGACGCGACGAGGACGAGGGCGCCGAGCCCGGCCCGACCCAGGCACAGGCGCAGACCCAGCAGTCGGACGACGACTTCGACGCGCTGCTGGACGAGATCGACGGGGTGCTCGAGGTGAACGCCGAGGAGTTCGTCCGTTCCTTCGTGCAGAAGGGTGGCCAGTGAGCAGCGGCACCGGACTGCCGGCGGCCTACCTGCGCGCCGGATCCTCCTCCTTCACCGACTTCCTCGGCGACATCGCCCCCGAGCTGCTCCCGGCCCGGCGCGCCCAGGGGCTGTCCGGCTCCACCGGAGACCTCGCCCCACACGGCACCACGATCGTCTCGGCCACCTTCCCCGGCGGGGTGGTGATGGCCGGCGACCGGCGCGCGACGATGGGCAACATGATCGCCCAGCGCGACATCGAAAAGGTGTACGCCGCCGACGAGTATTCGCTCGTCGGGATCGCCGGCACCGCCGGGCTGGCCGTCGAGATGGTGCGCCTGTTCCGGGTCGAGCTGGAGCACTACGAGAAGATCGAGGGAGCCCCGCTGTCCCTTGACGGCAAGGCGAATCGGCTGGCCGCGATGATCCGCGGAAACCTCGGCATGGCGATGCAGGGGCTGGCCGTGCTTCCGCTGTTCGCCGGCTGGGACACCAGCCAGCAGCAGGGCCGGATCTTCTCCTACGACGCCACCGGCGGACGCTACGAGGAAACCGCGTTCCACTCGGTCGGCTCGGGATCGGTGTACGCCCGCGGCTCGCTGAAGAAGCTCTACCGTTCGGGGCTGGACGCGCTGGAGTGCGCCACCGTGGTCGTCCAGGCGCTCTATGACGCCGCCGACGACGACTCGGCCACCGGCGGACCGGACCTGCAACGGCGCATCTTCCCGGTGGTGATGGTGGCCAGCGCCGACGGCATCGACCGCTTCGACGAGGGCCGGATCGGTGAGGTGGTCGACCGCATCGTCGCCGCCCGCCGCGAGCGACCCGACGGTCCTGCCGCGCCGCTGATCTGAACCGCCCGATGAACCAACCCGACAGCCTGGATTGGCTGATGCACAAGGAGTCTCCGCGATGAGCATGCCGATCTACGTCGCCCCCGAGCAGCAGATGAAGGACCGCGCCGACTTCGCCCGCAAGGGCATCGCGCGCGGCCGGTCGGTGGTGGTGCTGCGGTACGCCGACGGCATCTGCTTCGTCGCCGAGAACAGGTCCCAGGCGCTGCACAAGGTGAGCGAGATCTATGACCGGATCGGGTTCGCCGCGGTCGGTCGCTACAACGAGTTCGAGAACCTGCGGATCGCCGGCATCCGGCACGCCGACATGCGCGGCTACTCCTACGACCGGGTCGACGTCACCGGCCGCGGGCTGGCCAACGCGTACGCCCAATTGCTCGGCACGATCTTCTCCTCGGGTGCGGAAAAGCCTTATGAGGTGGAGATCGTGGTGGCTGAGCTGGGGGAGACGGGTGCGCAGGACCAGATCTATCGACTCACCTACGACGGTTCAGTCGGCGATGAGGAGCACTTCGCGGTGATGGGCGGCAATGCCGAACAGATCGCCGAACTGATCGCCGAGGACTACTCCGACGGCAACGACCTGGCGGCCTGCGTGCGGGGTGCCGTTCGCGGGCTGAGCAACGGCGGCGAGCGGCTCGCGGTCGAGGCGCTCGAGGTTGCGGTGCTCGACCGCACGCGCAGCCAGCCGCGCAAGTTTCGCCGCCTCGGCACCGAGCAGGTGGCGGTTCTGCTGGGCGACGAGGAGTGACGGACTCGATCGCGGCGGTGGAGGACACCGAGCCCGACGAGCCGCGCCTCGGCCCGGTCCTGGTCATCGGCGCTGGGCTGGTGGGCGCCTCCATCGGCTGCGCGCTGACCGCGGCCGGTATTGAGGTGCACCTGCGCGACGCGATCCCCAGCCACGCGCAGGTGGCCGCGGGGTTGGGGGCCGGTTCGGCGGAGCCGGTGGTTCCGGAGCAGATCGCGCTTGTCATCGTCGCCGTGCCGCCCCGGGCCCTTGCGCCGGTGGTCTCGGCCGCCCTGGATGAGTTCGCCAACGCGGTGGTCACCGACGTGGGCTCGGTGAAGGGCACCGTGCTCAGCGAGCTCTCCGCCCGAGGGCTGGAACTGCGCCGCTATGTCGGCTCGCACCCGATGGCCGGATCCCACCTGGCCGGCCCGGTCACCGCCCGCGCTGACCTGTTCACCGACCGCACCTGGGTGGTCACCCCACACGACACGGCCACCCCGGGCTCGGTGGCGACCGTGACCGAGCTGGCCGAGCTGTGCGGGGCGAGCGTGGTGCAGATGCCCGCAGCCGAGCACGACCTGGCCGTGGCCGCGGTGTCCCACCTGCCGCACGCCGTCTCGGCGCTGGTCGCGGCCGGGCTGACCGAGGTCGACCCGGCCCACCTGGCGCTGGCGGGTCAGGGCGTACGCGATGTGACCCGGATCGCCGGCGGAGATCCGGCGTTGTGGGACCAGATCCTCTCCGCCAACGCACCCGCGGTCGCTGCCCACCTGGCCACCCTGGCCGAACGGCTGGAGGAGCTGTCGCGGCGCCTCAGCGTGCGGCAGCCGGTCACCGACCTGCTCGAGCAGGGCGTGGCCGGTACCCGGGAGATCCCGGGCAAGCACGGTCGGGCCGCCACCGCCTATGCGCGGATCGTGGTCGAGATCCCCGACGCCCCGGGTTCGCTGGCGCGACTGTTCACCGACGCGGGGGCGGCCGGGGTGAACGTCGAGGACATCTCCATCGAGCACGACCCGGTCCGCGAGGTCGGCTGGTTGCAGATGTCGATACGCCCAGAGCTGGCGGACACGTTCGCCGAGCTGATGGGGCAGAAGGGGTGGCGGGTCCACCTCGGTTGAAACATTCCTTGCACTTCATATGAAACCCGAGTAATGTTTGGGCCATGGATGGATTCACCCTCCTCGCCGACCCGACCCGACGCCGGATCCTCGACCGGTTGCGGAGCGGCGAGTGCGACGTGGCGGGACTGATCGAGCTGTGCGAGCAACCGCAGCCGCTGGTGTCCAAGCACCTCAAGGTGCTGCGGGACAGCGGTTTGGTGGACGCCCGCGCCATCGGTCGGCGCCGGATCTATCACCTCACCGAGAAGCGTCCCGATGACGTGCTGGCCTGGCTGATCCCCTGGCTCGGCCAGTGGCAGCAGAGCTTCGACCTTCTCGAGGCCGCGCTCGATGCCGACACCACCGCACCCCAGGAAGGAATCGACCGATGACCGACCCGAACATCGCCGCGGCGATCGCCAACAGAAAGCCCACGGCCCGCCTGGACCAGCACGGCGACACCTGGCAGCTGACCATGGAACGCGACCTCGCCCACCCCGCCGAGCGCGTGTGGACGATGATCACCGATCCCACACAGCTGCACCGCTGGTCCCCGGTGGTCCCGAACCGTGCCCTCGACAGCGTCGGCCCGGCGACCTCACGTGAGGTGGCCGGTGCGGCCGAGGAGGACGCCGAGGTGCTGCAGGTGGACCAGCCACGCCTGCTGGTGCACCGCTGGGGACCGCACCAGCTGCGCTGGACCCTCGAACCGACCGACGGGGGCTGTCTGCTCCGGCTGGAGCACACGTTCGGCGAACGCCCCGAGGCCCCCAGCTATGGCGCCGGATGGCACGTGTGCCTGGGCGCGCTCGAGGCGGCCCTCGAACACGCAGAGATCGACCGGGCCGTGGGCCCGGCCGCCAAGGACTACGGGTGGCAGCGACTGCACGACGCGTACGCCGACCAATTCGGCTCGCCGTCGTAGGGGCATCGACCCGTTGGCCCTGTTCCGGGTCGGTGACGGCGCCTAGATGTACCCGGCCAGGACGTTGGTAGCGGCGAGCCTGGTTGAACGAACGAGAACCTCCGAATGGGATGTGGCTTGTCGAAGGCCCACGCCAACCCGGAGGTTCTCATGTCCCACGGTAGTGCCCGATTG
>NZ_NMVQ01000003.1 GCF_002250625.1 Enemella dayhoffiae | reverse complement strand
GCACAACCGGCGACGTCGGCACAGCCAGCTCGGATGGCTCACGCCGATAGAGTTCGAACGCAACCACATCACCGTGGCATGAGAATCCCAAGAATCTCGACTACACGGAAGCCGGGGCACACCAGAGACTCCAACCAACCCAGTGCGGTTCAACCACAGAAGTACGACCACTACCTCAAAGGCACCCTGTACCGCTCCTGCGGAGCCAAGCTCATGATCGAACGCCCCCGCGACAAGACCGGGGACCGCTACGAGTACTTCACCTGCTCCGGACGACGACGCAAGACCACCAACTGCACTCGCTCCGCGATCCTCGCCGAACGCGCCGAAGCCGAGATCGAACGTACCTACCAGCGCAACTCCCTGAGCCCAACCCAGGCCGCACAGGTCCGGAAGGTCCTCAACGACGTGCTCGACCAGCTCGAAGGATCCAGCGAGGACGAACGGAAGCTCCTGACTGCCCAGCGCGACAAGCTCGAAGCCGAACGCCTCAAGCTCGTCCAGGCCCACTACGCCGACGCGATCCCCCTCGACCTCCTCAAGAGCGAGCAAGACCGCATCCGCGCCAGCCTCGACCAGATCAGCACACGGATCGACAACCTCACCGACACCTACGCCGAGGCCCGAACGGGCTTGGACCGGCTCACCGAACTCCTGGTCGACCTCGACGCCCTCTACAACAAGTGCGACCCAGCCGAACGACGCATCCTCAACCGCGCCCTGTTCACCCGCATCACCATCGACGACGAAGAGAACGCCACCTACACACCCGACGAGACCACCGCCAGCGTCCTTGCCCACGCCAGCATCGACGCCCCGGCCAAAGTCACCGCAGAAACAAAACTGCCCCGCCATCAGGCGGGGCAAGTTTCGATTTTCTCATCTTACGTGGAGCTAAGGGGATTCGAACCCCTGACCTTCTCATTGCGAACGAGACGCGCTACCAACTGCGCCATAGCCCCATGCTCTGTGAGCCCGACCAGCCTACCACCGGCGAGCGGGGGCGTGAAATCAGCGCGACTCGGGGTCGGGCGTACGCTCGCAGCATGAACTCTGACGGGATGACCCTGCGCAACGCTGACGACGTCCAGACCGCTCCCCTGGTGGCGCTCGGGCTGATCGGCGGCTATCTGGTGGCCCGCGAGTCGGGCATCCGGCCGCTCGGCGGGGTGGTGCTGGGTGGCCTCGGGCTGCTCGCCGGGCGGACCTGGCTGGCGCGCGGCGGGCCGGCCGTCGCAGGCGGGCTGGCCGCGGTCTATCTGGGCGCCTTCGGCGCGTCCCACCCGTTGGCGAAGAAGATCGGCGCCTGGCCGGCGGTGTTCAGCGTGACCGCGGCGGCCGCGGGGGCGGCGTACGCGATCAGCGACCGGAAACGCTGAGGCTCACTCGCCCACCGCGCGCGGGCGCGGCTGCTCGGTCCGCACCGGTTCGGGTCGCCGCACCGGTTCGGGTCGCCGCACCGGTTCGCGCACCTCGGGGCCGTCGGCGGTGACCGGAGGCTCGCTCGCCGACACCGGGGCCGACAGATCGATCGTGCGTACCGTGCGCGGGGCGACCGGGGCCTGCACATAGGTGGGTCGGGTCACCGGCAGCGGACCCCACAGGGTGCCCGGCGTACCCTCCGGCGCCCCCAGCTCGACCTCGGTTACGGCCGACTGTCGTGGCTCCGCCTTGACGAGCCCCTCGCGACTGATCGCGACCGTGTCCTCCTCATCGCCGCTGCGCACCTGCGCCAATCGCGCCTCGAACTGGCGGTGCATCGCGCGCACGCTGAACCGCGCCACCCCGACGAAGGCCACGATCAGCCCACCCGGAATCGCCAGGCTCCACCAGGGCGTATGCCCCAGCGCGCTCGTCACCGTCAACGCGATCAGCAGCAATCCCAGCCCCACAAGAACATTGCGGCGACGACCCGCCATCCGCCGCTCGGTCTGCCGGATCTCGGTGACCGCGGCGCGGCGGGTCAGTGGGGTGGAGACGAGGGCCGCGTCCTCCTCCTCGCCGGTGCCGGCACCGAAGGCCGCGTTGCCGTCGCGCACGATCTGGACCGAGTTGGAGAACCGCGCTTCGGGGTCGACCTGGGGACGGGCGTTGTTCTGGTTGCGTCGCAGGTACATCGGCACCAGGTACGCAAGCCAGGCCGCCACGATCGCACCGAAGATCAGACCCGTTGTTCCCACACGGATGAAGGTACGCAGGTGGCACCTTTCCGTGGCCGACCTTGATCGGAGTGTCGTCAGATCCGTTGTGGTGGGGGCCTTTCGACACGCTCAGGGAACGTGAGGGCTCTCCCCTTCGACTCGCTCGTACCTCGCTCGCTCAGGGAATGTAGGTGGGGAGCTCAGGGGACGGTGGGGCGGTTCTCCCAGCGGTGGATCAGGCCCTCCCCGACCTCGTCGGCATTCAGGGCGAACACCTCGTGGTCGCGCCAGCCGCCGTTGATGTGCAGATAACCCGGTCGCAGCCCCTCGTGGCGGAAGCCGAGCTTTTCAACCACGCGCAGGCTTTTCCCGTTCTCGGGCCGGATCGCCACCTCCATCCGGTGCAGGCCCATCCCGAAGAAGCAGTAGTCGGTCGCCATCGCCACCGCGGTCGGCACGATCCCCCGCCCGGCCAGCCGTTCGTCCACCCAATAGCCGATCTGGGCGAAGTTGGCCGAGCCGCGGGTGATCCCGGAAACGGTCACCTGCCCGGCCAGCACCCCCTTCGCCCGCGGATTTTCGCCCAGCGAGTCGTCCCAGACCAGCACCCAGGGCAGCATCCGCCCCTCGCGCGCCTGCTGGTTCAACATCCGCACCAGCGCGGCAAAACTCGGCGGCCCCGGTTCCCCGCCGGGCGGCACGGTCGCCTCCCACGGCATCAACCACTGCCGGTTGACCCGGCGTACCGACTCCCAGGCGGCCCGGTCACGCACCTTCATCGGGCGCAACCGCACCCCGCCGTGCTGCAGGGTCACCGGCCAGCGATGACCGGCCTGGCGGGCGATTTCGGTGCGGAATCGGTTGGCCATCTCAGTGGTCACCACCGCGCAGCTGGGACACCGCGTGCGGCAGGATCGGCGCCAGCACCTCCATCGCGTCGCGTACGCCGCCGCTCGATCCGGGCAGGTTGATCACCAGAGCCCGCCCGGCCACCCCGGCCAGGCCGCGGCTGAGCAGGGCCGTCGGAACCCCTTTCTGCACACCGAATCGGGCGATCTCGGCCGGAATCTGCGGCACCTGATAGTCGAGCAGCGGTGCGGTCTGCTGCGGCGTGACGTCGGTCGGCGTGATCCCGGTACCACCGCTGGTCAGCACCACGTCATGCTCACCCACCGCTTCGCGCAGGGCGGCACCGACCGGGTCGCCGTCGGGCACCACGATCACCGGTGAGACGGTGAAACCGAGCTGGGCAAGGGACTCGGCGAGGATCGGACCGGACCTGTCGGCGTACACGCCGGTCGCGGCGCGCGTGGAGGCGACGATCACACACGCCCGGAAGCTGTCAGTCACGACGCCAGTCCCCGCTGCGCCCGCCCGACTTGGCCAGCACCCGGATGTCGCCGATGACGGCCCGCTTGTCCACCGCCTTGACCATGTCCACCACGGTCAGCCCGGCCACCGACACCGCGGTCAGCGCCTCCATCTCCACCCCGGTGCGCTCGTTGGTGCGCACCGTCGCGGTGATGTCGACACCGTCGTCGACCACCCGCAGGTCGACCTCGACCCCGGAGATCATCAGCGGGTGGCACAGCGGCACCAGGTCCGAGGTCTTCTTCGCTGCCTGGATTCCCGCGATCCGGGCCACGGCCAGGGCGTCACCCTTGGGCACCTCACCGGAGCGCAGCAGGGCCACGCAATCGGCGGACAGGGTGACCCGGCCGGCCGCGGTGGCGGAGCGTACGGTGACCGTCTTCTCCGACACGTCGACCATCCGTGCGTTGCCCTGGGCGTCGAGGTGGGTGAGGGTGGCTTCGACAGGCTCAGCCACCGTATCGGCCGGCGTGGGATCGGGGTCAGTCATCGGTGAGCATCCAGGTGGTGACCGTGTGTCCGGCGGGGATCACCTCGGTGTCGGCGTCCAGCACCACCAGGGCGTTCGACTTCTGCAGCGAACCGAGCAGGTGCGAGCCGGGTCCGCCGATCAGGTCGACGGTGTGCCGACCGCCGGGGTCGGTGCGCACCTCCCCGCGCAGGAACTGGGCCCGCCCCGGCGAGGAGCGGACGATGGTGTTGGTGACCGCGCGGATCGGCTGCCGATACAGCGGTTGCACCCCCATCAGCTTGCGGATCACCGGCCGGACGAACACCTCGAACGACACGAACGACGACACCGGGTTGCCCGGCAGCATCAGCATCGGAATCCGGTCCTCACCGATCAGCCCGAACCCCTGCGGTTTGCCCGGCTGCATCGCCACCTGGGTGAAGTCGACGAGGCCGAGGCTCGGGGCGACCGCCTTGACGACATCCCAGTCCCCCTGGGAAATCCCGCCGGAGGTGACGATCAGGTCCGCCCGCACCAACTGGTCGGAGATCGTGTTCGCCATCGCCTCCTCGTCGTCACCGACCACGCCGACGCGGAACACCTGCGCCCCGGCCGCCTTCGCCGCCGCCGCCAGCATGTAGGAGTTGGAGTCATAGAGCTGCCCGTTGTCATCCAGCGGCAGTCCCGGTTCGACCAGCTCGCTGCCGGTGGAGATCACCACCACCCGCGGCCGCGGCCGGACCAGCACCTTGTCGATGCCCACGCCGGCGAGCAACCCCACGGTCCGCGAGTCGATCTGCAGCCCGGCCGAGAGCAGGTGCTCACCCTCGCTGATGTCGGACCCCTTGGAGCGGATGTTCTTCCCCTGCTCCACCTGGGCGAAGATCTGCACGTCCTCGGTACCACGGTCGGTCAGCTCGTACTGCACCACCGCGTCGGCGCCCTCGGGCATCGGTGCCCCGGTCATGATCTTCATCGCCGTGCCCGGAGCCAGCGCCCGATCCGCAACCGTGCCGGCGGCGATCTCGCCGACCACGGCCAGCACCGAGGGCGCCTTCTCGCTGGCGTTCCAGGTGTCGGCGGCCTGCACGGCATATCCGTCCATCGCCGAGTTGTCGAACCCGGGCAGGGAAATGTCGGCCTCGATGTCCTCACACAGACTCAGCCGGAGCGCGTCGATCACCTGCATCCCGAACGGCGGCAGGGGTTCGATCTGATCGAGCACCCACTCCCGCTGCGCCTGCCAGTCGCGAAGCCCGTCCGCGTTGGGTGCGGGCGGCTCAGGCAGGATTGCCGGGGCCTCCTCCACCTCGGGCGTGGGGGCAGCCTTCTTCCGTCGACCGAACAGTGCCATGGGCCATACGATAGGCGAATGAGCCTCCCCGACCGCCCCGGACGCACCGACCACGGCGGATCGACAGCCGACGCGCACGCGTTGCAGGAGGCGAAGCAGCTGCTCCGCGCCGCGGTCCGGCAGCGGCGTACCGCGCGTTCGGAACAGGAGCGCGCCACCGACGACCACGCTCGTTTTCTGCACCTGCAGCGGTTCTGGGGTATGCCGACCGCGGGCTCGGTGGTCGCGATCTATCTGTCCCACGGCAGCGAACCGAGCACGCTGGAGCTGATCAGCTGGCTGGCCGCCCACCAGGTGCGGATCCTGCTGCCCGTGCTCGACCGCCAGCCCGACGGCCGCCCACGCCGCGAACCCGACTGGGCGGCGTACGCCGGACCCGAGCGGCTGCGCGCCGGTCTGTGGGGAATCCCCGAGCCGACCACCGAACCGCTCGGCGCGACCGGACTGGCCGAGGCCGCGGTGATCGTCTGCTCCGGGCTGGCCGGGACCGAGCGCGGGGACCGGCTCGGCGTCGGCGGCGGTTGGTACGACCGGGCCCGGGCGTACGCCGCAGCGGATGCGGTCAGCCTCCTGTTGCTCAACGACGACGAGGTGCTGCCCACCCTGCCGGTGCAGCCGTGGGATCGCCCGGTCGACGTGATCGCCACGCCCACGCGGTTGCTGCGGGCTGGTGGCTGAGGTGGTTCCTCTCGACACGCGGCCCATTGCTCCGCTTCGCTGCGCCCGGCTCCGCCACTCGAGGAACGGGGCTCCGACAGCCTCAGCCGGCGTCAGTTGCCGGGGGTGAGTTCGAGGCGGTCGACGGCGGCGGCCTGCACCGCGTCCGGGGTGCAGGGCCAGGGGGCGAGGTCGTTGCGGGCCAGTCGGCGCAGCTGATCGTCATAGTGCGGGTGGAAGATGTGCCCACTCTGCCCGGACTGGTTCACCCAGCGCGACCGGTCGGGGTCGGCGAGATCGACCGCCATCCGCATGGTGGGGCCGGAGGTCACCTCGAACCCCCACTTCCGGTCGTCGAAGCCGAACGCTTCGACGATCGCTGTACCACCGCCCACCGGTTCGTTGCCGCGGTTGAACAAGGCTTCCAACAGCCCGACCCCCGATGAGCCGAAGGTCTGGTTCTGCAGCCGCAACCGGTGGGCCCTGCCCCATTTCCACCCGTCGGGATCGCGACTCATCAGCACGGTGATGTCGCGCCGGGCGTCCACCATCGCCTGGGCGATGATCGAGTCGCGGTCCTCCACGATCACCGTCCGCTGGTCGTCCCACCAGCGGTTGCGCGGATCGCGGATCAGCTCCGCCACCACCGCATACCAACGATCCGAGCTCCCGGTGCGCAGTTCCGGCGGCAGCTCGTCGTCCAGGGTGAGCCGCAGCAGATGTTTCATCACCAGCTGGAAATAGAGCGTGCCGGCCGAGTCCGGGTCCGCCTTCAGGTCCCAGTCCCGCAGCACCTGCTGACCGTCGCGCACCCAGTCCTCCGCGGGCGGCACCCGCAACAGCGCCGGCACGATGCGGTCGGCGAACCGCACCCGGGTGTCGGTGAAGATGTCCTGGGTCTCGGCCAGCGTGATCGGCCCGTGGTGGGCGTTGATCCGCTCGCCGATCTGCTGGCTGCGCCACCCCATCGATGGATCCGTGCCGAGCACCCCGGGATAGTTGGCGATGATCTGCTGGTTGGCCGCCACCAGATAACCGCGCGGCGGATTGTAGGAGTAGGGCAGTTCGGCGAACGGGATCCTGCCCTGCCAGGCGTACGCCGGGTCCCAGCCGGGCACCGGAGAAGTCCCGTCACCCTGGCCGCGGCGCGGCAGATCGCCCGGCAGCTGATAGCCGATGTTGCCCTGCCGGTCGGCGTACACCAGGTTCTGCGAGGGTGCCTTGAGCTTCTCGGCGGCCTGCCGGAATTCGGTGAAGTTGCGCGCCTCGTTGACCCCGAACACCGCATCGAGCGAGGCGCCCGGGGTGAGCGCGGTCCAGCCCAGGGCCACCGCACTCTCCACCTCCCCCGTGGCCGGCGCCGGCGGCACGCCGCGCAGCTTCGTGTCCACATCCGACAACAGCGGACCGTGCGAACTGGTGCGGACGGTGATCGCGCGCGGCTCCTCCCCCGCCACCGAGATCAGCTCGGTGCGCGACTCCAGCGGACGCCAGTCCTCGCCGCGGCGTACCCGACCGTCGCGCACCTGCTCGATGAACAGGTCCTGGGTGTCGACGTAGGGGGTGGTCATCCCCCACGCGATGTCGGCGTTCTGACCGATCATCACCCCCGGCATCCCGGCGAACGAGAAACCGGACACATCGAACGGGCAGTTGGCGTCGACGACCCGGCAGTGCAGTCCCACCTGGGTGAAGATCGACGGGATCGACGTGGCCAGGTGCGGATCGTTGGCCAGGATCGGCTTGCCGGTGGCCGACCGCTCGCCGGAGATCACCCACGAGTTCGACCCGGTCGCGGCGCTGGCGGAATCGGCGACCAGAGTCGGCAGCTGCAGGTTGCCCGCGAGGATCGCCCGCAGCGCCGGTATCGCGGCCTCGGAGACCGGTGGAGCGGGTCGCTGCTGGCCGGCCTGGGCGTTCGGGTCGAACTGACCGTTGACCGGGGCACCACCATCCACGATCGGTTCGAACACCTCCGGGTCATAGTCCGGTCGCAGCTCACCGGCCCGCTGGTCACCGACCAGTCGGCGCATCACCGCGGACTCGACCTCGGCGTTCAGGTTGCCGTCGAGCTGCCAGGCCATCGCCTTCAGCCAGGCCAGCGAGTCCACCCCGGACCACGGCTCGGGGGTGGTGTTGCGGCCCTGCAGCCCGAGTAGGGCGTACTCGATCGAGAGGTCGGTGGCCGAGCGGGAGGAGAGATAGGCGTTCACCCCGGCGGTGTACGCCTCCAGGTAGCGCCGGCCGCGGGAGCTGAGCATGCCGAACTCCTGCTCGGCGACGCGCCGGAACCCGAGCGTGCGGACGTAGGCGTCGGTGTTCACCTGGGAGGGCCCGAACCACTCCGACAACCGGCCGGCGGTGACGTGGCGGCGGAAATCCATCTCGAAGAAGCGGTCCTGGGCGTGCACGAACCCCTGCGCGGCGAACAGGTCCTCAGGGGTGTCGGCATAGAGCTGCGGTACGCCCTGGGCGTCGCGCAGGACGGTGACCGGGTTGCTCAGCGGGGCCAGGGTGAGCGTCCCCGAGGTCTGTGGGAAGGACTCCCGGACCGTGACCACCGCGAGGCTGGCGAGGGCGGCCAGCACCAGGGCGAGGGTGATCAGCAGGTTGAACAACCAGCGGGGCAGGGAACGCAAATCAGTCCTTCATCGAGCCGAGTGCCGCGGACCGTGGCCCGCCGGGCAGCCCGAGCCTAACCCGCCCGGTCGCTCACCTCCGGCGACCGGGGCCCGGGACGGCGCGAATTCTGCCCGGGCCGTTGGCAGTCGGTATGCTGGAGTGCCAGAAGGAGACATGTGATGCCCACGTACCAGTACCGCTGCAAGGACTGCGGCACCGACCTCGAGGTCGTGCAGAAGTTCACCGACTCGGCGCTCACCGAGTGCCCGAACTGCGAGAACGGCGAGCTGCGCAAGATCTACAACGCCGTCGGGGTCGTGTTCAAGGGATCCGGCTTCTATCGCACCGACTCCCGGGACGCGAAGTCGGGCGGGTCCAGCGGGGCGGACGGGTCGAATGGATCCAACGGCTCCGAGACCAAGAACGGCGGCGCGAGCGAGGGCGGCTCCTCCAGCGAGGGCGCCAGGAAGAGCGAGTCGACCTCCGCGAAGTCCGATTCCGGCTCGACCTCGGGCTCCAGTACCGGCTCCGGCGCCGCGAGCAGCAAGGCCGCCGCGGCCAACTGACGCCGGCGCCCCGGCCCGGCCCACCCCGAGCCTGTGGACAACTTCGGTGGCGGGCGCCGGCCTGTGGATTGCCTGACCGATTCCGGAATCGGTCGACATCGTGGGAGGCATGACCACGTCGCCGGACCTCCCCAGTGCGCCACCGCCCGCCCCTTCCCGTCTCCGCCAGCGGCGGAGTTCCCCGCGCCGCCGCAGTCCGCTCGGCTCCCTCGGGCGTTGGCTGACCTGGCATCGCCGCACGGTGGCGGTGCTCTGTGCGATCGGTGCGGTGCTGTGCACCCTGGCCGCGGCCCGCGCCGAGCCCGAACCGGGCGTACCCGTGCTCGTCGCCGCCCGCGCCCTGCCCGGCGGCCAGCCGCTGACCGAATCTGATCTGCGGGTGGCGCACTTCCCGACCCGAATCGCCCCGGGCGATCGCCTCGAGCGGGCCGATGCGGTGCTGGGCCGGGTGCTCACCGCGCCGATCACCGCCGGCACCCCGGTGACCGAGTTGTCGGTGGTGGCTCCGCGTCCGCGAACCGCGGGGGATCGGGTGCTGGCGCCGGTCCGGTTGACCGATCCGGGGGTCGCCGCCCTGCTGCGGGTCGGCGACCCGATCGACGTGCTGGCCACACCGATGGACGGGGCCGCCCGGGTGGTCGCCCGCGGGGCGCGGGTCGCCGCGCTGCCGACCGGCCAGTCCGGCGGAGGATCGTTCGGGGCCAGCGAGGACTCCCGGGGTGCGTTGCTGTTGCTGGAGGCGGACCCGGCAGCCGCGCCGCAACTGGCCCAGAATTCGGGTCGCCTGTCCATCTTGATCCGCTGAATTGCGACACGCCACGATTTCCAACAGTTCGGTAGGTAACTGCTACATTACGTGCCGTTCCCTGACCCAGGGTGGGTCTTCGAACTGATTGGAGAACAAGTTATGCAGGGCTTCAAAGAATTCCTGATGAAGGGCAACCTCATCGAGCTTGCCGTGGCCTTCATCATGGGTACTGCCTTCGCTGCCGTCGTCAAGGCTTTCGCCGGGATCCTGATGGACCTGGTGGGGCTGATCTTCAAGGTGCCCGATCTGAGCAACACCCCCGTGATGGGCATCAACATCGGCGTTTTCCTCACCGCACTGATCGGCTTCATCATGACCGCCCTGGTTCTTTACCTCGCGGTCGTCAAGCCCTATGAGGCTTACAAGAAGATGCGTGGCATCACCGACGAGAAGACCGCCACCGAGACCGAGCTGCTCGCCGAGATCCGCGATCTGCTGGCTGGCCGCTGACCCTTCCCGCCAAGGGTTTCCGAGAACCCTGTCACCTTCGGGTGGCAGGGTTCTTTGTTGTCCCGACCCGTCGGGATGCCGGGGTTCACCCGTGATGGGGTGGCCGGTCGGCCAACAGGCGGCGTTCTTCTGCGTTCGGCGTACGCCCGGAGCTGACCTGGGCGGTGGCGCCGGTGGCCCCCAGCAGTCGCCGCACCTCGGACAGCGCCGACCAGAACTGGGCCGCGCCCAGGCCGTTGCGCAACCGGTCCGGGACGGGGTGGGCGGAGCGGGCCGTCTGCCGCAACACCTCCCCTCCCCAACCGAGCTCGGCGAGCTCGCGGACCAGCACCTCGGGCTCCGGCGCGGCATGTCGCGGCAGCGGCAGTTCCTGCCCGGTCAGGGCGTACGCCAGGGCGACGTGCCAGGACGGGTCGGCCGACTCGCTCACTGCAGCACGGTGCCGGACTCGATCAGCTGCTGCTCGGCTCCCCCGTCCAACTCGACCGCACCGCGTACGGTCACCTCGGCACCGAAGCGGAAGTCACCGTTGATCCGCAGCGAGGTCGCCTCGCGCAGCGACGGCGCACCCTGGTCGAAGCACTGGTCGAAGTCGCCGATCTTCTTGTAGTAGGAGGAATCCAGCGACACCTCCGGGGCCGAGTCGGCGAGCAGCTCGACCGTGCCGTCGTCGTCGATGCGATAGCAGTCCGAGCGCAGCAGCAGCAGCTCGTTGGTGGTCTTGACCGGCAGGAACCGGCTGCGGTCGACCACGATCGCGGTGGCCCCCTCGAACACCTCGATCGCCGCCCCCATCGCGGTCTCGACCTGATAGACCTCCGGCGAGTCGGAGTCGGACGGGTCGACGGTCTTGGTGTTGCGGATCAGCGGCAGTCCGAGCACCCCGTCGCGTTCGGTCAGCACCTCCTTGAGCCGGACCAGGTCCCACCACAGGTTGTTGGTGTGGAAGAACGGGTGCCGGTGCTCGTCGGTGAAGAAGTCCATCTCCTCGTCGGCGGTCTGGGCGGTGTCGCGCAGGATCAGCCGCTCGTCGCTGCGCCGCACGGCCAGGTGGCCGCCCTTGCGGTCGTTCACCGTGCGCCGGCACAACTCGGCCGCATAGGGGGCACCGGAGGCGGCGAACCAGCCGGCCAGCACCGGGTCGGGAGTGGCGCCGAGGTTGTCGGAGTTGGACACGCTGGCATAGCGGAATCCCTGCTCCAGCAGCTGATCCAGCACCCCGGAGCCGAGCAGCGCGGGATAGACGTCACCGTGTCCGGGCGGGCACCATTCGAGATCGGGGTTCTGCGGCCACTCGACCGGGGTGAGGTCGTCGGTGCGCAGTTTCGGCTCGGAGTTCTGCAGGAAGTCCAGCGGCAGCCCGCCCACCGGCAGGTCCGGGTGCTCGGCCAGCGCGGCCAGGGTGTCCTCGCGGGTGCGGAAGCTGTTCATCAGCAGCAGCGGCAGGCGTACGCCGTGGCGCTCGCGCGCGGATCGGACCTGCTGCACGATCAGATCGAGGAAGGTCTTCTGGTCGCGCACCGGGAGCAGCGACTTGGCCCGGTCCATCCCCATCGAGGTGCCGAGCCCGCCGTTGAGCTTGATCACCACGGTCTGCGCCAGCGCCTGCTGGGCGGCCTCGGGGTCGGGGTGCTGGTCGGCCAGTCGGTCCACCTCGGTGAGCGGGGCGATGCTGTCCTCGCTGATCAGGCCAGTGGCGCCTGACTTCAGCTGTTCGTAGTAGTGGCGGAACACCTGGATGGCCACCGGGTTCACACCGGCCTCTGTCATCTTGTCGACGGAACGTCGCAGTCCTTCGTCACTCACCAGCGGATCCTCTCCAGTGCGGGGGCCGATCTCCCCCACCGTATCCAGCGCGTGATGCGCACCGCACCCGAGGTCGCTCAGGGTCGCACCCGAGGTCAGGGGCGCACTGAGACGAACAGCGCGATCCCACCGATGCAGGCGAGCAACGCCAGCACCCCCGCCGGCAGGGCGTACGCGTGTCCCTTGCGCATGCCCAGATAGGCCGCCGGGGCCGAGAGCAGGACCAGCGCGCCCGCTGCGGCGTACTGCCAACGGGGCACGAAGAAGAAGGTGAGCAACAACGCGACACCCAGCAGCGCGAGGGTGATCGACACACTCCAGTGCCCCGAGCTGTCCCCGAATCCGGCGAGCAGCGAGCGACGCCGGGTGCGTCGGATGCTCTCGATCAGCGGTTCGCGGATCTCCCGCTCCTCGCTCTCGTCGCCGTGGTAGGCCATGTGGCCACTCTAGGCGGGACGGGCGTGCGGGGCCTACGCTGCCACGCGTGAGCACGAGTTCCTGGACCGACGCCGAACGACGAGTGCTGGACGCGCTCGATGAGCAGTCGTTGGCCGAGACCCTGATCGAACTGGTCCGAGTCCCCTCGGTCACCGGCACCGACGCCGAGTCGGAACTGCAGCACCGGTTGGGCGAACGGCTGCGCCGGCTCGAGCTGGACGTGGACAACTGGCGCCTGGACCTGGACGGATTGCTGTCCGACAAGGAGTTCCCGGGAACCGAGGTGGAGCGCTCCGAGGGATACGGCCTGGTCGCCACCTCGGCCGGGGTGGGTGAGCCGGCACTGGTGCTGCAGGGCCATGTGGACGTGGTGCCGGTCGGCGATCCCGACAAGTGGGAAGGAACGGATCCGTTCGAGGCAAGGGTTTCCGGTGACATGTTGCACGGGCGCGGCGCCTGTGACATGAAGGCGGGGCTGGCCGCAAACCTGGCCGTCGCGGCGGCGTTGCGGGCCAGCGGGTTGAGCTTCGAGCGGGCTTTTGCCGTGCACTGCGTGATCAGCGAGGAGGACGGCGGGCTCGGCGCCTTCGCCACGCTGCGCCGCGGGCACACCGGTGAGGTGGCGGTGATCCCCGAGCCGACCAGCGGACGGCTGGTCACCGCCTGCGCGGGTGCGCTGACTTTCCGGCTCGAGGTGCCGGGGCGGGCCGCCCACGGGTCGGCGCGGTTGAGCGGGGTCTCGGCGCTGGACAACTATCTGGCCCTGCACCCGGCGCTGACCGCGCTGGAGGCGCGCCGCAACCGCGACGTGGATCCGCTGTTCGCGGACAACCCGCTGCCCTACGCGTTGTCGGTCGGCACCGTGCACTGCGGCGACTGGGCGAGCTCCGTGCCCGACCTGCTGGTCGCCGAGGGGAGACTGGGCGTACGCCTGGACGAGGATCCGGCGGATGCCCGGGCGGAGTTCGAGGACGCGATCGCGCAGGCCTGCGCCGGGCACGGATTCCTGCGGGAGCAGCCGGTCTCGGTGACCTGGCCGGGTGGGCAGTTCTCCTCGGGGCGGATCGAGCCGGAGCACGAGTTGATCGAGCAGACCCAGTCGGCGATCGCCTCGGTCACCGGAGACCGGGTGCCGTTGGGGGCGGGCCCCTACGGTTCGGACCTGCGGTTGTACGCGGGACTGGGCGGGATCCCGACCCTGCACTATGGGCCCGGGCGGGTGGAGATGGCGCACGCCCCGCGTGAGCAGGTGTCGCTGTCGGAGACCCTGCAGGTGGCGCGGGTGCTGGCCGTGCTGGCGGTACGCCGACTCGGCGGTCACCGGTGAGCGACGGATCGCCCATGTTGCTGCAGGAGGTCGCCGACACCTCGGCCGCGGTGGCCGCGACCGGCTCCCGCAACGCCAAGCGCGATCTGATGGCAGCGCTGCTGCGGCGTACCCCTGCTGCAGACCTGGCGGTGGTCGTGGCGTGGTTGGCCGGTGAGCTGCGGCAGCGGCGGACCGGGGTCGGTTGGGCCTCGCTCGGCTCGCTGCCGGCTCCGGCGGTCGAGCCGTCGTTGACGGTGGCCACCGTCGACGCCGAGCTGGAGCGGGTGGCGGGGTTGTCCGGGCCGGGCTCGGTGGTGGCGCGGCGAGAGGCGGTGCAGGCCCTGTTCGCGGCGGCGACCGACGGCGAGCAGCGGTTGCTGCGCGGGTTGCTGTCCGGGGAGGTCCGGCAGGGTGCCCTGGACGCGGCGATCCTGGAGGCGGTCGCTGCGGCCTCGGCGGTGCCGTTGGCCGAGCTGCGTCGGGCGGTGATGGTGCGCGGGGCAACGGCACCGGTGGCCGTGGCGGCACTCACCGGCGGGCTGGCCGAGGTGCGCGGGTTCGGGGTGCAGGTCGGGCAGGGCGTACGCCCGATGCTGGCTTCCTCGGCGCCGGATGTCGTGTCTGCGTTGGAAAAGCTGGACCGGTGGGGCCTGGACACCAAGTTGGACGGGATCCGGATCCAGGCACACCGCGGCGACTTCGGCGTACGCCTGTTCACCCGGGGTCTGGACGACATCACCGACCGGTTGCCGGATGTGGTCCAGGTCGTCGCGGGACTGCCCGGCGGCGACCTGGTGCTCGACGGGGAGGTGCTCGCGCACGACTCCGGAGGCCGGCCGCGCGCCTTCCAGGACACCGCGGCCCGCAGCGCCACCCTCACCCCGGCTCCCGAGGTTGGCGACCGGCTGGTACCGGCCTTCTTCGACGTGCTCTTCGCCGAGGGGCGCTCGCTGCTGGACGCACCGCTGGCCGACCGGCTGGCCGTGCTGGACCGGTTGGTGCCCACGCAGTATCGGATCCGGCGGGCCAGCGTGGTCGACGCCGCGGGGGCGGCCCGGTTCTTCCACCAGGTGGTGGCCGACGGTCACGAAGGGGTCGTGGTCAAGGATCTCGACTCGGCGTACGCCGCCGGTCGCCGCGGCGCCGCCTGGATCAAGGTGAAGCCGCGGCACACCCTCGACCTGGTGGTGCTCGCGGTCGAACGCGGCAGCGGTCGGCGGCGGGGCTGGCTGTCCAACATCCACCTCGGCGCGCGCAGCCCGGACGGTGGGTTCGTGATGGTGGGCAAGACGTTCAAGGGGATGACCGACGAGATGCTGCGCTGGCAGACCGAGCGGTTCACCGAGTTGGCCACCGATTCCGACGACTGGGTGGTTCGGGTACGCCCGGAACAGGTCGTGGAGATCGCCCTCGACGGCGTACAACGCTCGCGGCGCTATCCCGGCGGGGTCGCGCTGCGCTTCGCCCGGGTGCTGCGCTATCGCCACGACAAGTCCGCGGACGAGGCGGACACCATCGAGACGGTACGCCGGCTCGGGCACAACAGCTGACCAGGGCTGCCTTCATGGTCTGGACCCGCTTGCGTGCCTTGTCCCCCGAGATCCGATCCGAGAGGTTGCGTAGGAGTTCGTCCATCACATCCGCAGACCAGCGGGGCCTGATGACGTCGGCCTCAGCGAGCCGCAGGAGGGTGTCGATCAGCGAGGCCGGGCAGAGGACGTTGGTGTCCAGAAAGACTGGGAACCGCATTCATCACCGCATCCTGGGCGGCGGACCGTCGAGCAGGTCGTACAGGCCGTCCTCCTGTGCGCCCTGCGCCATCTCATCCAACGTTCCGGCACGCTGGTTGCGCAACTGCTCTGCGTACGCGATCAGGTCGTCAATGCGGACATAGCGGTGACGGCCAGGCTTGACGAACGGGATCGCGCCCGACTCAAGGAGCTTGACCAGCGTCGGCCGGGAGATGCCAAGGTAGCCAGCTGCTTCCTGGGTGGTGAGTTGCGCGTTCAGCGGAGCCACGTGAATGGCCAGGCCGCGCTTCATCGCCTGGTGCACCTGCAGCAGCACCTCGAATGCCTCGCGTGGCAGAGGAATCTTTTCATTGTGCGGCCCGACGAGCGCCGGTCGATCCGTCATCGCGGTCGCCAGCTCTTCGAGAAGATCGGCGAACTTCTCGGTGTCAGACTCGGTCTCGGGCGACGGGACATAGGTCCTCGGACCGCCTGAGCGTGACCTGGTTGCTCTAGCCAGAGCCCGATCATGAACGAAAATATCGAAAGTCGCCCGGGGCATAACCACTGACAAGGTTCATGGGGGGCGTGGGGGCGAAGCTTCCCACCAGGGCATAACCACTGACAAAGTTCGTGGGGGCGGTAGGGTGTGTGTCGCCGATATCAGCCAGTCGATGCGGCAGGGCCCCATAGCTCAGGGGATAGAGCACCGCTCTCCTAAAGCGGGTGTCGTTGGTTCGAATCCAACTGGGGCCGCCACTCGAAGTTCCCAGCATGGTCAAAAAGGTGCGCGTTCCAGCGCGCCACCCGGTCGCGGTGGCTGCGGGCGGGCATGAGAAAGGTCTCAGAATCGCTTCTTTTGTCCGGTTTCTGACCCAATCACTGGTGGGGGCCTTGACCGTTGAGTATTCTTACCGTCAGAGAGCGCCGATGAATGTCTCCTGGGGGTGGGTAGACAAGGTGCGTGAGCCCGTTCGTCGGCGCTCTCCCCAAACGAGAAAGAGGTCCCGCGCCGAACGGCGCGGGACCTTTTCAGTTCGTCGGGGCGGGCCTCACTCGGCCGGCAGCTCCTTGAGCTGCTCGATGACCTTCTCCAGCTGGCTGGCGTTCAGCAGGCCGGCCTGGTTGAACACCATGTTGCCCTTGTGGAACGCCATCACCGTCGGGATGCTCATGATGCCCAGCGAACCGGACAGCTCTTGGTTGGCCTCGGTGTCGACCTTGCCGAACACGACGTCACCGTGGCTGTCGGACACCTTGGAATAGATCGGCGCGAAGCGCTTGCAGGGGCCGCACCAGTCGGCCCAGAAGTCGACCAGCACCAGGTCGTTCTCCTTGATGGTGGACACGAAGTCCTCGGAGTTCAGGTCAACGGTTGCCATTGGGGCGTACCTCTCTTGTCGATGTCGAGACGATCGCCTTGGTCAACAACGCCTGGGCGGGGCCTATTCCCGGCCCCCCGACCGACTCATTCCCCGTCGAGGGTGGCGACGATGTCCTCGCCGATGTCGCGGATCACCCGCCCGGCACCGACCGTGCGTCCGGCCACGGCCGACACAAGCGCCGACATCCCCGGCAGCGCCTCATCGGGGGCACCGGCGCCGGGCACCTGGCCGAGCAGCAGCGGGTTGGCGCCGTCGTTCCACGGCTGACTGAGCCGCTCCCAGGTGCGCAGCCACGCCTCCGAGATCTCCTGCACCGACGGTACGCCGAAGAAGTGCCCGACCGGCGCGTGGTGCCGCAGCGCCACGATCGGGGAGTCCACATAGACCAGCGCCAGCCGCACCCGGGCGTCCAGGTCGCGCCGCCGCTCCAGGCTGCCCCGCGTCGCCCAGCCGCACGGGTCGGGGCAGGTCTCCCCGACATCGGGCCGCTCCCCGGCCCCGATCGTCTCGTGGTTCATCGCGCACACCGCGAGCGCGTCCCCCAGCCGGGAGTGGAACTTGTCCAGATAGGCGGTGTAGCCCGGAACGTCACCGTTGCACGCGTTCAGCGACCGCTTGGCCGTCGCCCGCAGCGCCGAGCTGTGCGGACAGGACCGGTCGTCGGTCCCCCACCGCTCACCGACGCCGCGCCGCATCCGCAGCGGATCACCGCCATGGCCGAGAGTCGACTCCCAGGCCAGCTGGCACAGGTATTCCCCGATCAGGTGGGCGGTCACCACCACCTGCAGCGGCTCGTGCCGCAGCGCGCGCAACTGCATCACCTCGAGCATCAACTCATACAGCGGCACCAGGGAGGTCAACGCCCCGCGCTCGGAATCCCGGGGGCCGAGCGGGAAGCAGGATTCCGCCAGCCGGTGGGCCCACGGCCGGGAGAACCCGCCGGCGATGGTGCCGAAATCCTCGGCGTCCAGATCGAGCACCCGCTTCGCGGCCGTCGCCAGGTCGCGGGCCCTCCGCAGCCGCGCCGGATCCACCCCGGGCGGCGGGCCACCGGGCAGTCCTTCGGTCAGCAGCGCGGCGACGGCGTCGTACCAGTGCCCGTCGAGCAGGCCCCTGACCGAGGCGTCAACCACGCGCGACCACCACGGCGAAGAGCTGCTCGGCGGCCTCGGTGTCCACCTCATAGCTCTCACCGGCGTCGGTGGTCAGGCGTACGCCCGCCTTCGCCTTGGCCGCGTCCAGCGTGACCCCCGGCAGGATCCCCGCCCGGTGCAGTTCCGACATCGTCTCGTGGCCCGCCTGCAGATTCTCCCCGATGGAGCGGATCTGGAGTCGGACCTCACCCTTGGCGACCAGCGCCGGCAGCGACTGGCAGGGCTCGCCGGCGTCGGCGAGTCTGGTGGCGCCGAGATCGCCCAGGCCCGGGATCGGGTTGCCGTAGGGGGAGGTGATCGGGTCACCGAGCAGCTCGAGCAGCCGTCGCTCGACGTCGTCGGAGATCACGTGCTCCCAGCGGCAGGCCTCGTCGTGCACCTGTTCCCACTCCAGCCCGATGATGTCGACCAGCAGCCGCTCGGCCAGTCGGTGCTTGCGCATCACCCGGATGGCCCGGTCGCGCCCCACCTCGCTCAGCTCGATGTGCCGGTCGCCCTGGACCGTGAGCAGTCCGTCGCGCTCCATCCGGGCGACGGTCTGCGAGACGGTGGGGCCGCTCTGGTGCAGCCGTTCGGCGATCCTGGCGCGCAGCGGGACCACGCCCTCCTCCTCGAGCTCGAGGATCGTGCGCAGGTACATCTCGGTGGTGTCGATCAGATCGCTCACGAGTGGTGCTCCCTCGGTCGTGGTCCGGCCTGGATGGTGAAGGGCCGGGCCGCTGCCAGCCTACCCGGGATGCCTCCGGTTGGCTCAGTCGAGCCAGGCGCCTCGCCGCATCACCCGGCGTACGTTGCCGACCGGATCGGTGAGGACCAGATCGGCCAGGTTGTCCGCGGCGAGCACGCCGACCCGCGCCAGCCCGTGCCAGCGGGCCGGGTTGCTGGCGGCGGCCGCCGCGGCCGACTCGAGCCCGGTGCCGACCGTCAGCAGGAAGCGCAGTGCGGCGTCCATGGTCAGGGTGGATCCGGCGATGTTTCCCAGGTGCTCGGTGCCCGAGCCGTCGTCGTGCAGCACCCGGGCGACCCCGTCGGCGACCCGCGCCCGCAATGCCCCGAGGGCATAGTCCCCGTCGCCGAGTCCGGCCGCGGCCATCGCGTCGGTGACCAACAGCACCCGGTCCCAGCCCGCGGCCGCCCCGACCAGGGTGACCACTTCCGGCGACAGGTGTACGCCATCACAGATCAGCTCCAGACCGACCCGACCGTCGGCCAGCAGCACCGGGACCGGGCCGGGCCGGCGGTGGTGGATCGGCGCCATCGCGTTGAACAGGTGGGTCGCGATCCGAGCGCCCGCGGCGACCGTGTCGCGGCACAGCTCGGCGCTCGCGTCGGAGTGCCCGAACCCGACGCGTACGCCGGCCTCGGCGAATCGCGCGATCGCCTCGGCGGCGCCGGCGCGTTCGGGGGCCAGGGTGACCATCGCGATGGTGCCGCGGCCGGCCTCCAGCAGCGCGTCGACCGCCTCGGGGGTGGGGTCGCGCAACAGCGCCGGATCGTGCGCGCCGCAGCGCGCCTCGGCCAGGAACGGCCCCTCCAGGTGGATCCCCGCGAGTTCACCGGCCTCGACGAACCCGGCCAGCAGCTCCACCTGGCGGCACATCGACTCCAGCCGGTCGGTGGCCAGGCTGGCGAACTGGGTGGTGGTGCCGTGCCGACGCGCGAAGTCGAGGACTCGGCGTACCCCCGCCTCGTCGGCGGAGCCGAGGTCGACCCCGACCGCACCGTGGGTGTGTGTGTCGACGAAGCCGGGCAGCGCCCAGCTGTCGTCGGTGTCGGCGCCGGGCGCCTCCTCGACCGAGACGAGGGTGTCCCCGTCGATCTCCAACCGGGCCGGGGCGAGAATGCCCTCGGGGGTGACCGCCCCGGCCACCAGCACCTGCTCGCTCACCTCAGTCGTCCAGCACCACGGCCCGGGTCAGGTTGCGGGGGGCGTCCGGGTTGAGCCCGAGCTTCATCGCCCGTCCCACGGCCAGCCGCTGGGTGATGATCAGGTCGGCCATCGGGTCGATCCGGTGGTTGACGAAGGTGGCGCCGGTCGCGTGCACCTGGTCGGCCAGTCCGGTCGGCGCGGGCCCGAGGCACCAGACCAGCCGGCCGGCCTCGGCGACGGCGATCGGGCCGTGCCGGTATTCCATCGCCGGATAGGCCTCGGACCAGCTCTGCGTGCACTGGCGGAACTTCAGCGCGGCCTCCTCGGCGAGCCCGACGGTCCAGTCCTGACCTAGGTAGGTGACCTGTTCGGTGTCGGCCATCTCCTCGGTGAGCCGGAACTGCAGGGCCTCGTGGGCCTGCGCGACCACCTCGGCGAGCGGGTGCCCGACCCAGGCGCGGATCAGCGCCAGCGCGGTGGTCGCGAAGCGGGTCTGCACCACCGACGCCTCGTCGGCGAAGGAGAGGTCGATGCTGGCGTCGGTGAGGGCGGCGGTCGGCGAGGTGTCCGGCTGCACGTCGCCGATCAGCGCGACGCTGGGGATGCGGCCGTCGAGCTGGTTGAGCAGTCGGTTCAGCGCGGTGGTCCGCCCGGACCGGGTGAGCACGACCAGCCGGTCGTAGTCGCGGGTCATCGGGAAGGCGGCCGCGGTGTGCGCGTCGGAGAGTCCCTTGCCGGCGCTCTCGCGCAGGGCAGCCATCGACTGGGCGATGTACCAGGCGGTGCCGGTGCCGACGAAGGCGACCCGCTCGCCGTCGGCCGGGAGCAGGTGGGCGACCTCGGGCAGCAGGGCTCCGGCGCGCTTCCAGCACTCCGGCTGGGAACCGATCTCGTCGTCGGTCAGGAAGGGCATGGCGCTCCTCGTCTCTGGGTCACGGCTCGACCCCAACCTAGCGGGGTCAGGGTTGCAGGCGGGTGCGGGACCAGCCGGCCGCCTGCCGGGCGTACCGGAGCCGGTCGTGCAGCCGGCTCGGCCGGCCCTGCCAGAACTCGAACGAGTCCGGCACGATCCGATAGCCGCCCCAGTGCGCCGGGCGCGGCACCTCGGCGCCGGCCAGCTCGGTCTCGGCGCGGGCGTACGTCTCGGCCAGTGCCTCGGCGGAGTCGATCGGCCGGGACTGCTGCGACATCGCGGCGGCCACCTGCGAGCCGTGCGGGCGGACCGCGAAGTAGGCGTCGGAGTCGGCATCGGCGACCTGTTCGACACTCCCCTCGACCCGGATCTGGCGATAGAGCGCCGGCCACCAGAGCGTCGCGGCGGCGACCGGGTTGGCCGCGAGCTGCGCGCCCTTGTCGGAGTGCCGGTTGGTATAGAACGTGAAGCCGCGCTCGTCGACGTCCTTGAGCAGCACCACCCGGGCGCTGGGGCGACCGTCGGGGCGTACCGTCGCCACCGTCATCGCCGTCGGCTCCTGGACCTGGCCGCGCTCGGCGGCCATCAGGGCGTCGCGCAGCCAGCGCTGGAACAGGGTCATCGGGTCGTCCCCGGCGTCGGCCTCGAGCAGCCGCACCGAGTCGTAATCGGTGCGGATTGCCGCCAGGTCGGGTTCCTCGTCTCGGTTCATGGCCCCACTGTGCCCTGCATGAAAGGATTGCGCCATGCCGCTTGAGATCCCCCCACTGCTGCTGCCCCGGGACGGACGCTTCGGTTGTGGCCCGGCCAAGGTCCGGCCCGGTGCGCTCGACGCGCTGGTGGATTCCGCGCCGCTGCTGCTGGGCACCTCGCACCGGCAGCATCCGGTGCGCGAGCTGGTGCAGCGGGTGCGTTCGGGGCTGGCCACCCTCTATGGGCTGCCCGACGGGCATCAGGTGGTGCTCGGCAACGGCGGCTCCACCGTGTTCTGGGATGTCGCGGTCAGCTCGCTGATCGAGCGGCGCTCGGCGCACGGCACCTTCGGCGAGTTCTCCACCAAGTTTGCCCGGGCTGCGGCCGCGGCCCCGCACCTGGCCGAGCCGGCGGTGTTCGCGACCGAGCCGGGCGGTGTACGCCTGCCCGAGCCGACCGAGGGGGTGGACACCTACGCCTGGGCGCACAACGAGACCTCGACCGGGGCGCTGGCTCCGGTACGCCGGATCGCCGACGACGACGACTCGCTGGTGCTGATCGACGGCACCTCGGCCGCCGGCGGGGTGGGCTTCGACGTGACCGCCGCCGACGCCTATTATTTCGCCCCGCAGAAGGGGCTCGCCTCCGACGGTGGCCTGTGGTTGGCGTTCCTCTCCCCGCGCGCGATCGAGCGGATGGAGCGGATCGCGGCCACCGACCGGTGGATCCCCGAGTCGCTGTCGCTGAAGGTGGCGTTCGACAACTCGCTGCAGGAGCAGACGCTGAACACCCCGGCGGTGGCCACGCTGTTCCTGATCGCCGAGCAGCTCAGCTGGCTGCTGGAGAACGGCGGCCTGGAGTTCGCCGAGCGGCGGACCCGGGCGTCCTCGCTGCGGCTGTATCGCTGGGCGCTGGAGAACCCGCTGACCACCCCGTTCGTGACCGAGCCGGACCATCGTTCGCCGGTGGTGGGCACGATCGACTTCGACGAGTCGGTGGACGCGGCCGCCCTGGCCGCCACCCTGCGCGCCAACGGGATCGTCGACGTCGAGCCCTATCGCAAGCTCGGCCGCAACCAGTTGCGGGTGGGCATGTTCCCGGCGATCGATCCCGAGGACGTGGCGGCGCTGACGCACTGCATCGACTGGGTGCTGCCGAAGGTACGCCGCTGAGGTTGCCTCCGGCGACCAGCGGCGCGTCAGCCGAGCTCAGCCGCGGCGTTCGTCGTCGTGCAGGTGCCGGATCATCGTCGGCTCGTCGTCCTCGAGCGGACGTCCCAGGTCCGGTTTGCCGCGTTCTGGACGTACCGGGGTGGCGGGCGCAGGCTCGGGGCTGCTCGGGTCGGCCGCCCGGCGTGCGGGCAGCCCGCCGTGATCGGCAGAGTTCTCCGATTCCTCGGCCGTGCGCTTCCGCCCGCCGACCGCCGCGGCCCTGGCCGGGCCCCGACCGCGGAAGAACACGACCGCCGCTGCGCCCAGCGAAACCAGCAGGGCCAGCAGCAGCGCGATCAGGGTGCCGGTGCGGTTGGTCTGGTTCGGGGCCTCGACCGGCTCGGCGGCCGGCGTCGGGGCGGGACTCGTGGCCGGGGACGGCGGCGGCGAGGCCGCGGGGGTCGGGGCCACCTGCAGTTCGCTGGGGATGGGCACCTGCAGCACGACCGAATTGGGGCCCTCGGAGCCGGCCAGCAACGACTTCCCGTCGAGGCTCACCGCGATCGACTCGCCCTGCGGCTGGAACGGCAGCGGCGCCCGGCCCACGGTGCTGAAGATGTCGGGGCTGAGCACCTCGACCGCGACATAGCTGCGCAGCACCAGCCGTCCGTCGGGCAGCACCGCACCGTCGGTGACGAAGGAGGGTCCCTGGGCGACCCGGGTCAGCACGTTGGGCGCATCGGAACGCAACTGGCGAGGCGCGGCATAGATGTCGCCCTCACCCTCCTTGGTGACGAACAGCAACCGGCCCTGCTTGTCCACCAGCATCGCCTCGGCGTCGTGCGGGCCGTCGGGATAGACGAAGTCGTAGGCCCGGAAGGTGCCGCCGCGGTTGTCGTTGGGTGCCGGGTTGTCGAAGTAGTAGACGACGATCTTGGGCCGCTTGCGCTGGTTGTCGCCGATGTCGCCGACATAGAGGCGATTGCCCACCATCAGCACGGCCTCGACGTCGACCGGCCTGGCGGCGTACTCGAGGGTGCCGCGCAGCTTCCCGTCGGGCCCCAGGGCGTACACGATGCCCTTGTCGCCGGAGTCGTTCACGGTCCAATAGACGTTGTTGCCCGTGTCGCGAGTCAACCCGGAGGACTCGGTGATCCGCGGATCGGTGATCGTGAAGGCGGGGTTCGCCGCGTTCGGGTCCGGCGAGGGGGAGGCGTACGCCAGCGGTGCCAGGAGCAGCGAGGGGACGGCCAGAGCGGCCGCGGCCACGCCCAGACGGGGCCGGATCCTGGTCATCGACTGCTCTCTGCTCGGCGGCTGCGGCACCACCGGGCGGCGGCACAACCGAAGAGTACGCCCAGGCGGTTGCCGGGACCGGGAATCGCCACACCCCACCTCAGGGTCGCCACAGCTCGAACACCGCCCCCAGGAGCACCAGCAGCAACAACGCCAGCAGCACCCCGGACACCACCCAACGCCGCGATCGAGGATTCACTCCGACAGGGTAGTTCGTCGGTCCACTAGCCTGTGGCCCGTGAACGATGCCGCAGAATCCGGGTCTGCTCCCACCCGCACGATCGACCTGGCCAGCTTCAACCGGATCCTGTTCCTGCTCGCGCTGCTGCTGGTCGCCGCGGCCGCCGGGGCGTGGATCATCTTCACCCAGCGGCGTGACGTGGGGACGATCGGCACGGTGCTGATGGTGCTGGCCGCCGTCGCGGTGGCGCTCACCACCGGGCCGCCACACCGGATCAGGCAGCTCAGGACCGGCTCCGAGGGGCTGGAGCTGTTGCGGTACACGAGGGTGCGGACCCGCATCCCGGCCGGCGAGCTGGCGTCCACCGCGGTGTCCGAGGGTGAGCTGGTACTCACCCCGCGCCACCCCGCCGCCTTCTTCGCGGCCCACCCGGAGCTGCGGCCCGCGCGCGACGGGGACACCGTACGCCTGGGCCTGGGCACGAAGCCGGACAAGGTGGCCGAGGTCGCCGCCGCGCTCGGCTGAGCGGTCGCGGCCGGCGGCTCACTCGGGATCGATCACCAGCACCAGGTCTCCACCCTCGACCTGCTGCACCCCGCGCAGCGCGATCCGCTCCACGGTGCCGGCAACCGGCGTGGTGATCGAGGCCTCCATCTTCATCGCCTCGATGGTCGCGACGGTGTCGCCGGCGGCGACCTGCTGGCCCTCCTCGACCACCGCATGCACGGTGCCGGCGAACGGGGCCGCGACCTGACCCGGCCTGCTGGTGTCGGCCCGCTCGGCCTGCACCGCGTCCACCTTGATCGAGCGGTCGCGCACCCGGACCGGACGGAGCTGCCCGTTCAGGGTGGTCATCACCGTGCGCAGGCCCTTGTTGTCGGCCTCGCCGATCGAGGACAGCGAGACGATCAGGTTGACCCCCTTCTCCAGCCGGACGTGGTGCTCGACCTCGGGCTGCAGGCCATAGAGGTATTCCAGGGTGGGCACGGTGGACAGGTCGCCGTAGGCGTCGCGGTTGCCCTCGAAGTCCTTGGTCGGGCCGGGGAACAGCAACCGGTTCAGCGTCTGCTGGCGGACCCGGCCGGGCTGTTCCAGCTTCGGCAGGTCGTCGGCGGGGACCTCCTCCTCGCGCTTGGGCACCTTGCGCGAGCCGAGCGCCTTGCCGCGGAACGGCTCGGGCCAGCCGCCGGCCGGGTCACCCAGCTCGCCGCCGAGGAAGCCGATCACCGAGTCGGGGATGTCGTACCTGTCCGGGTTCTCCTCGAAGTCGGCCGGGTCGGCGTCGACGGCGACCAGGTGCAGGGCGAGGTCGCCGACCACCTTGGAGGAGGGGGTGACCTTGGTCGGGCGGCCCAGGATCTTGTCCGCTGCGGCGTACATCACCTCGATCTGCTCGAACTTCTCCCCCAGCCCCAGCGCGATCGCCTGCTGACGCAGGTTGGACAGCTGGCCGCCGGGGATCTCGTGGTCGTAGACGCGTCCGGTCGGGCTGGGCAGACCGGACTCGAACGGGGCGTACGCCTTGCGCACGGCCTCGAAGTAGGGCTCCAGGTCCATCACCGCGCGCAGGTCGTTGCCGGCGTACGCCGGGTTGTCCGGGATGGTGAGTCGGGTGGCGCGCTCGGTGTGTTCGAGGGCGGCGACCAGGGCCGAGGCCGGCACCTGGGAGGTGGTGCCGCCCATGGCCGCGGAGGCGACGTCGACGGCGTCCACGCCGGCGTCGATGGCCGCCATCAGCGTGGCCAGCTGGCCGCCGGCGGTGTCGTGGGTGTGCAGGTGCACGGGCTGGTCGAAGCGCTCGCGCAGGGCGGTGACCAGGGTGCGGGCGGCCGGGGGGCGGAGCAGCCCGGCCATGTCCTTGATCGCGATGATGTGCGCGCCGGCCTCGACGACCTGCTCGGCCATCCGCAGGTAGTAGTCGAGGGTGTAGATCTTCTCCTCGGGGTTGGTCAGGTCGGAGGTGTAGCACAGCGCGACCTCGGCGATGGAGCGGTTGGTCTCGCGCACGGCCTCGATCGCCGGGCGCATCTGGTCCACGTCGTTGAGGGCGTCGAAGATGCGGAAGATGTCCACCCCGACGGCGTCGGCCTCCTCGACGAACGCCTGGGTGACCTTGGTCGGATAAGGGGTGTAGCCGACGGTGTTGCGGCCGCGCAGCAGCATCTGCAGGCACTGCCCGGGCATCGCCTCGCGCAGTTTGCCGAGCCGCTCCCACGGGTCCTCGGCGAGGAACCGCAGGGCGACGTCATAGGTGGCTCCACCCCAGCACTCCATCGAGAAGGTGCCGGGCAGCATGCGGGCCAGCACGGGTGCCGCCTCGATGAGGTCCTGGGTGCGCATCCGGGTGGCGAGCAGCGACTGGTGGGCGTCGCGGAAGGTGGTGTCGGTGACCTCGGTGTGGCCGGCCTCGCGCAGGGCCCGGGCGAAGCCGTCGGGGCCGAGCTGGTCGAGCCGCTGCCGGGAGCCCGCGGGGGTCGGGGTGTTCAGGTCGATGGTGGGGAGCTTGCTGGCGGGGTCGATCTCGATCGGCCGGTCGCCGTGCGGCTTGTTGACGGTGACATCGGCGAGCCAGTTGAGCACTCGGGTGCCGCGGTCGGCGGGGACCCGCATGGTGAGCAGTTGCGGGCGCTCGTCGATGAACCCGGTGGACAGGTTGCCGGCGACGAAGTCGGGGTCGGCGAGCACGGCCTGCAGGAAGGGCACGTTGGTGGTGACTCCGCGTACCCGGAACTCGGCGAGCGCGCGGCGGGCGCGGGCGGTGGCCAGCTCGAAGGTGCGCCCGCGGGCGGTGAGCTTGACCAGCAGCGAGTCGAAGTGCGGGCTGATCTCGACACCGGTGCCGACGGTGCCGCCGTCGAGGCGGATGCCGGCGCCGGAGGCGGAGCGGTAGGTGGTGATCATGCCGACGTCGGGGCGGAACCCGTTGCCCGGGTCCTCGGTGGTGATCCGGCACTGCAGGGCGGCGCCGCGGATCTGCAGGTCCTCCTGACGCAGGCCCAGGTCCGCGAGGGATTCGCCGGCGGCGATCCGCATCTGGGACTGGACCAGGTCGACGTCGGTGATCTCCTCGGTGACGGTGTGCTCCACCTGGATGCGCGGGTTCATCTCGATGAACACGTGCTCCCCGGCCCGCTCCCCCTCGGTCTCGAGCAGGAACTCCACCGTGCCGGCGCAGGAGTAGTTGATCGACTCGGCGAACTTGACCGCGTCGCGGCACAACTTCTCGCGCAGCTCGTCGGAGATGTGCGGGGCCGGGGCGATCTCGACCACCTTCTGGTGCCGGCGCTGGATCGAGCAGTCGCGCTCGAACAGGTGCATCACGTGACCGGTCGTGTCGGCGAGGATCTGCACCTCGATGTGGCGGGGGCGCTGCACCGCCTGCTCGATGAACACGGTGGGGTCACCGAAGGCGCCCTCGGCCTCGCGCATGGCGGCGCCGAGCGCCTCGCGCAGCTCCTCGGCGCGGTCCACCCGCCGCATGCCGCGACCGCCGCCGCCGGCGACGGCCTTGACGAAGACCGGGAAGCCGATCTCCTCGGCCCCGGCGACGAGCTCGTCGACATCGCGACCGGGTGCGGTGGACTGCAGCGTCGGTACGCCCGCCTTGCGGGCCGCGGCGACCGCGGACACCTTGTTGCCGGCCATCCGCAGCACCTCGGCGGGCGGGCCGATGAAGGTCAGCCCGTTCCGCGCGCAGGCGTCGGCCAGTTCGGGGTTCTCGGACAGGAAGCCGTAACCGGGGTAGATCGCGTCGGCCCCGGCCTGCTGGGCCGCGCGGATGATCTCATCGATGTCCAGGTAGGCGCGGACGGGGTGCCCCTCCTCACCGATCTGGTAGGCCTCGTCGGCCTTGATCCGGTGCTCGGCGTTGCGGTCCTCGTAGGGGAAGACGGCGACGGTGCGGGCACCGAGCTCAACGGCGGCACGGAAGGCGCGGACGGCGATCTCACCACGGTTGGCGACCAGGACTTTGGCGAACATGCCCCGACCCTATCGAGGTGGGCGGGCATTGATGCCGCGCGTTCCATCGCTGAGAACGCTGTGCACGTTGGCTGCGCGAGCTTGCGAGCAAAAGCCTCAGCGATAGGTGGTGACCGAGGAGGAACGCCGAGCGTTGGTCTGCTGGGCGGCGACGATCGCCCAGACGACGCCGGCGGGGATGCTGAGGAAGAGGCCGAGTCCGCCGGTGATGAAGATCAGCACCAGGTTGACGAAGAACATCACCACGGCACCGAGGATGGTCGAATAGAGCATGCCGAGCGGGCCGAAGAAGAAGGCCAGCACCCCGGCCACCGGCACCGACTTCTGCTGCCCGTAGTTGTTCTGCACCATCACGGTCGCGCCGGAGTTCTGCGGCTGCTGCGGTTGGGCGTACTGGTTCCCGAAGGACTGGTTCCCGTAGCCCTGCTGGGCGTACCCCTGTTGTCCATAGCCCTGCTGGTCCTGAAAGCCCTGCTGGTCCTGGAAGCCCTGGTACGCCTGGGCGGTCAGTCCGCCGAAGCCCTGGTCCGGGTAACGGGTGCTGCCGGCGTCGTCATAGCTGTACTGCGTGAACGGATACTGCTGGTCCGGGACCGCCGGCAGGTTGTTGCTGCCGGAGGCCTGACCCTGCTGGTTGTAGTTCTGCCACTGGTTCTGCGGCTGCCACTGGTCCGACACGTCTGCTCCCCCTGGGTCACCCGGCACCTCTGGTACCGGTCACGCAGGATCAGCGTAACTCCGCCCGCGGCCCACCGACCACCCTTCGAGACCGAACCGTCACCCGCCGACGAGCGCCCGGATCAGCCCCTGCACGAAGTAGATGACGAACAGCACCGCCACCACATACATCAGCGGGTGCACGCTGCGGCCGTGACCGCGGGCCAGCTTGAGCAGCACGAAGGTGATGAACCCGGCCCCGATGCCGACGGTGATCGAATAGGTGAACGGCATCAGCGCCAGCGTCAGGAACGCCGGCAGGCCCTGCTCCACGTCGTCCCACTCGACCCCGCCCACCTGGGCCATCATCAGGAAACCGACGAACACCAGCACCGGTGTCGCGGCCTCCGAGGGCACCAGGTTGACGATCGGGGCGAGGAACACCGACAGCAGGAAGGCCGCCCCGGTGACCACCGAGGCCAGGCCGGTCCGCGCCCCCTCGCCGACGCCGGCGGCCGATTCGATGTAGGAGGTGTTCGACGACACCGAGCCCAGGCCGCCGACCATCGCGCCGAGCGAGTCGATCAGCAGGATCCCGGTGATGTGCGGCGGGTTGCCGTCGGGCCCGATCAGTTTCGCCTCCTCACCAACGGCGACGACCGTGCCCATGGTGTCGAAGAAGTCGGCGAGCAGCAGCGAGAAGATGGTCAGCAGCACCACCAGCACCCCGCCGAACCCCTTTGCTGTGGTGAACGCGCCGATCAGATCGATGTTGAACAGCAGGGACAGGTCGGGCGGCGCGAACAGTTCCTTCACCTGCGGCACGTTCAGCATCCAGCCGGTCGGATTGACCACCTTCCCCTCCGCGTTGGTCATCGACCCGATGTGCAGCACCGCCTCCAGCACGATCGCCAGCGCCGTCGTGGCCAGGATCGAGATCAGCAGCGCCCCGCGCACCTTGCGGGCGTACAACACCGCCACCAGCACCAGCCCGACCACGAACACCAGCATCGGCCAGCCCAGCAGCGAGCCGTTGATGCCGAATTCGACCGGCGGCGACCCCGTCGGCTTGCGCACGATGCCGGCGTCGAACAGGCCGACGAAGGCGATGAACAGCCCGATCCCGACCGCGATCGCGATGCGCATCGACCGCGGCACCGCGCGGAACACGGCCTGCCGGAAACCGGTCAGCACCAGGATGGTGATCAGCACCCCCTCCCAGAACACCAGCCCCATCGCCTGCGGCCAGGTCATCCCGCGCACCAGCCCGAAAGCGAGCAGCGCGTTCAGCCCCAGTCCGGTGGCGACGCCGAGCGGGAACCGCCCGATCACCCCCATCAGGATGGTCATCACCCCGGCAATCAGCGCGGTCGCGGCGGCGACGGCCGCGATCGAGGCACCGATCGCGTCGGGGGTCTTCGGGACGCCGGTGATCAGGTTTCCGTCGACGTCGGCCTGGGTGCCGATGATCAGCGGGTTGAGGGCGATGATGTACGCCATCGTGAAGAAGGTGACCAGCCCGCCGCGGACCTCCCGAGCGATGGTGGAGCCGCGCGCGCTGATCTCGAACCAGCGGTCGAGTCCGGAGCGATTCGAGCCGGTTGCGGTGGTGCTGGATGCCATGAACCCAAGGCTATGGGGCGTACGCCTCCGCTCGCGCCACGCGTGGACCGGCGGACACGACCGCCGTCAGTCGAACAGGTTGCCGTCGCGCTCGATGGTCTCCCAGACCGGCTCCGGCAGCTCGCCCTCCCGCTCGGGCGCGGTCACGTCGGAGTGCGCGCCGCAGCCGTGGTCGATGCTCACCACGCGACCGTCGGAGGCGGCGTACTGATTGCCGCAGGCACCGAACAGCACGCCCAGGCTGCCCTGCAGGCGCAGGAAGTAGCCGCAGCTGACACAGTTCGCCGGGGCCTGCCGGGTCATCTCGTTGTCGGGTCCGCCGTCCCCGTCCAGCCAGCGCTCGGCGGCCTCGGCGCGACCGTACGCCGAGAGCACCCGCTCGCGGCCCAGACCGAGCTCGGCGACCACGGCCCGCAGCTGGCTCGCCTCGGCCGGATCGGTGTCGGTGGCCGACTCTCCCCCGGTGTAACCCGGCTCGAGCCGCGGGTCGTTGTCCGGGGTCGGCATCAGGATGCCGGGGGCGACATCACCGTTGGAGATCCGGTCGGCCCACGGCACCCACGCCGGGGCCAGCAGCGCGTCGGGCCCCGGCACCAGCACGACCTCGTCGACGGTCACCTTGCGCGCCCGGGACGCCCGGGCGACGGTCACCGCCCAGCGCCAGCCGCGATAGCCGGGGTGGGTGCAGCCGAAGTAGTGGGTCGCGACCCGCTCGCCCTCGGGCTCGCAGCCGAGGTGCTCACCGACGCTCCGCGTCACCGCACTCGCCGACAGGGCGGCCTCGCGAGCCAACTCGACGGCGTCGGCGCAGGCCTGGTCGAGCTTGGCGGCGCGGGCGCGGGAAGGGGTCTCAGTGCTGATCATCGACTCCATTGTCGCGGTGCGGGCCTCACAGCTCCAACTCGTCCGCAACGGCGCGCAGCAGTTGGGCGATCTTGGCGGCGTGCTTGGGGTCCGGGTGCCGGCCGTGCCGATAGCCGGTCCCGACCCCGTCCAGCAGCTTGATCAGGTCCTCGGTCAGCATCGCCATCTGCTCCGGCTTCTTCCGGCTCGCCTTCGACAGCGACACGGGCGCGTCGATCAGGGTCAGCGACAGCGCCTGCTCACCCTTGCGGCCCTCGACCACGCCGAACTCCACCTTCTGGCCGGGCTTGAGGGTGGTGACACCGGCCGGCAGCGCGTTGGCGCGCAGATAGACGTCGCCGCCACCATCCTTGGTCAGGAAGCCGAAACCCTTTTCCGCGTCATAGAAGCGGACCTTGCCAGTCGGCACGAGAACCTCACTCACGATCGGGCGCTTGCGCACCGGAACAGGACGAACCCTCGACGCTCGGCCGAGGGGATGCCGCAATCCTAGCGCTGGATGGCAGCCAGCGGCAGGTTCATTATCGAAGCGGTCAACGCCTCGACCGGCTCGCGGGGGGAGCGCGGATTGGCCTGCAGGGCCTGCTCGAGTTCCGGCAGCTCCGGCAGGCCGAATCGTCCGCTGAGCGCGCGCAGGTCACCGGGCACCCGGGTCCGCCCCAGCACACACAGCCCGAGTCCGGCCCGGGTCGCGGCGATGATGCCGAGCACCTGGCGGGTGTTGCAGACCACGCGCCAGGCTCGCCGCTGCTCGGCGAGCGCGTCGATCGCGGCCTGCCGGGTCCAGCTCGGGGCGTGATAGGTGACCAGCGGCACCGGCGCGGCCTGGTCGAGGGTGGTGTTCGGCAATCCGACCCAGACCAGTTGGTCGCGGTGCACCATCCGGCCGGTGTCGGAGCCGGCTCGCTGGTTGACCAGGATCAGGTCGAGGTGGTTCGACTCGAGCCTGCGTTGCAGTACGCCGGACTGGGCGACGGTCAGCTCAAGCTGGATGCCCGGGTGGTGCTGGCGGAATTCGCGCAGGATCCGCGGCAGGTCGGTCAGCGCGAACTCGTCGGCCGCCCCGAAGCGCAACCGACCGCGCATCGCCGAGCCGGAGAAATAGCTGCTGGCCTGGTCGTGCGCGGCCAGGATCTGCCGGGCGAATCCGCGCATCGCCTCCCCGTTGTCGGTGAGGGAGACCGAGCGGGTGTCGCGGACCACCAGCTGACGTCCGGCGGCCTGTTCGAGTCGGCGTACCTGCTGGGACACCGCCGGCTGGGAGATGCCGAGCTGCTCGGCGGCGCGGGTGAAGCTGCGGGTGTCGGCCACGGCCAGGAAGCCGCGCAACAGGGCGGGATCGAAGTGCGGTTCGGGCAGGGACATCGACCCTCCAGAGACTTAGAAGCGTTGCTTATTGATTTTATACGCTCCATTGTTTGGCCGAATCTATCGGGTACGCCTACGCTCGATCACGGCACCGCGGCCCAATCCCTTTCCACCACCAGCACCAGAAGCGGTGATCTTTCGTCATGCGCGCAGCACCTGCAGGTACGCCTGCAGCCAGCAAGAACCCTTCCCCGAACCTCAACGAACCCGCCCAGCCCCGCCGACTGCCGCAATCGCTGATTGCGCTCAACGTCCCGCACTTCCGCGTCTATGTGCTCGCCTTCGCCTTCGGCAGCCTCGGACTGTGGGTGCAGCGGATCGCCCTCGACTGGCAGGTGCTGCAGCTCACCCACAGCGTCTCCGCCGTCGGCGTCTCGGTCACCCTCCAGTTCGCACCCGTCCTGCTGCTCGGACTGTTCGGCGGCGCCCTGGTCGACCGGTTCGACCCGCGCAAGCTGCTGATCCTCAGCCAGAGCTTCCTGGCCACCATGGCCGCCGTGCTCGCGGTGCTCGTGTTCACCGGATCCGCCTCGGTGTGGGCGTGCTATGCGCTCGCCCTGGGCAGCGGTCTGGCCGCCGTCGTCGAACAGCCCGGCCGCCTCGAACTGGTCAACCGGCTCGTCGGGCGCGGCGGACTGCGCAGCGCCCTCGGCCTGAACACCACCGCCTTCCAGTCCGCCGGTGTCGCCGGGCCGCTGCTGGCCGGCGCGCTGATCCACGGCGTCGGCCTGGGCTGGTGCTTCGCGCTGAACGCGCTCACCTGCCTGATCGTGGTGACCAGCTATCTGCTGATCCGCACCCCGTCCCGCACCGCGGCCGCCGGCAACCGCACCGGGCGACTCAGTGACGGGCTGCGCGTGGTCCGGCGTACCCCCGAGATCGCCTGGACCATCGTGCTGGTCGCCGTGGTCGGCGTGTTCGGCACCAGCCTGCCGGTGCTGCTCAGCGCGATGTCGGCCCGGGTGTTCTCGGCCGGGGTCTCCGGTTATGGCCTGTTGGCCGGCATGGCGGCGGCCGGGGCCGTGATCGGCGCCCAGTTGGCCGCCCGGAACCGGCGTACGCTGCGGTTGCGCGAACTGACCGGCTTCACCGCCCTGCTCGGCGCCCTGGTGGTGCTCGCCTCCACCGCACCGAACCTGCCGCTGTTCGCCGGACTGATGGTGCTGTTCGGGATCGTCCAGGTGCTCTTCCTGCAGTCGGCGAACACCCTCGTCCAGCTGACCGCGCCGGAGTGGGTGCGCGGCCGGGTGATCAGCGTCTACGTGCTGGTGGTGATCGGCGGCCAGGCCCTCGGCGGCCTGATCTCCGGCGCGACGGTCGACCTGTGGGGGCCGCGCGGCGGGATGCTGCTCAACGGTGCGCTGATCGTGCTGCTCACCGCGGTGTGCGCGCTGCGGATGGCCTACGAGGCGCACCTGACGCTGCGGGTGGGCGTACGCCGGGCCCCCGGCATCCGCATCGTCAACGCCACGCGCTGGTAGCGAATCGCCCGCGAACTAGAATCACCGGCATGGCAACCTGGCAGGACGGACCCGAATATGCGCCGCACGAGCGGCCGTCCGAGTTCACCGCGCCCCAGGTCAGCCAGCTGGACACCGCCCCGCCCCGACCCCAGCCGTCGGCCGACGCCCCGCTGGTCCGGCCGCTGTTCGAGCAGCGGCACCAGGTCTCCCCGCTGGTCGCCCTGGTGCCGCAGGCCGATCAGCCGCGCGATCCGCACCAGGCGTTCGAGGTCGCCAGCACGCTGATGACCGAGCACAGTTCCGCGGCCTGGGGGGCGGCGCACAGCGGGCTGAACCAGCCCGACCCGGGATGGGCTCCGCCCACCGGCGCACCGGCCGGTACGCGGCCAGCGGGCGCCGCGGTGGCCAGCCCGCCCCCGCACGTGCCGCATCCCGACGAGGTGCACGGCCCGCCGCAGCACGATCCGCACCAGGCGTTCCACCTGTCGCAGGGACAGCGCACCGGGCTGAACTACCCGCGGCCCGAGGGTCACCCGGCCGCGCCCCCCGCTCCCGGCACCCCGCAGTGGTTCGGGCCCGGGCAGCAGCACCCCGCGGCCACCCGGCGGCTCAGCATCGGCGACGTGCTCGAGGGGGTCACCTTCCCCACCGTCGCCGCGCTGCTGGTCGGCGGGCTGTGCGTGCTGGTCAGCCTGTTCGGCTGGCTGTCCCCGCTGGCGTTCGTGACCGCCTTCCTCACCTCCGGGCGGATCGGCTATCGACGGCAGTGGGTGCGCTACCTCTTCCTGTCCGGGGCGGCCGCGCTCGGCATCACCCTGGTGGTCGGAGTGCTCTACAGCCTGGACGACCTGCTGGTCGCCTACGACCTGCTCTGCCAGCTCAGCGCCGTGGTCTGCTGGCTGGTACTGGTGTCGCTGATCGTGCTGGTCGCGCGGGCCCAGGCCCAGGGCGAGCAGCCCGAGGTGCCGCAGCGCAACCCCGACCCCGGTTGGGGCTGATGCGCAGCTTCAGCGATGCGCTGCGCGGGCTGGGTGAGGACGAGTTGACCTCGCTGCTGACGGCCCGCGACGACCTTCGTCACCCGGCTCCCCGAGACCTGGGCGAGCTGGTCGCCCGGTCGATCGCCCCCACCTCGGTGCATCGCGCGATGGACCGGCTGGACCGTTTCCAGCTGACCTGCTGCGAGGGACTGGCCGCACTGCCCGACCCGACCAGCACCGACGCACTCGTCGCGCTGCTGGGCGCCCCCGAGCCCGCTGTCACCGAGGCGCTGGTCCGACTGCGCGAACTCGCCCTGGTGTGGGGCACCGACGAGTTGCACCTGGTCCGCGCCGCCCGCCAGGCCTTCGATCCCTATCCCGGCGGACTGGCCGCCCCGAGCCCCCGGCCGCTGACGGGGGACTCCCTGACGGCCGCTCTCGCCGAGCTGCCCGAGGGCGCGGCCGAGGTGCTGGACCGGTTGGCCTGGGGGCCGCCGACCGGCACTGTACGCAACGCCGACCGGCCGGTCACCCACCCGGCCACCCCGGTCGAGCACCTGCTGGCCCGGGGACTGCTGCGTCCACTGGGGCCGGACACCGTGGTGCTCCCCCGCGAAGTGGCGCTGCGCTGGCGCGGGGGGTTCCGCACCGACCTGGCCTGGCAGGCCCCCGCCGAGCTGCCGGACGGACGACGCCCCGCCCGGGTGGTGCTGCACGCTGCCGTGGGCGCGGCGTACGAGTTCTGCCACGACGTGGAGGCGGTGGTGGACGCGGTCGATCGCCGCCCGCCCGCGCTGCTGCGCTCCGGCGGAATCGGCGTACGCGACCTCGGCGCGCTCGCCCGGGAGCTGGGTCTGGATCCGGCGCGCGCCGGGTTCACCCTGGAGGTGGCGCATGCCGCAGACCTGGTCTCGACCGCACCGCCCAGCCTGCGGGTGAGCGCCGACTTCGACCAGTGGCTGCGACTGCCGGTGGCCGAGCGGGTGGTGGTGTTGCTGCGGCGCTGGTACCAGACCCCGCGCTGGTACGCCGCCTCCCGGCTCGACGGTGGTCACGTGCTCGGGCCCGAGGGCGCCGCCCGCTGGGGGCCGGGAGCCCGCGCCGCCGTGCTCGGCCGGCTGCGGATCGGCAGCGCCCCCGACCCCACGGGGTTGGGCGCGCTGATCGAGTGGGATCAGCCGGGGCTCACCCGGGTGCTTCCGGTGGCCGATCTGGTCGCCGCGGTGCTCACCGAGGTCGCCTGGCTCGGGCTGACCGCCCTGGATCAGGTCAGCGAGTTGGCCCCGGTGGCCGGCGGAGCGCCCCTCCCGGAGCAGGTGGCGGCGATGTTTCCCGAGCCGGTCACCGAGCTGGTCCTGCAGGCGGATCTGACCGCGGTGGCTCCCGGCCCGCTGGAGCACCAGGTGGCGCAGGAGCTGCGGCTGCTGGCCGATCAGGAGTCGCGCGGCGGGGGCGGGGTGTTCCGGTTCTCCGCGGAGTCGCTGCGCCGGGGGTTCGACGCCGGCCGGGACGCCGACCAGGTGCTCGCCTGGCTCGAGCGGCACTCCACCTCGGGGGTGCCGCAGCCGCTGGCGTACCAGGTCGGCGACGTGGCCCGCCGGCACGGCACGGTGCGGGTCGGATCCGCCCGGGCCTATGTGCGGATCGACGATCCCGCGCGGATGCAGGCGGCACTCGCCCATCAGGGGGCCGCCGCCCTCGGCTTACGCCAGGTCGGACCGCAGACCCTGATCGCCGACGCCGATCCCGACGAGGTGGTCGCCCTACTGCGTTCGCTCGGGATGGCGCCGGCCGCCGAGGACGCGGCCGGTTCGGTGCTGGCCACCCCGCCGCGGCGCCGGGCGACCACCTCGCGGCGTCCCGCCCCCGCCAACGGGGCCGAACCGCGCGCCCTCGCCCAGCAGCTGCTCGCCGCCGCGACCACCGCCAGGGAACGCGGCATGCGCACCGAGGAGACCCTCGAGGTGCTGCGTCGGGCCTGGACCGACCAGGCGGCGGTGGCGGTGGATTTCGTGGCCGCCGACGGCGCCCGGGTGACCCGCACGCTCGTCCCGGCCGACCTGGCGGCGGGCATGGTCCGGCTGGTCGGTTCGGGGACCGCGGTGAGCCTTCCGTTGTCGCGAATCATCGCCGCGCGGCGCGAGTCGGGCTCCTGAGGCACCGCAGGTCGGGTAGCCTGTCGGGGTGCGTCCGGAACTCGTCCGCCGGATCGTGGCCGGCTATGCCATCGCCCTCACGGCGCTGGCTCTGGTTCTGCTGCCCGGACGCAGCAGGGAGGCGGTCGTCGGAGCCCCGGTCAGCGAGTCCGGCGTGCAGACCCCCGCCACCGGACCCGGCACCCCCACCGAACCGGCCCCCGCATCGGCCCCGGTCCGCACCCCGGCGGCAACCCCGACGGCCAGCGCCACCCCGACCCACCGGACCGCGCGTACGCCGGAGCCGAGCGCGAGCGTGAGCGCGACGACCACCGCGCCCACCGCTCCCCCGTCCCCCGCGGTACAACCGGTGGGCACCTCCGCGGACACGCCCACCGCGGCCCCCCAGCCGACCCAACCGACGCAGTCGACCACCCCGTCGTCGACCCCCGAGCCGAGAGCCAGCGCCTCCGTGGGCCCGTCCCGCTCCGAGGGTCCGCCCGGGCCGTTCGCGATCACCAGCAGCAATGACCTGTCCAGCTGCAACGGGGGTCGCACCTTCCCGGTGACCTGGAGCCCGTCGGCGGGGGCCGTCCGCTACACCGTCTATGCCAGCAACCAGGGTTCGCAGACGGTGACCGGCACCTCGGCCACGCTCTCCTGCCCCACCCAGGCCGGCACGTTCACGGTCACCGTGATCGCCTACAACGAGCGGATGCAGGGCACCAACGCCCCCACCGTCGGCTATCACGAGCCGGTCCCGCTGGACGATCACACCCCCTCCCCGACGACCGGCCCGGTCTCGACGTTCGGCGTCGCCCCGGCTGCGGCGACGCGTCGCTGATGCCGGGCCCGCTCGTCGTCCAGTCCGACCGGTCGCTGCTGCTGGAGGTTGATCACCCCGACGCGGAGACCTGTCGGATCGCCATCGCCCCGTTCGCCGAGCTGGAACGGGCGCCGGAGCACATCCACACCTACCGGCTCACCCCGCTCGGGCTGTGGAACGCCCGCGCCGCCGGGCACGACGCGGAGCAGGTGGTGGACACGCTGATCACCTGGTCGCGCTATCCGGTGCCCAGCTCACTGCTGGTCGACGTGGCCGAGACGATGGGCCGCTATGGCCGGCTGCGGATCGAGAAGCACCCGACCCACGGGCTGGTGCTGGTCACCACCGACCGTCCGGTGCTGACCGAGGTGCTGCGCTCGGCCAAGGTGAAGGGGCTGGTCGGGGCCCGGATCGACGACGACACGGTGATCGTGCATCCGAGCGAGCGCGGGCACCTCAAGCAGGTGCTGCTCAAGCTCGGCTGGCCGGCCGAGGACCTGGCCGGCTATGTCGACGGCGAGGCGCACCCGATCGAGTTGTCCACCTCCGGCGCGAACGGTGGCGCGGGCGGTTGGGAGCTGCGGCCCTATCAGCGCCTGGCGGCGGAATCGTTCTGGCACGGCGGATCCGGGGTGGTGGTGCTGCCCTGCGGCGCCGGCAAGACGATCGTCGGGGCCGCGTCGATGGCGCTGGCCGGCAGCACCACGCTGATCCTGGTCACCAACACGGTGTCCGCGCGGCAGTGGAAGGACGAGCTGCTGCGGCGTACCAGTCTTTCCGCCGACGAGATCGGCGAATATTCCGGCGCCCGCAAGGAGATCCGGCCGGTCACCATCGCCACCTATCAGGTGATCACCACCAAGCGCGGCGGGGTGCACCAGCATCTGGAGCTGTTCGACGCCCGCGATTGGGGGCTGGTCATCTATGACGAGGTGCACCTGCTGCCTGCGCCGGTGTTCCGGCGGACCGCCGACCTGCAGGCCAGGCGCCGGCTCGGGCTGACCGCGACCCTGGTCCGCGAGGACGGCCGCGAGGGGGATGTGTTCTCGCTGATCGGGCCGAAGCGGTTCGACGCCCCGTGGAAGGACATCGAGGCCCAGGGGTGGATCGCCCCGGCCGACTGTGTGGAGGTGCGCGTCACCCTGCCCGAGGCGGACCGGTTGGCGTACGCGATGGCCGATCCGGAGGCGCGCTATCGGCTGGCGGCCACCGCCGAGGCGAAGACCGCGGTGGTGGAGGAACTGGTACGCCGCCACGCCGGCGTACCGCGGTTGGTGATCGGGCAATACGTGGACCAGCTCGATGAGCTGGCCGAACGGCTCGGTGCGCCGTTGATCAAGGGCGAGACGACCACCCGGCAGCGGCAGCAGCTCTATGAGGCGTTCCGCAGCGGGGAGATCGACCTGCTGGTGGTATCGAAGGTCGCCAACTTCTCGGTGGACCTGCCCTCGGCGCAGGTGGCGATCCAGGTGTCCGGGGCGTTCGGGTCCCGGCAGGAGGAGGCGCAGCGGCTGGGTCGGTTGCTGCGACCCAAGTCGGACGGGGTGACCGCCCGGTTCTATGCGGTGGTCGCCCGCGACACGGTGGACGCCGACTTCGCCCAGCACCGGCAGCGGTTCCTCGCCGAGCAGGGGTACGCCTATCGGATCATCGACGCCGAGGAGCTGGCGGAGCTGGACGGTGGCCCGGCCGATGGGGACGACGCGGGCGAGGGTTCCGCGGACGACTAGGATCGCCCCCGTGAGCAGGCCAGGAGATCAGGAGCCCCCGCTCCCCGAACCCGGCCACCGGCCGATGCCCGGGGATGAGGACTACGTCCCCACCGAGGAGCGACCGCCCGGTCCGTCCGCACCGCCGCGCAAGAAGGTGCCGCTGCCGGTGCTGGTGCTCGGCATCGGGGTGCTGGTGGCGGCGCTGGTGGTGTTCTTCTTCTTCCTCCGGGGTCAGCTGAACCGGCCGCTGGGTGACGTCGACCCGAGCCCGACCCCCACCCTGGTCCCCCGCAGCGGTACGCCGGCGCCGGTGCAGCACGGTGCGGTCGGGCAGCGGATGACGGTCGAGGGGCTGTATGGCAAGGGCACGATCATGGTGCTGCAGGCCGAGTGGTCCGACAAGGGTGACCTCCCCCCGGATCCGGGTCGGCAATACCTCAATCTCGAACTGCGCTATGACTGCACCGAGGGCACGATGGTCACCTCGAACAACTTCTATGCGGTCTATGACACCAGGAAGACGGAGTATCTGCCGGGCATCGGCGCCGGCAAGCAGCCGCTCGGCGACGGAGAGCTGAAGGCCGGGCAGAGCAGGCAGGGGTGGGTGTCGGTGGAGATGCCGCCCGGTCCCGCGCTGGTGGTGATCAGCGACGAGGGGATCAACCCGTTGGTGATCCTCGAGGTGCCCAAGCCCTGAGGCGTACGGGTAGGCTCGCCCCATGGCGGACGTGCCGGACGGGGTCGATCCACGGGAGTGGCACTACGGCGAGTTCTACGGGCATCGGGACGCGCCCGGGCCCTGCCTGCTGGTGTGGGGGAACTGCCAGGCCGAGGCCCTGCGGGTGCTGCTCGATCCGGTCGCGGGCGACCGCTGGAGCACGGTCCGGATTCCCCCGGTGCACGAGCTCACCGAGGCCGACCTGCCGCACCTGGATCGCGTCCTGGATCGAACCACCGCGCTGATCGCGCAGCCGGTCCGCGAGGACTATCGCGAGCTGCCGCTGGGCACCGGCCAGGTCGCCGAACGGACAGCCGGCGCGCGGACGGTCCGGATCCCGAACCTGTTCTGGGCGGCGCTGCACCCGTTCCAGGTCCTGGTCCGCGGCGCGGCCGGTGATCCGCCGGGGGTGCCCTATCACGATCTGCGGGTGCTGACCGGGGCGCCGTTGGACCACCGGCCGCCAGCGGGCGCGGCACGAACCATCGCCGCGGAGTCGCGGGAGGAGCTCAAGCATCGGCAGCAGCGCGACGACACCCTGCCGGCGGATGACCTGTTCGCGGCGGCCGACACCGCCGCGACCAACGTGATCAACCACCCGGGCAACGCGGTGCTGATCGGGCTGGCGGGACGGATCGCCGAAGAGCTGGAGCTTTCGGGGACGGTCGCCGACCCGGGCAGAGAGTTGCTGGGCGGTCTGCGTGCGCCGATCCCCGACTGGGTGGTCGAGGAGTTGAGGCTGAGCGGGGAGCCGCGCAGCGGTTGGGTCGTCGACGGTCGCGAGGTGGCCGAATCCGAACTGGCCGAGACGCAGCGCGCCTGGTACGCCGAGCACCCCGAGCTGGTCGAGGCCGGCCGGCAGCGGCACGCGCGGACCATCGCCGCGCTGGGGCTGCCCGGGTGAGCTGGCTCAGACCGCCAGAGTCGACTCGTCGGTCTCGCGGCCGAGCTCGCGCACCCAGTCCTCGGGGTGCTCGGCCCATTCGATCAGGTCCAGCAGATAGCGCGGCCAGATCCACGCGTTGGTGTCGGCCAGCTCGGCCAGGGTCCACCAGCGGTGCGACTTCAGGGTGAGCTGCTCGTCCTCGGTGTGGCCGGAGACGTCGACGACGAACTTGGGCACCAGCACCAGATAGAACAATTCCTCCTGCTCCAGCACCTGGTCGGAATAGCCGTGCACGGCGACCCGGCGCGCGACCGGGCCGGTCAGCTGCGGCTCCAGCACGTGCAGTCCGGTCTCCTCCTGCAGCTCGCGGATCGCGGCCTGTTCGGGGGTTTCGCCGGGGTCGATGCCACCGCCGGGGGTGACCCACCAGCGCACGTCGGCATAACCGGGATCGGAGTCCTCGAACAGCAGCACCTCGTCTCCGGCTAGGATCACCACCCGGACGGCGGTGCGGCTGCGGTGCGGACGCTGCTCGGGTGGGAGCGGGACGAAACGCGGTTCGTTGGTCACGGGGCTCAGCTAACCACGATTCGACAGCACCGGCGGGCACGTCTAGGCTCGGGCGTCCGCCCGGCTGCCGGGCGGTGACGGTTCCCGCCGCTGCGCGGCGTCGGCGCGCTGACACGCGCCGAATGAGGAAAGTGCACCCGATGGAAGACCTGGAGCTGGTGGCCGAACGCGACCACCTGTCACTCAGTCGCGCCACCCTGCGACGCATGCGCGAGGCCGCCGAATCCCTGCACAGGAAGGGAATCAGCGCCGGCAACGAGGTGTCGACCAGGCTGTTGGAGCAGGCGTTGTGGCGGCGGATGCGGTCGTTGGAGGACGACCCCGAGGTGCCGTTGTTCTTCGGCCGCCTGGACTATGACCGGCAGCTGGGCGCGGATGCCGACGAGCGGTTGTACATCGGTCGGCGACACGTGGTCGGCGAGGCCGGCGGGGAGCCGCTGGTGATCGACTGGCGGGCGGACATGTCGCTGCCGTTCTATCGGGCTCGTCCGGGTGCTGCGCTGGGGGTACGCCTGCGGCGCCGGTTCGGTTTCGACCACGGCCGGCTCACCGCGCTGGAGGACGAGGACCTGACTCGACTCGGCGGGGATGCCGGGCAGGCCGGGGACGAGCACAGCGGGATCCTGGAGTCGGAGATCGAGCGGCCTCGGAATGCCCGCGAAACGAGGGTCAGCCGGCGGCCCGGACGCGGACGCCCTTGCGGACGTCGGGCAGTGCTGAGGGGGTCTGGGCGATGCGCAGCTGGTCGGTCTTCTCCTTGGCCAGCACCACCAGGCGGCTCTGCAGCTGGTCGATGCGGCGGGCGAGCTCGGCGGGGTTGAGGCTGTCGCGGTAGGCCACCAACTCTGCCTGCTGGGTCGGTGAGATGACCTCGGCGGCCAGCAGCCGGTCCAGCGGGGTGGCCGGGGCGTCGTAGAGGCGCTTGCGCCGCCCGGCGCGGTCGGTGCCCCAGCCGACGGGCTTCTTCGTCGGGGTGAGGAAGTTGAAGCGGTCATTGACCAACGGCCACAGCCGGTTCAAGACGCGCAGCTCCTCCTCGGTGTCGTAGCGGTAGTAGAACCCGAACCGGCGCACCAGGTGGTTGTTCTTCGACTCGATCGTGGCCTGGTCGTTCTTCTTGTAGGGCCGGGAGCGGGTGAAGTAGATGTCCGCGCCGGCAGCCCACTTGATGACCGCGTGGTTGAGGAACTCACTGCCGTTGTCGAAGTCCAGCCCGTTGACCGCGAACGGCACCTGCTCGACGGCGGTCTGCAGCGCCCCGAGCACGTGGACGTGGGCGTTGTTGCGCACCGAGCGCGTGTGCACCCAGCCGGTGTGCACGCAGGTCAGGTTCACCGTGCGGGCGAACTCACCCTTCAGCGTCGGGCCGCAGTGGGCCACGGTGTCGACCTCGAAGAACCCCGGCTCGGCCTCCACCTCATCCCCGGCCTTTCGGATCTTGATCGCCGAGCGCAGCAACGGCGAAGGTTTGGTCGTCGAGATTCCCCTGATCGGGTCCTTCGCCCGCGCCGGGGCCAGGTAGCGGTCGATCGTGGCCGGGCTCGTCGCCAGCAGCTCACCGCGCACCGCGAGGCTGTAGCGGCCCTGCCCGTCGACGAGCTCGCCGTGGCGCTCCAGCCCAGCCAGCAGCGTGGCCATCGCCACCGCCAGGTACTTCCCGCACTGCCCACCGGAGGCCGCCCACACCTGCTGCAGCACCTTGCGCGCGTCATAGGAGTACTTCGACGCGCGCTGCCTGCGGGGCACCACGGCCACCTGCCGGCCCGCCCCCGGACTCCGCGCGGCGGCAGCGGTCAACCGGCGGCGGGCGTTGTCCCGCGACCAGCCCGTCACCCCCACCACCTCATCCAGCACCCGGCCTTTGCCCTTCTTGGAGGCCTTCGCGTACGCCTTGGCGTACCTGCTGGTCACATCGGCACGTGTCGCCATCAACAGCTCACTCCCCATGCCCCATCAGCATCACCGTTTCGCGGGCACTCCTACGTGAGGCACCGAGGGCGTTTCGCGGGCACATTAGGTGAGTCTCGTCGGAACGTTGACACCCGTTCGAGGGGCCGACTACCGTACGAAGGCACTGGCCGGCGCGAAGTGGCGCCGAAGCAACTTTCGGAGGCATGACCGATGAACGCGATGAAGGTCGAAGAGGACGGCGGGCTGGTCATCGACACCGGCGCGATGGAGTGGCGGACGCTGGCACCCGGCGTCGGCATCAAGGTCCTGCGGCTCGACCGGGCCACCGAGGGCTGGACCGTGATGATCCGCTCGGAGGCCGGCTCGGTGCTCCCGCCGCACCGGCACGAGGCACTGTCCGAGATCTACATCATCAAGGGCAAGGGCCATCACCCCGAGACGGGGGACTTCAAGACCGGGGACTACGTGCTCGAGGCGGCGGGAGCCACCCACAGTGCGCTGCACTTCTCCGAGGAGGTGGTCCAGGTGATGGTGGCGCACGGGCCGTCGACCTTCCTCGCCGGGGACGGCTCCCCGACGTTCGTCATGGACGTCGAGATGCTCACGCAGTTCGCCGACGAGGCGGTGCTCGCCGGCGCCTGACTGACACGCCCAGCCGCGCCCGCGGCGCCCAGGGCCGCACCGGTGGAGCCCGGTGGTGCGCACGGACCGCACCACCGGGCTCCCTTGTCTGTTCCCGGCTCCGACGCTGGTGCGGGCCGAGCTGAGCGAGTCGCTGTGCATCCAAGGGGCGCCGGGGACCGGAAAGACGGCGGTCGGGCTGCACCGGGCGGCGTACCTGTTGTATTCGTTTCGCAACCAGCTCTCGCGGTCCGGGGTGCTGGTGGTCGGGCCAAACGATTCGTTCCTGGGCTATATCGGAGATGTCCTGCCGGCGCTCGGTGAGATCGACGCACGATCGGAGACCCTGGAAACCCTGCTCGGCAAGGAAACCGGGCATCCGGTACGGGCCGACGATCCGGCCGAGGTGGCGGTGCTGAAGGGTGATCCGCGGTTGGCGGAGGTGCTGCGCCGGGCGGTCTGGCAGCACCTGAGGGAGCCGACCGAGACCCTGGTGGTGCCCCGAGGGGCGCATCAGTGGCGGGTGCCGGCCTACCGGATCGCCGAGGCCATGGCCGAGCTGCGGCAGCGCGGGGTGCGTTATGAGTCTGGGCGGGAGTTGTTGGCGCAGAAGCTGGCCCATCTGGTGCTGCTGCGGATGGAGGCGGCGGGTGACTCCCCCGATGATCGGGTGCAGGGGGCGGTGGCGCGCAGTCGTCCGGTGAAGGAGTATTGCGGGCGGATCTGGCCGGCGTTGCGTGCCGATCAGCTGGTGCTGCGGTTGCTCACCGATCCGTCGTTGCGCGCTGCCGCCGCCGAGGGGGTGCTGAGCGAGGATGAGCAATCCCTGCTGCGGTTGGGAAAGAGCGCGCGTACGCCGAAGGCGGCGAGGTTCTCGCTGGCGGATCTGGCGCTGATCGACGAGGCGGGTGATCTGCTGCGGCGTACCGGAAGTCTCGGGCACGTGATCCTGGACGAGGCGCAGGACCTGTCGCCGATGCAGCTGCGGGTGGTGGGGCGGCGGATGACGACCGGGTCGGTCACCCTGCTCGGCGACCTGGCCCAGGCGACCACGCCGTGGGCGAGCCGGTCCTGGCCGGAGGCGCTGGCGCACCTCGGCAAGCCGGAGACCGCGGTGAGCGAATTGGTGGCGGGCTTCCGGGTGCCGGGGTCGGTGATCGACTTCGCGGCCCGGCTGTTGCCGGTGATCGCACCGGGTCTGACTCCCCCGCATTCGGTACGCCGGGCCCGCGGTGAGCTGGTGCTGCGCGAGGTGGCTCCACTGGACGGGTTGGTTGCGGCGGTGCGGGAGCTGAATGCCCGTGAGGGCACGATCGGGGTGATCCTGCCCGATGCGCTGGTGGCCGATGCGCGGAAGATGCTCGGGGGGCCGGTCTTCGGTATCAGCTGTTGGGGGCCGACGACGGCTTCACCTCCCACGTCCAGCTGGCGCCGGCCAGTCTGGCGAAGGGGCTGGAGTTTGATCGCGTGGTCCTGTTGGAGCCGGCAGCGGTGGTGGCCGGCGAGGCGGATCGGGTGACCGGACTGCGCCGGCTCTACGTCTGCCTCACCCGCCCGGTCACCTCCCTGGTCGTGCTGTACGCCGACCCGCTTCCCCCCGAACTCACTGCCCCATCCACTGGCTGAGCGGGTACCGAGGCCCCACGCCGGCTGAGCTGAGCGAGCGTCAGCGTCGAAGCCACTCGCGTTGTTCGAACCAGCCGTCAGGGTGGTGAGTTGTTGGTGGGTCCGCGGTCGCGGTGTAGTCGTTTGCGTCCGGTGTGGGCGGCGTCGAACAGCATCGCCTGGATCTTCTTCGTGGTCTCAGTGGGGTCGTTGACCACATGTTCGGGCGGCGGTTTCCGCCACGTCCCGTAACGGCTGGTCCACGCTTGTTGCCCGGCCGGGGGTCATCCAGTGCAACAGCCCGTTCTTGATCTGTTCGACCCGGAAACCGGCATGGGTTTCCGCTCGGTGGGGGGTGCGGGTGAACGGGGCGAGGTTGGTCTGGTGGGTGGGCCCTTCGGGCCATTCCCTGGTGTGATCGTTGTCCACCCCGTGGGCGAGGAGTTCCTCCAGCTGCGTGCGGAGCACCGGTCCGAGTTCGGGTGATTCCCCGCCCCGGCCTTGGATCAGGTCGAGGGCGTTGACGTGCACCAGCAGTTCGGCGCCGTGGCGGCACTGTTCTGCGTCGGGGGTGACGATTCCCGGCCTCTTGGGGTGCCCATTCGGAGTCGAACTGCCGCGCTTGCTGGAAGGACAGGTGCCGACAGGCCTGCGGGACCTTCCGCGCCACCCACACCGCCACCCTGCCCGCAAGGGTGTGCTGCCACAGGATCGGATGCCGGTGCCGCAGGTTCAACACATCCGCGACCCAGCACTGCGCCGCTCCGGGCGAACACCCCAACGCGATGGCGAGTTCGAGGTGGAAGAACTCGGCGACCTCCGGCGTCCCGTCAAACCCGGGCATGACGAGCTGCTCCCCGTGCAGCACGTGCGGAAACAGGCTGTCCTCGTCCCGGTCCAACGCCGCGTACGCGTCACACAGGGCGGCGATCGTGACGAGCCGTTTCGCCACCAGCGCGCCGATCTGATCACCGTATTCGGTGACGGCGGCGAGCAGCTCGGCGCGGGTGGTGGTGGGGTCATCGGTGTCCGCCTCTCAAGAGAATACTGGCACACGTGTTCGAATCCTCACCCAACGAATTCCGGAGCCTGTGGAAAGAAATCTGGGCTTCGACAGACTCAGCCACCTGGCGATGGGCGGGACGCCCTTTCCGCCGCACCCACCGGGCCCGACCGTCGCCTGCACCCACGCAGTAATGTCGGCGCATGAGCACTCTTCTCGATTCCCTGCCCAGCGGACTGCCGATCGGTGACGCCTGGGTCGACACCGATGAGACCTCGACCGTGGTGTTCCCGTTCGACGGCAGCACCGTGGGCGAGGCGCCGGTCGGAACCGTGGCCCAGGCCGAGCAGTCGCTGACCGCCGCCGAGGGCGTACGCCGGGCCCTGGAGTTGGCGACCGTCGGCCAGCGCCGCGCAGTGCTGCTGGGGGTCGCGGACGCGGTGCGCGAGAACATCGCCGAGCTGGAATCCCTGCTGATACTGGAAACGGGCAAGCCGCTGGTGGACTGCCGGGTCGAGGTCGCGCGTACGCTGTCCACCTGGGAAGCCGCAGCCGAGGAGGTCGGGCACCTGGTCGGCGAGACGGTACCGCTGGACCTGCAGCCCGCCGGCCAGGGGATGATCGGCTTCTTCCAGCGCCGCCCCGCCGGGGTCGTGGTGGGGATCGCCGGCTTCAACTATCCGCTGCTGCTCGCCTCGCACAAGGTGGCCCCGGCGATCGGTGCCGGCTGCCCGGTGATCTGCAAGCCGGCCCCGCAGACCCCGCTGGCCACGCTGTGGCTGGCCAAGGTGGTCCGCGAGCAGTTGGCCGCCAACGGACTCCCTCAGGCGGCCTGCCAGCTGGTCACCGGCGGCGTCGACGTGGGCGACACGCTGGTGACCGACCCGCGCGCCGCGGTGGTGTCGTTCACCGGCTCCGCCACCGTCGGGCACCTGATCGCGCGCAACGCCGCCCCGCGCAAGGCGCTGCTCGAGCTGGGCTCCAACACCGCGCTGATCGTCGCCGCCGACGCCGACCTGGACCGGGCCGTGGACGCGGTGATCCGCGGCGGGTTCTATGCCAACGGGCAGGCGTGCATTTCGGTGCAACGGTTGCTGGTCGACCGGCAGGTGGCCGAGGATTTCCTGTCCAGGCTGCAGAAGCGGCTCCCCGAGGTGATCGTTGGCGACCCGCGCGACGAGGCGACCCGGGTGGCCCCGGTGATCGACCAGCGCAGTCGGGACCGGATCGCCAGCTGGCTCGCCGACGCCGTCGAGCGCGGCGCGCGGGTGCTCGACGGGGAGGACGGCAGCCCCGGGGAGGGCGCCTTCCGCCCGACCCTGGTCACCGGCGTACCCCGTGATGCCGAGCTGTGGCGCGAGGAGATCTTCGGCCCGATCGTGTGTGTCACCGAGGTGGCCGACCTGGACGAGGCGATCGAGATCGCCAACGACTCCCGCTATGGACTGCAGGGTGCCGTCTACACCGCCTCGCTGGCCACCGCCTTCGACGTGATCGACCGGCTGCAGGTCGGCGGAGTGGTGGTGAACGAGATCCCCGGATTCCGGTCCGACGTGATGCCCTACGGCGGCGTCAAGGACTCCGGGATCGGCCGGGAGGGCCCGCGCTGGGCGATGGAGGAGTTCACCGTCACCAAGATGGCGCTGATCCGACCGGCCTGAGGCTCAAGGCGCTTCGACTCGCTCGTTCCTCGCTCGCTCAGGGGACGGAGGCCCAGTCGGGGGTGGGGAGCCGCTCCTCGAACCAGCGCAGCAGGCCGACGACCAGGTCGTCGCGGCCGATGCCGGCACTCACCTGGAGCCCGATCCAGCGTCCGTCGTCGGCGCGGTCGGCGTTGATCGTGCCGGCGGGCTGTCCGGACATGTTGTAGGGCAGGGTGAACGAGATGTGCTGCATTGGCAGCTCCGGGTCGTCCTGCGGCATCGGTTTCTCCGCAGGAAAAGCGAGCACCGGAGCGACCGGCGACAGCACGACGTCGTACGCCGCGGTGGCGGCCCGGGTGACGCGCGCCAGCGCCGCACACTGCTGATAGTTACGCACCGTCTGCGCCCCGTCGAACCGCTCTCCCCCGGCGCACCACTGCCGGATGTAGGGCAGCACCCACTCCTGCTCGGCCTCGCTGCGATCGCGCAGGTCGGCCAGCGATCGTGCCCGCCAGAACCCGTCGATCCCACTCAACAACTCCTCGGTGACGAACGGCTCGACCCGCTCCACCCTCGCCCCCGCACTGCGCAGCAGCTCGGCCGCATGCTCCACCGCGGCAGCGATTCTCGGGTCCACGGGCAACCCGTAACCGGCCTCGGTGTGGACGCCGACCCGCAGCCCGGAGACGTCGACCCGCAACGCCCAGTCCATCGCCGGATAACCGCGGGTGCTGTAGTCGCGCGCGTCGGGAACACCGAGCACCGACATCATCGCCGCGACGTCCTCGACACGGCGACATATCGGCCCGGCGGCCCGCCCCAGATAGGGCACGTCCAAGGGGATCAGCCCCTCGCTCGGCTTGAGCGAGGCCAGCCCCTGCCAGGTCGCGGGCAGACGGATCGAACCGCCGATGTCGGTGCCGCCGTGCCAGGGACCATAACCCCCGGCCGCCGCCGCACCAGCCCCCGCGCTCGACCCGCCGGTGGTCAACGACTGATCCCACGCGTTGCGGGAAATCCCGTGCCTGCTCGAAACCCCGGAGGAGAGCATTCCCCAGTCCGGCATCGTGGTGGCCCCGACGATCACGCAGCCGGCCTCTTCGAGCCGGTCGGTGATCGGCGCGTTGGCCGCAGCCCTCGGCGGATCCGGCAGGGCGGTCCCGGCGGGCATCGGCCAGCCGGCGCGGGCAACGTTTTCCTTGATCGTCACCGGTACGCCGTCCCAGCGCGACCGCGCGCGACCCTCCTCCCGGCGGACCCGCGAATCAGCGGCCTCGGCCCGCACCCGCTCCGGCTCGTACAACCAGAGCGCGTTCAACGCTGGTTCACGATCCGCGATCCGGGTCAGCACCGATTCGGCCACCTGCTCGGCATCGATCTCCCCCCGGGCCAGGCCGTCGGCCAGCTGCACCCCGGTCCGCTGCCACCACTCAGCCATGCGCTCCCTATCTCGAGACGATCGAGTCGATCAGGCTACGCCAGCCGCGTACCAGATCGGCGTCCACGTAGGATTTCAGGGATTCCTGCGGGCGCACTGCGCTGTCCACGTGGAAGGCGCGCACGCCGGCCCGCCCCAGCCAGGGCACCTGCTCGGTGCGCAGGCCGCCGCAGGCCATCACCAGCCCGGCCTCATCGGCGTCCGCCCGGGCGCGGGCGATCAGGTCGTCCAGCCCGTGCTCCAGGTCGCGGGCCGATCCGGCGGTCATCACCTGATCCAGCCGCGGCAGCCGATGCAGCGTACGCCAGGCCCGGTCGGCGTCCAGCACCCGATCGATCGCCCGGTCGAAGGTCCACGGCCAGTCACCCTCGGCCAGCAGCGCACCGATCACCTCGGTGTCCACTTCTCCACGCCCGTTGAGAAACCCGAGCACCAACCCGTCCGCGCCGGCGTCCAGATAGCTGCTGGCCAGCCCACGCAACCGGGTGAACTCCCCACCGTCGGTGCCGAACCCCTCGCGCAACCGCAGCAGCACCCGGATCTGGATGGTGGTGGCGTCGCGCATCCTCTCCACCAGCTCGGGCGCGGGGGCGTACCCGTCGTCGTCCAGCGACCCGACGACCTGGATCCGGTCGGCACCGCCCTCCTCGGCCCGCTGCGCGTCGACCGGGTGCAGTGCGAGAACCTCCAGCAGCCCCCTCATGGCAGGAGTCTGCCACGGGACCCGGCCGCGGTCCGGCAACTACGCCGCGGCGGATTCGCTGACTGCGCGGAAGACCCGGGCGATGTTGCCCGCACCCAGCTGGTGCAGATCCGCGTCACTCCAGCCGCGGCCGCGCAGCTCGGCGAACAGCCGCGGATAACCGGCGACGTCGCCCAGGCCGACGGGCAGCCAGGTCGTCCCGTCGAAGTCCCCGCCCAGGCCGAGGTGGTCGATGCCGACCAGCTCGCGGATGTGGTCGCAGTGGTCGGCCACCATCGCCACCGTGGTCTCCGGCTGCACCGGCCGGTACGCCGCCTCGAACGCTTCCGCCTCCCGGTCCATCCAGGAGAGCCCGGCCTCCCGTTGGGCGGCCTGATAGCCCTCGGCCCACTCGGCGGCGGCCGCCGAGACGAACTTGGTGACGAAGGTGACCATGCACAACCCGCCGCCGGCCGCCATCCGCTGCAGCACGTCGTCGGGCACGTTGCGCGGGTGGTCGTTCACCGCGCGGGCACTGGAGTGGGAGAAGATGACCGGCGCCGTCGATACGTCCAACGCGTCGCGCATCGTGCTCGGCGCGGTGTGCGACAGGTCCACCATCATCCCGATCCGGTTCATCTCGGCGACCACCTCGCGCCCGAAATCGGTCAACCCGCCGTGCCGCGGCTCATCGGTGGCGGAGTCCGCCCAGTCGTTGTTCTCGTTGTGGGTAAGGGTCAGATAGCGCACCCCGAGCCGGTGCAGCGTCCGCAGGCAGGCCAGCGAGTTGTCGATGCTGTGACCGCCCTCGGCGCCCAGCAGCGACCCGATCGGGCCACGCGCGTCGTCGGCGAGCACGGCGTCCAGCTCGTCGGGGGTGGTCACCAGCCGCAGGTCGTCGGCGTACCGGTCGACCATCCGGTGCACCGCGTCGACCTGTTCGCAGGTGTCGGCGAAGAAGTCGCCCGTGCCCGGCACCGGGGTCGCCGAACCGGGCACGAACACCGACCAGAACTGGGCGCGCACTCCCCCGGCCCGCAACCGCGGCAGGTCGGTCTGCAGGGTCGGCTGGTGCCGCGCGATGTCGCGTACGCCGAAGTCGTAGCGGCACTGGGTGCGCAGCGCCCAGGGCAGGTCGTTGTGCCCGTCGACGACGGGCACCAGCGGATCGGCGGAGGCGTTGGGGGTGCTGGAGGTCATGACACCGACTCTGGCACAGGCTGGCGTCGCTCACGCCGGCGGACCACCAGCCGCTGGATCAGCATCGTGACCACCCCGGCGATCAGCATGCCGGCGAGGTTGATGCCGAGCTGGATCACCGAGCCGACGATCTCGCTGCCCACCCAGGTGGCCAGCGCCACCGCCAGGTTGCCGGCCGCCGGGATGGTGGTGACCGAGATGAACACCCCGACCAGTGCGTTCGACTTCGACGCGGTCATCGCCAGCGCCCCCGCAGCTCCGGCCAGCAGGGCGACCACGAAGGACCAGCCGTCGGGGTGCCAGATGAACGCCGTCAGCGGCCGCGGCCGGTCGACCCGGTCGGCGCTGACGAACCCGAGCGCCCACCCCAGCAGGGCGAGCAGCAGCACCGAGACGATCGCCAGCAGATAGCCCCGACCCAGGGTCAACAGCGCCCGCCCGGCCAACCGCGGACGACCCAGCGCCAGGCCCGCGCAGATCGCCGCAACCACCCCGTAGTCGGGACCGACCACCATCGCCCCGACCACGATGATCGAGGAGTCGGTGAGCACGGCGACCGCGGCCAGCGCGGTGGCCAGGATCAGGAAGGAGTAGTAGCTCCAACTCGGCCGCGATGCCGCCTCCGCCTGGTGCAGCACCACGTCCCAGATCACGCCGTCGTCCGGTTCCCCCTCGGCCTCCTGCTCAAGCCGCACGGCGGCCCGGAACGGGGTCGCGGTCGGCTCGCTGACCACGATTCCGCCGCGCTCGGGCAGTCCGCTGCGATCCAGTGCCTCGAGCACCTCGTCGGCGGCCTCCCGTGCCACGTCTGCCTCGATCAGATCACCTGGCGGATCCAGCGAGACGCCGGCCTGCACGGTGACGTTGGTGGTGCAGCGGTCCTCGACCAGCAGGTCGCGTACGCCGTCGCTCAGGTCGGCCGGGACGGTCAGCCGCAGGTGCACAAGCATGCAGCCATCCTGCCGCTGATCGCGGCCCGGCGTACGCCGCGGCGCGGCTAGGTACAGCTAGGGCGTGTAGCCGGTGGACCAGGAGGCGTCACCGTCGGTCACGGTGCCGTCCCGCTCGGCCTCGGCGGCCGCCTTCCCACCACCGCCGACGCCCTTGGGCCAGTGCGCGTCCCCCGGCAGCTGGGACTCGAATGCCGCCTTGGCGCCCGACACCGACTGGGCGAGCGCGTTGGCGGCCACCAGGGCGGCCACGATCACCGCGGCGACGAACGTGAACACCGCCAGGCAGATCGGTACCGTCACCCCGGCAGCGGGCGGGAACGCGCAGGTCACGCCGATCGCGACGACCAGGGTGACCGCGGCGGCGGTGATGGAGATGTCGAGCCCGATCAGGATGTTCTTGCCGCTTGATCCCACCGACACCAGCGTGTTGCCCAGGGGCGTGATCGCCCCCTTGAGCGCGTCGACGGCACCCTTCTGCCGCAGCGCGGAGCCGAAGAACGCCTCCGCACCGTCGCCGGTCCAGTAGTCGTTGGACTTCAGCTTCTCCCGCAACAGGCTGTCCGACAGCGTCTGCAGCTTGGGCGGATAGGTCTTGATGATCGCGTGGCCCAGCGCCTCGACGTTCGCCGGGCCCTGCAACCAGTCGATGATCTCGCCGATCTTGGTGGCGATCTGGTTGACGATCTCGATGCAGCGATTGAACGCGCTGACCAAACCGTCGAGGTAGGCCTGGGCCAGGCCAAAAGTGAAGCGCGCCAGCAGTTCGAGGCCCCGCTGGAAGAGCCGGGCCCCAGTCTCGATGGCGTCGCGGATCCGCTGGATCAGGCCGCGGATCCGCTCGGCCAGCTCGTCCACGAAGGACGGGTCGATCACGGGCGGGAAGGGGAACGGAATCGGTACGGTCATCGCCTGCTCCTCAGTAGATGTTCATGGCGAGGTGGACGTTCTCCTGCTCCTCGCGTTCGTACACGTCGGCGATGTGGCGCAGATTCTGACCGACCGAGTGCAGCTCGGTATCCCCTTCGCGGGTATAGTCCCCGACCCGGGCGACCAGGTCCTCGAACGGCTGCTGGCATTCGCCGAGGATGCCCCAGTCGGGAATCCAGTCACGCCACTGCTCCAGTGACCGGGTCAGGTTGGCGACACTGTCGCCTCCGGTCTCGAACGTGCCGGCGTCGGTGCGCAGGGCGCCCAGCTCGACGGAGAAGTCGGTCATCTCACTTTCCTTCCGGTCGGGTGTTGGTGGCTTTGCCCGGGTCGGGTACGCCGAGCTGGCGCATCATCGAGCGCATCTCGGCGAAGGCGTCGTTCAGCTCGGCCATCGGATCGTCCTCGGCGGCGGACTCCGGGACCGCCTCGCGCAACTGTTCGAGGATCTCGTTGAGCGCGGTCATCAGTCCGACCGGGCTGATCCCCTGTTCCCAGGCGGCGTCGAAGTCGGCGGCCAGCAGCACCCCGTCGGGGGTGAAGGTGAGCGCGGCCTTCCGGCTGCGGGTGCGCAGGGTGAGTTCGTCGGCCCCCTCGGACCCTGCAGACCTTGCGGACCGTTGGCCGAGCCGGGTCTGTGCCTGGTCCAGCCGTGCTGTGGCCGCCTCCAACCGTCCCTGCTGCTCCTGCGGCGAGGCGAGTCGGAAGGTTTCGACCAGCCCCTGCTGGCGGGCCACCACGTCGGCCACCTGGTCCGAGCTGGCCGGTTCCGCCGGGGCGTACGCCGTGGGTGCGGTGTCCGGGTCGATGCCGAGTCGGGCACAGGCGGCGCGGCCGGCCGCCTGCTGCAACGCGGGCACCGCCGGCGCGCGTTCGGCGGTCCAGTGGCTGTCCACGCGGACCGACTCGAGCCGGCCGGAGGCCGAGACGGTGACCTCGAACAGTCCGTCGTCGGAACGGCCGGTCCACTCGGCCGGGGTTTCACCACGGGATTCGGGCGACAGCGTCCCCGACGGCAGCATCCCCGACAGGGCGCTCAGTTCGCCGAGCGCGGCGGCCAGTTCGTCCTGCAGGGCGGCCAGGTCGGGCAACTTGTTGGACATCACCCCATCCTGTCCTGCCCGCGGTTCACCTGGCGTTCACCACGCGTTCAACCGGTGACGGAAGCTTCCGGCGTACCCCCGGGAACGCCGCAGGGGCGGCCCCGAAACGGGACCGCCCCTGCGGATGCTGCGTGTGGCCGGGAGGCCGGGCTCAGAAGCCCATGCCGCCCATCTCGTCGCCACCGGCCGGCATGGCCGGAGCCTTCTCCGGCTTGTCGGCGATGACGGCCTCGGTGGTGAGGAACAGGGCCGCGATCGAAGCTGCGTTCTGCAGCGCCGAACGGGTCACCTTGGCCGGGTCGATGATGCCCGCGGACATCATGTCGACGTATTCGCCGGTGGCCGCGTTGAGGCCCTTGCCGGCCTCCAGGCCGGCCACCTTCTCGGCCACCACGCCGCCCTCGAGGCCGGCGTTGATGGCGATCTGCTTCAACGGGGCCGCGCAGGCGCCGAAGACGATCTGCGCGCCGACCTTCTCGTCACCGGTCAGATCGCCCAGGTCGACCTTCTTGGCCGCCTGCAGCAGCGCCACGCCGCCGCCGGGGACGATGCCCTCCTCGACCGCGGCCTTGGCGTTGCGGACGGCGTCCTCGATGCGGTGCTTGCGCTCCTTGAGCTCCACCTCGGTGGCGGCGCCGACCTTGATCACCGCAACGCCGCCGGCCAGCTTGGCCAGCCGCTCCTGCAGCTTCTCGCGGTCATAGTCGGAGTCGCTGTTCTCGATCTCGGCGCGAATCTGCTTGACCCGACCGGCGATCTCGTCGGCCTCGCCACCACCGTCGACGATGGTGGTCTCGTCCTTGGTCACGCGGACCTGGCGGGCGGTGCCGAGCAGCTCCAGGGTGACGTTGTCGAGCTTGAGGCCCACGTCCTCGGAGATGACCTGGCCACCGGTGAGGATGGCGATGTCACCGAGCATGGCCTTGCGACGGTCGCCGAAACCGGGAGCCTTGACGGCGACCGACTTGAAGGTGCCGCGGATCTTGTTGACGATCAGGCCGGCCAGGGCCTCACCCTCGACGTCCTCGGCGATCACGACGAGCGGCTTGCCCGACTGCATGACCTTCTCCAGCACCGGCAGCAGGTCCTTCAGGCCGGAGATCTTGGAGTTGACGATGAGCAGATAGGGATCGTCGAGGACGGTCTCCATGCGCTCGGTGTCGGTCACGAAATAGCCGGAGATGTAGCCCTTGTCGAAGCGCATGCCCTCGGTCAGCTCGAGGTCCAGCCCGAAGGTGTTGGACTCCTCGACCGTGATCACGCCTTCCTTGCCGACCTTCTCCATCGCCTCGGCGATGATCTTGCCGACGGTCTCATCGGCGGCCGAGATGGACGCGGTGGCAGCGATCTGCTGCTCGGTCTCGATCTCGGTGGCCATGTCCAGCAGCTGCTGGCTGATCGCTGCGGTGGCCTTCTCGATGCCCTTCTTCAGGCCCATCGGGTTGGCACCGGCGGTCACGTTGCGCAGGCCCTCTCGGACCATCGCCTGGGCCAGTACGGTCGCGGTGGTGGTGCCGTCGCCGGCGACGTCGTCGGTCTTCTTGGCGACTTCCTTGACCAGCTCGGCGCCGATCTTCTCGTAGGGCTCCTCGAGCTCGATCTCCTTGGCGATCGACACGCCGTCGTTGGTGATGGTGGGGGCGCCCCACTTCTTCTCCAGCACGACGTTGCGGCCCTTCGGGCCGAGGGTCACCTTCACCGCGTCGGCCAGGGTGTTCATGCCCCGCTCCAGCCCGCGGCGAGCCTCGATGTTGAACTCAATCAGTTTAGCCATGTGTTCCGGGAGTCCTCCCGCATCGGGGGCGTACGCCCCAGTGGTTGTCATCAGGTACGCCAAGGCGATGCCCGCGACGGACGGCACCCGAGGGTGCCTCACCGGTCTTGACGGTAGCACTCGGGCGCACCGAGTGCTAAGTCATGTTTAGCACTCCCCTTGGTCGAGTGCAAACGATTCGCGGGCCTCGGCGTACCGGAGGCGGACGGTGTCGGTGAACTCAGGCCGCGGGCTGCGGCCAGGCCCCCTTCATCGGCACGTCACGGACCGAGGCGGTGAAGCGCTCGGCCTGGCTGGAGGCGTTCAGCACGTAGGCGACGAAGGCGGCGATCAGCGCGATGCATTCGGCGACCAGCGCCCACAGCTCGACGGTGCCGAGCAGGGTGCCGACCGGGACCGCCGGCAACTTGGCGATGGCGACGGCGATCTTGATGCTGAGGATCACGATGGCGAACAGGAAGGCCACGGTCGCCACGATCCCCTGGTCGGCCATCTGCACCATCCGGTCGCCGAACTGGCGTACGCCGGAGAGCGTTTCGTCGGCGGCCTTCTTCTGCTTGTCGGCACTGGCGAAGAAGGCGTCTGCCCCCTTGCCCTTCCAGGACTGCTTGCAGCGCAGCGTGGCGGGGTCGAGGGACTGGGCGAACTCCTCGATCCGGGGGCCCATGCCGTCGCGGAGCTTCTCCCCCACGCACTTCATGTACCAGGGCGCCTCCAGGCCCTTCAGCCCCTCCTGGATCTTGTCGATCGCCCTGTTGACCGCCTGGCGGGCCTCCTTGCAGGCGTTCAGCACGTCATCCAGCCACGGTATGGTGCCCAGGGTGAGCCGGTTGGCCCAGTCGATCGCGTTCTGGACGAACCCCATGGCCGTGTCGAAAATGCCCTGGAAGCCGTCGATGATCGTGTTGATCCCGCCGATGATGTCGGTGAGGATGCCCGCGTCGCAGGTCCGCGAGAGCACCGCGTCCCCGGCGGTACCGCCGCCGCTCGAATCAGCCTGCATGGCTCACTTCCCCTTCTTCCTGGCCCGGCCCTTGTTCTTCTCTTCGGTCTTCTCGTAGTCGGTGGCGGTCTGGTTGAGCTTGTCCGACATCTTGTCGAGCGCCTTTTCGGCGTCATTGAAGATGGTCACGCATCGCTTGACCGCCTCCTTGTAGGGACCCTCGGCCTGGTACCAGACGCCCCAGGCGGGGATGGCGCCGTCGAAGCCGGTGAAGGTCTGCGAGATGCCCTTGGCCTTGTTGGCCCGGTCGCTGTAGGTGCCGGCGTCGGCGCGCAGGTCGGCCACGTTGAACTCGGTGTCCTCGGCCGGGCCGGGCGGCTTCGTGTCCTTGGGCGCCTCGGTGTCACCCGGCGGGTTCTCGGTCGGCTGGTTGTTGCCGCCGCCCCCTCCGGAGGGGGAACCACCACCGCCTGACGGGGAACCACCGCCTCCGGACGGGGAACCACCGCCTCCGGAGGGAGAACCGCCACCGCCGGAGGGGGAACCACCGCCGCCGGAGGGGGAACCACCGCCGCCGGAGGGATCGCCAGCCCCCTCATCTTCCTTCTTCTCGTCGTCCTTGCCCTTGTCCTCGTCCTTGCCCTTGTCGTCCTCCCCCTTGCCGTCACCGGCACCGGGGTCGTCGGGGTTGTTGGACTTGTCGTCCTTGTCGGGCAGGTCGACCTCGACGGTGCCGTTGGGCAGCATGGTCATCCGAGTGCCGTCGAGCTGAGTGACGATCACCTTGCCGTCGTCGACCTGCACCTTGGTGCCGTCCTCGGTCATGAACGTGCCGTCGCCGTGCAGCTCCGAGACGTCGTCGCCGGCCTTGGGATCGGAGTTGTTGCGGACGCTGGCGTCGACGCTCACCGTGCCGTCGGCGTGCCGGGTCACCTGCACCCCGTCGCGGGTGGTGATCACCGTGTCCTTGCCGGTGGTGTTGATCACCCCACCGTCGGGCAGGGTGGCCACCTTCTCGTCGGCCACCGTGCCGTCCTGGGTCAGCTCCTGATGGTCCTTCGGAACCTCGATCACCGGATCCTGGCGCCCACCCTCACCGACCCGGCCGACCTCGGCCCCGCCGGCCTCGCCGGCCTTGCCGGGCTCGGACTGGGCGGGGTTGTCGACCTCGGCGCTGGCCCCCTCCCTGCCGACTTCCGCCTCGCTCGAGCGGTCGGACGCACCACCCGCGACCTGCTCGCTGGGCGTACCCCCCTCACTCGTGCCTCCGGCCGACCCCTGCAGCCCCTGGGCCTCGGTGCCGGTCTCCATCGGCGCGCCCGGCCCCTCGGTGCCGGTCTCCATCGGCGCGTCGGCCGGCTGGTCACCCGGCACCGGGGAGGCCGGAGGCACATCGAACGTCCCGGCCCCGGGGCTCGGCACCGACGGGTCGACGGGCGCCTCCGGGCTCGTCGACACCGGGTCTCGATAGTGCCCGGTCGGTTGCGGCGCGGTGGGCGCCGGGGCCATCGGCGGAGGGGCGTCCTGGGTGCTGAATTCGGACCAGAAGTCGGCCCGGGTGTCGGGGTTCGTCATCGATCGCTCCGTTTCAGAGTCCGAGGTTGATCGTGCGGTCCAGCCCGAGGTGGAGCTGGTTGCGTTCGCCGGCCGCCTGCTCGAGGATCTCGGCGAACGCGGCGGTCAGGCTCATCCCGCTGAGGCTCTTCACCCAGTTGCGGTCCAGGCGTACCTCGACGGGAAAGCCCGCCTGATAGACGATCGAGGCGCGCCGGGAGGCGTTGAAATATTCGGCCGGGCCGTCCTGTCGGGGCTGCAACTCGCTGCTCAGCTGGTTGAACCGAGCCATCGCGCCGTGCAACTTCTCCATCAGCTCCCCCTCGCTGCGCTGCGCGGCCCGCCTGAAGAAGTCGGTCTGCTCGGCGATCATCGCGCGGGCCCGCCGCCGGTCCTCCTCGCTCGGCTCCGGAGGCTCCTGCAGGCCGGGCTCGGCCTGACCGGGGCCGCCGAAGGACTGCACCATGGCGTCACTGATGGCCGCCTGCACCGCGGCCGCCAGCGCCTCCGGCTCGACCTTCTCCTGCCACTTGGTGGCGACGGTGATCGAGGTGAGTCGCTGGTCGGCGTCCATGATCACCGTGACCGCCCCTGAAGGGTCGCGCCCCTCCGCCTGCTGGCTGACGGTCTTGATCATGGTGCTCAGTTGATGGAGTCGGGCGAGTGAGCGCTGCAACTCCTGCATCGGGTCCTGATCTTGATTCGGCACATGTTCACGGTGCCACCGCGTCGGTTCGCCCCGGCGCCCGGCGATACTCATCACGTGAGCCGCGATACTCAAAAATCGGCACCCTTCCGCCACGGGAAACCGGGGCGCCATCTGCTGTTCAGATGGATGTCGAATTGGGTTAACCTCAGCACCCCGCTGGGGTTGTTGGTGGCCAGGATCGGCGGCGCCGGAGTACGCGTCGGTCCCGAGGGGCTGGTCCTCGCGGAGGGCTATCGATTCGGGTTTCCGGTGGCCGGGGCGTTCACGGTCGGCAACGTGGTGATCACCGCCGGCGACTTTGACAGCCTGCTGCGCGCCAACCCGGAGTTGCTGGAGCACGAATCCCGCCACGCCTGGCAGTACGCCGCCTGCCTCGGCGTACCCTTCTTGCCGTTGTACGCCGTGGCCGCGGCCTGGTCGTTCGCCACCACCGGCGACTGGGCGAGCGACAACCCGTTCGAGCGTGCGGCCGGGCTGCTCAGCGGGGGCTACGAAAAACAGCCCCGCCGTTTCCGACGGGGCTGATGCTGCGCGGGGGGCGTGACTCAGATCTTGTCCGGGTCGAAACCGAGTCGACGGGCCGAGCGGGCCCGCGCCCGGTCCGCCCGCATCCGGCGCAGCCGCTTCACCAGCAACGGGTCGTGCTCCAGCGCCTCGGGCTTGTCGATCAACGCGTTCAGCACCTGGTAGTAGCGGGTGGTCGACATGTCGAACCGCTCGCGGATGACCTGCTCCTTGACCCCGGCATATTTCCACCAGTGCCGCTCGAGGTCGAGAATCTCGGCGTCCCGCTCGCTGAGGGAGACCGCATCCGTGCCGGGCTGGGAGTTCAGGGCTGACATGGCCCCTATCGTAGGAGGAAACCACAACGCTGTCATTACCTTCGGCGAGTCGCGGGCTACGATGCTGTGCACGTCGAGTCAGGGAGCATCATGCAGGCGATCACCGGCACCGTCCAGGCCTATCCCTGGGGGTCCACCGATGGCATCCCGGCCGCGCTCGGCACCGCCGACACCGGGGAGCCGCAGGCCGAGCTGTGGCTGGGTGCCCACCCCAAGGCACCCTCCCGGCTGGCCGACGGCCGCAGCCTGGCCGACCACCTGAGCGAGCACCCCGAGGAGATCGGCACCACCTCGGTGAACCGGTTCGGGCCGCGGCTGCCGTTCCTGCTCAAGGTGCTATCGGCCGCCCGCGCCCTGTCGCTGCAGGCCCACCCGTCCCGGGCCCAGGCGGTCGAGGGGTTTGCCCGGGAGGACGCCGAACAGCTCCCGCTGGACGCCCCGCACCGCAACTATCGCGACGACTGGCCCAAGCCCGAGGCGCTGCTGGCGTTGACCGAGTTCCACGGCCTGTGCGGGTTCCGCGACCCCGACGAGACCCGCGCGCTGTTCGCCCGGCTCGGCGTACCGGAGGCGGACCAACTGGTGGAGCCGCTGACCGACCGCGACGGGATCGCCCGGGTGTTCCTGGAGATCCTCGGCCTGGCCGATGCGGAGGACGACCTGGTCCGGGAGGTGGTCGAGGCGGCCCGACCACACGCCGGTGAGGATTCGGAGTTCGGCCGGTTCTGCGCCACCGCGGTCGAACTGGCGGCCGACTATCGCGACGACGCCGGGATTCTGGCCGCGCTGCTGCTGAACCGGATCACCCTGGCCCCGGGCGAGGCGTTCTTCATGCCCGCCGGCAACCTGCACGCCTATCTGCGCGGCACCGGGATCGAGATCATGTCCAACTCCGACAACGTGCTGCGTGGCGGGCTGACCGGCAAGCACGTCGACCTGGATGAGCTGGCCCGGGTGGTCGACTTCGCACCCGGCTTCCCCGGGACGATCGAGCCGGTCGACGAGGGCGGTGGCGTACGCCGGCTGCCAACCCCGGCCCCGGAGTTCGAGCTGTGGGAGCTCACCGATTGCCACGACCGCGAGCTGCCCGCCGACGGCAGCGGGCGGATCCTGCTGGTCGTCGACGGCACCGCCACCCTGCGCCGCGGCGACGAGGAGCTGGTCATCGAGCGCGGCGGCGCGGCCTTCGTCGGCGCGACCGAAACCGGCGTACGGGTGAGCGGCCCGGCGCGCGGATTCCTCGCCTCCGACGGCGCCTGACCCGCCTCCTGCCCGGCATCGGCAAAGTGGCCGACCCCCTTGTGGACGGATTGATATAGCGCTATACCGCGACGGCAATCACACGACTTCTTCGAGGTGGAACGTGGGCGACACCTTCCTGCTCACCAGCGACAACACCACGCTGGCGGTCGGTCTGGCCGAGGGCTATCCGAACCCGGGCGGGATGCCGCAGAACAACGTCACCGCCGCCGGCGCGCTGATGTACGTGCTGCCGGTGATCGTGCTGGTGGTGTCGCTGCGCAAGCACTACCTGCGCAGCGGCCTCGAGGGCTGATCGCCCGATGGAGCCCCCGACAGGAGTCGAACCCGCGACCTGCTGTTTACAAGACAGCTGCTCTACCAACTGAGCTACGGAGGCACTGACCTCAATCATGCCCGGGCCCACCCGGCACTGTCGAAACCGCGCTTCGATCTGCTCCCGACGGCAGGTAGGTTTGGCGGTCGAAGACGCCCGCCACGGAGGTGAACCGCGCCTTGGCCCAGCCAACCCTCTCGGCCGATCCGGCCGCCCGGGTCAGGTCGCGCCCCGAGACCAGGCGACGCGGCGAGATCCACGGCCTGCGCGGCCTGGCGATCGGGCTGGTCGTGGCGTACCACCTGTGGGGAGGCGGCCGGGTCTCCGGCGGTGTCGACGTCTTCCTGATGATCTCCGCCTATCTGATGACGGGCAGCTTCGTCCGCAAGGGGATGGCGTTCAACGCCCTCGACTTCCTGGTCGGGCGGTTCCGGCGCCTGATCCCGTCCTCGGCGGTGGTGATCATCACCGTCTGCGTGGCCGCCTGGCTGCTGCTGCCGCCGATCCGGCTGCGGCCCCTGCTGGATCAGGCGCTCGCCTCCTTCCTCTACCGGCAGAACTGGCTGCTGATCGAGATGGCCACCGACTACACCTCCCCCGACCGCTCCGGCATCAGCCCGCTGCAGCACTACTGGTCGCTGTCGATGCAGGGGCAGATCTTCCTGGTCTGGCCGGTGCTGATGCTGATCGCGATGGGCCTGCACAAGGCCCTCGGCGCGCAGATCCGGGTGTCGCTCGCGGTGCTGCTCGGACTGATCACCGTCGGGTCCTTCGCGTACGCCCTCCTCGAGGTCGCCAGAAATCCGGTCGCCGCCTATTTCGACACGTTCGCTCGGGCCTGGGAGTTCTCGCTCGCCTCGCTGCTGGCGCTGGTGCCCAACCCGCGGCTGCCGGTCGGTCTGCGGGTGCTGATGAGCTGGGTCGGGGTGATCGGGGTGGTGATCGGCGGCCTGGTGATCGGCCGGCTGCCCTTCCCGGGCCCGGTCGCGTTGTGGCCCTCGATCGCGGCTGCCCTGGTCATCTTCGCCGGCAGCGCCCGGTCCCCGTGGCACGCCTCCCACCTGCTCACCAGTCGCCCGATCGCCTGGCTGGGCGATCGGGCGTACGCGGTCTATCTGTGGCACTGGCCGATCCTGATGTTCTGGCTGCACCTGACCACCCGCAACGCCCCGGGCCTGCTGGGCAGCCTGCTGGTGATCGGACTGTCGCTGATCCTCGCCGACCTGACCACCCGCACCATCGAGCGCCGGTTCAACCGGATCGAGCTGCTCGGCGCCCGACGCTGGGGGCTGGCCACCATCGCGACGGTGCTGATCATCGGGTTCGGTGCCATCTCCGCCCTGTCCTACGGCCTCACCCGGCAGGAGCGTCCGGCCGCCGCACAGACCCCGCAGGCCGGAGCGGGGGCCGTCACCCCCGGCAACAGCGCCCCCACCGCCCAGGCCACCCGCAGCATCGCCCCGGGCGACGCGGTGATCGGCAGCGACTGGCCGCACTGGCTGCCCGCCTGTGGCGCGGACCTGAACCCCAAACCGCCGCCCTCGGAATGCACCGAATATCGCCCGGCCGGTCCCCCGCGCAAGCGGGTGGTGATGATCGGGGACTCGCACACCTTCCAGTGGGTGACGCTGATGGGCGAGATCGCCGCGCGGGAACAGTGGCATCTGATCACGATGGTACGCCCGACCTGCCGGTTCTCCCTGCCGAACCCGCTCAGCGACGCCGCCTGCGTCGAATACAGCCGCAACGTCACCCAATACCTGCTCCAGACGCGACCGGACGTCATCATGAATGTCGGCAGCCGCGCCCAGGCGAACGGTCCCGAACTCTCGGTGGACACCTATCTCGAGGCGGCCAAACCGCTCACCGCCGCGGGCCTGAAGATCGTGAACATCCGCGACAACCCCCGCTACGACTTCCGGATGCCGGAGTGCGTGCAGCGGTTCGGGGCCAACGACGACCGCTGCACCCGACCGGTCGCCGAGAAACTCGCACCCGTCTCCCCGCTGCTCGCACTGGAGGCGACACCGGGGATGTCGAGCATCGACCTGACCGAGTTCATCTGCCCCGGCGGGATCTGCACCGGGGTGATCGGCGGGGTCTACGTCTACATGGACGACAATCACCTCAGCCGCACCTACGTGCTGACCCTGCGCCAGGAGTTCGAGAAGCAGTTGTGGCGGGTGGTCCCGCGATGAGCCAGCCCCGCCCCGGACGCCGGCTGCTGCGCGCCGCGGTCGCCGTCGGTGTCCTGCTCGGCACCGTCGTGCTCGCGCCCAGAGGCAGCAGCCTGGTCGCCTCCCCCGCGCCCCAGCCGGCTCCTGCCCCGGCCGGGGCGCCGGCCGAGGAGGCGACCACGAACACCTTGGGCAGCCGTGGCCCCGACGGCGCCGAGGTTGAGAATCCGACGGCCGCGGAGCTCTCCAGCCGGCCGAGCCTGCGCACCACCCTGGTGCGCGACAAGGTGATGAGCTACTGCGCCAACGGTTCGCTGGACGACCCGCCGTCGAGGGTGCGCCGCGTGGTGCTGGTCATCCACGGCAACGATCGCCAGCCCTGCGGGATGGCCAGCTCCGTGCTGGCCGGCGCCTCCCGCGAGCAGCGGCGGACCACGTTGGTGATCGCCCCGCGCTTCGCCAACCTCGAGGACCAGGTCGACCGGGACAAGCAGCTCTACTGGACCTTCTATGGCTGGTCCCAGGGTGACGATTCGGTCAACCCGGGGACCCAGCTCTCCTCCTACGCCGTGCTCGACGAGTTCGCCCGTCGCCTCGCCCCGCGGCCGCTGGTGGTGGCCGGGTTCTCTGGAGGCGGCCAGTTCGTGAACCGGTACGCCGCCGGCTCGGCCAACGAGCCGCTGCGGTTCGTGATCGCCAACCCGTCGTCCTACCTCTACTTCAACCGGGCCCGCCCCGGTACGTCGCCGGCCGAGCTGGAGCGATGCCCCGGCTTCAACGACTACCGCTACGGGTTGGACCGGCTGAACCGCTACATGAGCCAGACCGGTGCGCCGGGCCTGAGCGCGCGTTACGGACGCCGCCAGATCGTCTATCTGCTCGGCACCGAGGACCGCGACCCACGCTCCTCCTCGATGGACAAGTCGTGCGGCGCCAACGCCCAGGGACCGAACAGGCTGGACCGCGGAAAGCGCTACTGGGCGTACCTGCCCACGGTCTTCGGCGAGGAGATCACCAAGCGCCAGCGACTGCACCTGGTGCCCGGCGTCGCCCACGACCCGGTCGGGATGTTCGGCGCAATCCCGGCCCAGCAGGCCCTGTTCGACTGACCGACCCGGGTAAGCCATAACATTCGTGCAAATTTGCACACCCTGAGTGCGCATCTAGTCGTTGCTGCCGGCCAGGGGTGTGACGATACTCACCACATCTGCAAGGGGCAGATAGGTCAATGTGGACCAAGGAGAGTCAATGAGCAGCGCCCAGACAACGCCAACCGAGGAGACACCGGCCAACGTCCGGGGACGCCTCACTCGGGTGGTGGCCGCCTCGATGGCCGGGACCGTCGTCGAGTGGTACGAGTTCTTCCTCTACGCCTCAGCCGCAACCCTCGTTTTCGGGACTCAGTTCTTCCCCAAGACCGGCTCCGAGCTGGATGGCATCATCGCGGCCTTCGTGACGTACGCCGTCGGTTTCGCCGCCCGTCCACTGGGCGGCATCGTCTTCGGCCACTTCGGCGACAAGTTCGGCCGCAAGCACCTGCTGCAGCTGTCGATCATCCTGGTCGGCGTCGCCACCTTCCTGATGGGCTGCCTGCCCACCTTCCAGACGATCGGATACTGGGCGCCGGCACTGCTGGTGACCCTGCGCTTCCTGCAGGGCTTCGCCGTCGGTGGCGAGTGGGGTGGAGCAATCCTGCTGGTCGCCGAGCACTCTCCGGACAAGTCGCGCGGCTTCTGGGCCTCCTGGCCGCAGGCCGCCGTCCCGATGGGCAACCTGCTCGCCACCGGCGTACTGCTGACTCTGTCTTCCACCCTGTCCCAGGCCGCCTTCCTCAGCTGGGGCTGGCGCGTGGCCTTCTGGCTCTCGGCGGTGATCGTCTTCGTGGGCTGGTACATCCGCACCAAGGTGACCGACGCCCCGATCTTCCAGACCGCCAAGCAGGAGCAGATCGAGGCCGCCAACGCCGGCTACGGCGTCACCGAGGTGTTCAAGAAGTACCCGCGCGGCGTCTTCACCGCGATGGGCCTGCGGCTCGCCGAGAACGTCATGTACTACCTGGTGGTGACGTTCTCGATCACCTATCTGAAGGTGCAGCTGAAGATGGACACCTCACGGATCCTCCTGCTGCTGCTGATCGCCCACGCGATCCACTTCTGCCTGGTGCCCATGGTGGGTCGGCTCACCGACGCGGTCGGTCGTCGCCCGGTGTACGCCGCCGGCGCCATCCTGACCGCCACCTGGGGCTTCTGGGCGTACCGGCTGTTCGACACCAGGAACAGCACCCTGATCCTGACCGCGATCATCATCGGCCTGATCTTCCACGCCCTGATGTACGCCGGTCAGCCGGCGATCATGTCGGAGATGTTCCCGACCCGGATGCGCTACTCCGGGGTGTCGCTGGGCTACCAGGTCACCTCGCTGTTCGCCGGCTCGATGGCGCCGATCATCGCCACCGCGCTGCTGGAGCGCTACAAGTCCTCGACCCCGATCGCCATCTATCTGGCCGTCTGCGCGGTGATCACCCTGGTCGCCGTGATCGCGGCCCGAGAGACCAAGGGTTCGTCGCTGCACGAACTCGACCGACTCGACGCCGTGGGCAACGCCCCCAAGCAGTCGGGGGTGGACAAGAACCTGCTTCGTTGAACGGCCGCTCTGCGTGACCGCGCGCTCCGCGCGCGACCCATACGCTCCCTGAGCGAGCAAGGAATTCGTCGGGCGGGTCAATTGGTCATCGGGCGGCCGAATTGCTTGACAATTTCGGGCGCCCGATGACGATTTTCCCCGCCCGATGGAAAGGTCGGATGCCCAATCACTTCGCTGGGACGTCGCCGGTCCTGGTGCGGTCAGCTACTCCCGGACCGTGGCGCGGAGGGCGTCCATGGTGGCCGCCACAGCGGGGTTGCGCAGGGACTCGGCGCGGATCACCGCCCAATAGTCGGCGGCATGGGCATAGTCCTCGCCGAGCACGCGGACCAGCCGGGGTTCGGTGTCGGCCATGAAGTCGGGCAGGATGCCGATCCCGGCAGAGGCGAGCGTGGTGCGCACGTGCACGAACACCGAGGTGGAGCGCATGGCGTACGCCGGGGTCGGCAGCGACGCCGTGGCCAGGTCGAGCTCGTCCACCTGCAGCGACTGCTCGATGTAGTAGACGAGGCAGTGCTGGGCCAGATCATCCAGCCGAGCCGGCGTACCGTGCCGCCCCAGGTATTCCTGCGTCGCATAGAGCCCGAGGTGATAATCCTTCAGGTGCACCGCCACCGCCCGGTGCACGTTCGGCTCCCCCACCACCACCTCGATGTCCACCCCCGAGCGGTGCTGCTTGAGCCGCTGGGTGGCGGTGATCAATTCGGTGTGCAGGGCCGGGTTGCGGCGCCGCAACCGAACCAGTGCCGGGACCGCGAAGTGCGTGCCGAACCCGTCGGGGGTGGCCAGCCGAACCACCCCGGTCAGCCCATGCTCGACCTGGCCGTCCCGCTCGGTCACCGACTTCACGGCCCGCTCGACCGCCTCGGCAGCCGCCAGCACGGCCTGCCCCTCGTCGGTCAGCTCCCAACCGTCCGGGGTCTGCACCAGCACCCGCGCCCCGAGCGCCTTCTCCAGCCCGCTGATCCGCCGGGAAACCGTGGTGTGGTTGACCCCCAGCACGTCGGCGGCGACGCTGTAGCGTCCCAGCCGCGCCACTGTCAGCAGCACCAGCAGGTCGTCCGCACTGACCGGCGGCCTGGCCATCCTGACGTCCTTCCCCCGTATGTGCAGAAATGCACGGATTGGTTGCGCAATTCAGTCTAGGGAGTGCATTGATCCAGCCGCTCCCGGCTCCGTAGCGTGGCCCAGAGGACTCAACGAGGAGGAACTGATGGCGACCATTGCGTGGATCGGTCTGGGCAACATGGGCAACCCGATGACCGCGAACCTGGTCCGGGCGGGCCACACCGTCCGCGGCTACGACCTGAACGAGCAGGCCCTCGCCGCTGCCGAGCAGCACGGCGTACGCCCGGTCGGTTCGGTCGCCGAGGCCGTCGACGGCGCCGAGGTCGTGTTCACGATGCTGCCCAAGGGCGAGCACGCGCGCGCGGCGTACACCGGTGCCGATGGCGTCTTCGCCCACGCAGCGCCCGGCACGCTGCTGATCGACTCCTCCACCATCGACGTCGAGACCGCCGGCAACCTGCACGAAGAGGCGGTCAGCAAGGGATTCCGTTTCGTCGACGCCCCCGTCTCCGGCGGCATCTCCGGTGCCGCGGCCGGCACCCTGTGCTTCATGATCGGCGGCCGGCCCGAGGACGTCGACGAGGCCAAGAAGTTCATCGACCCGATGGCCGGCAACATGATCGCCACCGGCGGGCCGACCACCGGCCAGGCCGCCAAGATCTGCAACAACATGATGCTGTTCATCGAGCTGCAGGCCTGCGCCGAGGGTGCCGTGCTGGCCAACCGGCTCGGCCTGGATCCCAAGGTGTTCTGGGATGTCGCCTCGGTCTCCAGCGGCAACTGCTGGGCGCTGCGCACCTGGTACCCGGTGCCGGGCGTGGTCGACACCGCCGCGGCGAACCGCAACTTCGACGCCACCTTCGCCACCTCGCTGGCGCACAAGGACGCCGGACTGGCCCTGGCCGGCGCCAAGCAGGTCGGCGTCGAACTGCCGGCCGCGCAGCTGGCATACGACCAGCTGCAGAAGCTGATCGACGACGGGTACGCCGACAAGGACTGCAGCCTGATCATCCGCAACATCGATCCCAACTCCCCGGGCACCGAGAACCTCTGAGCCGAGAAAACCAAGGAGCAAAGTAAATGAAGCGCATCGGACACTACGTCGACGGCAGCCTGGTCGACGGTGGCGACCGGGTCGGCCCCGTCTGGAACCCGGCCACCGGCGAGCAGAGCGGCGAGGTCGCCCTGGCCTCGGCCGGCGAGCTGGACACCGCGGTCTCGGCCGCCGAGAAGGCGCTGCCCGGGTGGCGCGCCACCTCGCTGGCCAAGCGGCAGGAGATCATGTTCCGCTTCCGCCAGATCGTCACCGACCGCAAGGAGGAGCTGGCCCGGATCATCACCTCCGAGCACGGCAAGGTCGTCTCCGACGCCGCCGGCGAGGTCACCCGCGGTCTGGAGAACGTCGACTACTGCACCAACCTGATGCACCACCTCAAGGGCGAATACTCCGAGCAGGTGGCGAGCGGGGTGGACGTGCACTCGGTACGCCAGCCGCTCGGTGTGGTCGCCTGCATCACCCCGTTCAACTTCCCGGCGATGATCCCGCTGTGGATGGCGACCACCGCGATCGCCTGCGGCAACACCGTGATCCTCAAACCGTCTGAGCGTGACCCCTCCGCCGGCCTGTGGATCGCCGAGCGGTTCGCCGAGGCCGGACTGCCGGCCGGCGTCCTCAACGTGGTCAACGGTGACGTCGAGACGGTCAACGCAATCCTTGACCACGATGGGATTTCCGCGGTGTCGTTCGTCGGCTCCACCCCGATCGCCGAGACCATCTATCGCCGTTCGGCCGAGAACGGCAAGCGGGTCCAGGCCCTCGGCGGCGCCAAGAACCACATGGTCGTGATGCCCGACGCCGACCTCGACGCGGCGGCCGACGCGGCCGTGTCGGCGGCGTACGGCTCGGCCGGTGAGCGCTGCATGGCCGTCTCGGTGGCGGTCGCGGTCGGTGAGATCGCCGACGACCTGGTCGCCAAGATCGCCGACCGGATGCCGCAGCTGAAGATCGGCGACGGCACCGATCCCGAATCGGAGATGGGCCCGCTGATCACCCAGGCCGCGCGGGACCGGGTCGCCGGCTATGTGACCGGTGCCGAGGGTGAGGGCGCCACCGTCGTGGTCGACGGCACCAAGAAGGAGTTCGACGGAAACGGCTTCTTCATCGGGGTTTCCCTGGTCGATCACGTGAAGCCGGGCATGAAGGTGTACGAGGACGAGATCTTCGGCCCGGTGCTGTCGGTGGTGCGCGTCGACTCCTATGCCGAGGCGGTCGACCTGATCAACGCCAACCAGTTCGCCAACGGGGTGGCGGTGTTCACCCGCGATGGCAAGACCGCGCGCCAGTTCGAGTTCGACATCGAGGTCGGCATGGTCGGGGTGAACGTCCCGATCCCGGTCCCGATCGGCACCTTCTCCTTCGGCGGTTGGAAGCGCTCGCTGTTCGGCGACACCCACATGTACGGCGCCGAGGGGTTCAACTTCTACACCCGCCGCAAGGTGGTCACCACCCGGTGGCCGGAGCCCTCGGAGTCGCAGATCAGCCTGGGCTTCCCGACCCACTGATTCCGACCCACCCTTACCCGGTGGCCCGTGCGCCTGACAGGATTGGCAGGCGCGCGGGAGGAGGGCCGAATGAGCGGCGAGCGGTCGTTGGCCGGGATCTGGCAGCCGGTGCTCGTACTGGTGGTCGGCCTGGTCCTGGTCGGCTACGGGCTGTCGATCGACCCGGGTCGGCCGACCTGCGGATCGACGGCGATGTCGCCCGGTCAGATCTGCGAGACCACCTCCAAGGGCGTACCGCGCAAGCAGAGCTATGACGAACTCTCCGCCGAGGCCCAGAAGAGCCGGCTGTGGTTCCCGATCGGCGGCGGCGTGGTCGCCCTGGCCGGGATCGGCTGGGGCGTGCTGATGTTGGTACGCCGCGGGCGGCCCGCTTCGGCGAAGAAAAAGCCTGCCGACAGTGCGACGGCATCCCCCCAGCCGAGCGCCGGACCGGCCCCGGCGGGCGGGTCGACCGCGGTCTCCTCGGGACAATGGGTACGCCGCAGCGGCGGCCAGCCGACGGGTCACCCGCAGCCGCAACACCCCTACCCGCCCCAGCCACCGCATCCGCAGCAGCAACCACCCGCCCCCTGGCCACAGAGCCAGGCATCCGCCCCGTGGCCACAGAGCCAGGCATCGGCACCCTGGCCGCCCCACCAGCCGCAGGGCTATCCCCACCAGCAGCCGCCACCACAGCCGCAGGGCCCGCCGCCGCAAGCGCCACCCCAGGCGTACCCCCAGCAAGCGCCACCGCACCATCCGCAGCACCAGGCATACCCCCAGCAACCACCGCCGCCGGCTCAGGCGTACCCGCAGCCACCGCACACCTGGCCGCCCCAGCCTGCACCCCCACGGGCCGCGTCGCCGAGCCAGCCGTTGTCGGGTCCCACTCCCCCACGCCACCGCTGACACTCTCGCCCGGCAGCAGGGCCGAGGCGCAGCTCGAGCTCCAGCAGGCGGTCGCCGCTCCCGAGCGACCGGAGAACCCCTGCTGTGCAAGGAAAACGACTTCCAACACGGGGACGTACGCCTGGCGCCCCCAGCCAACCCGTGACCCGCGCACCCCCGATTTGTAGCACCTGTGCCACCCTCGATCCCTGGACACGGTCGGGCTGCGCGAACTGAGGCAGGACGCGTCCGAGTTGGTACGCCGCGTCGAGGGCGGCGAAGAAATCGTGATCACGGTTTCGGCTATGCCGAGCGCTCGGCTCGTCCCCACCCAGTCGGCTCGCTGGCGGGATTGAGATGCCGTTGCCGACCTCTTCAACGGGTCGGCGGACCCAGACTGGAGCGCCAATCAAGAGCTTCTGGACCAGACCGTCCGCGACCCGTGGACAGCTCGATGACGGACCAAGGCGTCGGGTGATGGATCTGCTGATCGCGGGCACGGTCCATCCGCACGGCGCGATCCCCTACACCCGCAATCCGGACGATTTTGCCGGGCTCGACGCCCTGGCCCGGCTCAGCGACAGCTGACCCTGACCTCAGCCCCGGGCGTACGCTGGAACGAACCCGTGAGAGGAGCTGATCATGGCCGAGCTGTCCGGCAAGAAGCGCGACCGGCTGAAGGATTCCGATTTCGCCTACGTGGACGCACAGGGAGACGGCCACCTGCCGATCCACGACCCGTCCCACGTGCGCAACGCCGCCGCGCGGTTCAACCAGACGAAATTCGAGTCGGGTGAGGCGAAGCAGAAGGCAGCGCGGGCGATCGTGGCCGCGGCGAAGAAGCAGGACGTCGAGCTCGCCGACGACGACGTGGTGGTCCGCGCCGCCCACTAGCCGCGCGCACCGCTGGGACCGCGCGCGTACCGTGGGCGCATGACCGCCAGCCGCGAGACGGAGACCAGGCCCGAGGGATCCCGCGCCCCGGTACGCCTCGGCGTGGCCGCGGGTGCGGTCACCGTCGGCGTCTCCGAGCTGCTGGCGGGGTTCATGCTCCGGGCTGGTTGGTCGCGCGGCACTCCCTCACCTCTGGATGCGGTGGGCGCCGTGTTCGTGGACCTCACCCCGGCCTGGCTGAAGGATGCGGCGATCGGGTTGTTCGGCACCGCCGACAAGCTCGCCCTGTTCGTCGGAATCCTTGTGGTGCTGGCGATTCTGAGCGGCCTCATCGGCCTGCTCGCTGCCCGCTCCCGGGTCGCCGGCCTGGCCGCCGTGGCGTTGCTGGTGGTGGTCGCGATGGCCGCGGTGCTGGCTCGTCCGAACAGCGGGATCCTCGACCTCGTGCCGGTGCTGGTCGGTGGCGCCGTCGGCGCGAGGCTGCTCTGGGGCTGGTGCCGACCAATCCTGCAGGCGCCCACCGAGCGAGGCGAGCAGCTCGAACCGGCCCCAGGGCTCTCCCGTCGCGCCGTGCTCGGGGTGGCCCTGGGCGGGGCCGCGATGACCGTGCTGGGCCGAATCACCGCCGGCGGCACCCGGGTCGTCGAACTGGCCCGCGCCGCCTTCCGGTTGCCGCCGGTCGCGGCACCGGTGACGGTGCCCGCGGGGGTGGAGGTGGGCGTACCGGGGGTGACCCCGTTCATCGTGCCGAACAAGGAGTTCTATCGGATCGACACCGCGCTCACGGTGCCGAAGATCGACCCCGCCGAGTGGTCGCTCAAGGTCACCGGGCTGGTCGAGCGCGAGCTCACGCTGGACTGGGAAACCCTGCTCAGCAAGCCGATGCAGGAGGCGATGGTCACGCTGATGTGCGTCTCCAACGAGGTCGGCGGCAGCCTCAACGGCAACGCGATCTGGACCGGGTGGCCGGTGCGTGAGCTGCTCCGCGAGGCCGGCGTACGCCCGGGTGCAGACATGGTGCTGTCCCGCAGCAGCGACGGGTTCACCGCGGGTACGCCACTGGAGGCGCTCACCGACGACCGCAATGCGCTGCTCGTGGTGGCGCAGAACCGGGAACCGCTGTTGCCCGAGCACGGGTTCCCGGTGCGGCTGGTGGTCCCCGGTCTCTACGGCTATGTCAGCGCCACCAAGTGGGTGACCGAGCTGAAGGTGACCCGGTTCGCCGACGACCAGGGCTATTGGACCCCGCGCGGCTGGTCCGCACTCGGCCCGGTGAAGACGAACTCGAGGATCGACGTGCCCAGCAGCGGCGCCCGGCTCGGCGCCGGGACAGTCGCGGTCGCCGGCGTCGCCTGGGCCCAGCACCGCGGGATCATCGGCGTCCAGGTCAGCGTCGACGGCGGTCCCTGGACCGACACCCGGCTGGGCACCGACGCCACCGTGGACGCCTGGCGGCAGTGGGCGTACACCTGGCCGGCCACCCCGGGTCGGCACACGATCGCGGTGCGCGCCATCGACGCCACCGGTACCCCGGAGACGGCCGCCCGGGCCCTTCCCGCGCCCGACGGAGCGAGCGGGCACCACACGATCACCGTCACCGTTGCCTGACCGGGCACCGCGTACACTCGCCGGGTGACCGAGCCCCAGGCCGACCCGCCCGCCGGGGAGCGACCCGAGCGCGAGTGGTGGGACGACCCGCGACTGCCGTGGGGGCACAAGCCCACCCGCTCCGACATCGCCTGCTTCACGCTGATCAGCGCGCTCGGGTTCTATGCGCTGGCACTGCTGCCGTTTCGCGCGGTGCTGGTGACCAAACCGTTCCTGGCGGCGGCCTTGACCGGCTCGCGGACCGGGGTGGTGATGATCGGTGCGCTGACCGCGACCGGTGAGCCGACGCATTGGCCGTTCTGGTTGGTGATCGCCACGCTGAGCGTGATGAAGTTCGACCCCGTCTATTTCTGGGCCGGCAAGCTGTGGGGTCGCGGGGTGTTCGAGATGGTCGCCGGACGCTCACCGCGCGCCCGCCGCAACGCCGAGCGGGCCGAGAAGATCGCCCAACGGTTCGCCATCCCGGCGATCCTGCTCACCTATCTGCCGATCCCGCTGCCGGCGGCGGTCATCTACGCCACCCTCGGCGCGGCCCAGATGAGCTGGCGCAGGTTCATCGGGGTGAACCTGGTCTTCGCCGCGACGATGCAGTCGCTGTACTTCTATCTGGGTCATCGAATCGGGGAGCCTGCCGTCGACGTGGTTCGCGAATACGGCAAGTACGCCTGGTACGTCTCGATCGCCATCCTGATCGGCATGATCGCTACCTGGTGGTGGAACAGGCGCAAGCGGGAGACCGCAGGCTGATCGGGTCCCGGTACGCCGCAGCCGCGGCCCCGGCGTACCGCGACTCCCGAGCGGATCAGGCCTGGTCGCCGGCGATGTCGACGTGCCAAATGATGCCGAGCCTGTCGGCGAACTGGCCGTAGACGCCGCCCCACATCTGCTTCTCCAGCGGCATGCACACCTGACCGCCGGCCGAGAGCGCCTCCCACTAGCCGCGCAGCGCGTCGGCGTCGTCACCGGAGAGGCTGACCTGCACGTTGGTGCCGGGCTGATACTGACCCATCCCCTCGGCGTGGTCGGAGGCGAACGGGTGGAACCCGGCCGGGGTGTCGAGCGAGGAGTGCATCACCCCGTCGACGTCCATGCCGGCGTCGCGGAAGCTCATCGTCTGGGGCTTGGCGTCGAACGCCTGACCATAGAACTCCATGGCCTCGGCACAGTTGCCGTCACAGGTGATGTAGGGGTTGAGCTGCTGCCTTTCGTGCGGAAGGAACCGCTGCTCCGGTCACGGCGGAAATCCTTGCAGACGCCCCCGACAGCCGAACAGCCCAAGCGACTCAGCTGGCGTCGAGGCGGGCGGCGACGTCGGCGGGGAAACCGCCGGTGGCGATCGGACCCCAGCGGATGGGGGTGATCCGGAGCAGGGACTTGTTCTGCAGCCGCATCGCCTGCTTGTACTCCTCCCAGTCCGGGTGCTCCCCGGAGGTGCAGCGGAAATAGTCGACCAGGGCGTCGGCGGCCTCGGGCATGTGGATCACCTCAGCCTCGCCGTCGACCTGCACCCAGGCGCCGTTCCACTCATCGGAGAGCACCACCACCGACACCTGCGGGTTCCGCTCGGCGTTGCGGGTCTTGGCGCGGCCGGGATAGGTGGAGGTGACGATCCGCCCCTGTTCGTCGACGCCACCGGTCACCGGCGAGATCTGTGGGCGGCCGTCGCCGCGTGCGGTGGCGATCAGCATCCGGTGCCGCGGCCGGACGAACTCCAGCAGTTCCTCCAGCGACACCTGCGTGTTGGTGGCGATCGTGCGGGCCATCGCTCCTCCTCGGGTCGGTCGGTTCAGTGGGTTGCGTGAGGTCTGACCTGCAGTCTCTCAGGCGGGCGAGTCCGAAACCCAGTCCCACTGGGTTTGATCATGGTCAATTCCGGAGACTGCAGGTCAGTCGCCCCCGGGCCCCGTCGGGGAATCGCGACAGTGGGATCGGTCGGCTCAGCGGTCGAGCTCGTCGCGGGCGGCGACGAAGGCGGCGATCGCGCGGTCCAGGTCCTCGATGCTGTGCGCGGCCGACATCTGGGTGCGGATCCGCGCCTTGCCCTTGGGCACCACCGGATAGGAGAACGCGCGGACGTAGATTCCCTTGGCCAGCACCGAATCCGCCATCTGGGCCGCGCGCGCCGCATCGCCCACCATCACCGGCACGATCGGATGCGTCGACTCCGGCACCTCGAACTCCTCCTCGGCCAGCCGCGTGCGGAAATAGGCCGTGTTCTCCCGCAGCCGCTCCAGCAACTCCCCCGACTCGGCGATCAGCTCCAGCGCGGCCAGGGTCGCCGCGCCGATGGAGGGGGCCAGCGAGTTCGAGAACAGGTAGGGCCGAGACCGCTGCCGCAGCAGCTCCACGATCTCCTTGCGGGCAGCGGTGTAGCCGCCCGACGCCCCACCGAGCGCCTTGCCGAAGGTGCCGGTGAACACGTCGACGCGATCCTGGACGCCGAACAGTTCCGGCGTACCCGCCCCGGTCGGCCCGGTGAACCCGACCGCGTGCGAGTCGTCCACCATCACCAGGGCGTCATATTTCTCTGCCAGGTCACAGATTCCATCCAGTGGCGCCAGATAGCCGTCCATCGAGAACACCCCGTCGGTGGCGATCATCCGGAAGCGGGCGTCGGCGGACGCCCGCAGCTGTTCCTCCAGGTCGGCCAGATCCCGGTTGCGATACCGCAACCGGCGGGCCTTGGACAGGCGTACGCCGTCGATGATCGAGGCGTGATTCAGCTCATCGGAGATGATCGCGTCATCGGCGCCCAGCAGCACCTCGAACAGACCCCCGTTGGCGTCGAAGCAGGAGCTGTAGAGGATCGCGTCATCGGCCCCCACCAAGTCGGCCACCCGCCGCTCCAGCTCGGTGTGCAGGTCGGTGGTACCGCAGATGAACCGCACCGACGCCATCCCGAAACCCCAACGCTGCAACGCTTCCCCGGCGGCCTCGATCAACCGGGGGTCGTCGGCCAGGCCCAGGTAGTTGTTGGCACAGAAGTTCACCACCGCCCCGTCGGCGGTGGCGATGTGCGCGGCCTGCGGGGAGGTCAGCGGCACCTCGTGCTTGTAGGTTCCGTCGGTCCGCAGCCCGTCGATCTCCTGCTGCAGATGGGTTTTCAGCGCTCCGTACATCTCACTCCCAACTCATCACAATCTTGCCGCAGTGTCCCGAGCGGGCGGTGGCGAACGCCTCCTCGTGCTCGGTGTGGTCGAACCGGTGGGTGATCACGCCGGAGACGTCCAACCCGGACTGCACCAGCACGCTCATCGCATACCACGTCTCGAAGATCTCGCGGCCATAGATCCCTTTCAGGGTGAGCATTCGCAGCACCACCTTCGAGAAGTCGAGCGAGGTCTCATCGGCCGGCAGCCCGAGCATCGCGATCCGGCCGCCGTGCGCCATCGCGTCGACCAGCTGCCGCAGCGCGACCGGCGCCCCCGACATCTCCAGTCCGATGTCGAACCCCTCCCGCATGCCCAGCTCGCGCGCCGCGTCGGCGATCGGCGTATGCCTCGGGTCGATCGCGACCGTGGCGCCGAGCTTTTCGGCCAGCGCCAACCGCTCTTCGGAAAGGTCGCTCACCACGACGAATCGGGCGCCGGCGTGGCGTACCACCATCGCCGCCATGATGCCGATCGGTCCGGCACCGGTGACCAGCACATCCTCACCCAGACAGGGAAAGGCGAGTGCGGTGTGCACCGCGTTGCCGAAGGGGTCGAAGATCGCGGCGACCTCGGGCGACACCGGGACCCGGTGCACCCAGATGTTCACCGCCGGCATCACCAGATATTCGGCGAAGCAGCCGTCGACCTGGACGCCGATGCCGCGGGTGTTCGCGCACAGGTGGCGCCGCCCGGCCAGACAGTTGCGGCAACGCCCGCAGACCAGATGGCCCTCCCCGGAGACGAAGTCGCCGACCGCGACGTCGGTCACCGCGGACCCCACCGCGACCACGTCACCGCAGAACTCGTGACCGACGATCCGCGGGGTGGTCATGGTCGCCGCGGCCCACGGGTCCCACGCCTCGATGTGCAGGTCAGTGCCGCAGATCCCGGTCATCCGCACCTTCACCAGCACCTCGGTCGGACCGGGCTCGGGGATGGGGACGTCGATCAGCTCCAGACCGGCGCGGGGAGCGGTCTTCACCAGGGCACGCACCCTGCGACTGTAGCGTTCGTCTCGAATAGCGGGCAGACTGGGGCCGGTGACCATCTCTGTGTTCGAGCTGTTCAAGATCGGCATCGGCCCCTCGAGTTCGCACACAGTCGGCCCGATGCGGGCCGCCGCGAGATTCGTCGAGTCCCTGCAGGCCGACGGTCAGCTGGAGCAGACCACCCGGGTGCTGGCCGAGTTGTTCGGCTCGCTCGGCGCCACCGGGCACGGTCACGGCTCCCGGGGTGCGGTGCTGTGGGGGTTGGAGGGCGAGGACCCCGAGACCGTCGACACCGAGACCGCACCCCGGCGCAGCGAGGAGATCGCGAGCAGCCGCCGGCTCCGGCTGGCCGGCAGCCACGAGATCGACTTCGACCCCGACACCGACCTGGTGCTGCACCGTCGGCGTACCCTGCCGTTCCACCCCAACGGGATGACCTTCACCGCCTGGGCTGGGGACGAGGAACTGGTCAGCCGCACCTACTATTCCATCGGCGGCGGGTTCGTGCTCGACGACGACGGATCCGGCAACCCAGAGGTACGCCGCGACCCCACCCCGGTCCCCCACCCGTTCCGCACCGGCGCCGAACTGCTCGCCCAGTGCGCCGAGCACGGCCTCTCGATCGCCGAGGTGGCGTACGCCAACGAGTGCGCCCGCCGACCGGCGGCCGAGGTGGACGCCGGGCTGGACCGGATCTGGAAGGTGATGCAGGAGTGCGTCGAGAACGGCCAGGCCAACCGGGGCACCTTGCCCGGCGGGTTAAAGGTACGCCGCCGCTCGGCCGAGTTGCACGCCGAGCTGATCCGCCGCGGCAGCCGACCCGGTCCGGTCGACCCGCTGGCGGCGATGGACTGGGTGACCCTGTGGGCGCTGGCAGTGAACGAGGAGAATGCCGCCGGCGGGCGGGTGGTCACCGCCCCCACCAACGGGGCCGCCGGGATCATCCCGGCCGTGCTGCACTATGCGGTCTCGTTCATCCCCGGGATGGATGAGAAGGGGGTACGCCGCTTCCTGCTCACTGCCGCGGCGATCGGGTCCATCTATGCGCAGAGCGCCTCCATCTCCGGGGCCGAGGTCGGCTGCCAGGGTGAGGTCGGCACGGCCTGCTCGATGGCCGCCGGGGCGCTGGCGGAGGCGATCGGCGGCAATCCCAACCAGGTCGAGTGTGCCGCCGAGATCGGCATGGAGCACCACCTCGGGCTGACCTGCGATCCGGTTGGCGGTCTGGTCCAGATCCCTTGTATCGAGCGGAATGCGGTCGGTTCGGTGAAGGCGATCACCGCCGCCCGATTAGCCCTGCACGGTGACGGCACCCAGAAGGTGAGCCTCGACCAGGTGGTACGCACGATGATGCAGACCGGCGCCGACATGAAGGTGAAATACAAGGAGACCGCACGCGGTGGCCTCGCGGTGAACATCGTCGAGTGCTGAGCCCACACGCTTGTCGAGCAGCGGCACCATGCGCAGCGGAGCGGAGCAATGGTGCTGCTCGTCGAGAGGAACACACCCAGGTCGACAGGCAGAGTTCCCCTCGACCAGTCGGGGACCGGGCGGCGTAACGAGACGGTCTCATCCGCTGATGAGGGGTGACCGGAGCGTGCTCTGGTGCAACAATGGGGCACCGGCCCGGCTGGGTCGGCCTGGATTCCACTACGGATCGTCGGGCACGTACCTGCCCGTGGAAGGATTGATGGCTGATGGCCTCCGTTAGTTTCAAAGAAGCAACTCGCGTCTATCCCGGCGCCGACCACCCCGCCGTCGACAAGCTGAACCTCGAGATCGGTGACGGCGAGTTCATGGTCCTGGTCGGGCCCTCCGGCTGCGGCAAGTCCACCTCGCTGCGCATGCTCGCGGGCCTGGAGGAGGTGAACGCCGGCGACATCCTGATCGGTGACCGCAACGTCACCTCGCTGCCGCCCAAGGACCGCGACATCGCGATGGTGTTCCAGAACTACGCCCTCTATCCGCACATGACCGTGGGCGAGAACATGGGCTTCGCGCTGAAGATGCAGAACGTGCCGAAGACCGAGCGCGAGCAGCGCGTCGCCGAGGCCGCCAAACTGCTCGGCCTCGAGGAATACCTGTCCCGCAAGCCGAAGGCGCTCTCCGGTGGTCAGCGGCAGCGCGTCGCCATGGGCCGGGCGATCGTCCGCCAGCCGCAGGTGTTCCTGATGGACGAGCCGCTGTCCAACCTGGACGCCAAGCTCCGCGTCTCCACCCGCACCCAGATCGCGGCCCTGCAGACCCGGCTCGGCGTCACCACCGTCTATGTCACCCACGACCAGGTCGAGGCGATGACGATGGGCGACCGGGTCGCGGTGATGAAGGACGGCATCCTGCAGCAGGTGGACAGCCCGCTGGCGCTCTATGATACCCCGCGCAACCTGTTCGTCGCCGGCTTCATCGGTTCACCCGCGATGAACCTGATCGAGGGCACCGTCAGCGACGGCGGCGTCCGGGTCGGCGACTTCACCGTGCCGGTCTCCCGCGAGGTGCTCGGCCACCTCGAGGGCGAGAACGAAGTCACCATCGGCATCCGCCCGGAGAACTTCGCGCTCTCTGACGGCGACGGCATCGGGCTCGATGTCGCCGTGGTGGAGGAGCTGGGCGCCGACGCCTACCTCTACGGCACCGCGGCCGGGCTGAGCGAGGATGAGAAGCTGCAGGCGCAGCAGATCGTGGCCCGCATCTCCTCGCGGCGCCCACCGCAGCGTGGCAGCCAGGTCCGTCTGTCGATGGATCCGGACCACATCCACGTGTTCTCCAACAAGACCGGCGATCGGGTTTCCTGACCGATCGACCAGCCACGCGGGGCCGGACGGATTCTCCGTCCGGCCCTTTGCGTGCCCCGCCGCACACGGCCGTCGTGGCAGACTGACCGGGTGCCACGTTTCCTGTCCGCCAAGCCAGACGCCCGGCTGATCCCACTGCCGTGGGAGATCCCGTTGGCGCAGTGGCCGTTGGAATATCTGGTCGCGCTCCCCCGCGGCATCTCCCGGCACGTGGTGCGGTTCATCAACGTCGGCAACGAGGTGTACGCCGCCAAGGAAGTGCTGGAACACCTGGCCATCCACGAATACCGGTTGCTGCACGACCTGATGCGGATGCAGACCCCGGCGGTGCAACCGGTCGCGGTCATCACCGGCCGGGTGGACCCCTCCGGCGAACCGCTTGACCCGGTGCTGGTGACCAAGCACCTGCAGTTCTCCCTGCCCTATCGCTCGCTGTTCACCCGCGGCGTACGCACCGAAACCGTGAACCGGCTGGTGGACGCCATGGTGGTGCTGCTGGCCAGGCTGCACCTGGTCGGATTCCTGTGGGGCGACGTTTCCCTGTCCAACACCCTGTTCCGCCGCGACGCCGGAGAGTTCGCCGCCTATCTGGTGGACGCCGAGACCGGTGAGGTGCACGACCAGCTGACCAACGGCCAGCGCGAGCACGACCTGACCATCGCCCGGACCAACCTGTTCGGCGAGTTCTGCGACCTCGAGGCGGGCGGCATGCTCGACGAGTCCCTCGACCCGCGCACCCTGGTGGATCTGATCGAATCGCGTTATCGCGAACTGTGGCAGGAGTTGACGGGGGCCGAGGAGTTCGACGACTCGCAGATCTATCGGATCGAGCGACGGGTACGCCGACTCAACGCGTTGGGGTTCGACGTCGCCGAGCTGGACATCACCACCGACCTGGACGGCACCACGATCCGGATCCAACCCAAGGTGGTCGACGCCGGGCACCACTCCCGGCGACTGCTCCGGCTGACCGGGCTGGACACCGAGGAGAACCAGGCCCGTCGGCTGCTGAACGACCTGGACACCTATCGGGCCCGCACCGGCCAGCAGAACACCGACGAGGCGGTGGTCGCCCACCAGTGGCTGACCCAGTGCTTCGAGCCGGTGGTGAACGCGATCCCCGACTCCCTGCGCGGCAAGTTGGAGGCCGCGCAGATCTATCACGAGGTGCTCGAATATCGCTGGTATCGCTCCGAGGAGGCCGGACACGAGATCGGACTCGAGGAGGCGGTATCCGGCTATATCCGTGACGTGCTTGAGAAATTGCCCGACGAGGCGGTCTCCACCGACAACCTGGCCCCGGTCGTCGAGGAGGGCGGGCGCCGGCTGCTCAACCCCTACGATCCCAGCCAGGGTTACGACGACGAGCAGGACACCGGGCCGCTGCCGATCGACCCCTGGGAGGCCGACGCGGCGACCCAGCCCGAGCCCAGCGGCTTCCTGGACATCGCTGCCCTGCGGGAAAAGGCTCGGAGAAAGGCCTAGCGCAACAGCTCGCGGGCGATCACGATCTTCTGGATCTGGTTGGTGCCCTCGAAGATCTGGGTCACCTTCGCCTCCCGCATGTATCGCTCCAGCGGGAAATCCTTGGTATAGCCGTAGCCGCCGAGCACCTGCACCGCATCAGTGGTCACCTTCATCGCGGCGTCGGTGGCGACCATCTTGGCGATCGCCGCCTCCCTGATGAAGTCGCGCCCGGCGTCGCGGCGACGGGCCGCCTCCAGATAGCTGGCGCGCGCGGTGCTCACCGCCGCGTCCATGTCGGCGAACAGGAACTGCATCCCCTGGAAGTCGGCGATCCGCTGACCGAACTGCTGGCGTTCCTTGGCGTACGCCACCGCGTGCTCGAGCGCGGACTGGGCCAGCCCGGTCGCGCAGGCGGCGATGCCGAGGCGGCCGTTGGCCAAGGCGGAGAGCGCGATCCGCATCCCCTCGCCCTCCTCCCCGATCCGGCGTACCGCGGGCACCCGGACGTCGTCGTAGTAGACGGCCGCGGTGGTGGATCCGGTGAGCCCCATCTTCTGCTCCGGGGCGCCGAAGGAGAGCCCCTCGGCGTCGGCCGGCACCAGGAAGCAGGAGATGTCGGTCCGCCCGTCACCGGTGCGCGCGAACGTCGTGTAGTAGTCGGCGTGCGAGGCGTGGCTGATCCAGGCCTTCGCCCCGCGCAGCACGTAGCCGTCGCCGTCGCGGCGGGCGGTGGTGGTCATCGAGGTGATGTCGCTGCCCGCCTGCGCCTCGGAGAGGGCGTACGCCCCCAGCAGTCGCCCGCCCAGCAGGTCGGGGGCGAATCGGTCGCGCTGATCGGGCGTACCCTTCGCCAGCAGCGGATAGCAGGTCATGATGTGCACCGACACCCCAACCGCGACGCTCATCCAGTTGGCGGCCACCTCCTCCAGCGCCTGCAGATAGACCTCGTAGGGCTGCTCCATCCCGCCGTCGGCCTCCGGATAGGGCATGCCAAGCAGGCCGAGCTCACCGAGCCGGCGAAACACCTCGCGCGGGAACTCTTCAGCGGCCTCGGCTGGGGCGGCCAGCGGCAGCAGCTCCCGTCGGGAGAAGTCGGCCACCAGTTGGACCAACTCGAGACCGTCCGGGGGCAGCAGGCGGTCTACGGGCATGTCACACCTCGATGATCAACAAACAGGGAATCTGGATCGTGCAGCGGTACTCCAGGGCGTACTCTAGTACCGCCATGAGTATCGTCAACCTTGAGTCGCTGACCGATCGCCAGTCCGAGCTGCGCGACAACCTGCTGGCGCTGTGCCTGACCGAGGGGTTCATCGGGTTCACCCTCGACCAGCTCGCCGCCAGGTTGGGCTGCTCCAAGCGCACCCTCTATGCCCTGGCCGACTCCAAGGAGCAGTTGGCGACCTCGGTGGTACGCCTGTTCTTCCGCCGGGCGACCGAGCAGGTGGAGGCCACACTGGCCGACCTCGACTCCCCCGCCGCCCGGGTGTCCGGCTATCTGATCGCCGTCGCCGAGGCACTGCGCCCGGCGTCGCGGCAGTTCCTGGCCGACCTGGCCCGGTTGGCCCCCACCCGGGCGATCTATCTGGAGAACACCTCGGCGGCGGCGGCGCGGGTGCGCAGCCTGCTCGACGAGGGCACCGCGGCCGGCGCGTTCCGGTCGGTCCAGGCCGACTTCGTGGCGGAGGTGGTCACCGCCACCATGCAGCGGATCGGCTCGGGCCAGGTGCAGTCCAACACCGGCCTCGACGACGCCGAGGCGTACGCCCAGCTGGCCCAGCTGGTGCTCGCCGCCGTGCGCCCCTGAGGCGGCCGCTGAGACAGGCTTGCCCGGCGCTGCCGGGTGCACTAGACCGGTTGCCATGAGCACAGCCTTCGACGCCGAGTCGGTACGCCGGCACTTCCCCGCGCTGACCGGACCGGACGCGGCCGCCCACTTCGACGGGCCCGGCGGCACCCAGACGCCGACCCAGGTGGCGCAGGCGATCGCCGAGACACTGACCGCCCCGCTGGCCAACCGCGGCCGACACACCACGGCCGAGCGCAACGCCGAGGCGACGGTGACCGGGGCCCGGCGGGCGATGGCCGACCTGCTCGGCAGCGACCCCGGCGGCATCGTGTTCGGCCGGTCGATGACCCAGCTGACGATGGACCTGGCCCGGGGGTTGGCGCAAACCTGGTCGGCCGGGGACGAGGTGGTGGTCAGCCGGCTCGATCACGACGCGAACATCCGGCCGTGGATCATCGCCGCCGGGCGGGCCGGTGCGACGGTCCGCTGGGCCGAGTTCGACCCCGAGACCGGGGAGCTGCCGACCTCCGCGGTCGAGGCCGTGCTCGGTCCGCGGACCCGGCTGGTCGCGGTGACCGCGGCGTCCAACCTGATCGGCACCATGCCGGACCTGCCCGCGATCGCGGCGGCGGTGCACGCGGCCGGCGCGCTGCTGTTCGCGGACGCGGTGCACTACGCCGCACACGAGCCGGTCGACCGCCTGGCGCTCGGTGCGGACCTGCTCGCCTGCTCGCCGTACAAGTTCTGCGGGCCGCACTGCGGCGTACTCGCCGGCGACGTCGCGCTGCTCGAGTCGATCCACCCGGACAAGCTGGCACCGTCCACCGACCAGGTGCCGGAACGCTTCGAGCTGGGCACCCTGCCGTATGAGCTGTTGGCCGGAACCACGGCCGCGGTGGACTTTCTGGCCGATCTGGTGCCCGGTGACGGCAGCCGGCGGGAGCGGTTGCTGCGCAGCCTGGGCGCCCTGGAGGAGCACGAGCAGCGGTTGCGTGCGCGGATCGAGGCCGGGTTGGCCGAGTTGGGCGCGACCGTCTGGTCGCGCGCGGCCCGGCGTACGCCGACGCTGCTGTTCGCGGTGCCGGGGGTGGACTCCCAGACCGTGTACGCCCAGCTGGCCGCCCGCGGCGTGAACGCGCCGGCGAGCAGCTTCTATGCGCTCGAGTGCAGCCGGGCGCTGGGGCTCGGCGAGGCGGGCGCGGTGCGGGTCGGGCTGGCGCCCTACACGACCGACGCCGACGTGGACCGGCTGCTGGAGGGGCTGCGGGCGATCAGCCGCGCTTGACCGTCGCCCCCGTCACGCACTGCGGCTCCTCGGGCTTCTCGGTGGTCTTGGCGAACCTGTCCGCCTTGACCTCCTGGGTCTGGCCCTTGGTCAGCTTCTGCTGGATCTCCTTGCTGGCCACCACCGTGCCCCGGACTTCTTGGTGACGCTCACCTTGGTGGAGTAGTTCGAGTCCTTGTCGGAGCTGTTGGTCAGCTTGGCGCTGAAGTTCCACTCCGGACACCCCGGGGCGGTTCAGGTCGGCGGCGCCCGGCAGCGTTGGGTCATCGGTGAGCACGACCGAGGTGCCACCGGTCCAGGTGGCCTGGCCCTGGTTGCACACCTGGGTCGCCCGGCTTCTCCGGGCCTTCGAGTGAGAGAATCACAGATCTGCGACCGTGCCGTTCCGTGAATCATTGATCGAGGCCTCTCACAATGCACGACCGGAAACGGTTCAAACGGTGGTCGGGGGGGTCGGCCGATAGGCTGGTCGGGTGACGTTTCGCCTCTATGACACCGCCACCCGCGAGGTTCGCGACTTCGAGCCCTTGGAGCCGGGCCGGGTGTCCATCTATCACTGCGGATTGACGGTCCAGTCCGCCCCGCACGTCGGCCACATCCGCAAGGAGGTGGTCTTCGACGTGCTGCGCCGCTGGCTCACCCATCGCGGCTACCGGGTGAGCGTGGTCGCCAACGTCACCGACATCGACGACAAGATCCTGGCCCGGTCCGCCGAGGCCGGGCAGCCCTGGTACGCCTGGGCGTACCGCTTCGAGCGGGAACTGCACCTGGCGTACGCCGCCCTCGGCTGCATCCCGCCCACCTATGAGCCGCGGGCCACCGGCCACGTGCCGGAGATGATCGACCTGATCGGTGAGCTGATCGCCAGGGGGCACGCCTACCCCGCTGCCGACGGCTCCGGCGACGTCTACTTCGACGTGCGGTCGTGGCCGCGCTATGGCGAGCTGTCCGGGATGAAGGTGGACGAGATGGCCGCCGCCGAGGACGCGGACCCGCGCGGCAAGCGTGACCCGCGGGATTTCGCGCTGTGGAAGGGGCACAAGGCCGACGAGCCGGAGACCGCGGCCTGGACCTCGCCGTGGGGGCGGGGCCGGCCGGGCTGGCACATCGAGTGCTCGGCGATGGCCGGGAAATATCTGGGCCCCACCTTCGACATCCACGGCGGCGGAATCGACCTGCGCTTCCCGCACCACGAGAACGAACTCGCCCAGTCGGCCGCGGCCGGCCGCGGGTTCGCGCGCTATTGGATGCACAACGCCTGGGTCACCATGGCCGGGGAGAAGATGTCGAAATCGCTCGGCAACACCGCCCTGGTCACCGAGGTCACCCGCACCCACGACCCGCGGGCGGTGCGATACTTCCTGCTCGCCCCGCACTACCGGTCGATGATCGAGTTCTCCCCCGACGAGGAGGGCACGATCAGCTCCCTCGACGAGGCCGAGAAGGCGATCGAGCGGATCGACTCCTTCGTCGGTCGCGCCCGCTCCGCCACGCTGGCTGAGCCTGTCGAAGCCACCCTTCGACAGGCCCAGGGACCATACTGGGACGACTTCGCGCGCAGCATGGACGACGACCTGGGGACGCCCGGCGCGGTGGCCGCGCTGTTCGCGGCGATCCGCCGGGGCAACCAGTTGCTCGGCGGCGACGGCGACCCGGCCGAGCTGGCCGCGGTGCTCGACCAGGTGACTGCGATGCTGACGGTGTTCGGCCTCGACCCCGACGACGAGACCTGGCAGCGGACCGCCGGTGGCGACCAGGCGCTGGAGCCGGTGGTCGACGGGCTGGTCCAGGCGCTGCTCACCCAGCGTCAGGAGGCCCGGGCGCGAAAGGACTGGACGGCGGCCGACGCGATCCGCGACACCCTCGGCGGACTCGGGCTGAAGATCACCGACACCCCCGACGGCTCCCGCTGGAGCCTTGAGGCGAAGGGAGCCTGAGATGCCGGGCAACTCACAGCGCAGGGGCGCGGTCCGCCGCAAGGGCAGGGGCAACACCGCCGGCTCCGGCGGCCGGGTGCGGCGCGGTCTCGAGGGCAAGGGCCCGACCCCGAAGGCCGAGGACCGGCCGAACCACAAGGCCTACCAGGCCAAGCAGCGCAGCGGCGGCCAACGCTCCCGCACCCAGTCCGCACCGCGCACCGGGCGCCCCGGTTCCGGCCCGGAGTGGGTGGCCGGGCGCAACCCGGTGATCGAGGCGCTGCACGCCGGAATCCCTGTGCACACGGCATTCGTCGCCGACGGCGCCGAACGCGATGACCGGTTGCGGGAGATCCTCAAGCACTGCGCCGACCACTCGATCACCCTGCTCCAGGCCAGCCGCACCGACCTCGACCGGATGACCGGCGGTGCCGTGCACCAGGGGGTGGCGCTGAAGCTCCCCGAATTCGAGTACGCCCACCCCGACGACCTGCTCTCCGACGCGCTGCAGTCCGACGCCCCGCTGGTGGTGTTCCTCGACCAGATCACCGACCCGCGCAACCTGGGTGCCATCGTCCGCTCCGCCGCCGCCTTCGGCGCCACCGGGGTGGTGATCCCGGAACGGCGCTCGGCGAGCATGACGGCCGCCGCCTGGAAGACCTCCGCCGGCGCCGCGGCGCGGCTGCCGATCGCCCGCGCCACCAACCTGAACCGGACGCTCCAGGCGTACGCCAAGGCGGGCTTCACCATCGCCGGACTGGCCGGTGAGGGCGACACCGAGATCGAGGCGATCCCAGGCGTGGACGGGCCGCTGGTGCTGGTCGTCGGCTCCGAGGGTGAGGGACTGTCGCGGCTGGTCCGGGAGCACTGCGACGTGCTGGTGTCGATCCCGATCGCCAGCGAGGTGGAGTCGCTGAACGCCGGCGTCGCCACCGGGATCGCGCTCTATGAGGTCAGCCGCTGCCGCGCCTGAGCCAGGTGACACAAATGGTCATGACCGGATCGGAGTCGTTTTCTCCCTGGGCGATTTCGTGGTCGATCTGGTCATGATCATTTCACCCGGCCCGCTCAATCACCCAGTCGGAACAGCGGCAGTCCGGCCCCGATGTCGGAGTTGTAGAAGCGGATCTCGGTCCACCGGTCGACCCGCACCACCTGATAGGGCGTCGGGAGCCGGGCTCCGCCGAGGCAGCCCAGGTCGTGCCCCCGATCGTCGCGCTCGGTTTCCACGACCAGGAAGGTTCGCGTTGCCGGCCGGTCCAGGTCAACCCGGTTGATCAGCCAGTCACAGCGAGCCAGCCGGGGCGTCGAGCCGTCGATGTGCTCGCAGACCAGCGGCACGGCGACGGCCGCGCGCCGCCACGACCAGGTGATCTGGCTGGCCGACCAGTAGTTCGCATACCCTTTGTCCACCCCGGCGGCGCTGACGGCCCGGACGATCCGCCGGGTGGACTCGTCGCCGGTCCGCGCGCCGCGCAGCCCGCCGACACTCGCCGCACCGTTGAGCAGCACGGCCGCGAGCAGCGCCACGGTGACCAGCCCCGTCACCCGCGGCACCTTCCGCAGCCGGAGCACGAGCATGAACCCGGCCAGCGGCACGAGCGAAACGACGCCCAGATAGAGATAGCGGTGGTTGACCGGCGAGATCCCGTTCGGGGTGAGGGTGAGCGCCAGCACGCTGAGCATGGTGATCAGCCCCAGTTGCAGTTCCATCAGCCGAGCCCGGCGCAGGAACCGCCGCAGCCCGAAGCCGAGCGCGACCAGCAGCAGCAGCCAGACCCCGGCCTCCAGGTGCCGCAGGTTGATGTTCAGGTGGCTGATGAACCGGAAGTAGTCCCGCACCACCGGATCGCCGGCGGAGAACGGGACGAGCGCCATCCCGGCCCAGACCAGCACCGGCGCATACCCGACGAGCAGCCGCGGCCAAGGGGGTGCGCGCGGAGAAGCGCGCGAGGTGTCGCAGCATCGCGACCATGCCGAGCACCACGACGAGGTTGCACAGCACCGCCTGGACCGCCAGCTGCCACCACGGGTTCGCGATCGGCGAGGTGAGCCAGTAGAGCGGGAAGTGCAGCACGAAGTTGTCACTGCCGACGTGCGCGCCGCGCGGCTCCCCCGCCGCCCAGGCGAGCAGCAGGTTCTGCATGGCGACGTCGTCGGCGTTGATCGGGCGCTTGCGCAGACCCGCCAGCACGGCCAGTGCGGTGAGCAGGCAGGCGGCCGCGATCAGGCCCCACTCGAGTGGCCCGGGCGCGATCCCCCGGCCGAGGCCGTGCCTCGCCGGGGCAGAGGGTTCGCGGCCGAGGCCGTCCCCCTCCTCGACCGGATCGGCGCGGGTGCTCACTTCTCCTCGTGGTACTCCTGCTCGACGTTGACGTTCCACACCGATTCCTTGTCGGTGGAGCCGGCGGCGATGTTGTCCACGGCCACCATGGCGGTCAGCATCGAGTGGTCGGCGTTGTTGTAGCGGTGCTGGCCGTTGCGCCCGAGCAGCCACAGGTTTTCGAACTGGTCGACGAACTCGCGGATCCGGTCGAACTCGGCATAGCTGCCGAAGTAGGCCGGGTAGGTCTTCTTCACGTGGATGACGCAGGTGTCCAGCACGTCGGCCGGGTCCACGATGCCGATCCGGGCCAGCTCCTCGACCCCGAAGCGGGCCATCTCCTCCTCCGACCTGGACCACAGCTCGTCGCCCTCGTCGACGAAATATTCCATGCCCATCCACACGTTGCGCTCGTCGGCGACCATCCACGGGCTCCAGTTGTTGAAGATCTGCAGCCGGCCGACCTTCACGTCCGGTTCCTGGATGTAGATCCAGTTGTCCGGGACGATGTGGAATCGGGTGTCGATGTCGGTGTTGTTGCGGATCTTCAGCTGCTTGGCGAGTACGCCGACGGTCAGGAAGTCCCGGTAGGGCAGGGCGGACGCCACCTCCGCCACCTTGGCCGGCACCTCCACCCCGGACAGCGAGGCGACGAGTTCGTTGACCGGCATGGTGGAGAAGAAATGGTCTCCCTCCACCCGCTCGGTGTTGCCGTCCCGGTCGGTGACGTCGACGGCGACGATCCGCCCGTGCTCGACGTGCAGCCTGGTCACGGCCTGCTTCATCCGCACCTCACCGCCGGCCTCGACCACCTTGCGGGCCACGGCTTCCCACATCTGGCCGGGTCCGAACTTCGGATAGAGGAAGGCCTCGATCAGCGAGGTCTCGACGTCCTTCTGGCCGAGGTCACGTTCGACCTCCCGACCCAGCCTGGGCGCGATCTTCTCCTTGTACAGCTTTTTTCCCGCGTGCGCCAGGGTGCCGGTCACCGACAGCCCCTTGACCCGCTGGGCGCCCCAGTCGGGCGCGATCTGGTTCACCTTCACCCCCCACACCTTCTCGGTGTAGTCGCGGAAGAAGGTGTTGTAGAGCTCGCGGCCGAACCGGTTGACGTAGAACTCCTCCAGTGATTTCTCCTGCAGGGGTTGCAATCGCGCGTGCAGGTAGGAGAAACCGATCCGGGCCATCTTGGTCAGCCCGAGGTTGCGGATGGTGTCCGCCTCCAGGGTGACCGGATAGTTGAAGAACTTGCGGTCGTAGTAGATCCGGGACAACCGGCTGCGGACCAGCATCACCTCGTCGGTCTCGTTCGGGTCGGCCGAGCCGCCGCCCGGCAGGTCCCGCTGCTGACCCTGGTACTTCATCGTGAACGACTTGCCCTCGGGGGTCCGCTCGATCGGCATGATGGAGGTCCACCACTCCATCACCCGGTCGGACTTGGAGAAGAAGCGGTGGCCGCCGATGTCGATCCGGTTGCCGTTGTGGTTGACCGTCTTCGAGATCCCACCGATCGCGTCCGATGCCTCGAACACGATCGGGTGGATGTCGGTGTTCTTCAGCAGCTCGTACGCCGCGGTCAGTCCGGCGGGTCCGGCGCCGATGATGACGGCGGTCTTCTTATCAGGCATCTGCATCCTTCGCTGGGACGGAGTTCTTGGGGGTGTAGATCAGGAAGCGGCGGAGCAGGAAGTTCCAGAAGAACACCACCGCGGTGGAGATCAGCTTGGCCACCATCGCCCAGATGCCGAGCACCTCGTGTCCGACCCAGACGATCAGCGCGTTCAGGCCCAGTCCGGTCACCCCGACCAGCAGGAACAACCCCATCTCGACGTGGCGGCGGTGGCGGGAGCGGTCGAACACCCACAGCGTGCTGGTGATGAAGTTGGTGATGATGCCGAGGGTGAACGCGATCGTGGTGGCCAGCAGCACCGGCAGGTGGAAGGCGTGGATACCGGCGTACATGCTGAAGAAGTCGACACCGAAGGCCAGACCGGACACGAACCCGTAGCGGATCATCTGCGCCAGCACGCGACCGTTGTGCCGGCTCAGCGCGGACCGGACGCGGGAGGTCAGCGTACGCCGAGGTGCCTGCTGTTGCGCTGTCATCGTCATCCGTTGGTCGATTCCCCGTCGATCCGGGCTGGGCCGTACGACCGAGCGAACCTATCCCAGGTGGGGGGCGCGCACCAAGGCTGACTCCGCGTACGCCTCACACGATCATCCTCGTCCAGCTGATCACCCAGGTCAGCAGCAGCACCCCCTGCAGCGCAGAGGAGACCGCCACCCCGGCGGTTTCGGTGCGCGGGCGGCGCAACCAGTGGGCCAGCACCCACGCCATCGGGAACACCTCCACGGCATAGCGCCAGATCGACTGCTGCCACTTCTCCCCGATCATCAACGGCACCAGCAGCAACAGCCAGGCCAGCACCTGATAGGCGATCGGGATCAGGCGTACGCCGAGCAGCAGGATGGCGCCCATCACCAGCACCGAGATCGCCTTGATCATCGGCCGGCTGACGTGCTCGCCGGTGAGCGCGGACCAGAAGTCCGGTGGTGGCTCGGCGACCACTCCCCAGCCGGCGTGCTGCAGGTGCGAATAGGCGAACAGGTCCCCGGTGAAGTGGCGGCAGTAGAGCATGAAACCGAACCAGGCCAGCGGTGCGGCAAGGATCGCCGGCGCCGCCCTCAGGTACAGCTTCCAGGACTCCGCGCGCACCAGCGAGTAGCCGCCCTGGCGCAGCGCGACCAGGGCCAGCGGCAGCGCCAGCACGAAGCCCGAGGAGCGGGTCAGTGCGAAGCAGGCGGCGAGCACGGCCACCCAGCCCCAGCGGCGGCGCTCGGCCAGGGTGAACGCGCCGAGCACCAGCGCCAGGAACAGCGACTCGGTGAGCACGGCCTGCAGCAGGAACGCACTGGGCAGCACCACCAGCCAGGTCAGGGTGCGGGCCGGGGTGACGCCGGCGGCCAGTCCGCCGGGCCCGCTGCCCTCCCCCGATTCGGCCTCATCCTCGGCTGATTCCACCCGGTCGCCGAACACGGCCCGGGTCAGGTCGTACATCAGGGCCAGGCAGGCCAGCATCGCCAGGTTGGAGATCAGCCAGAGGGCACCCACCGCGCCGAACAGCGGGGCCAGCACCTTGCCGAGCACCGGATAGAGCGGGCCGAAGGTGAACCGGTGCAGGGTCTGGTTGACCGGGAACGTCTCCCCGGCCCGGGCCCGCTCGACCTTGTCCCGATCCTCGGCGTTGAGCGGGGCCAGATAGTCCCGGTCGACCAGGGCGACGTAGTGCTCGGAGTCGAAGTGCTGCCACATCGACACCGGCCCGAAGTTGTCCTCGCGCAACTCGTCGGGCCAGATCGTCTCGTGCTGGGCGATCACCTGGCGCGGATATTCCATGATCGGCACCGCCACCGCGGCGACCGCGAAGGTGCCCAGCTTGCAGATCAGGAACACCAGCAGCACCAGACGCCACTTCCGGCGGTCGATGCGGTGATACCAGCTGCGGCGGGGGGTGCGCTGCTCGGCGGCGGTCTCAGCGGTATCGGTCGTCACTTTGGGAAGCTCCAGTCGTCAATCTGGAGCCAAGGAAACCACAGGTTCACCGAGCGACCGCACTGCGCCCCGCCCCGCCGTCAGTGCACGAACAGCGCCAGCGCCTTCAGCACGGTCTGGTAGAGCCCGTACGCCAGCGGTACGCCCACCACCAGCCAGGCGAGCAGCACCAGCGGGAGCGGGGTGGGCCGGGCCTCCGGCTGTTCGGGCCGACGGTCGACGGTGTCGGTGCTCATTCGAATCCTCCTCCGCTGTCCGCGGCCGCGTCCCGGGATCGGTAGCGGGTCGAGCCGGCCTCGGCCATCGCCTCGGTCCGCTCCCGCAGGGTCCGGACGGCCCCCGCGTCGTGGTGCTTCTCCGGCACGTCGGTGATCAGCAGGTTGCTGACGAACCCGACGACCAGCACGCCGACCATGGTCAGCAGCGCCGGCCGATAGTCGGCCGCGACCAGCTGTCCGGGTTTGCCGGCGGCGTCCAGGAAGCCGTTCACGATCAGCGGACCGGCGATGCCGGCCGCCGACCAGGCGGTGAGCAACCGGCCGTGGATGGCGCCCACCTCGAGGGTCCCGAACAGGTCCTTCAGGTAGGCCGGCACGGTGGCGAACCCGCCGCCGTAGTAGGAGATGATCACCAGCGCCAACAGCACGAACACCGCGGTGTGGGTGCCACCGAACAGCGCCAGCAGCACGTACAGCACCGCCCCCAGACCGAGATAGAACATGTAGGTCGGGCGGCGCCCGATCAAGTCCGACATCGAGGACCAGACGAAGCGGCCGGCCATGTTGGCCAGGCTCAGCATGCCGACGAATCCGCCCGCCGCCGCTGCCGTGACGGTCGACGGGCCGCCGGGGGTGCGGAAGAAGTCCTGGATCATCGGCGCGGCCTGCTCCAGGATGCCGATGCCGGCGGTCACGTTGCAGAACAGCACCACCCACAGCAGCCAGAACTGCCGGGTCCGGATCGCCTCCCGGGCGCGGACCAGGGCCCCCGAGCGCCCCGGCCGGTGTTCCGCGGTGGCGTCGTCGGCGTACCCCTGCGGGAGGCGGATCAGCGCGGCGCCGATCAGCATGAAGATGCCGTAGCCGATACCGAGGGTGAGGAACGTCTGCCACAGGGCCGTGCCGCCGGCCAGTGCGCCCTTCCCGCTCGGGTCGAACGCCGGGTCGTAGGCCCGCATCAGCGCGTTCGACAGCGGCGAGGCGACGAGTGCGCCACCGCCGAAGCCCATGATCGCCATCCCGGTGGCCAACCCCGGCCGATCCGGGAACCACTTGATCAACGTCGACACCGGCGAGATGTAGCCGATGCCCAGCCCGATCCCGCCGATCACGCCGTAACCCAGGTACAGCAGCCACAGCTGGCCCGAGGCGATGCCGGCGGCGCCGATCAGGAAGCCGACCGACCAGCAGAGCGCGGCGACCAGCATCGCCTTGCGGGGACCGCTGCGCTCCACCCAGGTGCCGAAGATGGCCGCGGACAGGCCGAGCATCAGGATCGCGATCGAGAAGATCCAGGCGACCGCGGTCTGCGAGGAGCCGAAGTGGGCCACCAGCGAGTTCTTGAACACCGAGAACGCGTACACCTGCCCGATGGACAGGTGCACCGCCAGCGCAGCGGGTGGAATCAGCCACTTGCTGTATCCCGGTCGAGCGACGATCGCTTCCTTGCCGAGGACGCCCACGACATCACCTCCTTGTGACCCCCGTCACCCTAACCGGTCGGCTGGGGGCTGGTCACACAGCGGCGCGCGCCGGCACGGCGCGGCGGGTACGCCGACGCTCCCGCACCCCGATCACGATCACCAGGGCGAGCCCGGCCGCAGCGCCGCCGATCAGGGCGTACATCCACGGTTCGAGCGTGAAGCCGGCCCCGGCCATGGCCCGCTGGTCCACCAACGCCTGGTGGGGCACGCGGTGGCCGCGCACCAGCAGCCGGTGCGTGTTCACCGCATAGGGGGTGCAGGTGAACAGGGTGAGCTGGTCCCGCCCGGGCTCCACCCGCCAGGTCGCGGATCTCGCTCGGCAGCACCACCTTGATCTGGTCGACCTGGTAGGCCAGCGTCTCGCCGTAGACGTCGACGACGATCAGCTCGCCCTCCTTGACGTCCTTGAGGTGGTCGAACAGGGTCGAGTTGGCGAGGCCGGTGTGGCTGGTCAGCACCGCGTGGGTGCCGACCCCGCCGACCGGCAGCGGGGTGCCGTAGAGGTGCCCGGCCCCCTTGCCAGGACCTCGGCTGCACCTGCCGGTTGTACTGGTTGGCGAACTGCCGCTGCCGGAAGTTGTTGTACTGGGTGGAGACGACCGGGTAGAGCAGCACCAGCACGCCGATCAGCACCAGCAGCACCCGCACCACGGGCCCGCGACAACTGCCGCCTGCCGATAGGCCGCTCGGCGGCCCGGGCCGGGGCGGGCGGCGGAACGGGCTGGGGCGAGGTCATCGTGCTCATGGTCTTAGGCCTGCGACTTCCGTCGGCCGCGGGCGATCAGCATCCCGCCCCCGGCGACCAGGGCCAGGGCGGAGACGGCCATCCACAGGCCACCTCTGGAGCGCATTATTGACATATAAACGGCGTTCTTCCGGCCCGCCGGTCCCGAACCGGAGACGGACCGGCGGCCAGCCCGCTTCGCCAGCCGATAGATTGGGCCGGGCCAACCGAAGGAGTGATCTTGACCAACCCGAATGCCGAGCTCAGCCCGGCGTACCAGACGATCCTGAAGGTGATCGCCCAGGTCGAGCCGCGGATCGCGCAGGCGACCCGTGACGAGCTCACCGACCAGCGCGCGTCGCTGAAGTTGATCGCCTCGGAGAACTACGCCTCGCTGCCGGTGCTCGCCACCATGGGCACCTGGTTCTCCGACAAGTATGCCGAGGGGACGATCGGGCACCGCTTCTATGCCGGCTGCCAGAACGTGGACACCGTCGAATCGGTGGCGGCCGAGCACGCCCGCGAGCTGTTCGGCGCCGAATACGCGTACGCCCAGCCGCACTCCGGGATCGACGCCAACCTGACCGCGTTCTGGGCGATCCTCGCCCAGCGCGTCGAGCAGCCGCGGCTGGCGGAGCTGGGCAGGAAGCAGGTCAACGAGCTGACCGAGCAGGAGTGGGAGTCGCTGCGCCGCAGTTTCGGTGAACAGCGGCTGATGGGGATGAGCCTGGACGCCGGCGGTCACCTTACCCACGGCTTCCGCCCCAACATCTCGGGCAAGATGTTCCACCAGCGTTCCTACGGCACCGATCCGGAGTCGCAGCTGCTCGACTACGACGCGGTGCGGGAACAGGTGAAGGAGTTCAAGCCGCTGGTGCTGGTCGCCGGCTACTCGGCGTACCCGCGCCGGATCAACTTCGCCACCATGCGCGAGATCGCCGACGAGGTGGGCGCGACCCTGATGGTGGACATGGCCCACTTCGCGGGTCTCGTTGCGGGCAAGGTTTTCACCGGTGACGAGGACCCGGTCCCGCACGCCCACGTGGTCACCACCACCACCCACAAGTCGCTGCGCGGACCGCGCGGCGGCCTGGTGCTGGCGACCGAGGAATATGCCTCATCGGTCGACCGCGGCTGCCCGCTGGTGCTCGGCGGTCCGCTGTCGCATATGATGGCCGCCAAGGCCGTCGCGCTGGCCGAGGCGCGGACCGCGGATTTCCGAACCTACGCACAGAACGTGGCCGACAACGCCAAGACGCTGGCCGAGGGCCTGATGAAGCGTGGCACCAAGCTGGTCACCGGTGGCACCGACAACCACCTCGTGCTGATCGACACCACCTCGTTCGGGCTCACCGGCCGGCAGAGCGAGTCCGCGCTGCTGGACGCCGGCGTGGTGACCAACCGCAACTCGGTGCCGAACGACCCGAACGGCGCCTGGTACACCTCCGGTGTTCGGATCGGTACGCCGGCCCTCACCTCCCGCGGTTTCGGCGCCGACGAGTTCGACAAGGTCGCCGAGCTGATCGTCGAGGTGCTCAGCAACACCGAGCCGGTCACCGCCTCCACCGGCAAGCCCGGCAAGGCAAAGTACCAGTTGGCCGACGGGGTCGCCGACCGGGTCAAGGCACAGTCCGCCGAGCTGCTCGACAAGCATCCCCTGTATCCCGGCCTCGAGCTCTCCTGACCCCACACACGACGACGCCCCCCGAGCTGCGCCTCGCCCCCGATATATCGGGGGCAACGCGCCACTCGGGGGGCGTCGCAGTGCTCAGCCGCTGGTGCCGAAGCGGGAGTTCCAGATGACGCGGCCGCGCTGGAACTGCTGCACGCATTCCCTGGCACCGTTGACATCGCTGCAGGTCTCGCCACCGACCGGATAGCCGAGCCGGCCGGCCTCCCAGCCGGTCGAGGCCCAGTGGCCGAAGATCGCGCCCTGCACCGACCAGGCCCCCGAGGCAGACGACCAGTAGATGTGCCCGTCCTCGCGCTGGAACCGCTGATAGCAGCCGCCGTCGCGCAGCCCGCAGATCTCGTCGGTGACCGGATAGCCGAACGGGCCACCCTCCCAGCCGGAGGCGGCGTACCGGTCATAGATCGCCCCGCGGACGAAGTGCGTGCCCGTGTTCGGCGACCAATAGAGCAGCCCGCCCTTGAACAGCTGCACGCAGCCGCCGTCGCGCAGCCCACAGATCTCGTCGCTCACCGGATAACCGAGGAAGCCGCGTTCCCAGTCGAGGGAGGCAAACTTGTCATAGATCGCCCCGCGCACGAAGTGGGCGTCGGTGTCGGGCGACCAATAGACCAGACCACCCTGGAACAGCTGCACACAGCCGCCGTCGGGCAGCCCACAGATCTCGTCGCCCACCGGATAACCGAGGAAGCCGCGTTCCCAGTCGAGCGAGGCGAACTTGTTGTAGATCGCCCCGCGCACGAAGTAAGCACCGGACTTCGGCGACCAGTACATCAACCCACCCTGGAAATGCTGCACGCAGCCGCCATCGCGGAGGCCGCAGATCTCACTGCTGGTGGGATATCCGAGGGTTCCGGTCTCGTTCTTCAACTGGCTCCACCGGTCGAGGATGGCCCCCACCACCAGGTGGGCACCGGTCTTCGGAGACCAGTAGATGGTGCCCTTCTCGAACCGCTGGAAGCAGCCGCCGTCCTTCAGACCGCAGATCGCATTCCCAAGCGGAGCACCAAATCCTTCGTACGCCCCCGCTTCGGCGTACCGCTTGCCGATCTCGCCGAGGACGGCGTACGCCTCGCCGTAGACGAGTTCGCTGCGCTTGAAGACGACCATGCCGTTGGCGAATTCTCGCTGGCACCAGGCCGGCGCCACCGGCGGCTGGGGCGGAAGCACGGTGGGGTCGCATGACTCGGGCTCCAGCGGTACGCCCAGCTCGCCGCCCTGCTGGTCCCAGGCGGCCCCGGTCAGCCCACCCAGGTTGGCTCGGGTGGCCTCGAACTCGGGACCGAGCAGGGTCCGGGTGCTGCCGTTCGGCCACAGGTAGATCCGGCCGTGCTCGAACTCCTGGGCGCGGAGGTCACCCGGGATATCGGTCATCCGCTCGCAGCTGGTGTGTCGGCCGAGCTGGCCGGCGTTCGCCCCCGCGGCCACGGCGATCATGCCGCGGGGCACGCAGTGCGGCGCGTTCAGGTCGAACTTGTGCCAGCGCACGTACTCGAACTCGTCGACCCGGGGTTCCCACGGTTTGGTGTCGTCGACCGAGCCGGACCAGGCGCCGGTGTGGTTGACGGCGGTGTAGACGTGCAGCCACCACGCATAGTCGCTCATCGCTGCGACCCATTGCTCCTTGCCCATCGGCACGACACCCTGGCGCTTTGCCCAGGTGGTGAGTACGTCATTGGTCAGCGCGGTGCCGGGGTCCTTCCACAGCCGGACCGGTTTGCCGTCGAAGAAGTAGCGGACTGCGTAGCCGTCCCACTCCATCCGGAAGGTGTGCCACTCCCCCGAGATGCTGCCGTCGGGGGCGGGCTGACGGATGCCGAGGTTCAGCGACTTGCCGTCGCGGCAGTTGGTGTGGGTCGAGTTGTGGGTGAAGCTGGTGTTCCAGATCTCCATCGTGTCGATCTCGACGGTGTTGGAGCTGAGCCCCGGCGCGCAGTAGGGCTCGGTGTTGTTGGACCAGACGGTGCTGGTGATGCCGTGGTGGGGTCCTTTGGACTCGTCCAACTTGGCGACGACCTCCATGGCGCCCGGCGCGGGAAGCGCCTGTTTGGACAGCAACCGAGCCGAGGTGTAGACGGTCTCCTTGCCCTCGGGGCACACCGCACTGGTCTGGTTCGCCGCCGATGGTTCCTCGACGTTGGGGGTGACGCAGTGCCGGGCGTTGGTGATCTTCAGCTTTCCGTCACTCACCTTGGCGTTCTCGGGGCGGAAGAAGCTCTTGCCCTTGCTGCGTCCGGTGGCCCAACTTTCGGAGAGCACGTGCCAGCCGTCGTTGATCCCCGGGCCCTCGAACTCGTCCCCGGCGAAGGGGGTGGTGGCCCGCGGGTGGAAGGTGTAGGACCACTGGGTGGTGCCGGTCAGCACCACGTTGGGGTCGACGGAGGTGGCGACCACGGTGATCTGCTGTCCGACCACACCGGCCATGCTCTCCCAGGTGGCGCTGCGCAACACCTGGCCGCCGTTGAAGAACGTGCCGTCGGCCAACCTGACCCGGTGCTCCACCCCGGCCGGGGAGGTCACCCGGACCTGGTGATAGGCGTCGTCGAAGTCGGGCCGGGCCAGCTGGACGTCGGACCGCTGGTTCGCCACCCGGGTGGGCGACGCTACCGGCGTACGCGGGCTCGCCGCGGGCTGGGGGCGGCGCTCGGGCTGGCGGCCGCGCTGGGGGCGGCCGTCGGCTTCGGCGTCGCGGTGGGCGTCGGGGCGGCGTACGCCGAGGCGGCACCGATGCTGAGCAGGGCACCGGCCAACAGCTGGACGCCGACCGAACGGACAGGGCTGCGCTTCATCGCATTACTCCAAGCAGGAAGGGAAGTCTGCGGTCACCCCATCACGGGATGTCGACAGCACTCCCCCGCACCGCACAGGAGTGACCAACTTGTGACCGACGGTCAGCCGGCGATCCCCCTACGCGAGTTCCACACGATCCGACCGCCCTGGTAGTTCTGCACGCACTCCCGGGCATCCGGCAGTTGCCGGCAGCTCTCGGGCCCGACCGGGTAACCCAACCGGCCGTTCTCATAACCGGTGGACGCCCAGTGCGCATAGATCATCCCCTGGACGCCCCACGCCCCGCTGGCCGCAGACCAGTAGATGTGCCCGTTCTCCCGCTGGAACCGCTGATAACAGCCCCCATCACGCAACCCGCACACCTCATCGGTCACCGGATAACCGAACACGCCCCGCTCCCAGCCCTGACCGGCGTACCGATCCAGGATCGTGCCGCGCACGAAATGGGCCCCGCTGGGCGGCGACCAGTACAGCAACCCACCCTGGAAGGACTGGTAGCAGCCACCGTCACGCAGCCCGCAGAACTCCGCTCCCCGGGGCAGTCCGAGCAGTCGTTCGGCACCGGCCAGATATGTCTGGACGATCGCGCCCAGCACCACCACCGCGCCGGTGTCGGAGCGCCAATAGATGCGCCCGCCTTCGAAGTTCTGCACCCGACCGCCACCGACCTCGGTGTCGCGTTCGCAGCTGGTGGCCGCGCCCAGGTGTCGCGCGTTGGCGTACGCCTGACCGATCGCGCCCGTCGGTGCGCAGCCGGGCGCCGTCGGGTCGAAATCCTGCCAGCGCAGGTAATCGAAGAGATCGTGCTTGGTCTGGAACGGGAGGTTGTCATCGGTGGCCGGGGCCCATCCGCCGGCGGCGTTGACGGTGTTGTAGATCACCGTCATCCACGGCTGTCCGATGATCACCCGGTTGAACTCGGTCGGGCTCAGCCCGGCCAGGTCCGCGGTCAGCGCGGTCCCGCTGTGGGGGGCCATCAGCGGCATCGGCCGCCCGTCGAAGAAGTAGCGGATCGAGTGGCCGTCATATTCGACCCGCCAGGTGTGCCAGTCCCCCACCGTCGGGGTGTTCAGCCTGGTTCCTCGGGTCGCCACCTGCCCGTTGCGGCAGGCCAGGTGCGTGGTGCTCTGGTTGTAGCTGGAGTCCCACACCTCCATCGTGTCCAGCTCGGCGATGTCGGAGTTGGTGGTGCCGTTGTCGCCGCAGAACATGTTCGCGTTGTTGGCCCAGGCGGTGCTGGTGATCCCGTTGTGGTCCCCGTGGGCGCCGTCCAGCTTGGCGCGCACCTCCATCACCCGGGGCGCCTTGTAGGGGTAGAACATCGTCTCGATCCGGCCGGTGGTGTAGGTGGTCGCGGTACCGGCCGGGCACACCTGTTCGTTGACGTTGGCCTCGGTCGGTTCCTCACCGGGCAGCACGCAGTGCCGGGAGGTGCGGAGGTCCAGATAGCCGTCGTGCAGGGTCACGTTCTCCGGCCGGAACAGGCTCTTGCCCTTCAGCCCGCCCTTGGCGCGGGTCTCGGCATAGATGCGATAGCCGGTGGACAGGCCCGCCTGGTCGAACTCGTCGCCGTTCGCCAGCGAATAGGTGGGCCGCTGCATCCCGGTGGCCCGCGGAGCCGCCGCGGGCGGGGTGGCGCTGGTGGGCCGGGTCGGTGTCGGGGTGGGGGCGGCCGAGGCGAACGCCCCGATCGAGGTGGCCAGCAGGCTCGTCAGCAGCAACGCGGCCCAACGAGTTCCGGTGACTGCGCGCATGAGGCCTCCCCGAGTAGCTGGGAGGCATCCTGTCACATCCGCTCGTCGGACACCCGATAACCGGCGCCGGACAGTCGCCGCGCCACCTGGTGCGAAATTCGCTGCCAGGCAGGCGAACCGGCGAGTCCGTGCTCGTTCACCAGGTCCATCCCGACCTGGTCGGCGATCCGCCAGGTGTCGGAGTTCGCCTCTTCCGGCGGGAAATTCCGCAGCGTCAGGGCGACCGCCTCGTCCACGATCCCCTCGATCCGCGGATCGTCGGGTGCCCAGTGTCGCGCCTCGGTCATGGTCCGATACAGCTGCTCGGCGTCCGGGTCGTCCAGCGCCGTCAACTGCCACTCGGCCCATTCGGCGATGCCCTCGGGAAACACCGCCTGCATGAGGATCCACGCCTCCCGCTCGATCTCCAGCGCCTCACCGCGGACACCGATCTGATACAGCCGGTCGAAGTAGCGGTTGGCAGCCTCGGGGAGCACCTGGTCGGTGCCGTCACGCAGCCTGGCCAGTCGCCTGCGGGTCTCTCGCAGCTCGTTGATCCGCACCCGCAGTTCGCGGTCGATCTCGTCGACGGCGCCCGCCAGCTCGGTCGGCTCGGCGTCGAGCAGCTCGCTGATCCTTGCCAGCGGTACGCCCGAGGCGGCCAGGGTGCGGATGCGGATCAGCGTCACCACGTCCTGGGGGCCGTAGCGGCGATAACCGGAGGCGTCCCGTTCGGGTTCGGCGAACAACCCGATCTGGTGATAGTGCCTAACCGTCCTGACGCTCACCCGGGCGTACCGCGCCAGCTGGCCGATCGTCAGCATTCCGCACCTCCTCAGGATTCTCTCCGCCGACCGGATTGTCCCCGCGGGCCGGCTTGTCCACGAAGGATCGCAGACCGGGAGCGAGCAGGGCGTACGCCGCCACCGGCAGGAACGCGAGGCAACACGCCCAGGCGCCGACGCCGATCCCGGCGCCGGTGAGCAGCAGCGCCATCAGCCCCAGCCCGATCGGGGCGGTGACCATGGACAGGGCGCTGAACAGGGCCATCACCCGGCCGCGGACCCGATCCGGCACGTGCTCGGACATCGACACCATCGCCACCGGCCCCATCAGCCCGCCGGCGATCCCGGCCAGTGCCATGCCCACCGCCACCAGCCAGAAGCCGCGCAGCGGGGCGACGACGGCGAGCGAGCCGGCGAACAGCAGCATCGAGACCACCCAGCTGGCCCATCGCCATTTCGACAGCGCCACGGCGTAGAGGATCGAGCCGCCCATCGAACCGACGGCGTACGCCGACATGGACAGGCCGAGCAGCTCGGGCCGGGCCATGCCGCTGAAGTGGGCCGGCAGGATGACCGCCAGCAGCGGGGCGATGGGCACGGTCGCCAGCAGGCTGACCAGCAGCATCGCGAACAGTCCGGGGTTGCCGCGGACGAACCGCCAGCCGCCCAGCACGCCGGCGTGCGGATCCACCTCCTCGGGGTCGACCGGCGCGGCCGGCAGCAGCGGCAGCACCGCCATGCACAGCGCCGCCAACGCCGAGCAGCCGGCGGTGATCGCCACCACCACCATCGGATCCAGCACCGCCATCAACCCACCGGCGACCCCGGGTCCGGCCAGAATGGCCAGGGAGAACATCACCTGACGCAGCCCGGCCACCTTCTCCAGCGCGACCCCCGAAGCCCGGGAAACGTTGGGCAGCAGGGTTTCCCGGGCCGTCATCCCCGGCACGTCGAACAGGGCCCCGAGCAGGCCGAGCACGACGAACCAGAACACGTCGAGCCCGAGCGTGCGATCCACCAGGATCAGCGCCGCCACGCTGAGCGCCGACCCGACGTCGGCGAGCACCGACATCCGGCGCCGCCCCACCTTGTCGATCAGGTGCCCGCTGACGAGCGTGGCCAGGAACGACGGCACCGCGGAGACGGCGGCGACCAGTCCGGTCAGCGCTGGGTCTCCGGTACGCGCCAGCACCAGCCACGGGAGCACGATCGAGATGGCCGCGTTGCCGAAGAGGGAGGCGCCCTCGGCGAGCAGGAAGAGACCCAGGGTGATCGGGTTGCGTGCGTTCATGCACCCATCGTCCGGCCCTGACGCTGCGTCAGGGTCAAACGCCCGATTCGATCCGGGCGTACGCCTCAGCCGCGGGTGCCGAAGCGGGAGTTCCAGACGACCTCGCCGCCCTGGAAGTTCTGCACACACTCCCGCGCATCCGGCAGGTCACGACACGACTCCGGGCCCACCGGATAACCAAGCCGACCGGCCTCCCAGCCCGTCGACGCCCAATGGCCGAAGATCGCCCCCTGCACCGACCACGCCCCCGACGCCGGCGAAAAGTAGATGTGCCCGTCCTCGCGCTGGAACCGCTGATAGCAGCCCCCGTCGCGCAACCCGCACACCTCGTCGGTCACCGGGAAACCGAACGCACCGGTCTCCCACCCCATCGCCGCATAACGCTGCTGGATCAACCCGCGCACGAAATGCGGGCCGGCGGCCGGCGACCAATAGAGCAACCCGCCCTGGAACCGCTGCACACACCCGCCGTCACGCAGGCCGCAGATCTCGTCCGAGGTCGGATAGCCCAGGAACGACCGCTCCCACCCCAGCGCACCGAACTTGTCGAAGATCGCGCCCTTCAGCACGTGCGCACCGGTGGCTGGCGACCAGTAGATCAGCCCGCCCTGGAACGTCTGGTAGCAGCCTTCGTCCTTCATCCCGCAGTTCTCCCGGGCCAGCGGATAACCGAGGGCGGAGCGTTCGTAGCCGAGCTCGGCAAACTTGTTGAAGATCGCCCCGCGCACCCCGTGCGCCCCGGAGGCGGGCGAGAAATAGGTCAACCCACGTTGGAAGATCTGGGCACAGCCCCGGTCGCGGAGACCGCAGAACTCCGAGCCGACCGGCAGCCCGAAGTCCCACTCGCCGCCGGCGCGGGTGAGCCCGTTCAGGATCGCACCGACGACGACCTGGGCGCCGGTTTCGGGCGACCAGCAAATCCGTCCTCCTGCGAAGTCCTGCACCCGGGCACCGGGCGCGGAGGCGTTCACCTCGCAGCCCCACGGTTTGCCCAGCTCGGGTCGAGAGGCCCACACCCGGGCGATCTCGCCGTAGGGCTGGCAGGTCGGGTCGAAGGTTTCGTAGCGCAGGTAGTCGAACAGGTCGTGCCGGTCCGGGAACGGCTTACTGTCATCGATCCACGGGGCCCAGCTGCCGTCGGGCGGGATGTGCGAGCCGAGGATCACCTGCCACCGGTAGTCGTTGATCGCGTGGCGTAACGCGTCCCGGTCGATGCCCACCGCTCCGGCGGTGACGTCACCTCCCTTGGTGCCGTGCTGCGCGGGGTCGCCGTGCTGCGGGCGGTGGCGGGGCCCTTCGTCGGGGTCGGTCGCGCAGTCGTCGGGGCGAGGGTGGGGTCACCCGCACCGATCGGGGTCGGCGCCGCTGCGGCGTACGAACCCGATGCCGAGATCAGCAGACTGGCGGCCGCCAGCACCATCCCCGCCCACAGCGAAACCCGTTGCGGCCGTCCCCCATCAACGCGCGAACAGGTTGCCGGAGACGGTGGTGATGAAGTTGCCCAGCGAGTCGGGCAGGTCACGCAGGTGCCAGGTGTCGGGACCGTGATACCAGGACAGGTCGGTCGGATCGGCCTCCGCGTCGTCGTCGGCGGCGACCAGCGCGGCGAGCCAGCGATCCGCCCCGCCGAGCACGATGGCATACGGCAGCACCTCGGAGAGCTCGTGGTATTCCCGGCCCTTCGGCATCCGGTCGGTCGGCTGGCTCGCCAGTTCCTGGCGCAGGGCGCCGAGGCCGGCGAGCAGGCGGGCACCCTTCTCGGTGCGGGCCGGCATCTCCTGGGCGACGAACGCCAGCCCGAGGCCGAGGGCGACCACGGCCAGACCGGTCAGGCCGAAGCTGGTGAACGCGGCGAGTACGCCGGTGAGCACGACCCCGAGCACCAGCACGACCAGGGCGGCCTGGTTCCACACGTTGCGGGTGGAGTCGGGTCGCCGGTCATACCAGCCGTGCTCGACCATCTCGTCATAGAGGTGGTTCTGCACGGCGGGGATGGATCCGGAGATGGTCGGGCCGATCTCGGAGACCAGCACCTCCGTCCCGTCGGCCGGAGCGATCGCGTCGAGCAGGGCCTTCTCATAGGGCCGCAGCCTCGACTCGTCACCGGGCAGCCGGTGGAACTTCCAGTCGGTGGCGGCGAACTCGCTGCGCCGCGGCAGCTCGACGATCAGCAGGTGACCGCGGACCGCCAGGTCGATGATGGTGGCGGTCACGTCGATCGGGTCGACCCGCTCGTCCGCGACGGTGCCCACCTGTCCCGGCAGCACCTCCCCGCCCACCTTGAACTCGTGGGTGCCCTCGCCGACCGGGGCGAACTCGGCGATCCGGATCGGGTCGCCGGAGGGGTGCGCGTCCCGACCGGCGCGTCGATGCAGCACGAACAGCGCGATTCCGCCGAGCAGCAGCGTCGCCAGGGCCAGCGCCAGCGGGACGCCGGTGCCGGTGAACGCCCGCCCGACGGTCCACAGTTCGTCGATCTCCTCGTTGGCGGTCACCGCGCCGGCCGGGAACGCCACGCGTACGCCGACGATCTCGCCCTGACCGCGCGGGCCGTCGGACATCCGCGGCAGGCCGCCGTGCGGATCCCCCTCGGCCAGGGAGCAGGAGGTCTCGGCACCCGGGGCGCCAGCCACGCACTTGAAGTCGCTGAACTGGGCCGGCAGGCCGAGCTCGATGGTGACCTGGTCGACCGGGACGGAGAGCCCCTGCAGCACGTCCCAGCGGACCAGGGTGCCGCCGCCGGGGGCCTTCACCGTGGCGCCCTTCACCTTGTAACTCAGCTCAACCTGGCGCGCCCCGCCCGGGTTGACGGTGATCATGCTGTGGTCCTTCTCGGAGTGCACCTGGCCGACGTCCTTGCCGCCGGCGGTGGCGCGCAGGTCGCTCACGTGGAGCACATATTCACGCTGGTTCACCAGCGGCTCGCGCGTGCTGAACCGCTGGGTCACGGTGGCCGGCGCACCGTCGAAGGTGAGCACCGCCTTGACCTCCAGCGACCCGTCCTTGGCCACGATCACGTCCGCGTCATAGGTGGTGACCTTGTCGGCCGCCCGTGCGGGCAGCGCGGCTCCGAACAGTGCGAGGTGAGCCAGCAGAACCGCGGCCAACAGGGCCAGCAGCCGCCGGGTTCGCGCTTGCGCGTGTGCCATCCGATCCTCCCGATCCGGGGGTGCCCGTGAGCCGGACACGCCGGGGCAACTATGGCACAGGGGCCGGTGCGGGACCGGGCTCGCAGCGGCCACGACTTCGTAACGACCCGGTTAGGGTTGGGTCCGTGACCGACTCCCCCGCTCCCGACCCGCCCGTCGCGGCGCCCTTTCGGACCGGTATCGGCGTGGACGTGCACGCGCTCGCCGACGGACGCCCGATGATCGTGGCCGGGCTGCACTTCCCCGATGAACCGCGGGGACCGGAGGGGCACTCCGACGGTGACGTCGCCTGCCACGCCGCCTGTGACGCGCTGCTGTCGGCGGCCGGACTGGGTGATCTGGGCAGCAACTACGGCACCTCCGACCCGCAGTGGTCGGGCGCCGCGGGGCCGGCCTTCCTGACCGAGACCGCGCGACGGGTTCGCGCGGCCGGCTTCGACATCGGCAACGTGGCGATCCAGGTGATCGGCAACCGGCCGCGGCTGGGCGTACGCCGCAGCGAGGCCGAGGCGCTGCTGTCGCGCACCCTCGGCGCCCCGGTGTCGGTCGCCGCGACCACCACCGACGGGCTCGGGTTGATCGGGCGGGGTGAGGGTTTGGCCGCGATCGCCACCGCGCTGCTGATCCTCCGCGGCTGACGCCGTCGGTCACGCATCGGTCACGCTTCTCGCCGGGGTCGTCCCCCAGCCTCCCGATGGACCGGCCGAGCGGCTAGGGTCACCGCAGACGAAAGCCGAATGGCGCAGACAGGGGTTGGCATGAGCCAGGGATTTTCCGGCGGACCGTGGGGTCAGCAGGGCGGCGGTACGCCCAGCCAGAGCTGGGGTCAGCAGTCCTTCGGCCAGCCCGGTTTTGGTCAGCAGGGATTCGGGCAGCAGGGATTCGGGCAGGGACAGGGTTTCGGGCAGCCGCAGTTCGGGCAGCCGCAGTTCGGTCAGCCACAGTTCGGCTCGCCGCAGGGGCAGCAGGGCTGGGGACGGCAGCAGCCGGGACAGCCCGGCGGGTGGGGTGGACCGCAGTTCCCGACGCCCAAGCCGAAGCGGTCCCTCAAACCCTTCCTGATCGCGGCCCTGGCGGTGGTCGGGCTGGCGATCGTCGCCCTGGTGGTCAACTCGATGCTGCAGCCGCGCTATCAGAACGACGACTACACCCCGCCCGCACCGGGTGACGTCAAGCCGTTCCCGGACGCTGACGAGTCCGAGGCCAAGGCGATCACCGACGACAACGCGCTCTACAAGCAGCGATTGCCGGTGCCGGTGCGCTGCGAGCTGCGGAACCCGAACATGAACGTGGTCACCGCCACCGACGCCGAGGTGAAGGACTACATCGACGACCTGATGGCGTGCAACATGCGCGTGTGGGATCAGCCGTTCAAGGGCACCGGGAAATATGAGCTGGTGCGACCGATCGTGAACATCTACGGCGCCTCGGGCACCTCCCCGTGTGGCGGCGGCAAGGCGGTCGGGCCGAACGCGTTCTATTGCCCGGCCAACCAGCAGGTCTACTATTCGCGCAAGATCCACGAGGCGCACCCCGCACTGGCGATCATGGCCCAGCCGCACGTGATCGACGAGGTGATGGCCCACGAGTTCGGGCACGCCCTGCAGGGTCGGACACTGATCCTGTTCGCCAACCAGTATCAGCAGACCAAGGTGGACAAGAAAGAGGCCTTGGAGCTGAACCGGCGGATCGAGGTGCAGGCGGACTGCTTCGCCGGCATGTATCTGCAGTCGGTCGCCCGATCGATGAACTACACCGACAAGAACTGGCAGGACATCCAGACCAGCGTCCGCAACGGCGGCGACGACGTGCTCAGCGGCAAGCCGGACGTCTGGGGCAACCACGGCAACGCCGCCAGCCGCCTCTACTGGTTCCAGGTCGGGCTGACCAGCACCGACATCGCCAAGTGCAACACGATGACCGCCCCCGCCCAGTACGTCCGCTGACGCTCCCCGAGCAGCACGGCAAGCGGCCACCCAGTGAACCGCCCGCTATTCGGGCAACGCTGGAGCGCTCAGCAGGGCCTCGGCGATCCGGACGTCGACGGGTTCGGTGACCTTCATCGACAGCCGCGAACCGGGCACCAGGTGCACCGGTACGCCGATCGCCTCGCAGCAGGCGGCGTCGTCGGTGACCGCGAGTCCCCGGGCGGCCACCTGTTCGTGGGCGGAGCGCAGGGTGGCCAGGTCGAACCCCTGCGGAGTCTGTACGCCAACGAGTTCCGCGCGATCCACCACGACCGAGTCGTCGCCGGTGACGCGTCGGATCGAGTCGATCACCGGCAGCACCGGTACCACCGCCCGGAGACCCGCGCGCACGGCCGACACCACCGCCGCGACCACCTCGGCCGGAACCAGCGGCCGGGCCGCGTCGTGCACCAGCACCACCGCGTCCTCACCCGGCCCCGCGCAGGCCGCGAGGCCGCGGCGTACCGACTCCTGACGCTCGGCTCCCCCGGTCACCAGCTGGCACTCGATCGGGGCGCCGGCCAGCGCCCGCTCGAAGTCCGGCTCGAGCCCGGCGGCCACCACGATCACGGCCCGCTGCGCGCCGCCGGCGGCCAACTGCTCGACCGAGCGGCGTACCAGCGGGACCCCGGCCAGTTCGAGCAGCGCCTTCGGCACGGGACCACCGAGCCGGGAACCAGAACCGGCCGCCGCCACGAGGGCGACGACCGGTTGCATGGGATTGTTCAACTGTGGTGGGAAATCAGGACGCGAGAACCTCGTCGAGCATGGTCTCGGCCTTGTCCTCCTCGACCTTTTCGGCCAGGGCGAGCTCGGAGACCAGGATCTGGCGGGCCTTGGCCAGCATCCGCTTCTCGCCGGCCGACAGGCCACGGTCCTTCTCGCGGCGCCAGAGGTCGCGCACGACCTCGGACACCTTCATGACGTTCCCGGAGTGCAGCTTCTCCAGGTTTGCCTTGTAACGTCGAGACCAGTTGGTGGGCTCCTCGGTGTGCGGAGCGCGCAGGACGGAGAACACCTTCTCCAGTCCGGCGGCGTCCACCACGTCGCGTACGCCCACCAGGTCGAGGTTGCACGCCGGGACCCGAACGACCAGGTCGTTCTGGCCGACGATCCTCAGCACCAGGTAGAGCTTGTCCTCACCCTTGATCTTGCGGGTCTCGATGTCCTCGATGACGGCCGCCCCATGATTGGGATAGACCACCGTTTCGCCGACTGTGAAGGTCATATGTTGTAACCCCTTTCCCGCAGACCAGTTTAGCACGCCCCCAGCGCAGGCTCCCGGGCGTTTCCCGTAGCCAGAGCGGAATGCGCGGCAACCGATCCCTTGACAAATCATAGTTCTGTGTGCCGCGAGACCCCGGTCAACGGATTGTTGGTAGGCTGCCGCGGACGGATCACGGGAGTTGAGGAGCACCGCCAAGTGGGCACATCCAAGTTTTCTCGCACCATCGCCGCCACCGCGCTGATCGGCGCTCTGGCCGGCCTGAGTGCGTGTGGTACGCCGCAGACGCTGCAGCCCTACACCCCGGCCGAGGGAGTCAACGCCGACATCACCACGCCGAGCGCCAGCACCCCGTTGAAGGTGCGGAACCTGACGGTGATCAGCCGTACCGCCGGACAGGGGTTCCTGGCCGGGGCGATCCTGGCTCCCGCCGACAAGGTCGTCCCCGACGGGTTGGTGACGCGCCGCGAGCCGGCCCCCGAGGATGCCCTGACCGGGGTACGCGGGACCGCGCTGACCCCGACCGGCGAGCCTGCCGGACCCCCGCTACAGGCGACCGCGAACGTGCCCCTGCCGCCCGGGCAGCTGGTCACGCTGACCCGTCAGCCGGCGATCCAGCTCAACTCCCCCGACCTGAAGCCCGGGCTGCTGGTGGAGCTGACGCTGTCCTTCCGCAGCGGCGCCACCACCACCCTGCGGGTGCCCGTGGTCGACGGCCTGCGCCAGGACTACATCACCGTCTCCCCCGCCCCCGCCAAATAGGCGGTTACGCTCCTCGAGCAGTGGCCATGCGCAGCGGAGCGGAGCAATGGCCCCGTGTCGAGAGGATCCTCCCGACACGGGGCCAGCGCAGCCTCAGTTGAACAGCGAGGACACCGACTCACCGGAGTTGTGCCGGCGTACCGCCTCGGCGAACAGCGGCGCCACCGACCGGGTCTCCAGCTTGGCCGGGGTGCGCTCGCCGGTCAGCGGCACGGTGTTGGTGGTGACGATCTCGGTGACGTCGTCCTGGGCGTTCAGCCGCTCGACCGCCTTGCCGGTGAACAGTCCGTGCGTGCAGGCGATCGAGATCGACTTGACGTTGTATTCGCGGAGCCGGTCGATCAGCTCGATCATCGAGCCGGCGGTGGCGATCTCGTCGTCGATGATGATCACGTCCTTGCCCTCGACGTCACCGACGATCCGGTCGATCACCACCTTGTCGTCGGCCATCCGCCGCTTCGACCCGGCGGCCACCGGGAGCTCCAGCAGGCGGGCGAACTGCGAGGCCACCTTGGCGTACCCGAAGTCCGGGGAGACGACGACGGTGTTGCTCAGGTCCTTGGAGGTGTAGTGGTCGGCGAGCTCGTGAACCGCGGTCAAGTGATCGACCGGCACCGAGAAGAATCCGTGCACCTGTTCGGAATGCAGCGCCATGGTGATCACGCGGGTGGCGCCGGCGGCGGACAGCATGTCGGCGACCAGGCGGCCGCCGATCGAGATCCGGGAGGCGTCCTTCTTGTCCGAGCGGGCATAGGCGTAGTGCGGGATGACCGCGGTGATGTGGCTCGCCGAGGCCCCGCGGGCGGCGTCCAGCATCAACAGCAGCTCGACCAGGTTTTCCTGCACCGGCGGCACCAGCGGCTGCACGATATAGACGTCCTTGCGGCGGCAGTTGGCCTGCAGCTGCACCTGGAGACAATCGTTGGAGAAGCGGGTGATGTCGGCCGGGGAGAGTTCGACACCGAGGATGTCGCACATCTCCTTCGCGAACGCCGGGGATCCAGAACCAGTGAAAACGGTGATGTCGTCGGTCACGACGAACACCCTAGCGTTCACCTGCCCGCAACCGCAGATCCACTCGCCGCGAGCTCCCCCAACCGGGTCGTCAGCCGTCCTCGCGGCGCCGTGGCGGCATCGGCCGCCGCGGGCGGAACACCATCGTCTCCGGGTCCTCCGGCGCCTCGGCGTGGCTCACGTGGTCATCCTCGACCGGGTCGCGCCCCCGTCCGGCCGGTCGAAACTGGGTCGGCCGCCTCCGGTGACCGAAGAGGGATAGCCGGCCTGGGACAGACCGTCGGCGTACGCCGAAGGCAGGCGCAACAGTTTGCGGGGGCCCTTCGGGCCATCGTCCTGACGATCGGGGTCATCGTGGGATTCAGCCATGGTGCGACGTCAACTGACCACGAGTTCGCTGCGCGGCGAGCAGTCCGACCAGCAGGGGTACGCCGAGGTGGCCGATCAGCAGCGCCGGCCAGGCCCAGGGGACGTGGGCGTCCTCGGTGACCCGGATGTCGGTCAGGCCGAGCCGGGCCGCCCACGCCACGGCCGCCGCGCTGCCGACGGCCGCCAGACCGAGCACCAGGGCAAACGCCCGCACCTCCCGTTCGAACAGCCCGCGGGCCCGCAGCGGCCGGGCGAGCAGCCAGACCAGGCCGAGCAGCCACCAGCAGGCGAGCCCGACGAACAGATGGCGCCCGGCGATCAGCGCGGCCCCCAACGGCACCATCAGGATCAGGTCGACCAGCACGATCAGCAGCAGCAACTGCACCGGAAGCGGCAGCCGGGCCGGGATCGGCTCGCCCGCCCGAGTGGCGGCGTACCCAACCCAGACGAGAAATCCCGCCGCCAGCAGGACCAGACCCACCACGAGCAGCCGCTCCCCCCAGGCCAGCACGGTGAGACTGGTCGGCGCCCCACAGGGTCCGAACTGCTCACACATGCCGGTCACCGGGGCGGTGAGCACCCCGGCGGCCAGGGCGCCGGCGGCGCCCAGCAGCCGGGCCGCGAGGCCCAGCCTCTGCCGAGCTTCGACAGGCTCAGCCGTCGGGCGGTTCACCCCTCGAACTTGTAGCCCAGCCCGCGCACGGTCACCAGATATTTGGGCTGCGCCGGGTCGGGCTCGATCTTGGAGCGCAGTCGCTTGACGTGCACGTCGAGGGTCTTGGTGTCACCGACATAGTCGGCACCCCAGATCCGGTCGATCAGCTGACCGCGGGTCATCACCCGTCCGGCGTTGCGCAGCAGCATCTCGAGCAGCTCGAATTCCTTCAGGGCAAGGCGCACCGGCTCGCCGTTGACCGAAACCGTGTGCCGCTCCACGTCCATCCGGACACCCCCGGACTCGACCACGTCGGGCACCAGCTCGACGTCCTGGCCGCGGCGCAGCACCGCGCGGATCCGGGCGACCAGCTCGCGGTGGGAGAACGGCTTGGTGACATAGTCGTCGGCGCCCAGCTCGAGCCCGACCACCTTGTCCACCTCGGCGTCACGGGCGGTGACCATGATCACCGGCACGGTCCCGCGGAGCCGCAGCTGGCGACAGACCTCGGTGCCGGGCAGCCCGGGCATCATCAGGTCCAGCAGCACGATGTCGGCCCCGTTGCGGTCGAATTCCTCCAACCCCTGTTGCCCGTTGGAAGCCTCGATCACGTCGAAGCCCTCCTTGCGCAGCATGTACGCCAACGCCTCGCGGTAGGACTCCTCGTCCTCCACCACCAGCACGCGCGTCATCGCGGGACCTCCCCGGTCGTCTCACTGCGCTCAATCTGGGTCATTTGTACCAAACCTGTCTCGGCCTCGATGGCCGCAAGATACTCGGGATCCGCATGGGCCGGGATGCGGATCGTGAACGTGGACCCCTGACCCGGCTTGGACCAGACGCTGACCGTGCCGCCGTGCGCACCGGCGATGTGCTTGACGATGGACAACCCCAGCCCGGTCCCGCCGTTCTCCCGGCTGCGCGCATAGTCGACCCGATAGAAGCGCTCGAAGATGCGCGGCACGTCCTTGGCGTCGATACCGATCCCGGAGTCGGAGACGGTGAGCTCGACATATTCGTCGTCGGCATCCGCGGTGTGCCGGGCGGCCACCGCGACCTTGTGGTTCGGCTCGGAATAGATCACCGCATTTTCAACCAGGTTGGACACTGCGGTGGTCAGCTGCTCGGCGTCGCCCATCACCCGGCAGCCCTGCTCCCCGGCCACGGTCAGCGTGAGGCCGCGGGCGCGGGCGCGTTCGGCACTGCGCGCGACGGCGGTGCTGAGCACCGCGTCGATGTCCACCGACTCGGCGGTGGGCAGCGGATTGGCCGCCTGCAGGCGGGAGAGCTCGATGATCTGGCCGACCAGCTCGGAGAGCCGACCGGACTCGCGGTTCATCCGGGAGGCGAAGTTGCGCACCGCATCGGGCTCGTCGGCCGCCTGTTCCACGGCCTCGGAGAGCAGGCGGATCGCCCCGATCGGGGTCTTCAGCTCGTGGCTGACGTTGGCGACGAAGTCGCGGCGGGTCTCCTCCACCCGACGCGCTGCCGTGCGGTCCTCGGCGAGCACCAGCACCAGGTCGGCCACCGGAGCGACCCTGGCCGACAGATAGAGCGAGGGCGCGCCGCGGCCCCGGCGGAGCTCGAGATCGGCGGTGCGGATCTGGCCGTCCCGGCGTACCTCGCGCACCAGGTCGAGCAGGATCGGCACCGCGACGCGGGTGCCGCGGACCAGGCCGAAGGTGCGGGCCTGGCTGGTCGACTGCAGCACCTGGTCGTGCGGCCCGATCACCACCGCCGAGGACCGCAGCACGTTGATCACCTGGGACACGCCTTCGGGGACGACGGGAGTCTGGGTCGCCTCGAGTTCGGGCTCGGGCTCTGACGGGGTGACCTCCGCCGAACCGCTGCGGCGGCCGACGAGGAGCCCGACGAGCAGGCCGAGGACCACCCCGACCAGCACCCAGAGGATCCACATCACGGTTGGCATCGTATGCCGCCGGACACCTGCTCGAAGCCGCGGCGTCCCCTCCTGTTCGCACTTCGGCCCGGCATCTGGCATCTTGTTCGACAAGTGTTCACCGCGCGTTCACGCCGACGGAGCCGACGCCTGGAGGCGCCCCGTAGGTTGGGCGCACAAGCCCCCAGGAGCTCGATACCAGGGTCGAGCCATCGAACAAGTGAGGTCATCCGGAGATGAGAGATTCCTACCGCGAACAGCTCGACACCGTCGTCAACGATCTGGTGGAGATGTCCCGTCTGGTGACCTCGGCGGTGAACCGCGCCACCCAGGCGCTGCTGAGCGCGGACATCCAGCTGGCCGAGCAGGTGATCTCCGACGACGCCAAGATCGACAACGCACACAACGACATCGAGCAGCGCTGCTTCGGACTGCTGGCCCGCCAGGCCCCGGTGGCCGGCGAGCTGCGGACCGTGGTGGCCGCGCTGCGCATGGTGGCCGAGATGGCGCGGATGGGTGACCTGTCGGCGCACGTCGCCAAGGTGGCGCGGCTGCGCTATCCGGAGAAGGCCCTGCCCGACGCGCTGGAGGGCAACTTCAAGCGGATGGCCCAGGTCGCCGAGGAGATGGTCAACAAGGCCGGCAACACCCTGCACAGCCGCAACGTCGAGGTCGCCAACGAACTCGCCGAGATCGACGAGGAGATGGACGACCTGCGCCGCAGCCAGTTCCGGATCCTGCTCAGCGACGAGTGGACCCACGGCGTCGAGGCCGCGGTCGACGTGGCGCTGCTGGGCCGCTACTACGAGCGGATCGCCGACCACGCCGTGTCGATGGGACGCCGCGTGATCTATGTGGTCACCGGCGAGACCTCCGGCGACGACACCTGGACCACCGCCTGAGGCGTACGCCCTTCATCATCGCGAGCCGCCGGCACCGACACGAGTGTTGCTGCACTCGCTGGCGTGCTGGCCGCTCGCCAGCTGCAGGCGTACGCCGGATGACAACACCTCGCCCCTGTCGGCCAACACCCCAGCACACGGTGCGATGAGTAACTGGGGACATGCTGCGCCGCACCGCTTCACTCACCGCCGAGGGCGCGACCTCGGCCCAGATCCGGACCCGGTTGGCCAAAGGCCACCTCTATGCGGTGCGCCGTGGTGTGTACGCCGATGACCCACTCCCCGCGCCGCGAACCGTGGAACGGCATCGCCAGCTGATCGAGGCGACGATGCCCCTGCTGTTGGAAGAGTCGGTGGTGAGTCATGCATCCGCAGCCGTGCTCCACGGCCTGCCGGTGTGGCGGGAGCGGCTGGAGCGGGTCACGGTGACTCGACCAGGCGTACCCGGGAACCGTTCACGTCATGTCCACCTGCACCGAGCCGAACTGCCGGACACCGACGTGACGACCGTTGCCGGTTTCCGGGTCACCACCATGGCCCGGACCGTGCTCGACCTGGCCCGCCTGGTGCGCTTCGAGGAGGCGGTGGCGCTGGCCGACGCCGCCCTGGCCAAGGAGGTGCCCCGGGCGTTGCTGCAGGAGCGGGCCGCCGAGCTGGTGCGGGTTCGTGGGGCGAGGTTGTTGCGCTCGGCGATCGAGTTCGCGAACCCTCTCGCCGCAAGCGCTGGGGAATCGTTCAGCCGCGTGGTCCTGCATCGCCTCGAACTGCCGGCACCCGAGCTGCAAGTGCGGATCCTTCACTCGCGCACCGGTGTGTTCCTCGGTCGCCCCGACTTCGTGTGGCACGCCGAGCGGGTGATCGGAGAGTTCGACGGCGCCGTGAAGTACACCGGAGAGCTGGGCGACCAGACCAGGGCGATCCGGGAGGAGAAGGAGCGCGAGAACGCCCTGCGTGGGGACGGCTGGGGTGTCGCCCGGTGGGGCTGGGGAGACCTCTATCACCCGGAGCGGATTCTCGAGCGGTGGCAAGCGCAGCGCAGGCAGCCCAGCGGTGCGTGACGCGTGAGCCTTGCGACGTCGCGAGCCGCCGGCACCGACACGAGCGTTCCTGTACTCGCTGACGTGCCGGCGGCTCGCCGGGTGCGCGGGCTACTTCTTCTTGCCCTGGTTCTTGACCGCCTCGATGGAGGCCGCCGCGGCCTCGGGGTCGAGGTAGCGCCCGCCCGGGGTGGTCGGCTTCAGCGCGTCGTCGAGCTCGTAGAACAGCGGGATGCCGGTCGGGATGTTCAACCCCGCGATGTCGGCGTCGGAGATGCCGTCGAGGTGCTTCACCAGGGCGCGCAGCGAGTTGCCGTGGGCGGCGACCAGCACGACCTGCCCCGAGGCGAGGTCGGGCACGATGTCCGACTCCCAATAGGGCATCATCCGCGCGACAACATCCTTCAGGCACTCGGTCTGCGGGCGCTCCGACTCGGGCACGTCGGCATAGCGGGGGTCGTCCCACTGGGAATATTCGGCGTCCTTGTCGAGCACCGGCGGCGGGGTGTCATAGGAGCGGCGCCACTGCATGAACTGCTCCTCGCCGTATTTCTCCAGGGTCTCGGACTTGTTCAGCCCCTGCAGCGCGCCGTAGTGGCGTTCGTTGAGTCGCCAGGACCGCTGCACCGGGATCCAGTGCCGGTCACACCCGTCGAGGGCCAGGTTGGCGGTGTGGATCGCGCGACGCAGCAGCGAGGTGTGCAGCTTGTCCGGCAGCAGGCCCTCGTCGGAGAGCAGCTGGGCGGCCCGCCTCGCCTCACCCACGCCCTTCTCGTTGATGTCCACGTCCACCCAGCCGGTGAACAGGTTCTTGGCGTTCCACTCGCTCTCGCCGTGACGGAGCAGGATCAACTGTGCGCTCATGCTCCGAGCCTAGTGCGGACGGTGTCCGCGGGACCGGGGTGGTCCGGGCGGGGTACGCCGACGATGGCAGAATCGCGCCATGGACACCACCAACCAGAACCAACGCATCGCCGTCGTCACCGGTGCCAGCGCAGGCATCGGCGCAGCGACCGCCCGCACGCTGGCCCGCGAGGGGTTCACCGTGGTCTGCGCGGCCCGGCGTACCGAGAACGTGCAGAAGCTCGCCCAGGAGATCAACGGGATCGCCGTCACCTGCGACGTGACCTCCGACGAGTCCGTCGCCGAGCTCGCCAGGGCCGCCGGAGACCGGGTGGACGTGCTGGTGAACAACGCCGGCGGGGCGCTCGGCCTGGAGCCGGTGGCCGAGGCCGACCTGTCGGCCTGGCAGGCGATGTACGACTCGAACGTCCTCGGCGCGGCCCGCGTCACCAAGGCGCTGCTCCCCGCCGTCGAAGCCGCGGAGGGCGAGGTCATCTTCATCACCTCGGTCGCCGCCGACGGTGGCTATGAGGGCGGCGCCGGCTATTGCGGGGTCAAGGCGGCCGAGCGATCGATCGTGCAGGCGATGCGGCTGGAGCTGTTCGACCGGCCGGTGCGGATCGCCGAGGTGGTCCCGGGCATGGTGCACACCGACTTCTCGCTGAACCGCTTCGGCGGCGATGCGGAGAAGGCCGAGAAGGTGTACGCCGGGGTCGTCGACCCGCTGGTCGCCGAGGACGTCGCCGAGTGCATCGGCTTCATCGCCACCCGCCCCGGTCACGTGAACATCGACCGGATGGTGATCCGACCGCGTTCCCAGCCCGCCCAGCACAAGATCCATCGCCGCTGAGCCACTCCCCTGCGCCTGTCGAAGGGCCGCGTGTCGACACGGAGGGCGTGCCTGCAAGGATGGCCACCATGCGCATCTATGGACCGGCAGATCTGCTCACTGCCGCTGGCACGGTGAGGCAGGGACTCAACGACAGCGCCGATCAGGTGCGTGAACTGATCGAGCTGATACCGCGGGTGATCGCGATGGTCGACCGCGCGGAAACCCTGCTCACCGCCGCCGAGGAAGCCCTCGAGGTGACCGACGACCTGCTGGCCGGAGCCGAGCAGACCCGCCTCAAGGTCGACGCCGTCGCCACCAAGGCCGGCACCCTGGTGAAGCGCAGTGAAGCGCTCGTCGGGCGTACCGAGGCCATGCTCGAGCCGATGGAGAAGCTCGCCCCGACCGCCCTGCCGCTGCTGCAGCAGGTGGTGGAGTCGATCGACCCCAACGAGGTGCGCGCCATCAAGGGGATGATCGACCGGCTGCCCGGCATGCTCGACCAGATCGACCACATCGGCCCCGACGTGAACCGCATCCTCGACGCCGTCACCGACCTGACCGCGGCGATGCAGGGCCTGCCCGGGATGGGCGCGCTGAAGCGGCGCGGCGAGCGCAAGGCCGACGAGTCGGACGACTCCGAGCCCGGCGACTCCGACGAACGGCAGTTCACCACCGGCTGAGAAACCTCACTCCGGTTGGGATTCCGCGGGCTCTGCCAAGTGCTGGAAGGCGGCCAGGTTGGCCGTCGACTCACCGCGGGAGATCCGCCACTGCCACTCCTTGCGGATCGAGGAGGCGAACCCCAGCTCGAGGATCGTGTTGAACGAGTCGTCGGCCACCTCGGCCACCGAGCCGAGCACCCGATCCACCTCCTCGGGCGTCACCGACGCGAACGGCACCTTCCCGATCAGATAGATGTCGCCGAGCCGGTCGGTGCAGAACGCGACGGCATAGGTGCGCAGGTTGCGCTCGAGCAACCACCGATAGACCGCGGCGTGGTTCTCGTCGGGGTTGCGCGCGACGAACGCGCGCACCTCCATCGCCTGACCGCCGAACACCAGCGCGCACTCGGTCTGCAGTTTCCGGGTCCCCGGCAGCGTCACCCTGATCGTGTCCGCCGTTGCGCTGCTCTCCAGCTCCAACTCGGCCACGGCCTGTTCGACCACACTGCGTGCCCGGTCCCGTTCGGCGGTCAACTCCCTGCGCTCCATCCCCCAACCGTACGGGTGGACCGAACGGTCTACGCTGGCGGCACCCGAGGCTCAGGAGCGCCATGTCCACTCAGACAGAAGAATTCGACGTCATCGTGATCGGCGCCGGGCCGGCCGGTGAGAACGCGGCCGACCATGCCATCCGCAACTCCGGGCGTACCGTCGCCCTGGTCGAGGCCGAGCTGGTCGGCGGCGAGTGTTCCTATTACGCCTGCATGCCCAGCAAGGCGCTGCTGCGCCCGCTCGACGTGATCGCCGCCGCCAACGCCCTCGGCGGTGTTGGCGGGCCGGTCCGGCTCGACCGCGAGGCCCTGCTGGCCCGCCGCGACGAATGGGTGGCGAACTACAACGATGAGGGCCAGGTGAGCTGGGCCGAGGGCGCGGGGATCACGGTGATCCGCGGCCGCGGTCGCCTCAGCGGGGAGCGCACCGTCGAGGTCGCCGACGCCAGCGGTGGCGTACGCCGGCTGCGGGCCCGGGAGGCGGTGGTGGTGGCGACCGGCAGCACACCGACGATTCCGGACGTGTACGCCGAGCTGGCGCCCTGGACCTCCCGGGACGCGACCGGCGTGGTCGAGGTGCCCGATCGGATCGCCATCATCGGCGGCGGCGTGGTCGCCTGCGAGGCCGCGCGCTGGTTGGCCGCCCTCGGCGCGACGGTCACCATGCTGGTGCGCGGTGATCGGCTGCTCCCCCGCGCCGAACCGTTCGCCGGTGATGCGGTGGCGCAATCCCTGCGCAGCAACGGAATCGAGGTACGCCTGAACGCCACGGTCGACGCGGCGCGGCGGGAGAGGCCCGAGCAGACCGGCCTCGGGATCCCGCACGGTGGGGTGGTGACGCTCGACACCGACCGGGGCGAACTGGAGGTGGAGGAGGTGCTGGTGGCCACCGGGCGACGGCCGGCGACCGCCGGACTCGGGCTCGACGAGCACCACGGGGACTGGCTGCACCTGGTCGGCGACGCGTCGGGAGAGGCGCCGCTGACGCACTGGGGGAAGTATCGCGCGCGCCAGGTCGGCGCCCTGATCGCGGCACGAGCCGAGGGCAGGCCGGCCCCTTCGTTCGCCGAGCCTGTCGAGGCGCCGGTCCCGCAGGTGGTGTTCACCGATCCGCAGGTTGCCTGGACCGGGCAGACCCGGGCCGACGCCGAGCACGCGGGTCGGTCGGTGATCACCCTCGACGCCGACTTGACCAGCGCCGCCGGGGCCGCGCTGCTGCGCGACGACGCCACCGGCCACGCCCGGCTGGTCGCCGACGCCGAGACGGGACAACTCCTTGGCGCCACCTTCGTCGGGCCCGAGGTCGCCGAGCTGCTGCACTCGGCCACGGTAGCCATCGTCGGCGGGCTCACCCTCACCCAGCTTGCCGACGCGGTGCCGTCCTATCCCACCGCCAGCGAGGTGTGGCTGCGGCTGCTCGACCAGCCCCCCGGTCGCCAGCGGTGATCTTGCCCACACCTGCCCCGCGGCCGTCGCGCGCGCTCTGGCCGACAGGCGTACAAAAGGCCTAGTCGTCCCAGGAAAACTGCCGCTCCTTGGGGGGCCGACCCCCAGTTTTCGCCGGATCGACGCGGGTCTAGCGTGAAAGTTGTGGCAGGCGGCCAGGAAACACCGGCCGGGAGATGCGCCACGAAGGAGAATGCACACCATGTCCGGTGTCCGGATCGAAGAAGATCTCTTGGGAACCCGTGAAGTCCCGGAAGCCGCCTATTGGGGGATCCACACCCTGCGCGCGATCGAGAACTTCACCATCAGCAACAGCACCATCAACGACGTCCCGGAGTTCATCCGCGGCATGGTCATGGTCAAGAAGGCGGCAGCGCTGGCCAACGCCCAGTTGGGCGTCCTGCCACAGGACGTGGCCGACGCGATCGTCACCGCCTGTGACCAGATCCTAACCGACGGGCGATGCCTGGACCAGTTCCCGGTGGACGTCTTCCAGGGGGGTGCGGGCACCAGTGTGAACATGAACACCAACGAGGTGATCGCCAACCTCGCCCTGGAAAATCTGGGCAGGGCGCGTGGCGATTATGCGGTGATCAACCCGAACGACCACGTCAACCGCAGCCAGTCGACCAATGACGCCTATCCCAGCGGCTTCCGGATCGGGGTGTACGCCTCCATCTCCGGTCTGACCACCGCGCTGTCGCGGCTGGCGGATTCCCTGCAGGCAAAGGGATCCGAGTTTGCGACCGTATTGAAGATGGGCCGCACGCAGTTGCAGGACGCGGTGCCGATGACCCTCGGCCAGGAGTTCGACGGCTGGGCGGCGACGCTGCGCGAGGAGATCGTGCAGCTGGAGCGCACCGCCGAGTTGCTGCTCGAGGTCAACCTCGGCGCGACCGCGATCGGAACCGGGGTGAACACGCCCGTCGGGTACGCCCACCTGGCCGTCGAGAAGTTGGCCGAGGTGACCGGCTATCCCTGCATACCGGCTCCCAACCTGATCGAGGCGACCAGCGACTGCGGGGCCTACGTGATGGTGCACGCAGCCCTGAAGCGTGTGGGAGTCAAGCTGGGCAAGGTGTGCAACGATCTGCGGCTGCTCGCTTCGGGACCGCGCGCCGGGCTCAAGGAGATCAACCTGCCCGAGCTGCAGGCCGGCTCCTCGATCATGCCGGCCAAGGTGAACCCGGTGATCCCGGAAGTGGTCAACCAAGTGTGCTTCAAGGTGATCGGCAACGACCTCACGGTGACCATGGCCGCGGACGCCGGTCAGTTGCAGCTGAACGTGATGGAGCCGGTGATCGGCCAGGCGATGTTCGAGTCGATCTTCCTGCTCAGCAACGCGTGCGACAACCTGCGCGAACGCTGTGTGGATGGGATCACCGCCAATGTCGAGCGGTGCCGCGAATATGTCGAGCGCTCGATCGGCATCGTCACCTATCTGAACGACGTGATCGGGCACCACAACGGTGACCTGGTCGGCAAGGAGTGCGCCGCCACCGGAAAGTCGGTACGCGAGGTGGTGCTGGAGCGCAACCTCCTGTCCCCCCAGCAATTGGATGAGATCTTCTCGGTGGAGAACCTGATGCACCCGCGTGATCTGTCAACCCTGGCTGAGATCCAGCAGGACCCCCAGGCGACGAGGTGAGTTGAGATGATGGTGTGGATCCACCTGTTGGTGGTGCTGCTGGCGATCTTCCTGGGCGCCCGGTTGGGCGGCATCGGGATCGGCTTCGCCGGTGGCCTGGGCGTGATCGTGCTGGGCCTGCTCGGTGCCAAGGTGCGTACGTTCTATGTGGACGGAACCTCCGTCAAGCTTGACATTCCGGTCGACGTGGTGACCATCATCATGGCCGTCATCGCCGCGATCGCGGCGATGCAGGTGGCCGGCGGCCTGGACTATCTGGTGCACCTGGCCGACGTGATCCTGCGCAAGAACCCGAAGCACCTGATGTTTCTCGCGCCGATCATCACCTATCTGATGACGTGGATGGCCGGCACCGGTCACACCGCGTTCTCGACCATGCCGGTGATCACCGAGGTGGCCAAGGAGAACAACATCCGACCGGCGCGGCCGTTGTCGATCGCGGTGGTGGCCAGTCAGATCGCGATCACCGCCTCGCCCATCTCGGCGGCCGTGGTGTGGCTGTCCACCGAGCTCGGCAAGCCGCACGGCGGGCAGCCGCCTGTCGACTATCTGCAGATCCTGGCGGTCACCTTCCTGGCCACTTTCCCCGCCTGCATGATCGTTGCGGCGCTGACGCTGGCCTGGGACAAGTTCGTGAACAAGAAGTCGGCCCTGGAGTTCGACCCGGTCTATCAGGAGCGCAAGGCGGCCGGTTTGGTGCACCATCGCGACGCCGAGGCGTACGCGGCTCCGAAGGGGGCGAAGGCGTCGGTGGTGATCTTCCTGATCGGCCTGGTGCTGGTGATGCTCTATTCGGCGGCGATCAGCGACAAGCTGAAGTGGATCGCCAACCCGCCGATGCCGCGCGACGCGGCAATCATCGCGATCATGCTGTCGATCGCCACGATCATCGTGCTGGTTTCGAAGATCCGGCCCGCGGACATCCTGAACGCGCCCACGTTCAAGTCGGGCATGAGCGCGTCGGTGTGCGTGCTCGGTGTCGCCTGGTTGGGCACCACGTTCGTGAACACCCACATCGACACGATCAAGGGTGCGGCCGGCGGGCTGCTGCAGGGGCACTCGTGGCTGCTCGCGGTGGTGCTGTTCTTCGCCGCCTCGCTGCTGTATTCGCAGGCGGCAACGGCGAAGGCGCTGATGCCGGCGGCGATCGCGCTCGGGGTGGGCAACGTCGGTCTGGTCGCCGCGTTCGCCGCGGTGTCGGCGCTGTTCGTGCTGCCGACCTATCCCACGCTGCTGGCCGCGGTGGAGATGGACGACACCGGGTCGACCCGGGTCGGCAAGGCGGTGTTCAACCACCCGTTCCTGGTGCCGGGCGTGCTCACCGTCGCGTTCGCCGTCGGCCTCGGTTACCTGTTCGGCGCGATGATCCTCTGACCGTACGCTCCCTGAGCCTGTCGAAGGGACCTCACGCGGGGGACCGGGCTTCGACTCGCCGGCGCTTGCTCAGCCAACGTGCAGGTGGCTTCGACAGGCTCAGCCAACGTGCAGGTCACTTGAGGGCGGAGTGGGTGCGCCACTGGTCCCAGCTCTCGTCCCAGGCGCTCCAGCCGTTGCCGAACTCGGTCGGGCGGTCGGAGCCGGTGAAGACGACGGGGTCGCCGATCTGGGCCTGCTCATAGAGCGAGTACATCTGTTCCTCCGACATGCCGACGCAGCCGTGGGAGGCGTTCACCCGGCCGAACTTCCCCTCGTTCCAGGGTGCGGAGTGGATGAACTCACCGGACGAGGTGACCCGCAGGGCGTACGCCACCTTGACCGAATAGCCCTCCGCCGAGTCGCGGGAGATGCCGGTGGTTTCGCTTTCCATCTTGATGTTTTCGGCCTTCTCCATCACGACCTTGGTGCCGGAGCGGGTGGTGAACCCCTCCTTGCCGGCCGACATCGGATAGCTCTTGGCCGGCTGCCCGTCGGTCTCCCAGGAGATCTTGTGCCCGGAGATGTCGACGCGGCCGACCTGCTTGCGGCCGATCTTCAGCTTGAGCGTGCGGCTCTCCTGGCCATAGAACCCGTTGCCGGCGTTCACCCCGTTGAGGTTGGCGTCGAGGTTGACCTCGGTGCCGGGCTGCCAGTAGTCCTTGGGCCGGTAGTGCACGGTCTTGTCGTCGATCCAGCCCCACGAGCCTTCCTGGGCGGGGATGGAGGTGACGCGGAGGTTCCGCTCGAACTCGGCCTTGTTGGCGACCGGGTGATCGAACTGGATCACCACCGGCTGTGCCACGCCGAAGGGACCACCCTGCACCGGGGTGAGGGTCGGGAACACCTCCATCGACCGGGACAGCGCCGCGGTGTTGAACTGCACCTTCTCGGTCTTGCGCGAACCGTCGTTGCCGACGCCGGAGGCGGTCACGGTGTAGCTGGCCGAGGGGTCGAGTCGGCTGGCCGCCACCCAGGCGCCCTGGTCGTTCACGTCGCCGCCGATCTTCGGGACGGTGCTCTTGCCGGACGCGGTGGTGCTCACCGTGACCGACTCGACCTTGCCGAACTGCGGGGTGACGGTGATCAGGGTGTCGACGGGTACGCCCTTGGCGCCGTTGGGCACGTTGACGGCCAGGCCGAAGGGGCCGGTCGCCGGGGGCGGCGAGCTCGGCGCGGGGGTGGGCGCCGGTGCCGCGCTGCTCGGCGCCGCGGACGGGCTCGCTGGGGCGCTCGGCGCCGGCTCAGGGGTGCTGTTCGCGGCGCCCGCGGCCCCTCCACCACAGCCGACCAGCAGCAGGCAACTCGCGATCGCTCCGACAATCCCCGGTGCCCGCATGTCCCCCCTCAGCAGCGCGGACCGCCCGCGCGTTCCGCGCAATTCTGCCATGAGAAGTTCCGAATAGTTGCTTCGTCACCTATTCCGGCTCCTTCGGCGCGGGTGGCTTCGACAGGCTCAGCCAACGTAGGGGCTGGCTTCGACAGGCTCAGCCAGCGTGGGCTGTGCAGCGTCAGGAGGCGAGGTCGATGAGGACCTGGCCGCCCTGGACGGGGTCTCCGGGGGCGACGTGCACGGCGGCGACGGTACCGGTCTGGGGGGCGGTGATCTCGGTCTCCATCTTCATCGCCTCCAGCACGACCAGCACCTGGCCGGACTCGATCGAGTCCCCCTCCTCGACCAGGATCCGGGCGATCGATCCGGCCAGCGGCGCGACCACCGAGTTCGCCGACACCGCGGGCACCGACGCCGACGTCGGCGCGGTCGGCGTCCCCTGGGCACCGCCGATGACGAGGCTGCCCAGACTCGGACGCTCCTCCTCGGCCACCTCGACCTCGACCTCGTAGGGCGTCCCGTTGACGGTCACCTTCAGCTTCATCTCGTTCTCCTAGCGGGTGTGCGGGACGGTCCGGGACTGTACGGCGCTGCGGCCCTGCTGGGCCCACACCCCGGTCCGACGGAAGCGCACCGCCCTGACCTTGGCGCGGTGCCCCAGATAGGCAGCGACGGCCGCGGAGATGGCGATCAGCACGTCCTCGGGGACGTCCTCGTCGCTGCGGCGGCGCAGCTCGGCGAGCTCGGCCTCGACGGTGTCCAGGCGCTCGGAGAGCCGGCGTACCAGTTCTTTCAACTCGGCTTCGGATTCAGCCATCGTCATCCTCCGATCAGCTCGGGCCGAGGCCGTGCTTCTTGGTCGGCCGGGTCTCCCGCTTGGCGGCCAGGATCTCCAGCGCCATCGCCACCTGCCGGCGCGTGTCGGCGGGGTCGATGATGTCGTCGACCAGCCCGCGGGAGGCGGCCATGAACGGGGTGGAGAACGTTTCGCGATAGAGCTCCACCATCTCGGCGCGCTTGACCGCCGGGTCCTCGGCGGCGTCGATCTCGCGCTTGAACACGACGTTGACCGCGCCCTCGGCACCCATCACCGCGATCTCGGCGGTCGGCCACGCGAAAACCCGATCGGCACCGAGATCCTTGGAGCACATCGCCAGATAGGCCCCACCGTAGGATTTCCGCAGCACCACGGTGATCTTGGGCACCGTGGCCGCGGAATAGGCGTACAACATCTTGGCGCCGTGGCGGATGATGCCGCCGTGCTCCTGGGCTACCCCGGGCAGGAATCCGGGCACGTCGACCAGCGTCAGCAGCGGGATGTTGAACGCGTTGCAGAAGCGGACGAAGGTGGATCCCTTGTCGGAGGAGTTGATGTCGAGCACCCCCGACATCACCTGCGGCTGGTTGGCGACGACACCCACGGTACGCCCGGTGATCCGGGCGAAGCCGACGACCAGGTTCTGCGCATAGCCGGCCTGCACCTCGAGAAAGTCTGCGTGGTCGACGATCTCGGCGATCACCTCACGCACGTCGTAGCCCTTGCGGCCCTCGACCGGGACGATCTCGCGCAGCTTGTCGTTGGGCTCCACCACATCGTCTGCGTCGACGATCGGCGGGTCCTCGGTGTTGTTCTGGGGCAGGAAACTTAGCAGCTTCTTGGCGATCAGGATCGCCTGCTCGTCGTCGTCGGCGACGAAGTGCGACACCCCGGAGCGGCTCATGTGCGCGTCCGCCCCGCCGAGCTCCTCGGCGCTCACCTTCTCCCCGGTGACCTGGGAGATCACGTTGGGCCCGGTGATGAACATGTTGGCCCGGCGGGTCTGGATGATGAAGTCGGTCAGCGCGGGAGAGTACGCCGCCCCGCCGGCACACGGTCCGGCGATGATGGACACCTGCGGCACCACCCCCGACAGCAGCACGTTGTTGAAGAACACCCGCCCATAACCCGACAGCGAGTCGATCCCCTCCTGCACCCGCGCGCCGCCGGAGTCGTTGATGAATACGAACGGGGTGCCGGTGGTGAGCGAGGCCTTCATCATCGCAACCACCTTGTTGGACTGGGTTTCCCCGGCCGAGCCGCCCATCACGGTGAAGTCCTGCGAGGCGACGTGCACCGGCCGGCCGAGCACGGCCCCGGCGCCGGTGACCACCCCGTCCGCGGGAGCGACCGCGGTGTCCATGCCGAAGAAGGTGGTGCGGTGCTTGGCGAACATGCCGGTCTCGGCGAAGGTGCCGGGGTCGAGCAGCGCGTCGATCCGCTCGCGGGCGCTCAGCTTGCCCTGTTCGTGCTGCTTGGCGATCCGCTTCTCCCCGCCGCCGGCCTCGACCTCGGCGCGCGCCTCGGCCAGTTGCTCGAGCCGCTGGGACATCGACGGAAGTTGTTCTGTCATTGCTGAAATCACCTCAGAATCAAGCGGGTTCGACCGAGACGGTCTGGGTGCGTCCGCCGACGCTGACGCGATAGCGGATCGGTTCGCGGACGGCGTGGGGCTCCCCCGCCGCGGCGGCCCGGTCGGCTGCCACCTGTTCGGGGGTCTTGCCGACGTTCTTCGGCCCGTCGGCGCGGGTGGCGAAGAAGCCGGGGGCGACGCCGGGGAACATGGCGTTGGTGAGCACGTCCTCCTCACTGCCGTCGGCGCCCTCCAGCCCGGCCGCCTCGGCGACCAGTTTGTCCCACTCCGGCTCGAGCTCGTCGGCCGGCCGGGTGGTGATCGGTTCCTTGCCAGTCTGCGTCCTCGCCTTCTCGACCACCGTGGCGTCCCGCTCGCCGGGGCAGGCGCCGTAGTAGCCGAGCACCAGGTCGGCGAACTCGCCGGTGAGCACCTGGTAGCGGCCCATCAGCACGTTGAACACCGCCTGGGTGCCGACGATCTGCGAGCTCGGGGTGACCAGCGGCGGATAGCCGGCGTCCGCACGTACCCGCGGCACCTCCGCCATCACCTCCGAGACCCGGTCGCCGGCCCCCTGCGCCTTGAGCTGGGACTCCATGTTGGTGATCATCCCGCCGGGGATCTGGGAGGCGAAGATCTCGGTGTCGGCGGTGGTGATCGCGCTCTCGAACTGCTTGTAGCGGGGGCGCACCTCGGCGAAGTGGTCGCGAATCTTCACCAGGCGGTCCTGGTCGATGTCGGTCACATAGCCAGTGCCCTCCAGCATCTCCACCACCGACTCGGTCGGGTTGTGGCCCGGGCCCATCGACATCGACGAGATGGAGGTGTCGACCACGTCGGCGCCCGCCTCGATCGCCTTCATCAGCGACACCTGGGTGACCCCGGTGGTGGCGTGGCAGTGCACGTTGATCTGGGTTTCCTCACCGTAGGCGTCCTTGATCGCCTTCACGATGTCGTATGCCGGCTGCGGCTTCAGCAACGCCGCCATGTCCTTCAGGGCAAGGGAATCCGCGCCCATGTCCAGCAGCTGGCCGGCCAGGCGTACATAGCCGTCGACGTCGTGCAGCGGTGAGACGGTGTAGCAGATGGTGCCTTGGGCGTGCTTGCCGACGTTCTTCACCGCGGCCATCGCCCGCTGCAGGTTGCGCGGGTCGTTGAGCGCGTCGAACACGCGGAACACGTCCATCCCGTTCTCGGCGGACTTCTCGACAAACTTGTCCACGACCTGATCCTCATAGTGGCGATAGCCGAGCAGGTTCTGTCCGCGCAGCAGCATCTGCAGCCGACTGTTCGGCAGCAACTCGCGGAAGGTGCGCAGCCGCTGCCACGGATCCTCGTTGAGGAAGCGGATGCAGGCGTCGAAGGTGGCCCCGCCCCAGCACTCCACGCTCCAGAACCCGGCGGCGTCGATGTCGGCGCAGGCGCCGACCATGTCGTCGGTCGCCATCCGGGTCGCCATCAGCGACTGGTGCCCGTCTCGGAGCACGACCTCGGTGATCCCGATCTTCTTGCTCATGGCACCGAGTCTTTCATCCGTACGCCGCACCGCAAGCCGCACCCCGGTCCAGTTTCCGACCGCAAACGGCGGTAGATTGTGGCTGTGAACTGACCAGAGTTCGCCGGAGTCGCGGACTGAGTCGTCTCAGTTGGCCTGCACACCTTTTCAAGAGGGCCTCAAAGACGTTAAGAATGCGTGGCGGGACCGACCGAAACTGCGAGGCTGCCGAGCGAGTGCCGATTCCGCCCCAAGGTGAGCTTTGACCGCATCGCCTAGGTACGCTCGGGCTATGCGCTGGGACTGCTGCACGTTCTGGTGACAGGTTGGGTCACGCAGCCTGAGGGGCTGGCGTGGTCATGGTGGTTTCGTACTCGATGGGTGTCAATCGCCCGAGGGAGTGTTGTCCGCGGCGGCGATGGTAGGTCTTTTCGATCCAGGCCACGATGGCGATGCGGAGTTCGTCGCGGAGGGTCCAGGAGCGGCGGTTCAGGACGTTCTTCTGGAGCAGCGCGAAGAACGATTCCATGGCGGCGTTGATGCTCCTATATCTGTCAAGCCGCGATTTGGAGGGATGGCCGGGCTTCGCGGATGGGTCGCATCGCGGCCCAGAGTTCGCGGGCGAGAAGACGTTTCAGACACCGGATGATCTCGGACTTCGTC
>NZ_NMVQ01000002.1 GCF_002250625.1 Enemella dayhoffiae | reverse complement strand
TTGCCCCTGATTCAGATTGTATCAGCGACAGGAGCCCCACGCCGGACCCACGCGACCCGCCTAGCCGCCAATGATGGAGCCGCGGCGGCCTTCGCGTACGCGCTCTTCGATCATCTTCTCCACCAGCAGCCGACCGCCACCGGACCCGCCCTCGGGACCCATGTCGATGATCCAGTCGGAGGTCTTGATCACGTCCAGGTTGTGCTCGATCACGATCACCGAGTTGCCGGCGTCCACCAGCCGGCCGAGCACCCCGAGCAGCTTGCGGATGTCCTCGAAGTGCAGGCCGGTGGTCGGCTCGTCCAGCACATAGAGGGTGCGGCCGGTGGACCGCTTCTGCAGCTCGGCGGCCAGCTTCACCCGCTGCGCCTCGCCACCGGACAGCGTCGGCGCCGGCTGGCCGAGACGTACATAACCCAGGCCGACGTCGTTCAGGGTGCGCAGGTGCCGGGCGATCGCCGGGATCGCGGCGAAGAAGTCCGCCGCCTCCTCGATCGGCATGTCCAGCACCTCGGCGATCGTCTTCCCCTTGTAGTGCACCTCGAGGGTCTCCCGGTTGTACCGGGCGCCCTTGCACACCTCGCAGGGCACGTAGACGTCGGGCAGGAAGTTCATCTCGATCTTGATCGTGCCGTCGCCGGTGCACGCCTCGCAGCGCCCACCCTTGACGTTGAACGAGAACCGGCCCGGCTGATAACCGCGCACCTTCGACTCCGGCGCCTGCGCGAACAGCTTGCGCATGTGGTCGAACACGCCGGTGTAGGTGGCCGGGTTGGACCGCGGCGTACGTCCGATCGGGGACTGGTCGACGTGGATGATCTTGTCGATGTGCTCGGCCCCGCTGATCGAGCGGTGCCGGCCGGGAACCTCGCGAGCGTTGTAGATCCGCTTGGCCAGGGCCGTGTAGAGGATCTGGTTGACCAGGGTCGACTTGCCCGATCCGGACACCCCGGTCACCGACACCAGCTGGCCCAGCGGGAACGACACGGTGACGTCGTCCAGGTTGTTCTCGCTGGCCTCGTGCACCGTGATGGCCAGCCCCTTGCCGGGGCGGCGCTGGGTCGGCATTGGGATGCTGCGGCGTCCGGACAGGTACGCCCCGGTGAGACTTTCCTTGCTGGACAGCAACTCCTCGACCGGGCCGGACACAACAACGTGACCGCCGTGCTCCCCCGCCCCGGGGCCGATGTCGACGGCCCAGTCGGCGGTGCGGATGGTGTCCTCGTCGTGCTCGACCACGATCAGGGTGTTGCCGAGGTCACGCAGCCGGACCAGGGTCTCGATCAGCCGGTGGTTGTCGCGCTGGTGCAAACCGATGCTCGGCTCGTCGAGCACATAGAGCACGCCGACCAGGCCGGCGCCGATCTGGGTGGCCAGCCGGATCCGCTGCGCCTCGCCGCCGGACAGCGAACCCGCCGGCCGGGACAGGGTCAGGTAGTCCAGCCCCACGTCGAGCAGGAACCTGAGCCGCTCGTTGATCTCCTTCAGCACCCGCTCGGCGATCTGCCGCTCGCGCTCGTTGAGTTCCAGACCGTCGAGGAAGGCGGACGCCTCGGCGATGGACAGGTCGGCGACCTCGGCGATGCTGCGGCCGCCGACGGTGACGGCGAGTGAGCTCGGCTTGAGCCGGGCCCCATGGCAGGCGGTGCACGGCACCTCGCGCATGTAGCCGGCGAACCGGTCCCGGGAGGTGTCGGTCTCGGCCTCGGCGTGCCGGCGCTTGATGTAGGGCACCACGCCTTCGTATTTCGCCGAATAGGACCGCTCGCGGCCGTAGCGGTTGCGGTATTTCACCAGCAGCGGGTCGCCGACCCCGTGCAGCACGATCCGGCGGGCGTCGGCGCTCAGCTCGCGCCACGGGGTGTCGGTGCTGAACCCCTCGGCCCGGGCGAGTGAGCGCAGCAGTTTGCCGAAGTAGTCGGCGACGTGGGCGCTGGCCCAGGGCGCGATCGCCCCCTCGTCGATCGTCTTGTCGTCGTCGGGGACGACCAGTTCGGGGTCGACCTCCATCCGGGTGCCGAGCCCGGAGCACTGCGGGCAGGCGCCCCAGGGGGCGTTGAACGAGAACTGGCGCGGCTCGAGCTCCTCGATGGCGATGTCGTGCTCGTTGGGGCAGGCCATCTTCTCCGAGTAGCGCTTCTCGCGCTCGGGGTCCTTGGCGTCCAGGTCGACGAAGTCGATCGCAACCACGCCGTTGGCCAGCCGCAGCGCGGTCTCCACCGAGTCGGTGAGGCGCTGCTTGGCGCTGGACTTGACCGCGATCCGGTCGACCACCACGTCGATGTTGTGCTTCTGCTGCTTGTTCAGCGTCGGCGGGTTGGTCAGCTGGTGCACGGTGCCGTCGACCCGGGCGCGGGCGAACCCGTCGGTGGCGAGCTGGCGGAACAGGTCGACGTATTCGCCCTTGCGGCCGCGGACCACCGGGGCGAGCACCTGGAAGCGGGTGCCCTCGGGCAGGCTCATCAGCCGGTCGACGATCTGCTGCGGGGACTGCCGCGAGATCGGCTCCCCGCACTCGGGGCAGTGCGGGCGGCCCGCGCGGGCGTACAACAGCCGCAGATAGTCGTAGACCTCGGTGATCGTGCCGACCGTCGAGCGCGGGTTCCGCGAGGTCGACTTCTGGTCGATGGACACCGCGGGGGAGAGCCCCTCGATGAAGTCGACGTCGGGTTTGTCGGCCTGGTCGAGGAACTGCCGGGCGTACGCCGAGAGCGACTCGACGTAGCGGCGTTGGCCCTCGGCGAAGATCGTGTCGAACGCCAGGCTGGACTTGCCGGAGCCGGACAGGCCGGTGAACACGATCAGCGAGTCACGCGGCAGATCCAGCGACACGTTGCGCAGGTTGTGCTCGCGGGCACCCCGAACGATCAGCCTCTCCATCACAAACAGCGAGCCTACGGCGCCCCACTGACAATTCGAGAATCAGTTCACCGAGAGCGAGCAGACGACTCATCCCTGCACAGGAACCGGGGCGTGGCGCCGCTCGGAGCGGGGCCGGCGCGTTTACGCTACCTGCGTCCGGTGCGCCCGCCGCCGGGCCTTCCCACCCCGCGGGCTGGAGGTCGACGTGCGGATCCGGGCCCTGACCGCCGGTGCCATCCTCGCCGCCATCGCCGCGACCGGCGTGCTGTCCGGGTGCTCCGGCTCTGCCGACAACACCCCGTTGAAGGGCAGTCGCGCCAACCAGCTGGTCCGCCAGATCGCCGACGCGGCCGATTCCAAGCAGGTGGTGGGGGTACGCCTCAGCAGCTTCGAGGCGCAGGTGCAGGTGGCCCGCGGGCAGCAGGTGGAGACGTGGACGCTGCGCGAGGGGGCGAAGGAGCCGGTGCGCGCGGGCGTCGGCCCGCTCGAACCGGCGGCGCGACCGATTCCGGCGAACAAGGTGGACGTGAGCGGCCCGGCCCGCGCGCTGACCGACTCGGACATCAACGAGGGCTGTTCGCCGCGCGGGGTACGCCTGGATATCGACCTGCAGCTCGGGCGGCCGTTGACCCACCTGGTCTGCCTGGACAACTCCCGCCACATCTGGCTGGGCGCCGATCTGCGCCCGCTGACCGATGTGGACCTGCGCTCCGCCGAGGGGATCGGCACGGCGCTGTCGGACCTGCGCGCGGTCACCGCGGGGGGTCCGATCGGGCACCTGGCGCTGCGCTATGACGAGAACACCCGGTTGGACTGGGAGCGACCCGGCACCTGTGGCGATCTTGTGCACTGCCCCGCCACCCTGGTCTCGCGGATCGCGTTGTTCACTTCGGCGGTACCGGTGATGGCGCGGCAGACGCCGGCGCGGTTGAACTATGCGGTGCCGATGGACCCGGCGACCCTGGACCCGGTGCAGCTGCACGCCAGCATCAAGCAGGTGATGACCGACCGGCGGTACAACTGGTGGCGCCAGTTCACGGTGACCATCTACCAGGTGCAGGAGAACACCCCGGTCATGGAGTTCAAGGTGGGCACAGAGGTGTTCTACACCGATCTGACCGGCAAACCGCTGCCGACCGGTCGCCCCTGAGCCCCCGCCCCTGAACGACGGGTCGTAGGCTCGGGGTATGACTGTCAACCATGTCGAACCCGGTGGTGCGCCGCTCGAGCTGCCCTTGTCGGACACCGTCACGCTGACCAAGTTCTCGGTCGGCCCGATGGACAACAACATCTATCTGCTCACCGATCGCGCCGGCACGCTGCTGGTGGACGCCGCCACCGACCCCGACCGGATCGAAGAGGTGCTGGACGGGCGGTCGGTCGACACGATCGTGACCACCCACCGGCACCCCGACCACATCGGGGCGCTGGCCGAGCTGGCCGAGCGCAGCGGGGCTCGGTTGATCTGCGGCCGGCCCGACGCCGACGCGATCCGGGAGAAGACCGGGGTCACCAACGAGACGGTGTGGACCGGCGACACGTTGGCGCTGCCCGGCGGTGAGGAGCTCGCGGTGATCGGACTGGTCGGCCACACCCCCGGCGCGATCACCCTCGCGTACACCCCGCCGAACGGCGGCCCGGTGCACCTGCTCACCGGCGACTCGCTGTTCCCCGGCGGCCCCGGCAAGACCAACTCCCCCGAGGACTTCGAGTCGCTGCTCGGTGATCTCGAGCAGCGCGTCTTCGGGGCGTACGCCGACGACGCGGCCGTGCACCCCGGTCACGGCGACTGCACCACCCTCGGCACCGAACGCCCCCACCTCCCCGACTGGCGCGCCCGCGGCTACTGATGCCCACGCCCCCTCCCCGCTCACGCAAGGGGTGGCGGGGTCAGCCCTGCTTGCTGCTGGGGCGGCCGATGTCGAACAGGTTGCCCTCCGGGTCGCGGAGGGTGACCCACTCGACGCCATATTCGTCGAAGTCGGCGACCCGCTCGGCGCCCAGCTCGACCGCCCGGTCGACGGCCGTGGGCAGGTCGAGGTCGAACAGGTCGAGGTGCACCGGGTTCTTGGCGGCCTCCCGCTCCCCATGGACGCCGAGGAACAGCATCCCCGGCCCGTCGGCGGACCCGTTGTGGCCGCCGATCGAGGCGAAATAGGGGCTGGCGCCCTCGTCGATCGGGCGGTCCAGCAGCGCGGACCAGAACTGGGACTGGGCGGCGACGTCGCGGCAGTCGAAGGCGATGGCGGACAGTCTGGGCATGGTTCCTCCTTGGACGATTCGGTCAGGCAGGGGGCAACGGTTCGATCGGCCAGCAGACCTCCGAGCGCCACCGGTGCGGCTCGGGGGTCTCGCTGGGCCCGATCAGGTAGTGCTCGCGGACGTCGGCGCCGGCGCGCGGGGTGTACGCCCGGTGCACGGCGGCGCCGAGGGCGGCGTAGGTGAGCGAGAAGTGGTCATAGCTGCCGTCGTGCATCGCGACGGCGTACGCCCCAGCGGGCAGCACCGCGCTCGCCCGCTCGGCCGCCACCGGCACGAAGGCGAGCACCGGTCCGCGGTCCTGCTCGAAGAACGCGGCGCCATAGCAGGCGCCCGGCGGCCCCGCGCCCAGGCCGCCGGCTGCGGCGTACAACTGCGGGAAGGTACGCCCGAACCAGGCCGGGCACTCGGCGTGCGACAGTTCGGCCGACGCCGTCACCACGGGCAGCTCGGGGATCAACCGCACCGCGACCGCCACCGGCGGCGGCTCACGCAACAGGTCGGCCGCCTCGTCCAGCCGCGCCCGCGCCTGGTCCAGTTCCTCCCGCACGCGTGTCAGCGCCGCCAGCACCAGCTCTTCGCGGCCCTGGCCCGACCGGAGGATCTCACCCACCTGCTCCAGCGGGATTTCCGAGTCACGCAGCCGACGGACCAGCACTGCGTCATTCACCTGGTCCGGCTGGTACCACCGATAGCCGCTCGCCGGATCGGTCCAGTCGGCGACCAGCACCCCGGTGTCGTGGTAATGCCTCAGCCGCTTGACGGTCAGGCCGCTGGCCCGCGCCAGATCACCGATGCTCATCCGCTGCATGGGATCAGCGTGGCACCTCCCACGATGGGAGAGTCAACCAGTCAGCGCAGGTCGTCGGCGTTGTGCAGGTCCTGCAGGTGCCGCTGGGTGTCCTCGTCGTGCTTGGACTTGATCAGGCTGGCGATGGTGGTGATGGCCAGCGTCGCGATGATCACCAGCAAGGACACCCAGATCGGGATCTCGCCGTTGAACCCGAGCCGCTCGTCGAGGTGGTATTCGTGCATCGCGTGCAGCACCAGCTTCACGCCGATGAACGCCAGCACCACCGACAGCCCGAGCGACAGATAGACCAGCTTCTTCAGCAGCCCGCCGATCAGGAAGTACAGCTGACGCAACCCCATCAGCGCGAACACGTTGGCGGTGAACACCAGATAGGGCTCCTCGGTCAGCCCATAGATCGCCGGGATCGAGTCGAGTGCGAACAGCAGGTCGGTGGACCCCAGCGCCACGATCACGAACAGCATCGGGGTGATCAGCCGCTTGCCGTCGACCCGCTTGGTCAACCGGGTGCCGTGGAAGTCCTCGGTGGCCGGGAACGTCTTCTTCACCAGCCGCATCAGCAGGTTCTCATCAGCGTCGGCGTCGTCGTCACCCTGCCGATACTCGATCACCAGCTTGATCGCGGTGTAGATGAGGAAGGCGCCGAACAGGAAGAACACCCAGCTGAACCGGTCGATCGCGGCCGCGCCGACGGCGATGAACGCGCCGCGGAAGAGGAGCGCCAGCACGATGCCGACGATCAGCGCGAACTGCTGCAGGTGCCGCGGCACCTTCATCTTCGCCATGATGATGATGAACACGAACAGGTTGTCCACCGACAGGCTGTACTCGGTCAGCCAGCCGGCGAAGAACTCCCCGGCGTACCGAGGACCGGCCAGTCCCCACACCCCGAAACCGAAGATGATCGCCAGCAGCACATAGATGCTGATGAAGATCCCGCACTCCTTCATCGACGGTTCGTGCGGGCGCCGGCCGATGATGAGCACGTCGATGGCCAGCACCGTGATCATCACCGCAACGGTGATGATCCAGGCATAGGAGTGGACTTCCATGGGCAGGGGCCTCTCGTTTCGGGTACAGCACGGTTCCCGAAGGTCTCTTCCACCGGCCCAGCCTCGGACCGGTCGACGGCACCGGGGCGTGCAGCACGCACCGTGATGACGATGCCGTCGTTCGGGAATACTCCCCTTCCGGCGTTCAGTATGACAGCTGGCCGCGTCGCAGCGGAAACACCGCTCCCTATCTGGTCGCCTCCACCATCTGCCGCAGTTCCTTCTTCAGCTCGGAGATCTCGTCGCGCAGCCGGGCCGCGACCTCGAACTGCAGCTCGCCGGCGGCGGTGTGCATCTGGTCGGTGAGCTCGGTGACCAGCCCGGCCAGCTCGGCGGCCGGCAGGTTCTTCACATCCCGTTCCGACTGCGGCTCGCCCTCACGCGGGGTCGGCGTACGCCCGCGGTTCTTGTTGTTCAGCCGGGAGTCGGCCATCAGCTCGGCGGTGTCGGCATCCTCGCGGGCCAGCATGTCGGTGATGTCGGCGATCTTCTTGCGCAGCGGCTTCGGGTCGATCCCGTGCTCGGTGTTGTACGCCACCTGGATCTCGCGGCGCCGGTTGGTCTCCTCGATCGCGTTCGCCATCGACGGGGTGATCTTGTCGGCGTACATGTGCACCTGCCCGGCGACGTTCCGGGCCGCGCGGCCGATGGTCTGGATCAGCGACCGGTCCGAGCGCAGAAACCCCTCCTTGTCGGCGTCCAGGATCGCCACCAGCGACACCTCGGGCAGGTCGAGCCCCTCGCGGAGCAGGTTGATCCCGACCAGCACGTCGTATTCCCCCAGCCGCAGCTCGCGGAGCAGCTCGACCCGCTTCAACGTGTCGACCTCGGAGTGCAGATAGCGGGTGCGTACGCCGTGCTCGAGCAGATAATCGGTCAGGTCCTCGGCCATCTTCTTGGTCAGCGTGGTCACCAGCACCCGCTCGTTGCGCTCGGTCCGCTGCCGGATCTCCCCCATCAGGTCGTCGATCTGGCCCTGGGTGGGCTTGACGATCACCTCGGGGTCGACCAACCCGGTCGGCCGGATGATCTGCTGCACGAACCCGTCGCTGCGCGCCAGCTCGTACGCCCCAGGGGTTGCCGACAGATAGACAGACTGCCCGATCCGCTCGGTGAACTCCTCGAACCGCAACGGCCGGTTGTCGGTGGCGCTGGGCAGCCGGAACCCGTGCTCGACCAGCGTCCGCTTGCGCGACATGTCCCCCTCATACATCCCGCCGATCTGCGGCACCGACACGTGCGACTCGTCGAGCACCAGCACGAAGTCCTCGGGGAAATAGTCGAGCAGACAGTTCGGCGGGCTGCCCGGTGCCCGCCCGTCGATGTGCCGGGAATAGTTCTCGATCCCCGAGCAGCTCCCGATCTGGCGCATCATCTCCAGGTCATAGGTGGTGCGCATCCGCAGCCGCTGCGCCTCGAGCAGCTTGTTCTGCCCCTCCAGCTCGGCCAGCCGGTGCTCCAGCTCCAGCTCGATCCCCTTGATCGCCCGCTCCAGCCGGTCGGGCCCAGCGGCATAGTGGCTGGCCGGGAAGATGTACATCTCGTCGTCCTCGCTGACCACCTCCCCGGTCAACGGCTGCAGGGTGGACAGCGCCTCGATCTCGTCGCCGAAGAACTCGACCCGCCAGGCCAGCTCCTCGTACATCGGGAACACCTCCAGGGTGTCACCGCGCACCCGGAACGTGCCGCGTGCCCCGGACAGGTCGTTGCGGGCGTACTGGATGTCGACCAGCCGGCGCAGCAGCGAATCCCGGTCGACCTCCTCACCGACCCGCAGCTTGATCATCTGGTTGACCCACTCGGTCGGCGTACCCAGGCCGTAGATCGCCGACACCGTCGCCACCACGATCACATCGCGGCGGGTGAGCAGCGAATAGGTGGCCCGGTGTCGCAACCGCTCCACCTCCTCGTTGAGCGAGGAGTCCTTCTCGATGTAGGTGTCGGTCTGCGGGACGTAGGCCTCGGGTTGGTAGTAGTCGTAGTAGGAGACGAAGTATTCGACCGCGTTGTCGGGGAAGAAGTGGCGCAGCTCGTTGGCGAACTGGGCGGCCAGCGTCTTGTTCGGCTGCATCACCAGCATCGGCCGCTGCAGCCGCTCCGCCAGCCAGGCCACCGTCGCGGTCTTGCCGGTGCCGGTCGCACCGAGCAGCACCACGTCCTGCTCGCCGGCCTCGAGCCGTCGTTGCAGCTCCTCGATCGCGGCCGGCTGGTCGCCGGCCGGCTCGAAGTCGGCGTGCACCTTGAACGGCGCCAACCGGCGCTGCACATCTTCCACGGGTCGCATGCTCTGAAGCGTACGCGGCCCCACTGACACCCGGACGCGACCGTGCCCCGCCGCCCGGCAGGGACGACGGGGCACGCGGTCGGTGCCGGCGGATCAGGCCACCAGCGACTCCACCAGCGACCTCATCATCGAGCTCGCGTCGTTGGTCAGCTGCTTGTCCTCGAAGTCGGAGGTCTTGCCCAGCAGGGTCGCCGCGAAGCCGATGCTGTCGGACTTGCGGGCGCCCATGATGGTGGTCGCCCCCAGGGTGAGTGAGCCCGAACCGTCCGCCATGGAGAACTGCGCCGACTGCTTGGCGCCGTTCAGGTCCGGGTGCAGGTCGACCGTCTCCACCTGCCCCTTCTTCACGTTCGTGCCCGACTGGGTGAGCGCGTTCGTGACCTCCTGGATGTCGGACTTGACGTCACTTGTGCGGCCGGTGATGACTACGAACACCCGGCCCTTGGAGTCCTTCAGCTGGAGCCCACTGCTCGTCTTCTTGAGCACCGTCCAGCCGGGCGGAAGGGTCAACCGGATCCCGTTGCCGACATCCTCGCCCGTTCCGGGTTGGGGAGACGGCTTCTGGGTGGTCGGCGAGGGGCTCGGTCGCGGCGAGCTCGACGTCGTGGGACTCGGGGACGGACTGCTCGAGGTCGTCGGCGAGGTCGTCGGCGGCGGGGTGGGCGTGATGTCGGGCCCGTTACCGCCCTTCGGTCCGCCGAGCAGCATGAACAGCAGACCGATCACCCCCACCACCGCGACCGCGGCGACGACGATGCCGATGATCAGCCCGTTCGACTTCTTCTTCGGCTGGGGCGGGGGTACGCCCGGACCGCCGTAGCCGCCCTGACCGTAGCCCTGTTGCCCCCCGTAGCCGGGCGGCGGTCCGGAGGGGCCGGCGCCATAACCCTGGGGCTGGCCCTGCGGCTGCTGCTGGCCCCAGCCGCCAGATGCTCCCTGACCGGGCTGGCCCTGCGGCGGCTGCTGCTGGCCCCAGCCCCCGCCCGGTTGTCCACCGGGGCCCGGTTGTCCACCTGGGCCCGGTTGTCCACCTGGGCCCGGTTGTCCACCGGGGCCCGGTTGTCCACCGGGGCCCGACTGTCCCCAGCCCTGACCCTGGCCCTGTCCGCCGGGGTTGTTCCAGTCGCTCATCGGCCCTCCTCCTCGTCATGGAAGGCGTCACGGGCACGCTCCGGTGAGTCCTGCTGTTCGCGGGACGCCGCGTCGGCCGCGCCGCTCGAGCTGGCCTCCGCAGGCGCCCCGTGGCCGGCCGCCACGGCGGTCCGGTCACGGTGGGCCTTGGCCCGGGTGCGGACCGCGGTCCCGCAGGCCGTGCAGAAGGCCGACCCGCTGATCAGCGGCATCTCGCAGCGGGGGCAGAAGTCGAGGTCACCCTGCGCCCCGACGCCCTGCTGCTCCCCGATGCCCTCGCGGGCGGTGGCCTCCAGAGCGGCCTCCATCAGCCCGTGGTGCAGCACGTTGCGGACCCGGATGATCAGCACCGCCAGGATCAGCAGCGCCCAGATGACCTGCAGCATCACCCGCAGGGTGGGGTTGGGCACGAAACCGAGCAGATAGACGCCGCCGGAATAGGCGATGTTGGCCCCGATCGCCTCCAGCAGCCCGCGGACGTACCGCCCGCTGAACCCGTCGTACCCCTCACCCAGGCCGGAGAACTCGGCGCAGGCGATACCGGTCGCGGTGCCGATCACCAGCGGCTTGACGAACCCTTCCAGGAAGATAAGCGAAGCCCAGGTGCCCGGATCGGTCACCCCGACGAAACCTCCGGTGAGGCTCGACCAGTGCCGGACCAGGGTGTCCGCGGTGGCGTACGCCACACCGGAGATGATGCCGAAGGTGAGTCCGTCCATCAGGTCGTCGAACTCTGGCCGGCTGGCCAGGATGACCGGGCCGATCTGGCGGATGATCTCGCCGAGCACGGGGATCAGCAGCGCCGCCACCAGGAACCCGGTCACGGTGGGGCCGCCCGTGGCCGACGCACCGCCGAGGCCGCCGCCGAGCTGCGGCATGGTCGGGCTCAGCCAGCCCAGCGCGCGGAGCCCGATCAGCAGCCCGGCCCCGAGCAGGCCGGTCAGCACGAACGCCAGGGCGGTCACCGGCACCGGCTCGTCCTCCCACAGGTTCACGTCATAGAGATAGACGATATAGACGATCGGGATCGAGAAGGCCGCGATCAGCACCGCGATCGGCAGGGCGCCGAAGATCGCGGCCACCAGTGCGGCGGTCAGCGCGATGGTCAGCGCCAGCCGGTAGGTCTGCGGGCGCTCACCGGCACCCCGCGGCATGATCGTCGAGACCAGGGCGAACGACGCCACCGGTTCATCGGGCTTGACGGCGAAAGACTTCCGGCGGGCCAGATCCGGGGTACGCATGTCCTGCCCGCAGTGGTGGCAGAAGTGTGCGACCTCGGGCAGTTGGGCCCGGCAGCGTGGGCACTCCACGGCCACCTCCTGGTCGATGGGGACTTCCCCGAGCTTGTACGCGGGCCGGGATCGGCCCGGCACTAGCGTCGCCCATCGACGGCCCAACTGAGTAGTTTATAAGGCCGCTGCCGGCATCAAGATTTGGTAACTGCCCGCCGCTGGCACAGTTCCGCCCACACCCGATCGGCTTCCGCGAGCAGTTCCTGCCGGTCCCCGGAGTTGTCGATCACCAGGTCGGCGACGGCCAGCCGTTCGCTGCGCGCCGCCTGTGCGGCGATCCGCCCCCGGACCTGTTCCTCGCTCGCCGCATCGCGTCGCATCGCCCGCTCCAGCTGCAGGTCCTCGGGCAGGTCGACCACGACGATCGCGTCGAACCCCTCGGGGGTACGCCCACCCTCGACCAGCAGCGGGATCACGTGCACGACCACCGCCTCCGGATCGGCCGCGGCCTCCAGCTCCGCACTGCGCTCGCGGATCAGCGGGTGCAGGATCCCCTCCAGCTCACGGCGAGCGCCCGGATCGGTGAACACGACCTCGGCCAGCGCCCGGCGATCCAGCGCACCACCTGCTGCGCGCACGCCCTCCCCGAACCGTTCGACCACTGCGGCCAGGCCGGGCGTACCCGGCTCCACCACGTCGCGGGCGAGCACGTCGGCGTCGACCAGCACCGCCCCCAGCTCGGCCCATCGTTCGGCCACCGTCGATTTTCCTGATGCGATTCCACCGGTCAGCGCCACCCGCAGCATGAGCCGCAGTGTAACCACAAACGCGACGGCCCCGTTCCCGGTCGGGAACGGGGCCGTCGCGTCTGTTCAACCGGTGCCGGGCCGACGAGGGCCCGGGCCGTCAACCGATCAGCTGCCGCCGGTCAGCTTGTCGCGCAGGGCCTGCAGCGCCTCGTCGGAGGCCAGCGAACCCTCGCTCGAGGTGGACACCTCGGCCTCGCCACGGTCGACCGAACCACCGGAGCTGTAGGAGGTGCCGGCGTCGACAGCAGCGTTCTGGTCGGCCTGCTCGGCCTCCTCGACCTGCTTCTTGTGCGCCTCCCAGCGGGCGTGGGCCTCGGCGTACTGCTGCTCCCAGGCCATCCGCTGCTCGTCGTAGCCTTCCTTCCACTCCTGGGTCTCCGGATCGAAGCCCTCGGGGTAGAGGTAGTTGCCCTGGTCGTCATAGGACGCGGTCATGCCATAGAGGGTCGGGTCGAAGTCGTCAGCGGCGACGTCGACACCCTCGTTGGCCTGCTTCAGCGACAACGAGATCCGGCGACGCTCGAGGTCGATGTCGATGATCTTGACCATCACGTCGTCGTTCACCGTGACGACCTGCTCGGGGATCTCGACGTGACGCTCGGCCAGTTCGGAGACGTGCACCAGGCCCTCGATGCCCTCCTCGACCCGCACGAACGCGCCGAACGGAACCAGCTTGGTGACCTTGCCCGGCACGATCTGCCCGATCTGGTGCAGTCGGGCGAAGGCCTGCCACGGATCCTCCTGGGTGGCCTTCAGCGACAGCGAGACGCGCTCGCGGTCCATCTCCACCGAGAGCACCTCGACGGTGACCTCCTGGCCGACCTCGACGACCTCGGACGGGTGGTCGATGTGCTTCCAGGACAGCTCGGAGACGTGCACCAGGCCGTCGACGCCGCCCAGGTCCACGAACGCACCGAAGTTGACGATCGAGGAGACGACGCCCTTGCGGATCTGGCCCTTCTGCAGCTGGGTGAGGAAGTTGTGCCGCACCTCGGACTGGGTCTGCTCCAACCACGCCCGGCGGGACAGCACCACGTTGTTGCGGTTCTTGTCCAGCTCGATGATCTTGGCCTCGAGCTCCTGGCCCACATAGGGCTGCAGGTCGCGTACCCGTCGCATCTCCACCAGCGACGCGGGCAGGAAGCCGCGCAGACCGATGTCGATGATCAGACCACCCTTGACGACCTCGATGACCTTGCCGGTCACCACGCCGTCCTCGTCCTTGATCTTCTCGATGGTGCCCCAGGCGCGCTCATACTGGGCGCGCTTCTTGGACAGGATCAGGCGACCTTCCTTGTCCTCCTTCTGCTGGACGAGGGCCTCGATCTCGTCGCCGACCTCGACGACGTCGAACGGGTCCACATCATGCTTGATGGAGAGTTCCTTGGAAGGGATGACACCTTCGGTCTTGTAACCGATGTCGAGCAGAACCTCGTCACGGTCGACCTTGACGACGGTTCCGGTGACGATGTCGCCGTCGTTGAAATACTTGATGGTCTTGTCGATTGCCTCGAGAAAGGCTTCGGGCGAACCGAGATCGTCGACAGCGACCTGCGGGGTGGCCTCGAGGGAGGACGTCATGTAGTAGGGCTCCGATGGATGGATGTGTGATTGGACAGCGCCCAGACCCGGGTGCGCACCCCTGCTCCGTCCGAGGAGCACGCAGGCCGAAGCGCCCCTCCACCTTATCGACCGAGGCAATGCAGGGTCAATCCGCGGCCCTCGCCACCCCGTGACCGACCGCTCGTGGCTGGATTATGCACCATGCCAACCACCCCGTCCCCGGACCGCGGCGGGGTGTCGGCGCCAACGGTTCACCGAGACCTCACCTGCCAACCGGTGCACATGACCCGCTCCGCGCCCTACCCTCGTGCCATGACCAACCCCCTAATCGGTGCATTAGACGACGTCACCGATCTGCTCCCCCAGGCGAACCGGGTCCCCCAGAATCCACCGATCGTCGGCCGCACCACCGGGAGCGGTCACTGCGACCGCAACTGGGTGGAGGTGACGGTCACCAACGGCCGGATGACCGACTGCCGGGTCCGGGAGGACGCCTTCGGGCTGGACCCCGAACAGCTCGGCGAACTGATCCAGCAGGCGACCAACCGCGCCCTGGCCGAGCACGAGGCGGCCCTCGTCGCGACGTTGCAACAGCAGCAGCACACCGACCTGGCCCAGTTGGGTCACCAGCTCGCGCAGATCAGCCGAGAGGCCGAGCGCGGCATGAACGAATACCTGGAGGGCATGCGTACGCTGCTCGCCGACACCCGCAGGGAGGCCGACAAGTGAGCGAGAACATCACCCGGGCGGACATCGACGCCTACAAGCGCGGGTCCAAGGAGGTCACCGACACCGGGCAGCAGCTGAGCCAGCAGGTGCAGCGCTTCCTGGGCGAGGTGAACGACCCCAGCGTGCTGGGCACCCGTGACACGATCGGCAAGTACGGCAACCCGATGTACCGGGTCGCGATCGGCTGGGTCGGGCGCTGCCTGAACGAGCTGGCCGGGGCCTACGACGATCACGGACAGGCGCTGAACCGCAGTGCCACCGGCTATGAGCAGAACGAGCAGTTGAACGGCTCCCAGGCCACCCAGCGCGGCCACCTGAACCAGCGCGAGGTGGCTGGCGGCAACGCCGTCAACACCGGCTGGACCAGCCCCGAGCTGAACGGCGGCAGCGGCGTACCCGGTCGCCCCGACCTGGAGAACTGGCCGAAGCGCGAGGCCACCCCGACCAACCAGTTGCCGGACTGGCCGGGAGGCCGCCGCCCGGGCGCGGACTGGCCCGACGGCGTCGACCCCTCCGACGTCGGACGCGACCGCACCAGCCTTGACCCGAACGGCCTCGACGCGAGCCGAGACGCGAGCCGAGACGCGAGCCGGCTGGCCGGCGACGACGCCAGCGGCATCGGCCCGGACGGGGTCGGCTCCGGCGGGCGCGATTCGCACCTCGATCCGGGCCTGGTCGGCGCCGGCGACGGCACCAGCGCCGCCGGTCTCGCCCCCGGTGACCTCTCCTCCCCCGGCCTGGACGCCGATGGTCGGGGCGGGCTCGGTGGGCACGGTGTCGCCGGCGCCGGTGGGCGCTCCGGGATGCTGAATCCAAACCTGGGCGGGGCCAGCCCGTTCGGCGGCCGCCCCGGCGGCGGCGTGATGGGGGCCGAGGGTGGCCCCGGGATGATGCCGCCGCCCGCGGCCGGCGGCAAGCGCGAGGATCGGCGCGGGCAGTCCGGCAACGGCCCGCACGACCAGCACCTGGCCACCGACGATGACGACGAGACCGTGTGGGACTCCCTCTCGGCCGAGCGCCTGCAGTCCTCCCACCACACCAACGAACCGACCCGAGGGACGAACCGATGAGTCTGATGCTGCCCGGTGCGCTGGTCACCTATCTGAACCAGCTCGGCATCAAGTGGCCCGAAGGGGACGAGCAGAAGACCTTCGACTACGGCAAGAAGTGGCTGGAGATGGGCGGCACGGTCAAGGACGCCGGCCACCGCGGACAGGCGGCCGGCGATCAGCTGGACCGGTCCAACCAGGGTGACGCCGCGAGCGCCTTCAAGAAGAGCTACGGCGCCGAGAAGGGGCCGGTGAAGAACTCCGGCAAGCTGGCCACCGGCCTGAAGCTGGGTGGCGGGGTGCTCTATGTGGCGGCCGGAGCCATCCTGGTGCTGAAGATCTATGCGATCGTGCAGCTCGTGCAGCTGATGATCAAGACCCTGCAGGCAATCGCCGCGGCACCATCCACCTTCGGCGCCTCGCTGAAGCTGATCCCGGTCTTCCAGTCGCTGGCCAAGACCGCTATCAACGGGGCCATCGACAAGGTGATCGGCGAACTCGCCGGCGGCAAGGGAGGGGCCTCGAACGACAGCCAGAACCCCACCTACGGCGTCTTCGGCGACACCATGGGCGATCAGGTCCGGATGACGGATCGGCTGCAGCAGCCGAGCGCCACCACCGCCTGAACCGGGCGTACGCCTCGCCCTGAAGCAGGCGTACGCCACGGACGGCCGACGATGCCGGAGCCTTCCGGATTCCCTCCGCATCGTCGGCCGCTCTGGACCGATGACCTACTGGCTTGGCGGCATGAGCAACCCCTGGCGGATGCCCTGTCCGAGTCGTCCGACCTGCTCTCCACCGCGGCTGAGCCCCGGAGAACCCACCCCGGTTCGTCCCCGCCACCGGCGAGGGACGCAGCGATCGCGGCTGGGTCTCGGTGACGGTGCGCAACGGCCGGTTGGCCTCGGCCGAGCTCCGCGAGGAGGCCCTCGGCCTGGAGCCCGAGGACATCGCGAAGCTGTTCCCCACGGCCACCAACCGGGCGAGGGACGCGCACGACCAGCAGGTGATCGCCGCCCTTCAGAACCAGCAGGACACTGACCTCACCGCCCTGCAGGCCCACCTGGCCGAGTTGAGCCGCCGCGCCGAGCGCGGCATGGACGAATACCTGGCCAGCATGAAGCAACTTCTCAGCGAGGCGCGCAGAAGGATGCAACAGTGACCGAGAACATCTCCGCACACGTCGACAGCTATCGCTCCGGTGCCCAGAAGCTCGGCCAGACCGGGCAGTCCCTGAGCCAGGAGACCCAGCAGTTCCTGAGTGAGGTGAAGGATCCGAGCGTGCTCGGCACCTCCGACACCATCGGCCGCTTCGGCAACCCGATGTAGTCGGTCGCGGTCGGCTGGGTCGGTCGCTGCCTGACCGAGCTCTCCGGCGCCCATGACGACCACGCGACCGCCCTGCAGGGCAGCGCCACCAACTGCGCCGGCAACGAGCAGGTCAACATCGACCAGGTCCGTTCCAACTCGCCGCACCTGCGCGGCAGCGGTACGCCCGGCAGCGACTTCGACCCCACCGCCCAAGGCGTACGCCCGGGCGCGGGCTCCGCGGCCGATGCAGGTCTACCTCGGCAACAACCAGGTGCTGGAGGCCCAGCAGTCGGGCACCAACATCAAGATCTCCCCGCAGCAGGGTGGCGAATACCGGCGCTTCGCCCCCTGATCGTCGGCTGAGCCTGTCGAAGCCACGTCGGCTGAGCCTGTCGAAGCCACGTCGGCTGAGCCTGTCGAAGCCTCAGATCGCCTCGACGCCCATCATCTCGGTGCCCAGCCACCGGTTCGGGATGCCGAACCCCTCGACCAGGGTGCGGGCGTGCGGACGCAGCTCGGCACACAGGTCGTTGACCGCGCCGATCAGCGCCTTGGACCGCTCCGGGGTGAGCCGGTCGTGCTCGAGATACCAGGCCCGGTGCCGCTCCAGCACGCTCAGGGCGTACAGGTCGCAGACCCGCTCCAGCAGGATCCGCGTGTCCGCGTCCTGGCACGCCTCGATCCCGGCCACGAACGCCTCCAGCACGTTGCGCTCCACGTGCGCCTTCGCGGCCTCGACCAGGTGATCCTGGGCCGCGTTGGCCACCGCGAACGCATCGGCACCCGGCGCGGTGGCGCGGCGCAGCCGCCGGGCCAGCCCCTCCAGCAGGTGGGTCTCCCGATCGGCGAACAGGTGCAGCTGCTCGGCCCGCTCGGTGTAGGGCAGCCGATCGCTCCAGACATCTTTGAACCGCTGCACCAGCCCGCGGATCGAGGTCTGCTCCACCACCGCCTCGGCGACCATCCGGGAGCCGAACCGCACCACGTCGAGGGTGTCCATCGCCCCGAAGGAACGCTGCAGGCTGGTCACCAGCGACTTCGCCACCAGCTGCAGCAGCACCGTGTTGTCGCCCTCGAAGGTGGCGAACACATCGGTATCGGCGCGCAGCGTGACCAGCCGGTTCGCGGTCAGATAGCCCGCTCCCCCGCACGCCTCGCGGCAGGTCTGGATGGTGTCGTTGGCAAAGGCGGTGGCGTACGCCTTGATCCCGGCCGCCATCGTCTCCACCGCACGCTGATCGGCCTCGGAAACCTCGCCGTCGGCGGTCTGCACCTGCACGTCGTGCATCCGCGACACCAGGTCGTTCTGTGCGAACATCAGCGCGTACGCCGTCGCGATCCGCGGCAGCAGCGCCCGCTGGTGGGTGCGATAGTCGAGCAGGGTGATCTCGGTGTCGCTGCCCGGGGCCTGGAACTGGGTGCGCTGCTCGGCATATTTGGTGGCGATCTCCAGCGCCGAGCGGGTGGCCGAGCCGGCCGAGCCCGCGACGCTGATCCGGCCCCGGACCAGGGTGCCGAGCATCGTGAAGAACCGCCGCCCGCGCGATTCGATCGGCGAGTGATAGCGGCCCTGGTCGTCGATGTCGCCATAGCGGCCGAGCAGGTTGGTGCGCGGCACCCGCACCCGGTCGAACAGGATGCGCCCGTTGTCCACGCCGGACAGTCCGCCCTTGCCGCCGCAGTCGGAGATGGTCACCCCCGGCATCGGGTTGCCCTGTTCGTCGCGGATCGGGACCAGCACGCAGTGCACCCCCTCGGACTCACCGGCCACCACCAGCTGGGCGAACACCGCCGCCATCCGGGCGCTCCGGGCCGCGCCGCCGATGTAGTCCTTGCGCGCCGACGGGGTCGGCGAGTGGATCACCAGCTCGTCGGTGTCGGGGGCGAAGGTCGCAGTGGTCTCCAGCGACTGCACATCGGAGCCGTGTCCGGTCTCGGTCATCGCGAAACAACCGGGCAGCGTGGCGTCGATGATCGCGGCCCCCAGGTGGTGGTGCCGTCCGGTGCCCAGGTTGGCGACGGCGCCACCGAACAGGCCCCAGTGCACACCGGCCTTGACGGTCAGCGACAGGTCACCGTGGCCGAGCATCTCGAAGCCGGTCACCGCCGCGCCGTAGTCGCCGGTTCCGCCCATCTGGACGGGAAATCCGAGCGCCGGTACGCCGGTTCCGGCGACCCAGCGCATCGCCTCGTCGGTCCAGTCCCGGTACGCCTCCGGCCCCAGCTCGGTGCGCGGAGGCGCGGGCGCCTGGTCGCCCAGCTCGCGGAACCGGTCACGCATCTCGGCCCAGCGGCCGCCGGTGGCCGCCAGCAGGCCGGCCACCAGTTGCGGGTTGGCGGTGTGCTCGCCGCTCATCAGGTCTCCTCGGTGTGCGGGTCCAGGTGTGCGGAAAGGCCGTCGGCGGCGAAGTCGGTGAGCTGGGCGACCAGCTCGGTGCGCGGGATCGGGTCGGCAGCGGTCAGCCAGCGGTCGGCCGACGCCTGCAGCGCACCGACCAGCGCGACCGCCCAGACCCGGGCCCGCTCTGGCCCCAGCTGGGGCTGCAGATAGTCGGCGAGCACCTGGGCGGCGCGGTCGGTGATGCCGCGCAGCTGGCGATCGGCGATGCTGCCCTCAAGGGCGGGCGGTCGGACCACGAAGCGGTACACCTGCGGGTCGGCCTCGGTCAGCGACAGGTACGCCTCCACGGCGGCCGCGAGCACCTGGCGTACGGTGCCCGGCCCGGACAGGGCCTTGTCGAGCCGGCGCGCGATCCGGTTGTCGACGCGCTCGGCAACGGCCCGATAAAGACCACCCCGATCGCTGAAATGCCGGTACAGCACGGGTTTGGAGGTCTGCGCCCGGGCCGCGATCTCGTCCATCCCGACACCGGGCCCGTGCTCGCGGATGGCCGCCAGGGCGGCCTCGACCAGCTCCGCCCGGCGCGCCAGATTGTGCTCGGCCCAGCGCCGCGCACGACCGTCAACCACGGTCTGGGCGGCCGCGCGCCGGGCGCCATCGTCGGGTCCTGCCATGTCCCGAAAATATCAGGTACTCGGGGTTTCGACTACCACCAGTATCGGATACATTGGCCTTGTTCGTAGCGTCTCCGACTCCACAGGAGTGTCCATGACCGCCATCCGTCGCGCCGCAATCCTCGGCGGCAACCGCACCCCCTTCGCCCGCGCCAACGGGGCGTACGCCAAAGCCAGCAACCAGGATCTGCTCACCGCCGCCCTCGACGGGCTGGTCGCCCGCCACGGCCTGGCCGGGGAGCGCCTCGGCGAGGTCGCCGCCGGCGCGGTGATGAAGCACAGCCGCGACTTCAACCTGACCCGTGAGTCGGTGCTCGGCACGGCGCTGGATCCGCACACCCCCGCAGTGGACCTGCAGCAGGCCTGCGCCACCGGCCTGCAGGCGACCAACTACATCGCCAACAAGATCAAGCTCGGCCAGATCGACGTCGGCATCGCGGGCGGCAGCGACACCGCCTCGGACGCCCCGATCGCCGTCAGCGAAGGGATGCGCGCGATCCTGCTCGAGCTGAACCGGGCCAAGACCCCCGCCCAGCGGTTCAAGGCGCTGACCCGCTTCCGGCCGGACTTCCTCGCCCCCGCGATCCCCCAGGCCGCCGAGGCGCGCACCGGGCTGAGCATGGGTGAGCACATGGCGACCACCACCCGCGAGTGGGACGTCAGCCGCACCGAGCAGGACGAGCTGGCCGCCGCCAGCCACCAGAATCTGGCCCAGGCCTGGGATTCCGGCTTCTTCGACGATCTGGTCACCCCCTATCTGGGGCTGAACCGCGACAACAACAACCGGCCCGACTCCACCGTGGAGAAGCTGGCCAAACTGAAGACCGTCTTCGGCAAGGACCTCGGCGACGAGGCGACGATGACCGCCGGCAACTCCACCCCGCTCACCGACGGCGCCTCCGCGGTACTGCTGGCCAGCGAGGAGTGGGCCGAGCAGCACCGGCTCCGCCCGCTGGCCTGGTTCGTGGACGCCGAGACCGCCGCGGTCGACTTCGTCGGCGGGGCCGAGGGTCTGCTGATGGCCCCGGCGTACGCCACCGCCCGACTGCTGGAGCGCAACGGGCTTTCCCTTCAGGACTTCGACTTCTATGAGATCCACGAGGCATTCGCCGCAACCCCGCTGGCCACGATGAAGGCGTGGGAGTCGGCGGAGTTCTGCCGCGACCGGCTCGGCCTGGACGCCCCGCTCGGCTCGATCGACCGCGACCGGCTCAACGTGCACGGCTCCTCGGTGGCCGCCGGTCACCCGTTCGCCGCGACCGGCGGTCGGATCGTGGCCAGCCTGGCGAAGCTGCTGCACCAGAGGGGATCGGGCCGCGGCCTGGTCTCCGTCTGCGCCGCCGGCGGCCAGGGCGTCGTGGCCATCATCGAGGCCTGAGGAGGCAACCAATGAGCGACGACTACGCACAGTTCGCCCACAGCCCGATCGGCAAGCTGCTGGTCAAGCAGCTCGGCCTGCCCAACCCGGTTTCCCTGCGTCGCTGGAAATCCGACGCCCCCCTGTGTGACTCCCCAGTGCTGGTCGCGGGGGTCTCCCCCGCCGGACAGGCGTACGCCGAAGGCGGTTACGCCACCGCGGTGACGGCGATGCTGGCCGCGCACGGGATCACAGTCGAGGCCCCCGGGGAGGCGGGCGAGGACGCCCCGCGCCTGGGCGGCCTCGTGCTCGACCTGGCCGCGCTGCGCGACCCCGGCTCGCTGGAGGCGTTCCGCGCGATCGCCGCCCCCGCGGTGAAACGGCTCGCCCGCAACGCCCGGGTGGTGCTGATCGGCACCGACCCGGACCTGCTGGTCGACCCGGTCGAGGTGGCCACCCAGCGTGCCCTGGACGGGATCACCCGTTCGATCGCCAAGGAGCTGCGCGCCGGCGCCACCGCCAACCTGGTGTTCGCCCCGAGCCCGCTCGGTGTCGACGAGCCGAACCTGCCGGCCGTCGCGCACACCGTGGAGTTCCTGCTCTCCGGGCACTCGGCGTTCGTCGACGGCCAGCCGATCCGGATCGACGAGAACCCGCCGCTGCCCAACCCCAGCGCCGAGAAACCTTTGCAGGGCAAGGTTGCCGTGGTCACCGGCGCCGCCCGCGGGATCGGTGCGGCGATCGTCGAGGTGCTCGCCCGCGACGGCGCAACCGTCGTCGGGGTGGACGTGCCGGCGGCCGGCGACGTGCTGGCCAAGGTGGTCAACGCCGCCAAGGGCAGCGCGCTGACCGTCGACGTGACCGCCCCCGACGCCGGACAGAAGATCCTGGAGCACTGCCGCAGCCGGCACGGCGGGTTGGACATCGTCGTGCACAACGCCGGGATCACCCGCGACAAGCTGTTCGTGAACACCGACGCCGACCGGTGGGGTGCGGTGATCGCGGTCAACCTGCAGTCGATCCTCACCATGAGCCAGACCCTGCTCGGCCCCGACGGTCTGGGTGAGGGCGGTCGGGTGATCTGCCTGTCCTCCCAGTCCGGGTTCGCCGGAAACCGAGGCCAGACGAACTATGCGGCCACCAAGGCGGCGATCATCGGCCTGGTGGACGCGCTGGCCGACGAGGTCGCCGAACGCGGTATCACCGTGAACGCGGTGGCGCCGGGGTTGATCGAGACCGAGATGACCGCGAAGATGCCGTTCGCCACCCGCGAGGTCGCCCGTCGGATCAACTCGCTGCAGCAGGGCGGGTTGCCGGTCGATGTGGCCGAGGTGATCTCCTTCCTCGCCCAGCCGGCCAGCCAGTCCATCACCGGGCAGACCATCCGGGTGTGCGGACAGCACATGGTGGGGGCATGAGCCCGGCCACCGAGCCCGAGCTGATCGTCCGCAGACCCAACCTGGGCAGGGAACTGCTGCGGAGTGCGCTCACCGCGCCCGGCCGTCCGGGCGGCAGCGGCTCGCTGCCCACTCGGGTGCTGCGGCTGCCCGCGGCACGCGTGGACACCAGCAACCTGTACGCCTACCAGCGGCTCTGCGGATCTGCCGTCAACGACCGGCTGCCGCACCCCTACCCGCACCTGCTCGGATTCCCGTTGCAGGCGCAACTGATGGCGGACAGGGATTTCCCGCTGCCGCTGCCCGGGCTGGTGCACGTGCGGAACTCCTCGGTGCTGCACCGGCCGCTGACCGCCGCTGACCGGCCCGACCTGACGGTGTGGGCGGAAAACCTCGCCTCACACGCGAAGGGCAGCACCGTCGACCTGCGCGCCCGCGCCGAGCTGGCCGGGGAAACGGTCTGGGAGTCCACCAGCACCTATCTGCACCGGGGCCCCTCGACAGGCGCGGGGAACGGAGAGGGCGGTTCGGGTGAGGCGGAACCGCAGGCTCCAGGCGTACCCGATCGGCCCGTCTCGGCGAGGTGGCGGCTGCCCGCCGACCTGGGGCGGCAATACGCGGCCATCAGCGGTGACGTGAACCCGATCCACCTGCACCCGTGGACGGCCCGCGCGATGGGGTTCCCGCGCGCCATCGCGCACGGCATGTGGACCTTCGCGCGTACCCTGGCGGCAATCGGCCCGCGCACCACCGATCCCGGCACCGCCCAGGTGTGGTTCCGCAAACCGGTCCTGCTGCCCAGCACCGTGGGACTGGTTCGCCTCGATGAGAGCAGCCGCAGCACGGCCGCCCTGGTCGGCCCCGGCACTCCGGCTGAACGCCGGACCCACCTGCTGCTCAGCTGGGAGCCCGAACTACCCTGAGGCGATGAGCCATCAAGCGGCCGACGACCGCTACGACGCCATGCAGTATCGCTTCTGCGGCCGGTCCGGGCTGAAGCTGCCGTTGATCTCGTTGGGGTTGTGGCAGAACTTCGGTGACGACCGTCCGATGGAGACCCAGCGTGCCATCGTCCGCCGCGCCTTTGACCGCGGCGTGACGCACTTCGACCTGGCGAACAACTACGGCCCGCCCTATGGTCAGGCGGAGATCAACTTCGGCACCCTGCTCCGTCAGGATCTGGCGCCCTATCGCGACGAGTTGATCATCTCCACCAAGGCCGGGTGGGACATGTGGCCCGGTCCCTACGGTCAGGGTGGTGGCTCCCGCAAATATGTGCTGGCCTCGCTGGACCAGTCGCTGCGCCGGATGGGGCTGGACTACGTCGACATCTTCTACAGCCACCGCTTCGACCCGGACACCCCGATCGAGCAGACGATGATGGCCCTCGATCAGGCGGTGCGCAGCGGAAAGGCCCTGTATGCCGGGATTTCCTCCTATTCGGCGAAACGGACCAGGGAGGCCGCGGAGATCGCCCGGGAGCTGGGCACCCCGCTGTTGATCCACCAACCCTCCTACAGCATGTTGAACCGCTGGATCGAAGGGGATGCCGAGACCCCCTCGCTGCTCGACGAGCTGGAGCGCCAGGGCATGGGCTGCATCGCGTTCACCGCGCTCGCCCAGGGCCTGCTCACCGACAAATACCTGAACGGCATTCCGGAGGGATCCCGGGCCGCCCGCGGCGGATCGCTGACGGAGGCGATGATCACCGAGGACACCGTGAATCGCCTGCGTCGGTTGAACGAGCTGGCGCGGTCGCGTGACCAGTCGCTGGCCCAGCTGGCCCTCGCCTGGGCGCTGCGTGATCAGCGGATGACCTCACTGGTGATCGGCGCCTCCAGCGTGCCGCAGCTGGACGACAGCCTCGATGTCCTGCACAACCTGGACCTCAGCGAACAGGAACTGGAACAGATCGACCGCGACGCGGTCGAGTCCGGGGTCAACCTGTGGGCCCGACAGACCGAGGACTGATCATGGCCCCGCGCGAGCAGGTGCTGCGACACCGCTTCCGGATCCAGGAACTCGACGTGACCGACGCCGACCCGACCGAGCTGGCGGTGCTCGACCTTGGTGTCCAGCAAGGGGTCGGCGAGGCCGCGCGGACGGCCCTGGTGAACCGCGGGGTGTCCGTCCCCGACGCCCGGCGGTTGACCGGCGACTTCTCCGAGGAGTTGGTTCAGGTCTGGGCGTGGCGGGGCGCCCCGCACTACTTCCGGCGCACCGAAGTGCGCGACGTGCAGACCGCGCTCTCCCCTTCTCCGGCGCCGATGCGGGGAAACGGTGTGGCACGGCCGGACGCAAACTGGAGGACTGCATCGAGGCGCTGACCTCCGTCGCCACTGAACAGCGAGCGGTGCTCGGCAAGCCGCTGAGCAAGGGTGAGGTGTCCACCCTGCTGCAGGGCCGACTCCCCGACGAGTTGCAGGTGGCCTGCCGCTCCTGCGCGGTGACCCACTACCACGAGCAGCTGTTCCGGCTGGCGGCCGTGCACGGTGGCCTTGAGCTGCAACCGGGCACCAGCCCTCCGGTGCTGCGCCGGATCCCCGGCTGGCGGCGTACGCCCGGGCCCGCGGCCGACGCCACCCGGGCACCGAAGCACCTGCAGGTGGCCCGGGCGTACCTGCACCTGCTCGGGCCGGCCACCCCGAAGGAGGTGGCCGCCTTCTGTGAGACCTCCGTCGGCGAGATCAAGGCGGTCTGGCCTGAGGATGCCGTCGAGGTCGATCGGGCCGGCACGACGGCGTGGCTCCTGCCCGAGGACGACGACGCCTACCAGGCGGCCGCGGAACCCGCCGCCGAACCCGCGCTCAGGCTGCTCAACGGGTTCGACCTGTTCCTGGCCGCCAAGGACCGGGACCTGCTCACCGGCGGAAACCAGGCCCGGCACAAGGAACTGTGGCCCACCCTCGGCCGGCCCGGCGCGATCGCCCGCGACGGGGAGTTGCTGGGCACCTGGCGGCCACGGTCGAAGAAGGAGCGGCTCACCATCGCCTGCAGCTGGTGGGGACGACCCGGAGCAACCATCCGCAGGCAGGCCGAGGCGGCGGCGGAGCTGCTGGCTGCCGCCGGTGGACAGGAGTTCGCCGGGCTCGACTGACCCAGAACCAAAACCTTGCAATATTTACTACGCTTTGGTTGAGTGGCTCCCGTGGCCGGCGTCCATTCGATCAACAATGACGTGTTCGACATGTTCGTGGTGATCGGGTTCGGCATCATCGGCTGGCTGATGAAGAAGACGGGCTTCGAGCCCGGCCCGCTGGTGCTCGCGTTCGTGCTCGGGCCGCTCCTCGAGCAGTCCTTCCGCCAGTCCATGCTGATCGCCAAGGGGGACGCGAGCATCTTCGTCACCCGTCCGATCTCCGGCGCGATCCTCGGTGGGCTGGTGCTCACCCTGGTCGTCGTCACGGTGTTGCGCACCCGGGTCCGGCGCACGCTGACCGCCCCGGCGGCCACCGAAGGGGAGGCCGGGAACGAGAAGCCGAAGGAGGGCGCGGATGCGAGTGCCGACGACTCTGCCCGCCGCTGACCTGGCGGGTGCCGAGGCGGTGCTCAGCACCACCCGGGCGGTGCGACGCCGCCTGGACGCCGACGGCCCGGTCGATCCGGGCGTGCTGCGGCAGTGCCTGGAGCTGGCCGGCCAGGCACCCAGCGCCGGTGACCGGCAGCCGCTGCGCTGGGTGGTGGTGACCGACAAGGACACCCGTGCCGCCCTCGGTGAGATCTACCGGGCGGCATGCGCCTCCTTCGACGCCGACCGCCCACCGGTGAGCGACGAGACCACCCGGCGGTTGCGCGCGGCCTCGACCGATCTGGCCATCCGGATGGGCAGCCTGCCGGCGCTGGTGCTCGCCTGCACCACGGAGCCGGCCCCGACCGAGGCCACCGGGACGGTGGCCGCCCGCTCCTGGGGATCGGTGCTGCCAGCGGTGTGGTCGTTGCAGCAGGCATTGCGGGCATACGGGCTGGGCAGCTGCCCGACCACAGTCAGGCCTGCCCGCGCGGACAAATTTCGTGCGCTGACAAAGATTCCGCGGGAATGGACGCTGGCGGCACTGCTGCCGGTCGCCCCGATCACGGGTGACACCCTGTCCCCCGCCCCGCGCCGTGAGCTGGAGGAGATCGTGACATGGATCTGACCTGGAACGAGCAGGAAGAGGCCTTCCGCGCCGAGGCGCGGGAATGGCTCGCCGCCAACGTCCCGCGCGGGCTGCCGTCGGGTGACACCCGGGAGGGTTTCACCGCCCACCTCGACTGGGAACACACGCTGTTCGACGCCCGCTGGGCCGTGGTCTCCTGGCCGGAGGAGTTCGGCGGACGGGACGCCTCGCTGTGGGAGTGGCTGATCTTCGAGGAGGAGTACTACCGCGCCGAGGCCCCGCAACGGGTGACCCAGAACGGCATCTTCCTGCTCGCCCCCACCCTGTTCGAGTTCGGTACGCCGGAACAGCAGCAACGGATCCTGCCGCGGATGGCGGCCGCCAAGGACCTGTGGGCCCAGGGTTGGTCCGAGCCCGGTGCGGGCAGCGACCTGGCCGGTGTCCGCAGCCGGGCCGAACCGGTTGACGGCGGTTTCCGGGTCAGCGGGCAGAAGACATGGAGCACCCGGGGCGCGTTCTGCACCCACCTGTTCGGGCTCTTCCGCAGCGACCCGGAATCGCAGCGGCACAAGGGATTGACCTATCTGATGCTGCCGCTGGACGCCGACGGCGTGGAGGTGCGCGGCTTCGAGCGGCTGGACGGCGACGAAGGGTTCGCCGAGGTGTTCCTCGACGACGTGTTCGTCGGCTCCGACGACGTGATCGGCGAGGTCGGCCGCGGCTGGCAGGTAGCGATGGCGACCACCGGTTCGGAGCGGGGGCTGACCCTGCGCTCCCCCGGCCGGTTCCTGCAGGCGGCGGACCGGCTGATCACCGCCGCCCAGCAACACCCGGAGCTGCTCACCGCCTCGCTGGCCGAGAAGATCGCCGACGTGTGGTCCGACGCCCAAGCGTACCAGCAGTTCACGCTGCACCAGGTGACGCACATCGCCGACGGCACGCAAGTGGCCGCGGAATCCTCACTGAACAAGGTGTTCTGGTCCGAGATGGACGTGCGGCTGCACCAGGTGGCCCTCGAGCTGCTGGAGTCCTCGGCGGTCATCGACAACTCCTGGAGCCGCGGGTTCATGTTCTCCCTGGGTGGCACCATCTATGCCGGCACCAACGAGATCCAGCGCAACATCATCGCCGAGCGCGTGCTCGGCCTGCCGAGGAAGTGAACCCAGATGTACTTCGAGCTGACCGAGGAACAGCGCGAGCTCGCCGGCCTGACCCGCGAGGTGCTGAGTGACCAGGCGGGACCGGAGCTGTTGCGCCGACTTGACGGTGAGGACGGCCCCGCCGCTGCCGAGCGCCTGTGGCAGCAGGTGGTCGAGGTCGGGCTGACCGGCCTGCTGCTGGCCGAGGACGAGGGCGGGTTGGGCGTGGACGAGGTGTGCCTGGTCGCCGTGGCCGAGGAGTTCGGTCGCAGCTGCCTGCCGCTCCCGCTCACCGAGACGATCGCGCTGGCCCCCGAGCTCGGTGACGGCGAGCCCGCTCCTGCTGCCTGGGCAGGAGAACCGCGACCGGGCCACGGCGCCCTGACCGCCTGGCCGAACCTGGTCAAGCAGGTGGTGATCGACGATCGTCGGCACGACGCCGCAGCCGGTTCGTTCTCCCCCACCGCCTCGGTGGACCGGACCAGGCCACTGGCCGAGTTCACCCCCGGCTACGACGGCGTGGCCCTCGACGACGGGCCGCTGGCCAGGGCGCGGGCGACCGTCGGCACCGCCGCAGAGTTGATCGGCCTCTCCCGCGCCATGTTGGCGTTGGCCTGCGACTACGTGCCGCAACGCCAGCAGTTCGGCGTACCCATCGGTTCTTTCCAGGCGGTGAAGCACCACCTGGCCGACTGTCGGATTGCGATCGACTTCGCCGCACCCGCGGTCAACGAGGCCGCCTGGCTGCTCTCCGCGCGCGGCCCCGGCGACCCGCGGAGCCGACTCATCCTGGCCCAGGCCAAGCAGCGCGCCAACGAGGCCGCCCTGACCACCGCGCGCTGGGTGATCCAGTGCCACGGCGGGATGGGTTACACCACCGAATATGACCTGCACTTCTTCGCCAAGCGGGCCTGGGCGTTGGCCGTGCACCACGGCAGCTCCCGGCGGCACCGCCGCACCATCATCGACCACCTCGGGCTGGCCGGCGCCGGCCGCAACCTGGAAGGAAGCATCCGATGAGCGACACCGTCCTGCTGGAGAACCGTGAGGGCGTCTCCTGGATCACCATCAACCGTCCCGACAGCATGAACGCGCTGGATCCCGCCACCCACGAGAAACTGCGCGGGGCACTGCAGGCTGCCGACGTCGACCCGGACACCCGGGCGATCGTGCTCACCGGTGCCGGACACAAGGCGTTCTGCGCCGGCGGTGACGTGAAGGGGATGGTCGGCGAGACCAGTTTCGGTGGCGCGGACCGGGTGCTCTCGGTGGGTCGCGACCTGATCGACATCCTGACCCGGTTGGAAAAACCGATCATCGCCGCGGTGAACGGGGTGGCGGTCGGTCTCGGCGCGACCATCGCACTGATGTGCGACATCACCTATCTGGCCGACACCGCACGGATCGGTGACCGGCACGTCAACGTCGGGCTGGTGGCCGGGGACGGTGGAGCGGCGATCTGGCCGATGCTCATCGGTCCCTCGCGGGCCAAGGAGTTCCTGATGACCGGGCGGCTGATGCCGGCCGAGGAGGCCGAGCGGATCGGGCTGGTGTCGCGGAGCGTGCCCGCCGCCGAGCTGCTCGACACCGTCGCCGCCCTGGCGGGTGAGTTGGCGGCGTTGCCGCCGTACGCCGTGCGGGCTACCAAGCTGTCGATCAACAAGATGATGCAGCTGCAGGTGGCCCAGTTGATGGACCTGTCGCTGGCCTACGAACACCTGTCGATGAAGTCCGCCGATCACCAGGAGGCCCTGCAGGCGTTCCTGGAGAAGCGCCCAGGCACCTACACGGGGCGCTGAGAATGACCGACCCGGCCTCGCTGGCCCCCCTGCTCACCGCCCGGGCGATCGCCGTCGTGGGCGCCTCGGCCAATCCGTACAAGCCGTCGGGGCGGACGCTGCGTTACCTGCGCCGCTACGGTTTCCCCGGCAAAGTGTTCGGGGTGACCCGAGCCGGCGGGAGGTGCACGGCTATCCCTGTTTCAACTCGGTGGCTGAGCTTCCTGGGCCCGTGGACGTGGCGGTGATCGCCCTCCCCGCCGGGTGGGTGGCGGCCGCGATCGCCGAGTGCGGCGGGGCCGGGATCCCGGTGGCCGTGGTCTACGCCTCCGGCTTCGGCGAGGTGGGTGCGGCCGGTGCGCAGCTGGAACGGGAGCTGGCCGAGGCGGCGCGGGCAGCCGGCGTACGCCTGGTCGGCCCCAACTGCAACGGCGTGATCGTGGCCTGCAAACGGATGCCGCTCACCTTCATGTCCGGGGTGGACGACCCGGATCTCGAGCTGCGGGACCACGGTGCCGCCTTCGTCACCCAGAGCGGGGCGATGGGCGCCTTCGTGCTGCAGCAGGCCCAGGCCGCGGGGTTCGGGCTGGGCACCTTCGTCAGCACCGGCAACGAGACCGACACCGGCACCCCGGAGCTGATCGAGCTGCTGCTGGACCAGCCGGGGACCGAGGTGGTGCTCAGCTATCTCGAGGGCATCGAGGACCCGCCCGCACTGGCCGCCGCCTTCGACGAGGCGTCGCGGCGCGAGGTGCCGGTGGTGGTGATGAAGGTCGGTCGCAGCGCGGCCGGGGCCGCCGCGGCCGCCTCGCACACCGGTGCACTGGCCGGCGCCGACGAGGTGGTCGACGGGTTTCTCTCCCAGCACAGGGCGATCCGCGCCCACGATCTCGACGAGTTGCTCGACCTGGGCCGCATCTTCTGTTTCGCTCCCGCGCTGCGCGGGCGCCGACTGTCGGTGGTCACCCTCTCCGGCGGTGCCGGGGTGCTGGTCACCGACGCGGCCGAGGAACACGGCCTGCGGGTGCCCGGATGGTCCGCCGACTGGCGGGAGCGGATGGCGGCGGTGCTGCCGTCGTTCGCCTCCACCGGCAACCCAATCGACGTGACCGGCGCCCTGCTCGGTGACACCACGTTGCTGGCCAGGTCGCTCGACGTCGCGATCTCCCACCCCGACACCGACGCCGTCCTGGTCGTGCTCGGCAACATGCAGACCGAGGAGGACGAGGCCTGCGCGATGATCGCCGACGCCGCCCGGCGGACTGACAAGCCGGTGGTCACGGTCTGGGTGGGCGGCACCGGCCGGGTTCCCGGAATCCTCGCAGAGGCTGGACTCCCCGCCTTCACCGAGCCGGTTCGGGCGGTCCGGGCGATCGCCGCCCTGGCCGAGTGGCACCGACTACCCGCGCTGCCCGGGGCCCGGCGTACCCCCGCGGACGCCCCGGGGGCCGCGCCGGTCCAGCTGGACGAGGTGGCGGCCAAGCAGCTGCTGGCCGACGCGGGGATCCCCACTGCGCGGGAGCGAGCCGTGCACACGGTCGATGAAGCGATCACAGCCGCCGAGGAGCTCGGATTTCCCGTGGTGGTGAAGTTTCTCTCCGCCGAGGTGGGCCACAAGTCCGAGCTGGGACTGGTTCGGGTCGGGCTGCCTGATGCGGCGGCGGTTCGCGAGGCGGCCGGCCAGGTGCTGGACCGTGCGCCGTCGGACGTGGCCGACCGGCGCCTGTTGGTGCAGGAAATGGTGCTCTCCGACACCGAGCTGATCCTCGGCATGAAACGGGATCCGGTGTTCGGGCCGGTGGTGCTGCTCGGTATCGGCGGTGTGCTGACCGAGGTGACGGCCGACGCTCAGGTGCGGGTGCCGCCGCTGTCGGAGGCCGACGCCCACTCGATGATGGATTCGCTGGCGCTGAGCGCGCTGCTCGACGGCCCGCAGGGGCGTACGCCGGTCGACCGGGCGGCGCTGGCGCAGGTGTTGCGCCGCTTCGCCGACCTGGCCGCCGGCACCGATCTTGCCGCCCTGGAGGTGAATCCGCTGCTGGTCCGCGCGGACGGATCGGTGGTTGCGGTGGACGCGCTGGCGGTGATCAGGGAAGCTGGGTGATCATGTCCCGCCTGCCCAAAGCCTCCGATGTGGTGGTCACCGCGATCCGTGACCGGATCCTGCGGCAGCGGCTGCCGGTCGGGCACCGGTTGCCCTCCGAGGTCGAGCTGGCCGCGGAGCTGGGCGTGGGCCGGGTCGCCGTCCGCGAGGCGTTGCGGCTGCTCGAGCGCGACGGCCTGGTCGAGGTGCGCCGCGGAGTGACCGGTGGCGTCTTCGTCCGTCACCCCGAGCTGGGTCAGGTCAGCGACGTTATCTCGCTGCTGTTCGCGACGCGATCCACCACGATCGCCGAGTGGGTGGAGTTCCGGCTGCTGCTGGAGCCGACCGCCGCGGAACTGGCGGCCCGGCACGCGACCGCTGAGCAGCGGGAGGTGTTCGCCGTCCACGCCGCCGCGGCAGGAGTCGACCTGGCCTACGTGCCCGACCTGCATCTCGCGGTCGCGGAGGCGAGCGGCAACTCGGTTCTTGCGGTGTCGTTGGAATCCCTGCGCCGACCGTTCACCGAACACTTCCGTCCCCGGCTGATCTCCGAGGCCGACCTGGAGGCGACCTCCGCCGCCCACATCCGAATCAGTGAGCGGATCCTCGCGGGCGATGCTCCCGGAGCCCGGCGGGCGATGACCAGGCACCTGACCGGTTATCGCGACTACATGGAACAGCGGGGGTTGATGTCGGCGCCGCTGATCAATCTCGACCAGCGGTGAGCGCGCCCGTTTCGTTCAGCGGGGCAGGTTGCGCAGGTTGGAGCGCGCCATCGACACAGCCTCGCCCGCGCCGCCGTTGAGCACGATCCGACTCATCGCGGTGGCGAACCCGAAGATCTGCGCCGAGGTGATCTTCGGCGGCAGGGACAACGCCATGGGATCGGTGATCACGTCGACCAGTGCCGGTCCCGGGTGCGCCAACGCCTGCCTGAAGGCGGCCTCCAACTTCTTCGGGTCGTCCACCCGGATCGAGTGCCAGCCCATCGCCCGGGCGATCCCGGCATAGTCCACCGCGGGGACGTCGACGCCGAAGTCGGGCAGCTTGTCGACCAACATCTCGAGCTTGACCATGCCCAGGGTGGAGTTGTTGAATACCACCACGTTGAGGGGGAGGTCATACATCGCGACGGTGAGCATTTCCCCGAGCAGCATGGACAATCCGCCGTCACCGGACATCGAGATCACCTGGCGGCCCCGGTCGGCGAGCTGGGCACCGATCGCCTGCGGCAGGGCGTTCGCCATCGACCCGTGCAGGAAGGATCCCAGCAGCCGCCGCGAACCGAGCGGGTTGATGTAACGCGCGCTCCATACGTTGCACATCCCGGTGTCGGCGGCGAACACCGCATCATCGGCCGCCACCTGATCCAGGACCGAGGCGGCGTATTCGGGGTGGATCGGCTTGAGCTTCTCCACCTTGCGGGTGTAGGCGCCGACCGCCTTGTTCATCAGTTCGTCGTGTCGCTTCAGCGTCTTGTCCAGGAACCGACGGCTCTTCTTTCGCTGCACCAGCGGCAACAGCGCCCGCAGGGTGGCGCCGACGTCTCCGTGCACGGGCAGGTCCACCGAGGTACGCCGGCCGATCACGCTGGCGTCCCGGTCAACCTGCGCCGTGGTGACCTCGGGCAGGAACTGGTCATAGGGGAAGTCGGTGCCGAGCATCAGCAGCAGCTGGGCGTCCTCCATTCCTGCCGCCGCCGCGCCATAGCCGAGCAGACCGGTCATCCCGACGTCGAACGGGTTGTCGAACTGGATGTGCTCCTTGCCACGCAGGGAATGCCCGATCGGCGCACCGATCAACTCGGCCAACGCGACAACCGCGTCGTGTTCACCGGTGATGCCGGCCCCGACGAAGAGAGCCACCCGGTCGACAGCGTTGATCGCGTCGGCGAGCTGCTGGACCACCTCGACGGGTGGGGTGAGGATCCCTGTGCGCACAGAAACATAGCGAGGCGCCCCGGCCGCCACCGGTTCGTCGGCAATGTCACCGGGCAGGGTGACCACGGCGACTCCGGGTTCCGCGACGGCGTGCCGGATGGCCGAGTTGACGACCCGGGGTGACTGGGTCGGCGTGGAGATCAGTTCGGAATAGACCGAGCACTCGTTGAAGATCCGGTCGGGGTGGGTCTCCTGGAAATAGGACTCACCGATCTGCGCGGTCGGGATGTGGCTGGCAATGGCGATCACGGGCGCTCCGGACCGGTTCGCGTCATAGAGGCCGTTGATCAGGTGCAGGTTGCCCGGACCACAGGAACCTGCGCAGGCGGCGAGCTCTCCGGTCAGCTGGGCCTCCGCACCCGCGGCGAAGGCGGCGGACTCCTCGTGCCGGACGTGGATCCAGTCGATGCCGCCCTTCGCGGAGCCGCCGGTGCGGCGTACCGCATCGACGACGGGGTTCAGACTGTCCCCCACGATGCCATAGATGCGGCGTACGCCGGCAGCGCGAAGTTGGGCAACTACCTGGTCTGCAACTGTTTCGGTCATGACTCAACTAGACACCAGGGGTCGGATCGTTCAACACCGGGGGCCTTGCTCAGCGCGGTACTCGACGGCCCAGGTAGGCCATGATCCGTTCGGTTTCGTTGGCGTCGGCGGGCGGCTCGGTCTCGGGGCCGAACATCCCCGGGGATCGCATCCGCTCCGGCGGGATCCGGGAAACCGTGCTGTGCAGGAAATCCCGCAGTTCCTCGGGGAGTTCGAGGCGTACGCCCTGGGATGCGGCCACGTCCCAGGCGTGCACCGCCAGGTCGCAGGCGGGTACGGCGAGCTGGCGCCCGACCGGCCCCCGGCCATAGGCGGTCTGACGCTGGGTCGTCAGGTCGGCCTCGGCCAGTGCGTCGTGCACCTCGCTGGCTCGCTGCCCCCAGCGCGCCATCATGGTGAGCGGGGTGAGTCCGGCGTTGGCCGGGTCCGCGGGCGCGCTCGCGACGTCGCCGTCACCGAGCAGGGCCAGCACCTTGCCCATCGTGCCCACCACATGGCCGGCAACGTCGATGGCCCGCCAGTTGTCGCACGGGGTGATCGCGTTCGGATCCGTGGTGTGGGCCAGCACCTCGGTGAACTCGTCCAGCGCCAGTTCCAGCATCTCCGCGGGTGTGCTCATGCAGCCACCCTAGATCCCCCACGCTGGCTGAGCCTGTCGAAGCCTGCAGGCGATCAACAAGCGTGCCCCGCGCAGCCTGCTGATGCTGCCGCTGCTGGGCTCCGCAGCCGGGGGCGCACTGGTCGGCGTGCTCGCCGCCATCGACCGGGCAAAGGGCAACCGTCCCCTGCTCATCCTCGGCGCGGGTCTGGCCGTCGCCGCCTTCACCGTCACGGCGGCCTACCACGTGCCCTGCAACAACCAGTTGGCCACCCTGACCGCCGGCTCCGCCGCCGCAAAGGACTACTGGCTCAGCTATGCGCGCGACTGGACTCGGATGAACCACGTCCGCGTCGCCCTGCTGCTCGCCTCCGGCGCGTGCCTGGTCGCCGGCGCGCTCAACGACTGACCCACGACACCAACTGGACTAGAGGTGCCGCAGGAACCGCTGCGGGTCACCCAGAAAGTTCCGCTCCCCGACCACCAGCTCCAGATCACCCCACTCGGCCTCGTGCCAGCCGTCACCGTCCAGCTCCAGCAGCGTCGCCCCCGGCAAGGCCGCCAGCACCGGCGAATGCGTCGCCAGCACCAACTGCACGCCCGGCTCGGCCAACAGGTCGATCAGCGTCGCCAGCACCCGCAGCGACGACCCGAACGACAGCGCCGACTCCACCTCGTCGAACAGGTACAACCCGGGCTGCGGTGCGCCCAGACGGTCGAAGCACCGCCCCTCGATCACGTCCAGGAACGATTCCCCGTGGCTGCGCCGGTGATAGTTCGCCCCGCCGGCCGACTCCAGATAGCTGTACAGCCCGTGCATCGTCTCCGCACGCAGGAAAAATCCCGCGCGACTCGCCCCTGCACCCCGCACCAGGTGCAGCTCCCCGGCCAGCGCCGACTCGGTCTCGCTGGTTCGGTGCTGGTGCCCGGTCGAGCCACCCTCCACGTTCAGCCCGTACGCCCCAGCGATCGCCTCCACGACGGTCGACTTGCCCGAACCGTTCTCCCCGACCAGCACTGTGGCCTGCCCCAGTTCCAGCCCGTCGGTGAGCAGACTTCTGACCGCCGCAATGGTGTGCGGCCAGACCCCACCGGGCCGCACCCCCTGGCGCGCCTCGATCCGGCGTACCGGACGGGGGACCTGCCAACTGACCACGGGCTAGTGCGCCGCCTCGTGCCAGGACCGCCCGGTGCCCACCGACACGTCCAGCGGAACCGTCAGCTCGACCGCGTGACCCATCTTGTCCCGGACCAGCTCCTCGACCCGCTCCCGCTCCCCCGGCGCGACCTCGAGCACCAGCTCGTCGTGCACCTGCAACAGCATCCGCGAGGCCAGTTCCTCCTTGCGCAACTGGGATTCCACGTCCAGCATCGCCACCTTGATGATGTCGGCGGCCGAACCCTGGATGGGCGCGTTCAGCGCCATCCGCTCGGCCATCTCACGTCGCTGCCGGTTGGAACTCATCAGGTCCGGCAGATAGCGTCGCCGGCCCAGGATCGTCTCGGTGTATTCGGTGCGCCGGGCCTCCTTCACCAACCCCTGAAGATAATCTCGCACTCCGCCGAACTCCTCGAAGTATTCCTCCATCAGCCCCTTGGCGTCGGACACCTCGATGCCCAGCTGCTGGCTCAGCCCATAGGCGCTCAACCCGTAGGCCAGGCCGTAGTTCATCGCCTTGATTCGGGCCCGCTGCTCGACGGTCACCTCCTCGGCCGGGGTGTCGAACACCTTCGCCGCGGTCACCGTGTGGAAGTCCTTGCCCGAACGGAACGCCTCGATCAACGACTCGTCCGCCGATGCGTGCGCCATGATCCGCATCTCGATCTGCGAATAGTCCGCCGTCAGCAGCGTCTCGAACCCCTTGCCCACAACGAAAGCCTCCCGGATCCGTCGCCCCTCCTCGGTGCGGATCGGGATGTTCTGCAGGTTGGGCTCGGTGCTCGACAACCGACCGGTCGCGGCGATGGTCTGCAGATAGGTGGTGTGGATCCGCCCGTCATCGGCGACCGACTTGAGCAACCCCTCCACGGTCTGCCGCAGCCGGATCGCGTCGCGGTGGGCCAGCAGGTGCGCCAGGAACGGGTGCTCGGTCTTGGCGAACAGACCCTGCAACGCGTCGGCGTCGGTGGTCCACCCCGACTTGGTGCGCCGGGTCTTCGGCATCTTCAGCTCGTCGAACAGCACCACCTGCAGCTGCTTCGGCGAACCCAGATTGATCTGCTTGCCCAGCACCGCGTACGCCTGATCGGCGGCGCTGGTCACCTGCGCGTCGAAGTGCGACTCGAGTGACTCGAGGTGGTCCAGGTCAACCGCAACACCGAGCCTTTCCATCGAGGCAAGGGTTTCCTGCAGCGGCAGCTCCACCCCCGCCAGCAGGTCCGACTGGTGGCGCTCCGCGAGCTCGGCGTCCAGCGCCTCGGCCAGGTCGATCACCGCGCGGGCGCGTACCATCGCCGCCTGCTGGGCCGCCTGATCGGCACCCGGGTCGTCGAACAGCGCCTCCTGGGCGTCGTCGTCGACCGCGCCGGTCTCCTCCACGCGGAGCTCCCGCTTCAGGTGCCGGATGGACAGGTCGCCCAGGTCGAAGGTGCGCTGGTCCGGACGCAGGATGTACGCCGCCAGCTGGGTGTCGCAGTCGAGCCCGCGCAGCTCCCACCCGCGGGACCAGATCGCCAGCCGCGGCCCCTTGGCATCGTGCATCGCCTTCAGTCGTTCAGAATCCGCGAGCCACTCCGCCAGCGCCCGCTCGTCGTCGGGGCCGAGATCGGCCACCTCGACCCAGGCCGCGGCGCCGTCACTGGAGGCCAGCGCCACCCCGACCACGTCCCCGCTGCCGCTGGCCCACTGACCCACCACGTCGACCCCGGTGCGCTTCTGGCCGGTGGTGTGCTCGGCCAGCCACTGGGCCAGCTCACCGGCCCCCAGCACCGAGCCGGCCAGCTCGAAGCCGCCCTCAGGCTCGGTCTCCTCCGGCGGCAGGGTTTCCAGCAGCCGATCCCGCAGCACCCGGAACTCCAGCGCGTCGAACAGCTCGTGGGTGGCCTCGCGGTCCCACGCCCGCCGTTCCAGCTCCTCGATCCCGACCGGCAGCGGCAGGTCGCGTTTCAGCGCGTTGACCTCGCGGTTGATCCGCACCTGCTCCAGATGCTCGCGCAGGTTGTTGCCGGCGACCCCCTTGATCTGGTCGGCGTGCGCCAGCAGGTTCTCCAACCCCTCCCACTCGCCCAACCACTTGGCGGCGGTCTTCGGCCCGACCTTGGGCACGCCGGGCAGGTTGTCGGAGGTCTCCCCGACCAGCGCCGCCAGCTCGGGATAGCGGGCCGGCGCGACCAGATATTTCTCCTGCACCGCGTCCGGGGTCATCCGGGCCAGGTCGGAGACGCCCTTGCGCGGATAGAGCACGGTCACGTGCTCGGTGACCAACTGCATCGCGTCCCGGTCACCGGTGCAGATCAGCACGTCCACGCCCTGCTCGGGGGCGGTGGTGGCCAGGGTGGCGATGATGTCGTCGGCCTCGTACCCCTCCACCTCCACGTGGGTGATGTTCAACGCGTCCAACACCTCCTTGACCAGCTGCACCTGTCCCTTGAACTCGTCCGGGGAAGCGCTCCGGTTGGCCTTGTAGTCGGCGTACACCTCGGAGCGGAAGGTCTTGCGGGACACGTCGAACGCAACCGCGATGTGGGTCGGCTGCTCGTCGCGGAGCACGTTGATCAGCATCGAGGTGAACCCGAACACCGCGTTGGTGTGCTGCCCGGTGCGTGTGGCGAAGTTCTCCACCGGCAGCGCGAAGAACGCGCGATAGGCCACCGAGTGACCGTCGATCAGCAGCAGCCGCGGGGGGCGCTCCGCCTCGGTCGGCGCATCCTTGGGTCCAGTCGTCGCAGCAGGCACACCCCAGAGACTACCGAGAACGACCGACGCACCATGCCGGTCGCCCCGAGGACACCGCAGTGGCGGCGCCGGCATCACGCCGCCGGTAGGCTGGCCCGGATCGAAGGAGAGCCACCATGACCCTGCCCGACTGGTACCACCAGATGCGCTGCGCGCTGGACGAGAAGCTGGGCCTCGAGGTGCTCGAGATCAGCCCGGAGCGGACGGTCGGGCGGATGCCGGTCGAGGGCAACACCCAGCCCGTCGGCTATTGGCACGGGGGCGCCACCTGCGTGCTGGCCGAGTCGTTGGGGTCGCTCGCCGCCACCGCACACGCCCTGCCGAAGGGGCGGATCGCGCTGGGGGTGGACATCAACGCCACCCACCACCGGGCGGCCCGCAGCGGCTGGATCACCGGAGTGGCCACCGCCCTGGCCCTGGGCGGTCGGGTCGCCACCTATGAGGTGGTGCTGACCGACGACCACGACCACCGGATCGCCACCGCGCGGATAAGCTGCCAGCTGGTCGACCACACGGGCGTACGCCGGTGAGCCGGCCCTTCCTGTTCATCGGCACCCGTGCCGAGGACGAGGTAGCTGACGCCGAATTCACCGCTGTGGAACGGTTTCTCGGGACCGGCAGCGGCCGGCTGGACTGGATCCGGCTGGAACGGGACCCGATGCCCGCCATAGATCTGGACCGCTACGCCGGCTTCATCACCGGCGGCAGCCCGTTCAACTCCTCCGATCCGGTCGGGTCGAAGTCGGCGGTGCAGCGCCGCGTGGAGGCCGAGCTGGCCCGGTTGCTGGACGCCCTGGTCGAGCGCGATCTTCCCTTCCTGGGTGCCTGCTATGGCATCGGCACCCTGGGCAGCCACCAGGGCGCGCTGATCGACCGCACCTTCGGCGAGCCGCCGGGCACCAGCCGGATCGAGCTGACCCCTGAGGGTGCCCGGGATCCGTTGTGTGCCGGACTTCCCGACAGCTTCGACGCGTTCGTCGGGCACAAGGAGGCGGTCCGCGAGCTGCCCCGCGGTGCGGTGCTGCTGGCCACCTCGCAGCGCTGCCCGGTGCAAATGTTCCGCGTCCGGCAGAACCTGTACGCCACCCAGTTCCACCCCGAGCTGGACGCCGCCGGGCTGATCGGGCGGCTGGGGGCCTACCAGCACCACGGCTATTTCGCTCCCGAGGACCTGGACCGGCTGGTCGACGAGGCACACCGCAGCGACGTCAGCCACCCGCACCAGGTGCTGGCCAACTTCGGCGCCCGGTACGCTTGAGGTAAAGCGACCTTGACACATCTGTCAAGCCAGCTTTACATTCTAGGGGTGAACTCCCCCACCACCCACACCGAACGTCCCGTACTCCCCTCGGCACCGCTGCTGGTGATCCTCGCGATGCTGCTGCTGCGCACCGGGCTGCTGTTCGCCGGCAACCTGCTGCTCACCCCGCTCGTCGGCGGCTACCACCGGGCGCTCGCCTGGTCCAACGTGACCATCGTCGCGGTGGACCTGATCTGCCTGATGGCGGTCCGGGCCCTGCTGCACCGCCAGGGACGCAGCGTCCGCGGCGTCCTCGCGGCCCGGGCGCGCGACACGGGCTGGGCGCTGCTGTGCTTTGTCATCCTGGCCGTGGCGTTCTTCGCGGCCACCTTCCTCGGCAACCTGATCGCCTACCAGGGTGCCCCGCCGGCACCCGCCGGATCCGGCCATCCCCCGCTGTGGCTGGGAATCTGGGCGATCAGCATCATGCCGGTGACCATCGCACTGGCCGAGGAACTCGTCTATCGCGGCTATGCGATGGACTCCCTGCAGGGCCGGTTCGGGGCCGCCGGCGCACTGCTGATCAGTGCCGCGTTCTTCGGCCTGCAGCACTCCGCGCTGACCGCATGGGATCCCCGCGCGCAACTGGCCCGCTTCGTCGCGACGTTCCTCGGCGGCGTCGTGCTCGGACTGCTCTTTCGCTGGCGCAAGCGGCTGTGGCCGGTGGTCGTGGCGCACTGGCTGCTGGACGTGCTCGGGCTCGGCGTACCACTGCTGCTGGGCGCCCTCGGCTAGGCTCGCGAACCCCACGAGGAAAGGAAGTTCCGATGTCTCGACGCCGGGCCGGTGTCGCCTACGGCTGGCGCTTCGCCGCGGCCGCGGTGGTCTATTCGGTGTTGGTGCTGACCATGCTGCCACTCGCCCGAGGTCTGCCGGAGGGTACGCCGCAGCGCTATCTGGTGGCGAGCCTGCCCGCCCTCGGCGTACTCATCGGAATCTGGGCGCTGTGGCGCTATGTCCGCGAGGCCGACGAGTTCCAGTCCCGGAAACTGCTGCTGTCGCTGGCGTTCTCGGTGGCGGGCACGATCCTGGTCAGCATGGTCCTCGGGTTCTGCCAGAGCGTCGGCGCCCCGGCCCTGGACTGGACCTGGGTCACCCCGCTGTGGGCGGTGTTGTTCGCCCTCGGGACCGCCTGGACAGCCTGGCGGCACCGATGAGGAACCGGCTCAAGGAGCTCCGCACGCAGCGGCGCTGGACCCAGGCCGACCTGGCCCGCGAGCTGGACGTCTCCCGGCAGACGGTGAACGCGCTGGAGTCGGGACGCTATGACCCGAGCCTCCCGCTGGCCTTCACCATCGCCGCGGTGTTCAACCTGCGGATCGAGGAGATCTTCTCCCCCGATTGAGATTTCAGACGTTCCCGTAGCGCTGCGTGCTGGACTCCGGCGACAAGAACCGCAGCGACTCGTCATTCAACCAGACCCGCGAGCCGTCGGCCCGATCCCAGACATGGCCCTGGCCTGTCTCCAGCTCACCGATCTGGGGGTCGCTGCCGAGCAGGGCCGTCACCAGGTCTCGAAGGTGCTCGGCGCCTTGGAAACTCAGGTCCCGCAGCTTGGGGTGATCGACCTTCCACGAGGTGTGCCAGACCGTGATTCCGAAAGTCGTCCCAGCGGTTCGGAGGACCGTGGCCAGCACCCCGGCGGGCAGCCGCAGGGAACGCCGCCCCACGCGCTCCCACCCGAAGCGATCAACGAGCAGTTCCTCGGTCGCTCCCTTGCCCGCGGCCCAGTCGATCACGGAGGTCAGCCGAGAGAGATCCCGAACCTGACCGTCATCCACTGCGGTCTGTGCGCCGTCGATCGTCATCGCTGCATCACTTCCTCACGCCGGGATGCCCAACGGGTCAGGAACCCGCCGGCTCACTGACCGGTGGCCAGGGTGACCGGCAGCTCGACGGCCTGCCCGTCGCGCGCCACCTTGAGCGTCACCCGTTCCCCGACGTTGTGGTCACGGACCTGGGCGATCAACGCATCCGAACCGGGCACCGCCTCACCGTTGATCGCCAGCACCACGTCCCCGGTCTTCAACCCGGCCTGGTCGGCCGGTGAACCGGCCACCACCTGGCGTAGGCCGGCACCGGAGAAGGTGGCCTGACCGACCTTGCCGGTGGCGTCGACCGCCGACACCCCGAGGTAGGCGTGCCGGGCCGCGCCCCCGGAGATCAGCTGATCGACCGTCGAGCGCACCTCGTTGGCCGGGATCGCGAAACCGATCCCGATGTTGCCCGACTCCCCCTGCCCCGAGCCGAGCGTCGCGATCGAGGAGGTGATCCCGATCAGGCGCCCGTTCACGTCGACCAGCGCGCCACCGGAGTTGCCGGGGTTGATCGCCGCGTTGGTCTGGATGGCGTTGGTCACCGACTGCTCGGCCGCGGTCCGGCTCGCCGCCCCGGCGGTACCACCGGACTGCTGGGTGATCACCGGACGATCCAGCGCCGAGATGATGCCGGTGGTGACCGTCTGCGACAGGCCCAGCGGATTGCCCAACGCCATCACCGGCTGTCCGACGGTGAGCTGCCCCACGTCACCGAAGTTGATCGGCTGCAGGTCGGCGGGCGGATCGGTCAGCCGGATCACCGCCAGGTCGGTGGACGCGTCGGCGCCGACCAGGGTGGCGGCGTACACCTGCTGGTTCGCCAGCGTCACCTGCAACCGGGCGCCGGTACCGACGCCGTTGACCACGTGGTTGTTGGTCACCACCAGGCCGCTGGCGTCATAGAGCACCCCGGACCCCTCGGCGCTGCCGGTACGCCCCTGCACCGCGATCGCCACCACCGACGGCGCGGCGACCTTGACGGTCTGCGACCAGTCCGGGTTGGCCGGGCTGCCCTGGACGACGGTGTTCACCGTGCTGGTCGACCCGGCGGTGGCGGCCGGGGTGGTCGCGTGCAACCCGGCAACCGTCAGCCCCGAGGACGCCAGCGCTGCCAGCAGTGCGGCGGGGAGGACCAGCAGCGCGGCCCCGCGCCGCTTCCGGGTCACCTGCGGGGCAGGCTGGGCAACCGGGGGCGCCCAGGCCTGCTGGGGCATGGTCGGCGGGGTGTAGTGGGGTCCGGTCCAGTTCGTGGTCATGTGCCGATTGCAGTCCGCGGACCTGTGTGTTGTCTGTGCGCGTCGCCTGTGCCGGCTGAGAGTTGGGGCTAGGCTGGCGGAGGTGAACCTCGAGAAGGTGGTCTTCGGCTTCTTCGTGCTGCTCGCCGCGACCCTGAACTTCGGCTACGTGATCGGTGACCTCACCGACGTGCACCAGCACAACCCCTACGAGCTGTACGCCGCGGTGGTGGTCAACGTGATCGCCACCATCCTCAAGTTCGGTGACCGGACCCAGATCGGTGCGGTGCACCTGGCCACCTCACTGGTCGCCAGCATCCAGCTGATCATCGCGGCCGCGGTGTGGGTGTACGCCGACCAGGTCACCCCCGGCATCACCACCGCCGAACTGTCCAGCACCGTGTCCCTGGCCATCGGCGCCTGCCTGGCGAACTTCGTCTCCCTGGTGCTGCTGGTCGTCGAGACCGTCTCCTACCGCCGACGCTGATGGACCATTCCACGCTGCGGCCCGGGTCGGGTCCAGGGAGCGGACGCCTGGGGCGCCCGCTGCGCCGCCGCGTGGTCCGGGTGCCCACCGAGATCCCGGGTAGCGAGGCGGTTTTCCTTGTGCTGCGGCGGATGCGGCTGCCGCTGATCGTGCTGGTCACCATCTTCGCCGTCTCGGTGACCGGTCTCAGCCTGATGCCCGGGATGGACGACAACGGCAACCCGCACCGGCTCACCCTGTTCGACTCGTTCTATGTGATGAGCTACACCGCCACCACGATCGGGTTCGGTGAGATCCCGTACGCGTTCAGCTACGCGCAGCGAATGTGGGTCACCCTGTCGATCTATCTGACCGTGATCGGCTGGGCGTACGCCATCAGCGCCCTCTTCTCGCTGGTCCAGGACGCCCCCTTCCGGGAGGCGATCAGCGTCCAGCGGCTGCGCCGCAAGATCCGCGACATCGGTGAACCGTTCCTGATCGTCACCGGCTATGGACAGGCCGGACGGGCGGTCTGCCGCACCCTGGACGACCTCGGTCGACGGTTCGTGGTGATCGACGACGACCAGCGCCGCGTGGACGCCCTGGCGGTCGATCAGCACCGGGTGGACGTCCCCGGAATCGACGGTGCGGCGGACAATCCGGCGCTGCTCGGCCTGGCCGGGCTCGGCCACCCGCGCTGCGAGGGGGTGCTGGCGCTGGCCAGCGACGAGGTCAACCTGTCGGTGGTGATGACGGTGCACCTGCTGCGCCCCGAGATCCCGGTGCTCGCCCGGGCCGAGGATCGGCGTACCGCCAACCGGATGCTCGATTTCGACCCGGTCGCGGTGATCAACCCGCTGGACCGCTATGGCAGCTATCTGGTGCTGGCGCTGCAGCGCCCGGTCACCTTCCAACTCGCCACCTGGTTGATGGACGCCGAAGGCAGCACACCGCCGGAGCGGATGCGACCGATGCGCGACGGACGCTGGGTGGTGATCGGCGACACCCGCTTCGCCACCGAGGTGGCCCACGACCTGGAGAACGCGGGGTTGACCGTCGAGGTGTGCGACGTCGCCGAGGGAAACCCTGACGTGACCGGAGCGGTCGGCCTGGTCGCCGGCGCGGAGAGCGATGTGGAGAATCTGGCCCTGGCCGCCCACGCCCGGCTGCAGAACCCCGAGCTGTTCATCAGCCTGCGCCAGCGCTCGGTGCTGCAGTCCGCCGCGGTCAAGGCGTTCGACGCCGACTCGCTGTTCGTGCCCAGCGACCTGGTCGCCCGCGAGATGCTCGCCCGGGTGATCTCCCCGGCATACTGGTCGTTCATCGATCACGTGCTGCACAGCGGCGATGACCGGGCCGGGGAGATCATGGCCCTGCTCGTCGAGCGGTTCGGCAGGCGTACGCCCGCCAGCACCGAGATCACCCTGGACCACACGGAGGCGCCGGCCGTGGCCCGCTGGCTGGGGGCCGGGCGTACGCTCACCGTCGGCCAACTGCTGGCCGACCCGGACGACCGTTCGGTGCCGGTCTCGGCCCTGGTCATCGCCCTCGTCCGCGACGGCGAGACGCGCCATCTGCCCGCCGACGACACCGAGCTGCACGCCGGCGACGTGCTGCTGGTCGCCGGCCGGCAACGCGCCCTGGACGAACTGAACCAGACGCTGTTCTATGACCACACCGTGGAATATTCGGCGACCGGGGAGACCGTCCCGGAGACCTGGCTGTGGCGGGTGATCAGGAACCGACGTCAGTCGGCGCCCAGGTAGGTCCGCTTCACCCGATCGTCGGTGAGCAGGGCCCGCCCGGTGTCGGAGAACATGATCTGCCCCACCTCGAGCACATAGCCGAAGTCGGCCAGCGACAGCGCCGCCTGGGCGTTCTGCTCCACCAGCAGGATGGTGACGCCCTCGGACTGCAGCTCGTTGATGGTGTTCATGATCGTCTGGGTCATGATCGGTGAGAGACCCATCGACGGCTCGTCCAGCATCAGCAGCTTCGGCCGGCTCATCATCGCCCGCCCGATGGCCAGCATCTGCTGCTCGCCGCCGGAGAACAGGCCCGCCGGCTGGCTGCGCCGCTGGCCCAGCACCTCGAACAGGTCATAGACCCGCTGCACGTCCTTGCGGAGGTTGCTGGTGTCCTTGCGGGCGAACGCGCCGAGCATCAGGTTGTCCTCGACGCTCATCCGCGGGAACAACCGCCTGCCCTCCGGGGACTGGGCGATGCCGCGGGTGACCACCTGGTGGGCGGGCGTGCCGTCGATCCGCTGCCCCTCGAACCAGATCTCGCCGGCGACCGGCTTGAGCAGGCCCGAGATGGTGCGCAGGGTGGTCGTCTTGCCGGCGCCGTTGGTGCCCAGCAGCGACACGATCTGACCCTGGTCGACGGTGAAGGAGATCCCCTTGACCGCCTTCACCCGACCGTAGGCGACCTCCAGGTCCTTGACCTCAAGCATCGTTGCCTCCCTGCTGGTCGTCGGTGACGACCGGCTCGCCCAGGTGCTCCGGCGGCGTACCGATGTAGGCCTCGATCACCCGCGGGTCGGACTGCACCTCGTGTGCCGTCCCCTCGACCAGCACCTCCCCGCGGACCAGGCAGCACACCCGGTCACACAGGTTGAAGATGAACCGCATGTCGTGCTCGATCACCAGCACCGCCAGCCCGAGGTCGCGGATCTTGAAGATCAGCTCCTCGGCCTGCCGGGTCTCCTGCGGGTTCATGCCCGCGGTCGGCTCGTCGAGCAGCAGCAGCTTCGGATCGGTGGCCAGCGCCCGGGCGATCTCGAGGCGACGCTGGTCGCCGTAGGCCAGGTTGCGCGACAGGTTGTCGGCCACCTTGCCCAGGCCGACGAACTCCAACAGCTCGTGCGCCTTCTCGCGCACCTGCCGTTCCTCCTTGCGGTGCCGCGGCAACCGGAAGATCGCGTCGAACGCGTTGGCGTGGGTCCGCGAATAGGTGCCCACCATCACGTTCTCCAGGGCCGTCATGTTGTGGAACAGCCGGATGTTCTGGAAGGTGCGCGCCATCCCGGCCATCACCACCTTGCGCGGCTTCGGCGGCAGCACCGACCCGTTGAACATGACCCGCCCGGAGGTGGGCTGATAGAGCCCGGTGAGGCAGTTGAAGAAGGTGGTCTTGCCGGCCCCGTTGGGGCCGATCAGCCCCATGATCTCGCCGGAGTGCACCTGCAGGTCGACACTGTTCACCGCGGTCAGACCGCCGAACTTCATGGTCACCTGCTCGGCGGAGAGCAGGGTCTCCCCCGTCGGTCCTGTCGTCGTCGCCGCTTCGGTCGCGGTGCTCATGCCGTGGTCTCCTTCGGTGCGCTCGCCGGGGTGGCCGATTCGGCGGCCGGCGGCAGCTCCTCGTCATCGTGCAGCTCGAGCTGGTGCCGCTTGTCGGGGATCAGCCCCTCCGGCCGGAAGCGCATCATCACCACCAGCAGCAGACCGAAGATGAGCAGGCGATAGTCGCTCACCGCCCGCAGCTTCTCCGGCAGCAGCTTCAGCATGGTGGCACCGGCGAGTACGCCGACGATGGTGCCCATGCCGCCCAGCACGACGGCCGCCAGCAGGAAGGCCGACTCCAGGAACATGTACTGATCGGGGGTCACCGACACGTCGGCGTGCGCCTTCACCGAGCCGGCCACACCGGCCAGGAAGGCGCCACCGGCGAAGGCCAGCAGCTTGAGCCCGAACACGTTCACGCCCATCGCCTCGGCGGCCTTCTCGTCCTCGCGGATGGCCACCCAGCCGCGCCCGATCCGGGAGCGGTTCAGGTTGGCGAAGACCAGGATGATCAGCGCGAGCACCAGCAGCATCAGCCAGTAGTAGTTGGCGAAGCGGCCGATCTCCACCCCGAGGATCTCGTGCGACTCCTTGAAGTTGAACGCACCGACCTCGAGATCCGGGATGTTCGGGATGCCGTTCGACCCGTGGGTGATGTCCGGGCCGTCGGAGCCGTCCAGGTTGAGCATGCCGAGCCGGAAGATCTCACCGAAGGCCAGGGTGACGATGGCCAGATAGTCACCGGACACCCGCAGCGTCGGCGAGCCGATGATCAGGCCGAGGATCGCGGACACGCAGCCCGCGATCAGCACCACCACGATGAACGGCGGCTTCCAGGCGAAGAAGGTCGCGAACATCGACTTGGACAGCACCGCCGCGGTGAAGGCGCCGGCACCGAGGAAGGCGATGTAGCCGAGGTCGAGCAGTCCGGCCAGACCGACCACGATGTTCAGTCCGAGTGCGGTCGCGGCAAAGATCAGCACCTGGGAGGCGATGGACATGTTGGCGTCCGACCCGTCCTGGGTGAACGGCAGCGCGAAGGCGACCACGAACGCGGCCAGCACCAGCACCTTGCGGTTCTCCCGGGCGGCGCGACCGAGCCAGCCGGACACGCCCAGGCGCAACATCCACAGCACGATCGCGAACACGAACACGATGAACAGGATGAAGGAACCGCCGTCGTCCTGGTTGAGGCCGAACGCGACCCCGACCAGCCCGACACCGAGCAGCACCACGATCGCCAGGATCTGAAGCCAGGAAGGGCTCCTCACCGACTTCAGCGTGGACACCTCACCCAACGGCAGCATCCGGGTGCCGACGAAGGCGATCAGCGCCCCGGCCAGGGCGACCCAGGCGCCGGGCTCCAGGTTGACCAGGCCGCCGAGTTCGAGCGCGATCGCGACGATCGCGACCACGACCCAGATCAGCCCCAGCGTGGCCGCCACCTTCGCCGCCCGATTCCAGGCGAACCGGCGCAACGGGCGTACCCGGCCGACCAGGAAGTGCCCGACCAGCGCCACCAGCAGCAGCACCGAGATGATCAGGAACAGCATCTGCAGCGGCGAGGGGCCGCCCCAGTAGGTCATGTCGTCGAGCGCGTCCGCACCGTAGGACCAGGCCAGATAGGGCGAGACGATCATCAGCACCGCGCCCACCAGGGCGAGGATGCGGCCGGGGCCCTGCAGCCGTTCCTGCTGCTCCGGCTTGAAAATCTGCAAGCTACTCATGCGCGATCCACCACCCTTGCTCCGAGCAGCCCCTGGGGCCGGAACACCAGCACCAGGATCAGGATGATGAAGGCCCAGACGTCCTTCCAGGCCGAGGAACCGAAGGTGCCGGGGATAAAGGTGGTGGCGAAGGTCTCCACCACGCCCAGCACCAGGCCACCGACGACGGCACCGTTGATGTTGCCGATGCCGCCGAGCACGGCCGCGGCGAACGCCTTCAGACCGGACAGGAAGCCCATCCGGAAGTCGATGTTGCTATAGCGCAGACCGTGCGCCATGCCGGCGACCGCGGCCAGGGCCGCGCCGACGGCGAAGGCCACCATGATCACCTTGTCCACGTTGATGCCCATCAGGCGCGCGGTGTCGGGGTCCTGGGAGGTGGCCTGCATCGCGCGGCCCATCTTGGTCCGGTTCACGAACCACCACAGGAAGAGGGTGCAGACGACCAGGGCGCCGAGGGTGAACAGGGCCGAGTTCTGCACACGTATGCCGAGCAGGTCAACCGACTTGCCCGAGATCCCCTCGATCGCGGGGAACCGCAGCGCACTCTTCGCCCCCGGATAGAACAACCGCACGATTTCCTGCAGAGCAACGGAAATTCCGATTGCGGAGATCAGTGGCGCGAGTCGGGGGGCATTGCGCAGGGGTCGGTACGCCAGCCGCTCGGTAAGCAGCGCCACCGCGACCGCGGCGATGATGCCACCGACGATCATCAGCGGCAGCAGCACGAACAGGGCCATCGGCAGGGACCACTCGGTGGGTGAACCCAACGCGGTCCAGGTGGCCAGGGCGCCGAACGATCCGATCATGAAGATCTCGCCGTGGGCGAAGTTGATCAGCTGCACGATGCCGTACACCACGGTGTAGCCGACGGCGATCAGGCCGTACAGCGCACCGAGCGAGAGCCCGTTGATCAGCTGTTGCAGGAACAGGTCCATGGAGGTTTGTTACTCCTTTCGACCGGCTGCCGACCGACCAAAGCGAGGGCGAAGAGGATCGCTCCCCGCCCTCGCTGGCGTGGTCTGCTGACCGATCAGGCCTACTTGAAGTCCTCGGTCTTGTCAGCGGCCCACTGGCCGCCGCTGACCTTGTAGACGGTGAGGATGCGGGCCTTGGAGTCACCGAACTCGTCGAAGGCGACCTTGCCGGTGGCGCCGTTGAAGTCGACCTTGCCGACCGCGGCGATGGTGTCCTTGCGGGCCGACTTGGCGTCCTTGGCGTCCTTCATCGAGGTCTTCAGGCCCTCGATGATGGCGTTCGCGGCGTCATAGGAGTAGGCACCGTAGGCACCGTAGGGCTCCTTGAAGCCGGCAGCCTTGTAGGCGTCGATGAACTTCTTCGCCGAGTCGAGCTTCTCGGTCGGGGCACCGACCGAGGTGGACAGGTCACCGTTGGAGTTCGGGCCGGCCAGCGAGATGTACTTCGGGTCGTAGATGCCGTCGCCGCCCATCAGCGGCACGTTCAGCCCGGCGCCCTTCATCTGCTGCGACAGCGGGCCGGCCTGCGGGTATTCGCCGCCGTAGTAGACACCCTTCGGGTTGGACGCCTTCACCTTGGAGATGACCGCCGAGAAGTCCTTGTCGTCGGGGTTGATGGTCTCCGCGGCGGTGACCTTGCCACCACCGGCGGTGAACGCCTCGGTGAACGCGGAGACGAGGCCCTGGCCGTAGGACTTCTTGTCGTGGATGGTGGCGACTTCCTTGATCCCGGCGCCGAGCAGATACTTGGCCGCGAACGGACCCTGGATCGCGTCGGTGGTGCAGGTGCGGAAGTAGTTGTCGTAGGTCCGCTTCGGGCTCTTCAGGTCCGCACCCTTGGTCAGGGTCGGGTTGGTGTTGGCCGGCGAGATCAGGGTCACGCCCGCGCTCTGGAAGACCGGCTGCACGGCCTGGCCGACCGAGGAGTTCAGCGGGCCGACGGCGGCAACGACCTTTTCGTCACTGGTCAGCTTGGTTGCGGCGTTCTTGCCGGTGTCGGGCTTGGCCTCGTCGTCCTCGGCGGCCAGCTCGAGCTTCACACCGGGAATGGTGCCGTTCTTGTTCGCCTCCTGGATGGCCAGGTCGACGGAGTTGCGGATTCCAAGGCCCAGTGCGGAGAGGTCGCCGGACAACGGTGCGATCACGCCGATCTTCACCGTCTTGCTCGCTCCCCCGCCGCCTCCGGTGTTGCCGCCGCCCCCGGTCTCGGCGCGGTTCCCGCACGCGGTCACGGCGAGCGAGGCCGCCAGCAGGGTTGCCCCTGCGATCATCATCCGACGGTTCACGTGTGTCCTCCTGGTCTGAGCCCCGCGACGCTGGCGGGCGCTGTTTCGAGACGTGAGAACAGTAGGACCCATAAACGGGTCTGAGGCGAGGGACGCGACGGGGTTGATACGCAGTCGTTACCTATTCGGACAAATTGTCACAACGGTTGCGCAAACCGATGCGCAATCGTGTCCGAACGCGGTTGAGGTATTGAGCGGACCGACTACTTCTTCTTGTTCTTGTTGGCCAGGTCGATGACGCCCTCGGCGACCTCGCGCATCGACTTGCGCATGTCCATGGCGCTCTTCTGGATCCAGCGGAACGCCTCGGGTTCGCTCATCTTGAACTGCTGCTGCAACAGCCCCTTGGCCTGGTCGACCGCCTTGCGGGAGGCGAGCCGCTCCTCGAGGTCGGAGACCTCCTCCTCCACCGCGCGGATCTCGGCATAGCGGGCCATCGCGATCTCGATCGCCGGCACCACGTCGGAGGCGTCGAACGGCTTCACCACGTAGGCCATCGCCCCGGCCTCGCGCGCCCGCTCCACCAGCTCGCGCTGGCTGAACGCGGTCAGCATGACCACCGGCGCGATCCGCTCCTCGGCGATGATCTGGGCGGCGGTGATGCCGTCCTGCTTGGGCATCTTGACGTCCATCACCACCAGGTCCGGTTTGAGTTCGCGGGCCATCTCCACCGCGGCCTCGCCGTCGGCGGCCTCGCCGACGATCTGGTAGCCCTGCTCGTCGAGCAACTCGACCAGGTCCAGGCGGATCAACGCCTCGTCCTCGGCCACCAGGACCCGGGGGCGGGAGGATGCCCCGGAGGGCGTGGACTTCTCTGCGGAGCTGTTCTCGGTCACCTTGTGATTCTCCCCTGTCGATGGACGCTTGCGCAAAGCACGACGGGTCGCCGGCCCCTGGTTTCAGGATGAGATTTCGGAACCGACCCGCTAGAGTGGATCAGCACCTTGCCGAGGTGGCGGAACGGTATACGCGGACGGCTCAAACCCGTCTGGCCTTGATCGGCCTTAGGGGTTCGAATCCCCTCCTCGGTACTCACTCATCCGGCGGCGTACGCCCGCCTCAGATCGCCCGGGTCAGATCTCCCCGTCCCAGTCGTCCTTCCCACCGGTCATCTCGGCCGTCGGCGGCTGGATCTTGTGCACCCGCAGGGCGTTCGTCTTGCCGGGGATGCCGACCGGTGAACCGGCCACGATCACCACCTTGTCCCCAAAGGCGACGCGACCCGACTCGACCAGCGCCTTGTCGACCAGGCGCACCATCTCATCGGTGGTGTCCACCTCGGGGATGTGGAAGCTCTGCACCCCCCAGACCAGGGTGAGCATCTGCCGGGTCTTGTCCTCGGGGGTGAACACCAGCACCGGCAGCGGCGAGCGGAGCCGGGCCAGCCGTCGGGCGGTGTCCCCGGACTTGGTGAACGCGACCAGGAACTTGGCGCCGAGCCGCTGCCCGACCTCCATCGCCGCCTTGGAGATCACCCCGCCTGTGGTGTGCGGATCCCAGTCGATGGTGGCGATCCGCTCCATCCCGGTGGACTCGGTCTTCACCACGATCCGGGCCATCGTCTGCACGGCCACGATCGGGAAGTGCCCGACCGAGGTCTCCCCCGACAGCATCACCGCGTCGGCCCCGTCCAGGACCGCGTTGGCCACGTCGGAGGCCTCCGCCCGGGTGGGTCGGGGGGCGTCGATCATCGACTCCAGCATCTGGGTGGCGACGATCACCGGCTTGGCCAGCTTTCGGGAGGTGGTGATGATGTGCTTCTGCACCAAGGGCACGTCCTCCAGGGGCAGTTCCACGCCGAGGTCACCGCGGGCGACCATGATCGCGTCGAAGGCGTGCGCGATCTCGTCGATCGCCGCGACGGCCTGCGGCTTCTCGATCTTGGCGATGACCGGGACCCGGCGGCCCTCCTCGCGCATCACCTGGTGCACCAGTTGCACGTCGTCGGCGGAACGGACGAACGACAGCGCGACCATGTCGAAGCCGTTGCGCAGGGCCCAGCGCAGGTCGGCGACGTCCTTGTCGGTCAGCGCCGGCACGTTGACCGCCACCCCCGGCAGGTTGATCCCCTTGTTGTTGCTCACCGCGCCGCCGGTGGTCACGCGGGTGACCACCTCGGTGTCGTTCACCGACTCGGCCCGCAGCTGGATCCGACCGTCGTCGATCAGGATCGTGTCGCCGGGGTTGACGTCGTCGGGCAGCCCCTTGAAGGTGGTCGAGCAGCGCGCCGCGTCGCCCTCGACGTCCTCGGTGGTGATGGTGAACCGGTCGCCGTAGCCCAGGGTGACCTTGCCCTCGGCGAACCGGCCGAGTCGGATCTTCGGCCCCTGCAGGTCGGCCAGCAGCCCGACCGGGCGGCCCACATTCTGCGCCGCTCGCCGCAGGTCGGCCAACGTCCGCGCGTGGTCGGAATGGTCGCCGTGGCTCATGTTGAAGCGGGCCACGTTCATGCCGGCCTGGACCAGCTCGGTCAGTCGCTCGACGCCCGCGGTGGACGGGCCCAGCGTGCACACGATCTTTGCTCTCCGCACAGACCCGACCCTAGCAATGTTGACCTTTCGGTCAGCGGCGCGGGGGGCTCAGCTCGCGCGGAGCAGGTGCAGCGCCTCGGCCAGGTCGTCGGGATACGCCGAGGAGAACTCGGCGTACTCCCCCGTGCCGGGATGGGTGAAGCCCAGGCGTACCGCGTGCAGCCATTGCCGCTGCAACCCGAGCCGGGCCGCCAGCCGTGGATCCCCGCCGTAGGTGGGGTCGCCGACGCAGGGGTGCTTGATCGCGGCCATGTGGACCCTGATCTGGTGGGTCCGTCCGGTCTCCAGGTGGATCTCCAGCAGGGTTGCCCCGACCATCGCCTCGAGGGTCTTGTAGTGGGTCACCGAGTGGCGCCCACCGGCGGTGATCGCCATCTTCCAGTCCGCCCCGGGATGGCGGCCGATCGGCGCCTCGATCGTCCCGTCGAACGGGTCCGGGTGCCCCTGCACCACGGCGTGATAGGTCTTGTCGACCGTGCGGTCGCGGAAGGCCTGCTTGAGCACCGTGTACGCCTGCTCGCTCTTGGCCAGCACCATCAGCCCGGAGGTGCCCACGTCGAGGCGCTGGACCACCCCCTGGCGTTCCGGGGCGCCGGAGGTGGAGATCCGGAAACCCGCCCCGGCCAAATGTTCGGTGACCGAGGGGCCGTGCCAGCCCAGGGAGGGGTGTGCCGCGACCCCGACCGGTTTGTCCACCACCACGATGTCGGCGTCGTCGTGCACGATCCGCACCCCGGCCACCATCTGCGGGGTGACGGGTACGCCGGGGTTCGCGTCCGGCAACTCGACCTCGAGCATCGCGCCCGCGTGCACCCGGTCGGATTTCGAGACAGGTACGCCGTCCAGGCGTACCTGCCCGTCGGCGGCCAACTCTGCCACCCGGCTCCGGGACAGACCCAGCATCCGCGCCGCGGCGGCGTCGACGCGCTCACCCTCCAGCCCGTCGGGCACCAGCAGCACCCGGTTCTGGCCGCTCACGGCCGAGGTTCCCGGGCCGCGTCCTCGCCCCCGATCGGCGACTTCCGGGTGCCCCGCTGCTCGACGGTGCCGTCGTGGCCGACCCCGCGGACCACCCAGATCAGCAGCACCAAGATGGCGCCGCCGACCACGCACATGTCGGCGACGTTGAACACCGGCCAGTACGGCAGCATCAGGAAGTCCACCACGTGCCCCCGGGCGAAGCCGGGCGGGCGGACCAGCCGGTCGATCAGGTTGCCGGTGATGCCGGCCACCACCAGGCCCAGCCCGACGGCCCAGCCGCGGTGGCGTACCGCCGGGACGACGAAGCGGAGCAACCCCGCCAGGACCAGTACGGCCAGGCAGGTGAAGATCCAGGTGAACCCCTCGCCGATCGAGAAGGCGGCACCGGGGTTGCGGATCAGATAGAGCTGCAGCACCTGACCGAGCAGCGGGACCGGCTCCCCCGGTTGCAGGGTGCGGACCGCCAGCACCTTGGTCAGCACGTCCAGGGTCAGTCCGCCCAGCGCGACGGCGGTGAAGAGGATCCGCACCGACCGCCGGGAAACGGGTTCAGGGGTCATCGCCGCTCGTGGCGCTGCTTGCACGCCACGCACATGGTCGCTCGCGGATAGACCTGCAGTCGCCCCTTGCCGATCGCGTCACCGCAGCTCTCGCAGCGGCCGTAGAGTCCCTGGTCGATCAGTCGCAGCGCCTGCTCGGACTGGTTCAGCATCTCCCGGGCGCTGGCCGCCAGGGACATCTCCTGGTCGCGTTCGAAGTTGGCCGATCCGATGTCGGCGGCGTCCCGGCCCGCGCCGTCGGCGCCGTCGGAGAGCAGGGCGCGCAACTCGGCCTCGGCCTGTTCGATCGCCCGGCGGTGCTTGACGATCTCGTTGGCCAGATCCTGGCGCACCTCATCGAGCTCGGCCTTGGTCCACTTGTCCTCGCCGGGGCGTACCGGGAACTCCGAGGGCTTGCTGGCCACCTTGCGCGGGGTGTCCTCCGCCGGTGCGGGGGCGGCGGGTGCCGCGGCCTTCCTGGCCGGTGCCTTCCTGGCGGCGGGCGCCTTCTTGGCCGGGGTCTTCTCCGCGGCGGGCGCCTGCGTCGCCGCGGCCTTCTCGGTGGGCTGCTCGGCGCTCTTGGCGGTGCTCGATCTGGCGGTGCTCTTCTTCTTGGTGGTCCCCTGTCCGTTGGCCGCGCCACTGGTCTTCTTGGCCGTCGTCGTACCGGCTGCTGCGGCCTTCTTGGCAGTGGGCATCGATGGCTCCTTGGAACGGTCGGGGGCTCAGTGTCCGGTGAAGAGTACACGAAGGGGCCCCGCGTCGCGGGGCCCCTTCACGAATGTGTTGTGGCGTTGAGATCAGCTGTTGCGCTGCTGCCCGTTGTCGCCGAGGAGGGCGTCCAGTCGGGGGGTGCTGGAGGACTGCTGACCCTGACCCTGCTGACCCTGCTGGCCCTGGCTCTGCTGGCTGAGTCCCTGTCCCTGCTGGTGCTGTCCCTGCTGGTGCTGTCCCTGCTGGTGCTGTCCCTGCTGGTGCTGTCCCTGCTGGTGCTGTCCCTGCTGGTGCTGTCCCTGCTGGGCGTGGGCGTGCTGGGCCTGACCCTGCGGGGACTGCTGCTGCGGCCGGGAGTCCTCGACGTGCCCGCGGCGGGCCTGCCCCTGCGGCTGGTCCAGGCCAGCCGGCTTGTCCTCGGGCTCCACGTTGCCGGACTCGATCGCCTGGATCTGCTGGCGCAGCTGGGCGGTGAAGTTCTGCCGGTAACGCTGCTCGAAGGTGCGCAGCTGGGCGACCGACTGCTGCAGCTGGGTGCGCTCGGTCTCCAGGCCGGCGAGCAGCTCGGTACGCCGGCTGCCCACCTGGCGATCCAGGTCGGCGGCCCTGGCCTGCGCCTCGTTGGTCATCTTCTCGGCGTTCACCCGGGCCTCGGACTCGACCCGCTCGGCCCGCGTGCGGGCGTCGGTGGTGAGCTGGTGCGCCTTCTGGTTGGCGTCGTCCAGCTTGCGCTTGGCGTCGGCCTCTGCCTCGTTGACCAGGCTCTCCGCCTGCTCGGTGGCGAGCTGGACCAACCGGACCACGGCCGGGCTGGCCTCGGCGCTGGTGGTGACTACGATCTTCTGGCCGTCCTTGCCGCCGACGGGCTGCTGGCTCTGCTGCTGGGCGGCGAGCTGCTGCTGCTGTTGCTGCTGCTGACGACGCAGGTCGTCGTTGGAGGGCTCGGAGCGGTCCTCGTTGCGCTGCTGGCTCTGGGCGTTCTGCTGGGCCTGCTTGAGCGCCTCGACCTGCTGCTTGAGGGACTGGTTCTCCTCGGTCAGCTGGGCGAAGGATGCCTCGACCCGGTCGACGAAGAGGTCCACCTCGGACACCTCGTAACCGGTCCGGCGGGCCATGTGGAACTTCGTCTTGCGAACCTCGTCCAGGGTCAGGGTCATCGTTCACCTCAAAGAGTCAGAGCCGGCACTCACCGAACAGGCGGGTGGGCAGGAGCAACACACTGGTACCTCGAGAACCGAGCGTATCAGCAACCCCAACACGTCGAACAACCCTCGAACCGGTCCTCGCAACGCCGGTGCGGCACTCCTCCGGCGCCCCTCAGGCGAAGAAGATGCGGGCGTTCGCCGCGCGCAGCAGGATCACGCCCAGCCAGAGCACCATGAAGCCGAGGTCGAGCATCGCGTTCCCGATGCGTACCGGTGGGATCACCTTGCGCAGCGCCCGCAGCGGCGGGTCGGTGACGGTGTAGATCGCCTCCGCCACCACCAGCAGCGGCCCCCTGGGCCGCCAGTCCGGGGCGAACATCGGCACCCAGCTGAGCACCATCCGGGCCAGCAGCACCGCGATGTAGGCAAGCAGCACGAAGTCGATGATCTGACCGATCACAACCATCTTGGGGCACTCCCTGGCGTCGGGGCCGGGGGTCAGCTCTGGTTGAAGAACCCGCCGGCGATGCGTTCCTTGTCCTCCGCCGTCACGTTCACGTTTTGCGGAGAGAGCAGGAACACCTTGCTGGTGACACGCTCAATGGTGCCACGCAGGCCAAAGATGAGTCCCGCGGCGAAGTCGACCAGGCGCTTGGCGTCGGCGTCCTCCATCTCGGAGAGGTTCATGATCACCGGGACGCTGTCGCGGAAGTGCTCACCGATGGTGCGGGCCTCGTTGTAGGTGCGCGGGTGCACGGTGATGATCCGGGAGATGTCGGCGGTACGCGGCCGCGGCGCGGCCTCCCGCGCCTCCGGCGCGGCCGGGCGGGTCTGGCTGCGACGGTGCTCAAGGTCATGCACGCTGGCGGAATCCTCCGTGCCCCGGTCCACGTTCTCGGTCAACTCGACATCCGCATCGTAGTCGTAGGAGCGGTCGTAACGCTCGGACGTGGTGAGACCCAGCCACTCGGCTGCGCCCCGCAATCTTCCGGCCATCGATTCGCCCTCCCGCAATGTCGGGGACTCTCCCCAGGTGTGGACCTACGCGTCCGAGGGTACCCGCGCCGGCCACCTCCCACGCGGCCGACACGCGGGCCGGATCAGGCCCGCGGGGTGCGCTCGTCGGCGCGCTCGGTCCGCTGGTCGGCCAGCCAGATCAGCCCGCCGAGCCGTCCGGCGTACGCCTGGTCGCGGCGGTGGCTGTGCAGCGACTCGTCGGTGCGGGTGCACGGGTCGAGGCGGTGCACCCGGCAGCCGAGTTCGCGGAGCTGATGCTCGGCCGCGGCGCCCAGATCCAGTCCGGGCGTCCCGGAGGCGGTGCGGCAGCTGGCACCGGGCAGCACGGCCCCGACCTCGGCCTGCATCTGCGCGGGCACCTCATAGCACTCACCGCAGATGTGCGGGCCGATCCAGGCGGTCAGCCGGTTGGCACCGAGCGCGGTGAGCGCGGTGACGGTCTCGGGGAGTACGCCGGCGGCCAGCCCGACCCGGCCCGCGTGGGCGGCCCCGATCACCCCGGCCGCGGCGTCGGCGAACAGCACCGGCAGGCAGTCGGCGACCCGGATGCACAGCGCCACCCCGGGCTCGCTGCTGACCATCGCGTCGGCGACCGGCAGGCGCTCCCGCCCCCCGTGCGACCCCAGCGGACTGGCCGGTGACCAGCCGGCCACCTGCGCGGTGTCCACCCGGTGCACCGCGGTCCCGTGCACCTGGCTGACGGTGAGCACCGCGCGCAGGCCGAGCTCGCGGCGTACCAGCTCGAAGTTCTCGGTCACCGCGGCCGGGTCGTCGACACCGGTACGCCCGAGGTTCAACGAACCCAGCGTCCCGGCCGAGACCCCGCCGTGCCGGTCGGTGAACGCAACGCCGACCCCACCAGTGGCGGGGTCGGCGCGCTGCAGGTGGGTGAACACCCGCTACTTCAGGAAGTCCGGAACGTCCAGCTCGTCGTCGCCGCCACTGGGCTGGCCGGACAGCGGCCCGGCGGGGGTGGTCCGCTGGGAACCGCCCTGCGGGTGCCCGGGAGTCGGCTGGGCCGGCTCTGGCTGGGAGAGGCTCGGCTGCTGGGACTGCTGACCCTGCTGGGACTGCTGACCCTGCTGGGACTGCTGACCCTGCTGGGGCTGCTGCTGGCCCTGGCCGCTGCGGGTCTGTCCCTGGCCGCGGTCCCCCACCCCGAACGGGGACTGGGAGGCCTGGGTGCTGGCGGGACGCTCCTGCTGCGCCTGGCCGAGACCGCGGTCGCGGTCGGTCTGCCGGGACACCCCGGGCTGGCGGCGCGGCGGCTCACCGCCGGCGAACCCGGCGGCGATCACGGTGACCCGCACCTCATCGCCCAGTGCGTCGTCGATCACGGTGCCGAAGATGATGTTGGCGTCGTCGTGGGCCGCCGCCTGGATCAGGTTGGCCGCCGAGGACACCTCGAACAGGCCCATGTCCGAACCACCGGCGATCGACAGCAGCACGCCCTGGGCGCCGTCGATGGAGGCCTCCAGCAGCGGGCTGGAGACGGCCATCTCGGCGGCGGCGCGGGCGCGGTCCTCACCGCGCGCCGAACCGATGCCCATCAGCGCGGAACCCGCGTTGGACATCACCGACTTCACGTCGGCGAAGTCGAGGTTGATCAGGCCGGGGGTGGTGATCAGGTCGGTGATACCGGAGACACCCTGCATCAGCACCTGGTCGGCCTGCTTGAACGCGTCCAGGATGGCGACCTGATGATCGGTCATCTGCAGCAGCTTGTCGTTCGGGATGACGATCAGCGTGTCCACCTCCTCGCGGAGCTGGCCGATGCCGGTCTCTGCCTGGGTGGAGCGGCGCTTGCCCTCGAAGCCGAAGGGGCGGGTCACCACACCGATCGTCAGCGCACCGAGGGAGCGTGCGATCCGGGCCACCACGGGGGCGCCACCGGTTCCGGTGCCACCACCCTCACCGGCGGTGACGAAAACCATGTCGGCCCCCTTGAGGACCTCCTCGATCTCCTCGGAGTGGTCCTCGGCGGCCTGGCGTCCCTTGTCCGGGTCGGCGCCGGCGCCGAGGCCGCGGGTCAGTTCCCGGCCGATGTCGAGCTTGACGTCGGCGTCCGACATCAGCAGCGCCTGGGCGTCGGTGTTCACGGCAATGAACTCGACCCCGCGCAGGCCGGCCTCGATCATCCGGTTGACGGCGTTGACGCCGCCGCCGCCGACACCAACGACCTTGATGACGGCGAGGTAGTTCTGGGATGGATTGACCACGGAGGTTCCGCCTCTTTCCTGCGTTCGGACAATGATGTCGGCCAGGTCTGCTTGACCCGCGCGCGGGGAAGCCACGGCTCGATCCGGCTTCGGCACAGGCTATGAGACCGCTGAGACCGGAGGCAACAAATGGGCCTCCGGGGGCGTGTTGGTCTCAAGTTGTACTTGACCCTCAGGGTTGTGGTGGCTCACCGGGTGGCCGGATGGCCGGGGGCGCTCACGTCGATCCACTTCGCCTTGGTGGCCCGCAGCAGCGCTCCCGCCACCTGGGTCTTCAACTCGGCGTCGGCGCCCGAGCCGAAGAAGATCTCCCGCTCCTCGCGCAGCACCAGCTTGATCGCGTCGGGGCGGGGCGCCTCCACGTGGACGAGCTGGTCCTGGATGTCCTCGGGCAGGCTCCCGGTCACCCTGGCGAGCAGGGCGAGGTCTGCGGGGTTGCTGATCGGGGTCCGCACCTCGATCAGCTTCTCCGGGCGTTCGGCCAGGCTGACGAAACCGGTGCCGGAGCCGTCCACCAGCAGCCAGCGCCCCTCGCGCGCGATGGCGTACGCCGGTCGACGCTCGGTCACCTCGATCGCCAACCCGTTGGGCCACCTGCGCTGCACGTGCACCGACTCCACCTGCGGCAGTTGGGCCACCCGGTCGGCGATCGGCTGTTCGGCCACCCGGACCAGCGGTCGCCCGATCGGGGCGGCGGCCTGCCGGGCCACCTCGTCGGTGGTGAGCAGCGAGGCGCCGGTCACCGACACCTGCTTCAGCGCCAGCACCGGTGACAACCAGACCAGCCAGCCGGTTGCGCCCAGCACGAGCACGACGGCCGCGACGATCGCGATCAGCCGCAGTCGGCGCCGCCGTGTGGCCCGTGCCCGCCCCTTGCGCAGCCTGGAGAGATCACCGACGCTGCTCAAGGGCGGCCACCACCTCCGGCGCGATCCGGGTGACGTCACCGGCGCCCAGGGTGAGCACCACGTCCGAGGCCCGGGCCAGCTCGGCCACGGCCCCCGGCACCGCGGCCCGGTCGCTGACCAGGCGCACCGAACCGCCCGCCGCCGCACAGTGCTCGGCGAGCAGGGCGCTGTTCACCCCAAGGAAGTCCGCCGCCCGCTCGCGGGCGGGATAGACCTCCATCAGCACCACCTCGTCGGCGGCGGCCAGCGCGGTGCCGAACTCGGCGGCGAAGTCGCGGGTCCGGGAGAACAGGTGCGGCTGGAAGCAGGCGATCAGCCGGCCGTCGGTGCCGGCCAGCCCGGCCCGGGCCGCGGCCAGCGTGGCACGCAACTCGGTCGGGTGGTGCGCATAGTCGTCGAAGACGCGTACGCCCGCCGCCTCGCCGACCGCCATGAACCGGCGGTGGGTGCCGCGGAAGCCGGCCAGCGCGGCGCAGGCGGCGTCAAGGTCGACCCCGACGCAGTGCGCGGCCAGCACCGCCGCCGCGGCGTTGGCGACGTTGTGCGCACCGGGCACCCGCAGCTCCAGGGGTACGCCGGACAGCAGCGCCCGGGAACCGAAGCCGGCCAGCTCCACCCGCTCGATCCGCAGCGCCGCCTGTTCGGCCAGCCCGAAGCCGAGCCCGTCGGCGGGCAGCAGCCGCACCACCTGCGGGTCGTCGAGGTTGCCGACGACCCGGTCGGCCCGTGCGGCGAAGTCGCGGAAGCCGGCCAGATAGGCCTCCACGCTCCCCCAGTTGTCCAGGTGGTCGGCCTCGATGTTGGTGATCACCGACACCGCCGCCGGGTACTGCAGGAAGGAACCGTCGGACTCATCGGCCTCCACCACGAACGGCGCCGTGGCGGCGCCGATCGCCGAGGAGCGACCGGAGGCCAGCGGGGCGCCGACCACGAATCCGGGCTGGCGACCGCACTCGGTGAGGATGTGCGCGACCATCGCCGAGGTGGTGGTCTTGCCGTGGGTACCGCCGACGGCGATCCCCGGCCGGCCGAGCAGCAACGCCGCCAGCGCGGCCGACCGGTGCCAGATCCGCAGCCCGCGCTCCCGGGCGGCGAGCAGTTCGGGGTTGTCGGCCGTGATCGCCGAGGACACCACCACGGTCTCGGCATCGCCGAGCTGTTCGGCCGCATGCCCGACGAACACCCGAGCCCCCTGGCCCCGCAGCTGGTCCAGCTGCGGCGAGGCGGCCTGGTCGGATCCGGACACCGGTACGCCCAGCTCGGCGTACAGGCTGGCGATCCCGCTCATCCCGGCGCCGCCGATGGCGATGAAGTGCACCGGTCCCAGCCGGTCGACGGGTTCCAGTTCGACCGGCGGGACGAGGGCGCCGAAGACACTGCTCAACTGCAGCTACTCACTTTCTGCTGCCGGCGACGGCCAGGATTCGGCTGGCCAGCACATCGGCGGCGTTGGCCGGCATCAGGTCACGACCGGCGCGCGACATCCGCTCCAGCTCCTCGGTGTCGTTGATCAGGCGCGGCACCTCGGCGGTCAGCCAGGTCGCGCTCAGCCCCGAGTCGGCCAGCAGCCGCGCGCCGCCGGCCTCGACCAGGGTCTCGGCGTTGCGGGCCTGCTCCCCGTTGCCGTGCGGCAGCGGGACCAGGATGCTGGGCAGGCCGACCACGGCCACCTCGGCGACGGTGCCGGCGCCGGCGCGGCCCAGCATCAGGTCGGCCGCGGCGTACGCCTGCTCCATCTTCTCGACATAGGCGATCGGGCGATAGACGGTGCCGGTCTCCTCGTCGGTGACCGACATCATCTCCTCGCTGAAGTTCTTGCGGCCCAGCACGTGCAGCACCTGGATCCGCTGCTCGAGCAGCCGACCGAAGGCCTCGCGGACGGCGTCGTTGATCGACTTCGCGCCCTGCGATCCCCCGCTGACCAGCAGCACCGGACGCTGCGGATCGAGGTCGAAACGCCGGCACGCCTCCTCGTGCTCGGCCGCCCGATCGAGGCCGGTGATCTCACGGCGCAACGGCAGCCCGATGAACGAGGCGCCCTTGAGCCCGGTCTCCGGATAGGCGGTGTAGAGCTCGTCGGTCAACCGGGCGGCCACCTTGTTGGCCAGCCCGGCCACCGAGTTCTGCTCGTGCACCACGATCGGCACCTTGAGCTGCTTGGCGGCCAGATAGGCCGGGGTCGACACATAACCGCCGAAGCCGACCAGCACGTCGGCCCGGCGGCGCTGCAGCACCCGCTTGGCCTCGCCGACCGCCTTGGCCATCCGCGGGCCGACCAGCAACAGGTCGACCGACGGCTTCCGGGGCAGCGGGACGGGCGAGATCATGTCCAGGTCCAGCCCCGCGGCCGGGATCACGCGCGCCTCCAGGCCCTTCGGCGTACCGATCGCGGAACGCTGACCGTCGGGGTCGAGACCCGCCAAGGCCTCCGCGGTCGCGATCAGCGGGGACGTGTGCCCGGCGGTACCACCGCCGGCAAGGACGACGTTGACCATCTGGTCCTACCTTCTGCTCGGTGCTGTGTGGACTGCGGGCGGGTCAGCCCCGCCGGCTACCGACCACCGTAGTCATCCGGGGCTGCGGACGTCGCCTCCGGGTGGCCAACAGCTCACGGGCCTGCGGTTCGTTGCGGGCGCAGGCGATCAGCAGGCCGAGCGCCATGATGTTCGCGGTCAGCGCCGACCCGCCATAGGACAGCATCGGCAGCGGTACGCCGAGCACCGGCAGCATGCGCAGCACCACGGCCAGGTTGACCAGTGACTGGAACATGAACCAGGTGGTGATCCCGGTGGCGAGCAGCCGGGTGAACAGCTCGTCACTGCGCAGCGCGATCCGGATGCCGGCATAGCCGAGCACCAGCAGCAGCGCCAGCACCGCCAACGCCCCGAACAGCCCGAGCTCCTCACCGATCACCGCGAAGATGTAGTCGGTGTGCGCCTCCGGCAGCGAGCCCCACTTCTGCCGGGAGGCGCCCAACCCGACCCCCCACCAGCCGCCGGTGGCCAGCGCGAAGACGCCGACGGTGGCCTGCATGTTGGTGCCCTGGACGTCGTGGGTGGGGTTCAGGAAGGCCATCAGCCGCCGCAGCCGCGACGGCCGGCTGATCGTCATCACCGCGGTCGCCGCCGCCGCCAGCCCGGCCATGGCGACCAGGATCCGCAGCGGCGTACCGACCGCCCACAGGATCCCGGCCAGGATGCCGATCATGATCATCGCGGTGCCCATGTCGCCCTGGAAGACGACCAGCAGGATCAGCAGCAGCGACACCGGCAGGAACGGCACCAGCAGGTGCTTGGGCTGATCGAGCAGGCGTTCCTTGCGGGCCAGGATGTCGGCCCCCCACAGGATCATCGCGATCTTGGCGAACTCCGAGGGCTGGCCGATGCGCTGTCCGCCGATGCTCAGCCAGTTCTGGTTGCCGTTGACGTTGGCGTGCAGGCCGGGCAGATAGGTGAGCACCAGCAGCCCGACCGCCAGGAACAGCCCGACCCAGGACAACGACCGCAACCGGCGTACGCTGCTGCGCGCCAGGACGACCGCGAAGACCAGGCCGAGCCCGCAGAACATCATCTGCCGCTTGACGAAATAGTAGGAGTCGTCGGTGTTCACATAGGCGTACACGCTGGAGGCCGACAGCACCATCATCATCCCCAGCGCGATCAGCAGACCGGCCGAGACGAGGACGAGATAGAAGCTGGCCAGCGGGGTGTTCAACAGCGAACGGATCATGTCCCCGAAGGAGTTGGACGCCGAACCGACACCGCGTCCGGGGTCGACGGCGCTTCCTCGGGCACTGCGCCCGCGTCGCCAGGCTTGGGATCCCGGGGAAGGAAGGACCGCCACCTGCACCTCCTAGTGCTATTCGTTCCCGTCTGCGGCGGCCGCGTCGAGCCGCTGCCGCACCGCGTCGGCGAAGGCGTCACCCCGGGCCCCGTAGGAGCTGAACATGTCCAGGCTGGCGCACCCCGGCGCCAGCAGCACCGTGTCCCCCGGCCGGGCCAGCTCCGCGGCTGCGGCGACCGCCTCCACCATTGCCTCAGTCTCGGCGTTGTCGACCACGATCACCGGGACATCGGGGGCGTGTCGGTGCAACGCCTCGCGGATCTGCTCACGGTCGACCCCGAGCAGCACCGCGCCGCGCAACCGCTCGGCCACCGCGGGCACCAGCTCGTCGAAGGAGGTGCCCTTGGCCTGGCCGCCGGCGATCCAGACGATCGGGTCGAACGCCTGCATCGAGGTGGCGGCCGCGTGCGGGTTGGTGGCCTTGGAGTCATCGACCCAGGTCACCCCGTCGGCGGTGGCGACGGTCTCGATCCGGTGCCCGTCCAGGCGCAGGGAGTTGAGTCCGTCGCGGACCGCGGTCGCGGGTACGCCGTAGCTGCGGGCCAGCGCGGCGGCGGCCAGGGCGTTGGCGATGTTGTGCGGGGCGTTCGGCTGGACGTCGTCGAGGCGGGCCAGCTCCAGGGCGGAGGTCTTGCGCTGCTCGATGAACGCCCGGTCCACCAGCAGGTCGTCGACCACGCCGAGCATGGACATCCCGGGCGCGCCGAGGGTGAACCCGATCGCCCGTGCCCCCTCGGTCACGTCGGCCTGCTCCACCATCTGCTCGGTCGCCGGATCCTGCACGTTGTAGACGCAGGAGTGGGTGACCCGCTCGAAGATGGAGGCCTTGTCGCGGGCGTACTCCTCCAGCGAGGCGTGCCACTCGAGGTGGTCGGGGGCCAGGTTGAGCACCGCCGCCGAGTGCAGCTGCAGGCTGTGGCTGGAGTGCAGCTGGAAGCTGGACAGCTCGACGACATAGACGTCGTAGCGGGTGTCGGTGTCCAGCACCGCCTCCATCACCGGGCGGCCGACGTTGCCGACCAGGGCGACGCGGTTGCCGGCGGCGGTCAGCATCGAGGCGAGCATCTGCACCGTGGTGGTCTTGCCGTTGGTCCCAGTGACGCCCAGCCAGGGCGTACGCTCGGGCGCCGGCAGGGGCGCGGCGGACAGCTGCCAGGCCAACTCGACCTCCGACCAGATCGGCACCCCGGCCGCGGCCGCCGCGGCCAGGATCGGGGTGGCCGGCCGCAGGCCCGGTGAGGTGATCACCAGCTCGGTGCCGGCCGGCAGCTCGGCGGTGGAGCCGGGCCCCAGGCGTACCTCCGCCCCCAGGGTGCGCAGGATCTGCGCCTTCTCCCGGTTGGCCTCGGTGTCGGCGTCGTCGACCACGACCACGCGCGCGTCGCACTCCAGCAGCCCGTCGGCCGCGGCCATCCCGGAGCGGCCGAGGCCGACCACCAGCACCGCGCGGCCGCTCACCGCGTCGCCGAACAGGGTGGGTCGGGCCGCGCTCACAGCCCGGCCACCCACTCGGTGTAGAAGATGCCCAGGCCGAGGGTGACGAAGATGCCGCAGACGATCCAGAACCGGACCACGATCGTCGACTCACCCCAGCCCATCAGTTCGAAGTGGTGCTGCAGCGGCGCCATCTTGAACAGCCGCTTGCCCTTGGTCGCCTTGAAATAGCCGACCTGCAGGATCACGGACAGGGTGATGATGACGAACAGCCCGCACAGGATCGCCAGCAGCAGCTCGGTGCGGGTCATGATCGCCAGCCCGGCCAGCGCACCACCCAACGACAGCGACCCGGAGTCGCCCATGAAGATCTTGGCCGGCTTGGCGTTCCACCACAGGAAACCGAAGCAGGCCGCGGCCAGGGCGACGGCCACCACGGCCAGGTCGTGCGGGTCGCGGACCTCATAGCAGCGGGCGTTCACCGTCGACAGCGAACCGCAGTACTGGTTGTACTGCCAGATGTTGACCAGGGTGTACGCCCCGAAGACCATCGTGGACGCCCCGGTGGCCAGGCCGTCGAGCCCATCGGTCAGGTTCACCGCGTTGGAGGCGCCGGCGATCAGCAGCATGATCCAGATCACCGCCAGCGGCAGCGCCAGGGTGAGCATCGGGATGTCGCGCAGGAAGGAGATGGCCGGGCTGGCCGGGGTGACGCCGCGCTCGTTGGGGAACTGGAAGGCGAGCAACCCGAAGGAGCCCGCGACCACGGCCTGCCCGATCAGCTTCGCCTTGGCGTTCAGCCCCAACGATCGCTGTTTGGAGATCTTGGTCCAGTCGTCGAGGAAGCCGACCAGCCCGGTCCCGACGAAGAGGTAGAGGACCAGGATCGCCGACATCGACGGGGCACGCCAGGTGATCAGATGGGCCAGGATGTACGCCGCCACCACGGCGATGATGATCACGATCCCGCCCATGGTGGGCGTACCGCGTTTGGTGTGGTGCCCGGTCGGACCGTCGTCGCGGATGAACTGGCCGTAGCCGTGCTTGACCAGGATGCCGATCGCCACCCGTGTGCCGAGCAGGGTGAAGACCATGGCGGCGGTGGCCGCCAGCAGGATCGTCTTCACGCGCACTCTCCCGTCGTCGAATCGGCCGCGAGCAGCGCCTCCGCGACCCGCTCCAGCCCCATGGCCCGGGATGCCTTGACCAGCACCACGTCCCCGGCTCTCGGCTGTACCCGTTTGATGGCCTCTTCAGTCTCCACCGCAACCACCGCATCTGGACAACCCGCCACGCGGGCACCCTCGCTCATCACCTCGGCGTGGTCACCGACCGCGACCAGGTGTGCCAGCCGGAGCTGTCCGACCGCCCGGCCCACCGCCCGGTGCTCGTCGTCGGCGGTCTCCCCGAGCTCGAACATGTCGCCGAGCACCGCCCAGCCCTCGGCCCCCTCAAAACCGGGCCGCTGGCGGCGGCGCCGGACGACGGCGGCCAGCGATTCGATGGCGGCCATCATCGAGTCCGGGTTGGCGTTGTAGGCGTCGTTCACCACCACGACCTGATCGGACCGCTCGGTCACCTCCATCCGCCACCGGGACCGCGTCTCGGCCGCCGACAACGCGTGGGCGACCTGGTCCCCGGTCAACCCGCAGACCAGGGCGGCGGCCGCCGCGGCCGCGGCGTTGGCGACCTGGTGCCGGCCGACCAGCCGCAGCCGCACCGGGTGCCGCTCGGGCGCACCGGGTTGCTCGGGGCGCTCCACGACCAGGGTGAACGAATAGCGGTCGAGGTCGTCGGCCTCCGGGGCCTCCGCCCAGACGAGCAGGTCGGCCGGCTCCACGGCCCGGGCCCCCACCGAGAAGAGCGCGATCCGGGCGCGGGTCCGCCGAGCCATCGCCGCCACCCGATGATCGGTCCCGTTCAGCACCGCCCAACCCTCCGGCGGCAGCGACTCGACCAGCTCTCCCTTGGCCTGGGCGATCGCCTCCCGGCTGCCGAACTCCCCCACGTGGGCCTGGCCCACGTTGAGCACCACACCCACGCTGGGCGGGGTGAGCCCGCACAGGTAGCGGATGTGCCCGACCCCGCGCGCGCCCATCTCACTGACCAGGAAGCGGGTGGATCCGTCGACCTGGGTGGCGGTCAGCGGGACCCCGATCTCGTTGTTGAACGAGCCCTGCGGGGCGACGGTGGCGGCCTCGGCGGCGAGCAGCTGGGCCAGTAGGTCCTTGGTGGAGGTCTTGCCCTGGGAGCCGGTGATCCCGACCACCGTCAGCCCCGGCAACCCGTCGACCAGGTGCCGGGCCAGCCGGCCAAGCGCGTCGGCCGGATCGTCCACCAGCACGCACCCGGCGCGCTGCTGCTCGGTGAGCCCGTCGGGCACACGCTGGCACAGGTACGCCGCGGCGCCGGCCTCGGCGGCGGCGGCGATGTAGTCGTGTCCGTCGACGTGCTCCCCGGCGAAGGCCACGAAGAGTGCGCCCGGGGTGATCCGCCGGGAGTCGAGCTGCACCTCGGGACCGACGCGGCGTCCGTCGTCGGCGGCCGCCAGCCGGCCCCCGGTGGCGGCGGCCAGTTCGGTCAGGCTCACCGGCTTCATCGGTCTCCCTCCCCGGCGACGGCGGCGCTGAGGTCACGCCACTGCGCGGCCAGGACCGTCGCGTCGTCGAACGGGGTGAGCACCCCGGCGACCTCCTGACCCTGCTCGTGTCCCTTGCCGAGGACGACCACGATGCCGTCAGGTCCGGCCAGCCGCAGCGCCTGCCGGATCGCGGAGCGTCGGTCTCCCCCGTCGACCACCTCGGCCGCGGCGGCCTCGCGGGCGCCGGCCAGCGCCTCGGCGCGAATGGCGGCCGGGTCCTCGGTGCGCGGGTTGTCGTCGGTGATGACCACCAGGTCCGCCCCGCGGGCGGCGGCCGCCCCCATCGGCCGGCGCTTGCTGGCGTCGCGATCGCCGCCACAGCCGAGCACGGCGACGACACGGCGTCCGGCCCGCCGGGCGGTGGCGAAGGCGGTGAGCGCGGCCTGGATCGCCTGCGGGGTGTGGGCGAAGTCGACGTATGCCTCCGGTGCCCCGGGACCGAGCGCCACCGGCTGCATCCGGCCGGGCACCGACAGCGTCGCGAACGCCGCGGCCGCGGCGCGGGCGTCCAGGCCGGCGGCCTCCAGCATCGCCAGCGCCAGCACGGCGTTGCGGACGTTGAAGTCACCCGGCAGGGCCGAGTCGAAGGACCACTCGCCGCGGGGTGTGGCGACCCGGATCCGCCCCTGTTCGACCGAGGTCACCCGATAGTCGGCGGCCGGCCGGCCCGCCAGTTGCTCGGTGGCCCAGCTGACGGTGCGCAGCGGCACCTCGCCACCCTCCGCGATGCGGGCGGCCAGGCGTACCCCCCACTCGTCGTCGACGACGACCACCGCCGCCCGACAGCGTCCAGGAGTGAACAGGCTCGCCTTGGCCTCGAAGTAGTTCTCCATCGTCTGGTGGAAGTCGAGGTGGTCCCGGCCCAGGTTGGTGAACCCGGCGACGTCGAACCGCACCCCGTCGGTACGCCCCAGGGCGAGCGCGTGCGAGGAGGCCTCCATCGCCACCGCCGCGGCACCGCGCTCCTTCATCAACCCGAGCAGCCCGTGCAGGTCGACCGACTCGGGGGTGGTGACCGTGGTCCGGGGCCCGACCAGGGGCTCGTCGTCGACCCGGAAACCGATGGTGCCGATGGTGCCGACGCTGAGGCCGAGCTCGCGCAGCGCCGCGGCGAGCAGATAGCTGGTGGTGGTCTTGCCGTTGGTACCGGTGACCGCGAAACAGCGCAGCGCCTCGGCCGGGTGGCCGTACACCCCGGCGGCCAGGCCGCCCATCAGCGCCCGCGGGTCGTCGACCACCAGCACCGGCACCCCGGCGGGCACCTCGGCCCGCCGGGCACCCTCGGCGTCGGTCAGCACGGCCACCGCGCCGGCGCGGACCGCGTCGGCGGCGAAGTCGGCGCCGTGGGCACGGGCCCCGGACAGCGCCAGATAGAGGTCACCCGGTGCCACGATCCGGGAATCGAGGGTGAGCCCGCCGATCCGCAGGTCCGCGGGGACGTCGGGATCGCCCGGCAGCAGCCGGGCCAGCGGCACAGGGGACGGCGCGGGCCGCAGCAGGGCCCGCGCCTGACTCGGGACGCTCACCGGAACGAACCTACCGAACCCGGCTGTGGATCGTCGCAACCGACACCGCGGCCCCGTCGGGTCAGCGCCACGTGAGCTCCGATTCGGTGGGGCGCTTGCCGGTCGAGGGCAGCACGCCATAGCGCGGCAGCGCCACCCGCATCACGTCGTAGGCCACCGGACCGGCGATCGCGCCGCCGGTGTGTCCGGCCTTCGGCTGGTCCACCACCACATAGGTGAGCAGCTGCGGGTCCTCGGCCGGGGCCATGTTGACGAACGAGGACACATAGCCGTCATATCTGCCGAGCTGCGGATTGTACACCTCGGAGGTGCCGGTCTTGGCGCCGAGGCGATACTCCGGGAAGTTCATGTCCTGGGCGAAACCGCCCGGCCCGACCACCGACTCCATCATCGACGACATCGACTTCGAGGTCTGCTCGGACACGATGCGGCGGGACTCCTTGCGCGGCACCGCGATCGGGTGACCGTCGGCGTCGGTGGCCGACTTGATGATGGTCGGCGGGTTGTACACCCCTCCGTTGAGGATGCCGGCGATCGCCGCGGCGTTCTGGATGGCGGTCACCGACAGGCCCTGACCGAAGGCGATCTGATCGCGGGTGTAGCTGGGCATGTCCGCCGGGGGCAGGAAGCCGGTGGCCTCGCCGGGCAGTTCGATCCCGGTCGGCTGGCCGAGGCCGAACCGGCTGAGCGCCTCACGATAGGCCGGGGTGTCCATCTTCCGGGTCATCATGATGGTGCCGATGTTGGAGGAATAGGCGAGCACCCCGCGGGCGGTGACGTTGGCGTACCCGTGGGCCCAGACGTCCTTGATCACGCCGTCGCCGGACTTCAGGCTGGGCGGCACCACCAGCCGGGTGTCGGGGGCGATCAGCCCGGCGTCCATCAGTGCCGAAAGGGTGAGCACCTTCTGCACCGAGCCCGGCTCGTAGGCCTGGGTGACGGCCCGGTTGAACAGGTCCTCGCTGCGCGCCGAGGCGGCGTTGTTGGCGTCGAAGGTCGGCACATTGGCCATCGCCAGCACCTCGCCGGTCTTGATGTTGATGGTGATCGCCGTGCCGGACTTGGCCTTCGCCTCCTCCACCGCCTGGGCCAGCTTGCGCTCGGCGATCATCTGCAGCTCGGTGTCCAGGGTGAGCTGGTAGTTGTTGCCGTTGCTGGCCGGGCTGATCATGTTCGCGCCCAGCGGGATCCGGTAGCCGCTCGGGGAGGCCTCGTACATCTCCTTGCCCGCGGTCCCGGACAACTCGCGGTTCATCGAGTATTCGATGCCGCCCTGCCCCTTGGAGTCGGCGCCGACGAAGCCGACGACGGCGGCGGCCGAGGACTTCTCCGGGTAGGTCCGGATCGGGTCGGACTCGCGGAAGACGCCATAGATCCTGGCCGCACTGAGGTCCTGCGCCAGACGGTGGTACGCCGCGGCGGGCACCTTGCGGGCGACGACCGAATATCTGGTGTCCGGCTTCGTCAGCGCCGCGCGGTAGTCCTCGCGGGTTCCGCCCACGTGGCGGACCAGCAGGTCGGCCACCTCCTCGACCCGGTTCTTCCTGGGGTCGTTGATCAGGGTCGGGTCGGCGGTGACCAGCACGGCCGCGGCGGTGTCGGCCAGGACGGCCCCGTTGCGGTCGGTGATGGTGCCCCGGCTGGCCGGGACGGCAACGGTGCGGGTCATCTGCTCGGCCGCCTTCGCGGCGTACGCCTTGGAGTCGAACGCCTGCAGCTGCAGCAACCGGCCGGCGCAGACCGAGACCACGATGGCCATCACGATCAGCGCGACCCGGATCCGCAGGTCGCCGCGGCCGAGCGGGATCCGCAGGGGTGGGCGGTACGCCGCAGCGGGGCGGCGGCCGGTGGCGGGCCGGCGCTGGGACGGGCGCCGCTGGGCGGGCCGCCGGCGGGCCCCAGCCTGCTGGGCCGCTCGGCCGGTGCTGGCGCTGGTCCGCGGACGGCGGCGTGGCTGGTCGGCCATCATCGGCTCCCCTGGGTCGGCTGCGGCTGGTTCGGTCGGGCCTGATTGTTCTGGGCCGGGTTCGGCTGGGCGGGGTTCGGGGCCGGGGGGCGGGCAGCGGCGTCGCGGGCCGCCTGCTCGGCGGCCGCCTTCTCGGCCGCGGCCTTCTGCTTGGCCTGCTCGTCGCGCAACCGCTGTTGGTTCGCCTCCAACTTCTTGCGCTCCTCGGCGACCCGCTTCTGCCCGTCGGCCACGGCCTTCTCGGCCCGCAGCTGCGCCTGCTCCTCCTCGGTCCGGGTGACCGCGCTGGGCAGGTACCGCTGGTCGGCCGCCTTCGGATCACCGACGATCCGACCTTCGGGCAGCAGCACGAAACCGATGAAGAAGTTGGGTCGCATCCCCTGCTCGGACGCCTTGCGGGTCAGCTCCCGGGCCGAGGACGCGTCGATCACCCGCTGGTCGAGCTCCACCTCGGCATAGTGCAGTTCGGCGGCCTGGCGGCGCAGCTGGCTGGCCTCGAACGCCTGGTTCTGCAGGCTGGTGTTCAACAGCAGCAGCCCGATCATGCCGGCCCCCAGCACCGCCGCCAGCACGACGACGAACGGGATCGTGGACAGCCGCCGTTGCGGTGGCGCCACCACCTCCAGGCGGGGCCGTCTGGACCGCCGCTCCGGCTGGGGCGCGGTGACGGTGGTCTGGGCGCTCATCGGGCCTCCTCGATCCTGCGGGCGGCGCGCAGCCTGGCCGAGGCGGCGCGCGGGTTGTCGGCGATCTCGGCGGCGGACGGCTTCTCTGCCCCCCGGGTGAGCAGTTCGAGTTCCGGTCCCAGACCGGCGGGCACCACGGGCAGGCCGCGCGGGGCCCGGGACTCGCTGCCGGTGCGCAGCACCTGCTTCACCGCCCGGTCCTCCAGCGAGTGGTACGCCAGCACCGCGAGCCGTCCGTCCACCGCCAGCGCGGAGACGGCCGCCGGCAACATCACCTCCAGCGCGTTCAGCTCCCGGTTCACCTCGATCCGCAGGGCCTGGAAGGTGCGCTTGGCGGGATGGCCGCCACCGCCGTGGCGTACCGCGGCCGGCATCGCCGCGACGATCGTCTCGACCAGTCGGGCCGAGGTGTCGAACGGGGCGCCCTCGCGGGCGGCGACGATGGCACGGGCGATCCGGTCGGCGAACTTCTCCTCGCCGTAGCCGCGCAGGATCCGGGTCAGCTCGGCCTGCGGATAGGTGTTCAGCACCACCGCGGCGGTGAGCGGCTGCTGGGCGTCCATGCGCATGTCGAGCGGCGCGTCGACCGCGTACGCGAACCCGCGCTCGGTGCGGTCGATCTGCAGCGAGGACAGCCCGAGGTCGGCGACGATCCCCTGCACCCGCGGGGTCCCGTGCTCGGCCAGCACCTCGGCCAGCTCGTCATAGACCGCCTCGAGGAAGGTGGTCCGCTCGGCGAACGGGGCCAGCCGCTCGGCGGCGTACGCCAGCGCCTGCGGGTCCCGGTCGATGCCGATCAGGCGGAGCTCGGGGACACGGCTCAGGAACGCCTCGGCGTGCCCGCCCAGGCCGAGGGTGCAGTCGACCAGGACGGGCGGTTGACCGGCGGGGGTGGGAGTGAGTGCGGGGGTGAGCAGGTCGACGATCCGGTCGCGCAGCACGGGGACGTGGCGAGCGTTCTGCAACACCTGCGTCCTCCCCTCAGCTCGACCCGGGACTTCGTCTGGACCGCCCGGCTGCTCCGGGCGGCGAACGTGTCGCCAGGTTTCGTCCCGAAAGGCGTTCTTGGGGAAGCCGCGGACGCAGATCCGCGGTGGTGATCGCCTGGCACCGGGGAAGGTGCGCCAGCCGATCCGCCTCTCGGGCCGAAGCCTCACGACACGTGCGGCTCCCCGACTCACTGGGTGAGGCCGGGGAAGACCTCGTCGTTCATCTCGGCAAAGACCGATTCCTGCTCGGTGGAGTACTTCTCCCAGGCCGCCGCGTCCCAGATCTCCACCCGGTCGATGGCGCCGACCACGACGATCTCCTTGTCCAGCCCCGCATATCTGCGCAGCTGGGGCGGGATCGTGACCCGGCCCTGCTTGTCCGGCACCTCGTTGCTGGCCCCGGCCGCCAGCATGCGCTGGAAGTCGCGGACCTGCTTCACGGTCGAGGGACCGGACGCCATCTGTCGGGCGATCTCTGCGAAAGCCGCCTCGGGATAGATGGTCAGGCAGTGGTCCTGTCCCCTGCTGATCACCAGACCCTCGGCCAGCTCCTCACGGAACTTCGCCGGCAGAAAGAAGCGGCCCTTCTCGTCGAGCTTCGGTTGGTGGGTCCCCAGAAACATCGCTGAGGCCCCCTCCCTCGCTCCCGAATCGAACCGATTCGCTCCACTGCGCTCCACTCTACTCCACTACGCCCCACTTGCGGCAAGTTTCCCTCCACATTTCTCCCCGTTCCGTGCCCAGAGGTTCCGGAAATCGGCTCTGGCAAGGGGTTTCACCCGGTGGCGGGGGCGGACTCGGGTGATCGACCCGACAGCTTGGCCGCGCCTTCCGGCGTGTCTGCTGTGGCTCGAGTCACCCCCTGAGGCCCCTGTGGCGTCTGATCGGCGGCCCGGGGAGCACAGTGGGGAGGAAACAGTGGGGAGGAAAGTGGAGCGACTGGGCCGACCGCACAACTCCGGTCTCTCGGTGGCCACCGGGCCGCAGACCCGCGTCCGCTCGGGGGCGCCCTGGCGTGCGGCCGGAGTTGTGCGGGCCGGTCCGCGGGGCCGCCCCTGCCGGCGCCGATCGGGCACCCCTGCTCGTTGCCGAATCGTGATCTTTCGGCCGACCGCGTAAGGTGAACCCTCGGGTGAGTGCGGCCAGCGCCAATCCCCGATCCACTCGCGGGATGAAACGGGGCCGGGCCGCGCCCCGACGACGACTGAACGGACCAGACGGAGGACGAGTTGAGCTCCTACTACGACGAGGATCGCGACGGCCCGATGACGGGCTCGAACCCGGTCATCGGGCGCCGGGGGGCCGGCCCCAACCGCAGCTACGGCGTCGACGATGTCGTGGAGACCGTCGGCAAGGTGCGCGGGGCCATCGAGTCGGTGATCGAGGGCAAGCGGGAGCCGATCGACATCGCTCTGGTCGTGCTGCTGGCCGAGGGCCACCTGCTGCTGGAGGACGTGCCCGGCGTCGGCAAGACCATGCTGGCCAAGGCGATCGGCAAGTCGATCGACTGCTCGGTCCGCCGGATCCAGTTCACCCCCGACCTGCTCCCCTCCGACATCACCGGTGTCTCGGTGTTCAACCAGGAGCGTCGTGACTTCGAGTTCAAGCCCGGTGGCGTGTTCGCCAACATCGTGGTGGGCGACGAGATCAACCGCGCCTCACCGAAAACCCAGTCGGCGCTGCTGGAGTCGATGGAGGAGCGTCAGGTGTCGGTCGACGGCACCACCTATGAGCTGGAACTGCCGTTCATGGTGGTCGCCACCCAGAACCCGATCGAGATGGAGGGCACCTATCCCCTCCCCGAGGCCCAGCGGGACCGGTTCACCGCGCGGATCCAGATGGGTTATCCGACGGCCAAGTCCGAGCTGGACATGCTCGACCACCACGGCTCCCGCGACCCGCTGGACGCCCTGCAGCCGGTCACCGACGCAGCCACCGTGCGCGGGCTGATCCAGGCTGTCAAGGAGATCTACGTCGCGCCGGCGGTGAAGGAATACCTGATCGCGGTGGTCACCGCCACCCGGAACTTCCCCGACCTGCGCCTCGGTGCCTCCCCGCGTGCCTCGCTGCAGCTGCTGCGCGCCGTGCGGGCGTACGCCGCGATGGCGGGCCGGGACTACGTCTCCCCCGACGACGTGGCCGCCCTGGCCAGCGCAGTGCTCGCCCACCGCGTGCTGCCCTCGACCGATGCCCAGCTGGCCCGGCGTACGGTCGGCGACATCATCGACGGCGTGCTGCGCTCGGTGCCCGTCCCCGACAAGTGATCGGCGGAGCGGAGCGACGTTGAGACGTAATCCCTGGAGCCTGCTCACCCCGCGGGGAAAGATGTTCCTGCTCGGTGGGCTGGCGGTCACCATCGCCAGCATCCTGCTCGGCCAGAACGACGTGCTCTGGCTGGGGCTGCTGCTGGTGCTGCTGCCCGCCATCTCGCTGCTGTTCATCGCCCGCACCCGGCTGCGGCTGTCCTGTGAGCGCGGTTTCGATCACGGCGAGATGCCGATCGGCGACACCCTGGAGGCCACCCTGCGGCTGGAGAAGCAGGGCAACCTGCCGGCGGGCCTGCTGCTGTTCGAGGAGCACGTGCCCTCGGCGCTGGGCCGGCGGCCGCGGTTCGGGGTGAACAACGTGGCGGGCACCTGGCGGCGCGACGTCAGCTATCCGCTGGTCGGCAACCAGCGCGGCCGCTTCACCGTGGGCCCGCTGCTGGTGCGTTCCCGGGACGCGTTCAACCTGGTCAAGTTCGACCGACAGTTCACCGCTACCTCCGAGGTGCTGGTCACCCCGCGGATCCACCCGCTGCCCCCGATGGCCAACGTCACCGGCGGCGGTTCGACCGGCGAGTCGCGGCCGCAGCGGCTGGGGGTGATCGGCTCCGACGACGTGCTGGTCCGCGAATACCGACAGGGTGACGACGTCCGCCGGGTGCACTGGCGTTCGACGGCTCGCCGCGGCGAGCTGATGGTGCGCCGCGAGGAGCAGGCGTGGGACCCGAGCGTGACGCTGATCCTCGACTCCCGGGCCGGGGCGCACGGCGGTCCGGGCCGCGAGTCCTCCTTCGAGTACGCCGTCTCGTGCGCCGCGTCGATCGCGATGCACTTCGTCGACCACGGCTTCTCGGTCGACCTGCACGACGCCCAGGGGAACATGCTGCCGCGCGACACCGACCGCACCTTCACCACCACCGGTCAGCACGTGCTGCACTGCTTCACCGACGTCCAGCCGACCCGCTCCCGAGACCTGTCGGAGGGGCTGCAGTCCTCGCTGCTCGGCCAGCAGGGCCAGGTGATCGTGGCGATCACCGGCCGGCTCACCCCGATCGATGCCGAGGCGCTGCTGCGCACCCGACGCAACCGCGCCCAGGGGCTGGCCGTGGTGATCGACGTCGACTCCTTCGTCTCCCGCAACGACCGCGCCGAACGCGAGGACCGGGAGGCCCACGAACAGGCCGTGCAGATGCTGCGCAACCAGATGTGGCGGGTCGCCGAGGTGAAGCGGACCACTCCGGTCAGCGACGCCTGGAAGGACCTCGAGCGGCTGGGAGAACTCGTCTGATGGCGACCCGATCCACGAACGGCTTCCGACTGCTGGTCTCCGACCGCTACGCCATCGCGATCATCATCGCGGCGCTGCTGGCCTCGGCGACCCTGCTGCCGCTGTCCGCCGACCGCAGCTATCTGCCACTGGCCGCGATCGGCGTGGTCGCGCTGGGCCTGGTCGGGCTGGTGCTGCGCCGACTGCGGCTGGGTGAAGGAGTGGTGCTGGCCGCCGAGGCGGTGGTGCTGATCGGCTACGTGTTCGCGGTCTCGCTCGGGCTGGGCGGGGACGGCAACCCGTTCACCCGCTTCACCAGCCTGTACGCCGAGGGCGTGCGACACATCCAGACCCAGCCCGCGCCGATGGCCCCCAACCCCGGGGTGACCCTGCTGTTCGTCACCGCGGTCGGGGTGATCGCGTTCCTCACCGACGTGATGGTGCAGGGCATCGACCGTCCGATGTGGGCGATCGCCCCGCTGGCCGCGCTGTTCCTGGTGCCGGCCCTGGGCCTGGTCGATCAGGTGCCGGTGTGGGCCTTCCTGGCGATCGCCGCCGGCTATCTCGGCGTCCTGCTGGCCGAGGGCATCAACACCTCCGAACGCTGGCCCAGAGGCGTACGCCGCAGCGAGCACGACCGCGGGTCGGCACCGCTGGCCTGGCAACTGGCCGTGCTGGTCGGCGTACCCGCCGTCGTGCTGTCGATCGCGCTGGGCAGCATCGCGCCGACGGTGCCGTTCGCCGGGTGGGGCGGCTCGCGAGCCAAGGGCGACGGTCCGTTGCAGATGGCCGATCCGACGTTGGACCTGCGCCGCAACCTGAACCAGCCCGAGGACCGGCAGGTGATCAGCTATCAGACCGACAAGCCGCAGGGCACCTATCTGCGGATGGCGTCGCTGCCGATCCTGGACAAGTCGGGCTGGCACAACGCGGGGCTTCAGCTGACCACCGGCCGCGACCTGCCCCCGGCGCCGGGTTATCGCTCGGTGCCCGGTCAGCAGACCCGGACCACCCGGATCCAGATCTCCGACTTCCGCTCGGAATACCTCCCGCTGCCGTTCGCCCCCGACGCGTTCGAGGCGCGCGGTGACTGGGCGTACGACCGGGATTCGCTGGTGGTGCTGGCCACCGGGGCGGACCGCGCGGATGCCACCCGCGGGCTGCAGTACACGGTGCGCAGCATCGACATCGAGCCGGACGGCCCGGGCCTGTCGCGGGCTCAGGTGTCGAACCCGCCGGATGCCCCGTATACGGTGCCGGTCCCCCAGGACGTGCCGAACGACATCGTGAACAAGACCATCGAGGTCACCAACGCCGCGCCGACCCCGGCGTTGAAGGCGGCGGCGATCCAGAAGTACCTGCGCAGCGACGGCGGGTTCACCTACTCCACCGAGCCGCAACCGGGATCGGGTTATCAGGCCCTGCAGAACTTCCTGTTCCGCGACAAGAAGGGTTACTGCGAGCAGTTCGCCGCCTCGATGGCGTTGATGGCCCGCGTGGTCGGCATCCCGTCGCGGGTGGCGGTCGGTTTCCTGCCCGGGGAGAGGATCGGCGACAACTACCAGGTGTCGATCCGCGACATGCACGCCTGGCCCGAGCTGTGGTTCGAGGGTTATGGCTGGGTGCGTTTCGAGCCCACCCCGAACATCGCCTCGGCGCCGGCGTGGACGGTGCAGAGCCCCAGCACCGCCGGCCAGCAGCCGGGTGCCAGCGCCACCCCGGAGCCGGCGCCGAGCTCTGCTCCGCCGGAGGAGCCGACTCCGACCCCGGAGCCGACCCCCGAGGTCGCGCCGCCGCCGGCACCGACCGGCTTCGCCGGGTTCCTGCGCCTGAACGGGCTCTATCTGGGCGCCGGGCTCGGGCTGCTGATCCTGGTCGGCGCGCTGGCGTGCACGCCGATGCTGCTGCGCAGCCGCAGACGGAAGACCCGACTGTCGGGCAGCGGTGACCTGACCCGACAGGTGGAGGCCGCCTGGGCGGAGGTGCGCGACTCGGTGGTCGACCTCGGCGAGAACTGGCCGGCCGGTTCACCGCGGGTGATCGGCAACCAGGTCGCGCACGGGCTCGACCCGAGCTCGGCGAAGGCGATGACCGTGCTCGCGCTGATGGTGGAGCGCGCCCGCTATGCCCGCCGGCACAGCGTGAACGCCGACCTGTCGGCGATCACCCACCAGGTACGCCGGGGCCTGGCCAGCCGGGTCGGCCGCGGCACCCGGGTGCTGGCCGACTGGTGGCCGCGGTCGCTGTTCACCCGCTGGCGCTGAGGCGTGCCAGCACTGCCAGTGCGCCAACTGCAACGACACCTGCCAGAACTGCCGATGCGGCAACTGCGACTGCCCCACCTGCTCACACTGAGCCCGCTGCGGCGGCAGCGGACAAGAAGAAAGGCACCCGATTCGGGTGCCTTTCTTCTTGTCAGGAGATCAGAGGCCGTCATCCTGACGGCGGCGCCAACGCTCCTCCATCTTGTCCATGAAGGTGGAGTCGAAGGTCTGCTGCTTGTCGGAGCCGGCCGGCCTGGCGGGCGCCTCCTTGCGGCGGTAGGCGGTGACCGCGGTGACAGTTGCGGTCAGCATGATCACGAACCCGAGCACCGACACCAGCCAGTGCGAACGCATCCCGGCGACCAGCAGCACGCAACCGGCCACGAAGACCACCCCGGCGAAGGCCGCTCGTTTGCGCCGCAGCGTGCGCGGGGTGCGGGTGCCGCGCAGCGTGTGGGCCAGCTTGGGGTCCTCGGCCGCAAGGGCAGCCTCCATCTGCTCGAGGAGCTTCTTTTCCTCTTCCGACAGAGCCACCGTGTCACCTCCGTGTGGGGAACGGTTCCACCCCGGAGCCGAGGTGGCTTGGGCAAGTCTAGTTCGCGCGCTGGGTCAAGGAAACCCGCAGATTGGAGGGCTCAGCGGGTGGACGGCGAGTCGGGCGACTTTCTCACCATCTTCTTTGGTAGTGGGCTTCTGGATGGCCGGGTTCAGCCGAGTGCGGCCCGGCGTACCGCCCGCGGACCGAACCGGGCGATCGCGGCGTCCATCGCCCGCTCGGCGTCGCGCCAGCCGTGCTCGGGCTCGGTCAGTTCGGGTTGGCAGTACGCCTCGGCGGCCGGCACCAGCCCGGCCACCCGGACCCCGACCTTGCGCACCCGGGCCCGGGCCAGGCCGAGGGATTCCCACAGTGCGATCGCCCGGGCGTACACCTCCTTGGTGCCGTCGGTCGGAGTGCGCAGGCTACCGGTCCGGGTGAGCTGGCTGTAGTCGGCGAAGCGGACGGTGATCACCACGCTGCGCCCCAGCATCCCGGCGGCGCGCATCCGGGAGGTGGTCCGGTCGGCCATCCGCAGCAGCTCGCGGCGGACCACCTCGGCGTCGTCGGTGTCGCGGCCGAAGGTGTGTTCGGAGCCGATGCTGCGTTCGGCCGGCCGGGCCGTCACGGCACGGTTGTCGCGGCCCCAGGCCAGGTCGGCGAGCAGCCCGCCCAGGTGTACGCCGAGTCCGCGCTGCAGGGTGGTCTTCGGCAGGTAGGCCAGGTCGGCGACGGTGCGCAGGCCGAGTCGGTGCAGCTTTTCGGCGGTGGCCTCCCCCACTCCCCAGATCGCGGTCACCGGCAGCGGGTGCAGGAATTCGACGACCCGGTCCGGGGCGACCTCGTGCAGCCCGTCGGGCTTGGCGGCCGAGGAGGCCAGCTTGGCGACGAACTTCGACGGCCCGATCCCGACCGAGCAGGTGATGCCCTGCTCGTCGAACACCTTGGCCCGGATCAGCTCCCCGATCCGGGCCGGGCTGCCCAGCAGTCGCGTTGAGCCGGACACGTCGAGGAAGGCCTCGTCGATCGACATCGGCTCCACCCCCGGGGTGATCGCCTCGAAGATCGCGAACACCCCACGCGAGGTTTCGGCGTACGCCTCGAAGTCCGGTGGCAGCACCACCGCCTGCGGGCACAACCGCCTGGCCCGGGTCATCGGCATCCCACCCTCGACCCCCGACTCCCTGGCCTGATAGCTCGCCGACAGCACCACCCCCCGCGTCGCCCCACCGACCAGCACCGGCCGCCCCACCAGCTCCGGCCTCCGCCGCAGCTCCACCCCCACATAGAACGCATCCATGTCCACATGCAGAACCGTCGACCGTACGCTCATGTCACCCCCTCGCGAGGGTTTCGACGGCTGCGCCCGAAGAGCGGGGTTACCGCGCGCTGCGCGCGAGCGCGGACAAAACGTGCAACTTGGGTGCCGCCTCGAGCAGCTCGGGGCGGGCCGAGGCGGCGGTCTCCAGCTCGAGCAGTTTCTCGGAGCGGCCCTCGGCCACGGTGGTGGGGACCTGGTCGGCGATCACCCCGATACCGTGCTCGGCGAGCAGGTCCCACCCGGTCTCGGTCAACAGCTCGTGCAGGGCGGTCCGGTCGAGCAGTTCCGGGTCGGACAGCAGGTGGCCGGCGGCCGCGAAGTTGCCGGCCTCGGCCTGCTGCAGCACCCGCGGCAGTCGCTGCCCGATCAGCACGCTGAGCAACCCCTCGGGGGCGACCGCCCCGGCGATCGCCCGGAGCGCCTCGGCGGTCCCGGCCCGGCGCTCCAGCACCAGGTGGCAGAGCACCACGTCGGCGGATCCGGCGGGTACCACCTCGGCCAGGGTGGTGGTGTCCCCCTGCACGGCCCGCATCCGATCGCCCAGCCCGGACTCCGCGGCGCGACGGGAGGTCGCGGCCAGCGCATCCGGTGACGGATCGACGACCAGCACCCGGTGCCCGGCCTCGGCCAGCGCGGCGGCCAGCCCGCCGGTACCGCCGCCGAGGTCGACCACCTCCAGCCCGGATCCCCGGTGCTGGTTGAGCTGGTCGACCAGCAGCCGCACCAGCAGGCGGTGGGAGACCGATCGACGGCGCTGGGCCGGTCTGGTCGGCGCCGGATTCCGGCTCGGACCCGTCTGCTGCTTCTCGCTCATCTGCCCTCCTCGGTCTGGAGCCTATCGGCCCACCCGCGGCCTGTCCGCCGGGCTGAGGCGGTTTGCCCGGGGTCAGCGGGGCACCTAGGTTGATCGGCAGCGATCCCCGACCAGCAGGACCTCGATGCCACAGCTCCGTTCCACCGCGATCACGCTCGCGCTCTGCACCCTGCTCGTCACCGGGTGCAGCGGCCGGCCGGCCGATGCGCCCAGCCAGGCCCCGGTCGTTGCGCCGGTCAGCACTGCGGTGCCCAGTGCCTCGACGACGCCCTCGGCCACCCCGGCCGCGACCGGCAGCGCCAACCCGTCGGCGACCCCGCCGATGAACGAGGTCCGACCGGTGCAGCTGGACGGGCTGGTGGTCTCGCCCACCGGGAACGGGTTCACGGTCCGCGGGCGACTGCTCGACGAGGCCCGGCAACCGATCGTCGGTGCGGTCGGCGACTTCTATCTGGAGGGCACCACCCGCAACCTGGTGCAGAGCTATTCCACCGGTGTCGACGGCGGTTTCTCGGCGAGCTTCAGCAACGCCGACGCCCCCGCCGAGGCGACGCTGATGATGCACTACCGCGGCGATGACCAGCATGCCCCCAGCTCCTTCCTGATCCGTCGGGGCGTACCCCGCCCCACCCCGAGCCCGACGCCGACCCCGACCCGCACCACCCCGCCGCCGGCGGCACCCGCGACCACTCCGCCGCCGACCGCACCCGCGCAGCCGACTCCTCGATTCACCGGGCCCGGCGGGGCCGGCGGTCCCGCGGTCACCGCGATGGGCAACCAGTTGACGGTGACCGGGCGCCTGCTCGGCGCCGACGGGCGTCCGCTCGCCGGCGCCCAGGTCACCGCACCGGGTCTGGCCGCACCGGTCGGCACCGGCGCCGACGGCGGGTTCCAGCTCTCGGTGCCGATGCCCGGCAGCCGTGAGCTCACGGTGACCGCACCGGCCGCCGCGGGGCGTCCGGGGGCCAGCACGAAGGTGACCTGGTAGCCGCTCATCGGCCCGAGCTCCCCGGGCTGGAGTGCCACAGCTTGCGCGGGGCGCCGGCGGCCGCGGCGCCCGGACCCTCGGCCGGTTTGATGTCGGCGTACGCCGATTGGCGGAATCCGCTGGGGTGCACCAGCACCCGTCGGGCTCCGCCGCCGAAGTCCTCGGGCACCTCGGCGAGCACGTCGCGCACCGCGGCCAGCGCCCGCTCCCGGTCCCCGGTCAGCTCCAGCACCGACTGCCACCGGGTGAACAGCTCACCCAGGTCCCAGCAGCCGTCGGCCTGCAGTGACACCCCGCGTGGTCCGGTACGCCGCAGCTCACCGCGCACCAGCAGCAGCCAGGAGCCGAAGATGGTGCGTGCATAGGGGCCCTGGGCGTCCTCGAAGAAGGTGGCGTCCACCGGCCCGGTGGTGTCGTCCAGGGTGAGGAAGACGACCCGTCGCCCGGAGCGGACCGGAGGGGTCTGGGTGGCCACCTTCACCCCGGCCACCAGCAACCCCTGGCGGCGGCGCACCTGCAACAGGTCGCGGGACCGGGTCACCTGCAGCGCCTCCAGCAGCGGGGCATAGAAGTCGACCACGTGCCGACTCACGTCCAGCCCGAGCACCGCCAGCTCGGTGCGCACCCGTTCGGCGTCGGTGAGTTCCGGCAACCCGGAGCTGACCGGTTCGTTCGACTCGGCGAAATCCAGTGGCAGTTGGATTTCTGGCGGGCGTACCGCGGCCGGACGGCGGCTCTGCGCACCGGCCCGGTCCCGCGGGTCCTGACCGGTCGCCGGGTCCGCCGGGTCGGCGTACGCCCCGGTGCGCCGGGCCGCCCGGGCGGCCAGCCCGCGGGCCCTGGGCGCCTGCTTGATGCTGGCCCGGCTGTCGCGGTGCAGATCGGCCACCGAGAGCAGCAGGTCGCGCCGGGTGAGCCGGCCGCGCCGGGGCACCGACCCGCCTCCGCCGAGCTGGTGCACCGCGTCGAAACCGCCGGCCAGCACCAGCCGCTCCACGACCGGGGCGGACACCTGGGCGCGGTTCCAGAAGTCGTTCAGCGACCGGTAGGGCTGACCGGCCACGATCCGGGCAACCTCGGTCCCGCTGATCCCCTTCACGTCGGCGAGCGACATCCGGATCCCCCACCGTGGTGTCGATCCAGTTGAGTCGCCCGTCGATTCCGGAGCTTCCGGAAGCGTCTCCACCCGGTAGTGGTCGGCGGAGGCGTTCACATCCAGCCCGAGCACCGCGACCCCGGATCGGCGCACCTCCTCCAGGATCAGCCGTTTCGGGTACATCCCCGGGTCGTGGGTGAGCACCCCGGCCAGGAAGTGGGCCGGCCAGTGCGTCTTCAGCCACGCCGACTGGTAGGTCGGCAGCGCGAACGCGGCCGCGTGTGCCTTGCAGAAACCGAACGAGGCAAAGGATTCCAGCACCTGCCACACCTTCTGCACCACCGGCACCGGATAACCGCGTTCGATCGCGGTGGGGATGAACCACGCCCTGGCCTCGGCCTGGCCGTCCGCGGTGCCGAGGGCTCGGCGTACCTCGTCGGCGACCGCCAGGGAGCACCCGCTCAAGGTGGCGATGATCTGGATCACCTGTTCGTGGAACACCACCACCCCGCAGGTCTCGCGCAGGTGGGGTTCCAGGTCGGGGTGCAGATAGTGGGCCTCGGCGAATCCCTGCCTGGCCTCGAGGAACGGGCGCACCATGTCGCTCTTGACCGGGCCGGGCCGGAACAGGGAGATGTCGATGATGATGTCGGTGAAGTCGGCGGGGCCGAACTTGCCGATCAGCTCCCGCTGCCCCGGCGACTCGATCTGGAAGCAGCCCAGGGTCTGCGCGGAGGCGATCAGCTGATAGGTGTCCGGGTCGCTGAAACCGTCCCCGGCCAGGGATTCCAGGTCGATCCGCTGCCCGGCGGTGCGCTCGATCTCGGTGACCGCGTGCGACATCGCCGACTGCATCCGGATGCCGAGCACGTCCAGCTTGAGCATCCCGATGGCCTCCACGTCGTCCTTGTCGAACTGGCTCATCGGATAACCGGCATAGCTCGCCTCCACCGGGGTGCGGTCGAGCAGAGTGGCATCCGACAGCAGTACGCCGCAGGGGTGCAGGGCGATGTGGCGCGGCAGCCCGTCCAGCGACTCGACCAGCTCGAACAGCAGGTCCAGCCGGCGCTCGGCCAGGCCCGCCGCCCGCAGCTCGGGCAGGTCGCGCAGCGCGGCCCGGGCATCGCGGGCGCGGATGTGCGGGAACGCCTTGGCGATGGCGTCGATCTCCCCCGGCGGCAGGCTGAGCGCGGCGCCCACGTCGCGGACCGCGTGCCGCACCCGGTAGGTGTCCATCATCGCCACGCAGGCCACCCGCTCCCCGCCGAAGGCGGCCAGGATCTGCTCGTAGATCTCCTCGCGCCGATCCGACTCCACGTCGAGGTCGATGTCGGGCAGGCTGCGGCGCAACGGGGACAGGAAACGCTCCATCACCAGGTCGTGCCGGACCGGGTCCACCCCGGAGATGCCGAGCAGGTAGTTGACCAGCGACCCGGCCCCCGAACCGCGGGCGGCCACCCGGCAGCCGCGGTCGCGGACCAACCGCACCACGTCGTCGACGGTGAGGAAATAGGAGGCGAAGCCGTGCCCGGCGATCACCGCCAGCTCGTCGTCCAGCCGTTGCCGGATCGCCTCGGTGGCATACCCGTAGCGGGCCGCGATTCCTGCCTCACAACGATCTGTGAGCAGCTGCTGGGCGTCTCCGGAGCGCTCCCCGCCACCGATCACCGCGAGCTCGGGCAGGTGGATCTCACCCAGTCCCAGGTCGGCCCGGGGGTCGAGCCGGCAGCGCAGCGCCAGGGCCCGGGTGTCGCCGATCAGCCGGGCCGCCCCGTCGCCACCGCGGCCGGCCCGGCGGGCGAGCAGCTCGGCCACGGTGAGCATCTCCTTGCCCGACTTGAGCCAGGCCTCAGCGTTGCGCCGATCCACGTTGCGGGTGTCCAGGGGGACCAGCCGGCGGGCGCAGTCCAGCACGTCCAGGGTGGGGGCCTGGTCCCGGTGGGCCATCCGCACGGCGTTGGTCAGCACCGCCGGCACCCGGCAGTGGTCGGCCAGCGCGAGCATCCGGGCGGCGTGGGCGCTGGAGCCGACCCCGCGACCGGGCAGCTGGTGGTCGGTCACCCCCACCACCAGTGCACCCGGCGGCAGCGCGGTGGCCCACTCGCGCAACAGCCCCTCGGCCAGGTCGGGCCGCTCGGCCACCGCCAGCCCCAGCTCGGAGTCGGGCCCGAGCAGCACCACCACCTCACCACCGGCGGCGTGCTCGAGGATGGTGGCCCGGTCGGCGATCGGTTCCCCGCGCACCCCGGACAGGTGCACCGCCGAGGTGAGCCGGCACAGGGTCGACCAGCCCGCCCGCGAAGTGGCCAGCACCACCACGCGTGGCAACTCCACGGCGCGGGCTCCGCCGCGGACCGGGCCGCGCCGCTGCGGCGTACCCAGTTGGTCACGGGTGGACGCGCCACCCGGAAGCAGTGCCAGGTCGACCCCGAGCACCGGCGCGATTCCCGCACTGGCACAGGATCCGGCGAATCGGATCGCCCCGTAGAGCCCGTCGCGGTCGGTCAGGCCCAGGGTGTCCATGTCGTGCTCGGCGGCCCGCGCCACCAGCTCGGCCGGTTGCGAGGCGCCGTGCCGCAGCGAGTACGCCGAGGTGACCCGCAGGTGCACGAACGGGTCGCTCATGCCTCCGCCCTCCGGGCCGGGGAGGCCGCACGCGCCCGGGTCGGCCGGGCCAGTCGACGGGCCACCTGGTCGTGGAAGGTGGTCGCCTCCCGGACCAGGTCGTCGGCCTCGCGGGTGCTGACCAGGTTGCTGGCCCCGGCCCGGAGCACTTCGCATCTTCCCTGCAGAGCAAGGAAGAACCCGGCCCACTCGGCCAGCTCTGGGGCCACCTCGGCCAGCACCCGCCAGACGTTGCGTCGCCCCAACCGGGTCCCCTGGCGGCAGCGGGCCGCCAGCACGACCGCCGCCACCTGACCCGCGGCGCGGTGCGCGATCAGGTAGCGCTCGGTGGTCGACCCGGTCAGCTCGGCCTGGACCAGGGTGGCCCGGGCGCGCACGAGTTCACTGCCCGCATCGGTCATCTGCTTCCCCTCAGTCGATCACTCGGTCGAGCCACCAGCCGGTGGCCGTGGCGTGGTGCAGCTCGAAGACCCCGCTGCGTCGGGACTCGGTGCGGGCCGATCCGCGGCCGGCGACCACTCGCCAGCCGACCCGCTCGGCGAGCAGGTCGTCGGGAGAGGCGGAGCCGTCGGGCGGGTCGTCGAGCCGGACGCCGCCGTCGCGCACCGCGCGGGCCGCCGGCGACTCCCACCAGGGGGCGGTCAGCACCCAGCGCGCCTGCACCTGCTCGACCTGCCACTGCCGACCCTGCCACCTGAACTCGGCCGGTCCCTCGATCCCGTCGACCAGGCCGACGTGCACCTCGATCGGTTGTCGATAGATCCGCATGGCCGCTCCCCGGGTGTGTTCGCACTCTGTCGCAGCGTCGCGCTGCCGGTTCTCGACCCGGGCGGCCTCGTGAACGAGGAAGCCCCGGCGCGAGCGGGGGTCGAGTTCCACCCGCGCCGGGACCAGCCCTGCGTCCGAACGAGTGCCGAGGGCCCTTCCCCAAGTGCTTCTCGAACACCTGTTCGAACAGGACCAACTATAGACACCGGCACCGACAGTCCGTCAACCCCGATCCCGGACCCTGACCGTGGGTTATGATCGCGGCCAAATGTCGACCCGGTACGAGCCACCTCGCCGCCGATCCAGTGATGCCGGGATTCTGCTTCTGCTGCTGGCGCTCCTGGCCGGAATCGAGCCTGCTTGGGATGCTGGCGTACCCGGCGATGCTGATGGCCGGGGCGGCGCTGGGCGAGCTCGCGGTGTCCACGGCCGCGTGGACCGGGACCGCGGTGCGCCGTCTGGTCAGCGGCCCGACCAGCCGGCACCGGGGGTGGCCGCGGTTGCTCCTCGGGGTGCTGCTGCTCGCGCTCGTGGCCGCCCGGGTGCTGCAGCTGGTCGACGACGTCTCCGACGGCAGCCTCGGGTCACGACTGATCGGGCTGGCCTGGGGGTCGGTGGTGGTGGCGCTGACGGCCGGGGCGATGGCGTTCGCGGTGTGGTGGGCAGACCGTGTGTCCGGCGACTTTGACCTGCGCCCCGACCCCGACGACGTGCCGGCCGCCTGGCGTCGGGTCGTGCCCTGGTTGGCGTTGTCGCTGGGGGTGCCGGTGATGGCCGATCAGATCATCGGCCAGCTGGCCGAGGCGGTGGGGCTCGCGTCACTCGCCACCGCGGTGGAGGCGGTGCGAGCCTGGCTGGGGCCCCGGCCGTTGGACGTGATCACCGTGATGGCGGCCGGGGCACTGGCGGTCTGGTCGGCGCGTCGCGGACTGCGAGTGGCGGCCGCCTGCGCGGCAGCGTTCACCGCGGTGCAACTGGCCAGCCTGCTGGCCACGGTGCTGGACCTCCGCGCCGACGCGGACACCATGACCGTACTGGCGGTACCGGCGGTGCTGGTGATCGCGGCCAGCCACCTGGTTCGTGCCAGCCTGACCGTCACCCGGATGGTTGGCCTGGTCACGGTGCTGCTGCTGTCAGACGCCTGGCCCTACCGGAACTAGATCGCCGAACCGGTCTCGCTGCTGGTCATCGGCAGCGGCTTCAACGTGGCCCTGGTGGTGGGATTGATCTGGCGCCTGCTCACCGACGGAGAGGCGGCACGGCACGGTACGCCCGACCTTCCGGTGTCGAGTCGGGTGCTGTTCGTGCTGGCCAACGCCTTCTTCGGGTTGTTGCTGGTGCTGATCCTGGCCGGTCTGGGTGGGAATTACCCGTTCCGGCCCGACAACGTGGAATCTCTGGGGGATCAACACCTGGCACACACCGTGCTGATCGTGGCGATCGTCCTGGGCTGTGCCGGGGCGCTGCCCGGCCGCGGGCGGACGGTCTCGACCGGCGACGCCCACCTGCGCTGATCAGGCGGTGTGCTGCTGGCGCTGGCGAACGGCCGCGGCAAGACAGTTGGGCAAGCCGGGAACCCCAACCCTTATAGGATAATCAGCATGGGTTCTGCGGTGCGTTCGGCCACCGTCCCGGCGTTGGTCATGACCGTGGCAGTCCTGGGGTGGCTCGGTCTGCTGGTGCAGCGTTCCAGCGCCGAGCCGGTGCTGCTGGCAGGCGCGGTCGCGCGATTCGTCCCGATCGATGCCCACCGCGAACCGGTGCGGTCGCGCGGTGACGCCGCGGCGGCCGGCCCGGCCCAGGTCGAGCACTCCCGTTTCACCGGCGCCGAGACCCTGGCCGTGCCGCCGGCAGCACTGGGCCTGACCGATCGGCATCCGCGCGGCACGAGCTACTGGCGTGAGGTCCTCGGCGGCAGCGGCCCGGCACGGTTGCGGCTGCTGGTCCTCGATGCCGACGGCGCTCGGTTGGAGACCCAGTCCTGGGGACGGTTCGGGGTCGCGCTGAAGCCGGGGTTGCGGGTGCTGCCGGCCAGCCTGGCCGACGGTTCGCAATGGTCCTCGACGGGTCGGGCCGCCAGCTCCGGCCGGGAATGGGCGTACACCAACCAGTCCAGCGCCCGGGCGGGCGACGAACCGGGCTGCCTGCAGGTCGACTCCCGGACCACGCTCACCACCGGCCAGCTGACCCGCGGTTGGCGGGAGTTGAGCACCTGGTGCCCGGGGCGCGGAGTGGTCGCGCAGAGCGGCGAGACCGACCTGCCCGGCGCCCCACCGCGCTGGGGGTACGCCCCAGCCGAAGCGGTGGGCGACACCGTCACCGCACCCGCACCCAGGCCGCTGCCGGCCGACGCCGGCGCCATCCGGTTGCGGGAGCTGTCCACGCTGGTGCCCGACGGCTCCTTCGGCGACACCGCGCAGCCACCGTTCAGCCACCGCCCGCCGGTGCTCACCGACGACGGTGTGCTGGCGATCACCCAGTCCTATCTGGACGACGTGCACTGCTTCGCGCCGGGGGCGGACGGCCGGCACCGGCAGGTGGGCTGGCTGCGACCCGGTGGCAAGGTGCTGACGCTGACCTCGGTCGGTGAGCATCTGGCGATCACCACCTCGACCCGCGAGTTGCTGCTGTATCGGCCCACCGGCCAACTGGTGTGGCGGGCCAGCCTGGACGATGTGGCCGTGGTGGAGCCGATACCGCTTCCGCAGGGCCTGCTGGTGGCCACCCTGGGCGGGCAGGTGGAGCTGCGGAGCCTGACCGACGGCGAACCGCTGTGGCAGCGCCACCTGCCCAACGGTGTCGGCCAGCGACTGGTCGCCGACCCCATGACGGTGGCCGTGGTGGACAACGAGAACCAGCTCCGGGTGCTGGACAGCCGCGACGGCGCCCAGAGGTGGGACCACCCGCTGGGCGGACCGGCGAGGGGCCTACTGGTCACCCCGGAGCGCGTCGTCGCCGCGTCCGGGCGGCAGGTCCGCGCCTGGTCCAGTGACTCCGGGGCCTCGGACTGGGACGTCACCCTGCCGGGCCCGGCGGATCAGCTGGTGGCCGGGCAGGGGGCGTTGGCCGCCATCGTGGACGCCCCGGCGCTGGTGCTGCTCGACCCCGCCAATGGGCGGGTCCGCCGCCAACTCCCGGGGGTCGGCGCGGCGGTGGCCACCCCGGACGGGTGGGTGCTGCACCGCTCCGGCCGGTTGGAGCTGATCACCGTCGCCGGCGACAGCCGCGGCGGCTGGCCGGTACCGGTGCTGACCAGACCGCACCTGGTCGCCGGGCCGGGGCAGGCATGGCTGTTCCAGTGGGAGCGGGTGGTCGCCGTCCGCGGCCACCGGCTCGAGGCCCGCTGATGGAAGCACAACCGCTGCCACGACGGTTGGTGCGCCTGGTCGGGTTCGTGGTCACCCGCGTGCTGGTGGAGCCGGTGCGCGAGGGTCGGCTCCGCGACGCCCCCGGAACCCCGGCCCAGTGGCCGAACGGGCTGCACGGGGTGGTCTACGCCGCCCTGGGCTGTTACCTGCTGGCCGGGGTCACGATCCTCGCCGCCCCGATGCTGCGGTTGCGCACGAACCTGCTGGTCACCCAGCCGGACCAGACGGTCCCCTTCACGATCTTCGCGCTGACCCTGCTGCTGGTCTCGGTCGCCCTGGCCGCGCTGTTCACCGCAGCCCTGCACGTGCGCTGGTGGTGGCTCCGGGTGCTGTTGTGGGTGGTCGTCTCGGCCACCCTGGTCCGGCCGCTCTATCTGGATCAGGTGTTCGCCACCGGCGCCGGCCCGGTGCATGCCACGGTCTGGGTGACCCTGGCGGTACCGGCACTGCTCGCGCTGCTGCTGGTGCTCCGCTGGCGGTCCGCGTTTGCCGCCTGGGAGTTCCCGGTGGTGCTGCTGCTGGTGGGCCACGCCGTCGTCGCGGGGGTGGCGGCCCAACCGGTGGTGGTCGCCCAGGGCGGCATGGACGAGCGGGTGAACCGCCTCTCGGTGCTGCTCGCCATGATGTGGCCGTTGGCCATTCCGGCCACCGTGCTGGCCGGGGCGGCCCTGGTCGAGCTCAGTGTCAGCACCGCGGCCTGGACCGCGACCGGCTTCGCCGGGCTGCTCCGCAACCGGCGCGGCGCCCGGTGGTGGGCCGGCGGTCTGCTCACCGTGGTCGCCTGCTGGGAGTTCGGCTGGCTGTGGAACCAGTGGCGCTCCGGCGAGCTGTCGGCGACCGCGCTGGTCGGCGGGGCCGCGCTCGCCATCGGCGTGCTCCCGGCCATCGCGCTGGCCGGCTGGACCGCCGACCGCCACGCGGGAGATCTCGACCTGCGTGCCGACCCCGACGACGTCCCGGCCGCCTGGCGACGGTTCTCCCCGTGGCTGGGCCTGCTGATCGGAGCGACCGGCGGGCTGGGCATGCTGGTCGCCGGCATCCTGGGCGCCTTCGGGCTGCCGGGCCCGGAGCGGCTGGTGCGGACCCTGCAACCGCAGCTCGACCTGCCGACGACCCTGATCGCCGTCCTGGTGGCCGGCCTGCTCGCCCTGCGATCCGCGCGCCGGGGACTGCGGCTGACGGCGATGGGGCTGGCGGGGTTCGCCGCCGCGCACGCGGTGCTCGAGGTGCTCGGCCAGCTGGGCCAGCCGGCCGCGGCGGAGGGGGTGATGGTGGCGCTGAGCACGGCCAGCCTGCTGGTACTGCTGTGGTTGCTGCTCCGTCGCCGGCTGGATCAGGTGCGGCTGATCGCGCTCGCCACCGCCCTGCTGATGACCGCGCTGTGGAATCACCGCGAGTGGTTGGACGACCCGATCACCCGGTTGCTGTCGCTGAGCGGAGTGAGCGCCGCCCTGCTCGCGGGTCTGCTCTGGAAGGTGCTCACCGACCACGCCTGGACCCGCACCCCGGGTCCGCGGGTGCCGATCCCGGCGAGGGTGCTGCTGGCGTTGGCGAATGCGGTCTTCGGCGTGACGATGGCGTTGATGCTGGCCGGCCACGGCGGTCACTACCAGCTGCGGTTGGACGGACTGGAGGCGATCGGTCAGGGACTGCTCGGCACCACCCTGGTGCTGCTCACCGGATTCGTCGCCCTCTCCCTGGCGTTGTCCGGTGGCGGACGCCGCTACACCCAGGGTGAGCAGCAGCTGCACTGAGCGCCGGGCACCGATCAGGCCGGGGTCAACGCGTCCCGCTCCCGGTGCAGGAGTTGCGGAAGTGCCGCCACGGTGAGGAATTCGGCGTACTCCTCGGCGAAGGTGACCTCGCGGAGCAGGGAGTACGCCTCGGCCACCCGATCACCCTCGGTGCGCGGGATCCGGGCGAACTCATCGTCGATCAGCTGCTGCAGCCATTCCGCGGTGACCCGCTGTCCCTCCGCGGTCCGGGCACGCAGGTGCAGCCAGTGCCACAGCTGGGAGCGGCAGATCTCGGCGGTGGCCGCATCCTCCATCAGGCAACCGATCGCGACCGCTCCCTCACCGCGCAGCCAGGCGTCCAGATAGCGGATGACGACGGTGATGTTGGTGCGCAGCCCGCGTTCGGTGAGTTCGGTGTCGGGGATCCGCAGGTCGATCAGCTCGGCGGCCGGTGCCGGGCGTTCGGTACGCCTGCGGTGCAGCTGGTCGGTGCGCCCGCCCAGCGCCTCGTCGAACACCGCGGCGCAGACACCGACCAGGTCGGGATGGGCCACCCAGGAGCCGTCGAAGCCTTCCTTGGCCTCGCGGGTGTGCTCGATCCGGACCCGGTCCAGCGCGCGGCGGTTGGCCCGGGGGTCATCCCGGTCGGGCCAGAACGCGGCCGGACCGCCGACGGCGTACGCCCCGCGCCGATGGCAGGCGCGGACCAGCTCCGCGGCGTACCGGCGCAGGAAGGGTGCCGCCATGGTGATCTGGTCCCGGTCGGGCAGCAGGAAACCGTTGCCGCGACTGCGGAAACTCTTCACCAGCGAGAAGACGTGGTCCCAGCGACCGGCGCTCAGCCCTGCGGCGTGCTCGCGCAGCTCGTAGAGGATCTCCTCCATCTCCAGGGCCGCGGTCATCGTCTCGATCAGCACGGCGGCGCGGATGGTGCCGTGCGGGAGGGAGAGCAGGTCCTGGGCAGCCCCGAACACCGCATTCCACCAGCGGGCCTCCAGATGCGACTCCAGTTTGGCCAGATAGAAGTAGGGTCCACGTCCGCGCGCGATCAGCTCGGTCGCGTTGTGGAACAGGTGCAGGCCGAAGTCGAACAGGGCGGCGGAAACGGGCTCTCCGTCGACCAGCAGGTGGGTCTCGTCCAGGTGCAGCCCGCGCGGGCGCACCACGATGGTCGGCGTCAGTTCGGCCGACACCCGGTAGTGCCGCTCGGGGGTGTCCAGCTCGCAGCTGCCGCGCACCGCGTCGCGCAGGGTCAGCTGCCCGGTGATCAGGTTGTGCCAGGTCGGGCTGAGCGAGTCCTCCAGGTCGGCCAGCCACACCTGGGCCCCGGAGTTGAGCGCATTGATCGCCGTCTTCGGCTCGGCCGGTCCGACGATCTCCACCCGCCGGTCCGCCCACCCCGGAGCCGGCGGCGCCACCCGCCACCGCGGATCATCGCGCAGGTGCGCGGTGGACGCGGGCCGCTGCGGATCCTTGCCAGCAAGGATTTCCGCGGTTCGCAACCTGCGTTCCTGCAGCAGCTCGAGCCGGCGCCCGTTGGCCATCCGGTGCAGCGCCGCCACGAACTCCAGCGCCTCAACGGTCAGCACCTCTTCCCCTCGAGGGACCGAAGGGACACCGACCAGCTCAACCTGCTGCATTGAGATTTCCTTACTGTGACAAGGTTTGCGTGCGGGCGGTCAACTGAGGAATGGACAAGACCTCGGCGGTTGTGACCACCCGCACGCGGATCAAGGGAACGCCGGCCAGGACGGGGCGTCTCGATGGAGGAGGAGTCTCCCGGCACCCAACCCCGCGGCGCGTCCTCAGGCCGTCTCACCGAGCCCGAGGGTGCAGCGCGTCATCCCGCGATCGCAACCGATCAACGAGAATTCGCGCTGCACCCGAAGCGAGCGAGACGGAGCGCCGCCAGGGGGTCCGGGGGTCTTTCCCCCGGCCAATCAGCTCAGTGGAACTGGGCGTTCTCGGTGGAGCCGGCCAGGGCGGTGGTGGAGCTCTCCGGATTGACCGCCTGGGCGATCTGGTCGAAGTAGCCGGTACCCACCTCGCGCTGGTGCTTGGTGGCGGTGTAGCCACGCTCCTCGGCGGCGAACTCGCGCTCCTGCAGGTCGACGTAGGCGGTCATCTGCTCGCGGGCGTACCCGTGCGCCAGGTCGAACATGGAGTAGTTGAGTGCGTGGAAGCCAGCCAGGGTGATGAACTGGAACTTGTAGCCCATCGCCCCGAGCTCGCGCTGGAACTTGGCGATCGTCGCGTCGTCGAGGTGCTTCTTCCAGTTGAACGACGGCGAGCAGTTGTAGGCCAGCATCTGGTCGGGGTGCGTCTGGTGGATCGCGTCGGCGAACTTCTTCGCCAGCTCCAGATCCGGCGTACCGGTCTCCATCCACAGCAGGTCGGCATACTCGGCGTACGCCCGGCCGCGGGCGATGCACGGCTCGATGCCGTTGCGCACCTTGTAGAAGCCTTCGCCGGTGCGCTCACCGGTGAGGAACTCCTGGTCGCGCTCGTCGACGTCGGAGGTGATCAGGGTGGCCGCCTCGGCGTCGGTGCGGGCGATGATCAGCGACGGGGTGCCCGCGACGTCGGCGGCGAGCCGGGCCGCGTTCAGGGTGCGCTCGTGCTGCTTGGTCGGGATCAGCACCTTGCCGCCCAGGTGGCCGCACTTCTTCTCGCTGGCCAGCTGGTCCTCCCAGTGCACGCCCGAGGCACCGGAGGCGACCATCGACTTCATCAGCTCGTAGGCGTTCAGCGGTCCGCCGAAGCCGGCCTCGGCGTCGGCGACGATCGGCACCAGCCACTCGTCGACGCTCTGGATGCCCTCGGCGCACTCGATCTGGTCGGCGCGCAGCAGCGCGTTGTTGATCCGGCGCACGACCTGCGGCACCGAGTTGGCCGGATAGAGCGACTGGTCGGGATAGGTGTGCCCGGACAGGTTGGCGTCGGCGGCGACCTGCCAGCCGGACAGGTAGATCGCCTTGAGCCCGGCTTTGACCTGCTGCACGGCCTGGTTGCCGGTCAGCGCGCCGAGGGCGTTGACGAAGTCCTCGCTGTGCAGCTTGCGCCACAGCTGCTCGGCGCCACGCTTGGCGAGGGTGTGCTCCTCCTGCACCCGACCGCGCAGCCGCACCACGTCGGCGGCGGTGTAGTCGCGGCGCACCCCCGCCCAGCGCGGGTTGTCCTTCCAGTCCTGCTCCATGGACTCGGCGCTCATCGGGATGTGGGTGGTGCTCTCGCTCATGACGGCTCCTTTGCTGTACGTCTCACGGGGTGACTCCTGATCACCCGGTGACACCACTCTGCGAGAAGAACAACCACTTCGACAGGAGATTCTTGGTGAAAAATCTGCAGATTTTCTCTATACTGAAAATGTGACTCAAACCGACTGGCAGCGTCGCCCCCAGCAGGCCGAGCAGACCTCCGTTTTCGACCCGTTTTCGCTGGGCCGGCGCATCCGCACCATGCGCAAGGAGCGCAACCTCACCCTGGCCCAGGTCTCCGAGCTGACCGGAATCGCCTCCTCACAGCTCTCCCAACTGGAGAACGGGAAGCGCGAGGCGAAGGTGTCGGTGCTGCAGAACCTCGCCAGGGCGTACGGGGTCACCATCGACGACTTCCTGCAGGAGGTGCCGAACCGGCGCACCCTGCTGGAGATCGAGCTGGACCGCGCGATGCGCTCTCCGCTCGCCCAGCAGAAGGGGCTGCCGAGCGTACGCATCTCCCCGCGGATGCCGATGGAGGTGCTGGAGACCCTGGTCGCGCTGCACCGCGAGCTGGCCCGCACCGCCGAGGAGCAGGTCGCCACCCCCGAGGAGGCCCGCCGCGCCAACACCGAGCTGCGGGCGGAGATGAAGGCCCGCAACAACTATTTCGGCGACCTCGAACAGGAGGCGGCCCGGCTGCTGAAGCAGTCCGGCTATCGCCGGGGTCCGCTGTCCCAGCACGAGATCGGGGCGATCACCGCCCACCTGGGTTTCACCCTGCACCATGTCGGTGACCTGCCCCACTCCACCCGTTCGGTGACCGATCTGAAGCAGATGCGGATCTATCTGCCGCGCGCGACCGGGGGTGAGCACGACCCGCGTTCGGTGCTGCTGCAGGCGCTCGGGCACCACGTGCTCGGACACCAGACTCCCAACAGCTATGGGGAATTCCTGCGCCAGCGGATCGAGACCAACTATTTCGCCGCCGCCCTGCTGATGCCCGAATCGACCACCGTCGAGTTCCTGCGGCAGGCCAAGAAGGAGAAGCAGTTGGCCGTGGAGGACCTGCGCGACGCGTACGCCGTGTCCTACGAGGCGGCCAGCCACCGGATCACCAACCTGATCACCCACCACCTGGAGATTCCGGTGCACTTCCAGAAGGTGCACGACTCGGGGATCATCTACAAGGCCTACGAGAACGACGGGGTGAGCTTCCCCGCCGACCACACCGGGGCGATCGAGGGCCAGCCGGTGTGCCGTTACTGGACCAGCCGCCAGGTGTTCGACGCCGAGGACAAGTTCAACGCCTTCGACCAGTACACCGACACCCCGGCCGGCACGTTCTGGTGCACCGCCCGGGTGGAGAAGGACTTCTCCACCTGCATCGGGGTGCCCTACGTGCACGCCAAGTGGTTCCGCGGCCGGGTGACCAGGGAACGCTCCAAATCGGGTTGCCCCGACGAATCCTGCTGCCGGCGGCCGCCGAGCGAGTTGGCCCGGGAGTGGGCCGGCAACGCCTGGCCCTCGGCCCGGGCCCACTCCCACCTGCTGGCCGCTTTGCCGCCGGGCGCCTTTCCCGGCGTGGACGAGACCGAGGTGTACACCTTCCTGCAGCAGCACAGCTGAGGGCTAAACTCCCCGACCGTGGCTGCCATCACCGTGCTGGGCGACTCGCTGGCCGGGATGGCCGTGGCGGCGCGGCTGGCGAAGGTCGGGCATCGGGTGGTGCTGGTCCCTTCGACAGGCTCAGGGACCGGAAAGGGCGGCTCAGGGAGCGCGATCGCCGAGTTGCCGGCGGTGTTCACGTTTCCGGCGCCGTGGCGGGACCTGTTCAAGAAGTCGGGGCGGATCCTGGAGGCCGAACTGACCCGCAGGGGGCTCGCTCTCACCCCGGTCCCGGCCCGCCGCGTCGCCGGGATCGAGCTGCCGGCCGAGCGGGGAGCCCAGTGGCGCACCCTGTCCGAGGCCTTCGGTGAGCCGGTCGCCGCACGCTGGCGGGATCTGCTGGACGCCCTCGACGAGGTGTGGCAGGCCAGACGCCCACTCGGCCTGGAGCGGGAGCTCGATCCCGTGCTGTGGAAGAAATCCCGGCGACAGCTCTGGACCACCCGCACCGTCGACGACCTGGCTCGGCGCTTCGACCACCCGGTGCTCTCGCAGGTGATCCGTGAGTCCGCCGAGGGCGATCCGCGCCGCTCCCCCGCGACCGAGGCGATGTGGCTGAGCGTGGAGCGCACCTTCGGCCTGTGGCAGGTCACCGACGACTCCGGTACGCCGGTTGGCACCTCGGCGCTGGTCGACGCGCTGGCCGACCGGCTCGAGCAGCGCGGCGTCACCAGCGCCAGCACCCCACCCGGGCACGCCGACGCCACCATCGTCGCCACCGGCAGCATCCCCCGGGGCCTGCGCGGCCCGAAGCCGTGGTGGCGGCGTACCGGCTCCCGACTGGAACCCGGCCGCTACACCTGCGGCGCACACACCGCCGCCGGCCGCACCATGGCCGGCCAACTGCTGTCGGCCGCACTGGCGGCGTACGCCGTGCACGCGGACCTGACCGGGGAGGACATCCACCCGACCAACAAGAACCTGACCGTGCACCGCCGCCGATGATCAAGGTCAACCGGCAGGTGAACGGAGCGGTAACAATCCGGGTTGTTGCCCCCGTCGGCCCCGGCCCGCGTAGAATCAACAGTCTGTTTCCGACCGGTGAGGATTGACGGGATTGACAGCGCATTCGCGGGCCGAGGGTCCGGGACCCTCGCAGTACAACGGGCGTCCCGGTCCGGGGCAGGCTCCGGGCAGCACGATCGAGCGGGAGATCGCGGTCGAGCAGGCCCACGTCGACGCCGTCTATGAGCGGCTGGCCGAGGCCACCCGCTCGGCCCAGCAGGTGGCCACCGAAGGACGCTCCCTCTATCAGGGCGACCGGATGAGCTGGGCGCGCGAGGAGGACGGCACCGGGCTGTTCGAGCGCGACGTGTTCGCCTTCCAGGCCGCCAAACGGCTCGCCGTGCTGGACGCCGAGCACGAGGGGCTCGTCTTCGGCCGGCTCGACCGCACCGACGGGGAGATCCGCTACATCGGCCGGATCGGTGTCCGCGACGACGACTACGAACCGCTGGTGATCGACTGGCGGGCCCGGGCCGCCGAACCGTTCTATCGGGCCACCCCGAACACCCCGATGGAGGTGGTACGCCGCCGCGTGCTGCGCTGCCGCGGGGACCGGGTGATCGGCATCGAGGACGACCTGCTGGACGGGCAGTCCGCCGACGAGGACCTGGTCGTGGTCGGCGAGGGCGCGCTGATGGCCGCCCTCTCCCGGGCTCGGGGCCCGCAGATGCGCGACATCGTCGCCACCATCCAGTCCGAGCAGGACGAGGCGATCCGCGCCCCCTATCAGGGCGTCACGATCATCTCCGGTGGTCCCGGCACCGGCAAGACGGTGGTCGCGCTGCACCGCGCGGCCTACCTGCTCTATTCGCACCGCAAGCGCTTCGAGAACGGCGGGGTGCTGGTGGTCGGCCCCTCGCGGCTGTTCATGAACTACATCGAGCGGGTGTTGCCCAGCCTCGGCGAGGACTCGGTCACCCTGCGCGCCCTCGGCTCGGTGGCCGTCGACGTGCTCGGCTTCCGCGCCGAGCGGGTGGACACCAGCGCCGGCCACGTGATCAAGGGGTCGCTGACCATGCTGCCGCTGCTGCGCCGGTTGGTGAACGAGCCGCTGCTGGAGCTGACCGCCGAGCTGGCCCGGTTGCGGGTGTCGGTCAAGGGTGAGGTGCTCACCCTCGACGAGTCCACGCTGACCCGGATCCGCAGCGAGGTGCTGCGCACCCACCGGGTCAACTCGGGCCGGCCGGCCGCCGAGCGCGGCCTGCTGGACGCGCTGTGGCAGCGGTTCCCGGTCGAGGAGCACGAGCTGGAGCGCGACGCGTTCGAGGAACTGGTCGGCGACCAGGCGGCGTACAAGATGTTCGTCCAGGCGTGGTGGCCGCCGCTCACCCCGACCCAGGTGCTGCGCCGGTTGGCCGACCGCCGGCTGACCGCCCGGCTGGCCGGGGGCCGGCTCGACGAGAGCGCGATCGACCAGCTGTCGGCCAGCTATGCCGAGAACGCCGACTGGTCGGTCGCCGACCTGGCGCTGCTGGATGAGCTGGCCGCGATCATCGGGCCGGTGCCGCAGGAGGAGGAGACCGACCCGACGCTGTTCCTGGCCGACGGATCCCAGGTCTCCGAGGTGGTCACCACGATGGACCGCCAGGCCCAGCGCAACGAGCACGACCCGGACGCCGAGGCCCACGAGACCTTCGCCCACGTGCTGGTCGACGAGGCCCAGGACATCACCCCGATGCAGTGGCGGATGCTGCGCCGCCGCGGCGCCCAGGCCTCCTGGACGGTGGTCGGCGACCCGGCTCAGAGCTCCTGGCCCGATCGCGCAGAGAGCGAGCGGGCGCTGACCGACCTGGTCGGCACCGCGCCCTCACGTCGGTTCCGGATGAGCACCAACTATCGCTCCCCGGCCGAGGTGTTCGAGCTGGCCGCGAAGGTGGTCAGCCAGGCCTTCCCCGACGCCGACCTGCCGACGGCGATCCGGCGGACCGGGGTCGAGCCGGAGCTGCTCTCCGGTCGACCCGATCAGCTGGCGGAGCTGCTCACCGAGCGGGTACGCCTGCTGCTCGGCCAGGTGGAGGGCAGCGTCGGCGTGATCTGCCCGCCGTCGCGGATCTCTGCCGTGCAACGGATTCTCACCACCGCCGAGTTCGGCGAGCAGGCCGAGCGGGTGGCCCTGGTCACCCCGCTGGACTGCAAGGGACTGGAATACGACGCCGCGCTGGTGGTCGCCGCCGACGACATCGTCGCCGAGTCGCCGGGTGGGGTACGCGTGCTCTACGTGGCGCTGACCCGACCGACCCAGCGGCTGGTCACCCTCGACCTCACCGCTGACGGGTCAGCTGGAGCCTGGCGTAGATCTCTCGGGTAGCCCGGGAGCGGTTCTGGGTGAAGAAGTGCAGGCCGGGGGCGCCGCCCGCGAGCAGTTCGGCCGACAGCTCGGTGCCGAGCTCGATCCCCACTGCGCGCACCGAATCCGGATCGCCGGCGGCGCGCAGCCGCGCAGTCACCCGCTCCGGCAGCGCCGCACCCGACAACTCGGCGAAGCGCTCGATCTGACGCAGGTTGGTGACCGGCATGATGCCCGGGATGATCGGGATGTCGCAGCCCAGCGCGCGCACCCGCTCGACCAGACCGAAATAGTCGTCGGCGGTGAAGAACAGCTGGGTGATCGCGAACGAGGCGCCCGCGTTCGCCTTGTCCACCAGGATTCGGGCGTCCAGGTCGGCGTCGGACTGTTCGGGGTGCACGTCGGGGAAGGCGGCCACACCGATGCAGAAGTCGCCGAGCGAGGCGATCAGCCGGACCAGTTCGGTGGCGTTCTGCAGCCCGTCCGGGTGCGCCTGCCAGGGTGCGGTCGGACCGCCCGGCGGGTCCCCGCGGACGGCCAGGATGTGCCTGACGCCGGCGTCGGCGTACGCCCCCACCACCCGGCGTACGTCGTCGCGGGACTGGCTGACGCAGGTCAGGTGCCCCATCGTGCGCAGCGTGGTCTCCCGGGAGATCTGCCGGGTGGCGTGGATGGTGCGGTCGCGGGTGGAGCCGTTGGCACCGTAGGTGACCGAGACGAAGTCGGGGCCGAGGGCCTCCAGCTCGCGGACGGTCTGCCACAGCGTACGCTCGGCCTCCTCGCTGGCCGGGGGGAAGAACTCGAACGAGAACAGCGGGCCCCGCGCCGTCGCCAACACCTCGGCAATGGTGGGTCGGGCGAGGTCGGACATGGGGGCCACCCTAGGCCAGCGTGGTCGCTCGACCGGCATAGGCTCAGGGGGTGGGAAACCAGCAACTCCTCGACCCGAGCGACCCAGCCTCGACGGCAGTCCGCGACCGGCTGCAGCAGGCGATCACGTCCTTTCTCGAGGGCCAGCGGGCGGTGCTGGCCGAGATGGGACCCGAGCCGGCCCGGTTGATCGAGCTGGCCGCCACCTTCACCGGCGGCGGCAAGCGGCTGCGGCCTGGTTTCTGCCTGTGGGGGTTCGTGGCGGCCGCCGGGTTGCCGGAGTCGTCGGGGTCGTCGGAACAGTTGGACGCGCTGCTGCGGGCCGCGGCCAGCCTGGACCTGCTGCACGTGTCGGCGCTGGTGCACGACGACGTGATGGACGCCTCCGACACCCGCCGGGGCGTACCGGCGGCGCACCGCCAACAGGAACAGCTGCACCGGGAAGCGGGCTGGCTGGGGGCCGCGGACCGGTTCGGGCACGCCGGGGCGATCCTGCTCGGCGACCTGCTGGTGATGTGGTCGGTGGAGCTGTTCGAGACCGCGGGGTTGTCGTTCGAGGCGCTGCAGCGGGCCCGGCCGCTGGTCCAGGCGATGCGCACCGAGGTGACCTGCGGGCAATACCTGGATGTGTTGATGCAGCATCAGCCGATCGACGATCCGCAGCGGATGCTGGACCACGCGCAGCGGGTGGTGGAATACAAGACGGCCCGCTACACGGTGCAGCGGCCGGTGCAGATCGGGGCGGCGATCGGCGGGGCCGACCCGGCGCTGCAGGAAGCGCTGCGGGCGTACGGATCGCCGCTGGGCCGGGCCTTCCAGTTCCGCGACGACCTGCTCGGGGTGTTCGGCGACGCCGCCACCACCGGCAAACCGGCCGGGGACGACCTGCGCGAGGGCAAGCGCACCGTGCTGGTGGCGCACGCGTACGCCGGCAGCTCGGCGGCCGCATGCCGGGAGCTGGACGGGCTGCTCGGTCGCGCCGACCTGGACGAGGCCGGGGTGGCCCGGGCCCGGGAGCTGATCGCCGGCTCCGGAGCGGTCGCGCTGGTGGAGCAGATGATCGAGCGCGAGTACGACCGCGCCCTGACCGCGCTGGAGGCACCGATGACCGACCAGGGGCGGCAGGCGCTCAGCCGGCTGGCCGACCTGGCGGTACGCCGGGAGCGATAAGCGTCAGAGGTCTTCGACGATCCGGCCGGAGCTGAGCACCAGGGCGCGGTCGGCAGCGAGGGCCACGGGCAGCTCGGCGGTGGCGAGCACCACCGTCACCCCCCGCTCGGTGCAGGCGCGGCGCAGCGAGGCCAGCACCGTCTGGCTGACCGCGCCGCCGATGGTGTCGAGGAACAGCAGCCGCGGCTCGGCGGCCAGCGCGCGGGCCACCGCGTCGGCCAGCGCCACCGGCGTGGGCTGCGGCCCGACGAACTGGCTGCGCGCCAGGTTGCGGGCGCGGCGGCGCTGATTGTCGTTGAGTCCGCTGAGCTCCCAGCCGGCCAGGAAGACGCGGCCGCCGTCGACCGGATCGATCCCGGCCAGGGAGCGCAGCAGTTCGGCGGCACCGGAGTCGGGACGCCCGGCGATGGCGGTCCAGCGGGCGTTCGCCACGTTGACGCTGACCTGATCGACCAGCACCCGGCGGCGCAGCCCGCGACGCCCCAATCGGGTCAGGTTGAACGCCGAGCAGGCGATGCCGGTGCGGGTGTCGTTGCTGATCGATCGGGTTTGCGTCGTTCGGCTCATGGCCCCCACGCTATTGACCGGGGCCCGGATCCGAATCCGTCCGCGGGCCACGGTCACCCGCCCGATCTCCGACCCCGGGACTAGGGGGTCACCCCCAAGGGTTCAGACGAGCAGCACCGCGAAGGCGGGCGGGTGCTCGGCCCGGGCCGTCCAGAGCTCGAGCAGCACCGCCCACACCCGGGGCTCGCTCACCGCGAACCCCTGCCAGCCGGACCACACCAGCACGCTCGGCACCGGCAGGTCGGCCAGGCACTCGTCGAGGGCGTCCAGGTTGCGCCCGTAGTAGTCCGGGAATTCCAGCACCCGGCCGATCTCGGTGAGCAGCGCCCGCACCCCGGTGTCCCGGCCGCTGTGCAGTTCCCCGATCCGCCAACCGGTCCGGCGCAGCTGCGCCAGCACCGGCGCCGGGTCACCGAGCACCCGGTGCACACCCGGCTCGACCGGGGCGCTCATCGGCGGATCCGTTCGAAGCTGACGTAGTGGTCCGCGGTCCAGTAGAACTCGCGGTCGTTGTCGCCGGTGACGATGCGGCGGGCGCCGCGGTCCCGCTCTCCGGGCGTGGGCACCGTGTACTCCTTGTAGTAGCCGCGTGACTTCTTCGGCAGCACCCCCTCGAGGTTGCCGAAGGTCGTTCCGTCCTTGTCGTAGGGGAACGGCCCGCCCTTCTCGATCAACCCGATGGTGCGCCGCGCCTCGGCGGGCAGGTCGTTCGGCTCGACCCAGCGCAGCCCGGAGGCCGGGTCGGTGGCCGGCCCCTTCGGTTCGCTGGTACGCCCCTGCGGTGCGGTCGTCCTGCGCTCACCGGGGGATGCCCCGGTGCTGGCCGGCGGGCGGGTGGCCGAGGCCGACGGCGTACCGGAGGCCGACCCGTCGCCCTGGCGCTGGCAGGCGTACAGCAGAGCCACCAGGCCGAGCACCAGGACCAGCAGGATGATGCTGGCCACCCGGCCCGGGCGCACCGCGCGGGCCGCGCTCACTCGTTGTCGCGGCGGAACCGGCGGGCGCCTGTGTCCTGGCCCCAGTCATCGCTGCCGAGCCGGCGTCCCTGCTCGGCGCGCGGCTCGTCGGCCATCTCCTCGGAGATGGTTTCCGGCTGGTTGTCCCCGCCCGACTTGTCCTGCACCGGGACGAAGGTGGCGGACTGGCCGAAGTTGAACACCGACTGCAGGTATTCCTGCATCCCGGGGTCGTCGTTCCAGGTCTCGCGCAGCCGGTCGCTGAGCTGCTTGGCCGCCGCCTCGGCGTCGGCCGCCCGGGTGATGGCGCTCGACACCGCGATCCGCCGGGCACCGGCGGCCAGCACCTCGTCCAGGTTGTCGGCGTTGATTCCGCCGATCGCGAACCACGGCTTGGTCGCGGGATCCGACGGCGGCGCCAGGGTGGCCGCGGCGCGGACCAGATCCAGCCCGACCGGCGGATATTCCGGCTTCGTCGAGGTGGCGTACACCGGGCCGACGCAGAAGTAGTTCACCTCGGGGTTGTCGACGGCCGCCCGGGCCTGCTTGTCGGAGTGGGTGGACTGACCGATCAGCGCCCACTGGTGCAGGAAGGTGCGGGCCACCTTCGGCTGTTCGTCGGCCTGGCCCAGGTGCAGCACATCGGCGGAGAACTTCTTCGCCAGCGCCGGGGAATCGTTCACCACAACGAGTCCCTGGTAGTGGTAGGCGATGGTGCGAGCGAGGTCGAGCGCCTCGAGCTCCTTCTCCTCGGGCAGATCCTTCTGGCGTACCTGAAGCACGTCGACGCCGCCGGCGAAGGCCGCCTCGACGAAATTGCCGAAGTCCTTGGTGTCCTCACGCAGGTCGGTCAGCAGGTAGAGCCGCGCCGTCTTCAGGCGGACGTCGAGTCCCATCAGTGCAGTCACGCGGTCAGCCTATCCGGCAACGGCCGCCGGGTGGAGGATCGGCGACATTCGCCGACCATCGGCGCGTCACCCTGCAATGCCGGGCCATTTCCCTAGACTCCAGCAGGACAGCTTTCACACGAGTCAACCTTCCCCAACCCGTGTACGGAGCACAATCGTGACGACAACCAGCATCTCTGACCCGATGGTCGGATGTGTGCTGGACGGGCGCTACGAGGTGCAGCAGCGGCTCGCCCGCGGCGGGATGGCGATGGTCTATCGCGCCCTCGACACCCGGCTCACCCGCACGGTCGCGGTCAAGGTGATGCACGAGGGCCTCGGTGACGACCACGACTTCACCCGCAAGTTCGATCGCGAGGCGCGCGCCGCCGCCCGGCTCAGCCACCCCAACGTGGTGTCGGTGTTCGACCAGGGCCACGACCACGGCCGGCCCTACATCGTGATGGAGTTCGTCGAGGGCTGCACGATGCGCCGGGTGATCAGCCGGGACGCCCCGCTGCCGCCGCAGCGCTGCCTGGAGCTGATCGACCACGTGCTGTCCGCGCTGGTGTCGGCGCACGAGAACGGGCTGGTGCACCGCGACATCAAACCCGAGAACATCCTGCTGTCGGACCGCGGTCAGCTGAAGGTGGCCGACTTCGGGCTGGCCCGGGCGATCACCGCGCAGACCGCGACGGCGACCCAGGGGATGCTGATCGGCACGGTTTCCTATCTGCCGCCGGAGCTGGTGCTGCACGGCCGCGCCGACACCCGCTCCGACGTCTATTCCACCGGCGTGGTGCTGTTCGAGATGCTCACCGGCAGCAAGCCGCACACCGGGGAGACGCCGATCCAGGTGGCGTACGCCCACGTGCACAACGAGATCCCCTCCCCCTCGACCCGGATGCAGACGTCCTGGCGCACCTCCCGGGACGGGATCCCGCCCTATCTGGACGCCCTGGTCCGGGCGGCCACCCAGCGCGAACCGGAGCGCCGCCCCACGAACGCGCGCGAGCTGCAGGCGATGGTGCGCAAGGCGCTGCGCGCCCTGTCGGCAGGGGTGATGAACGACCCGCTGCTGACCCAGGAGTTCTCGCGCAGCTATGCCGATCTGGAACACACCCAGCCGTTGGACTGGGGTACGCCGATCTCCCCCACCGTGATCGAGCCGTCCGAGGAGGTGCCGCATCCGGTCTCCGATGCGCTGCACGTCAGCGAGCGCGTCGCGGTCGGGCCGACCACCCGCAGCCGCACCGGGTCGGCGGGGCGGACGGGGGCGCCGGGGCGGACGGGGGCGCCGGGGCGGACTGGGGCGCCGGGGCGTACCGGTGGACGGGGCGAGCCGAAGGCGCCGGTCAGCCCGTCGATGCTGGACGCCTATGAGACCTTCGATCCGTCCGACCGGGAACCGGTCGCGGCGATCCCGGTACCGGCCCGGCGGCCTGTCGTGGACGAGGCCTCCGGGCGTCGTCCGGTACGCCGCCGCGGTCTCGTTGCCGCGCTGGTGCTGGTCGTGCTGGCGGCACTGGTCGGCGGCGGCGGTTGGTGGCTGGCCGACGGCCGGTTCGTGGCCACGCCGGCGATCACCGGGCTGACCCGGGCGGCGGCCGAGCAGACGGTCGGTGACGCGGGACTGCGGATCTCCTTCGAGGAGGCGTACAGCGAATCGGTGCCGAATGGGCAGGTGATATCCACCGACCCGGTGACCGGGGCCGACGTGCCGCGCGGTGGCCGGGTGCACGCCGTGGTGTCGAAGGGCCCGGAGCGCTTCGAGATGCCGCGGGTGATCGGGCTGCCGCGGGAGGAGGCCAGCAGCGCGTTGACCTCCCGGCACCTCACCGTCGGCCAGGTCGCCGAGGACTGGCACGAGCAGGCACCGTCCGGACAGGTGATCGCCGCCTCGGCGGAGGTCGGCGCCACACTGAAGCGCGGCGACAAGGTCGAGCTCACCGTGTCCAAGGGACCGAAGCCGATCCCGGTCACCAACTATTCGGGCAAGTCGGCCAAGGACGCCCAGGACGCGCTCGAGCAGGCCGGTTTCACCGTCGAGGTGAAGACCGAGAACTCGCGGACCGTGCCGGAGGGCCGAGTCGTCTCGCAGTCACCGAGCCAGGGCACCGGGCGGCGCGGGGACAAGGTCACCCTGGTCCGCTCGCTCGGGCCGGTGATGGTGGCCGTGCCGCAGGTGAAGGCGATGGGCGTCAAGGAGGCCACCGAGGTGATGCAGAAGGCCGGGTTCAAGGTGGCCACCAAACCGTCGGCCACCTACCTCGGGCTGGGCTTCGTCGCCAGCAGCGAACCGGGCCCCGGCGCCAGGGCCCCCGAGGGTTCGACGATCACCCTGCTGCTGGTCTGACCCTGCTGCTGGTCTGACGGGTCGGGGTCGGGCCGGATCAGGCGGTCCAGGGCGTACCGTCGCGCAGGTCGACCAGCTCGGTCGGGGTCATCTCGCCGATCCGACCGTTCACCAGGCCCCAGCCGCGGTCGTTGAGCAACCCGTCGTGAACCAGGAAACCGCGCGGCGCCGCCACCTGACGTGCGAAGTCGATGTGCTCCTTCATCGCCGCCCACGGACCCATCGCCGGCAACGCCAGCAGGTCGATCCCCTGCGGGCAGGCGGCCAGCGAGTCACCCGGGTGGAACAGCGTCGGCTCCCCCTCGGCGCTGATCACGATGCCGACGTTGCCGACCATCGGGATGTCGCGGTGGATCACCGCGTGCTGGCCGCCGACCGTGGCGATCTCGACCCCGCCGACGGTGGTCGAGGTCTCGGCCGGGATCCGAGCGGCGCGGGCCAGGTCCACCTTGTCGGGTACGCCCGGCTCGACCAGCACCCGGGCGTCCGGGTTGGCGGCGATCAGCGCGCCGACGTGTTCGGGGTCGACGTGATCGGGGTGCAGGTGGGTGACCACGATCGCGTCGAGGTCGGTCTGGTCGTGCCAGGCGGTGGAGAAGTTGCCCGGGTCGATCAGGATGCGCTGGCCCGCGACCTCGACCAGCACCGCGGAATGTCCGAGGTGTGTGATCTGCATGCCCCCAACCTAGCCGGACCGCTGCGTCGCGATCACCCGGCGGGGTCGCTGAGCAGTCCGGCCAGGATCTCCCCGGCCCGCCGGCAGCGGTCACGGTCGACGCCGCGCCAGGTGACGGCGCGGATCATGTGCCGGCCCAGGGCGGACACGACGATCCCCTGTTCGGCGGCGGCCAGCGCCACGTCGAGGGCCGGGCGGCGGCCGGTGGAGAGCACCACGATGTTGGTCTGCACCAGGTCGAGGTCGACGGCCTCGGGGGCGCGTTCGGCGACGGCCTCGGCGAGGGTACGCGCGGCGGCGTGGTCGTCGGCCAGCCGGTCCAGGTTGTGGGTGAGCGCGTGGTCGGCGGCGGCCGCCAGCAGCCCGGCCTGGCGCCAGCCGCCGCCCATCCGCTTGCGCAGCACCCGGGCCCGGGCGATCGTCTCGGCGTCGGAGAGCAGCATGGAGCCGACCGGCGCGCCGAGGCCCTTGGAGAAGCACACGCTGACGGTGTCGAAGAGTCGGCCATAGTCCGCCAGCGGCGTACCGGTGGCGACGTGGGCGTTCCACAGCCGCGCCCCGTCCAGGTGCAGGCGTACGCCGGCGTCGCGGCAGAGCCGATGGACGGCCTGCAGGTGCTCGAGCGGCTGGATGGTGCCGCCGCCGAAGTTGTGCGTGTTCTCCAGGGCGACGGCCGCGGTGGACACCAGATAGGGGCCGGCATCGGGGGCCAGCATGGTCTCGATGGTGGCCAGATCGGTGACCCCGCGGCTGGAGCCCCAGGTGCGCATCGTCACCCCGGACAGCGCCCCGTGCGCGCCCAGCTCGGCGCGGGCGATGTGCGCGTCGACGTCACACAGCACCTCCTGGCCGGGCTGAACCAGCATCGCCACGCCGAGCACGTTGGACAGCGAGCCGGTGGCGCAGAACAGACCCGCCTGGTGGCCGAGCAGGTCGGCGGTACGCCGCTCGAGCGCGGAGATGCTGGGGTCTTCGGCGTACACGTCGTCACCGACCGGGGCGGAGGCCATCGCCGCCCGCATCGCCTCGTCGGGCACGGTCAGGGTGTCGGAGCGCAGGTCGATCATGCTCCTGTCCTATCGCACCCCCGAAAATGTTTCTCAAATTCACCCGATTCGTACTGGTGGTGAACCTTACCCGCGTGTCATTCTGAACCATGACGACGCTGCAGACCCCCGCTGCCCCCGCAGCCGCCTCGCGCAAACCGTTGGCAAACCGCCTCTGGTTGAAGATCCTTCTGGTGCTCCTGGTCCTCATCCCGCCCATCGCCCGCAATCTTCCCCTGGGCGAGACGAGCAACGCCATCCAACAGGTGATCATGGCCCCGGTCGCCGAATCGGTCGAGACGTTGCGGATCACCTTCAAGTGGATGCTCTTCGCGACCATCCCGTTCGCGTTCTGGCCCAGGTTCTCCGGTTCGGTCCGCGCCCGGACGGTGCTGGGCTACTACGCCGTGGCGCTGGTCGTGGTGGCCATTGGCCAGAACTGGGGCACCCAGACCGCCTGGGGTTCGGTGTTCCTGCTCGGCAATGCGCTGATCCAACTCGTGGTGGTCGGGTTCCTGGTGCGTGACGTGGTCGCCGGGCTGAGCCGGTTCGACTCCCCCCGCCGCGACCGGATGTGGTTGCTGGTGCCGATGCTGTTCGCCTGGCTGTGGCCCTACACGGTACGCGACGGGGCGGCGGTGGCCGCGTTCAACGAACAGGTCCTGGTCAATGGGGCGGGTGTCGCCTACTGCCTGACCACACCGGTGGTGCTGGGGCTGATGCTGATCTTCGCCGACTCGGTGCACCGACCGACCCTGGCCGTGGCCGGCTGGGCGGGCTCCATCTTCGGGGTGCTGAACATGATGACCTGGTTCCTGCTCAATCCGGCGTCCTGGTGGATGGGCGTCTGCCACGTGCCGCTGCTGGTGATCTCGGTGTGGGCGGCATGGGAGGGCCGGTACCGCCGTCACCGCAAACCCGCGGCCGCGCCGGTCAACCCGATCTGATCGGGGCCGGGGCCTCCAGCAGCGCCGGCCTCAGAACTCCACCGGGGTGAACTCCTGCACCGGGTTGATCCGGTTGATCCGGCCGTCGGTGAGCCGCTCGGCAACGGTGAACGCGAGCTCGAGCGCCTGGTTGCGGTTCAGCCGCGGGTCGCAGGCGGTCTCGTAACGCGACTCCAGGTCCGACTCGGTGAGATCGCGCACCCCACCGACGCACTCGGTGACGTCGTCGCCGGTCAGCTCGACGTGCACACCGCCGGGCCAGCTGCCGAGCTCGTCGTGCACGTCGAAGAAGCCGTTGATCTCCTCGACCACCTGGCTGAACGCCCGGGTCTTGTAACCGTTGGCCGTCTCGAAGGTGTTGCCGTGCATCGGGTCGCACACCCACACCGGCTTGCGACCGGTGGCCTCGACGGTCTCGATCAACCGGGGCAGGTTATCGCGCACCTTGCCCGCGCCCATCCGGGTGATGAAGGTGAGCCGGCCCGGTTCGCGATCGGGGTCGAGCCGGTCGGCGATGGCGATCGCGTCCTCACCGGTCGCGGTCGGGCCGAGCTTCACCCCGATCGGGTTGCGTACGCTGCGCAGCAGCTCGACGTGCGCACCGTTCAGCTGCCGGGTCCGCTCCCCGATCCAGATGAAGTGCCCCGAGGTGATGTAGGGCTGCTGGGAGCGCGAGTCGATCCGGGTCAGCGCCTGCTCATATTCCAGCAGCAACGCCTCGTGCGAGGCGTGGAAGTCGACGGTGCGCATCGACTCGTCATCGATCCCGCAGGCGACCATGAACGCCATCGCCCGCTCGATCTCCTCGGCCAACTTCTCATAACGCTCCACCACCCCGGCGTTGCGGACGAAGGTGGCGTTCCAGGAGTGGATCGAGCGCAGGTCGGCGAAACCGCCGGTGACGAAGGCGCGGGTCAGGTTCAGCGTCGCCGCCGAGGCGTTGTAGACCTCCAGCAGCCGCCTGGGGTCGGGCACCCGGGCGGCCTCGGTGAACTCGAACCCGTTGACCGCGTCCCCGCGGAAGGTGGGCAGGGTGACCCCGTCGCGGGTCTCGGTGTCCTTGGAGCGCGGCTTGGCATACTGCCCGGCGATCCGGCCGAGCTTCACCACCGGCACCTGCCCGGCGTAGGTGAGCACCACCGACATCGCCAGCAGCACCTGCAGCTTGTTCTTCACGTTCTGCGCGCTGACTCCGGCGAACGTCTCGGCGCAGTCCCCGCCCTGCATCAAAAAGGCGCGACCATCGGCGACCGCGGCCAGCTTGGTGCGCAGGTCGTCGCACTCGCCGGCGAACACCAGCGGCGGCCGGGAGCGCAGCTGGTCGACCACCCCGGCCACGACGGCCGGGTCGGGATAGGTCGGCTGCTGCACCGGGTTCAGGGCGTGCAGCTGCTCAAGACTGGGGAATGACACCCCGCAAGGATAGGCGTACGCCGGTTGGGCCAGCGATCGCGCCCGGGCAGCGGACGCGGCGAAGCCGCCGGTCAGTGCAGCCCAGCCTCGAAGGCGATGATCGTCAGGCCCGCCCGATTCGGGCACCCGAGTCTTTTCATCAACCGGCTCAGGTAGGTGATGACGGAGTTTCAGCAAGCAACGGGTGGGCGCGCAGGGTGCGGAGGGCGTCCAGCCCGTCCAGCTCGAGCATCCGGAGGTCCATCAGCAGCAGGTCGGGACGCAGGGCAGCGGCCTTGGCCAGGGCCGCGCGGGCGCTGGTGGCCACCCCGACCAGCCGGATCGGCCTCGTCTCACCGGGCGCCTCGAGCCGGGTCCGCAGACCCGCTTGCAGCAGGGGTTGATCATGGACCAGGAGTGCGCGTAGCACCGCGCCAGGCACCGCGGCGCTCATTGCAACAACCTAACCCGCAGCGCGTTCAGGCTTCGTGATAGCCCTGCTCCACCGCGTACAACGCCAACTCGACCCGGTTGTGCAACTGCAGTTTGCGGAGCACGTTCTGCACGTGGTTCTGCACGGTGCGATGGGAGACGAACAACTCGTCGGCGATCTCCCGATAGGCCATCCCCTTGGCGACGTAGCGCAGCACCTCGATCTCGCGGCTGGTCAGCGAGGGGCCGGAGTCATTGTGCTCCTCGGCCTTGGTGACCATCCGGCGGAACTCGCCGAGCACCATCCCGGCCAGGCTGGGGGTGAACACGGCCTCCCCGGCGGCGGTCTGGCGTACCCCCTCGCGCATCTCCTCGGGGGTGGCCGACTTGAGCAGGTAACCCCGGGCGCCGGCCTTCACCGCGCGCAGCACGTCGGCGCGCTCGCCGGAGGCGGAGACCACCAGCACCTTGAGCTCGGGGAACTCCTCCATCAGGATCTCGGTACAGGTGGCGCCGTCGGGGGTGGGGATCTGCAGGTCCATCACCACCACGTCGGGCCGGGCGGCCCGGGCGCGGCGCAGGCAGTCCTCCCCGGTCCGGGCGGTGGCGACGATGACGAACCCGTCGTCCTCCAGGTCACCACCCATGGCCTCCAGCCACATCGGGTGGTCGTCGACCAGCATCACCCGCTTGCCGGTCGTCTCGTTGCCGTGGTTGCTCATCCCGTTCGACGAACCCTTCGCTGATCCCGAATCCTGCTCACGGCTGGATCGGAATGCGGAACTCCCACTCCACCCCGCGCCCGGGTGCGGTCCGCAGGGTCGCAGTGCCGCCGAGCTCGTGGATCCGGCCGTAGATGGAGTCTTTCATGCCCATCCGGCCACTTCGCATCGCCGCCGCGAACTGATTCGGGTCCCCGCCGACCCCGTTGTCGCGGACCGAGATGACCGCCGTGTTGCCCTCCATCTCGAGGAACAGCCAGGCCTTCGCCTGCGGTCCGGCGTGCTTGGCCACGTTGTTCAGCGCCTCGGTGATCACCGCGTCGAGTTCCAGCGCCCGGGCGGTCTCCAGCAGCAGCGGTTCGGCGGGGGTGGAGACGGTGACCGTACTGGAGGCGTGCCGGTCCAGGGCGACCGCGAAGTTGCGGTGCGTCACGTCCTGCGGGTTGCGCGAGTGCGGGTCGATGTCGCGTTCCTGCAGCATGGCGCGCAGCTGCACCTCCTGGTCGCGGGCGTGCCGGGCCAGCATCATCCCGCGCGGCCCCAGGTGCGGCCCCTCACGTTCCACCAGGGCGAGCACCTGCAGTACGCCGTCGTGCACGATCCGAGCCAGTCGCTGTCGCTCGCCGATCGCCGCGGCGTTGGCGTACAACCGCTGTTGCTCGGCCGAGGCCTTGCGCAGCTGGTCGACCATGTGGCCGAGCCCGCCAGCGCCCAGGGTGAGGGCGACCATCAGCCCGATCACCTCCGGACGCGGATCCGGGTGCTGCAGCAGGATGAGACCGAAGATCACCAAGGCCGAACAGGCCGCCGCCGCCCAGCCGTAACCCACCGCCAGGGTCATCGACGCGACCGCCGCCCAGAGCCCGGTCACCGGTAGCCAGTGTCCGCCGCGCCCCAGTGACGCCGCCGACAGGGCGGTGAGCCCGAGGGTGAACAGGAAGTCGGCGAAGAAGACCACGGGACGCCGCAGGTTCGGCACGGCGTACACGAAGTGCGCGGCCACGGTCGCCCCGGTCAGCAGCACGTTGACCACGACGAACAGCAACTGGTTCTCCGCAGCCGGGAAGCGCAGCGCGTTCACCGCCAGGGTGAGCAACGCCAGCACGTAGCGACTGAAGTCGAGCAGCCGGAACAGCGGCTGGATCAGCACATCAGGCTGGCCGCTCATCCAGGCCCGCCGCCCGCCTCCTGCTTGGCCAGCTCCTTGGCCTCGGTGGCGTAGAGGTCCACGTATTCCTGACCCGAGAGCTCCATGATCGCGTACATCACCTCGTCGGTGATCGAGCGCAGGATGAACCGGTCCTCGGCCATCCCCTGATAACGGGAGAAGTCGAGCGGCCTGCCGAACTTGACGATCGGCGCCACCACGCGGCCGAAGTGCTTGTTGACCGGGGCGATCACGTCGGTGTTGATCACCGCGGTCGGGATCACCGGCACCTGCGCCTCCAGCGCCAGCCGGGCCACCCCCGTCCGCCCCTTGTAGAGCTTGCCGTCGTGGGAGCGGGTGCCCTCGGGGAAGATGCCGAACAGCTCACCGCGACGCAGTACGCGCAGCCCGGCGCGCAACGCCCCCTCCGACGCCTTGCCACCCGAGCGGTCGATCGGCACCTGCCCGGTCCCGGCGAAGAAGCGGCGCTGCAGCATCCCCTTCAGCCCGGTGCCGGTGAAATAGTCCGACTTGGCGACGTAGGTGATCCGGCGACGCAGCGCCAGCGGGGTGAACAGCCAGTCGGCGATCGACAGGTGGTTGCAGGCGATGATCGCCGGTCCGTGGGTGGGGACGTTTTCCGCACCCTCGACGATCGGGCGGAAGATCCGCTTCAGGCCGGGACCGAGCAGCACGTTCTTGAACAGCCAATAGAGGCTGCGTCCCCCACCGGAGCCCTGGATCCGGTCATTCAGCGGGTCGACCTGGACCAGTTCGGTGCCGGGTTCCTCGGGCAGCTTGTCGGGTGCGGGCATCACCGCGCTCCTTCGTCGGTACGCCGCAGCGGCTCGGTCTCCAGCGGTGCGGGCGGCACGCCGGTGCCGGGCCGCGGGCGTACCTTCTCCTCGATGTTGCGACCCGCCAACGCACCCGACTTGACGCTGGTGGCGTACACGTCGACATAGCGCTGGCCGGACAGGGACTGCACCGCCGCCATGATCTCGTCGGTGACATAGCGCAGCACGGCCCGGTCGGTGGCCCGGTCGTAGTAGGCGGAGAAGTCCAGCGGCGGCCCGATCCGGATCCCGGGGCGGCGCATGAACGGGATGCCGAACCAGCCCTTGACGAACTCGGTACCGACGGTGGCCACCGGCAGCACCCGGACCCGGTGCCCGAGCACCAGCCGCGCCACCCCGGTCTTGCCCTTGTAGAGCCGGCCGTCCGGTGAGCGGGTGCCCTCGGGATAGATGCCGACGATCTCACCGGCCTGCAGCACCTGGCCGACGGCGTCCACCGACTCGTTGCTGGCGCGTCCGCCGGAGCGGTCCATCGGCAGCATGCCGACGTTGCGCAGGAACCAGCCGACCACCCGACCGCCGAGGCTGCGCTGCCCGGTGAACAGTTCGGACTTGGCGGGGAAGGTGACCCGACGCTCGATCAGCGCCGGCAGCAGCACGGTGTCGCCGTAGGAGAGGTGGTTGCTGACCAGGATCGCCGGCCCGGTGGGTGGCACGTTCTTGCGTCCCTCGATCCACGGCCGGCAGACGGCCTTGATCACCGGGGCAAAGAGGAACCACTTGAACAACCAGTAGGGCACGCCAGAACGATACCGGCCACTCGTCCAAAGCCCGCACCTTCCGGATCATGAGGTTGCGTTTAGCATGGGGGCGTGGTCACCAAGCAGCAGGCCGAGGACGCCCAGATCGCCGAGCACGCGGCGCCGATGCACGCCGGCGACGGGCCCGTCGGGGTGCTGTTGTGCCACGGGTTCACCGGGTCACCGTGGCCGTTGCGGCCGTGGGCCGAGCACCTGGTCGAGGCCGGTTATCGGGTGTCGCTGCCGTTGTGGCCCGGGCACGGTACGACCTGGCAGCAGCTCAACCAGACCGATTGGCAGGAGTGGTACGCCGCGGCCGAGACGGCGCTGCGCGAGCTGCGCCAGCACTGCGAGACCGTGTTCGTCGGCGGGCTGTCGATGGGGGGTGGGCTGGCGCTGCGGCTGGCGGAGCGGCTCGGCTCGGACGTGAGCGGATTGGTGCTGGTCAACCCGGCGATCGCGCTCGCGGACAAGCGGCTGCTGGCGCTGCCGGTGCTCAGCCGGGTGGTCCCCTCGCTGGGGGCGATCGGCAACGACATCGCCAAGCCCGGCGCGAGCGAGTACGCCTATCGGCGTACGCCGCTGAAGGCGCTCTATTCGCAGACGATGATGTGGGCCGACATCCGGGCCAACCTGGCCCGGGTGAATCAGCCGATCCTGATGTTCCGCTCCGAGCAGGACCACGTCGTCGACGGCTCCTCGGCCCGGCTGATCCTGGCCGGGGTGTCCTCCAGTGAGGTGACCGAGCGGCTGCTCACCCGCAGCTATCACGTGGCGACCCTGGACCATGAGGCCGAGGACATCTTCAACGAGTCGGTCGAGTTCATCCGTCGGCACACCGCGGCCGGCGACGATCCACGATGAATGAGCGGCGGCCCGAGGACTACGACCGCGACTTCGCCCAACTGGTGTCGGGGCTGGAGCTCGGCGGTGGTCCCGAATCGTCGCCTCCCCCGGCCGATCCGCCCGACCTGAGCGCTCGGCGTACGCCGCGGGCGCACCCGAGCGACCCGGACTGGTTCTCGATGGACGAGTCACTGGAACGCGCCGAACCCGACGAGCCGGACGCCTCGGAGTGGAAACCCGACCCGCTGCCCGCGCCGCGGTTCGGGACCCTGGCGCTGGTGTCGCTGGGACTGTTCGGCTATTGCCTGGTGGTGCTGCTGCTGGTCATCTTCGGCGCCAAACCTGCCCCGTGGGTCGGCTGGACCGCGGCCGCCGCCTTCGTCGCCGCGATGCTCATCGGCTGGCGGGCCCTCCCCCGCGATCGCGATCCGGGCGACGGAGACGGCGCGGTCGTCTGAGCTGGTCGCGCGGCGGGAGTACGCCTCAGCGCGGGCAGGTGCACCACTGCTCGGGCGGCACCTGACTCTTCACGTCCTCGACGTGGTCACCGCAGCCTGCCCAGGTGGTCTTGCCGCACTTGTCACACTGCACCGGTCGGCACATGGGTTTCCTCCTTGGTCGGTCCCCATGATGCTAGTCCCCCGCCCGGACAGGGCCGCCCGGCGTACCCCCGCCTTGTGAGGCGTACGCCGATCCAGCAGACTGGCACCGACCGACCAGGAGGAGAAATCGGGATGCCAGAGATCGTGAAGGGAGTCATCGCCCGGGCCAAGGGCGCTGACGTGGAAGTCGTCGACATCGTCGTGCCGGACCCGGGACCGGGTGAGGCCAAGGTCCGCGTGCAGGCGTGCGGGGTGTGCCACACCGACCTGCACTATCGCGAGGGCGGCATCAACGACGAGTTCCCGTTCCTGCTCGGCCACGAGGCCGCCGGCGTCGTCGAGGCCGTCGGCGAAGGGGTGACCGAGGTCGCCCCCGGCGACTACGTGGTGCTCAACTGGCGCGCGGTGTGCGGCCAGTGCCGGGCGTGCGCGAAGGGCAAACCCTGGTACTGCTTCGCCACCCACAACGCCACCCAGAAGATGACCCTGGCCGAGGGCGACCCCGACGCCGGCGCGGAGCTCTCCCCCGCCCTGGGCATCGGCGCGTTCATCGAGAAGACGCTGGTCGCCGCCGGTCAGTGCACCAAGGTCGACCAGAGCGCCGCCCCCGAGGTGGCCGGGCTGCTCGGCTGTGGCGTGATGGCCGGCATCGGCGCCGCGGTGAACACCGGCAACGTCGGCCGCGGCGACTCGGTCGCGGTGATCGGCTGCGGCGGGGTCGGGATGGCCTCGATCGTCGGTGCGGTGCTGGCCGGGGCGGCCAAGGTGATCGCCGTCGACACCGACCCGCGCAAGCTGGAGCGGGCCAGCCAACTCGGCGCCACACACACCGTCGATGCGAAGGCGGTGGGCGACTCGGTGGAGAAGATCCGCGAGTTGACCGACGGCAACGGCGCCGACGTGGTGATCGACGCCGTCGGCCGCCCCGAGACGTTCACCCAGGCGTTCCACGCCCGCGACCTGGCCGGCACCGCGGTGCTGGTCGGCGTACCCACCCCGGAGATGAAGTGGGAGGTGCCGCTGCTGGAGGTGTTCGGCCACGGCGGCGCGGTGAAGTCGTCCTGGTATGGGGATTGCCTGCCCAGCAGGGATTTCCCGATGCTGATCGACCTCTATCTCCAGGGCCGGCTGCCGCTGGACGCGTTCGTCAGCGAGAAGATCGGGGTCGAGGAGATCGAGCAGGCGTTCGACAAGATGCACCGCGGCGACGTGCTGCGCTCGGTCGTGATGATCGGAGGAGACAAGTGAGGATCGACCACACCATCACCTCGGGGACGTTCACCCTCGACGGGGAGACCCACCAGGTCGACAACAACGTGTGGGTGATCGGCGACGACTCCGAGTGCCTGATCATCGACGCGCCGCACTCGGTGGAGGAGATCCTCAAGGTCGTCGGCGATCGGCGGGTGCTGGGGATCGTCTGCACCCACGCCCACGACGACCACGTGCGCGTGGTGCACGAGCTGGCCGACCGGGTGGAGGCGCCGATCCTGGTCCATCCCGACGATCGGCCACTGTGGGAGCTGACCCACCCCGGTGCCGGTTGGGACCGCGACCTGCGCGACGGCGAGAAGCTGGTCGTCGCCGGCGAGGAGGTGCGGGTGATCCAGACCCCGGGCCACTCCCCCGGCGGGGTCTGCCTCTATCTGCCCGCCGACGGGGTGCTGTTCTCCGGGGACACCCTGTTCAACGGTGGCCCCGGGGCGACCGGGCGGAGCTATTCGGATCGGGGTGTGATCGAGAGCTCGATCCGGGAGAAGCTGTTCACGCTGCCCGAGGACACGGTGGTGCACACCGGCCACGGCGACTCGACCACGGTCGGCGCCGAGAAGGCGGCGCTGGGCTGAGGTTCAGCGGGATTCGACGCGCTCCTTCAGGCCCTTGAGCGCGCCGTCGACGATGGTCTTCTCGGCCTTGCGCTTCAGCGCGCCGAGCATCGGCAGCTTGATGTCGACCTTGAGCGCGTAGGTGACCCTGGTGCCGTCGCCGGTCGGCTGCAGGGTGTAGGAACCGTCCATCGCCTTCAGCTGCTTGGCCTCGATCAGGTGCCAGGACACCTTGTTGTCGGCCCAGTCGTAGGCGAGCGTGTAGTCGTCGGTGATCATCGGGTGTTTCAGCACCATCCGCACCTGGTCGGCGTACCCGTCGGTTTCGCTGAGGACGGTTGCGGTGACCAGGTTGTCGACCCACTGCGGGTACGCCGGAAAGTCGGCGATGACGGCCAGCACGTCCTCGGGGCTGGCGTCGATGTCGATGCTGGCGGTGGTCTGCTCGGCCACGGTCGTCCTCTCCTTCGTGCGGGTCGAGTTCACTCTAGGTCAAGGGCCCGGAGCAGGGTACGCCGGGCCGCGGCGGTGCTGAAGTGGTCTGCGACGTGGGCGACTCCGGCGGCGCCCATGGCGACCCGGCGGCGTGGGTTGGCGAGCAGTTCGGCCAGGGCCGCGGCCCAGGCCTCGGGGTCATCGGGCAGCACCAGCCCGGACTCGCTGGTCACGGTTTCGGGTGCCCCGCCGGAGTCGCCGACCAACACGGGCAGTCCGCTGGCGGCGGCCTCCAGCATGGCCAGGCCCAGCCCCTCGGGGTTGAGCCCGGCGAGTCGGGTGCGGACCGGGGCGGCGAACAGGGCCGCTGCGGCGTACTCGGTCGCCATGGCGTGGTGCAGCACCGGACCCGCCAGCTCGACGTCGTCCAGGCCGGCGGCGCGTCGGGTGAGGGCGCCGCGCTGCGGGCCGTCGCCGACAATGCGCAGCCGACCGGGCAGGTCGGGGTGGTGGCTGCGCAGGAGCCGCCAGGCGTCGATCAGCGTGTCCAGGCCCTTCTGCGGTACCAGTCGGGCGGCGGCGAGGACGACCGGCGGACCAGGACTGTCACGGGTGCCGGGCGCGGTGAAACCTGCATCGACCGGCGGGGGCAGGCGCACCATCCGCTTCCGGGCGTCCGCGCTCAGCGCGGGGGCGATCCGGGTGGCGGTGAACTCGGAGATGGTGGAGATCACATCCACCCGCTCGCCGATTCGCCGCAGCAGTTGACGGCTGCCCGGCAGGGTCGCCCACCAGGTCTCGTGGCCGTGGCTGAGCGCCAGCTGACGGACGGCGCCGGCCCGGCGCAGGTGCGGGGCGAGCAGGCCGAGCGGGGCAGCCGCGCCGAACACGACCCGGGTGGCGCCGTGGTGGCGGAGCAACTCGCTCGCCCGCCTCGCCACGGACGGTGTGGGCAGCAGCGGACCGGGCAGCCGGTGGATGGGGTGGGCCGCTTTCTGGTCGTACGCCGCCGCCTGCGGGTGGGCGGCGGTGAGCACCACCACCTGGTGGTCGAGCAGGGCGCAGACGGTCTCGACGAAGCTCTCGATGCCACCGAGGCGCGGCGGGTGGTCGTTGGTCACCACCAGGGTGGTGCGGGTTGCGGGGGTCATCGGCCGACGATTCTGGCGAGCTCGGCGGCGACGGCGCGGTCGAGGTCGGGCTGGGTCCAGCCCGCGGCGGCCAGCGCCTCGGGCCAGGTGCGTCCGGCGCGCAGGGCCTGCACCACCCGATCGGTCGAGCCATCGCCGCGATCCAGCACGCGGGCCGCCAGCCAGGCGCGCGTGTAGTGGGCCTGCAGCCGGGGGGTGCCGGCGGCCAGTTCCTGATCGCTCGGGGGGCCGGCAGCCGGGCCGTGGGTGCGCTGGTCGGCCGCCAGCAGGGTGGTGAGCTGGCCGGCGGCGGCCGGCTGGTCGCCCAGGGCGACCAGGTCGGCGTACCCCTCGGCGAACCAGAGGGGACCCGGCAGGCGCACCGTCCCGGTGGCGACGTGGGTGGCCTCGTGGGTGATCAGGAGCTGTCGGGCGGTGTCCCCGGTCGCGCCGCCGGCCTCGGGGTTGATCATGATCCGCACCGCGGGTCCCTCGGTCCAGGCGGCGGCCGCGATGTCGCGCCGGCTGCCGGTTGGTACGCCGAGCATCCGCTCGAAGTCGGCGGCGCTGTTCGGCAGCTGGGCGACCAGCTGTGGTGGTCGCAGTCCGTGCCTGGACAGGGGTTCGCGGGCGGCGGACAGGGCGGCGAGCCAGGGTGCCGGGTCACGGTCGGGGGTGGCGATCACCGCGACGCCCGTGCCGCGGGTGACGGTGATCGGCCGCTGCAGCCAGATCGGCTGCTGCCGGGTGCTGTCGGCTGGTGCGTCGGTCAGGCCAGCAAGGCGGAACCGGCCGTCGCGCTCGACGACGGTGAGGTACGCCTTGTGTTCGGCCGTGGTCGCCTCCTCGGGCAACCGCCAGTCGACGATCAGCTCCCGCACCTGTACGCCGCCGCCGAGCCGGGCGGTGCGCTCGGGAGGCGGGGTGGCGGTGCGGGTGCCGGGGCGCAGCTCGACCCGGAACTGGGCCAGGTTGGCGCGGAGCTGTTCGGTGGCCGCAGGCAGGGTCGGGTCGGCGGTGGCGGCGCGCGGGTCGATCAGGGCGGCCGTCGCCGCGGGGTCGGTCAGCGCTCGCCCCAGTTCGGCCACGAAGGAGGGCCACGGGTCCTGGGTGGGTGGCGCGCCGCCACCCGCCGGGGTGCGGGTGGGCGTACCGGCGCACGCCGTCAGCAACAGAACGACCCCCAGCAGGGCGAAAAGCAGCCTGCGGGGGGTCGTGTTCTGAGGGCGCTGATCAGCCGACGCGGACCGCCTTGGTGTAGCGACCGGTCAACGGCGCGTACTTCACCACGGTCGTCGAGTTCGGGGCGTGGATCACCTGACCGCCACCGACGTAGATCGCCACGTGGCTCAGGTCGCCATAGAACACCAGGTCGCCCGGCTGGACCGAGGAGATCGGGATCTGGCTGCCGGCGCCGGCGTACTGCGCCTGCGAGGTGCGCGGGATGGAGACTCCGGCGGCCTTGTACGCCGCCATGGTCAGTCCGGAGCAGTCGTAGCCGCTGGGGCCGGTACCGCCGTAGATGTAGGGCTTGCCCAGCTGGGCGCGGGCGAAGCCGATCGCGGCGCCGCCGCGGCCGCTGGCGTTGGCGACCGGGGCGGGTTCGGCCTGCGGGGCGGAGGCGTTGGGAGACCTGGTCGACTTCGGGGTGGCGCTCGCCGACGCCTTGGGGGTGGCGCTGGTCGACGCCTTGGGGGTGGCGCTGGTCGACGGCCTGACCGACGGGGTCGCCGAGGCGGTGCTGCGGCGACCGGCGGCGCTGGTGTCGTTGTTGCTGGCCTGCTGGGCGGCCTGCTCGGCGCGCTCCTGGGCCTCGCGGGCCTCGCGGGCCTGTTCCTCGGCGAGGCGGGCACGCTCCTCGGCGGTCAGCCGGTTGAGCACCTTCTGGGCCTCGGCGACCTTCTTCTCCGAGTCCTCGCGGGCCTTCTTCAGCGCCTTGGTGGACTTGTCGATGGTGTCCACGTCGGCGGCGGCGCCGCGCTTCATGTCGGCCAGGTTGGCCTGCTGGGTCTGGAACTCCTGCAGGGTGCTGTTCTGGTTGTTGCTGACCTGCTGGATGGTCGAATATTCGCTGAGGAAGGAGTCGCTGTCCGAGCGCAGCACCACCTGGGTGGTCGGGCTCAGGCTGCGGTTCTGGAACTGGGCGAGGGCGACCTGACCGACCTGGGACCGCATCCGGTCGACCTTGGTGGTCTGGGCGGTCATGTCCGCCTCACGGTTCTTCAACCGCTTGGACGCCGAGTCGAGCTGCTCCTGGGCGCCGAGCGCCTCCTGGTCGAGGGCGGCCGCCTCCATCGAGAGCGACTCCACCGTGGCCTTGGCCTTCGCGACCGCGTCGGGGTCGGCCAACGCGACCTGCGGAGCTCCGGTGGCCACCATGGCACCCACCGTTGCCGCGAGTACGCCAGCGCGCAGCGCCTTGTGCATGCGTGCGACCACGCCTATTCCCTTCACCTCACGCCTACCGGGTTAGCTGACGGATTCGGGCTGGAAGGTTGCCCTACGGGCGTACGCCCGTTTCACCCCAAGTGACCTGGTTCCCCGGCTCCGAAACTGGACTCGGCGCGGGCAGCGCCATGCCACCCGCAGGTCACCCTAGGTCACGGGAAAGTCACACGCAACCTGAGAAGTCTCAGCGTCCGCCAGACGCCAGCCAGGGCAGACTCTCAGGTTCCTCAGGGGGCACGGGACGGACCAGCCGCAACGGTGGCACCAACCCCTGTTCGGCCAGCACCGTCAACGCCTGGTGCTCGTCGGCATCCAGGTGCACCGGACCCGGTGCGTCATCCGGCACGCCCATCAGCACCGAGATGACACAGTCCTTGCAGGCTCTCGGACGCGCCACGCACGTCCCGCAGTCGATCTCAATCGATTCCATGGGAGCAGTCTGCAGACCCCCACTGACAGTGCTGATCCCCCCGGGTACGGGGCGCCGGCCTGGCAACGGCGTCCTGACGCGAGGCTCGGCCAGCGCGCCCCGCCACCTCAGAGCAGTCCACGCTCGTAGGCGACACGCACGGCGGCCGCCCGGTCGCCGACACCCAGCTTGTCGAAGGCGTGGGTGAGATGGGTCTTCACGCCATGTCCTCAGCGTTGCCGGCTTCGGGCAGGGATGGATCATCCGATCGGGTCACTCGAATCGCGCCGATCGGCCCCGCTTCTTCGACCGGCTGGCTGATTCGTCCCGGCCGCCACCGCGAGACGGTGGTCCAGGCAGGTCGCCGAATGCCTGCCGCCCCACACACAGACGAGGACGCCTGATGGCCGCCAACACCCTTCACTCCGAACAATTTCCAGCCGAACCGTCCCCGGACGCGCACGAGCAGCGCACCCGGATCGGGTGGTGGCCGAGCCTGCTCGGCCTCGGCGCCGGGCTGCTGGGGGGCGGCGGTGACGGGACCAGCGTCACCATCGCAAGCGTGGTCGCGGTCATCGCGCTCATCTACGTCGCCGCAGCCGTGACCGACCGTCCGCCCACTGCCTGGTGGAGCCTGCTGGTGTCCATCCCCGTCGTGCTCTCCGGCCGACTCGCAGGAGTGGCCGCCCTGCCGTTCCTGATCATGGCTGCGCTGGCGTTGGCGCTGATCATCATCGGGTGGCGCAGGGGAACGTGGGCGCGTGCCTGCAACCGGCTGCAGTTGTACGCCCTGGCCGGGTTCGGCGCCATCGCGGTCGCCGGGGCACTCACCGACGGCACGGTCGCTGCCCTGCTCATCGCCGGAGGTCTCATCGCCCATGCCGCCTGGGATGCGGTCCACCTCGTTCGCCGAAGCGTCGTCGGACCCCGGTACGCCGAACTCTGCGCGGTGCTCGACGCGGTCCTCGGTCTCACCATTCTCTGGGGCCTGCTCTGACGGCGTCACTGTCGATCCGCCCAACCCAACAGCACCTCGCCGGGTGTCCAGCCCCGGCGTCACGACGAAAGGCACACGATGAGCAAGTTGGTCATGATCGAATTCTCCACCGTGGATGGCGTCATGCAGGGGCTCGGCTCCCCTGAGGAGGACACCACAGGGGGGTTCGCGCACGGTGGCTGGGGGGCCAGGTTCGCCACCGCCATGCCCGAGGTGGTCGATCCCTCGGGATTGGCCCACACCTCGAGCTACCTCTTCGGCCGGCGAACGTTCGAGAAGCTGGCCGCGTTCTGGCCGCTGCAGCCCTCGGACAACCCGGTGGCCGCACACCTCAATGCGACGCCGAAGTACGTCGTGTCGCGCACCCTGACCAAGGCCTCCTGGTCCGGCACCAGGATCATCTCCACCGAACTGACCGCTGCGGTGCGTGAACTGAAGAAGCGGACCGAGGGAGACATCGCCGTGCTCGGCAGCGGGGAACTCACCCGGCAATTGCTGGCCCACCGGCTGGTCGACGAGATCCGCCTCTTCGTCCACCCGCTGCTGCTGGGAGCCGGCAAGCGGTTGTTCGGCGAGCAGCCTGCCCCGCAGGGTCTGGAGTTGAGGTCGGTCGGGCAGACCAGCCTGGGAACGGTCGCCCTGGTGTACGGGTTCACCGAATGACGCCGGACCCTCTTGTGATCGCGGAGGACCTCGTCGCCGTGGAACGGGCCGGGCGGTGGCGAGTCGGGAGCAAGGGGGTCCCGCACTTGGAATGATCATCGCACCACAGCACTGTCAGAGGTCATCCGTACGGTCCTCGATATGGCCCTGGCGTACCCCGATCCGATGCTGCAGCCCAGTCTCACCGACCTGGGTACCCCGCTGTCGGCCACCACCTTCCTGGTGGTCGACCTGGAGACGACCGGCGGCAGCGAGGGGGACGCGATCACCGAGATCGGGGCGGTGAAGGTGCGCGGGGGTGAGGTGCTCGGGGAGTTCCAGACGCTGATCAACCCGATCACCCACATCCCCGCGCTGATCCAGGTGCTGACCGGTATCACCAACCAGATGGTCGCCGACGCCCCGCGGCTCGCCCAGGTGCTGCCGGGGTTCCTCGAGTTCGCCCGCGGTGCGGTCTGGGTGGCGCACAACGCCGGCTTCGACGTCGGTTTCCTGAAACGCGCCTGTGCCGCGCACGACCAGCCGTGGCCGGCCCCGCGCACCCTGGACACCGTGGCGCTGGCCCGGCAGGTGATGCTGCGCGACGAGGTGCCCAACCACAAGCTGGCCACCCTCGCCCACCACTTCCACTCCACCACCACCCCCAACCACCGGGCCCTGTCGGACGCCCGCGCCACCGTCGACGTGCTGCACGGGCTGATCGAGCGGGTCGGCAACCTTGGCGTACACACCCTGGACGACCTGCTCGAGTTCACCCGCCGGGTCTCCAAGGAGCGCCGCGCCAAGCGGACCTGGGCCGAGGGGCTGCCGGCCGAACCGGGCGTCTATCTGTTCCACGACGAGGTCCCCGGCGACGACGGGCCGCAACGCCGGGTGCTCTATGTCGGCAAGGCGACCAACATCCGCCGCCGGGTGCGCAGCTATTTCACCGCCGCCGAGACCCGCCGCCGGATGGATGAGATGGTCCGGGTCGCGCACGGGGTGGAGGCGGTGGTGTGCCTGACCCCGCTGCAGGCGGAGGTGACCGAGCTGCGGCTGATCGAGCGGCACTCCCCGCGCTACAACCGGCGCTCGAAGTTTCCGCGCAAGCTGCACTGGCTCAAGCTGACCGACGAGGCGTACCCGCGGTTGTCGGTGGTCCGCCAGGTCCGCGGTGACGACGCCAGCTATCTCGGCCCCTTCCGCAGCCGGCAGACCGCGGGCCGGGTACTGGCCGCCCTGCACGACGCCTTCCCGATCCGGCAGTGCACGGGGCGGTTGTCGGTGCGTACGACCAGCTCGGCCTGCGCGCTGGCCGGGATGGGGAGGTGCCTGTCACCCTGCGACCACTCGGTGAGCGTCGCCGAGTACGCCGAGGTGGTGGCCGCTCTGCGGGTCTGCCTGTCCGGTGATGTACGCCCGGTGCTCACCGCGGCGCGGGTACGCCTGCAGCGGCTGATCGACCAGGAACGGTTCGAGGAGGCCGCCGAGCTGCGCCAACGCCTCGAGGCGTGGACGAGCACCGCCGTCCGGCATCACCGCGTGGCCAGCCTGGCCCGCTGCCCGCAGCTGGTGGCGGCCCGGCACACCGACGAGGGCTGGGAGATCCACGTGATCCGGCACGGCCGACTCGCCGGAGCCGCCCTGGCCCGGCCGGGCGAGGTGCCGCAGGCCGTGGCCCGAGATGCCGTCCAGGTGGCCGAGACCGTGCCCGCTCCCCCGCCGCCGCTTCCGGCAGGCACCGTTGAGGAGGCCGAGCGGATCGCCGCCTGGCTCGAGCTCGACGGTGTACGCCTGATCGAGGTCGACGGCGACTGGTCCTGGCCGCTGCACGTCGGCCTGGCCCCGGGCGCCCTCGCCACGCACGCCCTCGGCGCGAGCCGACCCGTCGGCAAGCGTCGATGAGCGCACCCCCGTTCTGGAAGAGCCCGCGGAGAAACCCCGCGTCACCCGCGCAACCGCCCGCTGACTCGTCGCGAGGGATTTCGACGAGGGCGATGAGCGAAGAACGGGGATTGGGCGCGCGGGCGTGAGACGACCCCAATAGGATGCCTCTCATGGTCACTGCCATTGTTTTCGTCACCGCCGACGTCGCCCGCATTCCCGAGGTCGCCGAGCAGATCGCCGCCCTGGATGGGGTGACCGAGGTCTATTCGGTGACCGGGCGGATCGACCTGATCGCGATCGTCCGGGTTCGCGACCACGACGCCGTCGCCGCGGTGATCGCCGACCGGTTGAACAAGGTGCCCGGGGTGACCAACACCGAGACCCACATCGCCTTCCGGGCATACTCCAGCCATGACCTCGACGCCGCCTTCTCCCTCGGCAACTGAGCAGCGGTCGCCGACCACAGACCCGCTGCTGGCGCGCCGACAACGCTCGTTGCGGTTCTGGTGGGTGCTGGTGGCGCTGACCACGGCCCTGGCGATCGTGGTGACATTCCTGGCGTGGTGGTTGGCCCGGCAGGAGCCGTGGACGCCGATCCCGATCCCGACCGGCGTACCCAGCTAGGCAGCCGAGCCGCCCGCGCCGATCAGATCAGAACCCGGCCGATGCAGATCCCGGCCAGCACGACGCCGAGCACCGAAAGACTCACGACGTCAAAGCTGGTCCGGCTGCCCCGCGGGTTGGCCGACAGCAATGCCCCGGCGGCGGCACCGCCGATGATCGCACCGAGCAGGCTGATCGCTCCCGGCAACGACCCGAGGACCAGGTTCACCAACACCATCAGCCCGAACAGGATCAGATAGCCGCGGACGTCCTCGCCGTTGCGGAAGCCGAGCGCGGCGCGGGCGGCGAGCAGTCCGAGGATGGCGCTGTACGCCAGCCCCCAGGCCAGCATTGGATAGAGCAGCGACAACGCCGCGGCCGAGCCGAGTCCGGCGATCACGGCGATGGCGAGCATCCGGCCGCGGCCGAAGGCGGCCTCGACGTCGCGCCCGATCAGCCACATGAAGAGCAGGTTCAGCAGCAGGGTGAACAGGCCGCCGTCGGGGACCACCACGCCGGTGACCAGCCGCCACAGTTGTCCGGAGGCGATGCCCTGACCGGAGTACGCCAGCACCTGGCTGGCGATCCCGCGGCCGAAGCCACCGGTGAACAGGTCGATCAGGCCGACCGATCCCATCGCCACCATCAGCGCGGCGGTGGTGCTGACCGGGCCGCCGCTGAGCCGCAGCCCGCCGAGGGACCGCGGGGTCGAACCGGACGACCCTCGCCCGCCGAATCCACCGAAGCGGCCCCGACCCGACCCCCGGCCGCCACCGCTGCCGGGGGGCGTCGACATCTGCTGTTCGGCGACGCAGACCGGGCACTGGAAACCGACCGAGGCCGGCCGCATGCACTCGCCGCAGATCGGGCGGTCGCACCGCTGGCAGGTGATTCCGGTGGATCGGCCCGCGTGCCGGAAGCAGGGCTTGAACCGTTCGTCATCGCTGGGAGCGGGTCTGCCGCCGGACCCGTGGCCCTTGGCGAACTCCTCCCAGGTGAAGTCCGGTCGCTCGCCGCGCTCCCGGCTGTCGTCGCGCCCCTCGGTCATCGGATCAGCTCTCGCTGACCTCGACGGAGTTGATCACGACCGGTTCGACCGGGCGGTCCATGCCGCCGGTGCGCACCTTGGCGATGGCGTCGACCACGTCGCGGCTGGCCTGGTCGGCCACCTCACCGAAGATGGTGTGCCGACGGTTCAGGTGCGGGGTGGGCGCCACGGTGATGAAGAACTGCGAGCCGTTGGTGCCGGGCCCGGCGTTCGCCATCGCCAGCAGATAGGGCTTGTTGAACGCCAGCTCCGGGTGGAACTCGTCACCGAACTGATAACCGGGGCCGCCGCGGCCGCTGCCCTCGGGGCAGCCGCCCTGGATCATGAAACCGTCGATGATCCGGTGGAAGCCGAGGCCGTCATAGAACTTGCCGGTGGTCTTCTGCCCGGTCTGCGGATCGGTGTACTCCTTGCTGCCGGTCGCCAGACCGACGAAGTTGTCGACGGTCTTCGGGGCGTGGTTCTCGAAGAGGTTGATCACCACGTCGCCGTGGTTGGTGTGCAGGGTCGCAGTCTTCGCCACCGGGGGCACCTTTCTTCTGCTGATCAGTGTTCACTGGGGTGTTTCGGCCACCGTCGCGGTGGGCGTACCCATCCTTGCACGGGTGGCCGAACCGGCCCCCGCCCGAGGCGCCTTGAACCCGGCCGATACCGTGGGGTAACTCCAACCGGAGCCGACAACCCACACGGAGGAATCGTGAAGGTCAAAGTAAACGCCGCCGCAGAGAATACTCACACGGCCGCGGGCACCCGTGCCGCCTACCTCGCCGACGCCAAGAGCAAGCTCAGCCCCCTGCTGGATCAGGGCAAGGACAGGCTGACCCCGCTCGCGACGGACGCCCGCGAGAAGGGCGCCCAGTACGCCCAGCAGGCCGCCGATGCCCTGGCCCCAACCATCGCCGTCGCCAAGGAGCGTGCCCGCGGGGGCTATGAGGACATCGTCCCCAAGCTCTCCGATGCGCTGGAGAACCTGGTCAACAACCCCAACGCCCAGGAGGCGCAGAGCCGCGGCATCGCCGCCGTTCAGGCGCTGCGCGGCGAGATCGGGCTCTCCAAGGGCGAGCAGAAGAAGCTGCAGAAGGCCCAGCTGGAGCAGATCAAGGCCCTGCGCAAGAGCGCCACTCCGGCGAAGACCAAGAAGAAGGGCAGCCCCTTCTTCGTGATCCTCGCCCTCGGTCTGCTCGGGGCCGCCGGCTACTTCCTCTGGAAGAAGTTCATGGCGCCGTCCGACTCCGACTGGCAGTCCGCCTCGGCGTACGAGCCGACCAAGTCCGCCGACAAGCCGGCCGCCAGCAGCCAGTCGTTCGGTGAGCCGGTCGACGCCCCGGCCAACGAGCAGGCCGCTCCCCCGGTCGATCGCACCAAGTACAACGAGGACGCCTATGTCGGGGCCGAGCCGCCGGCCGGCTTCACCATCAAGGGCAACGAGCGCTCGATGAAGTATCACACCGCCGGCAGCGGTGGCTATGAGCGCACCATCGCCGACGTGTGGTTCACCAGCGAGGAGGCCGCCGAGAAGGCCGGCTTCTCCCGCGCCCAGCGCTGAACCCAGCACCGCCAGGAGGCGGGTACCCCGGACGGGGTGCCCGCCTCCTGTCGTTCCCGGACAACACCCGCGGCGAACGGACAACACCGGTTCGCCCACCCACGGTCACATCACCCCGCCCTGATCGGCCTGTTACTGATAGCAGGTCATCGAGGGGGAACCATGGACACCACCGATCGTTGGGACTGGGTCGACGCGCGACCGTTCCGGATGCACGCGCGGCGGCTGATCGCCGAGACCGGACTGCGCCCCCGGGAACTGGCACTGTTCGCTGGCGTACCGCCGCGGCTGTTGGCGCGGCTGGTGGCCGGCGACGGGGTGCGGAAGCTGACCCGGGTCTATGCCCGCCGACTGATCGCGATCGAGCTGCGCGCCGTGCCGGAAGCGTTGCACCTGCCGGTCCCCGCCCGGCGGGCCGCCACGTTGTGCCAACGGTTGCGCGCGGCCGGGTTCGGCACCGGGCAACTGGCGGAACTGCTCGGCGGGGATCGGCTGCTGGTGCAGACCCTGCTCACGGGCGAGACGGGTGAGGTGAGTCTGCGGGTCGAGTTGGCCGTGGCCGCGGCGGCGTACGCCCAGGGGATCAGTTTCCGGTTGGCCGAGCCGGTGGCGGCCTAGAGTGACGGGCGTGTGGGTGCCACTCGCGCTGTCGCTGCTGCTGGGGCTGGCCACGGCCCTGCTCACCATCCCCCTGCTGCGCCGCGTCCCCGAGCCGACCGACGTCCCCGCCACGGAACGCCCCGAGTACGCCCGGCTCGCCACCGGGGGGTTCGCTGCCGCGGTCGGGGTCTGCACCACCGCCGCCACGGCCCTGGTCACCCTGCGGCTGCCCGCGACGGTGTGGCCGGTGTGGCTCGGACTGCTCGGGTTGGGCAGCCTGCTGATCTGCATCGACGCCGCGACCACCTGGCTGCCGCTGTGGCTGACCCGGCCGTTGTGGCTGGTGACCGCGCTGGGTGGGCTGGCGGTGACCGGGCTGGCCGGTTGGCGGAGCGGGCTGCGGCTGCTGCTCGGGGCGCTGGCCTGCCTGGCGTTCTGGTGGTTGGTCTGGCGGGTGGTCGGCGGGATCGGCTTCGGGGACGTCCGGCTGGCCCCGGTGCTCGGCGCCTGCGCCGCCGCCGCCGGCTGGGGGGTGCTGTTCTGGAGTGTGCTGCTGGGCACCCTGGCCGGCGCACTGTTCGGGCTGGCCCGCGCCGCACTCGGGCGGCGTGGACTGTTTCCCTACGGCCCGCCGCTGCTGATGGGACAGTTGGTCGCGGTGGCCTGGTTCGGTTCCGGCTGAGGGGGGTACACCGTCAGCGGCCGGCCGCGGTGCGGGTCGCCTGCACCCACTGCTCCAGCTTGGCCGCGGCGGCCCCGCTGTCCAGGGTCTGCCGGGCCAGCTCGACCTTCTCGTTGAGCTGCTCGGTCAGCGGGCGATCCAGATCCGGGCCCGCGTGTGCCAGCAGCGCGGCCGCGGTGTTCAGGGTGACGATGTCGCGCACCGGTCCCCCGGCGCCGGCGAAGGTGTCGCGGGCGATCCGGGCGTTCAGCACCCGATCACCGCCGACCAGGTCCTGGACCCGGGCCCGTGCGATGCCCAACTCGGTCGGATCGAGCCGGGTCTCCACGACCCGACCGTGGTTGACCAACCAGACCCGGGAGTCTGTGGTCGTGGTCAGCTCATCCAGCCCGTCGTCGCCGTGGAAGACCAGCCCGCGCACGCCGCGGGCGGCGAGCACCCCGGCGATCAGCCCGGCGGAACGAGCGTCGGCAATGCCGATGGCCTGGGCCCGGGGCCGGGCCGGGTTGGACAGCGGGCCCAGCAGGTTGAAGGTGGTCGCGATCCCGAGCCCGGCGCGAACACCCGCGGCGTGCCGCAGCGAGGCGTGATAATGCGAGGCGAACAGGAAGACGATGCCGGCGGCGTCCATCACCTGCTGCTGCTTCTCGGCCGGCAGGTCGAGCACCACCCCGAGCTCCTCCAGCACGTCGGCGGTGCCGCAGGCCGAGGAGGCGGCCCGGTTGCCGTGCTTGGCCACCGTGGCACCGGCCGCGGCGGCGGTGACTGCCGACATGGTGGACACGTTCACCGTGTTTGCCCGGTCCCCACCGGTGCCGACGATGTCGACGGCGTCGGCCTCCAGGCTGATCGGGCGGGCCTTCGCCAGCATCTGATCGGCCATCCCGGCCAGTTCGGCGACGGTCTCCCCCTTGGCACGCAGGGCGACGGCGAAGGCGGCCAGGTGCACGTCACTGGCGGCGCCGCTGAGCACCTCGTCCATCGCCCAGCCGGTCTGGTCGGCGGTCAGGTCCTGACCGGCGACCAGCGCGCTGAGCAGGTCCTGCCAACGATGAGCCACGATCCGTCCCGAGACTCAGGCGCGGGCCGGCGTACCGGACTGGCGCTGGCGGAGCAACCCGGCGACCTCGGCGGCCAACCGGCGCGGGTCGATCGGGTGAGCCACCACGGCGTCCGCGCGCGACCAGGTCGCCAACCAGGCGTCGTCCATCCGGCCCACCACGACCAGCACCGGCGGGCAGTGCGGGATCTCGTCCTTCAACTGCCGGCAGATTCCCAGGCCGCCGGCGGGGACCGCCTCACCGTCGAGCAGGGCGAGATCGATCCCGCCGTTGTCCATGGTCTGCACCACCGCACGCGGGGTGGCCACCTCGACCACGCGGACCGGCAGGTCGCTGGCCACCTCGGCACCGAGGGCGAGCCGGATGGCCTGACGAACGGTGCGGTCATCGGAATAGACCAGCACGGTCGCCGATCGCGACTCCTCGCGCGACGAGTGGTCCTGCGACGGTGCCTGCGGCGATTCTGCGCTCATCTGTTCCTCACTGCGCGGGTTGAGAGATACGGGGCCGGTTGGGAGATTCGGGGCCGGTCGGGAGATTCGGGTCCGAAAGACCGACCACGGGCGATCATATCGGCGTCCGACCCCCGCGCCAGCCGCGACCGGATCCGGCGCACCGCCCGGGCGCCCGATCCGCCGCCGCTGCGGCGTACCGAAGTGACCTTGGCCACACCGCACCGCGCGCGCCTTACAACAAAACGGTTGCATCCCGTCCGATCCCGGCGCCCGGGATGACTGTCGCGGCAACTAGAGCAATAATGCTCCTGTGGCTACTTCTTCCGAGACGACCCCCCGGCCCGGTTCCGTGGAACTTCCGACCGGTGCCGTGCACCCGATCGCCCGTTCCCGGCTGAGCGGGGTCAAGGGTCGGCCGGACATGGTCGCGGTGGGCACGATGATCTGGCTCGCCTCGGAGCTGATGTTCTTCGCCGCCCTGTTCGCGGCCTACTTCACGATCCGCTCGGTGACCAACCACTCGACCGCCGGCGACCCGGCGGGGACGCTGTGGCATCAGGGCACGTCGATGCTGAACGTCCCGTTCGCGCTGGCCAACACGATCATCCTGGTGCTCTCCTCGGTCACCTGCCAGATCGGCGTCTTCGCCGCCGAGCACGGCAACGTGAAGAAGATGCGGTTCTGGTACATCGTCACGTTCATCCTCGGCTCGATCTTCATCGGCGGCCAGGTGTTCGAGTACGCCTCGCTGTGGCATGAGGGCCTCACCCTGCAGTCGGATGTGTATGGGTCGCTGTTCTATCTGGCCACCGGCTTCCACGGCCTGCACGTGACCGGCGGTCTGATCGCGTTCATCTTCGTGCTGGGCCGGACCTACGTGGCGCGGCGGTTCACCCACGAGCAGGCGGTCTCGGCCGTCGCCATCTCCTACTACTGGCACTTCGTCGACGTGGTGTGGATCATCCTGTTCTCGGTCATCTACTTCCTGAAATGACCACCCCCCGAATCGACGGCACCAGCCAACCCCAACCCGAAGGGACGTCCCCCGTGAGATTCCTGTCAGCCAGGCGACGGCACCGCGCAGCACGGCCGCTGCTCCTCGTGTTGGCACTCTTCCTGATGGGTGTCGTGTACGCGGGATTCGCTCCGGCCGGGAAGTCCAGCGCGGACACCGCCATGACCCAGCAGGTCAAGGAGGGTCAGCAGCTCTTCGCGGTCGGCTGCGCCTCCTGCCACGGACTCCAGGGAGAGGGCGGATCGCAGGGCCCGTCGCTGGTCGGCGTCGGCGCCGCGGCCGTCGACTTCCAGGTCAGCACCGGCCGGATGCCGATGGCCCACCCGGGCGCCCAGGCGCCGCGCAAGCCGAACAGCTACACCCCGGAGGAGACCGCCAAGCTGGCCGCCTTCGTCGCCCAGCTCGGTGAGGGCCCGCCCATCCCGCGCCCCGAGCAGTACAGCCCGAGTGGGCTGAGCGAGGAGGAGATCGCCAAGGGTGGCGAGCTGTTCCGCACCAACTGCTCGGCCTGCCACAACTACGCCGGCCTGGGTGGTGCGCTGCCCAACGGCAAGTACGCCCCCACCCTGGAGGGCGTGGACAACAAGCACATCTACGAGGCGTTGCGCACCGGCCCCCAGCAGATGCCCGTGTTCTCCACGGAGGCGCTGCCCGATGAGGACGTGCGCGCGATCATCGGGTATCTGAACGAGTTGCACGAGCAGCCCAACCACGGCGGCATGAACTTCGGCGGCCTGGGCCCGGTGGCCGAGGGCTTCTGGGCCTGGATCGCCGGGATCGGCGGACTGGTCGCCTTCGCCGTCTGGATCGCTTCGAAGGGAGCACGCGCCAAGTGAGCAGCGAGAAGAGTGGATCCAACCTCCCCGAGCGCGGGACCGGTCACGGTGAGCACGACGGCCCCGACAGCCACGGCGCGCACGGCTCGGCCGTGGCGACCCGGCCCGAGCCGGACGAGAACGGTGTCGTCGAGTATCAGATGATCGACGACCCGGGCCTCGAGGAGCACGTCGAGCGGTACACCGACGTGGACGACGCGGCCGCGGCCCGCGCCACCCGGCAGATCGTGGCCTGCTTCGCGGCCGCTCCCCTGCTGGCGCTGGCGTTCATCGTCATCTATTTCTGGCCCGGACTGCGCAAGTACTCCATCGAGTTCGGTTTCATCCACGCCAACGCCCAGCACGTCGGCCTCGGTCTGACCCTGGGTCTGGCGGTGCTGCTGATCGGTATCGGCGCGGTGCAGTGGGCGCGCGAGATCATGGGCGATCACGAGATCACCGAGGAGCGGCACGTCGCCAGCTCCAGCGACGCGGACCGCAGGGCCACGATGGCCGAGGTGGACAAGGGCATCGCGGAGTCGGGTCTGTCCCGCCGCGCGGTGATCGGCCGCTCGCTGCTGGGCGCCATCGGCCTGACCGCTCTGGCCCCGCTGGTCACCCTGGCCGACCTGGGTCCGTGGCCGCTGCCGTCCACCCGCAAGCGGACCATCGAGCGTACGCTGTGGCACGAGGCCTCCGCGGCCAAGCCGGTCCGGCTGGTGAACGACGTCACCTGGCAGCCGATCAAGGCCTCGGCCATGCAGATCGGCCAGCTGGTGAACGCCGAGCCGGCCAACCTGGAGAAGCTGCACGGCCCGGAATTCCAGACCGAGAAGGCCAAGTCCGCGATCATCATCGTCCGGATGGACCCGAACTCGATCAAGATCCCCGAGCGTCGCAAGGACTGGCACGTGGCCGGGATCATGGCGTACTCGAAGATCTGCACGCACGTGGGCTGCCCGATCTCGCTGTGGGAGCAGCAGACCCACCACCTGCTGTGCCCGTGCCACCAGTCGACCTTCGACCTGGGCGACGGCGGTAAGGTGGTCTTCGGGCCCGCCGCACGTGCCCTGCCGCAGCTGAAGATCACCGTGGACAACGAGGGCTATCTGGTGGCCACGCAGGACTTCACCGCACCGGTCGGGCCGAGCTATCCCGAGCGCGACTGGTTCCCCGACGACGAGGGTGAGTGATCACTGATGGCAAAGCCCGCAAAGGTCTCCGAGACCGCGACCGACGCCACCCAGGCGAAGTCCCCCGACAAGAAGCACCCCCTGCAGCCGCTCGCCGGCGCTGCCGGCTGGGCCGACGACCGGCTCGGCCTGGCCGCCATGGGCAAGAAGAACCTGCGCAAGGTGTTCCCCGACCACTGGTCGTTCCTGCTCGGTGAGATCGCGCTGTATTCGTTCATCATCCTGCTGCTGACCGGTGTGTTCCTGACGATCTGGTTCAAGCCGTCGATGAACGAGATCGAATACGAGGGGTCCTATCAGCTGCTCAAGGGCGTGGCGATGTCCGAGGCGTACGCCTCATCGCTCGCGCTGTCGTTCGACATCCGCGGCGGCCTGCTGATCCGGCAGATCCACCACTGGGCGGCGATGTTGTTCATCGGCGCGATGTTCGCCCACTCGCTGCGGGTGTTCTTCACCGGCGCCTTCCGCAAGCCGCGCGAGCTGAACTGGCTGCTCGGCGTCGGCCTGCTGTCGATGGGCATGGTCGAGGGGTTCGCCGGCTATTCGCTGCCGGACGATCTGCTGTCGGGCACCGGCCTGCGGTTCGCCGACGGGATGATCCGCTCGGTGCCGATCATCGGCACCTGGGCCGAGTTCTTCGTGTTCGGCGGGGAATATCCGGGCAGCCTGATCATCCCGCGGCTGTACATGGCGCACATCCTGCTGATCCCCGGCCTGCTGCTCGGCCTGATCGCCGCCCACATGGCGCTGGTCGTGTATCACAAGCACACCCAGTATCCCGGCCCGGGCCGCAAGGAGACCAACGTCGTCGGCTATCCCCTGTTCCCGGTCTACATGGCCAAGGCGGGCGGCTTCTTCTTCATCGTCTCCGGCATGCTGGTGCTGATGGGGGCGTTCTTCCAGATCAACCCGGTCTGGCAGTACGGCCCGTACAATCCGGCCGAGGTGACCGCCGGTTCGCAGCCGGACTGGTACATGGGCCCGGCCGAGGGCGCGGTGCGGATCATGCCGGCCTGGGAGTGGCACATCGCCGGCACCACCTGGTCGTGGAACGTCTTCCTGCCCGGCGCCGGCCTGCTCGGGCTGCTGTTCACCTCCATGGCGCTCTATCCGTTCATCGAGCGGTGGATCACCAAGGACGAGCGCGAGCACCACATCCTGGAGTTCCCGTATCAGAACGCCACCCGCACCGCACTCGGTGCGGCGGCCATCTCCTGTTATCTGATGTTCCTGCTCGGCGGTGGCAACGACATCCTGGCGATCAAGTTCAACCTGTCGCTGAACGCGGTCACCTACTTCCTGCGGGTTGCGGTGTTCCTGGTGCCGGTGCTGGTCTTCATCGCCACCAAGCGGATCTGCCTGGGCATGCAGCGGCAGAAGCAGGAGCGGGTGCTGCACGGCTCGGAGTCCGGTCAGATGGAGCGTTCCCTGGACGGTGGCTACTCCGAGGGCCACGTGCCGCTGTCGCGTGATGAGGCGTACACCCTCACCTATCGCAACGACGTGATGCCGATCGAGCCGGGCGCGACCACCGACGAGTCCGGCGTACGCGTCAAGGGCGGTGCCAGCAAGCTGCGCGCCACCATGCAGCGTTGGTTCTTCCGCGACAACTTGCCCAAGCCGACCCGCGAGGAATACGACGAGGCCGTCCAGCACACCCTGCACGAGGGCCACGGCGACGACCACGGTCACGACGACTCCCACGGCTCGAACGCGGTTGGGCACAGTGACCGCAAGGAGCTCAGCGGCCAGCAGTGATCACTGGCCACAAGGGCCTCGGACCGCTCGGTCCGAGGCCCTTCCTTTTGTACGCCGCCTCGCGCGCGACACGCCCAATCCCCTGCGGCGGGTACGCCGCCTCGCGCGCGAGGTGCGACACGCGGCGGCGGTGGATCAGGAGGCGGCGACCTCCTGGTGCTGCTTCGCCTCCTCGGCGGTGATCGGGTATTCCTCGCGGCAGAAGTTGCAGACCAGCGACCATCGGGTGGAGACCGGGAACAGTGGGATGAAGAAGAGGGTGAACTTCGACCCGTGCTTGAGCAAGGTGAGCGGCTGGTTCCCGCAGCGGCGGCACGCGTACATCAGCGTGCAGATGATGTCCAGATATCCCTTGGTTCCCCAGATCAGCATGATCCCCAGCCTATCGAGGGGTGAGGGTCGCGGGCGCGTCGCGCGCGAGGCGCCCGGGGATTGGGCGCGTCGCGCGCGAGGCGGCGTACCCGCCGCCGAGCGTCTGGCGACGCGCCCCCGCTCTGGAAGGACACCAAGGAGAACCCCGCGTCGCCCGTCTTCCCTCCGCAGAGTCGCCGCGGGGGTTCGACGGCTGTCCTGAAGCGCGGGGA
>NZ_NMVQ01000001.1 GCF_002250625.1 Enemella dayhoffiae | reverse complement strand
GCCAGCGGCCCCAGCACCCGCGGCACCCGTACCCGCGGCACCCTTCGCACCGGCTTCGTGTCCGGGACGGAAGATCTGGCGCCCCGGCGTACCCGACGCGCTGGCCGGCGTACCCGCAGGCTGCTGGGCCGCGCGAGAAGGCTGAGCCGCCCGCGACGGCTGGGCCGGCGCCTGCTCCTGGCCCGGCTGCCCGGCGGCCCGCTGCGGTGCCTGGGCCGGAGGCTGCTGCTGAGCACCCGCGCCGCCCGGCCCGCCCGCGGACTGACCCTGGCCACCCGGAGCACTCGGAGAACCCGCCCCGCGAACCCGACCCATCAGCCGATCAGCGCGGGACGGGGCACCGCCGGAGGGGTTGTCGCCGCTATAGAAGTCCTGCTGACCCCGGATCACGGTCTGCTCGGCGTCCGACTGACCACCTCGGGGCCTCGCGCCCGGGCCCTGCGGATCACTCACGGTTGTCCTCCTCCGCCTCAGCGGCGTCTACCTCGTCCGGCGTCCCATCATGCCCGGTCACAGCAACCTCGGTCGACTCCGCGTCGTCGGATGACTTCGCGGCCTCCACGGCCTCGGCTTCGGCGGCGACCTGCTCCTCCGGGTTGAGCGCGATCAGCGATACCGCGTCATCGCCCTTGACCCCGACGAACTTGACGCCCATCGTGTCACGTCCCTTGACCGGAACCTCGGCGACACTGCTGCGGGTGATCTGCCCGCTCAGTTTGATCGCGATGATCTCATCCTGCTCGGTGACCACCAGGCCGCCGACCAGGCGCCCGCGGTCCTCGTTCAGCCGCATCGCCTTGATACCCAGGCCGCCGCGGCCCTGCTGGCGATAGTCGCTGACCTTGGTCCGCTTGGCGTACCCGCCGTCGGTCACCGTGAACACATAGCGGTCTTCCTCGGGCAGGTCGGCGTCGATCACCGCCATCGACAGCAGCTCGTCGCCGTCCCGGAACTTCATCCCGGTCACCCCGGAGGTGGCCCGGCCCATCGGGCGCAGCTGCGCGTCGTCGGCCTGGAAGCGGATCGACTGACCCTTGGCCGAGATCAGCAGCACGTCGTCCTCGGGCGAGACCAGCCCGGCACCGATCAGCTCGTCGTCGTCCTCGCGGAAGTTGACCGCGATCACGCCGGCCTGACGCGGCGAGTCGTACGCCGTCAGCGCGGTCTTCTTGACCAGACCCCGCTTGGTCGCCAGCAGCAGATATTCGGCGTCGTCATAGCCGCGGATCGCCAGCACCTGGGCGATCTTCTCATCCGGCAGGAAGCTGAGCAGCCCCGCCACGTGCGAGCCGCGGGCGTCCCGGCCGCCCTCGGGCAGTTGCCACACCTTGGCCCGATAGACCCGGCCCATGTTGGTGAAGAACAGGATCCAGTGGTGGTTGGAGGTCGCGAACAGGTGCGCAACCTCGTCGTCGGCCCGCAGCGAGGCCCCGCGTACGCCTCGGCCGCCGCGCTTCTGCACCCGATACAGGTCGGTCCGGGTGCGCTTGGCGTACCCGCCCTGGGTGATCGTGACCACCACGTCCTCGTCGGGGATGAAGTCCTCGTCGGACAGGTCACCGTCGGCGGAGATGATCCGGGTACGCCGGTCGTCGCCGTACTTGTCGACAATCTCGGCGAGCTCCGCGCCGATGATCTCACGCTGGCGGGCCTCGGAGGCCAGGATCGCCTTCAGCTCGGCGATCCGCCTCTCGATCTCGGCCAGGGTGTCGATTATCTTCTGCCGCTCCAGGGCCGCCAGCCGGCGGAGCTGCATGTCCAGGATCGCGGTCGCCTGGACGTCGTCGATGTCGAGCAGCTCCTTCAGCCCCTCGCGCGCCTCCTCGGTCGACGGCGAACGCCGGATCAGCGCGATCACCTCGTCGAGGGCGTCCAGCGCCTTGACCAGGCCGCGATAGATGTGCGCCTGCTCCTCGGCCTTGTTCAGCCGATACTGGGTGCGGCGCCGGATCACGTCGAGCTGGTGGGAGATCCAGTAGGAGATGAACTGGTCCAGCCGCAGCGTCCGCGGCACGTCGTCGACCAGGGCCAGCATGTTGCAGCCGAACGTGTCCTGCAGCTGGGTGTGCTTGTAGAGGTTGTTCATGACCACCCGCGGCTGGGCGTCGCGCTTGAGCACGATGACCAGGCGCTGGCCGGTGCGGGCGGAGGTGTCGTCGCGGATGTCGGCGATGCCCTGCAGTCGCCCGGAGTTGACCAGTTCGGCGATCTTGAGCGCCAGGTTGTCCGGGTTGCACATGTGCGGCAGCTCGGTGACGACGAGCAGCTGACGGCCGCCCTTGTCCTCCTCGATGTCGATCACCGCGCGCATGGTGACCGAGCCGCGGCCGGTGCGATAGGCGTCCTCGATGCCCTTGCGCCCGACGATCAGCGCGCCGTTGGGGAAGTCGGGGCCCTTGACCCGCTCGATCGCGGCCTCGAGCAGTTCCTCGGGGCTGGCCTCGGGCTGCTCCAGGCTCCACTGCACGGCCTCGGCGACCTCGCGCAGGTTGTGCGTGGGGATGTTGGTGGCCATGCCGACGGCGATACCGGTGGAGCCGTTGACGAGCAGATTCGGGAACCGGCTGGGCAGGACCACCGGCTCCTGCTCGCGGTTGTCATAGTTGGGCTTGAAGTCGACGGTGTCCTCGTCGATGTCGCGCACCATCTCCATGGCCAGCGGCGCCATCTTGCACTCGGTGTATCGCATCGCCGCGGCCTTGTCGTTGCCCGGCGAGCCGAAGTTGCCCTGGGAGGAGACCAGCGGGGCGCGCATCACCCACGGCTGGGCCAGCCGGACCAGGGTGTCATAGATCGCCGAGTCGCCGTGGGGGTGGTAGAGACCCATCACCTCACCGACGATCCGGGAGCACTTGTTCCAGCCGCGATCGGGGCGGTAGCCGCCGTCGTACATCGCGTACAGCACCCGTCGATGTACCGGCTTCAGACCGTCCTTGACGTCGGGCAGCGCCCGCCCGACGATCACGCTCATCGCATAGTCGAGATAGGAGCGCTGGATCTCGACCTGCAGGTCGATGGGCTCAGTGGTGCCCTTCTCCGGCGGCAAGATCTCGTCGACCGTCGACTCGGCGTCGCTCGTCGGTTCGTCCGGGGTGTCTGTCATCGAGGATCCTCACTGGGCGCCCGGCCGGGGCGCAGCGCGTCTGGACTTTGGCCAATCCCGTCGATTCTATCGGTTATCCCCCAACGGGTACGCCTCAGCGGCGGCGGGTCGGCGGGCTCGGCGCGCCGCCGTGGATCCGCGAGCCGACCAACCGGAAGGTTGCCCGGCCCCAGGGTGTCGGATCCAGGCCCCGTTGCAACGGTGGGAGAACTCACTCCCCCCCCCGGAGGAAACAACATGACAGCACCCGTAGGTCCTTCCTGGTCGGCGCCGGCATCGCAGCGGCAGGTATCGCCGGCGTGCTCGCGGCCGCGGGCCCCCGCACAGGCGGCCAACTGGAAGGTGCTTCCGCACGACTGCCAGACCCAGGAGGCCGGCAACTGCTGCGGTGCGACCGCGAGCCGGATCGCCATCTCGTGTCGCACCGGCGCTCCCAGCCAGGCCGACCTGGCAGCCGACATCGACTATGACGTCGACCGTGGCTATGGACTGGTGGCCAACATCGTGGCCCCGCCCGCCAACCAACCGCCCGGTTTTCCGCCGTACGAGACCCTCTTCCAAACTTCGCCATCGTCGAGTACAACCCGGACCTGCGTCAGGCGTACATCGTCGATCCGGCGAACTTCAACGGCCACCACCACTACTGGCTGAGCCTGGAGCGGCTGACCACGCTGATACCGCGGAAGGGCTACTCCGCCTGAGCCGGCGCCCACACGCGGACACGATGACGGGGGTCGCGAGCGACCCCCGTCCCGGGTGGACACCGGATCCGACGTCTGGAAACTAGATCAGGCCCACCTTCTGCAGGAGCTGCCCGATCTCGCTGTGGCTGAGCCTCGACCTGATCCGCCGTTGCAGCACCCCGGGGGCCCTGTCATCGAGGGCCGACCCGTCACGCAGTTCGTGCGCCGCGTTGAGCAGGGCGCGCACGTCGTAGGTCGAGCCGAAGACCTCGGGCACCCCGCGGTCGATGCCAAGCAGTTGATAGGCGGCCTCCATCCCAGTCCGCACCGAATACTCGGTGGTGAAGATGCAGTCCCGGGTCGTCTCGGCGAACTGGCCGATGAACGCGAAGTTCTGGGCTCCCTGCGGCACCACGGCGGGGCGATCGCCCGCCCGCCGCGGCATGAAGAACGAGGTGATGTAGGGCATCATCACCGGCACACAGGTGGCCGCGTTCGCGGCGAGCTCGGGGATCTCATCGACCGGAACGCCCATGTGATAGAGCCATTCGGCGATGATCTCCTCACCGGTGCAGTCCTGCATCGGCTTCTTGATGTAGTCGCCGGGGCGATCCACGAACAGGGAATAGACCCAGACCACGATCTGACCCGGATCCTGATGCTTGAACTGCGGTTGCCGGTTGACCGTCCAGCTCAACAGCCACGACGAATCCCGCGCGGTCACGATGCCGCCGGTCACGGTGCGACCGCTGAACGGGTCACGCTGGCAGATCTTCTCGATGTACGCCGGAATCCGCTCATCGAGGGTGGTGACGGTGGCCGACTCCCACTTGGTCTCATCGATGTTGGAGCAGAAGACCTCAGGCCGCCCAAACGCGGGATCCTTGGCGGCCAAGGTTTTCCACAGATCCCAGGCCGGCGCCGGTCCGGTGTTGAGCTTGGCGGGGGTGTGCTGATCACCGTCGTCGCTGTTGTCGACCAGCGAGCCGATCGTCATCAGGACGAGGTCGTTCTCGGTCAGGTCAACACCACCGGGCTCGCCGCCCTGCACCCAGTGAATGCGGGTGGCCCGCTTGCTCGTGCCCTCGGTGACGAAGTCCACGTCGGTGACCTCGGTGTCGAAGGTGAAGGTGACACCCTGATCCATCAGCCAGCGGGTCATCGGCAGCACCATTGACTCGTACTGGTTGAACTTTGTGAACTTCAACGCCGAGAAGTCCGGCAGTCCACCGACGTGATGGACGAACCGGTGCAGGTAGAGCTTCATCTCCAGGGCGCTGTGCCACTCCTCGAAGGCGAACATGGTGCGCCAGTAGAGCCAGAAGTTGCTGTCCAGGAAGTCGCGGCCGAAGACCTCGTTGATCCGCTTGCCCTCCATCTCCTCGCGCGGAGCCATGAAGACGTGGGTCAGTTCGCGTTGTGCCTTCTTGGACAGGGTGAACCGGCCGTCGCTGTCGACCCGCTGACCCTGCTGCTCGGTCTGGCGGCACAGGCTGTGGTTGGGGTCGTCCTTGTTGAGCCAATAGAACTCATCCAGCACCGAGGCGCCCTCGACCTCCAGCGAGGGGATCGTGCGGAAGCAGTCCCACAGACACTCCATGTGGTCCTCCATCTCGCGCCCACCCCGCAGCACAAAACCCTTGCTGGGCTTGCGAATGCCGTCCAGGGCACCGCCGGGAAGGCTGATCCGTTCAAGGATCGTGATCTGGTCACCTTTCAGTTGGCCGTCGCGGATCATGAAGACCGCCGAGGACAACGAGGCGAGCCCCGCGCCCACGAACCAGACCTTGCGCCCGTCGACTCCCTCGGGCTTGCGGGGTCGGGCGAATGCTTCGTAATTGCCGCTGCTGTAGTACATCTTCACTTCTCCTGATTGCTGTCGTAGGTGTAAAAGCCCTGCCCGGTATCCCGGCCGAGCCGGCCCCTGTCGATGAAGTTGGTCTTGAGGTAATCCGCCCAGGCCGCCTGGCGGGGGTCGTTGCGGGCGATGTTGTAGGGCGTGGTGAGTCCGACGATGTCGAGGATCTCGAAGGGGCCGACAGGGGAGCCGGTGCCGATCTTCCAGGTCTGATCGATCGCCCGGGGTTCGGCCACCCCCCGCACCACGAGGTCGGCCGCCGCCGTCAGGAAGGGCACCAACAGGGAGTTGAGCACGTAGCCGGGTTGTTCCTTGTGGATCTCGATCGGGACCATCCCCATCTCCCGGGCGAAGGCCACCGCGCTCGCGTACACCTCGGGATCGGTCTGCGGGGTACCCATCACCTCGGCGGTGTTGTGCAGCCAGATCTGGTTGGCGAAGTGCAGCGCCAGGAACCGCTCGGGTCGGCCGGTGCTGGCGGCCATGGCGCTAGGCAGCAGTGTCGAGGAGTTGCTGGCCAGGATCGCGTGCTCGGGGGCGTGGGCACCCACCCTGGCCCAGGTCGACTGCTTGATGTCGAGCCGTTCGGGGACGGCCTCGATCACCAGATCGGCGTGCGCCACCGCCTCGGCGAGGTCGCTGGTCAGCGTGATGGTCCCGCTCGCGTCGCCCCGATCCGCGGCGCCGGGAACCTCGTCACGATAGGTGGCCGCGAGCGTCTGGAAGCGTTTCCTCGCCCGGGTCAGGGCCTCGTTATCGAGGTCCCACGTCGTGACCTCGAATCCGCTGTACGCCGCCTGGTAGGCGATCTGGGCACCGAGCACTCCGGCTCCCAGCACCGTGACCCGTTGAATCCTATGCATCATGGACTCCCTTCCATCTTTTAGGACTGACCGGTCAGTACAGATACAAGTTAGCATTGCCGTGCGGCGGTATCAAGGCGGTCGCGGATTGGCCGGTTAGGGTGCCAGCAGCCGATCAACGGGTCGGGTACTGCGTCGGGACCGCACCGGGAGGAGGAGCGTCATGGACGAGAACCGGGTCGACGGCCGCACCGCGCGGCGTACCGAAACACGTGAGGCGGTCCTCAACGCCGCCACCGAACTGTTCGCCGCCCAGGGGGTGTCGGCGACGTCCGTCGACGAGATCGCCGCGCGGGCGGGGACGGCGAAGGGCAGCGTGTTCTACAACTTCGGTTCCAAGAACGGCGTCGTCGAGGCGCTGATGCAGCGCAGCATCCAACGACTGGCCACCAACCTCGCCGAGGCGACACATGGGCTTTCCGGCCGCGAACTGCGCCGGGAGACGGTGGCCAACCTGTTGCGGGAGGTGCACGCGCATCCGAACGCGGCACAACTGATGGTCAACGAGACCTTCCGCGTGGACCGCTCTTGGTCGGAGACGACCAGGCAGTGGCGGGGACTGATGCTCAGCGGCCTGGTCGAGGACTACGTTGCCGAGCACGGCGAAGATCACCGCGAGCGCGCCGGACTATGGGCCGCGGCTCTCGTCGGCGCCACCCTGATGACGGGACTCGAGTGGATGGTCGCGATGCCGGCGATGAGCTACGACGACGCCCGGGCGGCGCTCCTGGAAACCCTGCACCTGTGAGCACAAGACCGCGGACTCCCGCGCAATTCCATGACCATTTCGCACGGGGCCCCGCTCGCCCGGGAAGGTGGGCAGGCGTGAACCGATGGGACCGGAGATCTGCGGGCGCGCGCGATTAACGCCAGCAAGGATTCATCCGGCTGCACCCCGAATCCTGCCGTAGACCGTGAGAGCTGCCGCGGGCGGCGTACGACTAGATGTCCAGGAAGCGCACGTCTTTGGCGTTGCGTTGGATGAAGTGCCGACGCTGCTCTACGTCCTCGCCCATCAGGATCGAAAACATCTCATCGGCGCGGGCGGCGTCCTCCAGGGTGACCTGGAGCAGGATCCGCCCGTCGGGATCCATCGTGGTCTCCCACAGGTCGTCGGGGTTCATCTCACCCAGACCCTTGTAGCGCTGGATCGGGTTCACATTGGGCAGCTTCTTGCCCTCGGCGAATCCCTTGTCCCGCAACGCGTCGCGCTCGGCGTCGTTGTATGCCAGCTCATGCGGGGCGTTGGTCCAGCGCAGACGGAACAGCGGCGGCTGGGCCAGATAGACGTGGCCGGCGTCCACCAGCGGCTTCATGAACCGGAACAGCAGGGTCAACAGCAGCGTCCGGATGTGGGCACCGTCGACATCGGCGTCGGCCATCAGCACGATCTTGTGATAGCGCAGCTTGGCGATGTCGAAGTCCTCCTGCACGCCGGTGCCGAGGGCGTTGATGATCGCCTCGACCTCCTTGTTCTGCAGGATCTTGTCGATCCGCGCCTTCTCGACGTTGAGGATCTTGCCGCGGATCGGCAGGATCGCCTGGATCCTGGGATCGCGCCCACCCTTGGCCGAGCCGCCCGCCGAGTCACCCTCGACGATGAACACCTCGCACTCCTCGGGCTTGGTCGACTGGCAGTCGGCCAGCTTGCCGGGCAGCCCGCCGCCGCCGAGCAGACCCTTGCGGTTGCGGGCCAGGTCGCGCGCCTTGCGCGCCGCCTGCCGGGCGGTCGCGGCGTCCTGCGCCTTGCGCACGATCAGCTTGCCCTCGGCCGGGTTCTCCTCGAACCAGTCGGACAGCTTGTCGTTGACCACCTTCTGCACGAACGAGCGCGCCTCGGTGTTGCCGAGCTTGGTCTTGGTCTGGCCCTCGAACTGCGGCTCGGACAGCTTGACCGAGATGATCGCGGTCAGCCCCTCGCGGATGTCCTCGCCCTTGACCCGGTCCTCGGCCTTCTTGACCAGGCCCCAGGTCTCGCCCCACTTGTTGACCGTGTTGGTCAGCGCGGCGCGGAACCCCTCCTCGTGGGTACCGCCCTCGTGGGTGTTGATCGTGTTGGCGAACGTGTGCACCGACTCGGTGTAGGCGGTCGTCCACTGCATCGCCAGCTCGACCGACAACCCGTCGTCGACGTTCTCCGCCTCGACGTCGATCACCGTCGGGTTGATCGTCTCCTTGCCCCGGGTGAGGTATTTGACGTAGTCGATCAGCCCGTCGTCATAGCGATAGGTGGCCGTGTGCGCCTTGCCCTCCTCATCGACGTGGCTGGGCCGCTCGTCGGTGATCTTGATGGTCAGCCCCTTGTTCAGGAACGCCATCTCCCGAAACCGGGTGGCCAGGGTCTCGTAGGAGTAGTCGGTGGTCTCGAAGATGTCGCCGCTGGCGTGGAAGGTGACCTTCGTGCCGGTCTGGTCGGTCTTCTCGCCCCGCTCGAGCTCTCCGGTGGGTACGCCGAGGTGGAAGCTCTGCGACCAGACGTGCCCATCCCGGCTGACCTCGACGGTGAGCCGGTCGGACAGCGCGTTCACCACCGAGGCACCGACCCCGTGCAGGCCGCCGGACACCTTGTAGCCGCCGTCGCCGAACTTACCGCCGGCGTGCAGCTCGGTCAGCACCAGGGTGACCGTCGGGATGCCCTTGGTCGGGTGCACCTCGACCGGGATGCCGCGACCGTTGTCGATCACGCTGATCCCGCCGTCGGGCAGGATGCGCACGTCGATCGTGTCGCAGTAACCCGCCAGCGCCTCGTCGACCGCGTTGTCCACGATCTCCTGGACCAGGTGGTGCAGGCCGCGCTCACCGGTCGAGCCGATGTACATGCCCGGGCGCTTGCGGACCGCCTCGAGCCCCTCGAGCACGGTGATCGCCGACGCGTCATAGACCCCCGCATCCACCAGGTGCCGTTTCTGCGCCTCGGCCTTCTCCTCGACCTTGGCCGCCTGCTCGGGAGTGATACCCGGGTCGGCATCCGGCGCCGGCACCTCGTCAGGGATGTCCGTCATGGGTCTCCTATCTCCTCGACCCTCCGAGTCTACCGGTCTCCCCCGACGAAACCCGCATTTCGCAGGGGGTTGGCCGTCCGCGGACGCGTTCTGCGGCCCGTGAGGGTCGGCGAGAGCGCCTCACCCCCCGTCTCCGCATCGGGATACTGCTCCCGGCACCGGGCGCGGCAGACGCGATTTCATCCGATCGGCCAGTCCGCGCGCGACCCGGCCGCCCCGATAAGGTCGGGCCAGAGACCCGCTAGGAGGTGTGCTCGGTGCGAGGGGCTGAACATCTGCCCACGATCCGGCTGGACCACGAGCCGCTGGATCGCGGCTGGCGTCCGCCGACCCCGGGCCAGCGGGAGTGGTCGGCCAGCCTGAAGTTCCTGGTCGTGGTGTCGGTGCTGCTGCTGGTGATCGGTACCGTCTGGACCGCCGGCGGGCTGGCACAGCGCGGGGACAAGGTGCGCAGCTATGCCGCCGGCCAGCAGATCGACGCCGGGCCGATGACGATCACCCTGAACACCGTCGAGATCACCTGGACCCCGAAGAGCAGGTACCGCGAGGACGACTTCGACAAGTGGACCGTCGTCGCCCGCGGGTCCGCGACCAGCAAGCTCAAGGAGAGCGTCTTCCTCTACAAGGTGGGGATGCTGGTGACCGCCCGCGGCGGACGCTATCCGGCGGATCTGAAGTTCGGGCATACCGGTTCGGTCCCCGCGACCTCGCAGCTGGATCCCGGGTTGACCGGCGTACCGGTGACCCTCGAGGGCACCCTCCCGGGCAGCTGGCAGCCGACCGGACTGCTGCAGGCCGGTCTGTGGGAGCAGAAGTATCGGCAGGAGGACGATCAGGTGTCCGTCGACGTGAAGGCGTGGGGCAACGGACGCACCGTCCTCACATTCTGGTGTCCGGTCACCCGGCTGCCCGATGAGAAGGCCAACTGAACGGCTCAACGGGGCGGGGAGGCGACCAGATGCCGCGTCCGCCAGTCCCGCTGGTCCGAGGCGTACACCCCGGCGATCTGGTTCACCCGGCTCAGCGGCACCTCATAGATCACTTCACCCTCGGTGGCCACGTTGGTCGGCCACTCCTGACAGAACTGGTTCAACGGCCGGCCGGAGACCCGGGTGGTGTACTCGTAGAACACCCGATCGGCGCCCGCCAGGTTGAGCAGGCAGTAGTCCTTGGGGTCGACCCGGGTGACCTCGAAGCGCACCAGCACGAACGTCATCCCCGGGCTGGCCTCGACCGGCTTGCCATATTTCACCGGCACGCTGCGCGCCTGGTTGATCGACAGCACCCGGAACGGGGACCCCTTGCCGGTCACCGCCGACTCCCCGGGCGGGAGCTGCACGAACCGCAGGTTCTGATGCGTGTAGGACCAGAACGCCCAGCCGGCGACATAGACGGCGGCGAGCATGCACACACACCACAGGGCGAGCCACGCGCGCAGCCGGTTGCGTGGGCGACCGCCGCCGACCCGGGTCGCGGGGCTCACTCGAGCCCCCGGATCTCGGGCCGGGGCAGGGTGTACGCCTTGTCTCTCGGTACGCCGGTGAGCTCGGCCGCGCGCTGGGCGTCGATCCCCAGGTCCACCACCAGCCGGCGGCGGTAGCGGAACGTGTTCTCGTACTGCCACAGCCGCAGTTTCGCCCCCTGCAGGCGTTGCGGGTCCAACTCGGCGTGCAGCCGGGCCGTCTCCGCGGTGCCCGGTTTCGGTTGTACCTGACCGGTCGCCTCGGCCGTCAGCCCGGCGTACGAGACGTCGCCGTTGATGCTGTGCAGGTTGTCGATGGCGTACCCCTCGGCGGTCACCGTGAACACCAGGAAGATGCCGGTGCTGCGGGTCGGTCGGTCGACGACGCCGGAGGTCTTGTGCAGGGCGTACGCCGACTCCAGCCGGTCGACCCGGAGGCGAACGCCGGCGATCTCGCTGGTTTCGCCGAGGGCCACCGCCACGTCCTGGAAGTCGTCGTTCTCGGGGGCGTCCTTGCCGAGGGTCTTGAGCAGCACCCCGTCGAGGGCTCCGGTGAGCACCAGGATCAGCACGGCCAGCGGGATCGACCAGCGGAAGGGCCGGGTACGCCGGGTCATGCGGAGGTTCCTTCTCGCTCGGGGATGGCGGTTTCGGGGGTCTCGATCTGCCCGGTCTCCGCGGCCTCGGCCACCGCCCGGAATCGGGCCAGGCAGGCGGCGAAGGCCACCCCGAGCAGGCAGACCCGCAGCGGCTGGAACGGCACCTCGCGGGTGAGGTCGACCAACGGCCCCCACGTGTACCAGAACTCGGTCTGCTGGCCGCCGATCAGCGACTGCACGCCGTAGGCGAAGAGGTCCTCGAGTCGGACGACGACCAGGTGGGCGACGACGAAGGCGGCCAGGAAGAGCACGCCGGTGCGCAGCACCAGCCGCAACGACTGCAGGGTCGGCACGTACTTGTCGTCGATGTCGCCGAGGAACACTTCCTGGAACTCCAGCCAGGCCCGGCGGCCGATCCCGGAGCTGCGCCGGGCCCGGTGCCGGCGATCCCGCTCGGCGAGCTTGGCAACGGCGCGCGAGGGGGGCTCGCCCTTGCGCCACAGCTCGGCGACCGACAGCACGTGCGAGCCGTAGATCAGGGCGGCGACGGCCAGCCAGGCGATCGGTTCGGACACGACCTTGAACAGGAACGGGAAAAGGTTCTCGTTCAGAAAGTTGCCGACTGCGAGGATCACCGCGGGGAGGTTGATCTTGATCAGCGCGGCCGCGTTGGAGAGGCCCTCGACCCAGCTGTCCACCCACTGCGCCAGCACCCGGTCGGTGAACCAGTTCTTGAGGTAGGTGATCAGGTTTCCGCCGGCGAGGATCAGGCTGAGCATGAAGAACGCCTCGACGAAGGCGGCGGCCAGGCCGAGGATGCGGCGGTCGGTGAACTCGTGCAACAGGTCGAGCCCGCGGCGTACGGCGTAGGCGCCGGTGACGACCGCGATCACGGTGATGATCTGGGTCCGGGTCGACGGTTGCAGCTGATTCAAGATTTTCAGGCTGCTGAGCACCCCGGTCTGGGTGAGGGAGGCGACAACCAGCTCGTGCGCGCGCTCCTGGACGTAGCCGAAGGCGGCGTAGATGCCGAGGAAGGGCAGCAGCGTCAGGGCGAGCAGCCGTGGTACCGATTCGTCGCGGTCGTCGTTCGGGGCGCCCTCGGGAAGCACCTGGCGTACGCCCAGCTCGGCGCCGACCAGCCGCAGCTGCAGCACCACCGCGGTGAGCACGGCGACGAAGCCGATCGAGAACACCACCAGCGACGCCCAGGCCGACCACTCCACCAGCGAGGCGGCGATCCGCAGACAGGCGCCGTAGCCGAGCCAGCCGAGCAACTGGAGCGCGACCAGCTGCGGGAACAGCCGGCGGAAGACTCGCCAGGTGTCCGCCGACAGCTGGGTCAGGTGGCCCCAGAACTCCCGCCGTGCAGTGCCCATCGGAATGCATCGTAGTTTCAGCGCGGCTCGCCCTCCGCGAAGGTACGGAACCTTCCCGAGGCTCAGGCCTCCTCCGGGGCACCGCGCGGACCTACCGTCGTCGAGTCACCACACTCCCGGAGGTCGATGATGCGCAGGTTCTGGATCCCCGCGGTGCTCGCCGCACTGCTGCTGGGGCTCATCGGCGTACCCGCGGCCTTCGCGGCGACCGCGCCGAAGTTCCAGGCGCCGTTCCTGTGCGCGGCGAAGTGGTACGGGGACGCGTCCTCCTCGAGCCGGCACGCGGGTGGGGAGGAGATCGACTTCCAGACCCCGGTCGGGGTGCCGGTGCTGGCCACCGCCGGTGGCCGGGTGTCGATCGCCTCCTTCCAACACTCCAACGGCTACGGGAAACTGATCGTGATCGACCACGGCGGCGGCTGGGAGAGCTACTACGCGCACCTGGACAAGATCAGCGTCAAGGTGGGTCAGCAGGTGAAGCAGGGTCAGCGGATCGGCAGCTCCGGCAACACCACCGCGCAGATCCCGAACATGGGCGCGCACCTGCACTACGAGGTACGCCACGGCTCCGGCTATCCGGGCAACGTGGTGAAGGCGACGTTCAACGGGAAGTCGTTCCCCTACCCGACGGGCACCGTGGTGTCCCAGAACTGCCCGAAGAAGGCGACCCCGAAGCCGACGCCCAAGCCGACCACGAAGACGCCGACGCCGACGAAGACCAGGACCGCCACCGCCAAGCCCGAGCCGACCAAGACCCGCACCACGGCCAAACCCGAGCCCACGAGGACGACCGCCAAACCCGAACCGACGCGGACCAGCACCAGACCCGAGCCGACGGGGACCCGCACCACCGCCAAACCGGAACCCACGCGGACCACCGCCAAACCCGAACCCACGCGCAGCGCGACCCCGCGGGTGACCACTCCTCCGCCCACCACCGAGCCGGCTCCGCCCGAGGTGGCCCCGGACGCACCCGCCGAGGAGGTACCGGACTACGCCGCCGACAAGCAACCCGGCGTCGAGGCCGAGGGTCCGAAGATGGCCCCAGCCGGCAACCCGCAGCCCCCCGCCGGTGCCCGCTCGGGCGGGGGCGGCTACCCGGCCGGGCCCACGGGATCCACTCCCGAGCACTCCGGTGGCCTGGCCAGCACCGGCCGGTAGCCACTACGTAATGATCATGACCAGATCGGGGTCGTTTTCTCACAGTGCGAAAACAACCCCAGATCCGTCATGATCATGTCGTGGCCGGCACCTCAGCCGTAGGTGTCGCGGGGGCCGCGGCCCTTCACCGAGCGGCGGCCGTGCTTCCAGCTGGGGGCGGTGGGGCCGATCACGTTGACCCGAGTGACGGTGCCCTGGCCGAGCTCGTCGTTCAGCCGGGCGACCAGCTGCGGGGCGAACAGGCGCAGCTGGGTGGCCCAGGTGGTCGACTCGGCGCGGATCGTGAGCACCTGGTCGGCGTACGCCTCGGGCTGGGAGTGCTCGGCGTTGATGCTGCCGACCAGGGCCGGCCAGTTCGCCAGCAGCAGGTGCACGTTCACCTGGGTGTCCCAGCCCTGCTGGCGCATCAACCCCTTCAGCGCGGGGCCGAGCAGCTGTGGGTCGCGGTCGTCGGGGTGGGCGCCGGAGGACTGTACGCCCTGGGGCCGCTCCCGGCGGCGCCGCCGGCGTACCCCCTTGCTCGCCGCACCCACCTGCGCAGCGATCTGTCGGGCCAGGTCGACCCCGGTCGGGTCGTGCTCCTCGGCGGCGGCGGCGAGGTCGGAAGCCGGACCCTTCGACTCGCTCGCTCCTCGCTCGCTCAGGGAACGTGGGGGCTCGGGATCGGGATCAGTCATCGACGCGCACCTCCCCTCCGCCGACCTGGAAGCGTTGGCCGGCCAACATCGAGGGTACGTCCGCCCCGACGGCGGCGGTCACCAGCAGCTGTTCGGCCTGCACCACGCCGGCGGCCAGCCGCTCCCGCCGGGTGGAGTCCAGCTCGGCGAAGACGTCGTCGAGCACCAGCACCGGTTCGATCCCGTCGGCCCGCAGCAGCTCGAAGGCGCCGATCTTCAATGCCAGCGCGAACGACCACGACTCGCCGTGCGAGGCGTACCCCTTCGCCGGAAGCTCGCCCAGCGTCAGGGTCAGGTCGTCACGGTGCGGTCCGGCCAGGGTCACCCCGCGGACCAGCTCGTCCCCCCGCCGCGCGACCAGCTGCGCCTGCAGCGCCTCGGCCAGTCCGGGCCGGTCCCAGCTGTCGCCGATCTCCATCGCCGAGCGGTACGCCGCAGCGGCCACGTTGTTGGTCGGGGCGATCTCGGCGTACGCCCGCGCGGTGTGTGGCAGCAGATCGCGCAGCGTGTCCAACCGGGCCTCCAGCAGCTCGGCGCCGACCTGCACCAGGTGGCTGTCCCACACCTCCAGGGTGGAGGCGGCGTACGGGTCGTCCGCCCGCACCCTGCCCTTGCCAGCAAGGGATTTCAGCAGGCTGTTGCGCTGCTTGAGCACCTTGTCATAGTCGGCCTTCACCCCGGCCATCCGCGGCCACCGGTTCACCACCAGCGCGTCCAGGAAGTGCCGCCGCTCAGCCGGATCCCCCTTGACGATGGCCAGATCCTCGGGCGAGAACACCACGGTCCGCAGCATGCCGACGATCTCCCGGGCCCGCGGCAGCGGCGAACGGTTCAGCCTGGCCCGGTTGGCCTTGCCGGGAGTGATCTCGATCTCCAGCAGGATCCGCCGGTCGTCCTCAAGACCCGCGCGTACCCCCGCCCGCACGATCGCCCGCTCGCAGCCCGCACGGACCAGCGGGATCTCCGAGGACACCCGGTGCGAGGACATTGTGGACAGGTATTCCACCGCCTCGACCAGGTTGGTCTTGCCCTGCCCGTTGGCGCCGACGAAGGTGGTCACCCCACTGGTCAGCGGCACCTCCACCGAGGGGTAGGAGCGGTAGTCGGCCAGGCTCAGGTGATCGACGTACACGCCCGGGTCAGCCCTGACCGCGGGGTGGTTCCGCGAGCCCGAGCTCGAAGGCGCGGATGACGGCCTTGAGCCGGGACTTGCAGCCCAGCTTGTCCATGATGGTGGAGACGTACGCCTTCACCGTCGACTCCGAGAGTCCGAGCGTGTGCGCGATCTCGGCGTTGCTGGAGGCCCGGCACAGTTCGCGCAGCACCGCCAGCTCACGACCGGTCAGCCCGTGTGGGCCGGTGTCGGCCCCCTGCCAGTCGTCCTGCGGGAGATAGCGCTCGGCCAGCCGGGTCGCGGGGCGCGAGGAGATCACGTGGCCGCCGGCGTACGCCACCTGGATGGCCTCGGTGATCGCCTCGGGAGCCGAGTCCTTCAGCATGAACCCGTTGGCGCCGGCGGCGAGGGCGGCGAGCATCAACTTGTCCTCGTCGAACGTGGTCAGCACCAGGATCCTGGTCCGGTCGCCGTTGGCGCGGAGTCGCCTGGTCACCTCGATCCCGTCGATCTCGGGCATCCGGACGTCCATCAGCACCACGTCCACCGCGGTGTCGGCGAGCACCTCCATCGCGTGCCGACCGTCGCGGCAGGTGCCGACCAGCCGCAGGCCGGCGGCCCGGGTGACATAGCCGGACAGGGCGTTTCGGACCAGCGAGTCGTCGTCAACCACCAGCACGCGGATCAGCTCAGCCGACACCGGCCACCCTCCGCAGCGGCACCGTGAGCTGGGTGATCCAGTGCTGGCCGACGCGTTCGGCGGTCAGTTCGCCGCCGCTGGCGCCGGCCAGTTCGCGCAGCCCGATCAGGCCCAGCCCGCTGTGCCCGGGGGGCGGGCCCCCTTGACCAGGTGCGTTCACCAGCACCACCTCCAACTCGTCGGTACCGGCCTCCACCATGATGCGGGCCGGCTCCTTGGTGTCGCCATGCTTGCAGATGTTGGAGGCACCTTCGCTGATCACCCGCGCGGCCAGCTGGCGTACGCCCTCGGGCAGCGTGTCCAGGTCGCCCTCGAGACTGCACTCCACCACGAACCCGAACTCGTCCAGCTTGTCCACCTGCGCCTGGACGATCGCCGCCAGCGGGTCGGAGATCTCGGGGACCGGAGCCCCGTCGATCGCGGAGACGTCGCGCAAAAGCCCGAGCATGGTGCGCAGGTGGCTGGTCGCCGCCCGTCCGGTCCGAGCGATGTATTCCAGGTCGGCCAGAGTGGCCGCGTCCTGCCCGCCCCGCAACCGGGCCTCCTCGGCCTTCATCACCATCGTGGTCGTGGCGTACGCCAGGGTGTCGTGCAGTTCGCGGGCGATCGCCAGGCGCTGCTCGGTGATCGCCTCCGCGGCGTCCGCACGTTGCCGGTCCTGCCGCTGGCTTACGCGCAGGATGATCTCACCGGCGATCGGCGGGGCCGCGGTGTAGACGAGCAGGAAGACGACACTGGCCACCAGTCGCTCGGGTGCGGTGCTCTGCACGGTCATCGTGACGGAGGCCGCGAAGTACCACAGCGTGTAGAGGGTGGCCACCAGTCGACGGCCCTGGGCGCCACAGGCGACCACCGCGATCGGTGGGGCCAGCATCGCCAGTCCGACGATCTGGGATTCGGTGAACACCAGCAGGGTGAGACAGACGCCGATCAGCGCACCGGCCACGGCGGGCCAGAGCAGGGCGGCCCCACCCAGCAGGCAGCAGGCGATCAACAGCGTCGTCGCCGGCCGGTCGGACAGCTTGCCGGTGGGAATCGAAACCGCCAGCAGAGCCACGGCAACCAGCGACGGGACGACCCAGCGGGGCACCGCCCGGAGGATCCGCCCGGGTCGCGACCCGGTGCCCGGCAGTGGTTTCACCCGACGATTCTAGGGTGCGCGGCCCGGACCGCGTACCCGATCAGCAGAACGGTTTGACCGGGATCCAGTCGCAGAAGCCGGTGACCGAGAAGGTGGTCATCGCCGGTGTCGGGACCGCGGCATGGGCCGGCGTCCCCACCAGGCTGAGCATCGCCGCGAGGGCCACCCCGAGTGCCGCAAGTCGCTTCTTCATGGTTCCTCCAGAGTTGTGTCGTGCATATCATATGCCCCCAAGGTGCCGGAAGGCACCGTCGAAAGTGCCGGCCACCCCCTACTTTCGTAGGGTAATTTCTGCGGGTGCTTGGTGGGGTGCTGCCGGCGCGGCAGAGTTGTCCTCGGGTTGGCCGGGCTGAGGTCCCCGAAGCGAAGCCCGGCGTGCTCGACGATGAACCATCGAGACCACCCCCTTGAATCGGAGCCCCGTTCCCCGGCGGGGCTCCGATTGCTTTCCAGGGCTTTTAGCTCCCTCAGACGCGTACGGCCGCGAGGGGAGATGCCAGGATGTGACGGGTCATTGCCACCTCGGCCGACTCGGCATCTCGTGCAGCGATCGCGTCCAGCACCTCACGGTGGCCGTGGTTCCGTTCGGCCAATCCGCCACTGAATCCGCCACCATGGGTGGCGATCAGGAAGTCACTGAGATCCCACAGGTCATGGCTGATATCGGCTGCCAGCGGCGCCTGGGCCATGGCATGCACCAGCGTATGCAGGTCGCGATTTCCATGCAGGTACGCCACTCCTCCGGACCCGTCGGGCAACGACCCGAGCCTATCGAGGCGGTTGCACAGGGAAGACAACTCCGCCAGTTGGGCTTCGCTGCGCCGCGTGGCCGCCCGGTAGGCCATCCCACCCTCGGTGCGTGCGAAGATCCAGAAGAAGGTCTCCACCTCGGCGGGCGAATACCGGCTGACCCGAACCCCGACCTGGGGTTGAATCTCCACCAGACGATCCGCAGCCAGTGCCCGAAGGGCCTCCATCACGGGCTGCTTGCTGACCTGGTACTCGTCCCGCAGTTTGGTCACCGTGAGGTCAGCCCCGGCCTCGTAGCGCCCATCCAACAGATCCTGCTTGAGCCGTTGGTAGACCTGCTGCGCCAGCCGGCCGCCGACCACCGCGCTTCGAGAATGGGCTGAGGGCATGTTCGGATCCTAACGACATCTCCACGGTATTCGCTCCGTGAAGAAGATGGTGCCATTCGGTACTAGCATGCTAGCGTATCAATGGCGCTTCACAGTCGAACGCCCCCCACGGCGGGACGGTGGTCTACACCCGAGTCGCCTCTCCAACTGAGGAGTCAACGTGGTCGTCACGCACTGAACGACTTCGTCGCATGAACCGCGAAGGGCCGCACCCGTTCGGGTGCGGCCCTAGTGGTTCTCGGTCGGATCGGTTCAGCCGTGGTCGATGAACGAGGCCACCGTCCGGTTGAACTCCTCGGCGTGCTCGATCTGCAGCCAGTGGCCGCAACGGTTGATCAGCACCAACCGGCTGTCGGGAATCAGCGAGGTCAAGCGCAGCGAGTGCTCGAAGTGCACCACTCGATCATCGCGGCCATGGAACAGCAGGGTGGGCGCGGTGATCGTGCGGACTCGTTCAGCGTCCAGCTCGACCACGGGTCGTTTCCCTGTGCCCTCGATGAAATTGCGGTTGTGCTCGGGATGGGCAGCAACCATCTGGGCCCGGTTGCGAATCAGCTCATCGGTGGCGAAACTCGAATCAAAGGTCATCACCTCCACCAGTCTGCGCATGGTCGCCTCGCTCGGTTCCCGGTAACCCTGCTGCAGAATCTTGATGCCCTCGCTGAGCCCACCGGGACCGAACAGGGTGCTGGAGCCGGACGAGGAACCCATCGTGATCAGCTTGTTCACCCGCTCGGGATGCTCATAGCCGAACCGCACGGTGGTGCCACCGCCCATTGAGTTGCCGATGAGGGTGGCCCGTTGGATCTCCAAGGTGTCCATCAACTCCAGCACCGCCTCCGGATGGTTGCGCTGCTGCCAGGTGCACGGTGAGGAAGAACCCCACCCGGGCATGTCGGCGGCGATCACCCGATAACGCTCGGCCAGGTAGCCGATGTTCCGCGAAAAGTTGCTCCACCCCGTGGCCCCGGGTCCCGAGCCGTGCAACAGAATCACGGCGTCGTCTCCTGAGCCGGCCTGGTTGGTGTGGATCTCCCAGGAGGGGGTACGCACCACTTTGCTGGTGTTGTCGTAGGTCAGTTCCATCATTCCTCGCTCTCGGTGGTGGCTGTCAGGCAACCGAAGCCGGCGATCCATTCGGGGATCGCGCGGTAGTAGCGGTCGACGACCCGGTACGCCCCGGCGCGGCGCAGGGCCGAGAAGGCGGCGACCCAGCTGCGGACCTCATGGGCCGAGTTCCCGGCCACCTCGGTCATCTCATCGGCGCGGTAGGCGTCGAACCGCCCGGGATCTCCGGATGCGCAGACGTCAAGGAAGGCGTTGTCCCAATCCGGGTTGAGATCGGCGATCTCCGCCTCGCCGCGGGCGAACGCCAGGCCGGTGTCTATGGTGCGCTGCTGCCGGGTCTGACGGGCCTGCGCCGTCGGGTGCCGCCCGCGCAGCAGAAACTCGTGCTGCTGGGGCGTATCACTGGCCCAACGGGGAACGGGCGGGTCGTGCGACAGACCGCCGGACCCGATCACCAGCACCCGTTCGTCGAGGCCGACCAGGAAATCGCCCACCGCCTCGCCGAGCAGGCGGATTCGCTGCATGGGCACGAAAGGCGGGGCCACGCCGTTGACGAACACCGGCAGCGTGGGGAATCGGTCAATCCCTCCTAGCAGCAACTCCGGCACCTGAACCGCGCCGTGGTCCAATTCCGCAGCCCGCGAGATGGCGATGTCGACGCCGCGGTCGGCAACGTGCTGGGCGAGTTGGCTGGCCAGCTCCTCGGGCACCTGGAAGTCGCCCTCCTGGGTGTCGAAATCGCCCACCCCACGGGCGCCCAGGCACAGACAGAACGGCGGCATCAGGTCATAGAAGAACCCGTTGTAGTGGTCCGGCCCAAAGCTCACCACCAGCGTGGGATCGAACTCCGCCACGAATCCGCGCAAACGGTCCAGCAGCGCCTCCACCTCGGCACGCACACCCGGGGCAGGCTCGGTGAACCCCATCAGCGGGGTGTGGGACAGGCAGATCAGCGCCAAGCTCACTCGGCACCCACCACCGCTCGATCGAGGACCGCGCCCAGAGCCTGGGACAGCCGTCGCTCGGCCTCCTCGGCCGACCAGACCCCCTCACGGTGCCGCCAGGCGATCACCGCGTCGGGGCGTACCAGTAGTGCACCCGCCTCGTGGATGTCTCGGCGCCGATACCATTCGTGGTAGGGATCCTGGGCGTCCGGGTCGGCCCCGACCCGGACCACGTCGAGGTAAGGCAGGCCAAGCCGTTCGGCGGCCTGCTGCCAGGCCACGCCCGCGATTCCGCTGACCAGGGTGAACCGGCCTCTGCCCACCACGTCAAGGGTGGAACTGCGGTGGCCGTGGTGATCGACCAGCCAGGCGTGCGGCAGTTTCGCTCCGGGCCGCGTGGTGGGCTGGTGGTAGAGCGCCTGGTCCCGCTCCCACACCTCCTCGCCGGCGTCCGGCTCGGGCAGAACCGCCGATGATGAGTAGCGATGGTTCTTCTCCACGCCTTCGGCGTTGAACTCGTATTCCTTGAGCTGCAACGCATCCTCCAGTTTGGCCCGCAGCTTGATGCCCTCCTCGGTGGGTGCGTTGAGGTTGGTCAGTGCGTTGGTCACCGGGTCGGCCGGACCGGTGACGTCGAGACAATCACGGATGGCGGCGTAGTCGAGCCGGGACTGGTTGGCCCGCAGCACGATCTGCCGGCCGACGGGGGCACGTTCGGCGGCATAGGAGTCCAGCAGGCCGGATCCGGCGTATCCCTTGACCAGGAAGGCCAGCTTCCACGCGAGGTTGTGCGCATCCTGAACGCAGGTGTTCAGTCCCAGGCCGCTGCTGGGTGGATGACGGTGGGTGGCGTCGCCACCACACATCACCCGCCCGTTGGTGTACTCGGTCGCGTACTGCTGGTTCACATACCAGACGGATCGGTCGAAGATCTCGATCTCCAGATCGGGTACGCCCACGAGCTCGCGGATCCGGTCGATGACCTGGTCGTCGGTGAGTTCGGGAACGCCGTCCTCGACGAGGAAGCCCCAACCGGCAATCCACTCGGTCCACGGCTTGGTGCAGCGCAGCAGGCCCAGACCGATCTCTCCGACATTGAGGTCCGGGTTGAAGAACCAGTGCAGGATGCTCGGTCGGTGCGCCACGTACGTGGAGAGGTCGCAGCGGAACTGCGTGTAAAGGGTGCCGGCGCGACTGACATGGCCCTCGAACGGCAGGCCGATCTTCTCGGCGACCAGCGACTTGGCGCCGTCGGCACCGACCAGGTACTGGCAGCGCACGACTTCCTCGGTGCCGCTGAGCCGGTGACGCAGGGTGGCGGTGACCCCATCGTCGTCCTGTGCCAGGTCGAGCAACTCGGTGTGATAAGTGATGGTCACCCCGCTCTGGCCGGCCGCGTCGATCAGTACCGGCTCGATCCGATCCTGCGGGATGTCCAGGTAACCGCAGGGGCTGTTGCGGACGTAGTCACCGTGCCGGGCGAAACCGGAACCCCACGACGGCATGCGGGCGATCTCCGGGCCGGTCAGGCTCACCGCCAACAGCGAGTCCCCCATCTGCGACCAATCGGTGGCCACCTGCTTGGCCCGCTCCTCCACACCCAGGTCGCGGAAGACCTCCATCGTTCGTTGACTGGTGATGTGCGCCCGTGGGGTGTTGGCCACCCAAGGAGCCTTGGCGATCAGGCGTACCCGAACTCCCTGCCGGGCGAGGGCCAGCGCAGTGGTGACGCCGAACGGGCCTGCGCCCACCACGAGGACATCGGTGGACGTCTGCGTCATCTCAGTGCACCTCCTGCCGCTGCCGCGCAGCCTCACGCCGACCCCACGGCCCGGGCAGCAGGGCCACCGACAGCACCGAGATCGCGCAGACCACAACCAGGTACAGACCCACATAGCCAGACGATTTGGTGGCCCCGAAGATGGCGGTGGCGATGGTCGGTGCGAAGGCGGGTCCGGCGATCTGGCTGATCGTGTAGCCGACCGAGGCGCCGGAGTAGCGGACCTCCTTGGGGAAGACCATCGAGAACAGCGGCCCGGTGACCCCGGCCGCGGGCGGCATCGCAATACCGAACATCAGCGTGATCCCCAGCACGAACAGCAAGGGGTTTCCGGTGTTGATCAGCGCCAGTGCCGGGAAGACGCTCAGCCCCATCAGCACGGCACCGGTGAAGTACATGGTCTTGCGGCCCCAGAAGTCGGACAGCATGCCGAAGAAGGGGTACGCCGCAGTGGCGATCACCGCTGCGACCAGGACGCCCATGAGCGTACTGACGCGAGGGATGCCTACCACCTTGTTGCCGTAGTTCACCAGGTACGACATGCAGATGTAGGCGAGCACGCCCTGGCTGAGGTAGGTGCCGGCGATCAACAGGATCGGCTTCCAGTGGTGCTTGAAGGCGCTGGCGATCGGGAGCTCGACCACCTTGTCCTCCTCCTGCGCAGCCTGGAAGGCAGGGCTCTCCCCGACGGTCAACCGGATCGCCAGGCCGATCAGCACCAACAGCGCGCTGAGCAGGAACGGCACCCGCCAACCCCAGTCGTTGAACTGGTCGTCCGGCAGCATCGCCGCCACCAGGAAGGCACCCGTCGCCAGGCCGGTGCCGGCGGGGGCGCCCATCTGCGGGAACGCCCCGAAGAGCCCCTTGCGGCCGACCGGAGCGTGTTCCACCGCCATCAGCGTGGCACCGCCCCATTCGCCGCCGACCATGAAGCCCTGCACCAACCGCAGGAGGGTCAGCAGGATGGGCGCCGCGATTCCGATGGTGGCGTAGGTGGGCAACAGCCCCATGAGCACCGTTGCCACGCCCATGCCCAACAAGGTGATCACCAGCATCTTCTTGCGTCCGACCCGGTCGCCGAAGTGCCCGAACACGATTCCACCCAGCGGGCGGGCGAGGAAGCCCACGCCCAGGGTCGCGAAGGAGAGGAGGGTGCCGGTCAGCGGGCTGGCGTTCGGGAAGAACAGCCGCGGAAACACCAGGGCGGCCGCGGTGCCGAAGATGAAGAAGTCGTAGTACTCGACGGTCGTGCCGATGAAGCTGGCGACCGCGACGGTCAGGGGGGAGGACTGAGTGGCGTCCTCGTTGGCCGGGTGGGCCTGCGTCGGTGCAGACATTTGGCACTCCTTGGTCGGGATGCCGAGATGCTAGCATGCTAGTCTGTAAGGAACAACACCCCGAAAATGGCGGGGCGTTCGCTGAGGTTTTCCGGTGGGCCGGGGCCTCCGCCTCAGGCGCTCTTGCCCTGCTCCGGCGGGGCGGGCTTGTCGCCGGGCTCCACGACACCGTGCACGGCGTGCCCCCCGAACTGGTTGCGCATCGCGGCGACCATCTTCATCGCGGGTGACTCGTCCTGGCGGGAGACGAAGCGGGCGAACAGGGCGTCGGTGATCGTGGGCACCGCCACCCCCAGGTCGATCGCGGCCTCGACGGTCCAACGGCCCTCACCGGAGTCGTCGGCGTACCCGCGCAGCTTGTCCAGGTGCTCGTCCTCGTCGAGGGCAGCAACGGCCAGGTCGAGCAGCCAGGACTTGATCACCGAGCCCTCGCGCCAGGAGTTGAAGGTCTCGCGCACCGAGGTGACGTGGCCGGCCGCCTCGAGCAGCTCCCAGCCCTCGGCGTACGCCTGCATGATGGCGTACTCGATGCCGTTGTGCACCATCTTGGCGAAGTGCCCGGCCCCGTGGTCGCCGGCATGCACGTAGCCGAAGTCGCCCTCCGGCTTGAGCGAGTCGAAGATCGGACGCACCTTGGCGACCGCCTCCTCCTTGCCGCCGATCATCAGCGCGTAGCCGTTCTTGATCCCCCAGACCCCGCCGGAGACGCCGCAGTCGAGATAGTCGACACCCTTCTCGGCCAGCCGCTCGGCGCGCGGACCGTCGTGGGTCCAGCGGGAGTTGCCGCCGTCGATGATGATGTCGCCCTCGCCGAGCAGGTCGGCCACGTCGTCGATCACGCCGTCGACCACCTTGTCGGGGACCATCACCCAGACCACCCTGGGGGAGTCACTCAGCTGCCCGACCATGTCGGCCAGGTCCTTCGCGTCCGAGATGTCCTGGTTGGTGTCATAGCCGACGATGGTGTGCCCGGCCTTGCGGAGGCGTTCGCGCATGTTGCCGCCCATCCGACCGAGTCCGACGAGTCCCATCTCCATGATCTGCTCCTCTGTTTGGTGCCGCCGGGGCCAACCCTAGCGACGCGCCTCAGCGACGCCGCAGGCTCCACAGCTGACTGGCCCGCTCCAGCTGGGTGGCGGCGCGCAGGTCCAGATGGCCGGCGGTCGTCTCGTGGCGCAGGTTGGCGACCGCGGTCCGGCTCAGCGCCGGATCGGTGACCGCCGCGGCCAGCGCCAGGCAGCGGTCTTCCACCTCGGCATCGGGGACGCACTCCCAGGCGAGCCCCAGGCGTACCGCCTCGGCACCGCGGACGTCCTGGCCGAGCAGCGACATCGCCACCGCCGCCTGCCGGTTGCTCTCCCGCGAGATCAGCGTGAAGTGACCGCCGCCGGGGTGCAGCGCGATCTGGGAGAATCCCGAGCGCAGCGTCGCGTCCTCGGCGATCACCCGCACGTCGGCGGCCATCGCCAGGTTGACCCCGGCGCCGACGGACCAGCCGCGCAACGCGGCGATGGTGGGGGTGGTCAGCCGGTCCACGGCGGCAAACACCTCATAGACCAGACCGAGCGCCGCATAGTGTGCATCCCCGGCCGGATCGGCCCCGGCGTCGGCGAGCAGGCTGCGCTCGGCGCCGGCGCAGAAGTGCCCGTCGGCCCCGCGCAGCACGGTCACCCCGAGGGCGGGATCGCGGTCGACCTCGGCCAGCACGGCGAGCAGGTCCGCCGCCATCTGCCGGCCCAGCGCGTTGCGCCGCTCGGGGGCGTTCAGGGTGATCAGCGCGATCGATCCGCGCCGCTCCAACTCGATCTCGCTCATACCCGGACTGTAGCCACCTCCACCTCCGGTCGGAGGTGACACCTGATCGTCGTGCGGCTGTCACCTGCGCGGACTAACCTCTCGTGGGTGGACCGTCCCCTCCCGGTCCAGCCAGTTTCGGAAGGTGTTCTTGGTGGTGGCAGAGTCAGACGTCAACCGCGTGGTCGGGATGTTTCGTTACGTGGCGGCCCTGGAGCGGTTCAGATCCTCGCCGGTGCGCGAGATCTCGGCGTACGCCGCAGCGCCGGACGGCCAGGTGGTCGCCCTCGGCGACTCGCTGACCGCCACCGACGACCCTTCCGTGCCGCTGCTGCAGTTGAGCCCCGACGCCGATCCGGACAGCCGGTATGCGCGGCTGTTCACCGCCTCGCTGAACCATCAGGCCCGGCCCGAGGACCTGGAACTGCTGCTCGGCCTGGGCCGGGTACGCCGGGCGGACGCCCCGAGCATCGACCGGGCCGCGGTGGTGCTGCCGGCGCGGATCGAGGTGGACGCGGATTCCGCGCGGCTGGCGCTGCACCTGGACGGCGCGCCGATCCCGGAGCTGTCGAGCTTTCTCGAACCCGAGCAGTGGCCCGCCGGGCTGCCCGACTGGGAACGCCGGATCCGGGCCCATCGGGGCGGGCTGAACAGTCTCGGCCCACTCGTCGCCGAGGTGTCCGAGCAACCCGAGCCGGTGCTGATCCTGCGCCGCCGCAGCCACCTGCCGATGGTGGCGATGCTGGAACGGGTGGCCGACCGGCTGGAGGCCGACGGGACGGTTCCGCCGGGGCTGCGGCCGCTGCTCGACCCCGACCAGGTCCCGCCGGCCCCGGCGCGCGAGGGCGGGGCGTTCGTCGACGTGGCCGGTGACCTGTTCGGGCCGTTGCCGCTCAACGCGGCCCAGCGCCGGGTGGTGCAGCGGGTCGACGAGCAGGCCCAGGTGGTGGTGCAGGGCCCGCCGGGGACCGGCAAGACGCACGCCATCGCCGCCCTGCTCAGCCACCTGCTCGCCCAGGGTCGGCGGGTGCTCGTCACGGCCCCGACCGATCGGGCCCTGGCGCAGTTGCGCGACCAGTTGCCGGACTCGCTGCGTCCGCTCGCGGTCAGCGTGCTGGGCACCGCGGAGGCCGAGCTCGACGAGCTGACCGAGGCGGTACGCCGGCTGGCCGACGAGGCCGCCCACGACGATCCGGACGCCCGCGCCGACCGGATCCAGCGGCTGCGCGCCGACCTGGACCGGCTGGCCGGCGAGCGGTCCGGGTGCCTCGACGCGCTGGTCGCGGCCCGGGCCGCCGAGACCGTCCCGGTGCCCGAGTCGGGGCGCCCCGGAACCCTGGCCGAGGTGGTCGCCTGGCACCGCGAGCACACCGAGCGGTTCGGCTGGAGCCGGGAGTTCTTCGACCCGCAGCACCACTGGTCGCCCGTCGGTGGGGCGGAGCTGTTGCGGTTCCGCCGCGAGACCCGGGGCGCCGGCGCGCCCAGCTCGGCCACCGAGGCGTTGCGGCACCGGCACGAGGCGGCGGTACGCCGGGCCGAGCGGCACAGGACTCCCGGCGTCGAGCGGTGGTTGCCGGGGCTGCGGGCGATGGCACCAGTGCAGCGCAAGGACTTCGCGCGCACGCTGACCGACCTGCGCGGGCGGATCGCCGGGCTGCGGCAGGCCACCTCCGGGTGGACGGGCCCGGCGGTCGCCGAGGTGCTCGACGGCGAGAGCGGGCCGTGGCGGTCCCGGGCGGCCACGCTGCGGGAGGTGGTCGGCCGGGCCGAACGCAGCGCGGAGGCGCTGGGGCGTACCAGTCAGGTGACGGTGCAGGGATCCGACGACGGGTTGATCGCGCTCGTGCAGGCCCTGCGGGGCTACGCGGCCGACCACACCGTGCGCCTCGGCGGTGACGGGCGGCCCCGGGGTGGGTTGCTGGCCCCGCGGGCGGTGCGCGCGGCGGTCCCGGTGTTCGAGCGGGTCCGGGTGGACGGCGAGGTGCCGACCCGGCCCCGGCAGCTGGAGCAGGTGCTGGCCCACCTGGAGCTGACCCGGTTGTTGGAGCTGGCCGACCAGCAGTGGGGCGAGTGGGCCCCCTCGGCCGAGGGGGACTGGCGGACCCGGCTGGACCGGCACCGGATCGAGCGTGACCGGCTGATCGACCTGGTCCGCATCGCCGACGAGCTCAGCGGGATCACCGACTATGCCGCCGCCAACGGCTGGCCCCCGCCGAACTGGTCCGGGTTCGCCGCCGGACAGGAGATGCTGGACACGCTGGCCGCGATCCCCGACCTGGACCACGCACACGCCACCGCCCGCGAGCTGGCCCGCGGCGAGCAGGACCAGGACCGGGGGCGCAGCCGACTCGCCGCCGACATCGCCGACTGGCACCCGCGGCTGGCGGCCGCCCTGACCGCCGAGGACTCCGACGACGCCACCTGGCTCCCCCGGTTGCGCGACTTCGACGCCGCCTGGGCCTGGGCCCGGACCGATCACTGGCTGACCGAGCGTCAGCGGGCGGACCGGCGCGCCGACACCGAGCAGGTGCGGGAACGCCTCGACGTGCTGGATCGGGCCATCGTCGAGACGGTGGCCCGGCTGGCCGGCGAGCAGGCCTGGCAGCACGCGGTGGCCCGGCTCACCCCCTCCGCCCGGGCCGCGCTCACGGCGTACGCCCAGCAGGTCCGCCAACTCGGCCGGGGCACCGGACGCCACGCGGCGCAGCTGCGGCGCGAGATCCGGGAACTGCTGGCCACCGCCCGCGGGGCGGTACCGGCGTGGATCATGCCGCTGTATCGGGTCGCCGAGCAGGTCGAGGTGCAGCCCGACTCGTTCGACGTGGTGCTGATCGACGAGGCCTCCCAGGCCGGGCTGGAGGGGATCACCCTGCAATACCTGGCCCCGCGGGTGGTGGTCGTCGGTGACGACAAGCAGGTCTCCCCGGCCGGCGTCGGTCGCGACCGCGACCAGTTGCAGACCCTCGCCCAGAAGCACCTGGGGGAGGATCCGCTGGCCCAGCTGTGGACGAATCCGATGCGCTCCTATTTCGACGAGGCCACGCTGCGGTTCGGGACCCGGCACGTGCTGACCGAGCACCGGCGCAGCGTGCCGGAGATCATCGACTTCTCCAACAAGATCGCGTACGCCCCCGAGGGAGTCCGGTTGCAGCCGGTCCGACAGTTCGGCCCGCTGCGCCCGTTCCGCACGATCAAGGTCGACGACGCGACGTTGACCAGGGGCAACGTGAACGCCGCCGAGGCGGCTGCCGTCGTGGCGGAGGTGGAGCGGATCGTCGCTGACCCGGCCTATGAGGGGATGAGCCTGGGCGTGGTCAGCCTGCTCGGCCAGGAGCAGTCCCGGACGATCGCCGCCGAGCTGCAGCAGCGGCTGCCCGCCGAGGTGTGGGCCGCGCAGCGGCTGCAGGTCGGCGAGCCACCGGCCTTCCAGGGCAGCGAACGCGACGTGATGGTGGTGTCCCTGGTCGCGGCGCCGACGGGGCGGCTGGTCGCGCAGACCCGCGAGGTGGCGGTGCAGCGGTACAACGTGGCGATCTCCCGGGCGCGGGATCAGGTGGTGCTGGTGCACTCGGTCGAGCTGGTCGACCTGCCCAACCCCGAGGACCTGCGGCGACAGCTGCTGCAGCACGCGTTCGAGGTCGAGGCGGCCGCCGGTGCGGGCTCGGGGGTGCCGGTCGCCGGGCAACTCAGCGAACCGGTCGGGGATCAGGTGCTGGTACCACCGTTCACCTCGCTGCTGCAGCAGCGCGTGGCCGACGCCCTGCTGGAGCAGGGTTATCGGGTGACCGCCGCCGAACCGGTGCAGGGGCTCCGGCTGGACCTGGTGGTGCACGGCACCCGCGGCCGGGTGGCGGTCGAGTGCGAGTCGGCCCAGTGGGCGGGCGCTGAGGCGTACCGGAGGCAGCTGAGCGGGCAGCGCGACCTGGCTCGCGGCGGGTGGCGGTTCGTCCGGATCCGCGAGTCGGCGTGGGCGGCCGATCCGCGAGCGGCCCTGGAGCCGCTGTGGGACGTGCTCGGCGCGGCCGCGATCGAACCCGTGGCGGCACCCCGGGAATCGGCCTCCCGGGCGGCCGAGCTGGAGCCGTATCGGGTGTTCACCGGGCCGGTGCCGGCGACCGCGGACCTGTCGCAGGTGTTGACCGACCTGGTCGGAGTCGAGGGCCCGGTGGTGGGCCGCCGACTGGCCCAGGCGTACGCCGGCGCGGCGGCCGGGGCGGATGGGCCGCGGCTGGACGCGGAGTTGACGCGGCGGCTCGGGGAGGCCGTTACGGCGGCGATGGCGGCCGAGCGGTTGATCGCCGACGATCCGCTGGGGAGCGCTGACTGGCTGGAGCGGGTGTACCGGTTGCCGGGTCAGCCCGAGGCGCGTGCCCGGCGGCTGGGGCCGCGACGGCTGTGTCTGGTCCCGCTGTCGGAGGCGGCGCTGCTGCTGGATCTGGTGTCGGTACGCCGACCCCAGGCCGCCGAGGATGAGCGGTTCACCGCCGTGCTCGAGCTGTGGGGTCTGCCCCGTCACCTGGGAGCCGAGGTGCGGAGGTACCTGCGGCTGGCCGACCGCCTCGGCTGAGAGTTATCCACAATTTCATGCACAGTCTGGGGAAAATCCCACCGGTGTAACTAGCGGCCTGAACTCAGTCGCAGTTGTCGCAGATCCCGGACTCGGGGACCTCGAGGAAGCAGCTCGGGCACACCGGGCGCCGCCTCGGCTCGGCGGCCTTCGGCCTGGGCGTACGCGTCGTGGCGCTGCGGGCGCCGCGACTGCTGCGGCGATTCGGGGCGTCGAAGTCCGGAATCTTCGCGCCGTACGCCTGGTGACACTCGAGCCGGGCCGGGGTGACCGCATCGGTGGACCGGTTGCCGGGGGCGTCGACCAGCTCGGTCAGCCGCGGCTCACCGGACTCCTGGCAGCGATCGCCGACCTCGGTGAGCACGTCGGGCACCCACTGCAGGGTCGGCAGATCGGTCATGATTCCGGAGCGTCGCTGCACCTCGTGGGCCAGGTCGTCGAAGGCGATCGATCGTCCGTAGCGGGGCGCGATCTCCTCCAGGATGTCGTGGGCCATCAGCGCCCACTCCCGGGTGGCCTCCCGTGCGGTGATCGGTGTTTGGTCAAGGTCCCGCCAGATTGCTGCCACCCGGCCAGACTAGTCCGGACCCGGGAACGGCCGCGCCCTCAGGGCTGGACGGGCCAGACCGTGAGGTTGCTCACCGCCGGGTTGGCGCAGGCGGTGTGACCGACCGAAGCCGCGCGCTGCACGGTGCCGTTCGGCATCCACAGTTGGAATCCCGCGGCGGCCACCGGTGTGCAGTCGGGCAGGGGTCCGCTGCTGGTGACCAGCAGCCGGGCGTACGCCGTGCGCGGCGGGCGAGCACCACGGAACTCACCGGGGCCTCGGCGCCAGTCCCGCGATCGCGGTGGCGACGGCGTACGTGCGGAACATGGGGAACCACTCCTTCTGATCGGTGCGAGTGGTTCCATCGTGGGCACGGGAGGGGGCGAGCCGCCACGGTGGTGCGGCGGGTCTTCAGGGGTCCCACAGGTTGCCGGGAGGTTCCCGGCCGGGCTCAGCTGGGCAGCCGCATCAGCATGATCACGTGCCGATAGTCGGTGATCGGCTCACCGTCCAGTTCGGGCAGTCCGGTGATCAGGCACGGCTTGCCCGGCGCGGTGAACGCGAAGCTCGCGAACGGCGCGTCCAGCGCCCCCAGGGCGTCGAGCAGATAGGCGGGGTTGAAGCCGGCGGCCTTGATCGGCGGCTCCCCGCCGGCGTGGTTGGTGACCGTCGCCGAGATCGCCTCGGACGCCTGGGCCTGGTCTCCGGTGGCGGCCTCGAGGATCACCGAGTCCTCGTCGATCATCATCCGCAGCGAGGTGTTCCGCTCGGCGACCAGGGCGACGCGCTTGGCGGCGGCGATCAGCTCGGCGGTGTCGGCGCGCACGCTCAGCGCGGGCTGGATGTTCATCAGGTGGCGTACCTTCGGGAACTCCCCGTCCAGCAGCCGGGTGGTGGTCTCGCGGACGCCGCCCGGGCCGGTCCCCTCGAAGCCGATCAGTCCGTCACCGGCGCTGCCGGCGGCCAGCGACATGGTCACGTTCTCACCCGAGGTCATCGACTTGGCGGTCTCGGACAGCACCTTGGAGGGCACCAGCGCGTTGCCGGAGGCCTGCGGTGAGGCCGGATTCCAGGTCAACTCCTTCAGCGCCATCCGATAACGGTCGGTGGCGAGCAGGCTCATCGTGTCGCCGTCGATCTCGACGCGTACGCCGGTGAACACCGGCAGCAGGTCGTCGCGGCCGGCGGCGACGACCACCTGGGAGACCGCCTCGGCGAAGTCGGCCGAATCCACGGTGCCGGCCGACTCGGGCATCGTCGGCAGCGCCGGATATTCGGCGACCGGCAGGGTCTGCAGGGTGAAGCGGGCCGACCCGCAGACCAGTTCCATCCGCGAGTCGTCGGCGCTGATGTCGACCGGCTTGTTCGGCAGCGAGCGGCAGATGTCGGCCAGCAGCCGTCCGGAGACCAGCGCCTCACCGTCGTCGGCGACCTGGGCCTTGACGTTGATCTGCGCGGAGGTCTCGTGGTCGAAGCAGGACAGCACCACCCCGGAGTTGCTCGCGCGGATCAGCAGGCCGGCCAGGATCGGCACGCTGGGGCGGGTCGGCAGACTGCGGGCGGCCCACGCCACGGCCTCGGCCAAGACGTCGCGCTCCAGGCGGATCTTCACTATCGCTCCTCGACAGGGGTGATCACCACGTGTCAATCCGGCACGCGGGATGTTGATCATATCGACCAGGATGGGGGCGGTCCATGTGGCGCGGTGCGGCTCCGGGTCGATCGTCTGGCCGCCTCACGGCCGCCAGACGATGATCCGGTCATCGCCGGCCTTCGGCGTACCCCGGTAGGTGTTCGAGGTGACCACGAACAGCCCGCCGTCACCGGTCGGCTCGATGGTGCGGATCCGGCCGCGGTCGGTGAGCAGCTTCTCCGGGGCACCGCCGTCGAGCGGGATCCGCCAGACGCCCTGACCCTTCAGCGCGGCCATCCACAGGTTGCCGTTCAGGTATGCCAGGCCCGAGGGGGAGGCGTCGTCGGTGCCCCAGACGTGCAGCGGGTTGGTGTACGCCGGGTCGTTGCCCATGCCCTCGACCCGCGGCCAGCCGTAGTTCCTGCCCGGCTCGATCAGGTTGACCTCGTCGAAGCGGTTCTGGCCGAACTCGGAGGCAAACATCCGTCCCTGCTGGTCCCAGGCCAGGCCCTGGACGTTGCGGTGGCCGAGGGTCCAGACGCTGTTGCCGAACGGGTTTCCGGGGGGCGAGTTGCCATCGCGGTCGACGCGCAGGATCTTGCCGCCCAGCGAGTTCCGGTCCTGGGCGTTCCCGGTCCGGTTGCCGTCGCCGGTAGCGATGTAGAGGAACCCGTCGGGTCCGAACGCCAGCCGGCCGCCGTTGTGGATCGCCGCGGCGGGGATGCCCTCGACGATCACCCGCTCGACGGTGAACCCGGTGCCGGCGAGCCGCAGCCGGGCCACCTTGTTGTCGCTACCGGCCGCGAAGTGCACGAAGAACACCTGCGGATCGGTCGGGTCGACGGCGATCCCGTGCAGTCCGCCCTCGCCGTTGGGGCGTACCCCGGGCACCTGACCGAGGATGACCGACTTGCCCAGCGCCAGCCGCAGCACCTGCGCGGTGTCGCGCTCGGTCACCAGGACCGACCCGTCGGGCATCCGGGCCAGACCCCACGGAACGTCCAGGTCGGTTTCGAAGTCGCCGGCCGGCAGCGGCGCCTGGGCCGGTGTGCTGGGCGCCTGGCCCGGCGTGGCCGGCTGACTCGGCGAGCCGGTCGGCGTCGCCGGGGCGGCCGAGGGCGTCGGGGCGGTCTGCACCGGGGTACTGGGTTGTGGATCCTGGACGCCAGGTCCGGGGCTGCAGGCGACCAGCAGCAGTGCGGCTGGCAGGGCGCCGAGCAGGGTGGCTGGTCGAGTGGGCATGCCCCATTGTCCATCGAGGGGCCAAAGCGAACTCAGCGCGTCGGCGGGACCAGCGGATCCTCGGCGTCGGAGTCGGTCCGCACCGCCGGCTCCTCCGACTCGCACTTCGCCGGCCCCGATCGGCGGCGCCACAGCACGAACCCGGCGACGACGAGCGCCGCGACGAGCAGGGCGCCGATCAGCAACGGCGAGTGCAGGGCCAGCCCGATGGCGGCACTGATCACCGCCAGGCCCGCGGTGGCGTACAGGCACGCCCAGATCACCGAACCGACGATCACCGCCGGCAGATAACGCCGCAGCGGCATCCGCAGCGCGCCGGCGGCGGCGTTGACGGCGGTCTGGATGCCGATGGTGAGGAAGGAGAACGGGACCGCCAGTACGCCCCAGCGCGCGATCAGCGCCTCGGCGCGCTGTCGGGCCCGGGCGCGGCGCGGCGACGGGGCTCGGTTGCGGGTCAACCGGATCACCCCGGCGGCCGCACCGCGGCCGATCCAATAGGTGGCGTTGGCCCGCAGCATCACGATCACGAACAGCACCGCGATGCTCTCCGCCAGGGGCAGCTGCCGCACCCACTCCATCGTGATCGTCCCGTCTGTTAGGTGACCCTAACTTTAGGTCACCGGGGTTGGCTCGGACAAGGCGGTCTCGAAGGCGGCGTACGCCTTGTCGTCGAACAACCAGAACCGTGCCTCGGTGACCTCTGGGTGCACGGCCATGGCCTGGCGTACGCTGTCGATCGCGATCCGAGCAGCCTGGTCGAGCGGATAGCCGTAGACGCCGCAGCTCACTGCCGGGAACGCCACCCGGGCGCAGCCGTGCTCGGCCGCCAGCTCGATCGAGCGGCGATAGCAGGCGGCGAGCAGTTCCGGCTCGCCACGGCTTCCGCCGTGCCAGACCGGACCCACGGTGTGGATCACGTGCTCGACCGGGAGCCTGCCCGCCCTGGTGATCTTCGCGTCACCGGTCGCGCAGCCGCCGAGCGTGCGGCACTCGGCCAGCAGGTCCGGACCGGCCGCGCGATGGATCGCCCCGTCGACCCCGCCTCCGCCGAGCAGGCTCGAGTTGGCCGCGTTGACGATCGCGTCGGACTCGGCATCGGTCGTGATGTCTCCACGGTGCAAGGTGATCTCAGCCATACCTCGACCGTACGCCGCCCCGTCGAGGTGACTTCGACAGGCTCAGCCACCGACAGGCTCAGCCACCGGACAGGCGTTCGGTGATGAAGCGTTTCACGGCGTCGACGTCGTTGGGCAGGTCGACGACGTGTCGCGGCAGGTCCTCGATGCCGACGAACGCCTCGGGGCGATCGGGTTCACGGTCCACCGCCTCGCGGATCGTCGCGGCGAATTTCACCGGCAGCGCGGTCTCCAGGATCACCACCGACTCGTCGTCGCGAGCCAGCTCGTCGGCCACCTTCACCCCGTCAGCGGTGTGCGGGTCGATCAGCACCCGGTGCTCCCGCCAGGTCCGCTCGATGGTGGCCAGCCGATCCGCGTGCGTCGAGGACGCCGAGGCGAACCCGAACCGCCCGCCCAGCCCCGCGAACTCCGGCGTACCCGACAGGTCGAAGAACCCGTCGGTCACCAGCCGCTCGGCGAACAGCTCACGCACCCGGTCTGCGTCCCCGGCGAAGAGGTCGTGCACGAACCGCTCGAAGTTGGACGCCTTCGAGATGTCCATCGACGGGCTGGAGGTCTCGTGGGTCTCGGCGGCCGCGCGGACCCGATAGACCCCGGTGCGGAAGAACTCATCGAGCACGTTGTTCTCGTTGGTGGCCAGCAGCAGCCGGCCGATCGGCAGCCCCATCTGCCGCGCCACGTGACCCGCGCAGATGTTGCCGAAGTTGCCGGTCGGTACGCAGAAGGTGACCTTCTCGCTCTCACTCGACGTCACCCGCAGCCAGGCCACCACGTAGTAGGTCACCTGGGCGACCAGCCGCGCCCAGTTGATCGAGTTGACCGCGCCGATCCGGTGCCGGGCCTTGAACGCGGCGTCGGAGTTCACCGCCTTGACCAGGTCCTGGCAGTCATCGAACACCCCGTCGACGGCGAGGTTGTGGATGTTCGGCTCATCGAGGCTGAACATCTGCGCCTGCTGGAACGGGGTCATCCGCCCGCGCGGAGTGAGCATGAACACCGTCAGGTTGTCCCGGCCGCGCATCGCATATTCGGCCGCCGAGCCGGTGTCCCCGCTGGTTGCGCCGAGCACGGTCAGGTTCTCGCCGCGGCGTTCCAGCTCATACTCGAACAGCCGCCCGAGCAGCTGCATCGCCATGTCCTTGAACGCCGCCGTCGGCCCGTCGGACAGGTGCGCCAGCCAACGGTTCGCGCCCAGCTCGCTGACCGGGACGATGTCGGCGCTGGCGAAGTTGTCGGTGCTGTACGCCGCGGCGCAGATCCGCTGCAGCTCGGCCTCGGGGATGTCGTCGACGAACAGCCCCAGCACCTCGGCCGCCACGGCGGCGTACCCCTGCTCGGCGAGCAGCTTCCGCCAGCCGGGCAGCAATCCGGTGATGTCCGGATACTGCTCCGGCAGGTACAACCCGCCGTCCGGGGCCAGACCGGCGAGCAGGATGTCGCAGAACTGCAGGCCTTCGCCGGCCGGGGTCCGGGTGGAGTGATAGCGCACCCGCTCAGCCTAATGGCGTACGCCCCAGCAGGTTCACCAGCGGTTTCACCAGCGGACGTCCAGCACCCCGCCCTGGAAGGACTGCCAGCAGTGCCGCGGTTCGCAGATCTCCGGGCCGGTCGGATAGCCCCACCGGCCGCGTTCCCAGCCGCTGGCCGCCCAGGAATCGCGGATCAGCCCCCACACCGGGTACGCCCCAGAGGCCGGCGACCAGTAGACCAAGCCGCCCTGGAACAGCTGGAAGCACCCGCCGCCGACCAGACCACAGTTCTCATCGCTCACCGGATAACCCATCCGCCCGTTCTCGTAGCGCAGTTCCGCCCAGCGGCGATAGATCTCCCCCCAGACCGGGTGCGCGCCGGTGCTCGGGTTCCAGTAGACGTGCCCGCCGGCGGGCCAGCTGACCCGCGGCGTGGCCGGCGTCGGGGCGGCGTACGCCCGAGGCGCGACCCCCTGGACCAGGCCGATCAGCAGGGTGATGAGCAGCAGCAAGGCAGGAGAGCCTGGTACGCCGCATGGGTGACCTCTTTCCTGTGTGCTGGCTCACAGTAGCCAGAACCACGCAGGGGCTGGAAGGGGTATCCCCAACCTGGGCACCCACCTACTTGGAAGAAATGGATGACTTTGTAATTTCATCTTCGTCATAGGCCCTGTGGGTTCTGTGGATAACCCGCGTTCGGGCTCGTCAGCGGGCAGAACTTGCCCTTCCGCGGCTGTGCAGAACCTGAAATCACACGGGGAGGATCTGCGGATTGTCCGCCGGCGATCACCCGGTCCCCACAGCGAGCCGTCGACGCTGTGGAAAAGAGGGTGCAGCGGCCCACAGGTACTGTGGGATCGCTCGATCACCATCCACTGGTCAGTTTCTCCTGTCCTACTGGTCAGTTTCTGGCAGGATTGGTCCATGGCCGGGGAAACGGGAACCAAGGGCGGTCGCCGTCGCGAGCAGATCCTCGCGGCCGCGGTCGAGTTGTTCGGTGAAGTGGGATATCGGGGCACCTCGCTCCGCGACATCGCCCAGCGAGTGGGCATCACCCACCCCGGGCTGCTGTATCACTTCCACTCCAAGCAGGAACTGTTGAGCGCGGTCCTGGAGCGTCGGGACAACACCAACGACGATGTGTTCCACCTGAAGGAGCAGCCCAGCGCACGCGAACACGTGAAGCGGGTGCTCGAGCTCGCGGCGCACAACGCGACCATCCCGGGGATGGTCGAACTGTTCGCCACCCTCTCGGCCGAGTCGACCGATCCGGATCACCCGGCGCACGACTACTTCACCCAGCGCTATCGCAAGATCGTCGGGATCAACCAGCAGATCTTCGATGACCTGGCCCGCGATGGGGAGCTGCGCGAGGGGGTCGACCCGGCGCTCCTCGGTTCCTCGTTCACCGCGCTGATGGACGGGCTGCAGATCCAGTGGCTCTATGACCCCAGCAGCGTCAACATGGTCGAGGCGCTGCGGTGCTACTTCAACACCTACCTCAAGGACCCCGTCTGAGCTCCGGTAGCGATCCAGCGAATCCAATCGCTGCTGGTCGAACCCTGCAGGGATCGCTGACTGGCACCAGGGTTCGCTGGATGGCCGACTCGAGGCGCCCCAGCGCTCAGCGTCGGCGCTGCTTGATCCGGCTGGTGAGCTCGGTGACCTGGTTGTAGATGTGGCGCCGCTCGTTCATCAACTGGCGGATCTTGCGGTCGGCGTGCATCACCGTGGTGTGGTCGCGGCCGCCGAACTCCTGGCCGATCTTCGGCAGCGACATGTCGGTCAGTTCCCGGCACAGGTACATCGCGATCTGGCGGGCGGTCGCCAGGGCCGAGGTGCGAGAGGAACCGCACAGGTCGTCCACGCTGAAATCGAAGTACTGCGCCGTGTGCTGGATGATCTGCTGGGCGGTTATCTCGGCGTCCGCGCCCACGGGGATCAGGTCCTTCAGCACGTCCATCGCCAACTCCATCGTCACCGGGGTCCGGTTCAGCGACGCGAACGCGGTGATCCGGATCAGCGCCCCCTCCAGCTCGCGGATGTTGCTCTGGATCCGCGAGGCGACGAACTCCAGCACGTCCAGGCTGACGGTGAGCCGTTCCTGGGCGGCCTTCTTCTTCAGGATCGCGATCCGGGTCTCCAGGTCGGGGGCCTGCACGTCGGTGATCAGCCCCCACTCGAAACGACTGCGCAGTCGCGGCTCGAGCGCCTCGAGCAATTTGGGCGGGCGGTCGGAGGTCATCACGATCTGCTTCTGCGCGTTGTGCAGGGTGTTGAACGTGTGGAAGAACTCCTCCTGGGTCTGGATCTTCGCCTCCAGGAACTGGATGTCGTCGATCAGCAGCACGTCCACGTCGCGATAGCGCCGGCGGAACTCGGCGGTCCGGTTCTCCGAGATCGCGTTGATGAAGTCGTTGGTGAGCTCCTCGGTGGAGACGTAGCGCACCCGGACCCGGTCGTAGTAGTGGCGTACGTAGTGCCCCAGGGCGTGCAGCAGGTGGGTCTTCCCCAGCCCGGACTCGCCATAGATCATCAGCGGGTTGTACGACTTGCCGGGCGCCTCGGCGACGGCCACGGCGGCCGCGTGCGCGAACCGGTTCGAGGAGCCGATGACGAAGTTCTCGAACGAATACTTCGGGTTCAGCCGGGAGTCGATCGTGGTCGGGTGCGGAGTGGCGGCCCGACTGGGCGTACGCCGCTGCGGCTCGGTTGCGCTCGGCTCCGGATCGATTCTGGTCGGCGTCGGATCGACCGGCTGGGCGAGCTCGGGGTTGATGATGATCTCGAGTCGGCTGGCCCGCTGGAAGAACCGCGGCAGGGCGGCCTCCACGTTGGTCCGGAGCACCCGATCCTTGGTGAAGTCATCCGGTACCGCGACCATCAGCATCGGTTCGTGCACGCTCAGCGGGGTGGCCCGGCGCAGCCACACCCGGTGCTCCGGAGTGGCCTCGTGCAACAGGTCTGCCCAGGCGGCCTGGACCGGATCTCCGGAGGTGCGATCACCGGAACCGGCGTCGGCACCCGGGCTGTTGAGCGGTCGGCCGGTCAACTCGTCCACCGGGGTGCTGTCGAACTCGGCACCCATCCCGGCGCCGAACCCCGTGCCGCCGCCGAAGCTGGATTCGCCGTCGAGGGAGGGTCGCCGACCATCGATGGATCCGTGGTCGCGGAATCCCGACTCGTCGAACTCGCTCACAATCACCCCGGCGATCAATCGTGTTTCCGGTCGTCTCTCGATGGTCCGTTCCCCGACGGGGCGTCCCGGACCACTGCCTTCCACAGAGTTTTCCACAGTCTGTGGGTAGCCCAAAATGGGGTGCGTACCTGACGATCCGACCCGGCTGAGCCACACCCCTGCCGGGGTGGTGCCCAGTCGGAGTTTCGCAGCCGGGACGGACGGTCAGGTGCCGCAGTCCCGGAGCCCCGACGCTAAACCAAGCCAATCCATGATCGCAAGACACGACATCGCGCTCTCGGCGTGTCGAGTGGACGTCCGATTGGCCAACACTTCGGTTTGACCGGCTCTCGCGGACCACGTACCGTAGTGAGGTCGCCGGGTCGTCCGGCAACCCTGCTGGCTGCCTGAAAAGTCGCCCCACCGGACCGGTGCCGGGCGGTGGCCCGCCGGTGGGTCCGAGCCACAAGACAGTGGGAGACTTCCCGTGAGCAAGCGCACCTTCCAGCCGAGCAACCGGCGTCGCAGCCGCACCCATGGCTTCCGCCTGCGGATGCGGACCCGCGCCGGGCGTTCCATCCTGGCTTCTCGCCGCCGCAAGGGTCGCGCCAAGCTGGCCGGCTGAGCCGGCCGCGGCGACCGTGCTCCCTGCCGCGCATCGGATGAGATCAGCGCTGGACTTCCGGCGCACGATTCGTTCCGGCGTACGCTCCGGTCGGTCCACTTTGGTCGTGCACGCCCACCGCCCTGCCGGTGCCGGCGATTCCGCGACCAAGGTGGGCCTTGTCGTGTCCCGTGCCGTCGGCGGCTCGGTGGTGCGCAACCGGGTGAAGCGGCGGCTGCGGCACCTGGCGGTTCCGCTGGTGGCCGAGACGCCCGGGGGGACCAACGTGGTGATCCGAGCGCTGGCCCCCGCCGCAAGCGCGGACAGCCTGGCCGAGGACCTGGGCGGCGCCTGGCGGGGCTGCCTGCGCAAGCTGGCGGCGTACGCCCCCGAGGCGACGGGGCCGGCGCGGTGAAATGGCTGCTGGTCGGGTTCATCAAGCTCTGGCGGGCGGTGATCAGCCCGCTCTACGGCAACGTCTGCCGCTACCACCCCAGCTGCTCGGCCTACGGACTCGAATCGGTGCAGGTGCACGGGGCGCTGCGCGGCAGCTGGTTGACGATCAGCCGGATCGTGCGCTGCAACCCCTGGTCCGCGGGCGGTTACGACCCGGTCCCCGGTACGCCGGCCGCTGCCGAGTGGGAGCGCGAGCAGGCCGACGCCGAACGCTCCCGCCGCGAATTCGGGGACGCGTCCGGGTCGCCGACCCGGCGTACGCTCCACGACAGCGGCGACACTGGAACTGACGACGAACCCGCCGGGGCGCAACCGACCCGGCCCACCAACACTCGAGGTGCGAACTGATGGAGACCCTGCTCCCCCTGATCACCCCCCTGGCGGGGCTGATCCCGTTGGAGGCGTTCTGGGACACGCTGCTCTCACCCCTGCACTGGGCGGTCTCCGGCCTGCTGGTGCTCGCGCACTACCTGTTCGCCCCACTGTTCGGCACCGATTCCGGAATCACCTGGACCCTGTCGATCCTGCTGCTGACGATCGTCATCCGCACCGCGCTGATCCCGCTGTTCGTCCGCCAGATCCGCTCCTCGCGCAACATGCAGGTGCTGCAGCCCAAGGTCCGCGAGCTGCAGAAGAAATACGCCCACGACCGGGAGAAGCTCGGTCAGGAGACGATGAAGCTCTACAAGGACGAGGGTGTGAACCCGATGGCGTCCTGCTTCCCGATCCTGCTGCAGATGCCGATCTTCTTCGCCCTGTTCAACGTGCTCAACGGGGCGGCCCGCGGCAAGGCCGTCGGCCAGTTCCTGATCGACCGCCCCGAGCTGGTGCACTCGATGGCGGAGGCGAAGATCTTCGGCGTACGCATCGCCGACACCTTCCTGCCGCTGAACGGTTTCGGCCTGGTGCAGGTCGTGGCGCTGGTGCTGATCCTGGCGATGGTGGCGACCACCTTCATTTCGCAGCGCCAGCTGATGGCCAAGAACATGCCGCCGGAGGCGATGACCGGTCCGATGGCGCAGCAGCAGAAGATGATGCTGTACCTGTTCCCGGTGATCTTCGGTGTCGGTGGCGTCTCGTTCCCGATCGGCCTGCTGATCTACTGGACTGCCTCCAACGTGTGGACGATGGGTCAGCAGTTCTATGTGATCCGCAACTCCCCCACCCCGGGTACGCCGGCGTACGAGGCCTGGGAGGAGCGGATGACCGCCAAGGGCTATGACCCGGACACCCTGCGACCCGGTGCGAAACCGCGCAAGAAGGCGCCGCAGGCCGAGGACACCAGCGAGCCGAGCAACGCCGAGCTGGCCGGGGAGGCCAGCGATGAGCCGAGGATTCAGCGGCAGCAGCCGCGGCGCCAGACGCGCGCCAACCGTAAGAAATGACCTGGCCCAACCCCATCCCGGCCACCAACGGCCACCCACCGCGGTCTGCGGTGGTTTCCCCGAAGGAGTCACGCGTGAGCGACAACGAGAACACCCGGAACGCCGTCCTGAAGACCGACGCCGCCGAGTCGGTCGAGCAGACCGATCAGGCCGATTCGGGCGCACAGGCCGAGCAGGCCGAGCAGGCCGAGCAGGCCGAGCAGGCCGAGGCGCGCGATGGCGACGAGAACGTGGCGGAGAACGGCGAACGTCGGTCGAACAAGCAGGCGGTGCTCGACGAGGAGGGCGACATCGCCGCCGACTATCTCGAGGAGCTCCTCGACATCGCCGACCTGGACGGGGACATCGACACCTTCACCGAGGGCGGCCGGGCGCACGTGTCCATTGTCACCGAGGGCAACGTGCTGGTCGGCAAGGACGGCGAGGTGCTCGACGCGCTGCAGGAGCTGTGCCGGCTGTCGGTGATGACCGAGACCGGGCGGCGGAGCCGACTGATGCTGGATGTGGCCGGTCACCGGGACAAGCGGCGCCGCGAGCTGACCGAGCTGGCCAAGGAAGCGATCGAGGAGGTCCGCTCCTCCGGCGAGCAGGTCCGGATGACCCCGATGAACCCGTTCGAGCGCAAGATCGTGCACGACGTGGTCGCCGATGCCGGTCTGACCAGCGAGTCCGACGGCGAGGAGCCCAACCGGCGCGTCGTCGTGCTGCCGCGCTGAGATGACTCAGGGGTCGGAGCCGACGTCCGCGGCCGAACCCGGGAGCGACGCGGGGGTCGGGGCAGGCGCCGGGGCCGGGGATGAGCTGCGGGTCGCCCGCGAGGTGTTCGGGGACCGGTTCGAGCTGGCGGAACGCTATCGCGACCTGTTGGCTGCCGAAGGGATCGAGTGGGGGCTGATCGGCCCCCGCGAGGTGGATCGGCTCTGGTCCCGGCACATCCTCAACTCCGCCGCCCTGACCGAGGTGCTGCCGACCGGCGCGGAGGTGGCCGACATCGGCTCCGGGGCCGGCCTCCCGGGCATCCCGCTGGCGCTCGCCCGCCCCGACCTGGGCATCACCTTGGTCGAACCCTTGCAAAGAAGGGTCAATTTTCTCAATCTTGCTGTGGATAAGCTGGGGATAACCGACCGGGTCGGGGTTATCCGCGGCCGAGCCGAGGATTTCGGCGGGTCGTTTGACGTCGTCACCTGTCGTGCGGTAGGGCCGCTGGACCGGCTTCTGCGCTGGTGCGTCCCGCTGCTCTCCCCCACTGGGGCCCTGATCGCGCTCAAGGGAGCCTCGGCGGCCGACGAGGTCCGCGGTGTGGAAAAGGTTCTCAGGAAGCAGGGTCTGCGCGCCGAGCTACTGAGCGTCCGCGCCCACCCCGCCGCCGAGGCCACCACCGCCGTCCGAGTCACCCGATCCTGACCCCTCACGCTCCCCGAGTAGCGCAACCGGGCGGAGCCAGTCGAGGTGAGTTGACGATATGAGGGCCAGTTCATGGAGCGTGGGACCCTCCAGCGTGGGGACCCGCCGGCCGTTCGCTCACCAGCGTGACCAGATCGACCCGCTCGCCCAGCCGTTGCCGGGCAGTCTCCCGCACCCCGACGCGCGCGTTCACCCCGGCCAGCAGCGGCGTACCCGAACCGAGCAGCACCGGGTTGACCTTCAGGTGGAACTCATCGATCTCGTCCACCAGCTGACCGGCCAGGTCCCCGCCTCCACACAGCCAGAGATTCTTCCCCGGTTGGGATTTCAGCTCCCTGACCAGGCCGACCGGGTCGGTTGTGGTGCGGAGCGTGGGGTCATTGGGCAGGTCCGTTCGATGGGTGACGACGTATTGCCTCAGGTGCGGATAGGCACTGGTGAGCCCGGCGTCCAGGGCCGGCCGATGGGTCCGGGCACCCATGATCACGGTGTCGAAGTGCCGCGGCGGCGCGGTCACTCCAAGAGCCTCCCGCGCCTGGACCGGGCAGGTTTCGGGATATTCGGTGAACAGGTCGGCCAACAGTTCCGGCGACGAGTCGAACGACGACCACTCTCCGGCCGCATCGGCGATGTAGCCGTCCAGGCTGACGGCGATCAGATAGATCAACGAGCGCACGAGATTCTCCCCTGACTACGACTTGTGTCATAGTCAGGTGTACTACAGTTGTACCGGTTCGGGAAGGGGGATTGTCAATGGCGGCGAATCCGCGACGGCGAGCGGAGCTGGTCGACGCCACGTTGTCCTGCCTCGGACAGGGTGGTGCCAGAGCGCTCACGCACCGGGCGGTGGACCGGTGGGCCGGCGTACCCCTGGGCACCACGAGCAACTACTTCGCCACCCGGGGCGACCTGGTGCTGGCGGCGGCCGAGGGCATCTTCGCTCGGCTGGTTCCGGATCCTGATCGGGTGCAGGGAGTGCTCGATTCGCAGCAGGGGGTGGCGGCCGTCGAGGAGTTCGTGCTCGACGTGGTGCGGCGGCTCACCGCCTCGCGCACGCTGACCCTGGCGCTCTACGAGTTGCGGCTGGAAGCGGCGCGTACGCCTGAGGTCGCCGCCGCGCTGAACCCGTTCCTCGCCCGCGGCCGCGAGGCAGACGCGAAGTTTCACCAGTCCGCCGGACTGCCCGGTGGGGCGTACGAGGTGCAGCTGCTGCACCATGCAATCAACGGGCTCGTCCTCGAGCTGCTGGTCCGCGGGGATTCTCTGGGCGATGTGGAGTCGGTCGTGCGCGACCTGGTACGCCGACTCCTGCGGGCTTAGCGACCACGGGTCCGTGCGGTAGTCTGAGGCGGCCGTCCGGCGCCGCCGGGCCGAGTAGCCGCAGCCAAGGAGAGTGATGAGTCCGTCCACGTCCGATGCGCTCGGTTGGCCGACTCGACTTCAGGAGTACGCCGGGCTCGGCTGGCCCGGCCCGATCCGAAACGACCCGCCGTCCACCCTCGCGGAACCGGACCTGGAAACGTCGGCTGCGCCCGCGGAGGACGCCGGTGCCGGCCTCCAGGACGCCGAGGTCAACGAAGGTTTTCTGGGCGAACCCGGCCTGGAGCACCAGCACCGCAGCGCCCCGGTGACTGACCTTGACACGGTGACTCCGGAGGGACTGATCGAAGATTCGGCCACCCCAAAAGGCCCCCTTTCGGAGCCCGAGCCGCAGGACGCGGAACTCACGGCTCAGGCTGGCTCGGCCCTTCAGGACGCCGAAGTGGAAGAGAGCCACCTTACCGAGCGGGCCGTTTCACGTGAAACATTGCCCGACCGGGTGTTGGGGGCGACCATTGACCCCGAGGAACTGGGGCCGCGCGGCGCGGATGAGGATGAGGAGCCCGGCGGACGGGCTGTTTCACGTAAAACATTGCCCCGCCCACGGCAACCACGAGTCATGGTGATCGCCAACCAGAAGGGCGGCGTCGGCAAGACCACCACCGCGGTGAACCTGGCCACCGCCCTCGCCCTCGGTGACCAGCGGGTGCTGGTCGTGGATCTGGATCCGCAGGGGAACGCCTCCACCGCCCTGGGGATCGAGCACGGGCCGGGGACGGCGGGGACCTACGAGGTGCTGATCGCGGGGCAACCGCTCGGGGACCATGTCCGACAGTCCCCGGAGGCCGAGAACCTCTGGGTGTTGCCAGCCACCGTCGACCTGGCGGCGGCCGAGATCGAGCTGGTGTCCATGGTCGCTCGCGAGTCACGCCTGTCCCGCGCGATCCGGCGGCACCTCAGGGAGACGGACGTCGACTACGTCTTCCTAGACTGTCCCCCGTCACTCGGCCTCCTCACGCTGAACGCGCTCGTCGCAGCGGAGGAGATTCTCATCCCGATCCAGTGCGAGTACTACGCGCTGGAAGGAGTCTCGCAACTCCTCAACACGATCGACCTGGTTAAGGGCGAGTTGAACGACGAGCTGCGCGTCAGCACCGTGCTGCTCACCATGTTCGACCCGCGCACCCGGCTGGCGGCCCAGGTGGTCGACGAGGTCCGGGCTCACTTCCCCAGCCAGACCCTCGAGTCGGTCATCCCGCGCTCGGTCAGGATCTCCGAGGCGCCCAGCTACGGACAGACAGTGCTCACCTATCAGCCCGAATCCACCGGCGCGATCTGCTATCGCCGGGCCGCCGCCGAGATCGCCCGCCGTGCGGGCACGAAGGAGTGACCGTGACCCAGCCACCACGCCGCAGCGGACTTGGCCGGGGGCTCGGCCAACTGATCCAGAACACCGACCCCGAGGCGCGAACCCACCGACCTGTCGACGGGGTGATCGACTCCCAGAAATCCTCCCGGCGGATGCCCGAGGGCGCCTGGTTCGCCGAGCTCCCGATCGGGGCGATCACGCCCAACCCGAAGCAGCCGCGGACCGAGTTCGACGAGGACGACCTGAACGAACTCGTGGAGTCGATCCGCGAGGTGGGTCTGCTGCAGCCGATCGTGGTCCGGCCCCTCGGCCGCCGGGGGGCCGAGGGTGAGGAGACCTATGAGTTGGTGATGGGCGAGCGCCGGTGGCGGGCCAGCCAGGCCGCCGGCCGCGACACCATCCCCGCCATCGTGCGCCCGACCGAGGAGCACGACCTGCTCCGGGACGCGCTGATGGAGAACCTGCATCGGGCCAACCTGAACCCGCTCGAAGAGGCGAGCGCCTATCAGCAGCTCCTGGACGACTTCGGCTGCACCCAGGAGGAGTTGTCCGCGAAGATCAAGCGGTCTCGTCCCCAGATCTCGAACACGATCCGCCTGCTGCGGCTGCCGGCCTCGGTGCAGCGGCGGGTTGCGGCCGGCGTACTCAGCGCCGGTCACGCCCGGGCGCTGCTGTCGCTGGAGGATCAGTTGACTCAGGAACGGGTGGCTCAGCGAATCGTCGCCGAGGGACTCTCGGTCCGCGCCACCGAGGAACTCATCATCCTCGGTGAGACCGGCAGCGAGCCGCGCGCCCGGCGTACGCCGACCGAGAAACCGCAGCGCGCCATCGAGCTGACCGATCAGCTCTGTGACCGCTTCGACACCCGGGCGCGAGTGGACATGGGCAAGAACAAGGGCAAGATCGTCATCGAGTTCGCCTCCGCCGACGACCTGGAGCGGATCGTCGGTCTGCTCGGACTCGAACCCCGCGACTGACCGCGGAGGGTCGGGGTCAGGCGACCGGGGTGGACTGCCCCGCCGCCAGCTTCGCCCGCACGTCCCTGGTGGCCGATCGCTCGGCGACGAACGACAGGAACGGGATCGTGCCCGCCAGGGCGATCGCCAGCATCCGCTTCCAGGTCCACTTCACCCGGCGCCCGAGGTCGTAGGCGGTGACCAGCAGCAGCATGTACAGCCAGCCGTGACCGATCCCCAACACCATGTTGATCATGGAACCGAGCTTGTTCAGCGTGGGATCGGGGGACAGGTATTTCAGCGGCATGCCGATGCAGATCAGCACCACCAGCAGTACGCCCACGACGTACGCCATCACCCGGTAGCGGATCAGCGCACCCCGCACAGCACGATTGTCCACAGTCTCCCTCTCCATCACGACCGACGCACCAGCTGGTGCCCGGGGTCCGTACAACCTTTTCACGGCGGCCCGTCGCAGGCCGTCAATCTCACGCGTCTTCCCTTGTCAACCGCGTATCCGCGTCGGCGCTCGAGGACGGCGACGGGTCGCCGGCCGGGGTCGATGCGGGACGCTCATCCCCAGTGTCCGGCGTGTCGCCAACAGCGTTGTCCCCAGCCTTGTCCACATTACCCACAGCCATCAGCCCGGTCCCCCGCGCCGCGTCGCGGGAAAGTTTGACGGTGGCCGCGATGGCGGCGATCGCGAAGATCCACCACTGCAGGGCATACCCGCTGTTCCGCGCCTGCCCGGCGGAGCTCGGCACCGCCACCTCGGCAGGGGTGAGTCCCTGCGCCGTGGCGTCCGCGTCACCGAGGCTGACGAATCCGGGAATCAACTGTTCTGGCCAGGCCTGCGCCAGCCGTGGCAGTCGGACCGTGCCCAGCTGGCCGGGAGGCAGCTCGGTCTCCGGTTCGGCCTCGGTGGGGAGCAGCAGCCCGATCTGTTCGACCCGGCCACCGGGAGCGGGGGGCGGCTGATCGCCCTCGACCACTCCGCGGACGACCGGCAACACCGTGCCGTCGGCCAGCCGCAACGCGGTCAGCACCCGGAAGCGGCCCGGGTGGCCGGCCTCGGGAACCAGCACCTGCCGCTCGGGCAGATAGCTGCCGCGGGCCACCACCGGGCGGCCGTAACCGTCGCGGGGCAGCTGTCCGACCTGGACCACCGACTCGAGGGGGACCGCGGGCTGGGTCATCCGGGCGCGCATCGCGTCCTGACCCTGGTCCCGGAACGTCTGCATCTGCCACAGCCCGAGCCCGACCATCACCGCGGTGACCAGCAGGCCGACGACCCACACCAGCGCCTGCCGCCGACGCCTGGCGGGCGCGGAGGCTGCGGGGGTGTGGGTTGGGTGCTTCATGCTGCGGTCCATTCTACGATGGGGGCATGGAGGAGCAGTCTGGCTACCACGGCCCGTTCGCCCGGGTGATCGGCAACGAGGACCTGTTGCGGCCGACGCCGAGTCGGCTGGTCTGGCTGGGTGTCGGGCTGGCCGCTGCGGTGCTGCTCGGTTTCGTCGTCGGGCTCACCCAGCCCCGGCGTTCGCAGGCCCGACGGGACGCCCCGTGACCGAGCGCCCGCGATTTCGACCGATCATGGTCGAGCAGTTGCCCAGCCTGCCGCGGACCTGTTCGGGGTGCGCCCTGGGTGAAGGGGTACGCCCCGGGCTGGAGGCGGACGGCAACGCCGCGAAGTGGGCCCGCGCCGCCCAGCAGGAATGGGGTCTGTGCGGGATCAGCGCCCAGGTCGGTGCCGAGCTGGCCGGGTATCTGCTGTTCTGCCCGCCCCTGCACGTGCCACGCAGCGGTCCGCAGGGCGGTGGACCGCACGGTGCGGATGCGGCCGCCATGCTGTCGATCCGGGTCCAGCCGGAGTGCGCCGGCGTCGGGATCGGTCGGCAACTCATCCAGGCCACCGCCGCGCGCGCGGTCCGGATGGGGCTGGCCGCGCTGGAAGTGCGCGCGACCCGGGTCGGACCCTCCTGTGCCCTGCCGCCGGTGGGCTTTCTCACCGCGACCGGTTTCGAGATCACGGTTGCGCACCCGGTGCATCCGCGGCTGCGCCTCGACCTGGCGCGTACCGTCCGCTGGCGTCCGGGGTTGTTGAACTCCGCGCTCGGCCGGCTGGGGGACTGGGTACGCCCGCTCCCCCCGGAACCGGCCAGCCGGGTGGAACCCGCCGCACCGACGAGGTGGACCGATGCCCATCAGTTGATCATGGAACCGGCCATCCCGGTGAAGTAGGGGATCAGCCAGATCCCCCACACCACCACCGACAGCCGATGGAAGCGTGCCCGCTCACTGGCCCGGTCACGCAGCAGCACGACGACGGCCCAGGCCAGGTGCCCCACCATCAGCAACAGCGCCACGCCACCGGTGATCATCATGATCCGAGTGAGCAGTCCGGGCGTGCCGGTGGACAGATCGGCCAGCCCACTCATCAGCGCGGTTCCGGCCGCATCGCAGGCGAGCCCGGCCGCAAACGCCCCGACGTGCCAGCGCCGCAGGGTACCGGCGCGGTGCTCGGCCCAGACACCGGTGGTGTAGAAGATCAGGGCGGCGGTGATCAGGACGATGGCGGCAATCAGCACGCCTCCACCCTGCGCTGCCGACACGGCCCCGCGGATCACCCAAACGGTTGATTCCTCCTACGTCGGCTGAGCCCGTCGAAGCAGCCTCACACCGCGAACAACTGCCCGAGATCCGCGAACGCCTTGAACTCCAGGTTGTTGCCCGACGGGTCGCGGAGGAACATCGTCCACTGCTCCCCGGGCTGGCCCTCGAACCGCACATACGGCTCGATCACGAATTCGATCCCCGCCTCGCGGATCTTCTCCGCCAGGGCGTGGAAATCGGCGATCGGCAGCACCAGTCCGAAGTGCGGCACCGGCACGTCGTGGCCGTCCACCGGGTTGGTCGGCGCCGACACGATCGGGGCCTCCACCTGATGGGTGACCAGTTGGTGCCCGTGCAGATTCCAGTCGGTCCAGCGCTCGGCCGACCGCCCCCGGGGGAGACCGAGCACCGCGCCATAGAAGTCACGCGCCAGATCGATGTCGTGGACCGGGATCGCCAGGTGCATCGGGGGCAGGGACATCGCTACTCCTTCGTCGGGTCGGTTCTGCGAGACGCTACTCCACCAACAGGCGCCGCCCTAGAACGACCGGCGCAGCTCTGCCGAGGCCGCGCGTACCGGCCCCACCGCCGAGTCCGCATCCAGACCGTCCAGCGCAACCACACCGACGCAGCACTCCATGTCATTGCCAGGCGGGAGGCGTACGCCGGCGGGCGATCCCGACCGCACCCTGCTCCAGCTCATCCCGGGTGATCGCAAACCCCTGATCCCTGGCCCGCCGCACCGACTCCGGGTCGTCCGGCTGCTCCGGCCGCACGGCGAGGATGGCCAGTCCGGACGCACGGTGGGTGAGCGGGTGTCGCGACCCCACCTGGTAACCGATGCGCAGGATCGCCCGCGGCGGCTCGTGGGTGGCCACCCTGTCCGCGCTGGCCACAATGGGTCTCGGCTTCGTCGCCCGGCCGTTGGGCGGGCTCGTCTTCGGTCCTGGGTGACAGGTTCGGCCGTCAGCCGATGCTGGTGGTCACCTTCCTGATGTTGGGCGCCGCCACCGCGGCCATCGGTTTCCTGCCCACACTGGGATCGGCGGGGATCCTCGCCACCGTGCTGCTGGTGGTGCTCCGGTTGATTTGGGATTACCGAGCTGTTCCCGACCGCCTACCGCTACGGCGGGTCGTCGCTGGTCTTCCAGGGTTCCTCGATCATCGCCGGTGCCCCGGCCCCGCTGATCGCGCTCTGGCTGTCCACCACCTGGGGTACGCCGGCAGTGGTCGCCCATCTGGCGATCACCATGATCGTCACCCTGATCGCGCTGATCACCGCCCGGGAGGCCGCCGGCCGTGACCTGCACCACAGCACGGGCGGCCCCTACGACAAGGAGGCCGCCGTCTGAACCTGTGGCAACGTTGGCTGAGTCTGTCGCAGCCTCCGTCCAACCCCTGGCTGAGCCTGTCGAAGCCACTTGTCGAACCTGTCGCCCGACGGAACCTCCCACCGGGCTCGTATCGTGGTCGGCAACATGAGGTACCCACTCCTGCTCGCCCTGTCCGCGATCCTGATTCTCACCGCCTGCGGGACCGGTGGGACTCCCGCCGCGCCCTCACCCTCCACACCGGGCCCGTCCACCCCGGCGGCCAACGATGCAGCGGCCCTTCGCGGCCCTTGGCGCGTGGTCGAGCAGGCCCCGGTACCACCGGTGGTCGGCAAGGCGCCCACGATCACGTTCGAGGAGGCCCGCCTCGGGGCCCGGCCCGGCTGCAACACGATGGGCGGCGGTTATCGTGTGGAGGGCACCAGGCTGGTCGTGGAACGGCTCATCTCCACCAAGATGGCCTGCTCCCAGGACCTGATGGACCAGGAACAGCTGGTCGCCGAACTGCTCGCCGCCGGTCCCCAGTGGTCGGTCTCCGGCGACCGGCTGACCCTCAGCGCCAGCGACCGGCGACTGGTCCTGGTGCGCAACCCCGGTACGCCTCAGCCCACCCAGTCCTGAGCCAGCACCCCGTACGCGCAACCGTCCAACCAACCCCGGGTGCGGTGCAGCGACTCCCGCACGAAATACCCCTCCAGCCGGAACCCGCACTTCTCCAGCACCCGCCGGCTGGCCAGGTTGTCGGCGAAGCACCCCGCCTCCATCCGGCGCAGCCCCAGGTCGGCGAAGCCGATCCGCAGCAACTCGCCGGTGAGCTCGGTGGCCAGCCCGCGGCCGGCGTACCCGTCGTCGATCACGTAACCGATCTCGGCCTGGCACCGTTGGGCGGCGGGCAGGTCGTCCTGCGCCCATCCGTTGGTGAGTTTGACCATCCCGTCCCCGATCACGTCGCCGTCCAGCTCGGCCACCAGCAGCAGCAACCGGTCGGTTTCCGACAACTGGCGCTGGACCCGGGTGCAAAAGTCGTCGAGTGAGGTGTGTGCGGTGGTGATCCACTCGTACACCGCCGGTCGGCTGCGATAGGCGTACACGGTGGGCAGGTCCGCCTCCGCCATCGCCCGCAGGGTGAGGCGGGCCGTCTGCCGGGGCCAGGTCAGGTCGGTGAGCTCCACCCCACGATCCTGACACGACTTCTAGCATGGTGGCCATGAGATTCGCGGTGGTGGGTGCGGGTGCGCTGGGCGGCTATTTCGGTGCGCTGCTGCAGCGGGCCGGGCATGAGGTCGGTTATCTCGTCCGCTCGGAGACGCTCGAGGTGCTGCGGCGAGACGGGCTGCGCGTGCACGGGGACACCGAACTGCACCTCCCCGAGGTCAGCTGCACCGACCAGGCCGACCAGATCGGCCCGGTCGACGCGGTGCTGCTGTGCGTGAAGGCCCACCACCTCGACGCGGTGCTGCCGCAGCTGCCCAGCCTCGTCGGCCCGCTGACCGCCGTGATCACCACCCAGAACGGGATCGACGCACCCAGGCGGGTGGCCGAGGTGGTCGGCGAGGGAGCCGTGCTCCCCGGGATCGTGCGCATCTTCGCCCAGCTGTCCGCCCGCGGGGTGGTCGACCACCGTGGCGGTCCCGGGTCGATCGCGTTCGGCGAGTGGACCAACCGGGTGACCGATCGCGTCATCGCCCTGCGCGAGGCGTTCCACGACGCCGGGGTGACCGTGGTCGAACCCACCGACATCTGGTCCGAGCTGTGGCAGAAATACCTGTTCTTCGCCGCCTTCGGCCTGCTCGGATCCCTGTCCGCACAGCCGATCGGGGTGATCCGCACCCGGCCCGGCCTGCGCGAACTGCTCTCCCGCGCGATCGCCGAAGTTGCCGCCGTCGGAAGCGCGGCCGGCGTCAGCCTGCCCGCCGACGCCGTACCCCGCTCGATGGCGTTCGCCGAGGTCCTCCCCGAGGGGTCCACCACCTCGCTGCAGCGGGATCTGCTGGCCGGCGTACCCAGTGAGCTCGAGTCGATCCTCGGTGCCCTGGTCCGGCTGGCCGCCGTCACCGGCGTACCCGTTCCGCTGCACGAGCTCGGCTATGAGACTCTCGCGGTCCGGGCCGCCAACCAGGACTGAGCCTCAGGGCGTACGCCCCACGAACGCCATCAACCGCTCGACCGGATCGGTCGAGTCGGTCGGGTGGGCGCGATGCTCGACCCCAACACCGAGAGCATCGAACCGCAGTTCGACGGCTGGTACGGCGACGAGGAGAAGATCGCCTCCTACCAGCACGAGTTGCGGGCCAGTCACCTGAGCGGTCAGCGCCCGGAATCGTCGTCGGAGAATGGAATTCTCTTCAGCTCGAAGGTGTCCGCGGGTCGTCCCCACTCGTCGCGTCCCAGCCGGGAGACCGGTCGCAGCCTCTCGTACGCTGGATGCGGCCGTTTGGCATCCGGGTCGAGAACCTCTTCGTCGATGGCGAAACAGAGCACCTCACCCATCACCACGAAGCAGTCGCCCACCTCGATCACCTGGTGCAGCCGACACTCGATCGCCACCGGTGAGGCCGCCACCCGCGGCGGCCGGACCAACCTCGACGACTCCTTGACCAACCCGACCTGCTCGAATTCGTCAAGCTCGGCAGGAAAATCCGTAGATGTGGCATTGGCCGCAACGGCCAGCTCCTCGCTGACCAGGTTGACCACGAACTCACCGGTCTCGCGCACGTTGCGCAGCGAGTCCTTCGCCCCCACCGAGGTGAACTGGACGATCGGCGGCCGCGCCGAGGAGACCGAGAAGAACGAATGCGGCGCCAGGTTGACCACCCCATCGGCCGCGACCGTCGACACCCAAGCGATTGGGCGCGGCACCACGGTCGCGGTGAGCAGCGGATAACCGGTCCGCGGATCCTCCTCGGCGAGGACGATCTCGCGGCGGCTCATGACTCGCACGGTGCCGGCTGGATCGTCCCGCGGACCTCACCGAAGCCGATCCGCGACCCGTTCGCACCCGGTGCGCTTGCCGTGATCGCGATCTCGTCACCATCAACCAGGAAGGTCCGCTCCTCACCGTTGACCGTGACCGGCTCCTCGCCACCCCAGGTCAGCTCGATGAACGCACCCCGCTGCTCCTTCTCGGGCCCGGAGATCGTGCCGGAGGCGTACAGATCGCCGGTCCGCGCGGATGCCCCGTTCACCGTCATGTGGGCCAACATCTGCGCGGGCGACCAGTACATCGTGCGATAGGGCGGACGGCTGACGACCTGCCCGTTCCACGCCACCTCGAGGGCGATGTCCAGCCCCCACGACTGCTCCTCGCGCAGATAGGGCAGCGGGGTCGGATCCTGCCCGGGCAGCTCGCAGCGCGCCGCGGTCAACGCCAGCAGCGGCACCACCCAGGCCGAGATCGAGGTGGCGAAACTCTTGCCCAGGTTGGGTCCCAGCGGCACGTATTCCCACGCCTGGATGTCGCGGGCCGACCAGTCGTTGACCAGCACGCAGCCGAACACGTGGCGTTCGAAGTCGGCGGTGGAGACCTGCTCACCGAGCCGGGAGCCGGTGCCCACCACGAACCCCAGCTCGGCCTCAATGTCCAGGCGTACGCTCGGCCCGAACGTCGGCTCGGAGGCGTCCGGCGCCTTGCGCTGGCCGCACGGGCGGCGCACGTCGGTGCCGGAGACGATCACCGTGCCGGAGCGGCCGTGATACCCGACCGGCAGGTGCTTCCAGTTGGGCAGCAGCGGCTCGGCGTCGGGCCGAAACAGCCGACCGAGGTTGCTGGCATGGTGCTCCGAGGCATAGAAGTCGACGTAGTCGGCCACCTCCATCGGCATGTGCAACCGCACCTCGGACAGCGGAAACCGTGCCTCCACGGGCAACGCGTCGTCGGCGATCCGTTGCTGCAGCTGCCGGCGCACCTCCACCCACGCCTCATAACCGCTGGCCATGAACGCGTTCAGCGAGGGCTGGTCGAACCGCGGATCCTCGAACAACCGGGCCAGGTCGATCACCTCCTCACCCAGGCGTACGCCGACCCGCGGATCCTGCCCCTCCACCGAGAACACACCGTAGGGCAGGTTGTCGGGTCCGAAGAGGGACGAATCGTCGGCAGGCATGGCACTCCTTCGTGGTGGTCGCTGTACGCCGATCCTAACGAGCCCGAGGTCGGGTCCCTGAGCCTGTCGAAGGGTCCCTGAGCCTGTCGAAAGGTCCCTGAGCCTGTCGAATAGGGTCGGACCATGACCGAGCTGGAGCTGCTGAGCCCGCGCGAGGTCCCGTTGGGCGGTCCGCGCGCGATGACGGTACGCCGGACCCTGCCGCACCGGGAGCGCTCGTTCGTCGGGGCCTGGTGCTTCGTCGACCACTACGGCCCAGATCGGGTCGCGGCCACCGGCGGGATGGACGTCGCCCCGCACCCGCACACCGGTCTGCAGACGGTGAGCTGGTTGTTCTCCGGGGAGATCGAGCACCGCGACTCCGCCGGCGTGCACGCGATGGTCCGCCCCGGCGAGCTGAATCTGATGACCGCCGGCTCCGGGATCTGCCACTCCGAGGTGAGCACGCCGGCCACCGACGAGCTGCACGGGGTGCAGCTGTGGGTGGTGCTGCCCGCCACGGCCAGGGACACCGGCCGCGACTTCCAGCACCACGCGGCCGAGCAGGTCGAGCTGGCCGACGGGATCACCGGGCGGGTGTTCCTCGGCGACCTGGCCCAGGAGCGCTCGCCGGTGCGCACGTTCACCTCCCTGCTCGGCGCCGAGCTGACCCTCGCCCCCGGCACCGACACCCGGCTCCCGGTCCCCGCCGGGCACGAGCACGCGGTGCTGGTCGACCGCGGCGGCGTACGCCTCAACGGCCGCGAGCTGGCCGCCGGTGACCTCGGCGTGCTCGAGCGTGGACCGTCCCGGCTGGAGCTGGGCAGCGACGGACCGGCCCGGGTGATCCTGCTCGGCGGCGAACCGTTCACCGAGGAAATCGTGATGTGGTGGAACTTCATCGGCAGCGACCACGACGAGGTGGCCGGATTCCGCGAGGAGTGGCAGGCGCACGGCGACCGGTTCGGCGCCGTGCGGGGCTACCGGGGCGAGACCGGCCGGATCCCCGCCCCGGCGATCCCCGGCGTACGCCTGCGCCCCCGGGGCCGTGTGGCAGGATCGCGACGTGAGCGACACTGAGCAGCGCACCGTCACCGCCAGCCGGGTGATCGCTGCGGACGCGCGGAGCATCTTCGAGCTGATCGCCGACCCGGCGAACCAGCCCCGCTGGGACGGCAACGACAACCTGGCCGAGGCGCCGGCCGGGCAACGGATCACCGCGGTCGGCCAGCTGTTCACCATGACCCTGACCCAGGGCTCGGTGCGGGAGAACCACGTCGTCGAGTTCACCGAGGGTCGGCTGATCGCCTGGCAGCCCGCCGAACCGGGTGCGCGTCCCCCGGGGCATCTGTGGCGCTGGGAGCTGGAGCCACTCGAGGACGGCCGGACCCGGGTCACCCACACCTACGACTGGACCGGGCTCACCGACAGCAACCGGATCCCGCGCGCCCGGCGTACCACCGCTGACTGGCTGCGGGCGTCGCTGTCCCGGTTGGCCGACGTGGCCGAGCGTACGGGGGAGTAGTGCCCCCGGCCCACCGTCCGCAACGCATCATCCTGGTCCGCCACGGGGAGAGCGAGGGCAACATCGACGACCGGATCTATGAGACCGTGCCCGACCACGCCCTGCACCTGACCGAACGCGGCCGGGAGCAGGTGATCGCGGCGGGTGAGCGGATCCGCGCGCTGGTCGGCGAGGAGACGCTGCGGATGTGGGTCTCCCCCTACACCCGCACCCTGGAGACCGCCGCCCTGCTCGGCCTGGGCGTCCCGGCCGACGAGGTACGCCTGGAGCCGAGACTCCGCGAACAGGACTGGGCCAACTTCCAGGACCCGGCCAAGATCGCCGAGGAGAAGCGGCTGCGCAACGACTACGGCCACTTCTGGTACCGGTTCAGCCATGGCGAATCCGGCTCCGACGTCTATGACCGGGTATCCACCTTCCTCGAATCGCTGCACCGAAACTTCGACGACCCGGCGATGGAGCGCAATGTCGTGATCGTCACCCACGGGCTGACGATGCGGCTGTTCTGCATGCGGTGGTTCCACTGGAGCGTCGACTACTTCGAGTCGATCTGCAATCCGCCCAACGGCACCTTCGTCGTGCTGGATCGCCAGCCCGACAACCGGTACAAGCTGCTCGAGCCGTTCGAGCAGTGGGACCAGGCGGTGGTGCCGACCGCCCGGGAGCGCAACTCCTGGCTCTGACTCCTCGAGAGTGCGGCCCGTCGCGCACAAGGAAACCCGCCCCCCGGGGGAGAGTCCGGGGGACGGGTTCGTCTCAGGGTGCCCGCTCGGCGGGTCAGCCGGGTCCGGCTCAGCCGACCTGCTCGAACTTCATGTTCACCGTGCGGCCGCTGATCGAGGTGGCGGTGACCTTGACCTCGATCTGTCCACCGGGCAGCTTGCTGTCGGCGACGGTGCAGTTCACGCCGGCGCCCACCCGGGCGGGCAGGTCGGCGGGGCACTGCACGTTCGGATAGAACCCGTACCTCTTCTTGATTGCGCTCGCCACCTCATAGACCACGGTCTCCTTCGGGACGTACCCGTTGCGTACGCCGGGGTCGCTCGGCGCGGTGGGGGTCTGGCCGTCCTGCGTGGGACGCGGGGTGGTCGGGCGCTGGGTGGTCGGGCGCTGGGTGGTCGGGCGCTGACTGCTGGTCGGTGAGCTGCTCGGCGTACGGGTGGTGGGCGCACTGGTGGGTGCGGTGGTGGGCTCGGTCGGCGGGGCCGGCTGGCTGACCGGCGGCTCCGGGGCGCGGGGGCCGGCGAACGAGGTCGGCAGCACCGAGCAACCGGAGAGGGCCAGGCCAGCAGCGGCTGCGGCCAGGAGGGCGGCGAGCGAACGGGTGGTCTTCATGACGACTCCTGTCGAGGATCGGGTGCCGGGTCTCCGGCGGTTTACATGAGTACTGACGGGGCGATTCACCGAGTGGTTCCCATCTGCAAAGATGCGAATACTGGTGGATTCCCGCACAACTCCGGTCTCTTGACGGCCCGCGGCCGGCTGGACCGCAGGCTCTCGTCGGTGCGATGCCAAGAACCCGGGAGTTCTGCGGGAGGTGGTCAGGAGACGGTGCGGAAGCGGAAGTTCACCTGGCCGGTGGAGTCGACGGAGATGACCTCCACCTCGACCCGGCCCTTGTCGTCGACATCGCGCCAGTCGCAGGTCATCTTCGTCCCCACTCGCGCGTCAAGATCGGCCGGGCAGTCCACGATCACGGTGCGACCGGTCTTGTCCTTCACCTCGTTCATGATCGCCACCTCCACCTGGATGCGGGCCACCTTGCCGCGGGAGCCACCGCCGGGGCTGGGTGACTCACCGGGCTCCGGGGAGGCGCTGTCCTCCGGGCTGGGCTGGATGGAAGGCGAACGGGTGGTCGGGGCCGCAGCCGGAGAACTCGCGCTGCTCGGACTGCCCGAATAGGGCTGGAAGGTGATGCCCGTGCAGGCGCTGAGGGCCAGTGCCGCACCCAGGGCGGCCGTTGCGAGGCGAATCGAGGTGCGCTTCATGATGACTCCTTGGTGGGGGGCAGATCGCCGGAACGCCGGAGCGACGCGTTCACATCTGCAAAGGTTCCCAACTGCAAAGACCCGTTCCGCCGGCCGCGTCAGAGCAGGCCAAGACCCCGCAACTCCTCGACCGGCTCGTCGATGCTGCAAGTGCCGAAGGAGCGGAAGGCTTGGCGTACGCCCGGATCCAGCTCGGCCACCCGCTCGGCCACCACCGCACCGTCGCGCTCCGCCAGGGCACCCGCGACGTCGCCAGCGCGCTGTGCCTCCGCGGTGGCCCAGAGCAGGTTGGCGAAGCCGTGCTGCTCGCGGTCCCCATCGGTGTTGCGCAGCGCGTGATGCAGTCCGGCCGTCGCCTTGAACGGGACACCGAGACGAACCGCCGACTCGATCGCCGCCGCCAGCTGCTGTTCGCTCGGATAGAGGTCGGCGGTCACCCCGCCGGTGCGGAATTTCGCCCGGCACGGGGTGCCGGCGAGGGCCTCCAGCACCTCCTCCGAATATCCGCCATCGGGCGTTAGCGGCACCTCGAGGAAGAGTTCAACCCCCGGCAGCACCGCGGCCAGCTCGGCCATGTGCCGCCCCACCTCACGAGGGGCGAGCTCCCCGATCAGCAGTTCGAAGGCGGCGAGCCGGACGGCGGCCAGGGTGAAGCAGATCTCGGCCACCTCTGGCGCCCGGGTCACCTCGACCCCGGTCACCGACACCTCGACCGAGCCGTCGGCGTACCCCCTGGTGAGCCGCGGCAGCTCATCCAACGCCGCGCTCGTGAGCACCAGCGGACCAACCAGCTCGCGATACTTCGAGCGTCGGTGGTTCCGGTGAGCGGGGACCGCTTGTTCCAGCGGTTTCAACCCTGGTGGGAAAATTGCCGCGTCGTCCAGCATCCCGCGGAACAGCTGCGGGTCAGCGGCGGTTGGCATTCCAGCTCCCCGCGTAGGCCTCGTCCTCGCAGCCAGCGGCACCCTCGCCGAGCTCGAGCGGGCGGAAGGTGTCCACCATCACCGCCAGCTCGTCGAAGAACTCCACCCCGATGGAGCGCTCGTACGCCCCCGGCTGCGGGCCGTGCACGTGACCGGCCGGATGCAGCGAGATCGACCCCTGACCGATCCCGGATCCCTTGCGTGCTTCGTAATCCCCGCCGCAATAGAACATCACCTCGTCGGAGTCGACGTTCGCGTGATAGTAGGGCACCGGGATCGCCAGCTTGTGATAGTCGACCTTGCGCGGCACGAAGTTGCAGATGACGAAGTTGTGCCCCTCAAACACCTGGTGGCTCGGCGGCGGCTGGTGCACCCGCCCGGTCAGCGGCTCATAGTCGTCCACGCTGAATCGCCACGGATACAGGCATCCGTCCCAGCCGACCACGTCGAACGGGTGGGTCGCGTGCACCATCTCGGTGCCCGCCATCCGCCCACCCGGGCCGTGATGCTTGACCAGCACCGACACGTCGGTCCCGGTCATCTCGAACGGTTCGCTCGGCCCGTGCAGGTCGCGCTCGCAATAGGGCGCGTGCTCGAGGAACTGCCCATAGCGGGAGAGGAACCGCTTCGGCGGTGCGATGTGGCTGTTCGCCTCGACGATGTACGCCCGCAGCGGCTCGGCACCCCGGGGCAGCCATCGGTGGATCGTGCTGCGGGGGATCAACACGTAGTCGTGTTCGACCACGTCCAGGACGCCGAACACGGTCTCCAGCCGGGCCTCCCCGGACTCGATGTAGACCAGCTCGTCACCGGCCGCGTTCTTGTACAGCGGGCTCTCGGCCCGCGCGACCACGTAGGCCAGGCGTACGTCACCGTTGCCGAGCAGCAGCCGACGCCCGGTGACCACGTCGGTCTCGGACCAGGTGTCCTCGGTGAACAGGGCGTGCAGCGTGAAGTGCCGCGGTAGCAGCGGATCGTTGGGGCGGGTCTGCTGATCGGGCAGCTCCCACTTCTTCACGGTGACGATGGCCGAGGGGATCTCGCGGTGATAGAGCAGCGAGGAGTCCGAGGAGAACCCCTCCTCACCCATCAACTCCTCGTAGTAGAGCCCGTCCGTCGAAGGGTTCCGGTGCTGGGTGTGTCGCTTGGGCGGGATGCTGCCCACGCTGCGGTAGTACGCCATCGGTCCTCCCCTTCGACCAGTTAATACATCAATGTATCAAAGTGTAGCGCCGATCACACAACTTGTCAGCGGTCCGAGTCAGGTCCGGCCACGGATGGTGATGTCGGTCCTCATGATCAACTTCTCCAGCAGCCCGGTCAGGGTCTCGCGTTCCCAGGGGGTCAGCGCCTGCGCCCACTGCTGCTCGCGCCGGTGGTGCTCGGCGAACAGCTCGGTGATCTCGGCCCGGCCGGCCTCGGTCAGCGTCAGCGTCACCGATCGGCGATCATGGTTATCGGTCTTGCGGGTGAGTACTCCGGCCGCCTCCAGCGGGGTGGTCAGGTTCGAGGTGGCGGCCCGGCTCTGCCCGGTCAGCTCGGCGGCCCGCTTCGACTCCAGCGGCCCGGCGAGCCAGAGCACGAACATCAGTCGGAACGCGGCCCAGGAGCGGCCGCGCGGCCGGTGGATGGACGACTCCAGGTCATAGGTGATCACCGCCGAGGCGCGGTTGAGGGTGAGCAACAGCCGGGTGGCGGTCGGGTCGGTCGCGTCACCCTGGTCGGCCAGCCGGGTGCTCGCTCGGTCGACGAAACTCCAGAACTCCCGCGCTTCCATGGCGAGAGTCTGTCAGGCGATCATCCGGAGACGACGAACGCCCCGGTGCGGTGGGCACCGGGGCGTTCGAGGTGTACGCCGGGTCTGCGGCTCAGCGACCGCCGCCGGGCAGGTCGTCGCGGATCTGGCCGTCACCGTCACGGTCCAGCTTGCCCTTCAGGCCGCCCTGACCACCCTGGCCGCCCTGGCCACCGGGGCCCATGTCGCTGACCGGAGTGCCACCGAGACCGTGCTTGTCGCCCTGCTCGCCCTGGCCCTGCTGGCCATGCTGGCCGGTCAGGTCACCGGCGTCGAGGCGGCCGTCGCCGTCGCGGTCCATCCGGCCCTGCAGGCCACCCTGCTGACCCTGCTGGCCCATGCCCTGCTGGCCTGCCGCGCCGCCCATGCCGCCCTGCTGCATGCCCTGCTGGCCGACGCCGCCCTGCTGCTGGTGGCCCATGCCGCCCTGCTCGTAGCCCTGCTGGCCGACACCCTGCTGACCCATCCCGGGCTGCTGCTGACCCATCCCGGGCTGCTGCTGACCCATCCCGGGCTGCTGCTGACCCATCCCGGGCTGTTGCTGACCCATCCCGGGCTGCTGCTGACCCATCCCGGGCTGCTGCATGCCCTGCTGGCCCATGCCGCCCTGCTCGTAACCCTGCTGACCCATGCCGCCCTGCTGACCCATGCCGCCCTGCTGACCCATGCCGCCCTGCTGGCCCATGCCGCCCTGCTCGTAACCCTGCTGACCCATGCCGCCCTGCTGGCCCATGCCCTGCTGGCCCATGCCCTGCTGGCCCATGCCCTGCTGACCGTGCTGTCCCTGCTGGCCGTGGTGAGCCGCGCCGGCGGCGGCAGCTCCCAGGCCGGGGGCACCAGCGGCACCAGCGGCACCGGCAGCGGCCCCGGCCGCACCGTGGCCGCCGTGCTGCTGACCCTGGCCGCCGTAGCCCTGCGCGTCGCCACCGTGTCCGAGGCCGCCCTGGTGACCGCCGTCGCCGTACCCCTGGGCGTCACCCTGGTGTCCGAGGCCGCCCTGCTGGCCGGCGTTGCCGTACCCCTGGGCGTCGCCCTGGTGTCCGAGGCCCCCATGATCGCGGTCGCGGCCGCGGAGATCGTCGGAGTCGAGGCGGCCGTCGTTGTCGCGGTCGACCTTCATCCCGCCATCGCGGTGCCCGTCATGATCGCGGTCGCGGCCGCGAAGGTCGTCGGAGTCGAGGCGGCCGTCGTTGTCGCGGTCGAGGCGCTCCTTCATCCCGCCATCGCGGTGCCCGTCATGATCACGATCATGGTGACCCGCCGCAGCACCAGCAGCACCGGCCGCACCCGCGGCTCCGGCCGCGGCACCCGTCCCGCCGTGGCGGTCGTGGCGACGCAGCCGCTGCTGCTCCTCGCTCTGGGCCGACTTCTCGCGGTTCCGCTCCTGCACGCCATAGAAGCTGTACAACTTCGCCTCGGCCGAGGGGGTCAGGTGCTCATCCACATCGAGGTTCGGGGCGTCCTTGATCCGCGCCTTGTCATACGGGACCCGGATCTCGCCGTCGGTGTAGGTCGCGTCCTGCAGCGGAACGAAGGTCTCCTTGGTTCCGAACAGGCCGGTCGAGACGGTCACCCAGCTGGGACGCCCCGTGTCGTCGTCGAGATAGAGCTGGCCGACACCACCCACCTTGTCGCCGTCCTTGTCATAGACGGTGGCGTTGAGCAGGGAATCGATGTCGTTGTGGTGGTTTTCGCTGGTCATGATGCTCCTCACGTGGGGCTGATTCTGGCCGGGAGTCGTACATACCTTGCAGTGGATTTGACTATATCCACGCCCACCAGTCACCTGTCCACACCCCGGCGGATGCTTTGAGGCGCTGCTCAGCCGGGTCTAAGGAAACGTGAGAAATCACACCCACACAGGGAATGCGGGACTCGACTCAGCCTCGCAGGACCTGGTCGGTGTGCCGCATCGCGCGATCGGCGCGCTCCGCGCCATAGATCAGCAGAAACTCCGCGATCTCCGGATAACGCTCCCGGACCAGTTCCGCCGCACCGACGAAATCGGTGGCGGCGGCGGTCTGCCGGCACACCTCCTGGATCTCGGTGGCGAGGTGTCGGGTACGCCGGGCGGTCCCGCTGGGCGGGGCGTTGAGCACATCGGAGGCCTTGGCGTTGCGGTGCAGTTCCTCCAGCGCGGCCGGCAGAGCGGTGACGCCCTGGTCGACCTGCTGGGCGATCCGGATCATCCACTGCAGCCGTTGGGCGGCGGCGGGGTTGCCGATCTTGATCCGATGCCCGTTGATCAGCTGCGAAAGCATGGGCGCCGAGATGCCGAGCAGCTCGGACATGCGCGCCTGGGTCAGGTGCAACGAGCGGGAGCAACGACCGAGCACGTCCTGGAGCGGCTCACCATAGAGCTCGATCTGCCGGGCACGCGTCTGCGACACCTCGGCCTCACCACGCTGCATCGGCCCTCCCACATTTTGCGGACGCAAACATCGGCTCAGAAGATAGCAAGGCCCAGGGCCACCAGCAGACAGATGAGTCCGGCGATTCCCAACACCCAGACCGAGCGGGGCGTACGCCGCCGCGCGGCCAGTCCCGCTCCCGCCGCGGTACGCCCCGGCGTACCCTGCTGCACCGGTCCGGGCGCCGACCCGGCCGGAGTCCACGGGTGCGCCCCCGTGGGCGCGTACGGCTGACTCACCGGCGACCCGGCGAGCACCGGCTGCGGACCGGTGATCGGGGTACCCGGCGCCCACCCACCCGCGGGTGTCTGACCGTCGCGCGACAGTGGACCGTGCGGGCCCCAGTCCGGGGGCAGTGGGCCGACCTGGTCGAACACCTCGACCGGTTCGTCACCGGCGCCGTGCCGAGCCACCACACCGCGCAGCGACGCCCGGGCCGCTTCGGCGCTGTCGAACCCGTGCCCGGAGTCGGCGGCCATCCGCTCGGTCAGCGTCACCAGCTCCGGCGCGCAGTCCACATCGGACAGGTCGAACGGCGGCTCCGTCTCGGTCGGCCGGCGACCGGTCAGCATCTCCGCCAGCACCATCGCTGCGGCGTACAGGTCCTGGGCAGGTTCGGGATCGACGCCCATCCGCGCCAGCGGGGACATGTACCCCGGCGTACCGACAACCTCGGTGGTGTGGGTGAGTCGCGGGTCGTCACCGCGGGCGGCGATCCCGAAGTCCGCGAGCCGGACCCGCGGCAGGCCCGTCCCGGTCGCCTCGAGCAGCAGGTTGGCCGGCTTCACATCCCGATGGATCAGCCCCGACGCGTGCACCGAGGCGAGCGCCTCGAGCAACTGGTCCGTGATGATCATGGAAAACCAGTCGGGCAGTCGACCATAGTCGTTGATCATGGTCGCCACCGAGCCGCCGGTGACCAGGTCCATGGTGAACAGCACCCGATCGTCCTCACCGACCCAGGAGGTCGGAGCGCCCACGTGGGGGTGATCAATCCGGGTCCCGGTCTCCCGGATGAACCGCAGCAGGGCGGTGGAGTCGGACTGCTTCATCACCTTCGCTGCGCAATATTGCGACCGCTTCCAGTCCCAGACCCGCCAGACACTGCCGGCGCCGCCCGCGCCGATGGGGTCGACCAGCTCGAATCGCCCGCCGAACACTTCACCCATGTCCGCCAGCATGCCAGCCGCGAGCCCGAATCCACCGGCTGCTGCGGAACAATGGCGCGGTGACTCCCGCACCAGCCGGACCAGCCCCCGGTCGCCGCGTCCGGTCGGTACGCCGGGTGCTTGCGACGGCGACGGCGGCCGGACTGCTGCTCGGCGGTGCCCTCGGCGGGGCACCGGTGGCGGCCGCCGCGCCGGGGCAGGTCGCCGGGTCCACCGATCCGGCCGCGGCCGAACCGCTCCCGCTCGGGGACAGCACCACCACCCTCGGCAACGCCCGTGACCGGATCGACCGGAACCGCTACTTCCGGGCCAACCGCACCACGCCGAGCGGCCGACTGATCGTCGGGGCGGCGATGCAGCCGCCGGGAATGGCGCACGACGGCTTCTCGATCCAGACCAGCCGCGCCCAGAACCGCACCTGCCTGCACAACAGCAACTTCGGACCCTCCCGCGGTGGCGCGGTGATCGGGGTCAGCGGAGACGCGTTGGACGGCTGTCCCCCCGAGCCGGGGATGCTCGTCCAGGTGCAGCGTGCCGACCTGACCGACATGCCCCGCAACAACGAACCGGCGCCCGCCCTGGTCCGGGTCCTGGAGGTGCCCGAGGTGCGCAACCTGAACGACCTGCCGGCCACCCTGCCGCCGCCGAAGACCCAGGAGCTGCCGACCGGTGAACAGGGCAGGGTGACCCCCGGCACGTTGACCGCACCCGCCTCGATCCAGTCGACCCGCAGCTATCGCCTCTCCCTCGACTCGGGAACCGTGCACGTGTTCAGCGTCCCGGTCGACTGGGGCCAGTGGTTGCAGGTGCAGGCCCAGATCGCGCCGTCGGAGGCCGTCGCGGCCGTGTCCGACCAGCGACCGCAGTTCGGGATCGGGGTGCTCGGACCCGACCTGGGCGAGGCCGAGGAAACCGTGTCCACGCTCACCGGAGACGCCGACACCTTCGACGCCGTCACCGAACCGGTGGCACTGCGCGCCTATTCGCGCAGTGGCAGCAAACCCTTCCTCGCCGGCCGCTATCTGGTGGCGCTCTGGTTGTCCCCGGACAGGCTGGCCGGCCCGCTGCGGGTCGACTACACGCTGACCACGCGCGTCGGTGGCGAGGTCACCGGCGTCCCCGACTTCGGGGGCGAGCAGATCCGCGGCGTGGATTCCGGTCAGCTGCCGCTGCGCCGCTGGATCGCCCTCGGCGTCGGCGGGCTCGGCGGCGGACTGCTGGTCGCGGCCGGCGCGGTCTGGTTGGTGAACCGTCGGCGTACGCCTGTCGGCTGAGCTGACCGCCGCGACCGTCAACCGGGTCCGGGACCCGGCTCGTGGGCGGACACGATCTCGCACCCCTGCGCGTGGCGCTCCCGCAGCCAGCGCCGGCTGTCCGCCCAGGCCGCCCGTTCGGTGCGCAGGTGACGTTCGAACAACGCCAGCCCCGGCGGTGCCGGGCGGCCGGACACGGTGCGCGAACTGAAGATGGCGTCCCCGGCGTGGATCAGCTCGCCGCGTCCGGGCCGCTCGATGACCACGCCGCAGTGCCCGCTCAGGTGGCCGTCCAGGGCAGCCAGCCGGACCCCGTCGGCGATCCGGGCCGTCGGCCGCCCGGCGTACGCCTCGGACAGCACGTGCGGCGTCCAGCGAGGGCCGTGGTCCCACTGAGCGGGGTGCAGTCGGTCCAGCAGGTCACGCCGCAGCGCCGGGGTGATCAGCGACAGCTGGGTCGCGGAGAGGTGCACCTTGGCCGACGGGGAATCCACGATCCCGCCGACATGGTCGACGTCGAGATGGGTCAGCGCGAGGTCGGTCACCGGACGCGGGTCGACACCCAACGCCTGCAGTTGCTGTGTATCCGCATGCCAACGACGACGAGCCCTCAGGTCGACCTGGAGGCAAGACCGTCGGCCAGGCGGCCCGCGAGCTCGGTGTGGCCGCGCACGTGCTGCGGCACTGGGAGGACGAGGGCGTGCTCGTGCCCGCGCGGGACGGGCTCGGCCACCGGCGCTACCGCGACACCGATCTGGCGCTGGCCGCGGAAGTGCAGCGGGCTCAGCGCGCCGGGCTCTCCCTCGCCCAGATCAGACAGTTCCTCGCCGCCGACCCGTCGCAGCGCGCGGCCCTGTTCGCGGCGCACCGCGAGATGCTGCTGCTGGAGTCCGCCCGGCTCGGGCAGGCCGCCGCGGCGTGACGGACACCCTGACCCGCCCACCCGAGCCCGGTTGCCCCTACGGCGTCTGAGGAGGCTAGGCAGGCGGCGCCGGTTCGCCGGCCGTCCGGGCGCGGCGGGCCACCTCCACCATCGCCGAATCGTCGGTACGCCCCAGCCCCTCGGCCTGTCCGGAGCGGAACAGGTCCAGGGCCGCCGCCGCCAGCGGAACCGGCTGGTTGACTCCCGCCGCGGCGTCGGCGACCAGCCCCAGATCCTTGGCGATGATGTCCACCGCCGAGGAGACCGGCACCTCCGGATAGTCCAGCATGCGCGCGCCCCGGTCGGCGAACATGAACGACTGGGCCGCACCGCCGCGCAGTACCTCCCAGCACACCCGCGGATCCAGGCCCATCGCCTCGGCGTACGCCAACGCCTCCCCGGCCACCGCGACGTGTACGCCGCAGAGCAGCTGGTTGACCAGCTTGAGCCGCTGCCCGTCGCTGGACTGCGGCCCGACCACGTGCACCGTGCCGAGCGCAGCCAGCATCGGCCGAGCCCGCTCGAGCGCCACCGGGTCGCCGCCGACCATCAGCAGCAGCTCACCGGTGCCGGCCCGCACCGACCCACCGGAGACCGGGGCGTCCACCATCGCCAGGTCGCGCTCGGCCAGCCGGGCGGCGACCTGCTCGGCGGCCTCGGTGCCGATGGTGGCGAACACGACCACCACCGTGCCGGGGGCGAGCGTGTCGATCACCTGATCGAGCACCGCGTGCACCTGGGCCGGGGTGGCGACCATCAGTCCGACCACCTCGGCGTCGGTGACCGCGGCGGCCGCATCCGCCGCGTCGGAAACGCCGTCGCGGCCGCGGACGGCAGGGTCGAAGCCGGTCACCGCAAACCCGTTGCGGGCAAGCTGTTCGGCCATCGGACCGCCCATCGCGCCCAGCCCGATCCAACCGATTCGCGGCTGGCTCATCACTTGCCTCCCTGCTCCGTCGTCTGGCTGAACCTGCGCAGCACATCTGCGAGTGCGTTCTCATCACCCACGTTTCCGGCGAACACCACATAGGGCACGCCGACCACCTCCTGTGGTGCATCCACCGCACGCAACACCGACACCATCCCCTGGAAAAGCTGCCCCAGCACGATTCCCCGGCGAATGCCCAGTCCCCTGACCGCCACGTCGTGGGAGGTGATCCCGCCCTTGGCGACCACCCAGGCGGGTTCGGCCCGGCGTACCTGCTGCACGACGTCGACGATCGCCTGGGAGACCGTCCGGGCGATCGCCAGCGACTCCTCGCGATCGTCGGTGGAGATCACCTCCCGGCTGGTCAGCAGCAGCACGTCGCTGTGCTGCAGCGCCCGGGTGACCAGGCCGGCGGTCGCCTGCACGTGGGCGGTCGCGTCGTCGCCGAGCAGCTCGGGGACCGACAGCTCCACCTCGACCAGTCCGCCGCGGGCCCGCGCCTTCGCCAGCTGCTGGCCGGTCAGCCCGACGTGCGAGCCGACGACGAGCAGGCCGTGACCGCCGCCGGTCCGCCCGTCGGGCCAGATGTCCTCGGCGGTGAGCACCTCGCGCGGTTCGATGCCGCTCAGTGCCCGGACGAAGCTCGGGCCGGACCGGGACAGGAAGCTGCGCCCCTCGGCCTGCACCCGGTGCACCGCCAGCGCCACGGTCTCCAGGTCGGCATAGTCGGTGGCGTTCACCACGAACCAGGTCGGCCCTTCGACAGGCTCAGGACGTGGCCCTTCGACAGGCTCAGCAGTCGAGCGCAGGGCGTCGGCGACAGCGTCCACCCCACCGGAGCGGATCAACTCCAGCGACAACGACCGCACTCGGTCCCCGCCCAGCTCACCGCCACTCACCTCGGCCAGGAAGTCGACCAGGCTGGAGGAGCGATAACCGAACGTCTTGTCCCGGGCGAACTCGGTTTCCCCAACCGGGACGGGGTTTCCGCCGACCATCGCCCAGTGCACGTCACCCGCGGTGAACCGCCCCGCCTCCAGATAGGTCGGCACGAGCAGCACCCCGTCGAACCCGCTCCCGTACGCCTCGGCGCGCGCCCGGTCCAGGGCGTTCACCTCGGTCAGCACGTGCCCGCGCAGGGTCGAGTCGCTGCGACTGACCACGTCCACCGGCCAGTCGCCCTGCATCGCCAGGGCGAAGATTCCCTCACCCAGCTTGAAGTTCTGCGATTCGGCCACGTTGCGCGGCAGGCTGCGCGAGTTGGTCAGCAGGAACGCGGTCGCCCCCGGCTCGGTGAGGGCTGCGGCGTACTCGCCTCGTTCGAGCACGGTGACCACCTCGACACCGTGCACGCTCTGCGACCCGGTCGGGTCGTCGTCGAGGGCGACGGTACGCCGACCCTGCCGCTCCCGCAGTTCCCGGATCTCGGCCCGCCGGCCGGGATCGGCCACCGGTTTGGGGGCCTGGGCGAGGATCGTGGACAACTCGGGTGTGCCGGTGGCGGTCATGGGTCGATCGTCGTCCTGCCGGCCCGACCGGTCAAGGGAGCGCGGCCGACTTGGCGGCGCCGGGATCAGCCCACCTCCCGCCGGCCGGTTGGCAGGCGGATCCGGTCGCGCAGGCCCCCGTTGGCCCAGTCCGAGCTACGGATGAAGTCGTGCGGGAGACCAAGCTCGACGCGGCTCAGTTCGTCCAGTTCCCGCACGGTGGCGTCACCCAGCTCGATCTCGGTCGCGGTCAGGTTTCCGGTGAACTGTGCCGCAACCACCCGCTGTCCACCGCCACCGAGCTCACCTGGGCCCAGATCGAGGACGAGGCGTTCCTGGCCCTGCCGGAGAGCGCCGGCCCGCTGCGGGACTTCTGGTTGGCGACCGATCGGCGTACCCGTCCGGCGCGGATCGGCGGGGTCGTCTCCAGCATCGAGGCAACCGCCGAGGGGGTGACAGCGGGGGTCGGAGTGTGTCTGGTGGCCGCCGGTAGCGCCCCCTTCCTGTCCCGGCCCGGGATCGTTGCGGTGCCGGTCCTCGACCTGCCGCCCAGCCGACTGGTGCTGGCGTGACGGCGCGGTGACCATCGGCCGGCGGTCGACCTGGTCCGCCGCGCTGCCGCCACCCTGTCCGACTGAGGGGTTGCCCACCTCAGGGACGGACCCGGGCGGTTCCCGATTGGGCGCAAGCGGTTCACCACGCAGGCTGGAGGCATGCGTACCGCCATTCGAGTCATCGCCACCGCCCTCGCCGTCGCCGTCGCCGCCCTCCTCGTCCCCGGGATCGACGTACGCGGCAGCAGCACCCCCGCCCTGATCGGCACCGTGCTCGCCGTCGCGGTGATCATCGGGTTGGTCAACGCGTTCGTGAAGCCGATCGTCGAGTTCTTCACCGGCTGCCTGATCTGGCTCACCCTCGGACTGTTCCTGCTCGTGGTGAACGCGCTGATGCTGCTGCTCACCTCCTGGCTGGCCGGCAACCTCGGTCTCGGCTTCCATGTGTCCGGCTTCTGGGCCGCCGTGTTCGGTGCCATCGTGATCAGCCTCGTCTCCGGCCTCGTCACCGCCCTGGTCGATCGCCCCCGCTCCCGCCGCACGGCTGGCTGACGCGGTAACGGTGGCTCAGCCTGTCGAAGCCACCTAGGCTGACTCCATGCGCATCGTGATCACCGGCGGTCACGGGTTCCTCGGCAGCGCCGTCGCCCGGGAACTGTTGGACCGCGGCCAGTTCGACGGCCGCGCGATCGACCAGGTGCTGCTCGCCGACCGGTTCGTGCCGGAGCTCTCCCCGTTCGCCGGCGAGCAGCGGGTGTCCTCGGTGGGCGGCGATCTGGCCGACACCCTGCCCGAACTGTTCGCCGAACCGGTCGACGTCCTGCTGCACCTGGCGGCCGCGGTCTCCGGTGAGTGCGAGCGCGACTTCGACCTCGGCATGCGCGCCAACGTCGACGTCACCCGCGCCGTGCTCGACGCGTGCCGGGCCCAGCACGAGGGCGGCGGTCCGCTGGTACGGCTGTTCTTCTCCTCCTCGCTGGCCGTCTACGGCGGCGACGACGCGCTACCGCTGCCCGAGGTGATCAGCGAGTCGGTGCTGCCGCTGCCCCAGGGCAGCTACGGGATCCAGAAGTTCATCTGCGAAAACCTGGTCGCCGACTGCACTCGCAAGGGGTTCGTGGACGCTCGGGTGGCCCGGTTGATGACAGTGAGCGTACGCCCGGGTCGTCCCAACGCCGCCGCCTCCAGCTTCCTGTCCGGGATCATCCGCGAACCCCTCGCGGGGGAGCCCGCCACCTGCCCGGTCGACCCCGGCCTGAGGGTGCTGCTCGCCTCGCCGAGGCGTACCGTCGAAGGAATCCTCGCCGTCGCCGAGGCGACCCGCGGCACCGAGCCCGGACAACTCACCGGACGGCTTCCGGTGAACCTGCCCGGTATCGCGGTGACCGTCGGCGAGATGCTCACCGCCCTGCGCCGGATCGCCGGCGACGAGGTCGCGGATCGGGTCACCCTGCAACCGGATCCGGTGATCGAGGCGCTCGTGCAGACCTGGCCGCGCGGGGTGGACAACTCCCGCTCGGCGGCCCTCGGTCTGCAGCCGGACGCGGGGATGGACGAGATCATCGAGCAGTACATCGCCGACCATCCCGATGCGGTCGCCGCGGCCAACTGAGTCTCACCACGGCTTCTTGACGTCGGGACCCTTCGGCCGCTGCTCCCGATCCTGGTCCTTCTGCCGCTCCTTGCGGGCGTCGCTGTTGCGCTGATCCAGCTCCTGGCTGCGGCTCTCGCTGTCGCGCGGATCCTGGCTCTGTGTCGGCTCCGGCCGCGGGGTGTAGCTCGGCCGGTTGCTGGCCCGGCCCTCCTGACGCTGCTGTTCCTGGCGCTTCTGCTCCATCCGCGGATCGGCCTCGTCGGCGCGCTGCTTCTCCTGCTCGCGGCGCTGCTCCTCGTTGGGCTCGTTCTGTTGCGGGGTGGGAGATCCGCCGGGACTGGGACTGGCCGAGGGCGAGGGTGACGGGGTCCTCGACGGCGTCTTCGAGGGGGACGCCGAGGGCGACTTCGTGGGCGTCGACGACGGGGTGGGCTGTCGGTCCGCGCAGCGGCCGGCCCGCAGCACGCTCAACCCCTGTTCGTACGCCTGCCGCGCCGCCTGGTGCTGTCCGGTCGCCGCCAGCCCGTCGGCGATCGCCTCGTGGGTGGCGACCAGGTTGAGCCGCACCCGGCAGTCGTGCTGGGCCGGCACCAGCCGCAGCGCCTCGGTCAGGTCGTCGCGGGCCAGGTCGAAGTGTCGCTGCTGATAGGCGGTGGTGCCGCGGTTGTAGGGCGCGACCCACGGCTCCGCCAGGTTGACCACCTTGGTCCGGTCGAACGCGGAGGCTGCGGTTTCGTGCTCACCGGCGGCGTACGCCCGTCGCCCGGTCTGGTTGTCCAGCGACATGGTGAGCAGCTTGACCGACACCAGCAGCACCAGCAACCACACCGGTGCGCTGAGCAGCAGCAGTCGTCGGCGCCTGGTCATCGCAGCTCCTCCCGCAGTCGGGCGTAGGCCGTGGCGCTGCGCCACAGCTCCCACAGCGCCAGGCCGAGCAGGCCGAGCGCGAACACCCAATAGGTCTCCACCCCGGAGTGCACCCGCCCGTCGCCGAGCCCGAGCGCGGTGCGTTTCGGGTTCAGCTGCAGGGCAGAGGTGTCGCCGGTGCGGTGCTGATAGCCAACGCCGAGCTGGTCGGCGATGGTGCGCAGGTTGCCCTCGTCGATCTTCGACAGCGCGTCGCCGTGCCCGGCGGGGTCGTAGACGAAGTTGTCGCGCCCATAGCCGGTCGGCATCCGGCCGCCGGCGACGGTGCCATAACCCAGCACGACCCCACCGGCCAGAAAAGGTTTCAGCTCGGCGAACGAACCCGGTGTCTCGTCGCTGGTCTGTTCGCCGTCGCCCAGATAGACCACGTAGCGCTGCCGCTCCGGTGCGGCTTTCTGTGCCTGGGCGAGCATTCCGGTCAACAGCTCCACCGGGCGGGAGATGCTGCTGCCGGCGGAATAGGTGTAGTTCTGCACGATGATGGTGTCGGCGAGGGTGACCACCGCCCCCGCGTCGCTGCTCAGCGGCATCTCCACCCGCGCACCGCTGTCGAAGGTGACCAGCGCGAAGCGCGCGCCCGGAAACCGTTTCACCACGGCGCGAACGTCGGAGCGTACGCCGTCCATCCGCGGCTTGCCATCGGCGTGGTCCAGGGCCCCCATCGACGTGGTGCGGTCGATCACGATCACCACGTCGGCGGTGCTCGCGGCGGCCTCGCCGGCGGCGGAGCCCACGACCGGGCGTACGCCGATCAGCAGCACCAGCACGGCCAGGCCGAGCCGCCGCCACCCGGCCCGGTCACGGGTTCTGCGCAGCCGCCACAGGGCCCATCCGGTGCCCACCAGTCCGACCACCAGCACCGGCCAGATCGGATGCACACTCATCGCTCCCCCTTTCGTTTCCCGAGCGATCGGCGTTCGGCGGTGGCCACCAGCAGGCCCGTCAATCCCAACGCCAGCAGGATTCCCCCCGGTAGCGGTAGATCGGCGACCCGGGCGCGGGGGAGTCCGTCGGTGCGGCTGGCGTCACCGGAGTTGATCGCGTCCACCACCGCCGCACTGCCGGGTTCGTCACCCAGCAGGAAGATCTGCCCACCGGTGCGCTGGGACTGGACCCGCAGGGCGGCCACGTCGGGGGAGTCGGCGTCGGCGATCCCGTGCACCACCACGCCGCGTTCGACGGCCCGGTCGAACGCCTGGCTGAGCGGGAACAGCGGGGTTCCGGAGAGGTCGTTGTCGGTGGCCAGGATCATCGTCCGGGAACGACTCTGATCGCCCCGGTCGAACCGGTCCAGGCAGGACATCACCCCGTCGCCGATCAGCGAGGACCCCTTCCCCTCGCGGGTGCCGGTGAGGAAGTCCTGGTCGGAGGCGTCGATCCGCTCGGCCGCCCGGCGCAGCTGCCGCTCGATGAACTCATAGTCGTCGGTCAGCGGAAACACCGACACCGCGGTGGAGTCGAAGATGGTCAGCCCGATCCGCTCACCGCGCAACCGCCGCACCAGATCGGCATATGAGCGCAGCATCGCCGCGTCCACATCGTGCATCGAGCCCGACACGTCCAGGCACAGCATGATGTCGCGGCGGTGCTGCGGGTCGTCGGTGCTGCTGGCCGCCGCGAGCCGGGACGCGGCCAGCGTCCCGCCGGCCACCAGCAGGGCCGCCGCGATCAGCAGCACCAGCGCGCGCCGACGGGCCGCGCGGGCCAGCTCCCGGAAGCGGCGGGTGCTGCGGACCCGGTCCAGGTTGGCCGCCGCGATCCCCTGCCTGGTGGGCGTTGCGGCCCTCCGGCGGCGCCAGCACAACCAGCCGGCGCCCAGCAATGCCAGCACCAGCACCGGGATCCACCCATGGGTGAGGCTCATCGTCGTCCCTCCTGTGCGGGATGCGGGTCGGCCCAGCGGGCGACCAGTTCTTCGGCGCGGGCACAGGCCGCCGGCACGTCCCCGCTCTCGCTCGGCGCGAAGCTCGGCGGGTGCAGCAGTGCCACATAGTCGGTCAGCTCGGCCAGTCGCGGGTCCCGCTGCATCACCGCGGCGAGCTCGGCCAGGGTCATCGTGTCGGCGGGTACGCCCGAGGCGCGCCCGCCGAACCGTCGGACCACCCGCGAGAGTCGTTGCTGCGCCTCCCGCGCCGTGATCCGACCGGCCGCGTGTTCGCTGTGCACATGGGAAATTTCGGCGAGCGTACGCCTCCGCAGTTCCGCCGGGTCCGGTGGCGGGGTCGGCGCGGCCGGGCGTACCCGTCGCGGACGGGTCAGCCACAGCGCCAGTAGCGGCCAGCCGAGCACGGCCAGCAGCAGCGAGGCACCGAGCACCAACCACAGGGGGGAGTACGCCACCGGCGCGAACACCTCGGCCTCACCGGGTCGCATGACGGTGCCTCTCCAACAGCCGGAACACCGCCGGCACCACCTGCTCGGCGCCGGTCACGTGCTCGCTGGCGATGCCGAGCCGGTCCAACGTCTCTCGGCGTTGGCGGTGCCGCTCGACGGTCGCCTCGGCCAACTCGGCGTGCAGCGCGGGATCGGTCAGGAAATCGACACCGGGTTGCCCGGAATCCACCTCCCACAACAAGATCTGGCGCAGCTCGGGGGCGGTCGGGTCGAGATCGGCGAGGGTGACGAAGAGCACCTCGTGCTGGGCGCGGAGCCGGCGCAGCTGCCGTTCGCTGGCCGCGTCCAGGGCGACGTCGTCGCAGATCACCAGCAGGATCGTGCTGCGGCGCACCGTGCGCACCACGTGGCCGAGCAGACCGGTCAGATCCGCCGACGGAGCCGACTCGGTGCACCCCTGCTGGACCAGCTGCAACATCCGCTCCAGGGCGATCTCGGTGGACCCCGGTCGGGTGAGCCGGCAGCCGGCGGAGTTGCCGGCCACCAGCAGCACCCGGTCACCGTGCTTGACCGCCAGCCAGCCGATGATGCCGGCCACCATGATCGCCAGTTCCTGCTTGCTGGACTGCAGATCCGCGTGGCCGGCCATCGACCGGGAGGTGGAGACGACCAGGCTGATCGTGTGCTTGCGATCGGCCACATAGCGGCGCACCAGCAGCTCCCCGCGGCGGGCCGACGCCTTCCAGTCGAGGTCCCTCACCTCGTCGCCGGCGACGTATTCGCGCAGATCGTGGAAGTCCATGCTGCGCCCCGAGTGCAACGAGGCGTACGCCCCGTCGAGCAGCCCGCGCACCTTGCGGTGGGCGTGGATCGCCATCCGCGTCTTCACCTTCGTCAGCAGCGCCATGGCGACCTCACGGGGTGGGGACGGCGGCGAAGAGGGCGTCGACCAGGGTCTCCGGACGGACCCGGTCGGCGACCGCCTCGAAGGTGAGCACCAACCGGTGCCGCAGCACCTGGTGCCGCATCACCCGGACGTCGTCGGGGATCACGTGGTCGCGACCGCACAGCAGTGCGTGCGCCCGGGAGACCAGCAGCATCGCGATCGCCCCGCGCGGGGAGGCGCCGAACTCCAGATAGCCGCCCTGCTCCGCGCCGAGCACTCGCTGCGGGTGCCGGGTGGCGTTGACCAGCTCCACGATGTAGCGCTTGATCGCCTGGTCCACATAGACCCGGCCGACCAGCTCGCGCAGGAAACCGACCTCGGCGGGGCCGAGGACGGCGTCGGTGGCCCGCTCGTCGAGGGCGCCGGACTCGATCCGGTTCAGCACCTCCAGCTCCTCGGCCGGGTGCGGATAGTCGACCATCTCCTTCAGCAGGAACCGGTCCATCTGCGCCTGAGGCAGGACGTAGGTGCCCTCCTCCTCGATCGGGTTCTGGGTGGCCAGCACCATGAACGGCTCCGGCAGCCGGTGGGTGACCCCGCCGATGGTGGTCTGCCGCTCCTGCATCGCCTCGAGCATCGCCGACTGGGTCTTGGCCGAGGAGCGGTTGATCTCGTCCAGCAGCACGAAGTGGTGGTGCACCGGGCCGAGCTGGGTGACGAACTCGCCGGTGCGGGCGTCGAACACCTGGGTGCCGATGATGTCCGACGGCAGCAGGTCGGGGGTGCACTGGATCCGCGCGAACCCTGCCTGCACCGTGGACGCCAGGGTGGAGGCGGCGAGCGTTTTCGCCAGACCCGGCACCGACTCAAGCAGGATGTGCCCGCCCGCCATCAGACCGGTCAGCAAAGAGCGGCTCAGCTGCTCCTGGCCCACCACCTTGCTGGCGAACCCGTGCCGCACCGCCCCGATCAGCCGGCCGGCCCGCTCGAGTTCCGCGCGCTCGATCATCTGGTCTCCCTTCGCAAAAGTTTGCATAAGAAAACTATCGCGCAGAGGGGTCACTGGTTCGATTGAGCTGGCTAGCCGACTCTAGTGCGAGGTCTAGATAGAGCAAGAAAGCGCGATCGGGCGTACGCCGGCGCGGACGCCGCCCACTGGGCATACGCGTTGTGTCAGGGTGGTGCCGAGCCCCAGCGCAGTGGAGGAACCATGCAGCCAGAACGCACCCAGGTCGTGATCGTCGGAGCCGGCCCCGCGGGGCTGATGCTCGCGCACAAGCTGCACCGTCGCGGGATCTCGGCGATCAACCTCGACCTGCGCCCGCGCGCGGTGATCGAGAGCACCCACCGCGCCGGCATCCTGGAGGACCGCACCGTCCGGATGCTCAGCGACGAGGAGGTGTCCGAGCGCTATCGCACCGACGGCTACGAGCACGACGGGGTCGAACTGCGGATCGACGGCGAGGGTCACCGGATCGACTTCCGAGCGCTGGTCGGCGCCTCGGTCTGGCTCTATCCGCAGACCGACGTTTTCATCGACCTGGCCGCGGCCCGCGACCGCGACGGCGGGGACGTGCGCTTCGGCGTACGCGACACCGCGTGCGACCTGTCCGGGGAGCGGCCGCAGGTGCGCTTCGTGGACGCCGACGGTCACGACTGCCTGATCGAGGCCGACTTCCTGGTCGGCGCCGACGGGTCGCGCAGCATCTGCCGGGACCTGATCCCGGGTGCCGAACGGTTCTTCCGCGAATACCCGTACGCCTGGTACGGGATCAGCTGCGAGGCACCGATGAGCTCCCCGGAGCTGATCTATGCCAGCTCACCGCACGGGTTCGCGCTGATCAGCCAGCGCACCGAGACCCTGCAGCGGATGTACCTGCAGACCCCGCTGCCCGACCCCGCCAACCCGGACAGCGACCTCGACACCTGGTCCGAGGACCGGATCTGGGACCAGCTCGCCAAGCGGGTGAACGGCAACGGGTTCGAGCTGATCACCGGGCGGATCACCGAACGGGTGCTGCTGCCCTTCCGCAGCTTCGTGCAGCAGCCGATGCACCACGGCCGGCTGGTGCTCGCCGGCGACGCCGCGCACACCGTGCCGCCGACCGGAGCCAAGGGCCTCAACCTGGCGCTGGCCGACGTGCAGGTGCTGGCCGAGGTGATGCAGCGGGCGGTCGCGGCCGACGACCCCGGGCTGTTCGCCGAATATCAGCGGCGCGCGATCGAGCGGGTGTGGCGGGCGCAGAACTTCTCCTACTGGTTCTCCCAGCTGATGCACACGCCCCCGCCCGGGACAAACCCGTTCGACGAGCAGCGCCGCCGCGGCGAGCAGGAATACGTCACCCGGCACCGGGCCGGCCAGACCTACGTCGCCGAGGCCTACACCGGTTGGCCCAACGAGAGCTGACGTTCCCTGAGTCGATCGAAGGGTTCTCTGAGCCGGTCGAAGGGCTACTTGGTGTCCCTCAGCAGGTCCCGCCCCGCGGCGACCAGCTCGTTCACCGGCTGGCTGCGCAGCCCGACCACCAGCAGAGCGGTGGTACCGCGGCGCAGCACGCACACGTCGAGATCGTTGCTCGCCATCCGGCCGCACCAGGCGTCGCCGACCTGACGGATCGCGTTCGTCTTGATCTGGGTGAGCAGGGTACGCCCGTCGTTCACCGGGCGGGCGGCCACCGCGATCAGCGCCGGCTGGCCGTTCTGCCGATAGTTGGCGCTGGTGGTCTGGATGCTCCGATCGACCCCGAACTCCGGGGGGGCCTGCACGTTGCCCGGATCGCGGGAATAGGAGCCGGCGGTGACGGGCAGTTCCGGTACGCCGGTCGGTTCCGGTGCCAGCGGGGTGGCGGCCGGCGGGGTGGGGGCCGTGCCGCGGGTGACCAGATAGCCGACCACGCCGAGCGTGGCCAGCAGCGCGACGAGGGCGATGATCATCACCTTCACCGGCACGTTGCTGCGCGCCTGCGGCTCGTCCTCACCGGCCAGGCCGGGCAGTTCCGCGGTCTCGGGCGTACGCTCCGGCGTGTCCTGCAGGGCGCGCGGGTTCTGCCCGGGGGACCAGGGGGTGGATCCGGTGGGGGTTCGATCGTCAGCCATGGGTCAGACGTACTCCTCGATGGCGCGGGTGATCGTCGACTTGGTCCGGGCGCCCTGCAGGCTGTGCACCAGCTCGCCGGCGACAAAGATGTGCACCGTGGGCAGCCCCTTCACCTCGAAGCGGGCCGGGGTGATCTGGTTGTCGTCGGTGTACAGGCGCAGAAATTCCATCCGGTCGCCGAAACTGTCGGACAACTCGGACAGGATCGGCGCGAACTGCTTGCACGGTGAGCACCACTCCGCCCAGTAGTCGACCAGGACCGGCCGGTCGGAGCGCAGCACGAGGTCGTCGAAGGTGCCGTCGGTCACCTCGGATACGGCCATGCTCACTCCCGGTCGGGGTCTGTTGGACCTGTCAAGTGTGCCCCTTGACCGCAAGTCGGGCCAATCCCGGCCCGCTCAGCTCCCACCCCGATCGGGCCGCGGACTCAGGGAACCGCCACCTCGCGGTCCAGCTCCGGCTGGGCCTGGTCGGCGATCATCGCCAGGTAGTGCTCGGCGTCCAGGGCGGCCGCGCAGCCGGACCCGGCGGCGGTGATCGCCTGCCGATAGGTGTGGTCGACCAGGTCGCCGCAGGCGAACACCCCGGCCAGGTTGGTCCGGGTGGACCGCCCCTCGCAGAGCACGTAGCCGTTCTCGTCCAGCTCGATCTGGCCCTTCAGCAGCTCCGAGCGCGGGTCGTGCCCGATCGCGATGAACAGCCCCTGCACCGGCAGCTCCCGGGTCTCGCCGGTCACGGTGTCGGTCAGCGTCACCCCACTCAGCGAGGTGTCGCCGTGGATCGCGGTGACCGCCGAGTTCCAGGCGAAGGACAGCTTCGGGTTCTTGTGCGCGCGGGCGGCCATGATCTTGGAGGCGCGCAGCTCGTCGCGGCGATGCACCAGGGTCACCGATCGGGCGAACCGGGTCAGGAAGGTGGCCTCCTCGACCGCCGAGTCACCGCCGCCGACCACCGCCAGGTCCTTGTCCTTGAAGAAGAACCCGTCGCAGGTGGCGCACCAGGACACGCCACGACCGGAGAGCCGATCCTCATCCGGCAGCCCAAGCTTGCGATAGCCGGAACCGGTGGCCAGCACCACCGCCTTGGCGCGGTAGGTGCCCGAATCGGTCTCGACCACCTTCACCTCGCCGGTCAGGTCGAGCCGGGTGGCGTCCTCGGTGAGGATCTCCGCACCGAACCGCTCGGCCTGCTCGCGCATGTTCGTCATCAGGTCCGGGCCCATGATCCCGGTCGGGAAGCCGGGGAAGTTCTCCACCTCGGTGGTGTTCATCAGCGCACCGCCACCCTCGAGGGCCCCCTCCACGACCAGCGGTCGCAGCTCGGCCCGGGCGGCGTACACCGCTGCGGTCCATCCCGCCGGGCCACTGCCCACGATGATGATCTCGCGCACCTCGTCCGTCATCGTCCCGTCACTCCCCAAATCTGTGGTCATCCGGCGGATCCCCCGCCGACCATACCGAACCGTGACGTGGCCGCCGATATTCCGGGCCGCTCGCTCGTTACAGTCTCTGCCATGCGGGGTTGGGTGGCGGGCGTGTTCTCGGTGCTGCTGCTGTGCGCCCTCCTCCCGCTCAGCCTGCTCGCCTTCACGCCCGGCTCCGAGCTGCGCCGCAGCGGCGCCTCCCGCTTCGTCGCCGACACCGACCAGCCGCAGCGGCTGCGGGTCGGCACCAACCAGGTGCCCGCCTCCGCGGAGTCGGGGATCCTCGACGGCAACGCGGTGGTGCTGGCGGTGCCCCCCTCGGTGATCAGGGCCATCCGGCCGGTCGGCGCCCCCACCCGGGCGACCTGGTTGCGCGAGGTGGTCACCCCCAGCGGCTCCGAGGAAGCTGACCTGCCCCAGGTCACGCTGCGCTCGAGCACCTCGGTGGGCGTATCCCTGCACGCCTTCTATGGCCGCGAGGTGATCACCCTGGAGCCGGCGATGATCGAGCTCCCCGACGACGTCGCACCGGGGAAGCGGTGGTCCTCGAGCGGGCGAATCGTCACCGCCGACGGTGCGGGGGAATATGACAACGAGTCCACGGCGCGTCCGGGTGGCGACGGCTGTCTGGTGGTGGAGTCCCGGACCCGGCTGCGGCTGTCGGCGGAGACCCGGCGGACCGATGTCGCCACCTGGTGCCCCAACCGCGGGATCGTCGACGGTACGCCCACCCTCGGCCAGGCGCGCCGCCAGTTCAGCGGTGCCTGGCCGATGGTCGGCGGCACGAGCGAGCGTGCTCCGTTCGAGCCGGTCAGCGGCCAGGTGATCAGGCCCGAGGTGCTGGTGGATCGGCCCGGCGGTGGTACCGAGCCGTGGCGCCGGGACGTGGACCGCAAGCGGTTGCCGGTGGTGACCACCAGCGGTACCGCCTTCTCGGTGGGTCAGCTCACCCAGGACGTGGCCGCCCATCGCGTGGTCGGGGACTCCCTGCGCGCCACCTGGTGGGGGCTGCCCGGGGGCTCGGTGCAGGGGCTGACCGCGGTCGGGGACACCGTGGTGGTCACCACCAGCGACCGGCGTCTGGTCGGGTACGCCGATTCGGGGCGCCGGCTGTGGTCCAACCGGATCAGCGACCTGGCACCCCAGGGCGCCGTCGCCCTGGGCCCGGACCGGGTCGTGCTGGCGACGTTGTCGGGGCGCGTGGAGGCGTACGACCTCGCCAACGGCCGCCGGATCTGGAGCGCCGAGGTGGACGACGGAGTGACCGGTCGTCCCTGGGTGCTGGACGACACCGTCTATGTTGCGCGCAAGGGTGGGGCCGGTCTGGCCGCCCTGGCCGCCGACAGCGGTGAGCAGCGTTGGACCAACGACGACCTGAGTTACGAGCTGGTCGGGCTGGCCCGGGACGGGGACACCCTGCTCGCGGGCACCGCCACCGGTGCGATGCTGCTGATGGAGGCCAGCACCGGCAAGTCGCTGAGCACCGCGATCGCCGGCTATGGCGATCGCCCCAGCCGGTTGACCCCCGGTCCCGATCCGCGTGTCGTGGCGATGCAGACCGATAAGGGCCTGATCCTGCTGCGCACCGCCACCAGTGAGGTGGTGGCCGAGCTGCCGGGGGTGCTCGACGCCGTGTCGGACCGGGCCGGATGGTGGGTGCTGGAATCGGGTGCGTTGCGCCAGGTGGACAACACCGGCGCCGAGCTGCGCCGGATCACCGTCGACGCGAAGCTCACCAGCGGGGCGCGGCTGCACTTCGGTGCTGACCGGGTGTGGTTGATCGACCAACCGGATGCGGACCTGACCGTCTGGTGGATTCGCTGATGGAGACGCTGATCAAGCTGTGGCAGGTGGTTCGCTTCATCCTGTTCCGCACCTTCGTCGACCCCATCCGCGAGGGGCACCTGAAGCAGAACCGCGCCCACCCCTGGCCGGTCGGCTTCCGCTGGCTGGTCGGGATCAGCGTCGGACTGTACGCCCTGCTCACCCTGCTCGGGCTGGCGGCGCCGCGGTTGCGTGCGATCGACCTGGTCGCCGACGCGGACCTCTCGCTGCCCTGGGTGACCGCACCCTTCCTGGTCCTGGCCGCAATCGTCGGTCTCAGTCTGGGCTACGTGGCCGCCATTCACGCGGGTTGGCGGGTGCAGGTGCCGCTGGGGCTGATCCTGCTGGTGGTGCTCGGGGGTACGCCCGGTGGCCAGGGCGTGGGCCTGATTCTCACCGGGGTGGTGTTGGTGCTGCTGCTCGCCTTCGCGCTGTGGCGCCGCCGGCGGCCGTTCAGCCTGTGGGAGTTCGTCGTCGCGGTGCTGCTGATCGGCGCGGTGCTGCTGCAGCGGCTGCTGGCGCCATTCTTCTTCGGGGTGTCGCTGAACAACTGGGGGCTCGGTCTGCTCGGCTACTGGACCAGCCTGCTGACGATCATCACCACCCCCTCGGCCCTGCTCGCCGGCGCGGCGATGACCGAGATCGCGATCGCCCTGGGTACCTGGACCGCGCGCGGCGTGTGGGAGGCCGTGCCCGGCCCCGATCCCAGGCCGCGGCTGCGCGCCATGGTGGGCGGCAGCCTGCTGTCGGCGGTGGTGCTGGGGGCCGTCGCCCGCGAGGTGCAGCTGGCGCTGACCGAGGTGAACATGGACCTCACCGGGTTGGCCTGGGCCACCGGCTATGTGCTCGTCGCTGCGCTCACGGGGTTGCTGGTGCTCCGCCTCGCACCGGGCGGCCGGGCGCCGGGCGTACCGACGGATGCCGACGATCTGAGCAGCAGCTGGTCGCGCACCTCGTGGCCGTTGGCGCTGATCCTGGGGGCCTCGGTGTTCGGCACGCTCTTCCTGTCGCTGTTCCTCTCGTTGTTCGGAGTGCGGCAGCAGGCGCTGGAATGGGCCCAGTCGCAGAGCGCGGTGTTCTGCGGGCTGGCGGCGATCGGCCTGGGTGTCTGGTGGGCGCGGCGGGGGCGTACCGCGCCGGCGATTCTCGCCGCCGTCTTCGGCATCGGCCTGATGACCGGGCAGTTGCTGCTGCGGGTCCGGATCGGCTTCGACACCCGTCAGGTGGTGAGCGCCTCGGTGCTGCTGGCGGTGCTGGTGCTGATCGGGCTGCTGGTCACCCGCAGGCTGACCGCCGATCGCGGGCTGGCGATCGCCTCGCTGCTGCTGGTCGGACGGGTCCACGAGTTCCGCGATGTGTTGGATGAACCCTTGGCGGCGATCTTCCAGCTCACCGGCGGCGGCGGGCTGTTGTTGGTCGGTCTGCTCTGGCGCCAGCTCACCGAATATGCGGTCACCCGCGGGCACAGCCGGACCATGCCGCACTACGTCCGGGTGCTGCTGGCGCTGGCCAACATGACCCTGATCGGCATGGCCGTGTCGCAGTTCGCGCTGGCCGGTCAGCCGGGCACGGCTCAGCTGCAGGTGCTGGAGAACGCCGGTGATTCCGTGCTCGGTGGCGCGCTGCTGCTCGCGGTGCTGGTGGTCGGCCTGCTGCTCGGGGTACGCGGCCGCGAGGGCGGGGATCAGCGCCCCGGTGAAGAATTCCGCGTGGATCACCTGATCCTCGTCGAACCCAAATCACTCCCCACGTTTCCTGAGCCCGTCCCCACGTTCCCTGAGCCTGTCGAAGGGATTGACCCCGACACCACCCGCGTACGCCCCCGGGAGCAGCCGTGGAACCGGTGAACCGCCCGGGCCCGGGCCGCTTCGAGCGGGGCGTGTTCGCCGCCGGTGACATGTTCGCCGGGGGCGCCTCCTCGCTGATCGCGGTGCTCTATCTCGTCTTCCTGACCGACGTGGTCGGCCTCAACCCCGCCCTGGCCGGTACCGCCGCCCTCGTCGCCAAGCTGTGGGATGCGATCAACGACCCGCTGACGGGGGCGCTCAGCGACCGCACCCGGACCCGGCTCGGGCGCCGTCGGCCGTGGATCATCGTCGGCGGTCTGTTGCTCGCCGGTGGCATGGCGCTGCTCTGGTGGCCGACCCCGCCGGTGTCCGGGCAGCTCGGGCTGGCGGCCTGGGCGATGGGGTCCTACATCGTCTACAACTCCATCCAGACGACGATCGCGGTGCCGTACGCCTCGCTGAGCACCGAGATCACCACCGACCCGGCGATCCGCAACCGGGTCAACGTGCTGCGCCTGCTCTGCTCCACCGTCGCGAGTGCCTCGATCACCCTGGTCGCCACCCAGCTGGTGCAGGCGTACCGGAACGGGTCGTTGTCGGCCCACGGGCTGCACCTGGCCCTGGTCGGTGGCTTCGGGGTGGTGTTCACGGTGCTGGTGCTGGCGGTGGGCGTGTTCTGCCGGGAGCGGGTACCCCTGCCACCACGATCGCAGGAGTTCCGCTTCTTCGCCGGATTCGCCGCACCGCTTCGGCTTCCGGCGTTCCGGGTCCTGCTCGGGATGTACCTGTGTCAGGCGATCGCGATGGACATCATCTCGGCGGTGATCCTCTACTTCTCGGCCAACGTCGTGCGGGGGATCAACGCCACCGTCTTCCTGGGTACCTTCATCGCGGTGAACCTGCTCGCCTTCCCGATCATCAACCAGTTGGTGAAGCGGGTCAGCAAGCACCGGATCTATCGAACCGGGCTGCCGCTCGCGCTGGTCGCGATCTGGGTGGTGGCGCTCTATCCGAGCGGCGGACCGCCCTGGGGTGTGTACGCCGCAGCGGCCCTGCTGGCGATCGGCATGGCCGGTGCCCAACTGCTCAGCTGGGTGATCTTTCCCGACGTGCTGGACGCCGCGGAACTGACCACCGGACTGCGTGATGCGGGCTCCTTCGGGGGCCTGATGACGTTCACCCGCGGGATCGCCGCGGCGATCACCATCCAGGTGATCGGGTTGGTGCTGCACCTCACCCACTACCGGGTTCCGACGGCCGGCCAGCTCCCGCCCGAGCAGCCCGGCTCGGCGGTGTGGGGGATTCGGCTGATCCTGCTGATCGGGGTGTTCTCGCTGCTGTCCGTGGCCTGGTTCGTCTCCCGGCGCTATCCGCTGGACATCGCCACCTGCCGTCGGATGACCGAGGAGCTGTCCCGACGCCGTGGTGCAGGCGACCCCCACAACGTGGAGCAACGATGAGCGACTGGAAAATCAGCGGAGCAACGGAATCAGCCACCCGACCGGTCGGCGGCGACGATCCGGGAATGGCGGTGAAGATGACCGGCGCCAGCTGGCCGGGCATCCTCGACCTGGCCGCTGGCCGTCGTTGCGACGAAGCCGGATTGCTGGCCCTGTGCGACTTCGTCGACGCCCGGATCGACTGCGCCGACTTCCGCATGGTCACCCTGCTCAAGGTCCGGTACGCCTGGCCCGAGCTGCTGTCGGACACCACCCGAGAAAGGGTCGACGCCACCATCCTGGGCTTCAGGTACTGGATGGACGAGCCCGGTGACGACTCGATGTGCTTCTGGTCGGAGAACCACCAGTGCATCTTCGCCGTGTGTGAATACCTGGCCGGAAACCTGTTCCCGGACACGGTCTTCGGCAACCTCCCGGTGCTGGGGCGGACCCGCGCCGAGCGCGGCGCCGACCGGCTGCGGGTCTGGCTCGCCGACCGGTTCCGGTTCGGGTTCACCGAGTGGTTGTCCAACACCTACTATGAGGAGGACATCACCCCGCTGTCCCTGCTGGTCGACCACGCCCCCGACGAGTGGCTGCGATCCGAGGCGACGATGGTGCTCGACCTGTTGCTGCTGGATCTGGCGCTGCACCGTTTCGACGGCCGATTCGTCGCCAGTTCGGGGCGCTGCTATGAGGCGCAGAAGTGTGACCCGGCGGCCGCGGACGTGAACGAGATCCTGGGTTCCGCCTTCGGCTCCCAGGGCCTGTCGAAGGGCCCGGGAGAACCGGACCCGAACCGGTTGTCGGCCACCTTCGTCCTCCGGGAGCGCTACCAGGTGCCCGAGGTGATCCGCGCGATCGCCACCAGCACAGCGGATCACGAGATCCGCGTCAGTCACGGACTCGACCTGCCCGAGGTGGCCGCCCGGGTCGGGGGTGACGTCGAACGACGGGGGTTGTTCTTCTGGTTGATGGAAGCGTTCACCACTCCCGAGTCGATCAACGACACGATGGCGCTGTTCACCCGCTGGGGCCTGCGCAGCAACTCCTTCCTCGCGGCGTTGGCCCCCTTCGCCCCGCTCGCCCCCACCGGACTGCTGCCGGCGCTGGTGCGCGTGCTCAACCCGGCCACCCAGGGGGTGGCGATCCAGCGATCGTGCGTGTTCACCCATCGGACCGCGCACTGGATGCTGTCGGCCGCACAGCGCTATCACCCCAGGGAATTCGGGGACCAGCAGCACCTGTGGCAGGCCACCCTGCCGGGCGACGTCAGCGTGTTCGCCACCCACCCCGGGGCGCCCATGTTCGACGACACCGCGCGCGGGTTCTCCCCGGCATACTGGGTGGGCAACGGCCGCAACCCGGACGTGATCGCCCACGACAACGCGGTGCTGGCGGTGCACGACCTGGCGGGGCGTCGCGGCTATCTGGAGCCGGAGCGGTTGCGGTTCAGCCACCTGTGGTTCCCCACCGAACGTTTCGATGAGGTGCTGGTCGGCGGCGACTGGGTGTGCGGCCGCAAGGGGGAGTCGCTGATCGGCGTACGCTCCGCGGAACCGCTGCGCCAGCAGGGATCCAACGAGTTCATCCAGGAGGGTGAGCTGACCGGCTGGGGGGTGCTCTGCTCAGACGTGGCCGAGTCGGGTGAGTTGACGCGGTTCGCGCGATCGGTCGCGGCGGGGAGGCTTCTCCTGTCCCGTCGACTGGCGACCTGGCACCTTCCTGAGGCCGCCGCGGCCCGCGGTCGGCGCACCCTCGCCCTCGCCAGAGGTGGACCCGCCCTGCTGGACGGAAGTCCGCTGGAGACGGCGTACCCAAGGTTGGAGTGCGACTTCGGCAGCGTCCCCCGGGAACCCGAGATGATCGAAATTTCCTATGCCGGAAGGGGTTTGCGACTGGACTGGCCCCGACGAACCAGGGAGCAGTGGTGAACCGACCCGACCCGCTCGAGACCGCGATCGCGCTGTGTGCGGACCTGACCGACCGGGATCTGGCCGCGGGCCGGATCCGCAAGTGGACCTGGGGTCCGGCGTTGCTCGGCTACGCGCTCACCGAGCTGGACCGGTACGCCGGGGTGTCGCGATTCGAACGGTGGTTGAACACTTGGGTGCGGCACTACCTGGATCACCCGCCGCGGGTCGACCAGTCCGACATGGCGGCGCCGGGGCTGGTCACTCACGCCATGGCCCGCCGGACCGGTTCGGCAGAACTGGAGGCGCTCACCGAGCGGGTGGTGCACTATCTGCGGCATGAGCCCCGGCTGGTCGACGACGCCACCAACCACCTCGGACCGAGCGCGATCGGGCGGCTTTATCCGCGGTCGGTGTGGGTGGACAGTCTGATGATGTTCGGCGTGCTCGCAGCGATCCGCGGACGGGACGTCGGGGAGTCCGATCTGGTCGAGCTCGCGGCACGGCAGCCGGAGCAGTACGCGGCGCTGCTGCAGGACCCGGACACCGGCCTGTGGGCGCACGCGTGGTGGGCCGGGCGTCGCGCCGCCTATCCAACGGGGGTGTTCTGGGGGCGCGGCAACGGGTGGGTGCTGGCCTCGCTGCCGATGATCGTGGAGGCGATCGGCACCGACCATCCGCGGGCCGAGCGGATCGCGGCGATCCTGCAGCGGACAGCGGTTGCGATGCGGTCGCGGCAGCGGATCGACGGGGCGTTCAACACCCTGCTCAGTCAGCCCTCCTATCGGGAGCTGTCGGCCGCCGCGCTGGCGGCCTCCGGCTGGTTCGACGGCGTACGCCTGGGTCTGCTGGGGCGGGAGTTCCTCGAGCCGGCCGACCAGGCGTTGACGGCGGTGACCGCGGCGGTGCACCGGGACCGGGAGGGGCGCTGGCTGCTGCCGGAGATCTCGGGACCGACCATCCCGTTACCGTTGCTGCCGCGCACCGGCTATCTGGCGGTGCCCCGGGGGGCCAACTGGGACTACGGGGTGGCGGCGTTCGGGTTCGCCGCGATCGCGCAACGGCGAGCGACCGGGGGCTGATCCGGCGTCAGGGCACCGGTCCGCTGAACTGGACGGCGCTCTTGTCCGGGGCGCCGGCGTCGATCATGATCGTCACGTCGTTCATCGCCTCGGACGGGATGGCGAACCCCATGGTCGCCCTGGCCTGACCGCCGGGCTGGACCACGCCGCGGAAGGAGTCGCCGAGTTTCTTGCTGTCGTCGAGAATCTTCGGGGCGCCGACGTCACCGTAATAGCCCCAGACCTTGATCGGCGCGGTGTCGTAGGGCTTGTTGGACTGGTTGGTGATCAAGATCTCGGCCACCGCGATGCTGCCCTCGGTGCCCTCGGCCCCGTGCTGCTGCGGGGTTGCCTTGGCCCGGGTGATGGTGGAGACCTCGACCAGCACCCCGTCGCTGTAACGGGCCGCCTGGTCGAAGGTGAACTTGTCCCCCTCCGGCGGCTCGGTCGGCGGATCGAGCGGGCCGGGCTCGTGCGGGGTGGACTCCGCCCCCGGACCACGCGGCGCCTGCGCAGCGGGAGACTGCGCGGGCGGCGGAGTGGTGGCCGTGCTGGCGACCGGGGGTTTCCCGCAGCCGGTGAGCAGGGTGAGGCTGAGGCAACTGGCGGTCAGTGCCACCTGGATCAGTCTTCGTGCCGGCAGGTGGCGAGCGCCCTCGTTCATGCGACCAACCGTAGACTGCCCTTGGCCCGCCCCGTAGCCTTGACGCATGAAACGGGTCTTCGTGTTGCTCGCCGGGTCGATCGGAGTGATCGGCGCTCTGATGGTCCGTCAGAACCGCCGGGCCCAGGCGGAGGCGGAACTCTGGGCCGAAGCCACCGACCCCGTCAGCCCCACCAAGCGCCCTCCCGGCCCCACCCACGCCGGCTGAGCCCTCACGTCGGCTGAGCCTGTCGAAGCCACCCCCACGCTGGCTGAGCGAGCTTGCGAGGCGCTCGTTCTCGGTAGCTCGGGATCAGCCTGCCGAAGCCGCGCCCGGGGAGCCGTCGATGCTCAGGCGGCGCAGTGCGACACCCTGGCTGACCGCAAAGGCGGCCACGTCCACCGCCAGGGCGAGCGTCGCCAGGGTGAGCACCGTCGTCCCGGCGAGGGCGCCGGTCAGGGCCAGGCCGGCGCTGGCGACCAGGTCGGCGATCATGACCAGCCGCGTCCGGGCCCGGATCGGTCGGGTCGCCGAGGCGTGGCACACGTAACCACCCCAGAGCGCCGTGATTCCACCGATCCCGACAAGCAGCGGCATGGGCAGCGCAACGGCTGCGGAGGCGAATGAGGACGAGGCGGCCACCACCAGGCCGACCACAATGCAGTACGCCGCGTCGAAGCGCAGGCTCAGCCGCGCCAGTCGTTCACCGGTCATGCCCCGATTCGCGCATCCACACCTTACGTTCCCCGAGTAGGCCGGCCTGCGGATGGGATCCCACACGTTCCCCGAGTAGCTCGGCCTGCCTAGGGGGACCCCTTCGACTCGTCGCTGGAGCTCCTCAGCTCAGGGAGCGTTGGGGTCACAGGGTCGGGGTATTCGGAAGCGGGCATGACGGCGTGGCGTGCGGTCTGCGTTGAAACACGTCGGTGGGATGACGAAGGGGAGGCCGTCTTCGTCGAGGCGGATGGCCCAGCGGTCGGGGTTGTCGGCATTCCAGGGTCGGTCGCGGGCGGGTTCGACCTGGCGGTGGTGGTGGGGGCACAGCAGCACCAGGTTCCACAGTTTCGTCGGGCCGAGCGCCCACCACGGCTGGATGTGGTGGGCCTCGCAGTCCTCCGGCGGATGCGTACACCCGGGGAACACACACCCCTTGTCCCGCGCGACCAATGCCGCACGGATCTCTGGGGTGACCAGCCGCTGCGGGGTGCCGACCTCCATCGGAACCCCTTTGCCGTTCATCACGACCGGCAGGATGTCGGCATCGCACGCCAGCCGTCGGAGTTCGGTCGCCGACAGATGCTCCCCGCACGACACCTGAGCCGTACCCAGACCCGTGCGCAACGTCTCCAACGACACCAGCACAGAGATCCGCGGACGATCACCACCGTTGCGGGGTGCGTCCCCGACCTTCGTGGCCCGGCGAACCAGAATCATCAACGCATCCGCCCGCAGCTGCGCCCGGGTCGGCGCGACCGCATCCGTTTCGGTGACCACTCGCCACAGCGCCGACTCGTGCGCCTTCAACAACGCAGCCAACTCTTCACCATCAGCGAGGGGGAGTTTGCCGGCCAGGATGTAGGAGCCGTGATGATCCGGCGCCAACGACAGCCGCCGGTTCTTCTCGGCCTGCAGCCGTTCGGCCTCGAGGCGGGCGGCCTCGACGGCGTCGGTGCCGTCGGGATCGATCGTCTGGCGGACGTGCAGCGACAGTTTGCGCAGGTCGTCGGGGGCGAAGTCGGCGGCGAACCCGACCATCAGCTCTTGGGCCTGCTGCACCTCTTCGGCCGACAGGGTGTCGGGGAGGTTCTGCAGCCCGGTGAGGATTCCGCGGACCTGGCTGTCGGACAGCAGCCCGGCACACGCCGCCGCGGCGATCAGGTTGAAGCGGCCGAACAGAATCGTTGCCTGCTTCACGATCCGGCGTGCCTCGCGGCTGCTGTGCCGATGCTGCCGGGTGAGGAAGGTGGCGGTGGAGCACAGGTGGGTTCGTTCGGCGGCTTCGCGCTGCTCGGTCTCCGCGATCACCTTCGCACGCGCTGCGGCGACCGCGGCGGCCATCGCGTCCGCACGGTCCAGCAACGCGAGGATTTGTTCGTCGGTGAGCAATGCGAGGTTGTCGAGCTCGGGCAGCATCGACACCGCGGTGATCACCGTGGGGGTGTCGGCTGCTGTGCTCATGGTTCAAGTACATCAGCCGGGTCTGACAGTCCGACCCCGGAAGCGGCCCGAAATGGCTGTGTGGGCAGAAAAAGTTTGAAAACCTTTGGCCACTCCAGTCACAGCCTCCCGACAGGCTTCGACTCGCTCCTTCCTCGCAAGCTCAGCCAACGTTCCGCTGGCCAGATGGCTTCGACAAGCTCAGTCACCGTAGGCCTGGAAACTGGACGTTGGGCGCTGAGGCGGTGGAGGCGGAAAGGGCGTCGGGGCGTGGTCGGGCGTACCGAGCTGGAGACCAGACCGGCGGCAGCACAAACCCAGACCGCCAGCGAGGTGGGCGGGACGCCCTTTCCGCCCCAACCACCGGACGCAACCAGGCTCAGCCAGGCTTCGCCAGGCTCAGCCAACGCACGGCTTCGACAGGTTCAGCCAACGTGGGATCAGTCGACCTGGTCGGCGGGCGCGGTGAAGGTGTTGCACGCCTTGTAATGCGTCGGACCCGCGCTGGTCCCACCGGCCGCGATCCAGCGGTTGTTCGCCCGGCCGGTGCCGTGGGTGGCCGCCCCCTCCGGGTTCATCGTGCTGGTGCCCTCGATGAACTCGTCGTACACCTCGCGTGACCGCAGCGGGCTCCAGCCACCGTTCAGCACCGCACCGGCGATGCACTGGGCCTGCAGCTCGGTCCGCCGGGAGACCTCGTTGGCCTTGATCTGTCCGTTCGGCTCGGTCTTCGCCTTGGCCTCGCGCTCGTGAACCTCGTCCAGGATCCCGGTCAGCCACTGCAGGTGGTGGGCATACTCGTGCGCCATCACACCCACGTAGGGGCCGTGCTGCGGCTTCCACTCGGGGTGGTAGTAGATCGTGTTGTTCCCCGAGCAGTACAGCGCCGCCCAGCCGGTCGGCGGCTCCTCAGGGCCGGAGCACGGCGAGTCGCCCACCTTGTCGTCCTCGGCCAGCTTCGGCGCGACCGTCGGCAGACCGGCCCGTTGCAGGGAGTCCTGATGGCTGGCCACCAGGCACGTCATGATCGACTCCAGGTAGGGCCGCAGTTCGGCCCGCGGCACGACCCCCTTGCGCGGGGTGAAGCTCGGGCACGCGGACAGGGTCAACTCCATCCGGTACATCGGCGCGTCAGCCGGGTCGGTCACCTTCGGCGGTTCCGGGGTCGGGCTGGGTGTCGGCGTACGCCGCGGCGTCGCCGAACCGCCCGGGCCGGACACCCCAGGGTTGCCGGCGCGCGAATCCGCCGACGCCACCGGCGCCTGCGGCAACCACGCGAACCCGATCAGGCTCGCCACCAGCATCGCGGCGAGCACGCCGAAACCCCACCAGAGGGTGCGGTCCGAGGTGGACGACGGCGGCTTGTTCATAGGGCTCCCTGGGGCACGGGTCTCGCCGCCATTCTGCCCTGTCACCGGCCCCGTTCAAACGTCGATCGACAACAATCCGATCACCGGGCGGCGCGCACCCACCTCACTCCGAGCGCGACAACCGATCGCCGCGGCGTACCTGCTCCGGGGACCACTTCCGGTCGAAGTCGGGATGCTGACCGAAGTTGCCCACCGACCGCTTGGCCCGGGCAGCCTGCTCAACGTCCGCCTCCGCCTGGCTGCCACCCGCGCGGCGCCGCTCCACCTCGGCCTCGACGACCCGGTTCAACCGATCGAACACTGCCGCCGGCATGGCCGGGGTCGGCTCCTCGGTGAGGGCGGACCGGGTGTGGGTGAGGGCGGTCTCCGCTTCGGCGCAGCGGGTACACGCGGCCACGTGGGCGCGCACCTGCGCGGCGTGATCGTCGGCGAGCAACCGCTCGGCCGCATCAGCAAGCTCATCGAGCGAGATGTGCCCGGCGGCGGACGTCATCTGTGGCGATGCGTTCACTTCGTCGTTCACGGCGTGTCCTCACATGTTGATCTGGGCGGTCGTCAGGTCTGGCGACGCGGATCGGACGAAGTCCGACAGCCACCTGGTTCCCCGTGATCTGCCTCACGGCCGATCATCGCGCCCCCGAGTCGCTGCCCTCACGGAGGTGGGCGAGCATGGGTACCAGTTTGGCACGGCCCCGGGAGCACCGGGACTTGATCGTGCCGACCGCGCACCCCAGGATCTGGGCGGCCTCCTCGACCGAATAGCCCTCCATGTCCACCAGCACCAGCGCGGCCCGCTGGTCGGCGTTGATCTGGGCCAGCGCGGCGGTCACGTCGGCCCGGCGCTCCTTGACCTCCAGCTGGTCCGACTCGTCGGCCACGCCCAGCTCGGCCGCGCGGTCAGGATCCTCGGGCAGCGGCTCGGCCCGGCGTACCTTGTTGCGGCGGATCCGGTCCAGGCAGGCGTTAACCACCACCCGGTGCAGCCAGGTGGTCACCTGGGCGTCCCCCCGGAAGGTGTGCGCCCGCCGGAACGCCGAGATGTACGCGTCCTGCAGCGCGTCGGCGGCCTCCTCCGGGTTGCGCATCGTCCGCAGCGCCACCGCCCACAGCCGGTCCTTGTGCCGGGTGACGATGATCGCGAACGCGCCCTCGTCCCCGTCGACGTGCGCCCGCAGCAACTCGTGGTCGGTGCGCTCGTCGGTCACGGGTGGTCCTTCGTCGGTGGAGGGCGGCGGGTCAGGGGACAGCCTAACGCCGTCGCGCTCAGCCGAAGAACTTCGCCTCGGCGATCCCGCCGCGGAAGTTGGACCCGTCCGGCGGCAGCTCGGTCAGATAGACCAGCACGAACCGGCTGCGCACCGGCTGGGTCGGGGCCAGGGTGGCCTGAGTCGGGCTGCCGGGCGCCCGGGCCACCTGCCGCCACTGGTTCGCGTTGTCCGTCGGGGCCGTGCTGACCTGTTCGGGCCGGTCGGCCGGGATGCGCAGCTCCACCCCGGTCGGCGCCCCGGCCAGGACCAGCTCGGCGCGGGCGATGGGGCGTACCTCGCCGAGGTCGAACACGATCCCCAACCCGTCCTTGTCACCCATGTCGGCCTGGCGATAGTTCACCGTCCGCCAGGCGGTGTCCGGGTTGTTGTCGTACGCCTTCGGTACATCCGCGGGGTTCTCGGTCCGGTCATCACCCTGAGGGTCGAAGTCGGCCGCGCGCACGACCTGCCACTGGGTCGGGGTCGGCGGCGGCGCACTCGGCGTACCCGTCGCGCCCGGACCGCTCGGCGCCTGCCGCAACGCCACCGCGATCAGGCTGCCGATCAGCACCAGCAGCACCAGCCCGATCAGCCAGCCCAGCCAGCGCCGGTTCTCCTGCCGCCGCGGGGCCGCCACCGGCGGCTGCGGCACGGCGCGGGCCACGGTCGGCTCGTTGTCGTCGGGCGTCTGCGGGGTGATCGGCAGGTACGCCCCGGTGGGCGCGTCCGGATCGGTGAGCGGACCGGTCGCGGCGCCGGTGTCGGCGCGCAGCATCGCCGCGGTGTCCAACTCGGCGAAGGCCGAGCTCGGCGACTGCGCGATCGGCGGCTCGTCCTCGTCCACGTGCACCACCGGCACCGGATAGCGCAGCCGGCGTTCCAGGTCGTGGGCCGCATCGGCGGTACCGAGCACCCGGCTCAGCTCCTGCACCACCTCGCTCGCCGTCCGCAGCGGTACCTCCTTGTGTCGCGGCGAATCCGACAGGATCTGGTCGCAGATCCGGTCCAGGGCGGGTGACACCCCCGCCCGCACCTGCCGCGGGGTGAGGATGTGGCCCTCGGCGTCGATGGGTGCCGACGCCATCCCGTAGGCGTGCCCGCCCGGCCAGCGGGAGACCAGGGTGCAATAGAGCAGCCGGCCGAGATCCATCACGTCGACGGTCTCCGGCTCCTCATCGGCCGCGATCTTGTGGTGGCTGGGCTGCAGTTCCGCCTCGAGCAGGAAGCCGACGATCTTCACGTTTCCGGTGGCGGTGATGATCACCGTGTCGGGGGAGATGCGCTGGTGGAACAACCCCTGCACGTGCATCCCGCTCAGCGCGTCGGCGACCTCGCGGACCAGCCACGCCGCCTCCAGCGCGCTCAACGGCCCGGAGGCGAGCAGCACCTGCAGCGACTGGCCGGCGGCATACTCGCAGACGATGTAGGGACCGAGCTCGACCGCGCCGCCCGGGTCGTCCGGGTGCTCGGGGTCCGCCGACTGGAGGTGGTCCTCGTCGGTGGGGAAGGCGGCGTCGAGCACGCGCAGGAACCGCGAATCGGTGGCGACCGCGGCCTTGCGGGCGATCCCCATCAGGTCGTCGTTGTCCCCGTTCGGCGGCAGCAGGTGGATCAGCACCGGACGAGAGAGCACCTCGTCGATCGCCCGCCAGGTCTGCGTGCTGGCCCGCCGGATCAGCACCTCCTCGAGCCGGTACCGTCTGCCGAGCTGCTGTCCGGCCCGGGCTCGGATCGGATGCACCTCCTCGGCGGTGTCCTCGACATCCTCCTCGGCCAGGTCCGCCTGGTCCGCCAGGTTGTCGAGGAGCGGGTCCGGCGGCTCCTCCGCCTGGGCGGGATCGGCCGCATCGGACACCTGGGCGTGCACCGTAGCCCGCGCGGTCTCGGCGGCCCGGACGGTGGTCTGCTCAGCGGACTGGACGGCCTCGTTCTCGGGGGTGTCGGCGCCCACGTCGGCGGGGCGCTCGCCCTCCGCCTCGGGCGTACGCCGCCGCCGCAGCACCATCGACACCATCGAGGTGACCTCGGTGATCCGCAGCAGCTTCGCCAACCCCAGGAACAACCCCACCGCGACCACCCCGGCCACCGCCAACCCGAGCACCTGCTTCAGCAGCGACCCGTCCAGCCGATCGGTGATGTACCACGCCGCCACCGCCCCGGGGAGCACCGCCAGACCCACCCGGGCCAGGTGCCGCAGCACCGGCATCGGGGTGAGCTCGGGCAGCCGCTTCATCAACCGCTGATAGGTGACCGCGACCCCGATCAGGTAGGCCAGCGAATAGGACAGGGCGAGCGCGGGGGCGACCCATTCGTCGCGGTGCAGCGGCACCACCAGCAGCAGCGCCAGAGCGACGTTCAGCCCGGCGATCAGGCACTGCTGGACAAAGGTGGCGCGGGTGTCCTCGAGGGCATAGAACGCGCGCAGGCAGATGTACTGGACGGTGAACGGCACCAGCCCGATAGCGAACGCGATCAGCGTCCAGGCGACGAAGTCGGCGTCCTCGGCGCCCGACCCGTGGCCGAACAGCAGTCGGCTGATCGGATGCCCGAGCGCGATGAACGCGGCCGCGGCCGGCAGCAGCACCGTGGTGGTCAGCTTGACGGTCCGCCTCGTCTCCCGGGCCACCCCGCCGAGATCCCCGTCGGCCGCCAGCCGGGATGCGGACGGCAGCATGGCCGTTGCCAGCGACACGGTGATCAGCGAGTGCGGCAGCACGAAGATCAGATAGGCGTTGTTGTACGCCGTCGCGCCGGCACCCATCCCACCGGAGGTGGCGGAGGTGGCGAGCCGGGTGATCACCGCGAGCACGATCTGGTTGACCAGGACGAACCCGAGGGTCCACTTGGCGAGGTGGAAGGTGTGCCCCAGCCCGGTGCCCCTGAGGTCGAACCGGGGCCGATAGCGATAGCCGATCCGGCGCAGCGCCCACACCATCACCCCGGCCTGCAACACGATGCCGAGCAGGTGCCCGCCGCCGAGCAGCCACAGCTGGGGCGAGGAGAAGGCCAGCCGGTCCTGCGTACCCCAGATCCCCAGATAGACCCCCAGCACGGCGATCTGCACCACGTTGTTCGCGATCGGCGCCCACATCATCGGCCCGAACCGGTCGCGCGCGTTCAGCACCTGCCCGAGCAGATAGAAGGCGCCATAGAAGAAGATCTCCGGCAGGCAGAGATAGGTGAGCAGCAGCAGCGCCTGATACTGCTCCACCATGTCCGGCGCGCGCCACGAGTCGTCGGAATAGATCCGCGCCACCAGGGGCGCGGCCACCGTGACCAACGCCGTCACCGCCGCGACGATCAGCAAGAAGGCGGTCATGATCCGGTTGGTGTACGCCTCACCCCCGTCGGGGTCCTTCTTGGCGGCCCGCACCAGTTGGGGCACCAGGACGGTGTTCAGCGCGCCACCGGCGAACAGGATGTACAACCCGGTGGGCACCATCGTCGCCACGGCGTACACGTCGGCCTGACTGGTGCCGTTGCCGAGCACGAACGCCAGCAGCGCCACCCGGACGAACCCGAGCACCCGGGAGATCATCGTCCCGCCCGCCATCAGTGCCCCGGCCGAGACGAGTCGCCGGGTCGCCACCTGGTCGCTGCGTTCAGCGGTGTCGCTCACTCGGCACCTCCTCCTCGGGCAGGGGGTCGATCTCGATCACCTTCGGCGTCCGGTGCTCGGTCAACTCGTCGGGTTCGGGGGCCGGTTGGTCCCTGTGCGCAGCCTGCCGCTCCCGGCGTACCTGTCGGATGCGCAACGCCGTGGCCCCGAGCAGCACGATGCCGGAGGCGACCACGATGATCCAACCGACGAAGCCGAGGTTGGTCGCCTCGACGCTGAGCGCGGTCCGGCGGCCCAGCGGCGTCCCGTTCGGGGTGGTCAGCTGGGCGATCACCCGAACCGGGCCGTTTCCGGCGGCGCGGGGCTGGATGTTCACCGTCACCGACCGGTTCGGTTCGATGGTGATGTTGCGCTGCGGCGGGATGCTGAGCCGCTGCGGCTGGTCGGAGTCGAACTCCACGGTGACGTGCACGGCCTCGTTCAACCCGTTGACCAGGGTGATCGGGAAGGAGCCGCTCTGCCCCGACATGATCACCGATTTCTGCACGTTCAGGGTGATCGTGCTGCCCGTGAGCAGGGCGGAGGCCTGCCGCAGCTGCGGCCGGGTGAACGTCTCGAAACCGGCCTGGTCCCCACGCCACCAGCTGCTGGCGGCCCGGGCGACCGCGGCGTCGGCGCGCACGTTCATCGGCTCCGGGTCGACGACCAGGTCGGCGTACGCCGCGTAGGAGTTCTGCAGGTCGGTCAGCGCGGCCCCCTGCAACGGGCTGAGTTCGGCGGCGGCCGCCGACTGCGGGTACGCCAGCTCCCCCGACCACTCGGCCGGGCGTCCGTCCATCAGGGTGCGCAGGCTCTGCCGCTGCACCCAGGGGGCATCCGAGGCCAGGTCGGCGCTCGCCTGGGCGCCGGTGCTGATCACCCGCACATTCGGCGTACCCCGCTTGTTCAACGAATCCAGATAGCTCTCGGCGAGCAGTCGCTGGCGCAGGTGCACCCCGGTGGTGCGCGGATCCGGCCCCGGGCCGCCGTTGAACAGGTTCGGGTTGTAGCTGACCAGCGGGATCTGTCCGGGGCCCTTCAGCAGCGCCTGGCTGGTCTGCGCGTTGGAGGCCAGGATCGCGGACGCCCCGGTCTTCTCCCAGACCGGCAGGGTGTCCGGGGCCACCGTCCCGTCGCGGGACCAGGCGATCAGCGGCAGGTCCCGGACCCGGCTCGGCCGATCGGTGGCGGCCGCCGTACGCGCCAGCACCGCATCCATCCGCTGGTGCGCCAGCGCGGACAGATCGGGGGTGCCGTAGGGAAGTCGGAACCCCTCGAGCACGTTGAGCTGGGAATACTCGTCGAGCCAGCGGCGGGCCACCTGACTGCCGCCGCCCGGTGCGGTCCGGCCGTCGGACTGCTGGACCTGATAGCCCTCGGCGGACGCCATCGCGGTCACCTCGTCGAGCAGGGACGGGTCGACCAGATAGGACACGTTCTGCCGCCGGGCGGCGCGCAGCAGCAGGGTGAGCCGACCGCCGGCGGACAGCTCCTCGCTGAGGTGGTCGTCGGCGAACAGGCCGGGCGCGATCATCGCCGGCCGGCTGGACAGCAGCACCGCGGTCACCGTCGGGATCGGCGTCGGCTGGGCGCTGCTGCCCTCTCGCGGCAGCGGCACCAGCAGCCGGGCCCGGCCAATGGTCGCGTTGGCCTTGCGGCCGACCCGGCCCAGCACGTGCACCCCGATCAGGTACGCCCCCGCGGTGCGCGGCAGTTCCAGGTCGGCGACCCGCGCCTGCACCTGGAAGGGCACCGATTCGCCGGGGGCGATGGTCAGCCGCTGCTGGGTGGTCAGGTCCTGGTACGCCCCCACCTTGTCGAACACCCGCGACCCCCACGGTTGGGTCGGGCTGGAGGCCAGGGTGGAGGCGAACGCGCTGTTGTCGGTGATCGGCGACTGGTCCCGCCAGAAGATCGCCTGCACCCCGCTCAGCGGTTCGCCGGAGTTGTTGGTCGCCGTCCCGCGCAGGGTGATCGTGCCGTTGCGGTCCGGCAGGGCCGGCTCCATCCCCTCGATGGTGATCGCCACCGGCTGGGCCTCGTCGTCGGCACGCGCCGGCGTACCCAGCGGCGCCAGCAGCCCCGCCAAACCCAGCAGCAGCACCAGCACCAGCCTGATGGTGGCTGAGCCCACCCGCACGGTGGCTGAACCTGTCGAAGCCATCACCCCCCACGTGGCCGTGTCGAGGGGAACCGCACCCCGACCCCACGCCCTCCGAGCAGGTCGCGCAACGACCGCAGCGAGGGGAAGGGGCTCGGGCATCACCCGTTCATCGTAGAGGCGGCCGGAGTCCCACCCGGGAGGCGGCGACGGTCCCGGCCCCTCATCGGCGAGCCAACCGGGGCACCCGACAGTTAGAATCGTCCACCGTGCCAGCCAATGTGCAACCCGGTGTGCTGACCACCGCCCAGACCAACGCGCTCGCCGAGCTGCTCCGGATCGCCCCCGTGGCCGACCGCCTCGGCGAGCTGTTCGACGCGGCCGGACACGAGCTCTATCTGGTCGGCGGATCGGTCCGGGACGCGCTGATGGGCCGGCTTGGCAACGACCTCGACTTCACCACCTCCGCCCGCCCCGACGAGGTGGAGCGGCTGCTCCGCGAGTTCACCCGAGGGGTGAAGGGTGCCGCGGTCTGGGACATCGGCAAGGAGTTCGGCACCATCGGCGCCCGGGTGCCGGTGGCCGGCGATCCCGACGCCGAGCCATGGCTGGTCGAGGTGACCACCTTCCGCGCCGACGTCTATCGCGAGGACTCCCGCAAGCCGGAGGTCGCCTTCGGTGACACCATCGACGGCGACCTGGTCCGCCGCGACTTCACCGTCAACGCGATGGCGATCCAGTTGCCCGGGCGCACGTTCGTCGACCCGTATCAGGGCCTGGCCGACCTGGCCGCCGGAGTGCTGCGTACGCCGGCCACGGCCGAGCAGTCCTTCTCCGACGACCCGCTGCGGATGCTGCGCGCGGTCCGGTTCCTGTCCCAGCTGACCCGCCCGGACGGGGAGCACTTCGTGCCGGCCCCCGAGGTGATCACCGCGATGCTGGCGATGTCGGAGCGGATCAAGATCGTCTCCGCCGAGCGGGTCCGCGACGAGCTGGTCAAGCTGGTGCTGACCGACCGGCCGCGGGCCGGGCTGAATCTGCTGGTCGAGTCGGGGCTGGCCGAGCACGTGCTGCCCGAACTGCCCGCGCTGCGGCTGGAGGTGGACGAGCACCACCGGCACAAGGACGTCTATGAGCACTCGCTGACGGTGCTCAAGCAGTCGATCGACCTGGAGCGCGCCCGCGGGCACGCACCGGACCTGATCGGCCGACTTGCGGCGCTGCTGCACGACATCGGCAAGCCGGCCACCCGCCGGTTCACCGACGGTGGCAAGGTCACCTTCCACCACCACGACGTGGTGGGCGCCAAGCTGGTCAAGAAGCGGCTGCAGGCGCTGCGGTTCTCCGCCGATCAGATCAAGGCGATCGCCAAGCTGGTCGAGCTGCACCTGCGGTTCCACGGCTATGGTGACGGCCTGTTCGACGAGGCGAAGGGGTGGACCGATTCGGCGGTACGCCGCTACGTGCGCGATGCCGGAGACCAACTGGAGCGGCTGCACATCCTCACGCGGGCGGACTGCACGACCCGCAACCAGCGCAAGGCGAACCGGCTGCGCCGGGCGTACGACGATCTCGAGGAGCGGATCGCCGCGCTCGCCGAGCAGGAGGAGCTGGAGGCGATCCGGCCCGACCTGAACGGCCAGCAGATCATGGCGATCCTCGACCTGAAACCGTCGCGTGAGGTGGGCCAGGCGTACCAGTTCCTGCTCGACCAGCGGATGGAGCACGGCCCGCTCGGCGAGGAGCGCGCCACCGAGCTGCTCCGGCAGTGGTGGGCCGAGCGAAGCGCCGACTAGCGGAACAGACCCGGGTCGAGGAACTGGTCGGCGGTGTTGTCCAAGAACCTGATCGGAGTGCCCGGCGACCCCGGGCGTGGGAATACTGTCACCCATGATCATCGTGACCAGCAACGGGATCCCGGGGTATCGCATCGAGGCCGTCCTCGGTGAGGTGATGGGGATGACGGTACGCAGCGCCCACATAGGCTCGAACATCACCGCGAGCTTCCGTTCGCTCGGTGGCGGCGAAATGCCGGAGTTCACCAAGATCGTCTACGAGAGCCGCAACGAGGTGATGAACCGGATGTGGCAGGAGTGCGTGCAGCGCGGCGGCAACGCGATCGTGGCGATGCGGTTCGACACCGGGTCGATCTCCCAGACGTTCACCGAGGTGTGCGCCTACGGCACCGCCGTGGTCGCGGTTCCGTTGGGCGAGGGCGAGCCGGGGGCCACCCCGCAGTCGATCGCCCGGGCCGCCGCCGCCCAGCCCGGTCCGGGCAACTGGCCGCGGATGGAGCACCAGGCCGAGCCGGGAGAGGGCAGCCGGCCGCAGGCCGAGTCGCAGCACCGCCCGCAGGGCGACCCCGAGTCGGATCAGCGTCGCCCGCAGGCCTCACCGCCCGGGTATTCTCCGCAGCAGCACCAGGCCGATCAGCAGCGACGGCAGGAGCAGCGGCCGCAGGCGACGCAGCAGGGTCAGGGGCAGCAGGGCCAGCAGGGTCAGCGGCCGCAGACCCCGGAGCAGCAGCGCCCCGGCTCCGAGGACTCCTGGCTCGACCTCAACTAGGAGTTCAGGCGGCCATCGGCCGGGTCGGGTGCTCGATGAGGATCCGGTCGATCCCATAGTCATTGAGTACGCCCTCGACCCGGCTCGTGCAGGCCTGGTGCGGGAGTCGCCAGTGGATCGGGGAGTCGGCGACCGCGAGCTGCAGCATCGCCGCCCCCAGGAAGTCGTCTGCGGTGTAGCGGCAGCAGCTGCGCACCTCGAACACCAGGTGGTCGGCGACACGTGCGTCGAAGCGGCAGGTCAGCCCGCTGGTCGGTTCGGTGATCACCACGCCGGCGGGGCGGGTGGGATGTTCGGTGACTAGGTGGAGTGTCATCGTCGGCCCCTTTCGTGAGGATTCTCCGGACCGACGGTCAGGGTCGGCTCGGGGTTCCCCCTCAGAGGGTGGCGAGGACCGCCAGGTGGGCCTCGGCCGGTTCGATCGAGAAGTTCTCCAGGCCGGGGCTGAGCACCTGACAGATGGCAGCAGGTCCGGCATCCGTCCGCGCCAGGCCTCGATCACCTCGCGTGACGCCTCGACCACTTCCGGCAGGAGTTCTTCCACTGTTTCCTCGCTCACAGGGCGGGCGTCGGGGTCACGTTCGGGGTCAGCCGGCCCGGGACGCTCCGGAGGATGCTTCCTCGAACGCGGTACCACGGTCGAAGGTGGGGGAGCCCATCTTGTGCGTACGCAGCCAGAAGGCGACCCCGGTCAGTGCGAGCAGTACGCCGAGGGCGACGAACCCGATCAGCGTGTGCCCGTCGGCGGGCAGCAGCAGCGCGGTCAGGCAGGCGGCGAGCACGAAGCAGGCGTTGAAGATCATGTCATAGAGGGTGAACACTCGCCCCTTGAAGTCGTCATCGACGTGCGCCTGCACCAGCGTGTCCACGCAGATCTTGAGCGACTGCGAGCAGATCCCGAGTCCGAACCCGGCCGCGACCAGCGTCCACAGGGTGAAGATCGACCCGGGCAGCACCTGCAGCACCCCGGCCGCGACCAGCACCACGACGATGCTGCGGCGTACGCCGACCCGCCGGGCCAGCGGGGGGACCAGGGCGGCCGAGGCGATGAACCCGGCCCCGGTCGCGCCCGCCCACATTCCGATGTCGGCCATCGCCGCGTCCACCTCCTCGACCCGGTGGAACCAGTTGCGGAACAGCAGGATCGTGGCGACCTGGGTCATCCCATAGAGCACCCGTTGTACGCCGATGGTGACCAGCCCGATCCCGGCCGGGCGGCGCTCGCGCAGGTGCCCGACGGCGTGTACCAGCCCCTGCAGCACCTCGCGGGTCGGCGTGGTCTGTGCCTCGGCCGAGTCGAGGTCGGGGCCGAGCGCTCGCCGCGGGATGCGCAGGGCGAGCACGACCGTCAGCGCGAAGCCGGCGGCCGCGGTGGTGAACACCAGCGCGTCGGCCTGATAGCTCTCCAGCACCGCACCGGTGCCGAAGCGGATCCCGAACGCCACCGCGGCGCCGACCAGCACCCCGGCCGGGCCGATCGTCGGCATCACCGAGGAGGCGATCAGATATTCGTCCTCGTCCACGGTGTGCTGCAACGCCGCCGACAACCCGGCGAGCAGATAGCGGTTCAGGCTCATCGCCACCAGCACGCCGGCATAGAACAGCCACATCGTCCAGTGCTCGCGCAGCTCCGGGTTCAGCACCAGCACCCCGAGCAGCAGCGCGATCCCGACCCGGATCACATCGGTCACCACCGCAACCTGGCGGCGGTTCCAGCGGTCCAGGGTCAGCGACACGAACGGGCCGATGATCGAGAACGGCAGCAGGGTGATCGCCAGCACCAGCGCGATCGAGGCGGCGTCGGGCTGCTGCTGCGGGGAGAACAGCACGTACGCCGCCATCCCGATCTGCAGCGTCCCGTCCGAGGCCTGGGTGGCGATCCGCACCGCGACCAGACGGCGGAACAACGGGTGCCGCCAGAGACGGCGCAGGCCGCGTACGAATTCCACCCGCACAGGCTAGTCGACCCCCACCCCCAACCCGCTCACGCTTATCGCTTCGTGCTCACGCGTCCCCAACTGGGGGAGCGTGAAGGGAGGCGATAAGCGTGAGCGGATCGGTGGTTAGGGTGCCGGGGTGGAGCAGTTGCTGATCGTGTCCCAGGGTGACGGGCCGGAGCACGGCATCATCCAGTGCGAATGGCGCGACGACCGGGCGTACCCCATCAACCAGTGGCACCAGACCGGGATCGCCGGGCTCTCGCGCGGCGCCGGCGAGATCGTGCACGCGCTGCGCTGGACCGCCGAGGACCAGCCCGACGAGGTGGTCTCGCTGCGCGTCGACCCCGACGGCTTCGTCGAGCTGGGTCGCGCCCCGAGCGGCGGGGGTACGCCGTGCGCGGCGGCTCTGCCCGAGGGGGCGCGGGACGTGCTGGCCGTCGCCAACTATTCCGGCGCCTCGGTGGGGCTGGTCGAGCTGACCGACGCTGCGGCGACGCGGCTGCGCGGCACCTGGCCGCTGGACGCCGTGCACCCGCACATGGTGCTGCCCACGGTCCACGGCAACGTGGTGCCCGACCTGGGTGCCGACGTGCTGCACCTGGTCGGCGCCGACGGGAGGGTCGAACGGATCGCCGTGCCGGCCGGGGTCGGCCCGCGGCACGCCGTGCCGATCGACCGCGACCGGGTCGCGGTGAGCGGTGAGCTGGGCGCGGCGCTGGCGGTGGTCGACCTGGCCGCGCGGCGGGTGGAGTCGGTGACGCCGAGCACCGCCACCGAGGAGGGGGCGTACGTCGGCGACCTGGTGCTGGTCGGCGACCTGGTGCTGGTCGCCAACCGCGGGCACGCGACGCTGGGGGTGATCCGGCTGGGGGAGCGGCCCGAGCTGGTCGGCGAGCTCGAGGTGCCCGGCCGCTGGCCGCAGCACCTGAAGCTGATCGGCGACCGGGTGCTGGTCGCCTGCCGCGACTCCGATGTGGTGCTCGCCCTCGACGTCACCGACCCGGGTCGGCCCACAGTGCTGCCCGAACCGGCGTACCGGCTGCCGAGTCCGGTCTGGCTGCACCTGCTGGCCGCCTGAGCGCGGCCCCGGGCCGCGGTCTCGTTTCAGTCGCGCCGCGTCACCAACTGTCGCCGCCGCCACCGCCCATGCCGCCACCGGAGTCGCCGCCGCCGAATGATCCGCCGCTGGACCAGCCACCGGAGTCGCCGCTGGACCAGCTGCTGCCGCTCGATCCGCCACCACCGTCGAACCAGCCGCCACCGCCCTCGCCGTCGTTGCTGGAGGAGCCCAGCTCGCTGATCGTCTCGGTGAACGAGTCCCACCCCTCGGACGCGGACTCGTGGGTACTCATCAGCGACTGGGTGCCGGAGAAACTGTCATAGCCGCCGTAGTGGTCGGGCTGATACATCGTGTGCACCATGTCCGCCATCACGAAGTCGCCGAACCGCACGTCGTCCAGCAGCCCGCGATGCTCCGGCACAAGGTCGGCGTGCTGCCCGATCACCTGCGACCACGTCTCCTCGACCCCGAAGATCAGCGCGTACGGCAGCAGCGGTTCGTACAGCTTGACCAGGTGGTTGTGACAGCTTGGTTCGGCCCCGTTGTGACGGCCTGATCTGGCCCCGCGTGCGACTTGCGGGGGTGTTGACGGTCTGAACTGGCCCCACCCCTTCACGCTGGTCCCCATCACTGGGAACCGGTCGCGAGGGCAAGGGAGCCAAGGTGGGGTCACGAGTGCAGCTGTACGCCGACATCCGCCACGACGCGCGAGTCGCTGGCCTGTCCATCCGCGAGCTCGCCCGCAAACACGGAGTCCACCGCCGCAGCGTCCGCCAGGCCCTCGCCGCGGCCGAACCCCCACCCCGCAAGAAGCCGGTCCGCACGGCACCGCGCCTGGACCCGTACAAGCCGGCCATCGACGAGATGCTCACCTATGAGCTGACCGCGCCCCGCAAGCAGCGTCACACCGCGACCAGGATCCTGGCCCGGCTACGCGACGAGCACGGCGCCACCGACCTGTCCTACTCCACGGTGCGGGACTACGTCCGGATCCGGCGGGCGCAGATCGACCTGGAGGCCGGCCGCCGGGTGGAGGCGATGGTGCCGCAGGACCACGCCCCCGGCGCCGAAGCGGAGGTCGACTTCGGCGAGGTCTACGTCATCCTCGACGGCGTCAAGACCAAGTGCCTCATGTTCGTCTACCGCCTGTCCCACTCCGGCAAGGCCATTCACCGCGTCTACCCGACAGGCGGGCAGGAGGTATTCCTCGAAGGCCACATCGAGGCCTTCCACGCCCTGGGCGGCATCCCGACCCGCCACATCCGCTACGACAACCTCACCTCCGCCGTGGTGCAGGTCATCCACGGCGGCGACCGGCTCCGCGAGGAGAACGAACGCTGGGGACTGTTCCGCTGCCACTACGGCTTCGACGCGTTCTACTGCCAGCCCGGCATCGACGGCGCCCACGAGAAAGGCGGCGTCGAGGGCGAGGTCGGATGGTTCCGCAGAAACCACCTCGCCCCCATGCCCGAGGTCGCCACCCTGGACGAACTCAACGACAAGATCCGCGCCTGGGAAGTCGACGACAACACCCGCCGCATCACCGGCCACGCCAACACGATCGGGCAGTACTACCACACCGAACTCCCACACCTGGCACCCCTACCAGCAGACGACTTCGACCCCGGCCTGATCCTCCACCCCCGCGTCGACCGCTCCGCCCTGATCACCGTCCGCATGGTCAAGTACTCCGTCCCCGCGCACCTGATCGGCCAACGTGTCCGCGTGTCCCTTCGGGCCTCGTGCGTGGTCGTGTTCGAGGCCGCAGCGTCGTCGCCACCCACCCCCGCCTCGGCACCCGTGGCGTGACCCGGGTCGAGCTGGACCACTACCTCGAAGTCCTACGGCACAAGCCCGGCGCGTTCCCCGGCTCCACAGCCTTCGCCCAGGCCCGCGCCGCCGGAGCATTCACCGCGGCCCATGACGCGTTCTGGGCCGCCGCCCGCAAGACCAACGGCGATGTCGCCGGCACCCAAGCGTTGATCGACGTGCTCTTGCTCCACCGATCCCTCCCAACCGATGTCGTGATCGCCGGCATCACCTCAGCCCTGTCGGTCGGTGCGATCAGCCCCGATGTCGTCGCCGTCGAAGCCCGCCGCCACGCCACCACCCACACACCCGCCCCAGCTGCCCCCACCAGGGGCGGGATGGTCGTGAACCTGCCACCCCGACGCCTCACCGACCCGCACCAGGTCATCGCGCACCTGCCCGAGGACACCCGACCTCTGCCCACCGTCACCGCCTACGACGAGCTCCTGCGCCGTCGCCAACCCGACCCCACCCCGGCCCCCGCCGAGGCTCATCACCACACCCCGACAGGAACCCCATGACCACCACCAGCACCAGCCGTCCCGCGAGCCTACGATCCGCGCCGTGGTCAATGACGCCGTCACGGCCGCCACCAAGGAACAACTCACCTACCAAGGCTTCCTCGCCGAACTCCTGCTCACTGAGGTCGACGACCGCGACCGCCGCTCCACCCTGCGCCGCATCAAGAGCGCCGGATTCCCCCGCGAGAAATGGCTCGCCGACTTCGACTTTGAGGCGAACCCCAACATCAACCCCGCCACCATCAACGAGCTCGCCACCGGCGACTGGATCCGCCGCGGCGACCCCCTGTGCCTGATCGGGGACTCCGGCACCGGAAAATCCCACCTGCTCATCGCACTCGGCACCGCCGCCGCCGAACAGGGCTACCGCGTCCGCTACACCCTCGCCACCCGGCTCGTGAACGAACTCGTCGAAGCCGCCGACGAGAAACAACTCACCAAGACCATCAACCGCTACGGCCGCGTCGACCTCCTCGTCATCGACGAACTCGGCTACATGGAACTCGACCGACGAGGCGCCGAACTGCTGTTCCAGGTCCTCACCGAACGCGAAGAGAAGAACGCCATCGCGATCGCGTCCAACCAGTCCTTCTCCGCCTGGACCGACACCTTCACCGACCCCCGCCTGTGCGCAGCAATCGTCGACCGCCTCACCTACAACGCCACCATCATCGAAACCGGCACCAACTCCTACCGCCTCGCCCACACCCGAGCCCGGGCATCTGTGATGGGGTGAACAACGACCGGCTGGGCTCTTGGGGTCAGCGGCGGCGACGAAGCCGCAAGGAGTTGGTGATCACGCTGACCGAGCTGAGGGCCATGGCGGCGGCCGCGATGACGGGCGACAGCAGCCAGCCGAAGGCCGGGTAGAGGGCGCCAGCGGCCAGTGGGATGCCGACCACGTTGTACACGAACGCGAAGACCAAGTTCTGGCGGATGTTGCGCATTGTGTCGACCGACAGGTCGCGGGCCTTGACCAGGGCGGCCAGGTCGCCGCCGAGCAGGGTCACGTCGGCGCTCTCGATGGCCACGTCGGTGCCGGTGCCCATGGCCACGCCCACGTCGGCTGCGGCGAGGGCGGGGGCGTCGTTGACGCCGTCGCCGGCCATGGCGACGGTGTGGCCCTGGGCCTGCAGGGCCTGCACGTGGCCGTGCTTCTGGTCGGGCAGGACGTCGGCGACGACTTGGTCGATGTGCAGCTCGTCGGCGATGGCCCGGGCGGTGGTGGCATTGTCGCCGGTGAGCATGACGACCTTCATCCCGCGCCGACGCAGGTCCTCGATCGCGCCGGCGGTGGTCGCCTTGAGCGGGTCGGCGATGGCCATCACGCTGGCGGGCCGGCCGTCGACGGCCACGACGATCGCGGTCGCACCACGACGACGGTAGGCCTCCACCACGGCGTCCAGGGCATGGGTGTCGACCTGCTGGCTGCCCAAGAAGGCGGGGCTGCCGACGAGCACGTGCTGGCCGTCGACGGTGGCGCTGACACCGCCACCCGGGTGGGCGGCGAAGTCGCTGGCTGCCGGCACCGTGCGTCCCGTCTGGCGGGCAGCATCGACCACGGCCCTGGCGAGCGGGTGTTCGGAGCCGGCCTCCACAGCCGCGGCGAGCAGCAGCACCTGCGCGTCGTCACGTCCGTCGACGCCCTGCTGGTCGACCAGGCTGGGGCGGCCCTGGGTGAGGGTGCCGGTCTTGTCGACGACGAGGGTGTCGACCTTCTGCAGCCGTTCGAGGGCCTCGGCGTTCTTGACCAGCACTCCCTCGCTGGCGCCGCGCCCCATCCCGACCATGATCGACATCGGCGTGGCCAGGCCCAGCGCGCACGGGCAGGCGATGATCAGCACGCTGACGGCGGCCACGATCGCGAACGGAAGCCGCGGCTGCGGCCCGATCGCCAGCCACAACCCGAAAGTGGCCAGGGCGACGGCGATCACGACCGGCACGAACACCGCCGAGATCTTGTCGACCAGTCCCTGGATCGGGGCACGGGACCGCTGCGCTTGAGAGACCAGGTCGACGATCCGGGCTAGGGTCGAGTCGGCGCCCATGCCAGTGGCCTTCACCACCAGGCTGCCGCCCTGGGTGATCGTGCCGCCGATGACCCGGTCACCGGGGCTCTTGTCGACCGGAACCGGCTCGCCGGTGATCATCGACTCGTCCACATACGCGTGACCATCGACCACGGTGCCGTCGGCCGGCACCTTCTCGCCCGGCCGCACCCGGCACCGATCGCCCAGCTGCAGCTCGGCGGCCGGCACGTCGGTCTCGGTGCCGTCGGCCCCCATGCGGTGCGCGGTGGCCGGTGACAGGTCGAGCAGCGCGCGGATCGCACCGGAGGTCTGGTCGCGGGCCCGCAGCTCGAGGACCTGGCCGAGCAGCACCAGGGTGATGATGACTGCCGCGGCCTCGAAGTAGGTGCCGACCCGGCCGTCCATCGCCCGCATCCCGGACGGGAACAGCCCCGGCGCCAGCACCGCGACCACGCTGTACAGCCACGCGGCACCGACACCCAACGACACCAGGGTGAACATGTTCAGGTGACGGCTGACCACCGACTTCGCGCCGCGCACGAAGAACGGCCACCCAGCCCACCACACCACCGGCGTCGACAGGGCCAGCTCGAGCCATGGCGCGACGCTGCCGGGCAGCGCACGACCCAGCACCATGGGAACCATCACCATCGCCACCAGCGGCACGCTCAGCACCGCCGCCACCCGGAACCGGCGACGCATGTCGACGAGCTCCTGGTTCGGGCCGTCGTCGAGCCCGGCCGAGACCGGCTCCAGCGCCATGCCACAGATCGGGCAGTCACCGGGGCCGTCGCTGCGGACCTCGGGGTGCATCGGGCAGGTCCAGTCCCCTGCAGCGACCGCAGCGGCCACCACCGCCGGCTCGTCGGTGGGGTGCTGGTGGTCGGTCGGGTGCTGGTGGTCGTGGTGCTGGTGGTCGTGGTGCTGGGCGGCCGGCGCATCCCCGCCGTCGGCGGGTTGCAGGAACATCCCGCACTTGGGGCAGCGCCCCGGGTGGTCACTGGTCACCTCGGGGTGCATCGGGCAGAGCCAGGTGTCCTCACCGACGGCGGCGGGTGCCGGGCTGCCGGCCCCGGCGAGGTCGTGGCCGTGCGCGTCGTGGCCGGCGTGCTGGTGGCCGTGTCCGTGCTGGTGGGTGGCGGGTGCAGCCCCGGCATCGACGAGGAACATGCCGCACTCGGGGCAGCGGCCAGGCTGGTCGCTGGTCACCTCGGGGTGCATGGGGCAGGTGTAGTGGGTGGTGCTGGTGGGGTCCTGGTCGGCCAAGGGGCCGGTCAGGGGCTGGCGGGCGGCCTCGCCGAAGGAGCGGGGGGTCTGGTCGGGGCTGGTGTACATGGCGTGTCCTTGTCTGCTCGGGGAAGGGGTTCTCCTTCCACTTCCACGGTGACGGGGCGAGGTCAATGCGCCCGCGAGCTTTGGTGAAAGTCTGGTCAAGACCTGCAGACGGTGATGGTGCGGCTGCCGCAGGGGGCAGCCGCACCAGCAGTGCAGGCGTGGGTGGCCGGCGTCGGCCGGGGCATGTCAGTAGCGCAGGGTCGTCATCATGCCGAGTTCTGCGTGGTAGATGTTGTGGCAGTGCAGCATCCAGGTGCCGGGGTTGTCGGCCTGCAGGTCGGCCTCGACGGTCTCCATCGGGCGGATTAGGACGGTGTCCTTGCGCAGCCCGTCGCTGCCGGGCAGGGCCCAGGTGTGGCCGTGGATGTGCATGGGGTGGGCCATCATCGTCATGTTCGTCATCCGCAGCCGCACGCGCTGGCCGCGGCTGACCGCCAGTGGGGTGTCCTCGCCGAAGCGTTTGCCGTTGAGGCCCCACGCGTAGGGCTTCATCTGGCCGTTGAGTGCCACGTCGAGGGTGATGTCGGGCTTGCGGTCGGGCAGTCGTGCGCTGTCGGCGGGCTTGAGCTGGGTGGTCAGCAGGGCCTTGCCGTCGAGTTCTGCGTTGCGGGCGTCCGGGGTCGGGACGCTGCCGGAGCCGGTGCGCACGATCGCGCGGGCCGGGGTGCCCTTCTTGCCCTCGGGCGCGGCCTGCAGCACGAACACGCCGTCGCCCAGCGTGATGGTCGCATCCAGTCGTTCTCCCATCGCGAGGTAGACGGCGCTGGCCTCGGTGGGGGTCACGGGGAAACCGTCGGTGTGGGTGACGGTGAGTCGATGGCCCTGCAGGGCAAGCTTGAAGATGGTGTCGGAGGAGGCGTTGACGACGCGCAGTCGCACCTTCTGCCCGGGCTTGGCGGTCAGGGTTCGGGGTGCTGCGGGGACGCGGCCGTTGACGAGGTAGTGGGGGTAGGTGACGTCGCCGGCGTCGCCCAGGGGTGACATGCCGTGGTCCATGCCGCCCATGTCGTGGTTCATGCCGCTGGACACGGTGCCGTTCTGGGCCTTGAACGCGGCGAGGATGTCGTCGGGGGAGGTGCCGACGCCGTCGGTCCAGTCGTCGAGGGTGATGATCCACTCGTGGTCGTAGCGGCCGGGTTCGGCGGGGTCGTCGATGACCAGTGGCTGGTACAGGCCGCGGTCGATCTGTACCCCGGTGTGGGGGTGGAAGAAGTAGGTGCCGGGGTCGGGGGCGACGAACTGGTAGGTGAAGCTGCTGCCGGCCTCGATGGGTTGCTGGGTGACGCCGGGCACACCGTCGCTGGGCTGGCGCAGCGCGATGCCGTGCCAGTGGACGGAGGTGCTGGTGGGCAGCTTGTTGTCGACGCGCACCTGCAGCAGGTGACCGGCGCGGGCCCGCAGTACGGGAGCGTCGAGGGTCTCGTCGTAGGCCCAGGTCCTGGCCGTGACCCCGCCCAGGTCGAGGGTGACCGGCCGGGGCGTGAGGACGTGGTTGACGGTCTTCGTGCCGGGGGCTGCGACCAGCGGGGTCTGGCTGGGGATCGTCAACGGGGAGTTCGGCGCGGCGGGTGCTGCGGCCGGGGTGTTCTTGGCGCCGCAGGCGCTCAAGGCCCCTGCCGAGGCGAGGCCCAGACCGGTGAACAGGACGTGGCGGCGGGAAAGTGTGTTCATGTCCTCGAGCCTGTCGGGCCCGGATGAAGCCCCCGGCAGGGGTTGGTCAAGATCTGGTCAAGAAGTCACGGTGGGCAGTGCCAGCGCGAAGGTCGCGCCGTGGCCGGGGCCGTCGCTGTGGCCTGTCAGGTCGCCGCCGTGGGCGCGGGCGATGGCGCGGGAGATCGCCAGGCCGACACCGGTGCCGCCGTCGACGTCGCGGGTGCGGGTGTCCTGGACGCGGTAGAAGCGTTCGAAGACGTGGGTGAGGGCCTCGGTGGGGATGCCGACGCCGTTGTCGGTGACGCGGACCACGGCCCGGTCGTGCTCGTGCCCCATCGTGACCTCGACCCGGTTGCCGGCCACCGTGTGTTGCAGGGCGTTGCGCAGCAGGTTGTCCAGGACCTGCCCGATACGGGCGGCGTCCACGTCGACGCGCAGGCCGGGGACGCTTTGGGCGTGCAGCGTCACCCCGGCGGCGTCGTAGGCATGGCGGGCTGCGGCGACGCTGGCCGTCACGACCTGGTCGAGGTCCTGGTGGCTCAGGGACAGCGGGATGCGGCCTTCCTCGGCACGCGACACCTCGGAGATGTCGGCGGACAGGGCGGCCAGCCGCTGGTTCTGCCGTAACAGGATCTCGACGGTTGCGGGGGTGAAGTCGACCACACCGTCCTGCAGCCCCTCGAGGGTGACCTGGGTGGCGGCCAGCGGGGTGCGCAGCTCATGGCCCAGGTCGGTGAGCATGCGTCGTCGGGTCTGCTCGGTGGACGCGATCTGGCTGGCCATGTGGTTGAAGGCGTCGGCGACCTGGGCCAGCTCGGGGCTGGCCGAGGTCATCGTGACGGGTTGGTCGTAGTGTCCGGCGGCGACCTGTTGGGCGCCGTCCACGAGGGCTTCCACCCCGCGCGACAGGTTCCGGTTGAGGACGGTGGCGACCCCGAGGGCGGCGAGCATCGCGGTGCCCAGACCCACGGCCAGTGACACCAGGCCGGCGTCGTGGAAGGCCTGCTGCGCGTGCTCGACGACGTCGGGCTGGGCGTGGCCGGCTTCGTGCATGTGCATCCGGAACCATGCCGGGCCGACCAGCAGTGCCGTCAGCACCATGGTGGCGGCCATCGCTGCCACCACGGCCATCTGGGTGCACAGCAGTCGGCGTGCCCAACTGCCGCGCGGGTTGGGCGGCATCACTGCCCTCGGCCCATCCGGTAGCCGACGCCGCGCACCGTCTGCACGAACCGAGGCTGGGAGGGGTCGTCACCGAGCTTCTTGCGCAAGTGCGCGATGTGCACGTCGACCAGGTGGTCGTCGCCGACCCAGTCCTCGCCCCACACGGCGTCGGTGAGCTGGCGGCGGTTCAGCACCCGGCCGGGGTGTTCGGCCAAGGCCTGCAGCAGGTCGAACTCGGTACGGGTCAGCTCCACCGGTGAGGCGTCGAGCTCCACCCGACGCGACGCGGGGTCCAGGGTGAGGGCGCCCATCCGGTGCACCGCCGAGGCCGTGGTGCCCGTACTCCCGGCGCGGGGGCGTCGCAGCAGCACCTGGATACGGGCCACCAGCTCACGCGGGCTGAACGGTTTGGTCATGTAGTCGTCCGCGCCGACCGACAACCCGATCAGCTTGTCGACCTCGTCGGCGCGGGCCGTAAGCATCAACACGTAGCAGTCGCTGAAGGTGCGCAGTTGGCGGCACACCTCCACCCCGTCCATGCCCGGCAGGCCCAGGTCCAGCACGACCACGTCGGGGGCCGTGGCCCGGACAAGGTCAAGCGCGGCCAGCCCGTCGCCGCAGGTCTGGGCCGACATGCCGGCCCGCTCGAGGTAGTTCTTCACCGTGCCCGACAGCACCGGCTCGTCGTCGACGACCAGGACACTCGGCGCAACCGCACCAGACGCGCTATTCATGACACCACCTCACCACGGAACCGGCCGGGGATCACTTCGACGGGGCGGAGCTGGGCATCATCGTCGAGTGGTCCATGCCCGTCATGCCACCCAAGTCGTGGTGCATCGAGGTCGAAGCCGGCGGCGAGTAGCCCATGACGGCAGGGTCGAGCATGCCGAAGATCATCGCGACGTGGGCCACGACCAGGAAGACGGCCACCATCGCCACGTGCAGGCGCAGGCGCCCGGCCTCGTTTCAACCCAGGAGCCCGGCCTCCAGAAGGCTGATCGCCAGCATCGGCAGGCCACCAGCCAAGTAGGACAGCACGGCGATCACGTCCGCGGGGCCACGCCAGCCACCGTTGTCCGTCAGCGGGACCACGGCGGTGACGAGCAGGTGCAGGCTGATGAACACCCACACCGGCCAGAAGCCCGACCCAGTGGCTCACCTTCGTCACCCATCCCGGCGCCGGACGGTCACCGCGACGAGCCAGCAGCATCACCAGCTCGGTGATCGCGAGCGTCTCGGCCAGCACGACCGGAAGCGCCATGAACAACAGCAGGTTCCACGGCTGACGCACGGCCAACAGCCCCATGTAGTGGGTCATCGGCATGCCCTCCATCCCCGACCCGGAGGTCAGGTCAGGAGCGGCCAGGGCCAGAGCAGCAGCTGCAGGGGTGCCGACACCCAGGGCAACCAGCGGGACGGTACGGGAGGAGTTCTAGTTCGAGGTCATGGCCACAAGCCTCGAAGCCCCACATCGAGACCCGGGCAAGGGAATATGAAGATTCGGCCAAGCCGGTCTCCGGGTAGACATGGGGCCAGAACAGACCGTCACCATGGGGCCAATCGAAGTTGACAGAGCCAACCAGGCTCCCGTGGTCCTCGGCGGTCACCCGAGGGGCGTCCTCGGCGTTCTGCAGCCAGGCGATCCGGTTCGCCTCGGCCATGGTCAGGAACTGCTTCAGCCCGAGCAGGTGGTCACGCACGGCCCGTCCCGCCTCGGTGAGCCGTCCGAAGCTTGGGGTGCGATAGAGCGCGGCGATCAGCAGCAGCACCATCAGCACCCCGACCACGAGTGGGAAGGCGAGGCCGTGCTTGGCGAGCGAGAGCATCATCACCGCCTCGATGAGGCAGGCGATCACGAAGGTCGGCAGGAACCAGCTGCCGCCGGCGGGCTGGTATTCCCGCCAGTCCCGGTCCACCATCAACTGCCCTCGCTTGTGGCCCAGCTCCACGGGGTCCTCGGGCGGCAACCGGCTCCCCAGCCGTTGGCCCGGACGCAGGAAATATCCCTTGATCAGCGCCAGCAGGGTCTTGTCGGTGACCGGTGACAGGTCCACCTCCTCGACCTTCAGCTGGGCGCGCAGTCGCTCCCGGTCCCGCCGACCGAGTTTTCCGCCCGAACGGGAGCCGACGACGGTCTCTCCCGCGGACTCGGTGCTGCGTACGCGCAGTTGTCCCGCAACCACACACTCCAGCAACTGGGCGCCGGGCCCGCGCTCGGGGCGACCCATGATGTCGGCGGCGGCGATCGCCGGTACGCCCTTGGGCGGCAGATATTCGGTGACCAGCACCTGCGGTTTGCCGACGTGGGTGGCCCGGGCATAGCGCAGCCGGGCGATCAGCCAGATCAACGACGCCAGACCGAAGGGGACCAGCCACTGCCAGGCCGGCAGGCCGGGAGGCGTTGGGGTGTACGCCTTGGCGAACGTCCCCGGTTTGAACCCCACCGCAAACGTCAGATTCTCTTTGGGGGCCAGGTTTTCGGTGCTGGCGGAGAAAATGACCTCACCGTTGCCCTCGGTGCGGGTGATCTGACAGCGATCGTTCGAACCGGAGCCACCGCGATAGCAGCTCTGGTTGCCGTCCAGCCGGTCCGCCAGGGACGCCGGGACGTGCAGCCGCGCCGTGACGCTGTCGAAGCTGGCGCTCCAACCGGTGCCGTTGGCGTCCAGATAGATCTCTTGGCGCTTGCCGTTGAACGAACCCATCGCCACGTCGTGCAGCGTGTAGCTGATCACGTATTCCTGATCCCCGCTGGCCAGATATTCGTAGGTGGTGCCGATCCGCAGCACCACGACACCGTTCTCTTCGGTGCGGGTGACCTCGACCTCGCCCGTGTGGTCCTTGCCGTCTCGATAGCGCAGGGTGACCTGGACGCTGACCCCCGAGACGGTGTTCTCATGGGACTGATACTTCAGCGGGATCGCGCGCAGCAGCCCGCGATTCCCACCGCTGTTGAAACTCACCCGGATGCGCTCGGTGACGCGCACGTCGGTGGTGCCGCCCGCACCCGGTTGCACCGTGTAGTCGGCGATGAACGAGCGCACCCTGAAGTCCGCGGATTCGGTTGTCCCTGTTCCAACGGACTTTCCGCTGCTCAGCATCCCGATCGCTGCTGCCGCCAGCAGCACCACCACCATGATCACCGGGTACCGGACCCACCGACCCACATCGCGCCACGTGTTTCAAGGCCAGGAAGGGAGCGGTTCACTGCGGGCCCGAGGCGGTTGACACCCCCGGCCGGTGGAACAAGGCTGGTGTGATGACCAGCATCGACCTCAACTCGGATCTCGGCGAATCCTTCGGGATGTGGCAAATGGGCGATGACGACGCCCTGCTCGACGTGGTCAGTTCGGCCAACGTCGCCTGCGGTTTCCACGCCGGTGACCCGTCGGTGCTGCTCGCCACCTGCCGTGGCGCGGTCGAGCGCGGCGTACAGCTCGGGGCGCACGTCGCCTATCGCGACCTGGCCGGCTTCGGCCGCTCCTTCATCGACGTCCCGGGCGAGCAGTTGTACGCCGACGTGCTGTATCAGCTCGCCGCGATCGACGGGGTCGCCCGCACCGTCGGCGGGTCGCTGAGCTATGTGAAACCGCACGGGGCGCTCTACAACACCATCGTGCATCACGAGCCGCAGGCCGATGCGGTGGTCCGCGCGGTCGCCGACTTCAGCGCCGCGCGTACCGAACCCCTTGCCCTGTTGGGATTGCCGGGTTCGGTGGTGCTGCGGCAGGCCGAGGCCGCCGGCGTACGCGCGGTCCGCGAGGCGTTCTGCGACCGGGCCTACAACAACGACGGCACCCTGGTCAACCGGCGTACCGATGGTGCGGTGCTGCACGACCCCGAGCAGGTGGCGGAGCGGATGGTGCGACTCGTCGAGACCGGGGAGCTGACTGCGATCGACGGCGAGACGATCGGCGTCGAGGCGGATTCGCTGTGTGTACACGGAGATTCGCCCGGAGCGGTGGCGATGGCGCAGCGGGTCCGCGATGCGCTCACCTCGGCCGGCGTTGAGATCCGGGCGTTCTGATGGCGATCCGGGTACGCCCCTGCGGGGACCGCGCGCTGCTGGTTGACCTGGCCGCCGCGGACGAACGGCGCCGGCTCGACGCGGCCCTCACCGCCAACCCACTGCCCGGAATGCTGGAACACCTGCCGGGGGCGCGCACGGTGCTGGTCCGTTGTGTCGACGCCGACAGCCTGGCCCGTGCCGCGGAGCAGCTGGTCACCCTCGACCTGGCCGAGCTGGAGGCCGACGATGCCGAGGTGGCGGAGGTGACGATCCCGGTGCGCTATGACGGGCCGGATCTGGCGGCGGTGGCCGAACACCTCGGCATCGACCCCGACGAGGTGATCGCTCGGCACGCGGGGCAGGTGTGGACGGTCGAGTTCGGCGGGTTCATGCCCGGATTCGGTTATCTGACAGGAGAATCCGGCGGGCTCGAAGTGCCCCGTCGGGACAGCCCGCGGACGAAGGTGCCGCCGGGGTCGGTGGCTCTGGCCGGTGAGTTCTCCGCGGTCTATCCGCAGGCCTCGCCGGGCGGCTGGCAGCTGATCGGCAGCACCGATGCCACCCTCTGGGACGTTCACCGCGACCCCCCCGCCCTCCTCACCCCCGGCGCCCGCGTTCGCTTCACGACCGCTGAGCCCGAGATGCTGGCTGAGCCTGTCGAAGCCACCCAGGCAAACGAGGTCCCTTCGACAAGCTCAGGGACCGTATCGACAAGCTCAGGGACCGTATCGAACAACCCCGCCCTGACCGTCGAGCAGCCCGGCGCCCAGCTGCTGATCGAGGACCTGGGCCGCCGCGGCCATGCGCGACTCGGCGTGACCACCTCCGGTGCGATGGACCGCGAGGCGCTGCGCCTGGCCAACCGCCTGCTCGGCAACCCCGAGTCAACCGCCGGCCTGGAGCTGCTGCTCGGCGGTGCCACCTTGCGCGCCGAACGGGACGTCCAGCTCGCGCTCACCGGCGCCCGGGCCCCGCTCCGGGTCGACGGGCGCGCGGTGGCCTGGGGCGAACCGCTGACCCTGCGCCCCGGCCAGGTGCTCGAGGTGGGCCGTCCCGAAACCGGGGTGCGCTGCTATCTCGGAGTCCGCGGCGGCCTGGTCGCCGAGGAGTTCCTCGACTCGCTGGCCAGCGATCCGACCACCGGCCTCGGCCCGGCACCGCTGCAGGCCGGCGACACCCTGAGCGTCGGCGCCGAGCCGGCCGACCCGCCACGACCGGTGGACACCCTGCCCTCCAACCGGCACGGCGACATCGTCCTCCCGGCCACCGTCGGGCCCCGCGATGACTGGTTCACCGACGCCGCGGTCGAACTGCTGGGGCGTACCGCCTGGGAGGTCACCGGCGACGCCAATCGGGTCGGGGTACGCCTCAGCGGCCCGGTCCTGGAGCGCAGCCGCGAGGGCGAACTGCCCAGCGAGGGCGTGGTCCGCGGCTCGGTCCAGGTGCCCGCCTCCGGCCAGCCGATCGTGTTCGGGCCCGACCACCCGACCACCGGCGGCTATCCGGTGATCGCGGTCGTCGACGAGTTCGCCACCGATCGGCTCGCCCAGGCCCGGCCCGGTGAGGTGGTCCGCTTCGACCTGCGCCGCTCCCGGATCACCCTGCGCGACTGACGCTCAGTTCCACCAGAAGTCCCAGTCGCGGCGATCGATGAGGTGATCGGCGTATGCCTCGAGGTCACCGTCGTCGGTCTGGTCGATCACATCGGGCGCCAGCCCGTAGTGCTCCCCGGCCAGCCGCAAGGCCTGCTCCTCGAACCGCGGTGGCCGGGCCACCGACAGTCGCAACCGGTCCGCGCCGAGACCGACCAGCACCGCCCCGAAGCGGTCCTCCCAGCTGCGCAGCACCGCGCTGACCGAGGCCCCGAGATATTCGTACGCCTCGGCGCCCGTCCAGCCGAGCGCCGCCGGTACATCCGCCGGCCGGGTCACCGGGACCAGCAGCAGCGCGTGCGAACCGGCCAGCGGGCGTACCTCGGCCCGATCGTCGCGGGCCGCCTCGGCCTGCGCCAGCCCCTTCCACTCGGTACGCCAGGGCTCCAGATCCGGCAGGCCCTCGGCCGCGGCGTAGGTACGCGCCAGCAACGCCTCGGCGTCCTCGGTCACCGGCTGCGGACTGCCGACTCCGCCGGACAGCCAGCCCGGCTCCAACGCCGTCGCGCCGCCCAGCTTCACCGGCCAGATCCCGCTGCTGGGGAAGCGGTCGGCGACGGCGTACCACTCCTCGGTGAAGTCGTCGGCGCGATCGCTCAGCCAGCCCAGTGGTACCGGCTGACCGTCGGCACCGTTCACGCGGATCAGCCGCCCGGCCGGCAGGCCGACCATCCGCGCCTCCGGGTCACCGGGCTCGGCGGCCCGCAACTCCAACCGGATCCAGTCGTTGGTGTTGACCTGGTCGAAACCGAGGTCGTTCAGGTCCAGCCCACCCGCACTGGCCGGTTCGGCCGGCGCCTGCCGGCCGAGCGCCTCCCGAAGCGTGTCGCGAAATCCCATGCGGCCACCATGCCGCACCGACGCCCGGCCTGTCGAAGGATCCGGTTGTCGAATCAGACCTCTTCGGAGTTCTGGTCGGAGTTCTTCACGTGCAGAAACTCCAGATAGGCGGCGGTCACCTCGTCGGGGTGGCCGCGCATCATCAGATTGCCGTGGTCCAGCCAGATGCAGTCATCGCACAGCTCGCGTACCGACGCCAGCCCGTGGCTGACGAAGAACATCGCCCGCGACTTCGCGCGCAGCTCCTCCAGTTTGGCGGCGGCCCGCTCCCGGAAGCCGGCGTCACCGGTGGACAGCGCCTCGTCGACCATCAGGATGTCGGGGTCCATGTGTACGCCCACCGAGAACCCGACCCGCGCGGCCTGGCCCGAGGAATAGGTGCGCATCGGCCGGTCGATGAACGGGTCGGTACCCGCCTCGGCCCAGTCGGCCACCGAGTCGGCCCGGGCGCGCACCTCCTTGCGGGAGAGTCCGGCCGCCAGCCCGCCGAGGATGATGTTCTCCCGTCCGGTGAGCGCCCCGTTGAAACCGACGCCCAGGGCGAGCATGGTGGACGCCTTCCCCCAGGTCTCGACGTGCCCGGAGGTGGGCGGCAGGATCCCGGCGAGCGCGCGGAGCAGGGTCGACTTGCCGGCCCCGTTGGCGCCGATCACCCCGACGGTGGTGCCCATCTTCACGTCGAAGCTGATCCCCTTCAGCGCCTCGACGGTGTGCACCTGCCGGGTGCCGCGACCGAACCGGACCACGGCCTGCTTGAGGGTGGGTCGCTTCTCGAAGGTGGTGCGATAGGTGATGCGCAGGTCCTGCACCCGGACCGCCAGGTCGGTGCGGTCGGGTTCCAGGGTGAAGCCGTCGCGGGTGGTGCGCGTACGCGCCCCGCCCCCTCGATCGGCTCGGTCAATAGATCCGGACAGCGAACTCACGCTCCCTCGACATGAAGAACAGCGAGCCGGCCAGGAAGGTCACGACCGCCCAGGCGGTGGCGATCAGCCAGGTGCTCAGCTTCGGGAAGCTGCCATAGATCAGCAGGGAGGAATAGCCGCTCAGCATCGAGTACGCCGGGTTGAGCTGGGCGGCCGTCTGCAGCCAGCCCGAGCGTTCCTCCAGGTGCATCGGCAGCCACAGCACCGGGGACAGATAGGTCCACACCCGCACGAAGAACGGCAGGAAATTGCTGGTGTCACGGAAGTACACCTGCATGGCGGCGAAGAAGGACGCCAGTCCCGCGCCGAACAGCGTCATCAGGAACAGGAAATAGATCGCTGCCAGCTGTTTCGGACCCCACCCGATCGCCTTGTTCCAGACCAGGAAGATGACCAGGGTCACCGGCAGCGTCGGGATGAACCGGAAGAAGGCGGTGTGCACCGCCCCGAGCGGGATCAGCAACCGCGGGAACGCGGTGTTCAGCAACAGCTTGCCGGCGGTGGTCACCGAGGTGGCCCCGGCGTTGGCGCAGGTGGTGACAAAGGTGAACACGAAAAGGTTCGTGGTCAGGTGCGGGAAATAGCGCGGGTCGGAGGCGACCCGGTTGGACAGGATCGCCACCAGCAGGAAATAGACCCCGGCCATCAGCAGCGGATTGAGCACCAGCCAGATCTGACCGAAGAACGTGTCGGAGCTGGAGGCGCGCATGTTGGCCCGCGACAGCTCGAACGCGAACTGCCGACGCTGCCACAACTCGGTCAGATATTTCCGCAGCGGCGGCAGGCCGTTGCGGTGCGGACCGTAGTGGTTGTAGACACCGGGGCTCAGATCGGTGGCCGAACCGGTGGCCACCTTCGGCAGGTGGCTCTGCGGGATGAACTCGTCGTCGCTGCCGAGCGCCGGGTCGATCCGGCCCGGGCCTTTGCCGCCGGGCGACGGCTCACCCGAGTGCGGTTGCGAGCTCAAGTCGGCACTCCTTCGGCCCCCTCCGGGCGACTCAGACGGCGAACCGGTCGGTTCGGATCGGAGTCAGTCTGCCACGGGCGAGCGGGCTGGCTCATCTTTCACACGCCTTCAAGACCGGTGCGCCGACGAGGACGGCAACCGGCCCCCGCTCGGGGAAACGGGGGCCGGTTGAATCTGGGGGGCGGGGTGTCGCCCGGAGATGGAGTCAGCGTTTGCCCATCCAGCCGCGTCGGATCACCCAGACGCCGGCGCCGATCAGGCCGATGCCGCCGAGCAGCAGCGGCAGGGCGTCGTCGGGTCCGCCGGTGTCGGCCAGCCCTCCGGGGTACGCCGACTCGTCGTCGTGGTCGTGCGCCTTCCCGTCGTGGGTCTGGTCGTGGGTCTGGTCGTCCGTGGTCCCTTCGGTTCCGGTCGCCATCGGCTCGGCCGGCTGCTGTTCCGAAACGGCGGAGCCGCCGGCCTGGGTCTCGGACTCCGCGGTCGGTGCCGAGGTGGTCGGTGCCGAGGTGGTCGGTGCCGAAGTGGTCGGTCCCGAGGTCGTCGGAGACGCCCCGCGGGGGGTCGACGGGTTGGTCGGCGTCGGGCTCACCGGCGGCCTGGTGGTCTGCTGCGGCGTACCCGAGGCGGTCGGTCGCGGTGACCGGGTCGGCTCCGGGGTGGCCGTGCCCCTGGGGGTGGCGCTGCCCTGCGGGCTCGCGGTGTTCTTGGGGGTCGCGGTCACCTTGGGGGTGGCCGTGCCCCTGGGAGTCTCCGAGTTCTTCGGAGTGGCGGTGCCCTTGGGGGTGGCGGTGCCCTTCGGGGTGGCGGTGCCCTTCGGGGTGGCGGAGGCCTTCGGGGTGGCGGAGCCCTTCGGCGTCGCCGAGCGCGTCGGCTTCGGGGACGCCGTCGGCGACTGCGCGGGTTTCGGGGTCTTCGTCGGCTTCGGGGTCGAACCGTGGCCCTGCGTCTTCCCGTCCTGCTTCGCCCTGGCGATCATCTCGTCGATCTTGGACCGGTCCTCGATGTATTCGAAGTGCATCGTGTCCGGGCGGCTCTTGTAGTGCCCGCCCCAATAGAACCCATACTTCAACCACGTCTCGACCACCGCCGGCGGCAGGTCGGACGAGAACGTCGAGCTCATCGGGTTCTGGTCCCAGTTCAGGTCGATCGCGCGACCGTAGGAGTGGTTCGAGATGCTGGTCGACGAGCCGCGGATGAACCGGCAGTCGTAGCCGCCCAGCTGCTTGATCCTGTAGCCGTGCTTCTGCTCGGTGAGCCGCAGCAGTTCGCTGACCAGCGGGGCGAGCTCGGCGCGCGTGGTCACCTTCAGGTTGTTGTGCGAGGCGGTGGCCAGCTTGACGTCACAGTTCACCTTGCCGCCGCGGACCTGCACCTCTGCGCCGTCGTTGAACCCAGGCGGGTGCACCCCATACGGCCGGGTCTCCTTGGGGTACGCGCTCTTCGGCGCGGCCATCGCCTGCCCGACGAACCCACCCAGCCCGCCGACGGTGACGACCGCCGCGGTGATGATGCTCGCCAGCTTGCGGTTCATGAGCTGCCCCCGGATTGGAGTCCCCTCATTGGGGACACCTTGACGGTAGGCAGCGGTGGGCCCGGCCGACCAGCCCGCCGGGGGTGGAAGTCTCCTCCTTGCGCGTCAGCGCATCAGCTCGGCGATCTCCCGGCTGATCTCCGGTCCGGGTACGCCCCAGTCGGGCCGATAGCCGTAGACCTCGGCGAGCGGGGTCTGGGTGCGGTTCCCCTCGGCCAGCGCCACGTCGTCGGGCCCGATCAGCGCCGGGTGGGCGACCCCGGTCGCCTCGGCCAGCTTGACCAGGTCGCGCCGCAGCGTGCGGACATAGTTGGCCAGGCGTACCGACTTGCGGGCCGGGTCGAGACCCGAGGCCAGCCAGCGGTTCTGGGTGGCGACCCCGGTCGGGCACTCGTCGGTGTGACACTTCTGGGCCTGGATGCAGCCGATCGACAACATCGCCTCGCGGGCGACGTTGATCAGGTCGGCACCGAGCGCGAACGCGACCACGGCGTTGTCCGGCAGGCCGAGCTTGCCGGAGCCGATGAACGTCACCCGATCGGTCAGCCCGGCCTCGGCGAACCGGCGGTACACCTGCGCAAACCCTGTCCGGAAAGGGAAGGAGACGTTGTCGGCGAACACCATCGGTGCCGCACCGGTGCCGCCCTCGCCCCCGTCGACGGTGATGAAGTCGACCCCGCGTTGCCCGTCGGCCATCGCCTCCACCAGGTCGTCCCAGAACTTGAGGTCGCCGACCGCCGACTTGATTCCGACCGGTACGCCGGTCCGCTCGGCCACCTGTTCGACCACGTCGAGCATCTGGTCGACGGTGCGGAAGGCGGCGTGCCGCGACGGGCTGACCACGTCCTGGCCTTCGGGTACCCCGCGGATCCGCGCGATCTCGGCGTTCACCTTGGCTCCCGGGAGGTGCCCGCCGAGGCCGGGTTTCGCGCCCTGGCTCAGTTTGAACTCGACGGCGCGGACCGGGCCGGAGCCGACCACACCGACCAGTTTCTCCAGGTCGAAGTTTCCGTCGGCGTCGCGGCAGCCGAAATAGCCGGTACCCACCTGCAGCATCAGGTCCCCACCCTGGCGGTGGTGGTCGGACAGGCCGCCCTCGCCGGTGTTGTGCCAGCAGCCGGCCATTTCCGCGCCCTGGTTGAGCGCCTTGATCGCCTGGGGGCTGAGCGAGCCGAAGCTCATCGCCGACACGTTCACCACCGAGCCGGGGCGGAACGCGTGCCGCCGGCCGCGGGGCCCACCGAGGATCTTCGCCCCGGGCAGGTCGGCGCTCAGGTCGTCCAGGTGCGGGCTGGGGGCGACGTCGGAAAACGTGCGCTGCTTGACGACGGGGAACACCTGGTCCTCGACGTCGTTGTCGGTCCCGAACCCGAAGTAGTTGTTCTGGGCCTTCGCGGAGGCGTACACCCAGCGGCGTTGGTCGCGGCTGAACGGCCGCTCCTCGTCGTTGGAGGTGACGATGTATTGCCGCAGCTCCGGACCGATGGTCTCCAGCGCATAGCGCGCCCGGGCCAGCAGCGGGAAGTTGTGGCGCAGCGCGTGATCGCGCTGGAGCAGGTCCTGGGCGGCCAGTCCGGCCAGCCCGATCGCCGGAAGGGCAGCGAGCCAACGCTTCTTCATGACCGCAACGCTACGGTGGCTGAGCCTGTCGAGGCCACCCCCACGCTGGCTGAGCCTGTCAGGGCCTGTGCCGAGGCGAACCTCCCGGCCAGACTCACTCCAGTCCGAGCACAGTCACCAGAAAATCCGAGTCGGCGTCGAACGGCCGCAGATCCCACGTGGACAGCCCGAGCTGCACCTCGAGCCCGGCGTGCGCGACGTCGTTCAGATAGTCGGTGAACTCGTAATCCCGCCCCTTGCCGAACCCGATCACCGCACGGCCGTTGCTCTTCAGGTGGGCGGCGAATTTGCGCAGCACCGGCACCCGGGTCTCGGGGTGCAGGAAGGTCATCACGTTGCCGGCGCAGACGATCGCGTCGAACTTGTCAATCACCCCGCGGGCGGGGAGGTCGAGCTCACTCAGGTCACCGACCAGCCACGTCGGCCCGGGATAGTCCTGCCCGGCCGCCTCGATAAGCACCGGGTCCTGATCGACCCCGACCACCTCGTGGCCCACCTTCGCCAACCAACCGCCGGTACGCCCGGCTCCGCAGCCGGCGTCCAGCACCTGCGCGCCGCGGGGCAGCATCGCGTCGACCAGTCGGGCCTCACCGTAGATGTCCTCACCCTGGGCCTCCAGCGACCGGAACCGCTGGGCGTACCGGTCGGAGTGCTCGGGGTCGTTCTCGACCATCTCGGTCCACTTGCTGCGCGGCAAACTCACCCGGCCACCGTATCGCCGGCCCGCGAGTCCAACCCGATCAGCCGGGTGATGTCCGCCAGCCGGTCGGGGACCAGCCGGAACCAGGCCCACGGTCCACGACGTTCGCGGGTCAGCAGCCCGGCGGCGGTGAGCCGTTTCAGGTGGTGTGAAACGGTGGGCTGGCTCAGCCCGACCACGTCGACCAGGTCGCAGACGCACGCCTCCTGGTCGGGCCGGGAACCGATGAAGCTGAGCAGCTGCAGGCGTACCGGATCGGCGACCGCCTTGAGGAGCTCGGCCACCGACTCGGCCTCGCTCCGGCTGATCAGGGTCATCCACCTATATTGACAGACGTCGATGCGCCCTGTCACGCTCATATAGACAACGATCGATATCAAGGAGATTCCGTGTCCCGCGTACAGCTGGCGCTCAACGTCACCGATCTTGAGGCATCCATCGACTTCTATCGCACCCTGTTCGGCGCCGAGCCGCACAAACGCCGTCCCGGGTACGCCAACTTCGTCGTCGTCGACCCGCCGCTGAAGCTGGTGCTGATCGAGACCGACGAGCAGACCCGCGGTGAGGGCACCGCCGGGGCGCTGAACCACCTCGGGGTGGAGGTCGAGTCGGCGGAGGAGTTCGCCGCCGGTGCCGATCGGCTGCGCGAGACCGGGCTGATCACGCTGGAGGAGAACGCGACCACCTGCTGCTATGCCGAGCAGGACAAGGTGTGGCTGCAGGACCCGGCCGGTGCACCGTGGGAGGTCTATGTGGTGACCGACGACGACCCCGCCAACCCCCAGCCCGCCAGCGCCTCCGTTTCGGTGCTTGACCAGGGACAGGGGGCCTGCTGCTCGTGAGCGCGGACACCCTCGCCGAGGCGCCGAAACTGTCTCTGGTCGACCGCTTCCTGCCCGTGTGGATCCTGGCCGCGATGGCCCTCGGGCTGCTGCTCGGGCGCACCGTCCCTGACCTGGACCACGCGCTCGGCGCGGTCGAGGTGGGCGGGGTGTCGCTGCCGATCGCCGTCGGCCTGCTGGTGATGATGTATCCGGTGCTCGCCAAGGTGCGCTACACCGAGCTCGGCCGCGTCACCGGCGATCGGCGGCTGATGCTGCTGTCGCTGGTGCTCAACTGGCTGATCGGACCGGCGCTGATGTTCGCGCTGGCCTGGCTGCTGCTGCCGGACCACCCGGCCTACCGGACCGGGTTGATCCTGGTCGGCCTGGCCCGCTGCATCGCGATGGTGCTGATCTGGAACGATCTCGCCTGCGGGGATCGCGAGTCGGCGGCCGTGCTGGTCGCGATCAACTCGGTGTTCCAGGTGCTGATGTTCGGAGTGCTCGGCTGGTTCTATCTGCAGCTGCTTCCCGGTTGGCTCGGGTTGGCCACCACGAGCGTCCGGTTCTCGGTCTGGGCCATCGTGGTCAGCGTGCTGGTGTTCCTGGGAATCCCTCTGCTGGCAGGGTTTCTGACCCGCACCCTCGGTGAACGGGTACGCGGCCGCGAGTGGTACGAGGAGCGGCTGCTGCCGCGGCTGGGTCCGTGGGCGCTGTATGGGCTGCTGTTCACCATCGTGGTGCTGTTCGCGCTGCAGGGGCGGGCGATCATCGCGAACCCGCTCGCCGTGGCCCGGATCGCCCTGCCGCTGCTGGTCTATTTCGTGGTGATGTTCGCCGGCTCGCTGCTGCTGGCCCGCGCGGCCGGTCTGGGGTATGAGAAGTCAACCACCGTGGCGTTCACCGCCGCCGGCAACAACTTCGAGCTGGCGATCGCGGTGGCGATCGGCGCCTTCGGCGTCACCTCCGGCGAGGCGCTGGCCGGGGTGGTCGGCCCGCTGATCGAGGTACCGGTGCTGGTCGGCCTGGTCTACGTCGCCCGCTGGGCCGGCGTACACCTCTGGCACACCCGTCCGACGCCCGCACCCGTTTCCGAGAACGCTGTCCAGCAAGGAGAAATCCGATGACCAGACCCAGCGTGCTGTTCGTCTGCGTGCACAACGCCGGTCGCTCCCAGATGGCGGCCGCCTGGCTCACTCATCTCTCCGAGGGCGCCGTCGAGGTGCGCTCCGCCGGTTCGACGCCGGCGGATCAGGTCAACCCCGCCGCGGTGCAGGCGATGGCGGAGGTGGGGATCGACATCGCCGCCGAGCAGCCGAAGATCCTGACCACCGACGCGGTGCAGACCTCCGACGTTGTGATCACCATGGGCTGCGGCGACACCTGTCCCTATTTCCCCGGAAAACGCTACGAGGACTGGGTTCTGGACGATCCCGCCGGGCAGGGCATCGACGCCGTACGCCCCATCCGCGACGAGATCAGAGCTCGGGTCGAACAGTTGCTCACCGACCTCACCCCCTGAGCCTGCCGAGGGTCCCTGAGCCTGTCGAAGGGCCCTTCGCCTCACATCACGTCGAAGGGCAAGCGAGCAACCTCCGGATCACCGAGCCGTACGCCGCAGCGGCCACTGCCGCCGCGGGTCGCCCCAGCAACCCGGGCAACCCGAGCACGGTGAGCTCCTGACGCCACTCGACGACCGAACCGCGACCGTCGGGGCGTACCAGGATCTCGATCCGACCACCGAGCGGCCGACCGCGCTTGCTGATCAGCACCCGGCCGACCCGTCCCTCGACCGGCGGCAGCCACTGCTCCACCCGCATCCGATCATCGAACCCCACCGGGCCGACAGCAGTGCGCGCCACGAATTCCGTACCCTCTCTCAGTTCTCGGCCGTCGTGCCGCACCCGGGTGAACGGGATCACCGCGGTGTGCGCATCAAGATCGAGCAGCGCGGCCAGCGCGTCCGCCGGAAATCGGCCGGTTCGCTCCACCACCCGGAACCGGATCATCGCAGGTTCTTCTTCGCCGCTCGTCGCTCGAACCAGTTCGGGTGCCGGAACGTGATCGTGCCCATCCCGCCGGACCCGTTCACCACCATCGTCGGCCGCCCGCCGGTCGGGGTGTCACCGACCCGGTTCGTCACCATCCCCATCGACTTCGCGAGTCGTCTGGTGTCGACCGCCCACCCGTCGGGCACGACGACGGTGATCATCCCCATGCCACCCTCCACCCACACGTGGATCACCTGGTGCGGGGTGGTCGCCTCGAGGCAGTTGAGGGTGACCATCCCGGCGCCGCCGCGCAGCAGCAGGTGCTGCGGGATCTCCCACGGCCCCTTGCGCGACTCGGCCCACCAGCCGCCGTCGAGGATCAACGGGTTCTCCATCGACGACCCCGGCGTCCCCGCCACCACCGGCGCACCCGCGGGAGCCACCGGGGCAACCGCACCGGACTGTTGCGCCGCCGACGGCGGCGGCACCGGCAGGTCCGCGACCACCGCGTCCAGCTCACCGAACGTCTGCGCCGCATGGGTGCGCGCGGCGCGCTCCCGCAGCTCGTCCGCGGTCAACCGGCCGTCGGCGTACGCCTGCTGGAGCGTCTGGATCACCCGCTCGCGGTCGTCGTTTCCGGCGCGCATCTGCTGGGGGCTGGCCATGTCCGTCAGCGTACGCGAGGCTGGAACCCACCGGAGCGAGGAGGCAGGGAAATGACTGAGCAGCGACGGTTGAGGTCACAGGGCTGGTTCGGCGGGCGCGACAAGCACGGGTTCATGTACCGCAGCTGGATGAAGAACCAGGGCTTCCCCGAGCACCAGTTCGACGGCCGCCCGGTGATCGGCATCTGCAACACGTTCTCCGAGCTCACCCCGTGCAACGCGCACTTCCGCAAGCTGGCCGAACACGTACGCCGCGGCGTGCTGGAGGCGGGCGGGTTCCCCGTCGAGTTCCCCGTCTTCTCCAACGGGGAGTCCAACCTGCGCCCGACCGCCATGCTCACCCGCAACCTGGCGTCGATGGACGTCGAGGAGGCGCTGCGCGGCAACCCGGTCGACGCGGTGGTGCTGCTCGTCGGCTGCGACAAGACCACCCCGGCGCTGCTGATGGGCGCTGCCTCGGTCGACCTGCCCACCATCGTGGTCTCCGGCGGGCCGATGCTGAGCGGGCGTCATCGCGGCCAGCAGATCGGCTCCGGCACCATGGTGTGGCAGTGGAGCGAGGACGTGAAGGCCGGAAACCTCAGCCTGGATGAGTTCCTGTCCGCCGAGGCCAGCCAGTCGCGTTCGGCCGGCAGCTGCAACACGATGGGCACCGCCTCCACCATGGCGTGCCTGGCCGAGGCGCTCGGCACCTCACTGCCGCACAACGCGGCCATCCCCGCCGTCGACTCCCGGCGCTACGTGCTGGCGCACCTGTCGGGGGCGCGGATAGTGGAGATGGTGCACGAGGACCTGCGGCTGTCGAAGGTCCTCACCCGCGAGGCGTTCGAGAACGCGATCCGCGTGTGTGCGGCGATCGGCGGCTCCACCAACGCGGTGATCCACCTGAAGGCAATTGCGGGCCGGCTCGGCGTACCGCTGGAGCTGGAGGACTGGACCGAGGTCGGTCACGGAACTCCCACCATCGTTGACCTGCAGCCGTCGGGGCGGCTGCTGATGGAGGACTTCTACTATGCCGGCGGCCTGCCCGGGGTGATCCGCCGACTCGGTGACGACGGCCGACTGCCACACCCCGACGCGCTCACCGTCAACGGGAAATCCCTGTGGCAGAACACCGAACGCTCCGAGGTGTACGACGACTCGTGCATCCGCGAGCTGACCGATCCGCTGGTGCCCGACGGCAGTCTGCGCATCCTGCGCGGCAACCTGGCGCCCAAGGGGGCGGTGCTGAAACCGTCGGCGGCGACGCCGGAGCTGATGAAGCACCGGGGCCGGGCGGTGGTGTTCAGCGACTACGACGACTATCTGGCGCGGATCGACGATCCGGAGCTGGACATCGACGAGAACTGTGTGATGGTGCTGCAGAACGTCGGCCCCAAGGGCTATCCGGGGATGCCCGAGCTGGGCAACATGGGTCTCCCGCCCAAGCTGCTGGAGCGCGGGATCACCGACATGGTGCGGGTGTCGGACGCCCGGATGTCCGGCACGGCCTACGGCACCGTGGTGCTGCACGTGGCCCCCGAGGCCGCCGCCGGCGGACCGCTCGCGGTGGTCCGCGATGGTGACGAGATCGAGCTGGACGCCGACGCCGGGGTGCTGCGGCTGTGCGTCTCCGACGAGGAGCTCGCCGAGCGGATGGAGGGCCTGCCCACCGATCCCGCCCCGCAGCTGCCCGGCGGCTATCAGAGCCTCTATGTCCGCGAGGTGCTGCAGGCCGACGAGGGCTGCGACTTCGGCTTCCTGCGCGGCTGCCGCGGCTCCGCGGTCCCCAAGCTCTCCCACTGACCCCCCGTGCACGCTGGCTGAGCGCTGATCCGCGGGGCACTCCAGAAATGATCATGACCCGATCGGGGTCGTTTTCGCACAGTGAGAAAACGACCCCGATCTGGCCATGGTCATTGCGGCCGGTGCCCGACCGAGCTGCCTTCGACAGGCTCAGCTGAGCGAGCGCAGCGAGTCGAAGCCCGTGCCCTTCGACTCGCTCGTTCCTCGCTCACCATTGTACGGCGGGCCTGAGGTAGCTGAGGTACCCGCCTGAGGTAGGCGTACGCCGCGAAGATCAGGCATCTGCCCCATGTGCCGGGGTACGCCTCAGCACGATGGTTGAGTCATGAGCAACAGCGACTACTACCACCTGATCGTGCAGGGCCAGCAGCACCGCGAGCTGGTCGAACGTGCCGCCGAGGAGCGGCTGGCGAGGCAGATCGCTGGACCGGGTTGGCTGTCCCGCCTCAAGAACCTGGTCGGCGGGCACGGGGAGCGTCCCCCGGCCCGCCGGCCGGCCAACCGGCCCGTCGGCGTCCGCTGAACCCCGACCGGTGTCGTGGCAGCATGGCTGCCGTGACGAACCAGCGCGTCGTCGGGCGCACCGCGGAGCTGGCCCGGCTGGCCGAGTTCTGGGCCGAGGCCCGGGCCGGCCACGGGCACCTGGTGATGCTCGGCGGCGAGGCCGGCATCGGCAAGACGACCCTGGTCCGCGAGTTCACCGACACCCTCGAGGGTGCCACCGTCGTCACCGGCCAGTGCCTGATGTTCGGCTCCGAGGCGATGCCGTACGCCGCGGTCAGCCAGCTGCTGCGCGGGCTCGTCTCCCGACACGGTGCCGAACGGGTGACCGAGTGGGCCGGCGCCGGCCGTGACGCCCTCGCCTCCATCGTCCCCTCGCTGGGGCGCGACGGGACCGGTGAGGTCGACCGGATGCAGCAGTTCGAGGCGGTCGCCGCCGTGCTCGAACGCGCCGCAGCCGAATCCCCGCTGGTGGTGGTGATCGAGGACCTTCACTGGACCGACCCGTCGACCGCCAACCTGCTGCAGTTCCTGGCGGTCACCCTGGCCGACAGCCCGGCGGTGCTGATGCTGGTCACCTACCGCAGCGACGAGGTGACCGGCCGGCACCCCCTGCGCGCCACCCTCGCCGAGCTGCAGCGCCGCCCCGGCGTACGCCGGCTCCCGCTCGGTGCGCTGGAACCCACCGCGGTCTCCGCCCTGGTCACCTCTCTGGCGCCCGCCGCGGCCACCCCCAACCTGGTCGCCCGGATCGTCGAACGCAGCGAGGGCGTGCCCTATTTCGCCGAGGAGATGGCCCGCGCCGGCAGCGTCGGTGTCCTGCCCGGCACCCTGCGAGAGGCGCTGCTGGTGCGCGTGCACACGCTGCGCGAGGAGACCCAGGAACTCCTCGGGATCGCCGCAGTGGCCGGCGTACGCTTCGACGAGGCGCTGCTGAGCGAAGTCCTCGACGGCCGGGATTCCTTGTCCAGCGGCCTTCGCGAGGCCGTCGACTCCGCGTTGCTGACGATCGATGAGGACGGGTTTGCCTTCCGCCACGCCCTGCTGTGCGAGGTGCTGGCCGACGAACTGCTGCCCGGGGAGGCGAGCCGCTGGCACGGGAGGTATGCCGACGTGATCGGCGCCGACCCGTGGCGGTTCCCGGGTCACGACCTGTCCCGGCACCTGCTGGGGGCCGGACGGGTCGACGAGGCGTTCGGCGCCTGTCTGGAGCGTGCCGACGCCCTGGGGGAGGCGCATCTGGACCGGCTGGGGTTGCTGGAGACGGCACTGGAGCTGTGGGACCGGGTGAGCGATCCGGAGTCGGTGGCCGGTGGCCGCGACCTGCTGCTGGCCAACGCGGCCGCCGCCGCCTCCTGGCTGAGCGATTCGGCCAAGGTGCTGCGGCTGGCGAACGCCTGCCTCGCCGCCACACCGAATGACGCGGATCCGTTGCTGCGGTCGGCAAGACTGCTGCTCAAGGCGCGCGCGTTGGAGTTCAGCGGACGGGGCGGTGCCCTCCCGGTGGCCGAGGAGGCGTTGGCGCTCACGCCCTCGGAGTCGCCAACGGTGGAACGGGCCCGGGCGCTCGACATGGTGTCCAACATCCTGATGCTGCGCGAGGACCGCCAGCGGTGCCTGCGCGTGTGTGACGAAGGCCTGAAGGTTGCCCGGGCTGTCGATGACGAAACCACCGTCGAGCGGATTCTCAACACCAGGGCGAGTTCCCTGGCTCCGCTGGGTCGCGAGCCGGAGGCGTTCGAGCTGTTTGAGAGCCTGCTGCCTGGCCCGGCGGACGAGCCCCAGCGCGGCCAGATGCGCCACTTCACCAACTTCTCGCACGTGCTCAACCTGGCCGGAGACTTCGCCCGCGCCGCCGCCGTGGCGCGCGCGGGCGTCGGCACCGCCGCCAAGCTCGGCCTGGAGCGGACCGCGGGTTCGATGCTGGCCGGCAACCTGGCCGATCCGCTGCTGGCACAGGGAAAGCTGGCCGAAGCACGCAGCGTCCTGGAGCGCGCACTGGTGCTGGATCCGCCGTTCGCACACTATGTGCAGCTGCGCACCCTGCAGCTGCAGCTGGCGTGGCTGACCGGGGACACCGACGGCGCCCGTGACCACCTGGCCGAGCTGCGTGCGATCACCGACCCGGAGGCGTCCCAACCCCAGTTCCTGGTCGAGCTCGGTTGGCTGGAAGCCGTGGTCCTGTTGGATTCCGGCGAACTGGACCGGGCCGCGGAGGTGGTTGCGGCCGAGGTGGATCGCGGTGTCCGGGGGGAGCACCCGACCTTCGTCTGGAAAGTGATCCTGGTGGGTGCCGAGCTGGCACACGCCGGGGTGGACGTGCCCGCGCTGGCGAAGCGGGCGGGATCCCTGCCCGAGGTGGCGATGACCCCGGTCTGGTCGGCGGCGTGGACGGCGGTCCGTGAGCCGGCGCAGCAGCACTGGTCGGCTGCGCTGGCAACCGATCCGTCGCGTACGCCACTGTGGTTGCGATTGCGGCTGCTCGAGGGACTGGCCGAGGCGCAGCTGCGGGAACGGTCGGGGGAGGCAGCGGCGACGCTCGCCCGTGCGCGGACATTGGCGGGGGCCGCGGGGGCGACCCGCTGGACGCCCCGATTCGCCGCGCTCGCCGAACGGGCGGATACCGCGGCGGCGGAGCGGCCCGGTGGGCTGACCCCGCGCGAGCTGGAAGTGCTCCGCCTGGTCGCGCGCGGGCTGAGCAACGGCGAGATCGGCAAGGAGCTGGTCGTCTCCACCAAGACCGCCTCGGTGCACGTGTCCAACATCCTGGCCAAGCTGGGCCTCGCCACCCGCACCGTGGCCGCGCGTTGGGCGCACGACCGCGGCCTGGTGGATTAGGTCAGCCACACCGCCTGCTTGGCGAGGTCAGCCAGGTCGTCGGCGCGCAGCCCGGGCCACCCGTGCAGCAGCGGCAACCACTCCTGCGGGAGGGCCGACGCCCCGTGCAGGGCACCGGCCAGAGAACCGGTGATCGCGGCGACGGTGTCGGTGTCCCGGCCCCCGCGCACCGCCTCCTCCAGCGCGGACACGAGGGAACCGGTGTGGGTGATCGCGGCCAGGGCGGCCTGAAACGCGGCGACCACCCACCCGTTCTGGGCAGCGAAGTCGTGTGGGCGGACCCCGGGCGCCGTGGCCTCGTCGATCAACCCGGCCCAGCGGTCGCGCCGCTCGGCCGGCAGCCAGCCCAGCTGGTCGGTCATCGCCAGCTCGCCCATCCGGATCGCGTGGCGGATGGCCAGGCACCACAGCACGCATGCATCGGCGTTGTCGGGCTCGGTGTGGGTGAGCGCGGCGATCCGGGTGGCCGCCTCGACCAGGCCAGGCTCCGCCCCGTCGGCCAGATGGCCGAGGGCCACCGGGCCGGTGCGCATCAGCGACCCGTTGCCGGCGCTGCGGCCGGTCCGCTCGTGCACCGCGCGGGCCGCGCGCACCGCCTCCTCCTCGGTCGGCTCCCCGCGCAGGCCACGCAGCACCGCGGACGTCTGCACCCCGACGTTCCGTGCGGTGAGCGACCAGGCGAGCCAGGCCACGACGACGCCGCCGAGCGTCTCGGGGTCGGTGAGGGACTCCCCGGCGGCGAGCGCCCGCAGGATCGGCACGGCCATCGACGTGTCGTCGGTCCACTCACCACGGGCGTGCCCGAAGTGGCCGATCCCGAAGTCGAGGGGTCGATCATCCGGCAGCGCCGGGCCGAATTCGTACTGCGAGCCGAGGGCGTCCCCGGCGGCGGAGGCGAGCACGGCGCCGACGGCGCGGTCGAGCTGCTGTTCGTTGCGGGTCACGGCGTGCTCCTGTTCAGGCGGCGGTGTTCGGCACCCAGATCCGGGTGTGGCTGGGAAAGTCCTCGGGCTCGTCGTCGTCCGCCTCATCATCGGCCGGCGGCACCATGCCCAGGAACTCGAGCGGCACCATGCCCAGGAACTCGAAACGCCACCACCCGTTGACCTGCGCTGCATCGGAGCACTCGTAGGCGGCCAGGGGACTGCCCTGACTGGGCAGGTTCACCGGCATCGAGATGCGCGATCCGGTCAGCGGCCGACCGGAGAGCGCGGGCGGCAGGTCGGCGGTGCGGAACCCGTCATAGGGGCCGCCGACAAACTGGCAGAGCAGGCTGGGGTTGAGGTTGGGGTTCTTGGCTCGTCCTTCCTTTCAGTTGATTAACGGGGAGTTGAGTTAAATCAAGGATGCACCCGATTCGCTATTTGCGCAAGTCCCGTCTAATGTCTCTGGCATGGCGTACCGGGACAGTCACGGCAGGACCCTCGAGGACTACCCGCGCCCCTCGGTGGCGGTGGACACCGCCGTGCTCACGCTGAGCGACGACGCGTTGGCGGTGCTGCTGGTGCCGGGAGACACGGGCGGCTGGTGCCTGCCGGGCACCTTCCTCCATCAGGGGGAGGCACTCGCCGACGCGGTACGCCGCAGCCTGGCCGCCAAGGCGGGGGTGCGCGGGCTCGAGCCGCAGCAGTTGCACGTGTTCGACGCCCCTGATCGCGACGATCGCGGGTGGGTGCTGTCGGTGGCGCACCTGGACACGATCCCCGCGGTTCGGGTGCCGGCCGGCGTACGCGTGGTGCCGGTCGCCGACCTGCCGCCGCTGCCCTACGACCACGCCGCCATCGTCGACCGCGCGGTGGCCACCCTGCGGGCCGACTACCGGGAGCACCCCGATCCGGCCGGACTCCTTGCCACACAGGAATTCACGGTGCGGGACCTGCGTCGGCTGCACGAGGCGGTGCTCGGTGAGCGACTGGTCCCCGACACCTTCCGGCGCACCATGCTGCCCGGTCTGGCGCCGACGGGCGAGGTACGCCGCGGCGGTCGCGGCAAGCCGGCCGAACTCTATCGACGCCTCGGCTGACACTGTCGAGCGGAGATCAGCCGGGCGACAGGACGGAGCGGGCGCTGGCCGCGGGGGTGAGGTCGATCCGGCGCAGCAGCTGCGCGTTGGCGGCGACGACGATGGTGGACAGCGACATCAGAATCGCCCCCACCGACATCGGGAGCAGGAACCCGATCGGCGCGAGGACTCCCGCCGCGAGCGGAACGGAGATCAGGTTGTAGCCGGCGGCCCACCACAGGTTCTGCTTCATCTTCCGATACGCGGCCCTGGACAGCTGGATGACCGACAGCACGGATCGTGGGTCGGAGCTGGCCAGGATCACCCCGGCCGAGGCGATCGCGACGTCGGTGCCCGCCCCGATGGCGATGCCGACGTCCGCCTGGGCGAGCGCCGGGGCGTCGTTGACGCCGTCGCCCACCATGGCAACCGTCCGACCCTCCTGCTGCAGCTCGACGACCTTGGCGGACTTGTCCTCCGGGCGTACGCCGGCGAAGACGCGGTCGATGCCCAGCTCGGCGCCGACCTTGTACGCGACGGCCTCGGCGTCACCGGTGACCATCACGACCTGGACGCCGAGCCGGTGCAACGCGTCGACGGCCTCGCGGGCCTGCGGCCGGATCTGGTCGGCGAGCCGGAGACCGCCGATCACCCGGCCGTCGCGGACCACGTGCAGGATGATCGCACCTTCCTCGCGCCAGCTCTGCGCGGCGCCGACCTCGGGCTGTCCGACCTCCTCGAGCAGGCGTGGTCCGCCGACGCGGATCTGGTGACCCGTGATGGTTGCGGTGACGCCGACCGCCGGTGCGGACGAGAACCCGGTCGCCGCCTCGAGCGGCAGTCCCCGTTCCCGGGCGACCGCGACGATGGCCCGGGCCAGGGGGTGCTCGCTGTCGGCCTCGGCCGAGGCGGCCAGCGCGAGGACGGCATCCTCAGCCAGGTCGCCGAGTGCCGCGATGCCGGTGACGGTCGGCTCGCCCCTGGTCAGGGTGCCGGTCTTGTCGAACAGCACGGTGTCGACCTGACGCATCGACTCGAGTGCGAGCCGGTCCCGGACCAGTACGCCGCCGCGGGCGGCGCGTTCGGTGGCGATGGACACCACCAGCGGGATGGCCAGGCCCAGCGCGTGGGGGCAGGCGATCACCAGCACGGTGATGGTGCGAACCACCGCGGAGTCCGGGATTCCGGCGAGGCTCCAGGCGATCGCGGTGATCACGGCGGCGCCGAGCGCGAACCAGAACAGCCAGGCCGCCGCCCGGTCGGCGATGCGCTGGGCCCGCGAGGTCGAGCCCTGCGCCTCGGCGACCAGGCGGTTGATGCCCGCCAGCGCGGTGTCGTCGCCGGTGGCCGTGATCCGCACCCGCAGCCCGGAATCGGTGGCGACCGTGCCCGCGACCACGGTGTCGCCCTCACCACGGACCACCGGGCGCGACTCCCCGGTGATCATGGACTCGTCCAGCTCGGCGCGGCCAGCCACCACCCGGCCGTCCGCCGGAACGCTGCCGCCGGGGCGTACCACCACCAGGTCACCCACCCGCAGCGCGGCCGGTTCCACGCGGACGATCTCGTCGCCCTCGACGCGCTCGGCCTCGTCCGGCAGCAGGGCGGCGAGGGAGTCTAGCGCGGAGGTGGTCTGGGCGAGGGAGCGCATCTCGATCCAGTGCCCCAGCAGCATGATCACGATCAGCAGCGCCAGCTCCCACCAGAACTCGAGCTCGTGGTGCACGATCCCGAGGGTGGCCGCCCAGGAGGCGAAGAAGGCCACCGTGATCGCGAGCGCGATCAGCAGCATCATCCCGGGTTGGCGGGCCCTGAGCTCGCTCCAGGCACCGGTCAGGAACGGCCGACCACCCCAGGCGTACATCACGGTGCCCAGGATCGGTGCGATCCAGCCGGCCCAGCCGGCCACGGAATATCCAACGAGCATGGCAAACATCGGAGAGGTGGCGATCACCGGGACGGCCAGCACGAGGTTGATCCAGAACAGTCGACGGAACTGTCCCACGTGATCCCCGTGGCCCCCGTGGTGATCATGACCGCCATGCTGATCATGGTGATCGTGACCGGTGGGTTCCTCGTGCGGCACCACCTCTGTGTGTTGATGGTGCTGCTGGTGCGGATCGGTCATGGTTCTTCTTTCCCTCGCGAGATCCGGTCAGGAGCCCGGCTGCAGTTCGCTCTCGACGACCCACTTGTGGTTGGTCATGGTCATGCCGTCGGCGGTGTAGTCGACCATGTAGACCGTCTGGTCGGTCGAACTGGCGATGGTGGCCCGGGCGCCCTCCATGCCCTTCATGTGCGCGGCCTGGAGGGTGACCTCGGCCCCGTTGGCGAGGCGCTGGGCGCCGGCGTCCCGGATCTCCTGCTGGACGACCCACTTGTGGTCCTTGACCGGCGGGCCGCCGGTGGTGGGGGTGTAGTCCACCGCGTAGGTGAAGGTGCGGTACGCCCCGACGACGCGGCCCTTCGCCCCGTTCATCCCAGGCATGTGGTCGGCGGTGATTCGCACGGTGGTTCCCGCCGGATATTTCGGTGAGGTCGCCTTCTCGATGCCGGCCGGCGCGGGACCGCCGTCCATCGGGTGCTCCATGCCGCCGGTGCCATGGCCCTGGTGGTTCCCGGTCGGCTGGGGATGCCCCTGGGGTTGGTTGTCGGCGGTGCACCCGCCGAGCAGCAGCGCCATCCCGGCCGCGCCGGACGCGATTGCCAGCAGGGGGGTTCCTCTGCGATCTCCGGTTCGTCTCATGGGCGATACTCTATACCCGTAGAGGGTATGAACTCAAGACGATCGTCGGCGTGTACGCCCGTTCGCCCGTTGGTGTCGGCCGACCGGTCCGATCAGGGCCGGGGCCACACCACTTCGCCGTAGTGCACGCCGAAGGAGCCGGTACGCCGGTCGGCGACGTAGTGCTCCAGGGTCTGGATCACCGTCAGAAACGCCAGCTCGCCCCACGGGAGCTCATCGACGTGGAACAGCTGGCACTCGATGGTCTCCGGGCCTGGGTCGAGGTCGAGATCGGCGAGGCGTACCCGCCAATAGAGGTGCACCTGTTGGGCGTACACCACGTCGAGCACGGTGAACAGACCGTCCACGTGCACCCGGGCGCCGGCCTCCTCCCAGGTCTCGCGCAGCGCGCCGTCGAGGGCGGTCTCACCGGCCTCAAGGAACCCGGCCGGGAGGGTCCAGAATCCCTTGCGTGGTTCAATGTTTCGCCGGCACAGCAGCACCTGCTCCCCGGTCTCACCCCACACCGGCACCGTGCCGACCACGTTTATCGGGTTCACATAGTCGATGAACCCGCAGTTCGGGCAGACCGCTCGCTCCCGGTCCTCCATCGGCGGCACGGCGCGCTGCATCGCGTGCCCGCAGGTGCGGCAGAAGGCGGCTTCGGGTCTGGCCATGCGGGGGAGTCTAGGAGGGATCGCGGCCGTCGTTCTCCGCGGCCACCTTCAGCTGGGCGAGGCCCTTCTCGAAATCCTTGCCGAGCATCTTGTCCATGTTGAACACCTTGGCGAACAGCGCGGCGAGCGACCGGCCGCGACCAGACCCGGCCGCATAGTCTCCCCTCATGCAGATCGATCGACTTGACCACCTGGTCCGCACGGTGGCGGACCTGTCGGCGACCCCGTGCTGAGTCGGCTGGTTGCGGCGGCGGCGATGGTGCTGCTGATCGGGTGTACGCCGGCCCCGTCGACCGCCTCCGACCCCACGGGCCAGGCGCCCCCGGCCGCCGGCGGCCAGGCCGCCGACGATCGGTCCCCACGCCGGTTCACCGACCAGGCCGGGACCACCTCCGAATACCGGGTCTTCGCCCGCGGCGTACGCCAACCGGCCGGGTTGCTGCTGTTCTTCCACGGCGACGGCGCCTGGGAGGCGGAGCCGGCACGCTCGGGTGCGCTCGGCGGCGCCAGCGGGATCGTCGAGCAGGCCCGGCGCCGCGATTTCGTCACGGTGCTGGTGCGGACCCCCGACACAAGCAGCGGCACCTGGTGGCGCAACGGACCGGCGAACGCGCAGTGGAGTGCGGAGCTGATGGGTGAGCTGCAGCGCCACCATGCGATCGACCGCGACCGGATCTGGCTGGTCGGCTATTCCGGCGGCGCGCACTTCGTCGCCCGGCAGCTGCTGCCGCGGCACTCGCAGCTGATCGACGGGGGCGGGGCGGTGCTGTTCTCGGGGGGTGGCCCGCCGGCCGGGGGCACCCAGCTCAACCCGCGGCTGCGCGACACCTTCCGGATGCACTTCTACGTCGGCGCCGACGACACGAACACCGCCGGCCGGCTCAACTCGGTCACCACCGCCGAGTCGGGCGAGCGCTGGTACGCCGCCGCCGGGATCCGGACCAGCCACGAGTTCCCACCCGGGGTCGGGCACGACCTGGGCGACCGGCCGGGCCCGGTGCTGGCCCGGCAGCTCGATGGCTGATTCCCAACCCCTTGTTGGGGTTGCCATGTAATGATGTAATCACTGCATGAGTGAGATCCAGAACTGGCTGTCCGGACGCCTGCCGGACGCCTGGTTCCGCGAGGAACCGACCGTGACCGTCGACCGCGAGGAGATCATCGTGGTCGGCACCCTGCCCTCCGGGGCGGACGACCACGAGGCCTTCGAGGCGCGCGACGAGGGGCGGATCGCCCGCTTTCGCGAGGAGACCCGCGAGGCGCGGATGCAGATCGCCGACGAGGCCGAGGAACGGTATGGCCGCAAGGTCGCCTGGGGAGCCACCTCCGGTGAGGTGACCGCCCTGTTCACTCACCTGGCCGTGCCGGTGATGACCCGACTGCGCCAGCCCGAGCGCAAGGTGCTGGACACCCTGGTCGCCTCCGGCGTGGCCCGCTCCCGCTCCGACGCGCTCGCCTGGTGCGTACGCCTGGTCGGCCGCAACGAGCAGGAGTGGATCGACCGACTCCAGGAAGCCCTGAAGTCGGTCGAGCGGGCGCGCGCCGAAGGGCCTGCGGCGTGATCGTCGAGTACATCCGCTATCGGGTCGAACCGGCGCTGTCCGACGCCCTGGTGCAGGCGTACGTCGATGCCGCACCGATCCTGGCCGAGGCGCCGAACTCGCTGGGTTACGACATCGCCCGCTGTGTCGAGGAACCCGGGGTGGTGGTCGTCCGGATGCGATGGGACTCGGCCGAGGGGCACCTCAAGGGGGTTTCGCGGCAGCGCGCAGTTCCGGCAGTTCTTCGTCCTGGTCCGCCCCTTCGTCGATGCGATCGAGGAGATGCGGCACTACGAACCGGTTCTCGGCGCGGAGTGATCAACGCCGCCCGTGATAGGGCCGCAGGGCGCCCGCCGGGACCTGACCGAACTTCCCGGACTGGAAGTCCTCGACCGCGGCGATGATCTCGTCGCGGGTGTTCATCACAAACGGTCCGTAGTGCACCACCGGCTCGTTGATCGGCCGTCCGCCGAGCAGCACCAGCTCCAGCGCCGGCGACTTCGAGTCCTGGGAATACGAAGCGGTGAACGAGATCCGGTCGCCGTCTGCCAGCGCGACGAGGTTGCCCTCGCTGATCGGCCGCTCGTCGGAACCGACGGTTCCCCGCCCCGACAGCACGTACGCCAGCGCGTTGAAGTCATGCCGCCAGGGCAGCGACAGCCGGGCCCCGGGCTGCACCGTGGCGTGCGCCATCGTGATCGGCGTGTGCGTCGCTCCCGGACCGGCGTGCCCGTCGATCTCGCCGGCGATGATCCGCACCAGCGCCCCGGCGTCGGCCGAGGCGACCAGTCCCACCCGATCCCCGGTCAGGTTCTGATAGCGCGGCGCGAGGAACTTGTCGGTGCGCGGCAGGTTCACCCACAGCTGGATGCCGTGGAAGGTGCCACCGGAATCGACCAGCTCGGCCGGCGGGGTCTCGATGTGCAGCACTCCCGAACCGGCGGTCATCCACTGGGTGGCGCCGTTCTCGATCATCCCGCCGCCACCGTGGCTGTCCTGGTGCTGGAAGCGGCCGTCGATGATGTAGGTGACGGTCTCGAAACCGCGGTGCGGATGCCAGTCGGTGCCCCGCGGCTCGCCGGGGGCGTACTCCACCTCGCCCAGCTGGTCCATGTGGATGAACGGGTCGAGCAGGCGCGCGCTCACTCCGGCGAAGGCCCGGCGGACCGGGAATCCCTCGCCCTCGAAGCCGCTCGGTCCGCGGGTGAGCGAGACCACGCGGCGCTCGGACTCCCCCGGGCGCGCGGTGCTCAGGCGGGGCAGGGTCATCGTGTCGGCGGTGACGGCAGGCATTTCATCCTCCTGTTTGGCAGGCTACGCCGAGACTAACTGTTGAGGTTTCAACTTTATTCCCCCGGGGCTCGGAATGATCATGACCAGATCGGGACTGTTCCTGCAATATGCGAAAATATGTACGAATCGGTCAGGATCATTTCGGCCGGACCGGGAGGGTCACTCAGGCCCGTCGCATCCGCACGAACTCACCGGGTGACCAGCCGGTCGCGGTCTTGAAGTCGCGCGAGAAGTGGGCCTGGTCGGCATATCCGAGGTCGGCGGCCACCTCCGCGAGCGAGCCGACGCCCTGACCGAGGCGGTCGGCGGCCTCGTGCAGCCGACGCCGGCGGATCAGCCACAGCGGGCTCAGCCCGATCCGCCGGCCGAGCAACCGCTGCAGCGTACGCTCGCCGAGGCCGAAGGTCGCGCACAGCTCGGTGACCGTGCGCAGCCGCTCGTCGGACTCGATCCGGTCCATGATCGCGTTGACCAGCTCCGACTCGTCATCGAGCGGCAGCAGCGGCTCCAGCCGGTCCTCGAACAGGGCCCGTCCGGCGGCGTGCGCGTCCGGGTCGTCCGGATCGTTGGCCATCAGCGCCCGCAGCCGCTCGGTCACCCCGGCGAACAGCGGCACCCGGTCCAGCTCGATGAAGGTGTCGGTCAGCGCCGACACCGGCCCGTCCAGCAACAACGCTCCCGCGGCCGGGGTGAACATCACCCCGAACCCCCACGCCTTGCCCTCCAGCACCGTCTGGGACAGGCCGCGGCTCGGTCCGCCGAAACGCGAGTACGCCGGGGTGGTGATGGCGAGGCAGATCGGATACTGCAGCACCTTCTGCACCGACTGCTCCCCGGCCGGGACCTGCCAGACGGGGATCCAGTACCGGCGGATGAGTCCGGCGAGCTCGGCCGTGGGCGGGTAGCGGTGGATGGTGAAGCTGGCATCCCGCGGATCGCGCAGGTGGGCCCGTTCGATGTCGTCGGAGCGTCGCGGCTGCACTGTCGGAAATTATCAATACCGCGGCCGCGCCCGCCGCTTAGCGTGCCGGACATGAGCGAAACACAGCAGCAGACCGATGCCCAGACGAACTGGCGCACCACCGCCGACCCGTTCACCGCCGTCGTCGAGACGGTGACCGACTGGTCAGCGGCCACCCCGTGCGCGGGCTGGTCCGCGGCCGACCTGCTCGACCACGTGATCGACACCGAGCGGGACTTCCTGACCCGCCAGCAGCTCGACCTCCCCGAGGCCACCGCCGACGACCCCGCCGAACGGTGGCGGCGGCACGAGGCCGGCGTACGCCAGCTGCTCGCCGATCCCGCGGTGGCCGAGAAGTCCTATGACGGGTTCTTCGGACCGACCACCATCGGCGCCACCCTGGCCGACTTTTATGGCTTCGACCTGATCCTGCACCGCTGGGACCTGGCCGCCTCCCAGGGGCGGCAGGAGCGGTTCAGCGAGGCGGAGCTGGAGGCGGCCGAGGCCGCCTGCGACGGGTTCGGCGACCACGCGTACGCCCCGGGGATCTTCGGACCACCGGTCGAGGTGGGCGAGGACGCCAGCCGGCAGGACCGGCTGCTCGCCCGGACGGGCCGCAAACCGCGCTGAACCGACCACCGGTGCTGACCCGCCCTGGTCACCGAGTGCCACTCAACCTGATTCTGGGCCCGAAAGCGGGGCTCCGTGGCCGTTGAGTGGCACTCCATGACCAGCTGCTCAGAGCGAGTCCGCCAGCGCCGGCAGCAGCAGCTTCACGTCAGCGTCGGAGGCGACCAGCGGCGGCGCGAGCCGGATCGTCGACCCGTGGGTGTCCTTGGCGAGCACCCCCCGCTCGAGCAGCCGCTCGCACAGCTGGCGGCCGGTCATCAACGCCGTGCCGACGTCGACCCCGGCCCAGGCACCGCGCACCCTGACCCCGACCACCCCACGATCGCTGAGCGCAGCGAGACCTTCGGCCAGGCGTACGCCGATCGCGCGGGAGCGCTGCTGGAAGGTGCCCTCGGCGAGCATCGCCACCACCTCGGTGCCGATCGCGCACGCCAGCGGGTTGCCGCCGAAGGTGGAGCCGTGCGAGCCGGGGTGATCACCCCGAGCACGTCCCGGTCCGCGGCGATCGCCGACACCGGATAGAGGCCCCCGCCGAGCGCCTTGCCGAGCACGTAGACGTCGGGCACCACCTGCTCGTGGTCGCAGGCGAAGGTCTCCCCGGTGCGCGCCAGCCCGGACTGGATCTCGTCGGCGACCATCAGCACTCCGCGCTCGGTGCACAGCTCGCGCACCTGGCGCAGATAGCCCTCCGGCGGGATCGCCACCCCGCCCTCGCCCTGGATCGGCTCGAGCAGCACCGCGACCGTGGTGTCGTCGATCGCCGCGGCCAGCGCCCCGGCGTCCCCATGGCCGACCGAACGGAAACCCCCGGTGTACGGCCCGTAGTGATCATGGGCCACGGCGTCGTCGGAGAAGCTGATGATGGTCGTGGTACGCCCGTGGAAGTTGCCGCGCATGGTGATCATGGTCGCCCGGTCCTCGGGTACGCCCTTCACCTGATAACCCCAGCGCCGGCTGACCCTGATCGCCGTCTCCACCGCCTCGGCGCCGGAGTTCATCGGCAGCATCAGCTGCTTGCCGGTCAACCCGGTGAGCGCCTCGGCGAACGCCCCGAACCGGTCGTTGTGGAACGCGCGGCTGGTCAGCGTCAACCGCCGCAGCTGCTCGGTCGCGACCGCCACCAGCCGCGGGTTGCAGTGCCCGAAGTTCAACGCCGAATAGCCGGCCAGGCAGTCCAGGTAGCGCCGCCCCTCGACGTCGGTCACCCAGGCCCCCTCGCCGCGACTCAGCACCACCGGCAACGGGTGGTAGTTGTGCGCGCCGAACCGCTCGCTGGTGTCGATGTGCTGGGTGGTCCGTTCGGGGTGGCGATTCTCCAGTCCCCATTGAACGCCAGATCGGTGCAGGTGGAAGGATGGACGGCGAGTCGCACAAGGAGGAGCAGATGAGCGAGTTCGCCTATGAGGACCTGCTGCCGGTGGAGTCGTTCGGCACCGACGACACCCGATGGCGCAAGCTGTCCGATCAGGGGGTCAGCACCGTTGAGGGCCCCGACGGCGCCAGCTTCCTGAAGGTCGATCCCGAGGCGTTGACGCTGCTGTCGGAGACGGCGATGCACGACATCGCGCACTATCTGCGCCCGGCCCACCTGACCCAGCTGGCGAAGATCATGGACGACCCCGAGGCGTCCAACAACGACAAGTTCGTCGCCCTCGACCTGCTCAAGAACGCCAACATCGCCGCCGGCGGGGTGCTGCCGATGTGCCAGGACACCGGCACTGCGATCATCATGGGCAAGCGCGGCCAGCACGTGCTCACCCCCGGCGTCGACGAGGAGCCGCTGGCCCGCGGGGTCTACAACGCCTACACCCGGCTCAACCTGCGCTATTCGCAGAACGCGCCGGTCACCTTCTTCGAGGAGAAGAACACCGGCTCCAACCTGCCGGCGCAGATCGAGTTGTACGCCGACACCGCCAAGGGCCACGAGCAGGCGTACAAGTTCCTGTTCATGGCCAAGGGCGGCGGCTCGGCCAACAAGAGCTACCTCTACCAAGAGACCAAGGCGATCCTGAACCCGGATCGCATCATGTCCTTCCTGGAGGAGAAGATCCGCTCCCTCGGCACCGCCGCCTGCCCGCCCTACCACCTGGCGATCGTGGTCGGCGGCACCTCGGCGGAGTTCGCGCTGAAGGCCGCCAAATACGCCTCCGCGAAATATCTGGACACCCTGCCCACCACCGGGGATGCGAAGACCGCCCGCGGCTTTCGCGACCTCGAGATGGAGGAGCGGGTGCTCGAGCTGACCCGCACCCTCGGCATCGGCGCCCAGTTCGGCGGCAAGTACTTCTGCCACGACGTGCGGGTGGTACGCCTGCCGCGGCACGGGGCGTCGCTGCCGGTGGCGATCGCCGTCTCCTGCTCCGCCGACCGGCAGTGCCTGGGCAAGATCACCCCCGAGGGCGTGTTCATCGAGCAGCTCGAGTTCGAGCCGGCGCACTACCTGCCCGACACCGTCGCCGACGACCTCGGCGGCGAGGTGGTCGACATCGACCTGACCCGGCCGATGGACGACGTGCTCGCCGAGCTCACCAAGCACCCCGTCAAGACCCGGCTCAGCCTCACCGGCACGCTGATCGTCGCCCGCGACATCGCCCACGCCAAGATCAAGGAGCGGCTCGACGCCGGCGAGGAGATACCCGACTATCTGAAGAACCACCCGGTCTACTACGCCGGCCCGGCGAAGACCCCCGAGGGGATGGCGTCGGGCTCGTTCGGCCCGACCACCGCCGGGCGGATGGACTCCTACGTGGACCAGTTCCAGGCCGCCGGCGGCTCGAAAGTCATGCTGGCCAAGGGAAACCGGTCCAAGCAGGTCACCGACGCCTGCGCCGCGCACGGCGGCTTCTATCTCGGCTCGATCGGCGGACCGGCCGCCCGGTTGGCGCAGGACTGCATCAAGAAGGTCGAGGTCGTCGAATACGAGGAGCTCGGCATGGAGGCGGTCTGGAAGATCGAGGTCGAGGACTTCCCCGCGTTCATCGTGGTGGACGACAAGGGCAACGACTTCTTCGCCTCGGTCGCCAAGCCGGTGGCGATGACGATCTCGGTACGCCCGGACATCGACTCGGCGCCCGCCAACTCCTGACCCGGCAAGCGAAAGGGCCTCAGCAGTGCGCTGCGGCCCTTTCGGTCGGGCGCTCGTCCCCAACGAGTCGGCCCAGGATCGCGACGTAGACAACGACCCGGATCTGCCCCAGCACCCCCGATTCCGGTTTGTGCCACGGAGAGGCGTGCCGGACAGGGGAAAGGCGTCGTCTCTTGGGGCATAAGTCGGGCGTCGCTGGGTAGCGCGAACCGAACCGGTAGTACGGGCCAGGCCGGGTTGGACGAGCCAGACGGGGTGGTACGGGCCAGACGGGGTGGTACGGGCCAGACGGGGAAGTACAAAGGGGACGATGATGGAGCGGTTTCGGACCGGGCTGTGCACGCCCACCACCGAGGCCAGCCCCATGCCGAGCGGGCCGAGTGCCGGCTCGCGGAAGCCCAACTGCGGGACGCCATCCGTGGCCGCACGCTGGCCACCGTGCTGCTCAACCGCGCCGACGGGGAAGGGGTGCGCCGCGACTTCGTGCTCCCGGAGCCACTCGCCGCCCCGGCTCAGGCCTGACAGGATGGGGTCGTGGACTTCGCAGCGTACGCCCTGGGCAAGCCCGGCGCCTGGCCGGACGAGCCCTGGAAGGGTGACCGCGTCGCCAAGGTGGGGGACAAGATCTTCGCGTTCCTGGGGAGCGACAGCATCGGACTCAAGTGCGGAGCCAGCCGCGAGGAGGCCGACGAGTGGCTGCACCGCTACCCGGACCAGGCGTCGGTGATGGCCTACATCGGGCGGCACGGGTGGAACACCATCGAGCTGACGGGCATCCCCGACGAGGAGATCGCCGAGGGGATCGACCTGTCCTACGACCTGGTGGTCGCCAAGCTGCCACGCTCGAAGCGACCAACCTGATCGGAGTCGCTAGCGTGGTCCGGTAGCCAACGGCGAGAGGGAGTCATGTCTGTGAGTCATCTGGGCCAGCTGCTCACCGCGTCGGTGGCGGCGCATCCCGATCGTCCCGCGTTGCGGGTACGCCGCGGCGACGACTGGGTGGTGACCACCTACGCCGAGCTCGGCGCCCAGGTGGCGACCGTCGCCGAGGCGCTGCTGCGGCTCGGCGTACGCCACGGCGACCGCGTCGCCATCTTCTCCGCCAACCGGCCGGAGTGGACCGTCGCCGACCTGGCCACCCTGCTGATCGGCGGGGTCGTCGTGCCGGTCTATCAGACCTCCACCCCCCGACAGGCCCGGCACGTGCTCGGTGACGCCGGGGTGCGGGTGGCGTTCGTCGGCGGGGCCGCGGAGTTGGAGCGGGTGACCTCGGTGCGCGAAGAGCTGCCGGCGCTGGAGCAGGTGATCAGCTTCGATCCGGTGGCTTCGACAGGCTCAGCCGACGGGGCTTCGCCAGGCTCAGCCGACGTGGTGGCGTGGGATGAGCTGATCACCGCCGCCCCGGTGAAGGACCCCGAACTGGAGCAGCGGATGGCCGCGGTCACCGGCTCCGACCTGGCCACCATCATCTACACCTCCGGCACCACGGGCGACCCCAAGGGTGCGATGCTCACCCACCAGGCGTTCTGCTTCGAGATCGACGCGGTCCGCGAGCTGTTCGAGATCGGACCCGAGGATCACAGCCTCTGCTTCCTGCCGCTGGCGCACGCCCTCGAGCGGGCGTGGACGTTCGTAGTGCTGCGCAGCGGTGCGATGAACACCTATCTGGCGGACGCGAAGACCGTGGCGGAGGCGCTGCCGCAGACCCGACCGACTCTGATGGTCTCGGTACCGCGGCTCTATGAACGCGTGTACGCCATCGCCCACCAGCGTGCGGCCAGCTCGCCGGCCAAACGGCGAATCTTCGACTGGGCGCTGGGTGTGGGTGCCCGGGCCCAGGCGGCGGATCGGGTCTCCGGTCGGCTGCGGGCGGAGCTGCGGCTGGCCGACCGGCTGGTGCTGTCGGGGATCCGTGAGGCGCTGGGCGGTCAGAAGAAGGTGCTCGCCAGCGGCGGCGCGCCGTTGCGCCGCGAGGTGGAGGAGTTCTTCCACGCCGCCGGGATGCTGATCAGTCAGGGTTACGGGCTGACCGAGGCGGCTCCGTTGATCTCGTTCAACTCACCAAGCGCCTTCCGTTTCGGCACGGTCGGGCGCGTGGTCGCTGGCGGGGAGCTGCGGATCGCCGCCGACGGTGAGATCTGCTATCGCGGACCGAACGTGATGAACGGCTACTGGAACCGCCCCGACGCCAGCGGCGAGGCGGTGGTCGACGGGTGGCTGCACACCGGTGATATCGGCCAGATCGACGACGACGGGTTCCTGCGGATCACCGACCGGAAGAAGGACCTGTTGGTCACCGCCGGCGGCAAGAACGTCGCGCCGGGGCCGATCGAGTCCGAGCTGGCCGCCGATCCGCTGATCGAGTTCGCCGTGCTGCTCGGTGACAACCGGCCCTGCCTCACCGCCCTGCTCTGGCCCTCGGCCGACGAGGTGCGCAGCTGGGCGTCCTCGGCGGGGGTCGGGGTCGACGGGTCCGCACCGCACCGCAGCCCCGAGCTGCTGGAGGAGCTGCGGCGGCGGGTGGCGGCGGTGTCCGAGCAGCTGGCGCATCACGAGAAGATCCGCGAGGTGGCCGTGCTGCCCGAGGAACCGACGATGGAGAACGGTCTCGTCACGCCCACGCTGAAACTGAAGCGCCGGGCCGTGGAGGAGCGGTTCGGCGACCTGGTGGAGGAGTTGTACGCCAAGGTCGCCAACCGGCGCCGCTGAGGCGTACCGGTCTGGAAGGTGCGTGGATTCGCTCGCGGCGCCCACGTCGGCATAGAATGCTCCCTTGTGCCGGTGCTCACCGACGGGTACCGGCCGGCATAGCGCCCTCCTGCCACGGGACCGACCCGTGGCCGCTCAGACCAGAGGAGGTGGAGTTCGCGTATGCGCAAGTACGAAGTCATGGTCATCGTCAACCCTGAGGTGGACGAGCGTCAGGTCACTCCGATGTTGGAGAAGTATCTGCAGATCATCACCAAGGGCGGCGGCACCGTCGACAACTTCGATCTGTGGGGCAAGCGTCGTCTCGCCTACGAGATCCAGAAGAAGCCCGAAGGCATCTATGTGGTGGTCAACCTGACCGCCAAGCCCGAGGACGTCAAGGAGCTGGACCGCCAGTTCGGCATCAACGAGCAGATCATGCGGACGAAGGTGCTGCGGCCCGAGCTGCACTGATCACGCAAGCTGCAGGGACCTGTGGACAGTGCCCTTACGCCCGTCAGTGCTGACTGGCAGGCTGGGCACGAACACATCAACCGATCCTGATCCGGAGACGAACATGGCAGGCGAAACCATCATCACCCTCGTCGGAAACCTCACCGGCGACCCCGAACTGCGCTTCACCCCTTCGGGGGCCGCGGTGGCCAACTTCACGGTGGCCTCCACGCCGCGCAACTTCGACCGACAGACCAACGAGTGGCGTGACGGTGACGCGATGTTCATCGGCTGCTCGGTCTGGCGTCAGGCGGCGGAGAACGTCGCCGAGTCGTTGGCCAAGGGCATGCGGGTGATCGTCCAGGGGCGACTCAAGTCGCGCTCCTACGAGACCCGTGAGGGTGAGCGTCGCACCGTCTTCGAGATCGACGTCGACGAGGTCGGCCCCGCGCTGAAGTACGCCACCGCCAAGGTCACCAAGACCGGTGGCGGCGGAGGCGGCGGCTACGGCGGCGGTCAGGGTGGTGGCCAGGGTGGCTACGGCGGGGGTCAGCAGTCCTCCGGCGGTGGCTACGGTGGCGGCAACCAGGGCGGATCCCAGGGTGGCCAGCAGGCCAACGACCCCTGGGGCGGCGGTGGCGGCAACAACCGTTCGCAGGGATCGGACCCGTGGGCCTCGCAGCAGAGTGAAGAACCTCCGTTCTGATGAACACGATGGCTGAGCCTGTCTAAGCCACTCGTATGTTGGCTGAGCCTGTCGAAGCCATCCCAGTAACAACCCAAGGCACATTCCGGCATCACGCCGGGCTCATCACGTAAGGAGCACCACAATGGCCGCATCGCGAAAGCCGATGAAGCCCAAGAAGGCTGTCCCGGTCAAGTCGACCCGCATCGACAAGGTCGACTACAAGGACATCAACACCCTCCGCAAGTTCATCTCGGAGCGGGGCAAGATCCGCGCCCGCCGGGTGACCGGTCTGTCCGTGCAGGACCAGCGCCGGGTCGCCACCGCGATCAAGAACGCGCGCGAGGTCGCCCTGCTGCCCTACGCCTCCACGGCTCGCTGAGAAAGGACACCAGCATGAAGCTCATCCTGACCGCTGCCGTGGACAACCTCGGCATCGCCGGTGACATCGTCGAGGTGAAGGACGGCTACGGCCGCAACTTCCTGCTGCCCCGCGGCTTCGCCATCCGGTGGACCCGTGGCGCGGAGAAGCAGATCGACGGCATCAAGCGGGCGCGCGACGCCCGCGAGGTGCGCAACCTCGACCACGCCCAGGAACTGCGCACCCAGCTCGAGGGCCTGACCGTCGAGCTGCCGGTGAACGCCGGCGACAACGGCAAGCTGTTCGGTGCCGTGACCGCCGCGTCGATCGCCACCGCGATCAAGAAGGCGGGCGGTCCCAACGTGGACAAGCGCGCCGTCGAGATCACCAAGCCGATCAAGACCACCGGCGCCCACACCGTCGGTGTGAAGCTGCACGACGCCGTGACCGCGCACCTGCCGGTCCAGGTCGTCGCCGCCTGACGCAGGCGTACAAACGGCCGGTCTCCCCATCGCGGGGCGACCGGCCGTTTCTTTGTGCCCAGGCTCACGTAGCCGGACAGGCAATACTCCACATCACCAACCGCGACATCGGCGCGATCTACCTGGATTCCGAGGACCAGATGACCACCTCGGTCAACCCCTATGGCCGCAGCATCAGTCAGGCGTCCGCGGGGGCCTGGAAGGCCCCGGTCGGCACCGACATGTGCAAGTCCGGCGCCACCTCGGGCATCACCTGCGGCGAGGTCACCGGCTACAACGCGTCGGTCACCTACTCCGACGAGCAGGGCCGCACCGTCGCGCGCGTCTCCGGCCTGGGTACCAGCACCGTGTGCACCGCCGCCGGTGACTCGGGTGGGGCGTACGTCTCCCGGCGGCTATGCGGTGGGGATGACCTCCGGTGGCCCGGCCACCCAGCGCTGCACGTTCAACGGCGGCTACCTGTCCGGGGAGTCGTCCTATTTCCAGCCGGTCACCGATGCCTTGAACTACTACGGCCTGACCTACAACTGACCAACCTCACCCACCCCCAGGACCTCCCGTTCCCCTCGCCCCGGGGAACCCCGAGCCGCGGGGCGAGGTCATCTCCAGGGTTGCGTGACCAGGTTTGTATCAGTACATTGAATGTATTGCTACGAAGTTGGGAGATGTCATGGAGATCTCGATCTGGCTGCCGATCTCGGCCGGACTGCTCGCCTCACTGGCGCCGATCACCCAGGGCGGGCTGCGCAAGATCGACGAGAAGCGATTCGCGAAATATGCCCGGGCCCGCCGGTTGCCGCTGCCGGACCAGCTGCGGATGCTCGTCCTGCAGCGGATCAGCCGCCGCGAACGAATGGCGATGATCTGCGGTGGCGCGGGCATGCTGGTCGGACTGGCGCTGGCCCTGGTGCTCGGCCGCCTCGCTCCCGAGCGCACCGGTGGGCTGGGCGCGCTGATCATGTGCGGATTGGCCCTTGGCGGCAGCCTGGGCGGTTTCGTTGCAGCGCTGCGTACGCCCCAGCTGGCCTCCGACGCGCCGAGGGTCGCCCGCTCGGTGCAGACCGACGTGCGTGACTATCAGACCCGCGGCGAACGGGTCGCCTTCGCCCTGGCTCCGGTGAGCATCCTGCTCGGCCTGGGCACCGCCTGGCTGATCTGGGCCCTGCTGCCCACCCGACCCGAGGACCACCTGCTGCTGATGACCGTCGCAACGGCCGTCTCGCTGGTGCTGCTCGCCGGCTGGGCGCTGCTGATAGCCTCCGCCCGGCTGCTGGTGCAGCGCCCGCAACGAGCCCGCGATGACCTCGAGCTCGCCTGGGACGACGCCGACCGTACCGATGCCCTGCGCGGGCTGACCGACAACGGCATCGCCGCCGGGATGATCGCCCCGTTCGTCAGCCTGATCGTGGCCGGAGGACTGGTGGTCCCCCCGCAGGTCCGTGCGGGCAGCGAGAACCTGACCCTGCAGCTCGGCATCGCGGCCCTGGTCGTCGGGCTGATCTGCTGGGCGATCCTGCTGGTGCCCTATCTGAGCGGCCGGTTCACCGCCAACCCGTCGCTGAAGCTGTGGCGCGGCGCCGGCTTCAAGGAGCCGGCCCCGTGCTGAGGATCGACCCGAGCAGCGGCGTACCCCCCTATGAACAGCTGCGTGGCCAACTGCTGGAGCAGATGCGCTCGGGTGCGCTGCCGCCGGGGTCGCGTCTGCCCGCGGTACGCCGGCTGGCCAGCGATCTCGGGCTGGCGCCGAACACCGTGGCGCGCACCTATCGGGAGCTGGAGGCCGCCGGCTTCGTCCGCACGGCCGGCCGAAACGGCACCGTCGTCGCCGAGCCGAACGACGGGCCCGATGTGGCGGGGCGGGCGCTGCAGCTGTCCATGGAGTACGCCAGCGCCATGCGCGCGCTCGGACTCGGCCTCGAGTCGGCCAGCCAATACCTGCGGCGCGGGTACGCCGAGTTGGGGGCACGGTGAGCGCCGCGACCCCGCGCGTGAGTCAGCGCTGGGCGTACGTCTTGCGCGCCATCGTCACGCCGATCAGGGCGAGCAGGCAGCACGCCGAGTAGTAGAAGCCCGGCACCGTCTTCATCCCGGTGGCGTTGACCAGTGCGGTCAGGATCAGTGGGGCGAAACCGCCGAAGATGGCGACCCCGAGGCTGTAGGCGATGGTCATCCCCGAGCTGCGCACCTGCACCGGGAACAGCTCTGACAACAGCGAGGGCATCGGCGCGAAGTAGAGGCACATGAAGATTCCGACGATCACCTCGCACACCGTGAGCACCGCGATCGACGGGAAACTCTGCAGCAGCAGGAACAGCGGCCACCCGGCGATCACGCCGCCCACCGCGGCGGGGATCATGATCGTCGTCGCACCGACCCGGTCGGCCAGTCGTCCCACGAAAGGGGAGCCGATGAACGTGATCACCCCGGCCACGACGGCGCCGGGGAATGCTGCCCACGCAGGAAGTCCGAGGCCCTTGGCGAAGCTCGGCAGGTAGGTGATCAGATAGACCGAGATGGTGGCCATGGCGATCACCAGGAAGGCGGCGAGCAGGCGTCCGCCGTAGGTGCCGAAGAGCAGTTTGAGCGGGGCGTGGTGCTTCTCGGCGGCCTCGAACTCGGGGGTGTCGGTCATCTTCGTGCGGACGTACCAGCCCACGGGGCCGATCAGCAGGCCGATCCCGAACGCGATCCGCCAGCCCCAGCCGGTCAGCGCGCCCGGGCTGAGCACCGACGACAGCAGCCAGCTGATCCCGGCGGCCATGAACATCGACACACCCTGGGTGGCCACCTGCCAGGAGGCGTAATAGGCCTTGCCCCGCTTGGCGTTCTCGGTGAGGAAGGCGGTCGCGCTGCCGAACTCGCCACCGGCGCTGATGCCCTGGATGATCCGAGCGATCGCCAGGATGATCGGGGCGGCGATGCCGAGGGTGGCATAACCGGGCAGCACCACGATGATGAACACCCCCAGCGTCATCAGCCCGATGGTCAGGCTGAGCGCCGCCTTGCGGCCGTGGGTGTCGGCGTAGTTGCCGATCAGCACCGCGCCCAGCGGGCGGACCACGAAGGTGATCGCGAACGTGGCCCAGGTCATCAGCTGGGCGGCGAAACTTCCACCGGGATAGAAAACGGTGGCGATCGTGGTGGCCATGAAGCCGAAGAGCACGACGTCGTACCACTCCAGCGCGTTGCCGAGCGAGGCGGCGACCACCGCCTTTCTGGCCCGCGAGGTCTCCTCTGCGGTGGCGGTGGGGGTCGTTGTGGTCATTGGTCGTCCTCGTCGTTGGGGAGGCTGAGGTGGGAGATGAGTCGGGCCACGAAGGCCTCGCAGGCGATCAGCTGGTCGAGTTCGACGAACTCGTCGGCCTTGTGCGCCTGGGCGATGTCGCCGGGGCCGCAGACGATCGTCTCGATCCCGGCGCCGGAGAACTGGCCCGCCTCGGTGCCGTAGGTGACCTTGCCCTCGGAGCGTACGCCGCCGAGCGCCTCGCCGAGGGAGCGCGTTTCGGCGTCGGCCGGGGTCTCCAGGCCGGGCACCATCGCGATCACGTCGAAGTCGACGCCGGCGCTGGGGTGCTCGGCCCGCATCTGCTGCTCGACTTCGCGGGCGTACGCCTCGATCCGGTCCATGGTGGCCTGCGCGTCGAGCTCGCCCAGCCCGCGGAACTCGAACTCCACCGAGCATCTCTCCGGCACCGTGTTGCCGGCGATGCCGCCGTGCACGATGTTGGTGGACAGGGTGCTGTGGGTGACCGGGTACGCCTCATCGAACGGCCCGTTGTCACGCCAGTCGTCGGCGATACCACGCAGGAAGCAGATGAAGCGGGCGGCGTACTCGATGGAGTTCACCCCCTCGGGGGTCAACGAGGAGTGCGCGGCCCGGCCGCGGAAGGTGACCCGGGTCAGGTTGATCGACTTGTGCCCGCGGATCACCTGCATGCTGGTCGGCTCGCCCACGATGCAGGCGCGCGGGGACAGCCCGGCGTCGGCGATGTCTTTGACGATCTGCTCTCCGCCGAGGCAACCGACCTCCTCGTCATAGGAGATCGCCAGGTGGATCGGCTCGCGCAGCTCGGCGGCCACCATCTCCGGCAGCGCCGCCACCGCCACCGCGATGAACCCCTTCATGTCGCAGGTGCCGCGGCCATAGAGCCGGCCGTCGCGGATCTCGGGCCGGAAAGGGTCGGAGTGCCAGTCCTGGTTGTCGGTCGGCACCACGTCGGAGTGCCCGGAGAGCACCACCCCGCCGCTGGTGGAGCCGTCGGCCGAGGGCACGGTGATCAGCAGGTTCGCCTTGCCCGCCTGAGTGCTCGGACAGATCCGCGGTTTCAGGCCGAGCCGCCGCGCCTCCTCGGCGATCGCGTCGATCACCGGCAGGTTGGAGTTGCGGCTGGTGGTGTCGGCCGACACCAGCCGAATCACCCAGTCGAGCGAGCGGGGCGCGTTGGCAACAGGCATGATCACCTGTATACAACGCGGGTTGCCGCGCGGTCAGCACCTTCCAGGTAACGATCTGTGGTCAGGATCGGTGCCGGGCTGTGCTCAACTCCGGCGTCGCACCGTTGACAAGGGCACCGGGCTGCTGGTGAATGGGCTTCGACAGGCTCAGCCGGCGGAAGGGCCGGCTGGCCGAGTTGGGAGGGCTCAATGGTGGAGCAGGGTTGGTCGGTGGCGGTGGTCGGCTCCGGCCCGAGCGGGCTGTATGCGGTGCAGGCGCTGCTCAAGCAGGAGCGGGTCGCCCGGATCGACGTGTTCGAGTCGCTGCCCGCGCCCTATGGCCTGCTGCGTTATGGCGTCGCCCCCGATCACGCGAAGACCAAGACGATCTCGCGCGCCCTGGCGCGCGCGTTCGACGACGACCGGGTGCGCTTCTTCGGCAACGTGCACGTCGGGCGGACCGTGACCAGGGAGGAACTGCTCGAGCACTACGACGCGATCGTGTACGCCACCGGTGCGCGTTATGACCGCGAGCTCGGCATTCCCGGCGAGGATCTGACCGGCAGCGTCGGCGCCGCCGACTTCGTGGCGTGGTATTCCGGGCACCCGGACGTGCCGCAGCCGGCGGATCTCACCGGTAACCAGAGCGCGGTGGTGATCGGGGCGGGCAACGTGGCCCTCGACGTGGCCCGGATCTGTCTGCAGGACAGAAAAATTCTGGAGAACACCGACATGCCGCGCTCGGTGGTGGAGGAGATCGCCTCGGCCCCGCTGAGCGAGGTGCACCTGTTGATCCGCCGCGGGCCCGAGCACGTGAAGTTCTCCCGGGTCGAGCTCGACGAGCTGCTCACCCTGCCCGATCTCGCGGTCGAGCTGCACGTCGATCCGGCCGAACTGGCCGAACGGACCGACCTGCCGCGCGAGGCGACGATCAACCTCAAACTGTTCCGCGAGGCGCTGGCCCGCGGCGCCGAGGAGCGCGCGGCCGGGCAGGAATCGCCCACCCGCAGCCTGCACGTGCACTTCTGGACCACCCCGATCCGGATCGAGGGAACCGACCACGTCACCGGGGTGGAGGTGGTCACCCGGCCACCGGACGGAACGGTCACCGAGGCGCGGATTCCCACCCAGGCAGCGATCCGGGCGATCGGCTATCGCGGCGAACCGGTGCCGGGACTCCCCTTCGACGAGGCCGCCTGCCTGATCCCGAACGAGGCCGGGGCGGTGTCGGCGCCCGCGGCCGAGGGGCGGGAGTTCGTCACCGGCTGGATCAAGCGGGGACCGACCGGGGTGATCGGCACCAACCGGGGTGACGCCTCCGAAACCGTGCAGACGCTGGTCGAGCGGCTGGGGCGTACGCCGCAGGCCGAGTCGCGCGGTGACATCGCCGAGCTGCTGGCCGAGCGTGGGGCGACCACCGTGGACTGGTCGGAGTGGAACCTGATCGAGGAGGCGGAGAAGGCGCTCGGCAGCGAGCACGGGGCCCACACCGTCAAGCTCGCCCAGCGCGATGAGCTGCTCCAGGCGGCCGGGAAACTGGTCTCCGAATCGGAGGCATAGTGGCCTTGCTCGGGCCCCGCTGAGTCGACAGGATCGGTAGCATGAACCGATCTGTGGACCGGGTGAACCGTCACCCCGAGCGCGCTCGCCACGAGCGCCAGGACCTGTACGCCGTGCTGGATGCCGAGCACAACATCGGCACCCTGAGCACCGTCGTGGACGGCCGACCGTGGGTGGTGCCGATGCTCTATGGCCGGGTGGGGGATCGGATCTTCATGCACGGCTCGACCGGTGCCGGCGCGCTGCGTCACGTGGCAGCCGGTGCACCCGCGGCCCTGTGCGTGGCCCACATCGACGGGTGGGTCTATGCGCACACCCTGTTCGACTCCAGCGCCAACTATCGCTCGGCGGTCGTGCACGGGGAACTGCAACTGCTGCAGGGGGAGGAGGCCGCCGAGGCGCTCACCCAGCTCTCGGAGTGCATGATGCCCGGCCGCTCGGCCGAGGTGCCCACCCACACCCGCAAGCAGCTCGCCGCCACCCAGTGCCTGGCGCTGGACATCACCGACGGACGCTGGACGGTCAAGGTGCGCAACCAGCCGCCCGGGGAGCCGCCGGCCGCCGACAACGCCGATCCGCGGTTGTGGACCGGGGTGCTGCCGATCGTCTCGCGCTATCGCCAGCCCGAGCCGTCCCCCTATCTGGCCGAGGACATTCCGGTGTCCCCGTCGGTCACCAGCTACATCGACGAATCGGGGCACGGCCCGGCGCTGTGAGTCGAGCGGCCCGGCAGGTCACGCCCGGATATCGATTGCGGGTGCGGGGTACTGGTTTGCGGAGTGGGTGCATTCCGGTCTTGCTGCGACGCTGACCAGAAGAGTGGGGTGGAGCCACCGGCAGGGACCTGCCGCCGCACCAGGAGGTCACCATGTTCCGCATCCGTCGCATCAGCACCGCTCTCGTCTCCCTGGTCCTGCTCGGCGCGACCGCCTGCTCGTCCGGGGACGGCGGGGTCCAGGCCGCGGCCGGTGGCCAACCGGGCGGCGGGTCCCCAGACACCCTGCCGGCCGGCGCTCAGATCGACCCGGTGACCAAGAACCAGGCGGCGGCGGACAAGCTCTCGCCCACCGTGCGGCAGAAGGGCGAGCTGGTGATCGCGATGACCGAGCACACCCCGCCCTCGGGCTTCGTCGGCCAGGATGGCAGGACGGTGGTCGGGGTGGACGCAGACATGGCCGTTCTGCTGGGTCAGGCGCTCGGGGTGCGGGTCAAGCCGGTGGGCACCTCCTTCGATCAGATCATCCCGGGAATCGCCGCCGGGAAGTACGACCTGACGATCGCCGCGATGTCCCCGACCAAGCAGCGGATGGAAGTGCTCGACTTCGTCGACTACTTCCGCACCGGGACCAACCTGGCGACCAAACCGGGCAACCCGAAGAAGCTGACGCTGAACACCCTGTGTGGACAGCAGATCGCGGTGCTGAAGGGATCGGTACAGGAGGGCAAGATCGTGCCCGGTTACAACGAGGCGTGCACCAAGGCGGGTCAGTCGGCCATCGTGGTGAACTCCTTCCCCGACCAGCAGGCGACCATCCTGGCCCTCACCTCCGGGCGGGTCGACGCTGTGGTGCAGTCGGCACCCCCGGTCGCCTGGGCCAAGAAGCAGGGTGCGCCGATCGAGCTGGGCAAGCAGGACACCTGGACCACGGTGGCCCTGGGCGTGAAGAAGGACTCGGGCAACCTGGAGGCGATCCAGCTGGCCACCCAGGCGGTGCTGCAGAGCCCGTCCTACAAGCAGGTGTTGGCCAAGTGGGGTGTCGACGAACACGCCGTCAGCGAAGCCAAGGTCAACAACGTCACCTACTGAGGGGATCACCATGTCGGTGCACCAGGACACTTCCCCACACCAGGAACAGGACGAGCAGCACGGGGAGGCGATCCGGACGATCGGCCGGGCCCACCCCCTGCGTTGGGTCGTCACCGCGGTGGTGTTGCTGATCGCGGTGGCCCTGGTCTCCACCCTGTTCACCAACCCCCGGTGGCAGTGGCAGACGGTCGGCCGCTTTCTGTTCGATCACAGGATTCTCCGCGGTGTCGGCAACACACTGCTGTTGACGTTGATCGCGATGACCATCGGGATCGTGCTGGGCGTCGTGCTGGCGGTGATGCGGCAGTCCCCGTTGCGCCTGGTGCAGGCGGCGGCCTGGTTGTACGCATGGTTCTTCCGCGGCACGCCGGTCTTCGTCCAGATCATCTTCTGGTTCAACATCGCCGCGCTCTATCCGGACTTCCAACTGCGGGTCCCGTTCGGACCGGTGCTGTGGAGCGAGTCGGCCAACACGCTGATCACCCCGTTCGTCGCCGCGCTCCTCGCGCTCGGGCTGAACGAGGGGGCGTACATGTCGGAGGTCGTCCGCGGCGGCATCCTGGCCGTCGACCGCGGCCAGTCCGAGGCGGCCCAGGCGCTCGGCATGAACCGGTTGCTCACCCTGCGCAGAATCGTGCTGCCGCAGGCTTTACGGGTGATCCTGCCCCCCACGGGAAACCAGGTGATTTCGATGCTGAAGATCACCTCCCTGGTGTCGGTGATCGCTTTCACCGAGCTGCTCTATTCCGCGCAGCTGATCTATTCCGCCAATTTCCAGACCATCCCGCTGCTGATCGTGGCGAGCCTGTGGTACATGCTGTTCACCGCTGTGCTCAGCGTGGGTCAGTACTTCCTCGAGCGACACTTCGGCCGTGACCAGGCACGCCTCGGCGGCGCTGGGGAACTGCGCAAACGGCTGCTGGGCTTCGGAAAGGTGGCGTGATGAGCGTGGCGCCGAATCGGCATCTGGTGGTGGTGGACCGGGTGCGGAAGTCGTTCGGCCCGCTTGAGGTGCTGAAGAACGTCAGCATGACGATCGATCGCGGTGAGGTCGCCTGCCTGATCGGCCCGTCGGGATCGGGCAAGTCGACGTTGTTGCGTTGCCTCAACCACCTGGAGAAGATCGACGCGGGTCGGATCTGGGTGGAGGGCCAGCTGATCGGTTATGAACAGCGGCCCCGGGGGCTGATGGAGCTGCGGGAGAAGGATGTCTGTGCCCAGCGGGCCGGGATCGGGATGGTGTTCCAGCGGTTCAACCTGTTCTCGCACATGACCGCGCTGGAGAACGTGATGGAGGCGCCGGTCCGAGTGCTCCGGGAGAACCGGGCCGAGGCGCGGGAGCGGGCGGTGGCACTGCTCGAGCAGGTCGGCCTGGCCGACAAGGCGCGCAACTATCCGGCGCAGCTCTCCGGGGGACAGCAGCAACGGGTCGCGATCGCTCGGGCGCTGGCGATGCGGCCGTCGCTGATGCTGTTCGACGAGCCCACCTCGGCCCTCGACCCGGAGCTGGTCGGGGAGGTGCTCGGCGTGATGCGGGATCTTGCCGAGAGCGGGATGACCATGGTCGTGGTCACCCACGAGATGGGGTTCGCGAAGGAGGTCGGTGACTCGTTGGTGTTCCTCGACCAGGGTCTGGTGGTGGAGCGCGGGCACCCACGTGAGGTGATCGGTGATCCGCAGCACGAACGTACCCGGGCGTTCCTGAGACGGGTGCTGTGAGACAGGCGTTCGGCCGATCAGGCCAGCGACAGCTCGCTCAGCACCGACCGGATCAGTTCGACCGCGGCCACCGCCCGGGTCTCGGGCAGCCGGGCATACCCGCAGACGATTCCGGGGCCGCAGCTCACCGGCGTCAGCGTGTAATCGCTGAGGGCATAGCAGATCAGTCCCCGCTCCCGCAGTCGTCGGCTGACCAGAGAGTCATCGGTCCCGGCCGGCAGGGTGAGCACCACGTGCAGCCCGGCCTCGATGCCCTGCTGGGCCAGCTCCGGCAGCAATTCGGTGCAGGCGTCGGTGAAGCGGTTCCGGCGCGCGGCATAGGTGCGTTGGGCGTACGCCAGTTGGCGGACCAGGGCACCGGAGGAGATGAACTCGGTCATCGCGGCCGCGGCCACCGGATTGACCGAATCCCCTTCACCGTGCAGAAATTCCTGCACGCGCTCACGCAACCGCGGCGGTACCACCGCCCAGGCCAGCCGCAGGTCCCGGGCCACGATCTTCGACGCCGTCCCCAGATAGACCACGTGCTCGGCACCGGCGTGCATGCTGCGCAGGGCCGGCATCGGCGCCACGTCGTAACGGAATTCGCCGTCGTAGTCGTCCTCGAGGACCAGCCCGTCGTGGCTCTCGGCCCACGCCAGCAGATCGGTCCGACGGGACACCGACATCCGGCTGCCCAGCGGGAACTGGTGGGCCGGGGTGACATAGCAGGCCCAGTCGTCGCCGGTCAGCTGATCGGTGAGCAGGCCCTCGGTGTCCACCCCTACCGGCCGGATCCGCGCCCCCGCCTGCTGGATGGCGCGGCGTCCGCTGACGTAACCCGGATCCTCGAAGGCGACCTGCCGGTCGGGATCGTTGACCAGCCGGACCAGCGCCCGCAGGGCGGCGTTCACACCCGGGAAGAGGAACACCTCCTCGGGTTCACAGACAACGGCCCGGTTGCGGCGCAGATGGTTGGCGAGCGCCTCCTGCAGCGGTCGGTGGAAGGCGTGGCCGCGGCCCGGGCGTACCTCGCCGGTGGGTGGAGCCGCAGGACCGGACAGGGTGCCGGCCGCGGCCGCTCGCCAGGCCCGGTTCCAGTCGCGGGTGCTGACCAGCGAGGCGTCCGGATAACCGGGACGCAGGTCGAACCGGGCCCCCGGCTGTTCGGGTGCGGTCGCCTGCGGCGGGCTGGTCGGGACCGGTTCGCTCGGTGTGGACGCGTACGCCCCGGCCAGCGAGGCCTCCCGCGCACCGGGGCCGACCCGAGTCGAGGCCCCCGGCGTGGCCACCAGGAACCCGGCCGCCGTCAACTCCTCATAGGCCGCCACCACCGCCGAGCGGGCCACCCGCAGGTTGCTGGCGAGCACCCGGGTGGAGGGCAACGGATCGCCGTCGCTGAGCTGTCCCTCGGCGATCGCCCTGATCAGGGCCGCGGACAGTTGGCTGGCGACCCGCCCCTCATGGGGGTCCAGGGCCAGGGTCAGGTTGAACGGCGTAGCGTTGCGCGGCAAGACGGTTCCTTCGGGTTCGGCTCGCCCAGAATAGGCCGATCGACATCCCGGGGGACCCAGCGGTTCGAGGTGGAGGAGAACTGATGAGCGAACACTTCCAGAGCGCGCAGCAGCTCGTCCGGGCGTACGCCGCAGGGGAGCGGTCACCGGTCCAGGAGCTGCAGCGGGTGCTGGACCGCACCGCCGAGCTGCAACCCCTGCTCAACGCGATGAGCCGGACGGACGCCGACACCGCGTGGGTGCAGGCCCGCGCCGCGGAACAGCGCTGGCGCGGCGGCGCCGCCCGAGGACCGCTGGACGGGGTGCCGATCACCATCAAGGACAACATTCCGATCGCCGGGCGGGTGGCTCGCGGCGGCTCGCGGGCGACGCCGGACACGCCCGCGGTGCAGAACGGACCCGTGGTGGACCGGCTGCTGGAAGCCGGTGCGGTGATCGTGGGCGCCACCGTGATGCCCGACTGGGGCTGCAAGGGGGTCGGAGACTCTCCGCAGTGGGGCACCACCCGCAACCCGTGGGACCGCCGGCTCACCCCGGGTGGGTCGAGCAGCGGCGCCGCCGCCGGGGTGGCCGCCGGGATGACCGCGTTGTCGATCGGTTCGGACGGCGCAGGATCGATCCGAATGCCGGCCGGATTCTGTGGCCTGGCAGGAATCAAGCCGACCTACGGCCGGGTCGCCGCGCTGCCCGGCAGCGCCTTCGGGTCGCTGTCGCACCAGGGGCCGATCACGCGTACGGTGTCCGACCTGGCCGTGCTGCTGGACGTGATCGCCCAGCCCGATGACCGGGACGGGATGTGCTGGCCGGGGCCGCGGTTCCAGGTGCCCCAGGAGCGGGCCCTGACCGGGGTCCGGGTCGGCGTCGGCCTGGACTGGGGACCGTTCCCGGCCGAGCCCGACGTGCGGGAGGCGGTGCATCGGACCGCTGAATGGCTGGCCGCGCGGGGCGCCACCGTGCAGCCGGTGCAGGTGGACGTCAGCGGGGCCCGGGAAACCCTGGACCTGTTGTGGGAGTCGGGTTGCGCCTCGGTGGTGGCCAAGGCGGGGCCCGAACAGCGGGAGTTGTTCGACGACACCCTGCTGTACTTCGCCGACCGCGCCGCCAACCACACCGCGGTGCAGTATGCGGACGCGATGGCCGCGCGGACCACCCTGGCGGGCCGCTTCGCGCAGCTGCACCGGGACTCTCACGTGCTGCTCACCCCGGTGACGACGACGCCCGCGTTTGACGTGGACACTGACATTCCGGCCGGTTCGGGGATGGGGTCCTGGTTGGACTGGGCGCCCTACACCTATCCGTTCAACCTGACCGGACAGCCGGCGATCACCGTGCCGGCCGGGGTGGACGGGCGCAACCGGCCGATCGGGGTGCAGCTGGTCGGTCCGCGCTTCGCGGATCAGTTGCTGCTCGATCTGGCCGCCGCCATCGAGGCCGACAGCGGCGGATTCGAGGCGTTGAGTGAGGGCGGGCGTCGACTGGACCTGGAGCCGTCGTGAGCCTGCGCGCCCAACCGGCCGGTCCCCCGCTGTTGGCGGTCCAGGGTTCACCGGCCGAGATGGGCGAGCAGATCGGTGCCGCCACCGCCGACCTGGTGGCGGACTCGCTGACGCACTACCTGAGCCAGTTCCGCGACCTGGCCGGTCTCGACGAGGCGACGGTACGTCGGGCCGGTTCTCGATTCGGCGAGATCTGCCGAGGGTTCGACGCGGTGGCCGAGCAACTGCTGCGGGGACTGGCCGGAGGAGCCGGTGTGGCTCCCGAGTTGATCTTCGCCCTCAACGCCCGGACCGAACTGCTCTATGGCGGCAGGGAGTCCGAGCGCCCCGAGGAGGGGTGCACGTCCCTGGCGGTGCACGGCTCCCACACCACCGACGGGCAGCTGCTGGTGGCGCAGAACTGGGACTGGCATCCGCGTCAGCAGGGCACCTCCTTCCTGCTGGCCACCCGCGACGAGCGGGGGCACGCCGCGCTGACCCTGACCGAGCCCGGCATGCTGGCCAAGTCGGGGATCTCCTCGACGGGGTTGGCGGTGTGCGCCAATCTGCTGGTCTCCGACCGCGACCGGGGGACCGACGGTGTCCCCTATCACCTGCTGCTGCGCTCGGTGCTGCACGCCCCGCGGATCAGCCGCGCGTTGCAGGGATTGCTGCAGGCGCGACGAATCTCCTCGGGGAACCTGATGCTGGGGGCGGCCGATGAGCACGGTGCGGAGGCGTTGAATCTCGAGCTCGCTCCGGGTTATCACGCGGTGCAGGGGCCGGGGGCTGATGGGTTGGTGGTGCACGCGAACCACTTCGAACCGCCCACCCCGTTCACCGACCTGCGGGTGGATCGTGCCGCGCTGACCCTGCTCCGGCCGACCAGGGTCCGGCACCGGTTGGCCGAGGCGCTGGCCGCCCGGGCCGTGGACGCGGCCGCCGTCGCGGCCGCGTTGCAGGATCACTTCTCGTTCCCGGACAGCGTTTGCCGGCACGTGGACCCAGACGTGCCCGAGCCCGAGCAGACCATCACCTGCTATGCGCTGCTGCTGGAACCGGAGGCGGGGCGGCTGTCGATCGCGACCGGTCCGGCCTGCGAGAACCCGTTCGCCCGCTGGGAGCTGGCCAGCGTGTTCGACGAGGACGCCGCCCCGGAGGTCCGTTCCTGACGAGCCGGGACCGCCGGGACGGGTCAGGCTCCCAGACGGAGCCACCTGTCACCGCGGGCTCGGATCCCGAGCACCAGCAGCCGCCCCAGCATCGACACCCCGTAGGCCGCCCACAGCCACACCACCCCGGCGCCCAGGTGGTCCACCAGCAGCGCGACCGGCAGATAGGCGATCGCCACCAGCAGGCCGCCCAGGGCCAGATAGCGGGCATCACCGGCGCCGATGAGCACCCCGTCGAGCACGAACACGACCCCGGCGATGGGTTGCAGCAGGGCGACCACCAGCAGCACCCGGGTGACCAGGGAACGAACGTCCGGGTCCGGGGTGAACACGACCGGCAGCAGCCAGGAGACGGCCGCGATCGCCAACCCGCAGACGATTCCGCCGATCACCCCCCAGCGCACCATCATCGCCGTGAGCCGTTTCGTGGTGTCCGCGTCGCCCGCACCGAGGTGGCGTCCGATCACCGCCTGGGCGGCGATGGCGACCGCGTCGAGGGCGAAGGCGAGGAAGGTCCAGACCGAGTTCACCACCTGGTGGGCCGCCAGGCCGACCGCGCCGGTGTGGGTGGCGACCACCGTGGTGGCGGTGATGCCGACCTGGAGCGCGGCGGTGCGCAGCACCAACCAGGCGCCACCGAGGGCTGCGCCGAGCACCCCGGTCGGGTTGAACCGCAGGGGCGTACCCTCGCGGCGCGCACCGCGGATCACCACCCAGGAAAGGATTCCGGCGGCCAGCAGTTGGGCGGTCACGGTTCCGATTGCCGAGCCGGCGATCCCCAGCCCGAGCCCGTGCACCAGCGCGAGGTTGAGCAGGATGTTCGCGACGTTGAGGGTGACCGCCACCTTGAGCGGGGTCCGGGTGTCCTGGAGTCCCCGGAGCACACCGGTCGCCGCCAACATCACCAGCAGGAAAGGGAAACCGAGCGATGAGATCCGCAGATAGGTGGCGGCCTGTTCGGCCACCTCCGCAGAAGCGCCGTAGAGCCCGATCAGGGGGGCGTGCACCAGTTGCAGGGTGATCGCGAGCAGCGCACCGATCAGCATCGCCAGCACCATCCCGTCGATCCCGCCGGCGAGGGCGGCTCGGCGGTCACCGGCACCCAGGCGACGGGCCACGGTCGCGGTGGTGCCGTAGGCCAGGAAGATGCACAGCCCGGCCAGCACGCCGATGATGTTGCCGGCGATGCCGAGTCCGGCCAGCTGGGTGGTCCCCAGGTGCCCGATGATCGCCGCGTCGGCCATCAGCAGCAGCGGCTCTGAGACGAGGGTCGCGAAGGTGGGGATGGCCAGCGCGAGGATCTCGCGACGGTGGCTCCGCGACTCGGTGGCATCACGGGCTCGCGGCATGGGGTCAGCATAGGCTCGGCCACGACCTGACCCCGACCGCAAGGCCCGCCCACGCTTATCGCCCTGAATTCACGCGCACCCAAGTGGGGACGCGGGACGATTGACCGATGAGCGTGAGCGACCACCGGCCGTCGGTTAGTATGAACATATGAAGACTCATTCAGAGGTCGGGGTGGCCTCCGTGGTCGTGGACGCGGCGGAGGTGTTCGCGCTGCTGGGGGACGTCAACCGGCTGCGGCTGCTGCTCGAGCTGCTGCCGGGGGAGCGGTGCGTCGGCGACCTCGCGCTGGCCACCGGTCAGAGCGAATCGGCAGTCTCGCACGCCCTCCGACTGCTGCGCGCTCACCGGGTGATGGCCGCGCGGCGCGAGGGGCGCCGGGCCTATTACCGGCTGCAGGACGCCCACGTCCGCGTCCTCCTCGAAACCGCCCTGGCGCACACCGACGGAGAGGACCACTGATGGGCGCCGGGCACAGCCACGCCGGCGCTCGGCACCGCAGCCGGCTCGCGATCGGGTTCGCGCTGATCGCCGGATTCTTCGTGGTGGAACTGATCGCAGCCCTCTGGTCGGGCTCATTGACGCTGCTCTCCGACGCCGGCCACATGGCCGCCGATGTGGTCACCCTTGGCGCCGCGCTGATCGCGACCGTCGTCGCGAGCCGCCCTGACCGCAGCGGCCGCTGGAGCTATGGCCGCTATCGGGTCGAGGTGTTCGCCGCCCTGCTGGCCGTGCTGATGATGCTCGGGGTGGCCGCATTCGTCGTGGTGGAAGCGATCGAGCGCTTCGGCCAACCCGCCGAGGTCGCGAGCACCCCGATGCTGGTCGTCGGCCTGCTCGGACTGCTGGTCAACCTGATCGTGCTCAAGGTGTTGCACGAGGGCGCCGCCGAAAGCCTCAACGTCAAGGGCGCCTACCTGGAGGTGCTCGCCGACGCGGCCGGGTCGGTCGGCGTACTGATTGCCGGCGGGCTCGTCCTGGCCACGGGCCAGCCCCTGTGGGACACCATCGTCGCCCTGGCGCTCGGCGTCTTCGTCGCGATCCGCGCCGTGCTGCTCGGCCGGGAGGTATTCGCGATCCTCGGCCAGCACGTACCCGCCGGAATCGACCCCGCCGCGGTGACTCGTGACCTGGCAGCCATCGAGGGTGTCGCCGACGTGCACGACCTGCACCTGTGGACGCTCACCTCGGGCATGAACGTCGCCACCGCCCACCTGGTCAGCGTCGATCACGATGGCATGCACCCGGTGCTCGATGCCGCCCGGGAACTGCTGCACGACCGCTATGGGATCGAGCACGCCACCCTGCAGGTCGAACCCGCCGACCACCACGGCTGCGCCGAAGTGGACTGGTGACCTAGCGTTCGGGTCATGACCATCCACGAGTACGCCACCACGCTGACCTGGTCCGGGTCGACCGGAGTCGGTTACGAGGCGTACGACCGCACCCATCGTGTCGAGCCGCACGGGGCTGCGGCGATCACCATGAGCTCCGACCCCGCCTTCCGCGGGGACCCGGCGTACGCCAACCCCGAGCAGCTGCTGCTGGCCGCCGCCAGCTCGTGCCAACTGCTGTCCTTCCTGGCGGTGGCGGCCCGCGCCCGGATCGACGTGGTGGCGTACGCCGACGAGGCGACCGCGATCATGCCGGAGGACGACGGGCCGATCCAGATCACCGAGATCGTGCTGCGCCCGCGGATCACCGTGCGCGGAGACACCACCCGGATCCCCCGCCTGGTCGAGATCGCGCACAAGGAGTGCTTCATCGCCAAGTCCCTGACGGTGCGGATGCGGATCGACCCGGTGACCGAGACCGCCTGAGCGCAGGCCTAGAGTTGGGCCACGACCACCCGGGGAGGATCCATGGGCAACGACGCCTTCAGCACCGAAACCGTCACCTCGAGCGACGGCACCACCATCGGTTACCGCCGGCACGGCAACGGCATTCCGTTGACCATCGTGCACGGCAGCATCTCCACCGGGGAGCAGTGGGAGCCGTTCGCCCAGGCCACCGCTGATCGGCTGCAGACCTTTGCGATGGACCGCCGTGGCCGCGCCACCAGCATCGACGACGGCACCGGCTACGGGCTGGATGCCGAGGCCGCCGACATCGCCGCCGTGCTGGCCGCCGCCGGCCCCGACGCTGCGGTCCTCGGCCACTCCTTCGGCGGCGTCGCCACCCTGCACGCGCTGGTCACCGGCCAGCTGACCCCGCGCGCACTGGTGCTCTACGAACCCCCGGTGCCGGTGGACGGGCCGGTGGTCGGCGACCAGCTGGACGAGTACGCCCGGCTGGTCGAGGCGGGCGACCACGACGGTGCACTGACGCATGCGCTGGCGCACTTCGTCCGGGTCTCCGACGAGGAGATCGAGGGCCTGAGGCAGACTCCGTTGTGGGCCGGCCTGGCCGCGCTGACCCCGACCTGGACCCGCGAGCTGGCCCAGATCGACGGCACCGTGGACGAGCTTGCCGCGATGGCACGGATCGAACTGCCCACGCTGCTGCTGGTCGGGGCCGGCAGCCCCGGCCACCTGGTCTCTGCCAGCGAGCACCTGGCCCGGACCATGCCCAACGCCACCCTGCACCGGTTGCAGGCGCCCGGACACTTCGCCCACGTGATCGCCCCCGGTGAGGTCGGGGGCGTCGTCGCCGAATTCCTGGCCGGCGCGGCTGACCTGACCACTCCCTGAGCCGGAACCGGCCGAGTCCGGCACCCCCTGGCGGCGCTGGCTGGGCTGGGTACCTCTGCGCAGCCACGACCCGCCGTCCGAGCAACCCACCGTCAGCCCGCTCCCTCGACCACCCGCACCGGCTGGTTCTCCGAAGCGGTCGGCCGCCATCTCGGGCGGGGGTTCTGGCTGTTCGCCGCGGCGGCCGGGACCGCGACCGCCGGGCTGGTCACCTTCGGCGTGATCGGCTTCCACCTGACCACCGCAAAGGTGCTTCCGCTGGCCGCCGTCCCGTTGGCGTACGCCGGGGGGAGCTCGCGTCGGCGATCGCGGCCCCGATCACCGGCTTCGGCTATGACCGTGTCGGCCACCGGGTGCTCCACGCGCTGCCGCTGCTGATCGCCGCGGTCGCGGTGTTGCAGCTGGCCACCTGGGTGCTGCTCGCGGTGACCGGGCGGCACCTGTGGGTACGCCGACCCGCTGACTGAGCGCCGCGCGCCGGCAGTAGAGTCCATGGCGCAGATCCACGAACCGAAAGGCCGCCGATGGAGGTCATCGTCAGCGACACCCCGCAGGAGTCGGCCCGCCTGGCCGCCGACGTGATCACCGCCCTCTATCGCGACAAGCCGGATGCGGTGCTCGGGGTGGCCACGGGTTCCAGCCCGGTCTGGGTGTACGACGAGCTGGGTCGGCGGGTGGGGGCCGGCGAGCTGACCATGGCCGCGGGGCAGGCGTTCATGCTGGACGAATACGTCGGGCTGGCCGCGGACCATCCGCAGCGCTACCGGCACGTGATCGACCGCGACTTCACCGCCAAGGTGGACCTGCCCGCCGATCGGGTGCACGGCCCGGACGGGCTGGCCGACGACCTGGCCGCCGCGTGTGCGGCGTACGAGGATCAGATCCGCGAGGCCGGCGGGGTGGACCTGCAACTGCTCGGGATCGGCACCGACGGCCACATCGCGTTCAACGAACCGGGCTCCTCGCTCGCCTCCCGAACCCGGATCAAAACCCTCACCGCGCAGACCCGGGCCGACAACGCCCGCTTCTTCGACGGCGACGTCGACGCCGTTCCCCGGCACTGCCTCACTCAGGGTGTCGGCACGATCATGGATGCCCGCCACATCGTGCTGCTCGCCAACGGTCGGGCCAAGGCAGAGGCGGTGCACCACCTGGTGGAGGGACCCGTCACCGCGATGTGGCCCGGCTCGGTGCTGCAATTCCATCCGCACGTCACCGTGTTCCTCGACCCGGCCGCGGCGTCGCGGCTGCAGCTCGCCTCCTATTTCGTCGAGGCGGCGCGGGGAAAGCCGGACTGGCAGGGGTTCTGAGGCGGCTGTTTTGAAACGGGAAAAATGGTAAAAAGGGGTTCCGGAAACTAGACTCGGCGGCATGTCCGTGCGCCTGTCCGAACCGTCGAGCACCTCATCCCGGGACCCGATGGATCGCCGCGCGTGGCACCGTCGCGCGGCCCGCCCGGTGCTGGGGTGGATGGTCGCCCTGCTGGTGCTGGCGTTCGTGCACCGCTGGGTGCCGCAGTCGCGGTGGCTGCTCGTGCACCTGTTCACCCTGGGCCTGGTCACCAACTCGATCCTGATCTGGGGACAGCACTTCACCGACACGCTGCTGCGCAGCCGGGCCGGTGACAGGGGTTCCCAGCTGAGTCGGCTCTGGGTGCTCAACCTGGGCATCGTGATCACCAGCGTCGGCATGGTGGCCGGCGTCGGGGCCATGGCGATCGGCGGCGCGGCGGTGATCGGGTTGGCGCTCTGTTGGTACGCCTGGTCGCTGCTGACGCAGCTGCGCGGCTCGCTGGGTGGTCGCTTCGCGTTCACCGTGCGGTGGTACGTCGCGGCGGCCCTGCTGCTGCCGGTCGGCGCGGTGCTCGGCGGGGCGATGGCGTTGAGCCAACCCGAACCCTGGCAGGGAAAACTGCTGCTCGCCCACCAGCTCGTGAACGTGCTCGGCTTCGTCGGGCTGACCGCGATCGGCACCCTGATCACCCTGTGGCCCACCGTGCTCCGGACGAAGATGGAACCGGATCAGGAGCGTGCCGGGCGGCGCGCACTGTGGGCTATGGCCGGGGGTGTGCTGATCGCCGCGGTGGCCGCACTCGCGGGCTGGATGCCGGTGGTCGCGGTGGGACTGGTGGCGTACCTGATCGGGCTGGTGCTGATAGGCATCCCGCTCCTGCGGTGCGCGCTGCGCAAACCCCCGCAGGATTTCCCGGCCTACTCGATCGGTGCGGCACTGGTCTGGCTGGTCGGCTGCCTGGTCGGGTTGGCCGTGCTGCTGCTGCGCACCGATCACCCCTCGCTGGCCGCCGGGCAGGTGCAGCGGTTCACGGTGCCGTTCGTGGCAGGATTCCTTGCCCAGCTGCTGTTCGGCGCGATGAGTTATCTGATGCCGACGGTGATGGGCGGTGGGCCGAAGGTGGTGCGCGCCAGCTGTGCGGAGATGAACCGGTTCGGCGCCGCCCGGGTCGCGGTGCTGAACGCCAGCCTGGTGGCGTTCCTGGCCAGCGACAACTCCTGGATCCGGGTGCTCACCTCGCTGCTCGCGCTGGTCGCCCTGGCCAGCATCGTCGTGCTCATCGTGCGAATGGTGCGCCTGGTCACCCGGGGCTGCACCAAGGTAACCGCGCCAACCGCGGACACCGAACCGGTCAAGGGAAACCCTGCCCAGAGGGTGAAATCCGAAAAGGTGACGAGCGGCGTGCTCGAGGCGCCCAGCCAGCGGCGCGACTTCGTCGAGGCGGTGATGGGGCTGGGCGGGGTGCTCGGTGCGGTCGCGATCGGGCGGGCGGTCGGCGGCTCCGGTACGCCGACCGCCGCGCAGGGTGCGGTGGCCGCGACCGGGCAGACCACCCGGGTCCGCGTGGTCGCCAACGGGATGCGGTTCCACCCGGACACCGTCCAGGTGCCGGTCGGCAACAGGCTCGAGATCACCTTGGTCAACGAGGATCCCGAGCAGGTGCACGACCTCTACCTGGCCACCGGCGCCAGCACGAAACGGCTCCCGCCCGGCCAGACGTCGGTGCTGGACGCCGGGGTGATCGGCGCTCCGGTCGAGGGCTGGTGCAGCATCGTCGGACACCGGTCGATGGGCATGCTCTTCCACGTCACGACTCCCGGGGCGGGCGCTCCGGCCGGTCCACCGGTCGCCGTCGGTTCCACCCGGCAGCAGGTCGACCTGAGCAAGCCACCCGGTCCGGGTTTCCGCACCCGCTCGGCGGTTCTCGAACCGGTGCTGCCGAGCCCCGAGCGCAGCATCCAGCTGACCGTCACCGAGGCCGATCAGGAGTTGGCGCCGGGGGTGATCCAGCACGCGATGACCTACAACGGTCGGGTGATGGGGCCGACGGTCAACGCCAATCTCGGCGACCGGATTTCCTGCCGGCTGGTGAATCGCGGCTCGATGGGTCACTCGGTCGACTTCCATGCCGGCACGGTCGCACCGGACAACACGATGCGCACGATCGCACCGGGGGAGTCGCTGGACTATCGGTTCGTCACCCATCGTGCGGGGATCTGGCTGTATCACTGTTCGACGATGCCGATGTCGGCGCACATCGCCGCCGGGATGTATGGGGCGGTTGTTGTGCCACCGCGCGGGATTGCCAAGGTGGACAGGGAATTCCTGCTGATCCAGCAGGAGGCATACCTCGGTCCACCCGGTGGTGAGACCGACTCGGCCAAGATCGCCAACGAGGCACCGGACCTGACGATCTGGAACGGCCACGCCAACCAGTACGTGTTCGACCCGCTCACCGCGCGGGTCGGGGAGCGGGTACGGATCTGGGTGCTCGCGGCGGGCCCGAGCCGCGGGATCTCCTTCCACGTCGTGGGTGCCCAGTTCGACACGGTGTTCAAGGAGGGCGCCTATCTGCTGCGCCCGAACAACCCCGAGGGCGGCGGCGCGCAGGCGCTCGACCTGGCCGCGGCCCAGGGCGGTTTCGTGGAGCTGGTGTTTGACGAGCCCGGCACCTACACGTTCGTGAACCACTCGTTCGTGGAGATGGAGCGCGGCGCCCGCGGCCTGATCAAGGTCACCGCCTGAGCAACTCGGTGAGGCGGGTCTCGAGGTGGGCACGTTCGGCCGGGTTCGTGGTCAACCCCAGCGCGCGTTCGTACGCCGCAGCGGCCGCCTCGGGTTGTCCGGCGCGGCGCAGCAGCTCGGCCCGCGCGACGTGGAACGGCTGGTAGTCCGGCAGCTCCAGCGCGTCGATCACTCGCAGCCCGGCGCCGACCCCGTCGGTCTCGGCCACCGCGACTGCCCGGTTCAGTGCCACCACCGGCGTCGGGGTGATGGTCAACAGCAGGTCATAGAGCGTCCGCACCTGGGACCAGTCGGTGTCGGCGAAGCTGGCCGCGTCGGTGTGCACGGCGTTGATGGCCGCCAGCAGCTGGTAGTGCCCGGGCCGGTTCCGGGTCAGGCACTCTCGCACCAGCGCGTGCCCCTCGGCGATCAGCTCGGCGTTCCAGCGAGCGCGGTCCTGTTCAGCCAGCGGCACGAGACGTTCATCGGCGCTGAGCCGGGCCGGGCGGCGGGCGTCGGTGAGCAGCATCAGCGCCAACAGTCCGGCCACCTCCGGCTCGTCGGGCGTCAGCACCCGCAGCACCCGGGTCATCCTGATCGCCTCCGCCGACAGGTCGGCGCGCAACGCGTGCTCGCCGCCGCGGGGCAGGTAACCCTCGTTGAAGATCAGATAGAGCACCGCCAGCACCCCGCGCAGCCGATCGGGCAACTCGGCATCGGCCGGGACCCGGTAGGGGATCCGCGCGTGCGCGATCTTGCGTTTGGCCCGGGTGATCCGCTGGGCCAGAGCGCGCTCACCGACCAGGAACGCGGCCGCGATCTCGGCCACCGTCAGGCCACCTAGCAGCCGCAACGTCAATGCCACTTGGGATTCAGGTGCCAATGCCGGATGGCAGCAGGTGAAGAGCAACCGCAACCGCTCGTCGGGGACCGACGACGGTTCGCCCGCCTCGTCGCTGCCGGTCAGCATCATCGCCTCCTCGTGCTTGTCCTGGCGCTTCGCCTCCCGCCGCAGCCGGTCCAGGGCGCGGTTGCGGGCGGTGAGCACCAGCCAAGCCACCGGGTTGTTCGGCAGGCCCTGCTCCGGCCAGCGGGCGAACGCCTCCAGGAAGGCCTCCTGGGCCATGTCCTCGGCCAGGCCCAGGTCGCCGAAGCGTCGGGCCAGCGCCGCGACCACGGTGCCGAACTCGGCGCGATAGAGCTGCTCCAGCTCTGCGCCGGCCCCGGCACCGGCGGCGGGCATCGGCTCACGCCCCCTGCAGCGGGCGCACCTCGACCGGGCTGCCGCAGGCGTTCGATCCTTCGGCGGCCAACCGGATCGCCTCGTCCAGGTCGTCGGCCTCGATCACCCAGAACCCACCCAGGTATTCCTTCGACTCGGCGTACGGTCCGTCGGTGACGACCGGGTCGCTGCCGGTGCCGTCGACCACGGTGGCGTCACTCGGCGCGGTCAGCCCGCCCGCGAAGACCCACTTGTTGTCCTTCATCAGCTTCTCGTTGAACTCACCGGTCCGCCGGAAGGCGTCCATCATCGCGGCCTCGTCGGCGTAGGGCCCGAACTCGCGCTCCTGGACACCGGCCTCGTGGATCACCGAAATCAGATACTGGGCCATGATCGTTCCTATCGTCGTGGGCACCGACCCTATTGCCGTGCCCGCACCCCCTCCACGAACGGGGTGGGCCGGATGCGACACCAGCACCGAAAGTTTTCAGGCGGCGGCGACGACCTCGGAGATCGGGGTGTCACCGGTGTTGAAGGAGATCTCCCGCCCGGCCACCACTGCCGGATCGGCAGCCACCACGGCCCGGATCACCTCGGCCACGTCGGCCCGCGACACGCTGCCCGACTGGGTGGCGGTGGCGTCGATGCGTCCGGTGCCCGCCTCCAGGGTGAGCGAGCTCGGCATCAGGATCGTCCACTGCAGGTCGGTGCCGCGCAGGTGCGCATCGGCCGCCGCCTTGGCCTCGGCGTACGCAAAGAACGGGTTGTCCTCGGGTACGCCGTGATCGGTGCTGGCACCGAAGTAGGAGACCATCACGAACCGGGGTACGCCGGCCCGGCCTGCGGCGTCCATGGTGCGGATGGCCGCCTCCTGGTCCACGGCCCGGGTGCGGGCGGGGTTGCCGCCGCCGGCACCGGCCGACCAGATCACCACGTCGTGGTCCCGCAGCAGTTCGCGCAACTGGTCGGTGTCGAGCGATTCCACGTCGGCGAGCACAGGATTGGCGCGGGCGTCCGCGACGTCGTCGAGGTGGTCGGGGTTGCGGATGATCGAGTCGACCTGGTGTCCGTCGGCGGACAGCAGCGGGGCGGCCAGCAGGGCGATCTTGCCGTGGCCGCCGATCAGTGCGATGCGTGCCATGGCGCCTCCTTTCGATCGGGTCTGCGTTCGAGCGTACGTGCCCCGATGGCGGGTCGGTACGGCGACCCCGGCGTGGGCGTTCAGTCGACCGATTCCGCAGTGCGTCCGTGCACCAGGTGCAGGCTGAGCCGCTGTGGGCCGAGCCGAGACCCGGCCCCGAACGGAGCGGTGGGCTGGCTGCACCCCGGAGAGGTCTCCGGCGGTGCAGGATGCTCAGGCGATCAGGACCGGTAGCGGTCCTTGTCGACCAGTTCGTCGCCCGGACCGGCGGTGGGGCCGTCGGTGGCCAGCGAGATCTCGCCGCGCGACTTCTTGGAGGCGCTCACCACGGCCACGCCGATCGCGGTGGTCAGCGGCACCGCCAGCACCAGTCCGATCGAGCCGACGACGGTCCGCATGATCTCCTGGGCGAAGGTTTCGGTCTGGATCACCTCGAACAGCGGCCGCTGATAGATGCTCAGCAGCAGCATCGTGCCGAGCGTCGCACCGGCGGTGGCGAACGCGATCGTATAGACGGTGGAGGCGATGTGGTCGCGTCCGATCCGCATCGCCCGGCGGAACAGTCGCGGCCCGTCCGGATCGGCCTCGGCCAGCTCCCAGACCGCGGAGGCCTGGGTGATCGTCACGTCGTTGAGCACGCCGAGGCCGGCCACCATGATTCCGCAGATCACCACCGAGGTGAGTTTCAGGTCCGGCGCCGCCGCCTGCAGCACGAAGTCGTCCTCGCTGGTGACCCCGGTGAAGTGGGCCCATTTGGTCGCCACGTAGCCGAGCCCGGCCGCGGCGAACAGGCCGAACAGGGTGCCCAGCAGCGCGGTTGTGGTTCTGGCGCTGAACCCGTGCGCGGTATAGAGCACCACGAACATGATCGCCGACCCGCCGACCAGGCCGACCAGGATCGGGTTCGACCCGACCACCAGCGCCGGGAACATGAACTTGACCAGGATGAACGCCGCGAACCCGAGCCCGATCAGGGACAACAGCCCTCGCAACCGGGCGACCGCGACCACCGCCAGCGCGAACAGGGCGGTGAACACCAGCATCGGCGTACTGCGCTCGAAGTCGTTGAACTGGTACTGCGCCGGCATGCCCTCCATCGGCACCCGGAACAGGCGTACCTTCTGTCCGGCCTCGGCGCCGGAGGAGAAGTCGGACGCCTTCAGGGTGACCTCGTCGATGATCTGCCCCTTCTCGGGACCGGTCAGCATCTCCACCCGGGCCTTGCCGCAGGACTGTGCGGGGCCCGTCGGGGTGGAGCCGGTGGTGCCCTCGCAGTTGATCTCGGCGACCTCGATCATCCGGCCGGTCTCGATGCTGAGGCCCTGCACCGAATAGGTGGAGATGCCCTCGGTCAGGTGGGCCTTGACGTTGGTCGGCCACATCACGATCAACGCGCCCAGGGTCCAGACCGCGATCGGGATCAGCGCGATGATCATCAGGCGCAGGGCACGTCGCTGCCGCGCCAGATCCTCCGGAGAGCGGGACGCGGGCGTGCTGGTATGGGTGTGGGACACGTTATGACCTAGTCTTTTTCAACGATGCGTGGTTCTTGGAACGGCTTCGGCGGTGGGCATGCGCCCACCTGATTCTCCGAAATCTACCCCCCGAGTAGCAAAGCGAGCCTCTTCCCGGCGCCCCCCAGCGCGCCCGAAACAGCGCTGGAAGCCCCTGCTGGCGGCGATCGTCGCGATCGGGGTGACCAGCTGGTTGCTGGTCTGGGGCGGCGCCTTTGAGGCGGGTTCGGGGAGTCAGGGTACGCCGCAGCCGGCGGCCGAGGCGACACCCGCGGCCACAGGAGGCACGCCGCCGGCCGGCGCGCCGGCCACCCCCGGGCCGCCCGCGCCCGCGCCGGCTCCCGGAGCTCCCACACCGCCGCCGGTACCGCAGCACGGGACCGGGGAGGTCCGCCTGGCCGCCTTCGCCCGACCCGCCCCGGCCGGTCAGAGGGGTCGATCGATCCGGATCCGGGTCGAGGTCGAGCAGGGCCTGGCCCTCGACCCGGAGGCGGTGGCCCGCGAGGCCGCCGACGTGCTGCAGGACCCGCGCAGCTGGACCTCCCGCGGCGAAGCGCACTTCGACTTCGTCGGGACCGGGCCCGCCGAGCTGACGCTGCGCGTGCTCACCCCGGACACCACCGACCAGCGCTGCCTGCCGCTGAAGACCCTCGGCGAGGTGTCCTGCCAGCAGGGCCAGGGGGTGAACCTCAACGCCCGCCGCTGGGTGGAGGCCGTGCCGGACTATCGCGGCGACGTCGCCGGCTATCGGAGATATCTGGTCAACCACGAGGTCGGGCACTTCCTCGGCCACCAGCACTCCGAGTGCCCCGCCCCGGGCCAGGTGGCGCCGGTGATGATGCAGCAGACCAAGGGGCTGGACGGCTGCCGCGCCAACTCGTGGCCGCAGCCCGGGCGTACGCCGTGAGTCCGCTCGAGCGGGCCCTGACCCCCCGCCCGCTGGGGCCGTTGCTGGGTCGGATGCGCCGGGGCACGGGCGATCCGACCCACCGGCGGGTCGGCGATACCTGGTGGCGGGCGGCCAACACCCCCTCTGGTCCGGTGCTGCTGGCGGTGCGCGGGACCGCGGTCGAGGTGCGCGGGTACGCCTGGGGCGCGGGGGCGGCGTGGGCGCTGGACCAGTTGCCGGAACTGCTCGGGGACGCGGACGAGGTGGGTGGGTTTCGGCCCGAGCACCCGCTGCTGGCCGAGGCCTGGCGGCGCAACCCGTGGCTGCGGGTCGGGCGTACCGGGTTGGTTGTCGAGTCGCTGGTCCCCGCGGTGATCGAGCAGAAGGTGACCGGGGCCGAAGCGTTCCGGGCGCAGCGGCTGCTGGTGCGTCGCTTCGGTACGCCGGCCCCCGGCCCCGCGCAGGAGGCGAGCGCTGCGGCGTACGGGATGTGGTGCCCGCCGACCGCCGAACAGTGGGCGGCCGTTCCCAGCTGGGCGTGGCTGAAGGCCGGGGTGGAGCAGAAACGCAGCCGGGCCGCCGTCGGCGCCGCCCGCCGCGGGCCGGCGCTGGAGCGTACCCTCGGGCGGTCGGACGCCGACTCCGCGCTCCGTTCGCTGCCCGGAATCGGTGCCTGGACCTCCGCGGAGGTACGCCAGCGTGCGCACGGCGACCCCGACGCCTGGAGCACCGGCGACTATCACGTGCCGGGGATGATCACCCTGGCGTTGGCCGGCGAGAAGCTCGACAATGACGCCGCCGAGGAACTGCTGGAGCCCTATCGGGGCCACCGCTACCGGGTGCAGCAGCTCGTCGAGCTCGCCGGCATACGCCCCGAACGCCACGGCCCAAGGCGCACCCTCCCCACCCACCTGCCGTCCTGATTTGGGCGGCTCGCGCCCGGGCGCCCAATCCCCGCTCTTCATCGCAGTCGTCGAAATCCACGCGGCTGCTCTGACGGCTGGGACTCGGTGACGCGGGATTTCTCCTGGGTGCTCTTCCAGAGGCGCCCTTACCGACGCTCACCGCCCGGGCGCGAACCGCCCTTAAGAGAACAGCGGGCGTTACACGAGTTCTTCGGCGAGGAGTTCTTCGCGGGTGGTGCGGCCGGGGAGGCGGACGGTGAACTCGGCACCGCCCTCGGCGGAGCGGGAGGCGCGGACCCAGCCGCCGTGGCGGGCGACGGTCTGGGCGACGATGGACAAGCCCAGGCCGGTACCGGGGGTGTTGCGGGCGCGGTCCGAGCGATAGAACCGGTCGAAGATGTGCGGCAGATCGTCCTCGGCGATGCCGGGGCCCTGGTCGGAGATCCGCAGCTGATCGCCCTCCAGCAGCACCCGAATCGTGCCACCGGGCGGGGAGAACTTCACCGCGTTGTCGAGCAGGTTGGTGATCGCCCGCTCCAGCGTGTCCGGTTCGCCGATCAGATAGAGCGGGTTCAGCTCCACGTCGAAGAACAGCCCCGGGCCGCGGCGGCGTACCCGCTGCAGGGCGGCGTTGACCACGTCGCGCAGGTCGACCGGCTCGCGCGCGGGGCGTACCTGGTCGCCGCGGGAGAGCTGCACCAGGTCACCGATCAGCGAGGTGAACTCGGCCAGCTGGGCGGCGATGTCGGACAGGATCTCGCGGCGGGCGCCCTCGGGCAGCATGTGCGTCTTCTCGTCGGCGACGAGCAGTTCGATGTTGGTACGCAGCGAGGTCAGCGGGGTGCGCAGCTCGTGCCCGGCGTCGGCGATCAGCCGGTTCTGCCGGGCGCGGGAGGACGCCAGCGAGTGCAACATGGTGTTGAACTGCCGGGTCAGCTCGGAGAGCTCGTCGTTGCCGTGCACCTCGATCGGGTCGAGCACGTCGGTCTGGGTGACTCGTGCGACCGCCGCAGACAACTCGCCCACCGGGCGTACCGAACTTCGCGCGATGATCGAGCCGACCATCGTCGCCAGCACCACGCCGATCGAGCCGACCACGGTCAGCACGATCCGCAGGCTGTCCAGGATCGCCAGGGTCGGCGCGAGCGGGCGACCCAGCACCAGCGCATAGCGCCCGTCGGCCTGGGGCAGCGGCACGGCCGCGATCCGGTACGCCGACCCGTCGCTGGCGGTCCCGGTGCGGGTTGAGGAGCCCTGCTGCAGGCGGGCCAGGGCCAGTTCGTCGGGGCCGAGTTCGAGGCTGACCCGCTCCCCGGGGACGCGGACGGTGGTGCCGTCGGCCTTCAGCAGGATCACCGTGACGTTCACCGCGCGCAGGGAGTCGGCGTCCATCCCGCCCATGGTCTGCAGGTCGGACCCGACGGTGTCGCCGGTGAGCTTGGCCAGGGCGGTCAGCTCATTGTCGAGCTGGTCATACAGCGAGATGCGGGCGCTGACATACCCGGCCACGCTGGTCAGGGCGACCCCCAGGAACACCGCCACGGCGGTGAGCGTGCCCACCCGGCGCTGCAGCGAAGGGGTGCCCAACCACCGGCGCAGCCGGCGGATCACGGGGCTGATTCGCGCAATACGTAACCGACGCCGCGAACCGTGTGGATCAGACGAACCTCACCGTCGGCCTCGGTCTTGCGGCGCAGATAGCCGATGTAGACCTCCAACGAGTTGGCGGTGGTCGGGAAGTCGAACCCCCACACCTCGTTGAGCAGCCAGCCCCGCTCGAGCACGCGGCGCGGGTTCTCCATGAACGTCTGCAGCAGGGCGAACTCGGTGCGGGTCAGGCTGATGTGGCGACCGGCGCGCGACACCTCGCGGGTCTGCGGGTTCATGCTCAGGTCGGAGAAGGAGAGGGTCTCGGAGCGGCCGTCGTCGTCGGGCTCGTTGCCGCTGCCGGCACGCCGGACCAGGGCCCGCAATCGCGCCAGCAACTCCTCCAGCGAGAACGGCTTGGCCATGTAGTCGTCGCCGCCGGCGTCCAGCCCGTCAACCCGGTCGCCGACGGCGTCGCGGGCGGTGAGCACCAGGATCGGCACGTCGTTGCCGGTGGAGCGCAGCATGCGGGTGGTTTCCAGGCCGTCGAGCCGCGGCATCATCACGTCCATGATCACGGCGTCGGGTCGGGTCGCGGAGAGCCGGGCCAGGGCTTCCACCCCGTCGCTGGCGGTCGTCACCTCGTAGCCGCTGTATTTCAGGGAGCGCGCCAGGGAGTCCCGGACGGCCTGGTCGTCGTCAACCACGAGGATGTGCATGGGGTCATTCTTCCATCAGTGTGCGTGATGTCGCTTGATCCACCGGGCGGAGCGAGTCGGTCAGCGGCTCGCGCGGATCCGTTCGATCTCCTCGAACACGCCCGGCATGGCCGCCTCGACGCTGGCCAGGGTGTCGTCGAACCCGTCGGCGTCGCCATACCACGGGTCGGGTACGCCTGAGCCGCGCTCGGCGTCCGGGTCGAAGTCGGTGAGCAGGCGGAGGTGGTCGGTGCGCCGGGGGTGCAGGCGCCGCATCCGGCCGGTGTGCAGGTCCTCCATCGAGATGACCAGGTCGGCGGCGTCGATCTCCTCGGCGGTGATCTGGTGGGCCCGGTGGCGGTCGGCGCGATAACCGTGGTCTTCGAGGACGCGGGTCGCGCGCGGGTCGATCGGGTTGCCGAGCTCCTCGGCGCTGACCCCGGCGGAGCTGAACTCGACCCCGGCGATGCCGTGCCGTTGGGCGTACCCCTCGGCGACGCGTTCCGCCATCGGCGAGCGGCAGATGTTGCCCCAGCAGACGAAGACGACGCGGATCGGTGTGCTCATTTCGCCAGCCTAGGGGTACGCCCCAGCAGCGCGGCGGTGGCCGCGGCGCCGAGGCTCACGATCAGCGCCAGGCGGTTGGCGCGGACGATGTCGGCGCGGGTGACCGGGGGTCCGTCGCCGAGGGTGCCGCGGTCCTCGACCTGGCCCTGATAGCTGTTGCGGCCGCCGAGGCGTACGCCAAGGGCGCCGGCGAAGGCTGCCTCGACCGGGCCGGCGTTGGGGCTCGGGTGGTGGTGGGCGTCCCGGCGTACGGCTCGGAGGGCGGCGGTCGAGGAGCCGCCGACCAGGGGAGCGGCGGCGATGGTGAGGGCCGTGCACAGCCGGGCGGGGATCCAATTGGCGAGATCGTCGAGCCGGGCGGCGGCCCAGCCGAAGTTGCGGTACCGCGGGGTGCGGTGGCCGATCATCGCGTCGAGGGTGTTCACCGCGCGATAGCCGAGGAGCCCGGGGAGGCCGGCGACCGCTCCCCAGAACAGGGGGGCGACGACGGCATCCGAGGTGTTCTCGGCGACCGACTCGACGCAGGCCCGGGCCAGTTCGTCGGCGGCCAGGTTGCTCGGGTCGCGGCCGACCAGGTTGCGGATCCGCTGCCGGGCCGCGGGCAGGTCGTCGGCCGAGAGCAGCGCATCCACCGCGGCGGCCTCTCGGCGCAGACTGCTGCCGCCCAGCACCACCCACGTGGCCGCGACGGTCACCGGAAGCCGCCAGCCGGTTCCGGTGGTCGCGCGCTGGAGGGCAGCGGCGGCGCCGGCGACGCCACCCACCAGGATCGCCTCGTGGGCGATGCCGGCGAGCTGGTCGTCCCGCCAGGTGCGTCGCTCGAGAGCCTGGGCGAGCCGCCCGAATCCGGCCACCGGATGCCCCTGGCGCGGGTCGCCGAACAGTTCATCGGCAAGCAGGCCGAGCAGCAGAGCAGGTGCGGGCACGGCGGACAGTTTAGGAGGGGGTCCTGGTCATCGCGTGCCACTCAACGGCCGAAACGCCCCGATTCGGGGGCCCTTGGAGAGTTGAGAGTCAATCCGTGACCAGCTGCCGCTGAGCCCTCGCTGGGCGGGGGTGGTGGGCGGACCGGGCACGGCCTACGGTGGGGGCATGTCCAATCCCTACGGGCCCGACCAGAAGCTCACCGACGAGCAGGCCGTCGAGGCGATGCCGAAGTGGCGGCTGCTCCAGGGCCGGATGCACCTGACCGTGAAGTTCGCCGACTTCCGGCGGGCGCTGGAGTTCGTGGAGCGGGTCGGCAACCTGGCCGAGGACCTCAACCACCATCCGGAGATCGACATCCGCTACAACAAGGTGCACCTGGCGCTGAGCAGCCACGACGTGGGCGGCATCTCCGGGCGTGACGTCGACCTCGCTTCGGCGGTGAATCCGGTGGTGAAGGTCAGCGACGGCACCGTCGACCTGACCGGGGTCACCGAGACCCAGTTGGCGATCGACGCCCAGGACATCGGCGCGATCCTGCCGTTCTGGGAGGCCGTCTACGGCTACCGGCGCACCAGTGACGACGAGTTGGTCGACCCGGCCAAGAGCGGCCCGTCGATCTGGTTCCAGCAGACCGACGAGCGCCGCGACCAGCGCAACCGGATCCACATCGACGTGATCGTGGCGGCCGATGAGGCCGAGCAGCGGGTCCGCGACACGGTGGCGGCCGGCGGCACCCTGGTCACCGACGAATATGCTCCCGCCTGGTGGGTGCTCGCCGACGCCGAGGGCAACGAGGCCTGCGTCTGCACCTGGCAGCCGCGCCCCGGAAACTGAGCCCAGCAAGGACTACAGCCGCAGCGTACGCCCCGCCACGACCAGCCAGACGTCGTCGCTGGCGGCCGCGATCGCCTGGTTGGTACGCCCCAGCCAGTCGGCGAAGATCCGCCCCGACCGGTGCTCCGACACCAGCCCCCAGCCGACCTCGTTGGTGACCGCGACCGCGTCCGACGGGTACGCCGCCCAGGCTGCTGCCAGCGCCGCGATCCGCCGCTCGATCTCCGCCTCCCAGCCGGCGGCGTCACCCCACGCGTTCACCGCGTCCAGCTGCCCGGTCAACCAGGTGCCGAGGCAGTCCAGCAGCACCGCACCCTGCAGCCCCGGCAGCAGCCCGGCCACGTCCGCACCCTCGACGGTCCGCCACTTCTCCGGCCGCCGCGCCCGGTGGGCCGCCACCCGGCGCGCCCACTCGGGATCGGCCGCCGGATCCACCGGCGGCCCCGGCGCCAGATAGACCACCGATCCGTGCTCGCCCAGCAACCGTTCGGCATGCGACGACTTGCCGGAGCGTACGCCGCCGGTGACCACGGTCTTCACAGGGCCCAGCCGATCAGCATGGTGGTCATAGCCAGCTCGATCGAGGCCCCCATCACGTCGCCGTTCACGCCGCCGAACACCCGCTTGGACCGGTTGATCAGCCACAGCACGACGACCAGCGCGGCCAGCCCGATCTGCGCCCCGCGCCAGGCCGACTCCCCGGCGTACCAGCCGAGCAGCGCGCAGCCGCCCACGATGCCGACCACGCAGACCATCGCCAGCGCCGTCGGCAACCGGCCGGCCAGCGCGTGCCCGAGATCCGATCCCGGCATCGCCGGTACATCCTGCCGGCAGCACAGCGCGAACGCCCAGCGGGACAGCACGACGGTCCCGATCACCAGCAGCCAACCGCGGGGTTCGCGCACCAACTCCCCGACCGCGACCACCTGCAGCCCGAGCGAGACCACCAGCGCCACCAGCGCCATCGGCCCGATGTCTCCGCGCTTCAACAGCTCGCGGGCACGCTCAGGGGTCCAGCCGCCGCCGAAGCCGTCGGCCACGTCGGCCAGCCCGTCGACGTGCATCGCCCGGGTCCCGGCGACCAGCAGCCCGACCACGAGCAGCCCGACGATCAGATCCGGCGCACCGAGCACCCGGCCCGCCAGGGTCGCCGCACCGGCGAGCAGCGCCAGCGGCAGCACCGCGAACGGTGCCACCATGATCATCACCCGGGCCGCCGCCGGCGAGGTGTCGAAGCGTCCGGTGGGCAGCACGGTGAGCGTGCCCACCGCCCACCACCAACCGTCCCGGAGCGCCGACACGGCTCAGCCCACCAGGTCCGAGAGCAGCGCCATCTCCCGCAGCACCCCGACCGCGGACCGCACCAGTGGCACCGCCGCCATCGCCCCGGATCCTTCGCCGAGCCGCAGCTGCAGGTCGAGCAGCGGGGTCAGCCCGAGCTTGTCCAGGGCGTACGCCTGGGCCGGCTCGGTGGAGCGGTGTCCGGCCGCGAACCAGGCCATCGATCCCGGGGCGTAGTCCTCGCAGACCACGGCGGCGGCGACCGAGATCACCCCGTCCAGCAGCACCGGGACCCGGGCGTCGGCCGCCCCGGCCAGGAAACCGACGCCGGCGGCCAGGTCGGCCGAGCCGAGCGCGGCCAGTCGGTCGATCGGGTCGGCGACCCGGGAGTCCGCGCGACCCAGCGCGGCCTCGATCACCGACGCCTTGTGCCGCCGGCCGGCCTCATCGAGCCCGGTCCCGGTGCCGGTCACCTGTTCGGCGCTCAGCCCCAGGCTGGCGGCGATCAGCGCGGCCGAGGGGGTGGTGTTGCCGATCCCCATGTCCCCGTGCACCAGCAGGTCGGCCCCGGCGGCGACCTCCTCGGCGGCGATCTCCCAGCCGGCGCGCAGCGCCTCGGCCACCTCGGCGGTGCTGAGGGCGTCCTCGACGTCGATCGAACCGCTGCTGCGGCGTACCTTGTGCTTGGTCACCTCGGGGCCGAGGTCGGACAGGTCGGCGTCCACGGCGAGGTCATAGACCCGGACGCTGGCCCCGTGCTGGCGGGCGAGCACGTTCATCGCCGCGCGGCCGGAGGTGAACGCGCGCACCATTGCCGGGGTGACCTCGGCGGGATAGGCGGAGACCCCGCGGCTGACCACGCCGTGGTCGCCGGCCAGGATCACCGCGCGGACGTTCTCGATCGGCCGCGGCGGGCACGTGCCCTGGCAGGCGGCGATCCAGGCGCCGAGCTCCTCGAGCCGGCCCAGCGCGCCGAGCGGTTTGGCCAGGGCGTCGCTGCGTTCGCGGGCCTGCTGGCGTACGGATTCATCGGGTGGCGAAACGGCCATCACGGCCTCCTTCCGGGGTTCGGCGCCCCGCTCGTGGTGGATGCACCCCGCGGCCGGGTCTGACTGTGACAGTGGCGCGACCGTGCCGGGATTGCACCGGCTTCCGAACTGCGGGAGTCCCAGCCTAGCCTCGAACGGCGGCCAGCAGGGCGTCGGTCACCGCCGGCTCGCGCACGGCGAGCCGGACAAACTCCGCCCCGAGCCCCGGGAAGGTGTCGCACCGGCGTACCGCGAATCCCTTGGTTCGCAGGGTTTCCCGCAACCCCTCCGATCCGCGGACCAGGACGAACGGGGCGTGCTGGCCGCCGACCACCTCCAGTCCGGCGCGCGTCAGCCCGTCGACGAGGTGCGCCCGGTGCTCGGCCAGGCGCACGGCGGCGGCCTCCGCCTCGGCCACCGCCGCCGGCGTCGCGGTCGCCACCATCGCCGCGATCGCCGGGGTGGACACCGACCAGTGCGGCTGCTGTTCGGCCAGCCGCGCGACCAGCTCCGGGTCGCCGACGACATAACCCGCGCGTACGCCGGCCAGCGACCAGGTCTTGGTCAGCGACCGGGCCACCAGCAACCCGGACATGCCGGGCCCGATCAGCGACTCCGGCTCGCCCGGCACCGCATCGGAGAAGGCCTCGTCGACCAGCACGACCCGGCCCGGGCGGCACAGCCCCCGCAGCGCCTCGGCCGGGTGCAGCACCCCGGTCGGATTGGTCGGGTTGCCGACGACCACCAGGTCGGCCTCCTCGGGCACCAGGCCCGGGTCGAGGGCGTACGCCGGGCCCTCCAGCAGCACCTGCCGCACCGGTACGCCGGCGACCCGCAGTGCCGCCTCCGGTTCGGTGAACTGCGGATGCACGACCGCCGCCGACCGGGTGGGAAGGCCGCGGGCGAGAAGGGTGAACGCCTCGGCCCCGCCGGCGGTCGGCAGCACCAGCTCCTCGCCCACGCCGTGCCGGGCGGCGATCGCGGCCCGCGCCGGCCGGGCGTCGGGATAGGCGCCCAGCCGCGAGATCGTGCCGGCGAGCACCTCGGCCAGCCAGTCGGGCGGGGACGGCTGCCGCACGTTGACGGCCAGGTCGATCAACCCGTCGGAGAGCTCGTCGTCGCCGTGCCAGCGCAGTCCATCGTCCACCGGTTCACCCTAGTCAGCGGTTAGCGGGCCGGGCGCGGATGGATCACACTGTCGGACGTGACTCGCCATCTGTGGCCGATCTTCGTCGTGGCCGAACTGCTGCTGGTCGCGGTCGGTGTGCTGTTCGTGATGAACATGCTGCCGATGGCCGACTATCTGCAACTCGCCTTCTGGGACCTGATCGCGGTGGTCTATCTCATCTTCGGCGCGGTGATCGTGTGGAGCGCACAACGGGCCGACCGGGGCGAGGACGACCCGTGGAAGGCGAATCCGCGGATGGAGGGGCTGAGCTGGCTGCTGCCCTAAATCACCAGCGTGGTCGGCATCGTGGCCGCCCTGCTCAGCACCCGATCCGCCAGGTCTTCCAACCAGGGCAGGGTTTCGGCCAGTCGGGCGAGGTCGGTGTTGATGCCGTCGAGGTCGTGCTGGGCGCCGTCGAGAGCGGTCCGTGCCGCGTGGAGATCCATGACTCGTTGCTAGGCGTACGCCGCAACCCCCGGCCGCTCACCACTCGATCCCGCGTTGCCCCTTCTGGCCGGTGTCGAACGGGTGTTTCACCTTTGTCATGTGGGTGACCAGGTCGGCCTGCTCGACCAGTTGCGGGTGGGCGTCGCGTCCGGTGATCACCACGTGCTGGAAGCCGGGACGATCGGCCAGCGTCCGGCACACCTCGTCGACGTCCAGCCAGCCCCACTTGATCGGGTAGGTGAACTCGTCCAGCACGTACAGCCCGTGCTGCTCGGCCGCCAGCCGCCGTTTCACCTCGGCCCAGCCCTCGGCCGCCTGCTCCTGGTGGTCGTTCTCGGTGCCCTGCTTGCGGCGCCAGGACCAGCCGGCGCCCATCACCTGCCAGTCGACGGGCCCGCCCTGGCCGGTCTCCTCGTGCACCCGGCCGAGCGTACGCAGGGCGGTCTCCTCGCCGATCCGCCACTTGCCGTTCTTGACGAACTGGAAGACCGCGATCGACCAGCCCTGGTGCCAGCCGCGCAGCGCCAGCCCGAAGGCGGCGGTCGACTTGCCCTTGCCCTCCCCGGTGTGGATGGCGAGCAGTGGGCGATTGCGCCGCTGCCGGGTGGTCAGCCCGTCGGCCGGCACCTGGTCGGGTTCGCCCTGGGCCATCGTTCTCCTTGCAGCTGGGTCTTCACCGGAAAAGGGTCGAGGCCCGCCCCTCGGGGGAGGGCGGGCCCGACCTGTGCATTTCTATCAGATGGTCACACCCATTTGTGACCGTGTCCCCGAAAATATTGACCCGTGGTCTCCCGTCAGGCGGCCACGTGGTTCGGGGCGACCTGTCGGTCGACCTTGGTCGGCTTGCCGGACTTCCCGCGGCTGGTCTTCCCGTTCACCATCGAGGTGTCGTACGCCAGGGTGCCCGTGGCGTGTCCGATCGCCTTGATGTTGATCGCGATCGCCTCGCGGTTGATGTTGCCCAGGTTGTCGGCCGGGGTGTGATAGTTCGGGTCGTAGAGAACGCCCTCGGTGCCGCCGAACTTGGCCACCTCGTCGGCGGTCTTCTTGCCGTCGGCGCCGGTGAACAGCCCCGAGGCGGGGATGCCGTTGGTGATGAAGGCGTCATAGTCGGAGCGACCCGAGAACTCGGTGTCCACCCACGGCTGCTTGATCTGGTCGAAACGATCGGTGAACAGCTTCTCCAGCGCCGCCGAGCCCTCGGGCACCTCGACCGGAGCCTCATAGGTCGACTGGTCGGCGTCGTAGACGCCGATGATGTGGTTCGGCGAACCGACCATGTCGAAGTTGAGGTAACCGGCGATGTTCTTCAGCTCGGCCGGGTTGTTCTCGACCAGGTTGTTGACGTAGTGGTCGGAGCCGAGCAGGCCGAGCTCCTCGGCGCCCCACCAGGCGAAGCGCACCTTGTTGTTCACCTTGTTGACCTTGCCGAGCTGGACCGCGGTCTCCAGGATCGCGGCGCTGCCGGAGCCGTTGTCGTTGATCCCCGGGCCGTCGCCGACGCTGTCCAGGTGTGCGCCGAGCATCACGACGTTGTCGGCGCGACCGGTCCGGGTCTCGGCCAGGATGTTGAAGGTGCGGCGGTTCTCGACCACCTTGTCCAGCACGAACCTCATCGTCACCGGACCCTGCGCCAGTTCGGCCAGCAGCGCCTGCCCGTCGGCCCGGGTGATTCCGGTGACCGGGGCGTAGTCGTTGCCGGGTGCGCCGAGGGTGCCGTTCAGGGCGCCGTCGGCGTTGTTGTAGATGATCGCGGCCGAGGCGCCGGCGGCCTTGGCAACCTTCGCCTTCTCTGCGAACGCGCAGACACCGCGGCTGACCAGCGCGATCTTGCCGGTGGCCTGGACGCCGGCCCAGTCGGCGGCGGTGCAGCCGGTGGCAACCGCCGGAGCGACCAGCTCACCGGTCACTCCGGCCGGGCCGGTGCTCGGTGAATAGCTCATCGGGTGGTGCTCCACCGCCCGGGCGGTCGGCGAGAGCTCGTTCAGCGAGGTCGCGTTGACGTGCTCGTAGACGAAGTCGAAGTATTGCCGCTGGGTCTGATAGCCGGCCGCGGCCAGGGTTTTCTCCACATACTGCCGGAGGCCTCATAGCCGGCGGTTCCGGCGCCCCGGTTGCCACCGTTGGCGTCGGCGATCTTCTGGAACTGGCTCAGGTGCTGCATCACGGCCTCGGCGCTGACGGCCTTGGCGAGCTTGTCCCCGGAGTTGGGGTTCCCGGCGTACGCCGGTGCGGCGGCCAGGCTGGTCACGGTGAGCGTTGCGGCCACGATCGTGGCAGCACGACGTTGCAGTTTCATTGATTGGGTCTCCTCGTTGAGATCGGGGTGGGACGACTTGTGGTCAGGATCACAACAACCTAGGCAGGCCGCCGATCCTGAGGAAGACCTGTGAGTGCTCTCTCAGGTTACAAGTTGGTCACCGGGTGAGAAGCAGTGCCAGCTCCAGCAGCCCCAGGCAGGTCAGAATGACCAGGCACAGCCCGATCAACCAGCGCAGCGAGACCTCGGTCCGCAGCCGATCGGCCGGATCGTCGGTGTCACTGGTCGCCGCGGCCGGGACCAGCGCCAGCGCGACCCGGGTGGGCGCGGCCATGGTGAGCACCCCGGCGGTCAGGTTCTGCACCGAGACCAGCTCCAGCGCCGGGATGCCCAGGCGTACCGCCGCCTCGGCCTGGCTGGCGGCGAACATCGCGTTGGCGCCGACCGCGGTGCCGCTGACCAGCCCGCCCAGTCCACCGACGAACGGGCTGAGGAAGGCGTACGCCGCCCCCGCGGCGCTCAGCCCGACGGCCACCTGGCCGCTCATCCCTGTCAGCGTCAGCACCGCGCCCAGGAACAGGAACCCCGCGGTGGCGCTGCCGACCGGCCACCAGCGGAGCAGCGCCGCGGTCAGGTCCTGCCGGACCTGCGGCAGCGGCGTGCGCTCCCGGAGCAGGGTGACCGTGCAGGTCACCAGCAGCCACAGCGAGCCGTGGCCGAGCAGGGTCCAGGCGCCGGTCGCGCCGGTCAGCCGCAGCGCGACCCCGCAGCCGAGCAGCCCGGCGACCAGCACCCCGTAGGGCAGCAGGGCGCGGGCGGTGACCCGGTCGAGGCCCGGCCGGGCGCCGGCCAGCCGGAAACGGAGCAGCATCACCAGGGTCGCTGCCAGCGAGCCGAGCACGCCGGCCAGCGGCGGCCCGAGCAGCCGGTTGGTGGCGATCAGCACCCCCCACGTCGCCGCGGACATCAGCAGCAGGTCGAGCAGCGGGGTGAGCCGGAGCGCCCGCCGGCCCAGCGCCAGCACCTGGGCGGTCAGTCCGGTCAGCACGATGGCCACGATCGCCAGCTCGGCGCTGCGGACGCTCAGCGCGATCACGTCGACCCCGCCCAGGGCGGCCGCCACCAGCGCACCCGGGGCGAGCGCACCCCAGGTGGTCAGGAACAGCCCGAGCAGGCCGAGGGTGAGTGCCCGGGTGCGATCGAAGCCCAGGTGCCGCAGCAGCGGGATGGCGATCATCGCCCCGAGGCCGTAGCCGGTGACCGACTCGGCGAACGGGGTGAGACCGAGGGCCATGAACAACCCCGCCCGCTCCCGCTGCCCGGCGCAGCTGCGCTCCACCCAGGCCGCGATCACCGTTTGGGCGCCGGTGCGGTTCAGGACCAGGTTGAGCAGCACCCCGCCGAAGAGCACCCCCAGCACCTCCAGCACCGTCGGGGTCAGGCCCGCCAGCCCGGCGTACCAGGCAGCGGCGGGGGTGCGGAAGACGGTCAGCGCCAGCAGCACGGCCACCGCCACCGACAGCAACGAGGCGGTCAGCGCCCGCAGCCGCAACGCCAGTCCGAGGATCGCCACCAGCAGCGGCAGGGCGGCCAGCAGAGAGGTCAACCGACTCGAAGGATCGCGCTCATGGCGTCATGGTCTCATTGGCGGTGATCCGTCCGCGGGGTGTCCAGTCGGGCGGCGTTGCGGACGCGTGGAGTATGAATACCCACATGTCGACAGACCTGGTGTACCTGCTGGGCGGGGCAGCGTTGGCGCTGGCGGTGGTGCTGCCGGTGGCCCTCGCCCGGTGGGCGCTGTCGGCCCCGCTGGTGCTCGTCGGTGTGGGGGGTCTGATCGGCCTGCTGCCCCTGGACGAGCGGGCGTTCTCACCGTTCAGTCACCCGGAGGTGACCCTGCACCTCACGGAGCTGTGCGTGCTGGTCGCGTTGATGGGGGTGGGGCTGGCACTGGACCGGCGGCTCTCACTGCGCCGGCTGCGATCGTGGCGGGACTGGGCGGTCACCTGGCGACTGCTCGGGATCGCGATGCCGTTGACGATCGCCGGGGTCGCCGTGCTGTCGTGGGGGGTGCTCGGGCTCGCTCCCGCCTCGGCGCTGCTGCTGGGTGCCGCGCTCTCCCCGACCGACCCGGTGCTGGCCTCCGACGTCCAGGTCGGTGGCCCGGCGACCCCGGAACCCGCCCAGGGACACAAGAACGAGGGGGACGAGGCGGTCGCGGACGTCGAGGACGGAGACGGGGAGGCCGAGCACATCGACGAGACCGACGAGGTGCGGTTCGCGCTCACCTCCGAGGCCGGTGTCAACGACGGGCTCGCCTTCCCGTTCGTCTATGCCGCGCTGCTGCTGGTCTCCCTCGGGTCGCCGACCGAGTGGGTGTGGCGTTGGATCGCCTGGGAGCTGGTCGGGAAGGTGGTCATCGGCGTGGCGATCGGCGCCGCCGTCGGGTGGCTGGTGTCCCGGGTCGCGTTCCGGGCACCGCGCGAGTCGCTGCGGGTGGCCGACAAGGGCGAACCGCTGCTCGCCCTGGCGGTGCTGCTGCTCACCTACGGAGTCGCCGAGGTGGCCGGCGGGTATGGCTTCCTGGCCGTCTTCGCGGCGGCGATGACGATGCGTTCGGTGGAGCGCCACAGCCACTACCACGCGCTGATGCACCAGATGATCGAGCGGCTGGAGCGGCTGCTCACGCTGACCATCCTGCTGCTGATCGGGATCTCGCTGTCCAGCGGCATGCTGAACGTGCTGACCTGGGGGTCGGTGGCGGTCGCCGTGGGCCTGGTGTTCGTGATCCGACCGCTCGCCGGGTGGTTGTCACTGGCCATCGCCGACCGCAACGAGCAGGTCGCGGGTCGCCCGCTGCGCCGCGCCGACAAGTTGGCCATCGGCTTCTTCGGCGTACGCGGGATCGGCACGATCTACTACCTGGCGTACGCCACCGGCAAGGCCGCCTTCCCGCAGGAGGAGCAGCTGTGGGCCACCGCCGCCCTGACCATCGTGCTCTCCGTCGTGGTGCACGGCGTGCTGGCCACCCCGGTGCTGAGCCGGGTGGAGAGGCTGCGCGGCCAGTCCGGCTGAACGGCGGACCGGTGACCGGGCAGGATGGGGTGATGGCCAGCCGCATCCTGCTGATCGAGGATTCCGACGCCATCCGGCTCGCGGTGCGTTCGGCGCGGCGCGGGCAGGGGTTCGAGGTCACCGCGCTGGCCGACGGCTCCGAGCTGGAACACACGTTGGCCGGGTTCTCCCCCGAACTGGTCGTGCTCGACGTGATGCTGACCGCCCGCGACACGGTGGTCGACCGGGTCCGCGGGCTGGCCGAGGGCGCCGACGACCATCTGGTGAAACCGTTCGCCATGGCCGAGCTGGTGGTGCGCTGCCGTCCGCTACGCCGCCGAGCCCCCGGCGGTGGCTGGATGGAGTTGGGGTTGGCGCAGCACGGCAGCCTGGCCGTCGTCAGCGTCACCGACTCCGGACGCGGCATACCCGATCACGAACGGGAACGCATTTTCGAACGGATGGTGCGGTTGCGAGGGGAGGACCCCGGCAGCGGGTCCGGGCTGGGGTTGAACATCGCCCGCGGGTACGCCGGGCGCACGGCGGCGACGTGGTCTGCCTGCCGAGCGAACCCGGCAGTAGGCCCGGTTCATGCTCACCCTGCCGCTGTCGCGGACGCACGCCGACTGAGCGGGGTCGACGGGCTCAGCCGAGCACGTCGAGCTCCTTGGCGTAGCCGCCGAGGAAGCGGGCCGGTTCGGCGTCCAGCACCCGGTGCAGCACGTTGGCGTACACCTGTCGGAAGTCGAGCGTCGACTTCAGGTCGCCGTCGTCGAGGTCGGTCAGGCTCGGCTGGTCCCCGTGGAAGCCGGGGCGTACGCCGCGCCCGATCAGGAACATCGGGCCGGCGGTGCCGTGGTCGGTGCCGTCGGACCCGTTCGCGCGGACCCGGCGCCCGAACTCCGAGTGCACCATGGTGACCACCTGCTTGCCGCGGTCGGTCGCGTCGAGGCGTTGCTGGAACCGCGTCAGGCTCTCCGACAGGTGTCCGACCAGCGCCTCCTGACTGACTTTCTCCTCGGCGTGGGTGTCGAACCCGCCCAGCGACACCGAGTAGACCCGCGCCGGGACCCCGAGCTCGATCATCGAGGCGACCAGGTCGAGCTGCAGTTCCAGGGCGTCCTGGCCCCCGGTCGGGGAGCCCTGACCGCCCTGGGGGGTCTTGTTCTCCTCGCGCGCCCGGTGGACGGCCGGATCGAGTGCCTTCCCGATCCGCCCGACCTCACCCAGTGAGTGGGCCGCCGCGGCCTGCAGCGGGCTGTCACCGGGATCGGGGCGGCCCAGCATCGCCAGCGGTCCGGCCGTCGCGCCACGGCCCAGGTGCAGTCCCTTGGGCGGGCAGGCGGTCGCGGCGATCCTGGTGCCGACCAGCACCGGCGGGAGGACCGGTTCGACCGACACGGCCTGCATCGGGTCGCCGGTGGTGTCCAGCCAGCGGCCGAGCCACCCCGTGGGCTGGGGGGTCTTCGGGTCGGCGGTCTGCCAGATGGCCATCGACCGGAAGTGACTGTGGTCCGGCTGCGGATAGCCGACCCCGCGGACGACCGCCAGCTTCTGGCTGTCCCACAGGGATTTGAACCCCTTCATGCCCGGGTTGAGACCCAGTCCCTCGCCGAGATCGAGCACCTCATCGGGACGGTACGCCAGGTCGGGACGGGCGTCCTGGTAGGCCTTGTCACCGGCCGGGATCACGGTGTTCAGACCGTCGTTCCCGCCGTACAGGGTGACAAGCACCAGCACCCCGGACCGCGGGTCGAGCGGGTTGTCGGCCGCGCCCTGCTGCAGTTGGGCCGGGGTGTGGGTCCAGCTGCACCCGCTGCCGTTCAGCGCGCCCAGGGTCGCCGCGGCACCGGACCAGGCCAGGAAGTTGCGTCGGGAGAAGCTCATCGGGAGACCACCACCTCGGGGGAACAGGCCGCCACCACCAGTTGCGACCGTGGGTTGTCGGCACTCTTCAGCGCCGCCGTCGTGCGGGACGTCCACTCGACGCCGAACTTCTTGGCGAGCAGGGAGATCCGGGCGTCGACGGTGGATTGTGCAGCTTCCTTCTCGAAGCCGGAGCGGGTGGCCGTCAGCTCGGCCAAGGTGGCCCGGGCCACCGCGGTGGCGGTGTTCAGCCACAGCGAGTCGGGCGGCCAGCCGCCCACGCTCGGCGGGTTGAACGGCTGCTGGCCCATGGCGCGCAGGGCCTGGCTGGCCCTGGTCAGGTCTTCGGGTGACCAGTCCTTCGGTTGGCCGCCGACGGCGCGCAGCACTCCGACCAGCCATTCCACCGGAGACTTCACCAGCGACAGCGTCTCGTCGCGAAAGGCGGGGTCGCTGGCGATCGCGCCCAGCACCGCGGCGATGTCTCCACCGCGCCAGGCGGAGAGGATGCGGGCTCGGGTCGGCGCTGGCATCGGGTGGTCGCCGACCAGTCGGAACCAGAGCCGGCCGACGACGAAGTCGGCCACCTCGGGTCGGGCCAGGACCAGGTCGGCGAAGCCGGCGGTGTCGAAGTCGCCGGTCCGGCCGAAGATGGTCTTGGGCTTTCGGTCCTGCCGTCTGGGCTGCAGCTCCGCCTTCTCGTCGGTGATCACCCAGCCGGTGAGGGCTCGGGCACCTTCGCGGATGTCGGTCTCGCTGTAGCGGCCGACGCCGAGCGTGAACAGCTCCATGAACTCGCGGGCGAGGTTCTCGTTGGGTGCCTTGACGGTCGACTTCTGCCCGTCCAGCCAGTGGATCATCGCCGGATCGACGAGCAGTTTCCTCGCCAGGGTGGGGAAGTCACCGAGGGCGTGCTGTCGGAAGGTCTCGTTCTGGGTCAGCATCAGCGACACCGGGCGGACCTTGCTGAAGCTGGTCGCGAAGTGGCCGTGCCAGAACCAGGTGAGCCGCTCCACGCCCTGGTGCTGGGCCGCCACCATCCGCGCCAGCCACCAGCGGCCCAGGGCGACCCGGTTCTCCTGCTCGATCTGCTGCGCCTGGCGGCGGGCATCGGGGTTGTCGGCGTTCCGCTTCGGCTGCGGCTTCAGTGCGGGGGCGGGGGTGGCGGTCGCACCCGGGTCGGCACCGGTGGGCTTGAGCAGCCCGTTCAGGGTGGCCTCGAATCCGGCCTTGGTCGCTCGGTCGCGCTCGACCGGGGTCGCCGAAAAGGCGAACCGGTCGAGCAGTCGCGTGATGGCCTGGGCCTCGGTCAGTGGCATACCCCAATCTTGATGCGCTCTGGTGCGATCCGTGCAGTCCTGCTCGCGCTTCTTCAGCCATTCCACAGGTTCCCCCTGCGCTCGCTGAGCGAGCTTGCGAGTCGCAGCCCTATGCTGGCTGAGCCTGTCGAAGCGTGGTTGCGTCCGGTGGTTGCGGCGAAAAGGGCGTCCCGCCCACCTCGCTGGCGGGTTGGGTTTGTGCTGGCGCCGGTCTGGTCTTCAGCTCGGTACGCCCGACCACGCCCCGACGCCCTTTCCGCCTCCACCACCTCAGCGCCCAAGGTCCAGTTTCCAGGCCACCGTTGGCTGAGCGCACCTCGACTCGTCGCTGGCGCTCCTCGGTTCAGGGAGCGTTCGGGTCACAGGGTCTGGGGAATCGGAAGCGGGCATGACGCCGTGGCGTGCGGTCTGCGTTGAAACACGTCGGTGGAATCACGAACGGGAGGCCGTCTTCGTCGAGGCGGATGGCCCAGCGTTCGGGGTTGTCTGCGTTCCAGGGTCGATCCCGCGCGGGTTCGACCTGGCGGTGGTGGTGGGGGCACAGCAGCACCAGGTTCCACAGTTTCGTCGGGCCGTACGCCCACCACGGTTGGATGTGGTGGGCTTCGCTGTCCTCGGGCGGATGGGTGCAGCCGGGGAACACGCACCCCTTGTCCCGCGCGACCAATGCCGCACGGATCTCTGGGGTGACCAGGCGGTGCGGGGTGCCGACCTCCATCGGCACGCCTTTGCCGTTCATCACGATCGGCAGGATGTCGGCATCACAGGCCAGCCGGCGGAGTTCGGTGGCGGACAGCTGCTCCCCGCACGACACCTGCGCCGTACCCAGACCGGTGCGGAGCGTCTCCAACGACACCAGCACAGAGATCCGCGGACGATCGCCGCCGTTGCGGGGTGCATCACCGACCTTCGCGGCGCGGCGGACCAGGATCATCAACGCGTCGGCTCGCATTTGCGGCCGGGTCGGCGGGATTGCGTCGGTCTCGGTGGCGGCGCGCCAGAGTGCGGACTCGTGGGCCTTCAACAACGCGGCCAGTTCTTCCCCGTCAGCGAGCGGGAGTTTGCCGGCGAGGAGGTAGGACCCGTGGTGATCGGGTGCCAGGGAGAGTCGTCGGTTCTTCTCGGCCTGCAGCCGTTCGGCCTCCAACCGGGCGGCCTCATGTGCGTCGGTGCCGTCGGGATCGATGGTCTGGCAGACGTGCAGCGACAGTTTGCGCAGGTCGTCGGGGGCGAAGTCGGCGGCGAACCCGACCATCAGCTCCTGCGCCCGATCCAACTCCGCGGCCGATAGAGTGTCGGGGAGGTTCTGCAGCCCGGTGAGGATGCCGCGGACCTGGCTGTCCGACAGCAGTCCGGCGCACGCGGCCTCGGCGATCAGGCTGAAGCGGCCGAACAGAGTCGTTGCCTGCTTCACGATCCGGCGTGCCTCGCGGCTGCTGTGGCGATGCTGCCGGGTCAGGAACGTGGCGGTCGAGCACAGGTGGGTTCGTTCGGCGGCTTCGCGCTGCTGCGCCTCGGTGACCAGCTGCGCGCGAGCGGCCTGGGCCGCGGCAACCTGGGCATCGGCCCTCTCGATCAGGGCGAGGACTTCTTCGTCGGTGAGCAGTGCGAGGTTGTCGAGCTCGGGCAGCATCGACACCGCGGTGATCACCGTGGGGGTGTCGGCTGCTGTGCTCATGGTTCAAGTACATCAGTCGGGTCTGACAGTCCGACCCCGAAAACGGCCCGAAATGGCTGTGTGGGCAGAAAAAGTTTGAAAATCTTTGGCCACTCCAGTCACAGCCTCCCCGAGAGGCTTCGACTCGCTCGTTCCTCGCTTGCTCAGCCAACGTTCCGCTGGCCAGATGGCTTCGACAAGCTCAGCCAACATAAGGGGCGTGGAAACTGGACGTTGGGCGGGACGCCCTTTCCGCCGCAACCACCGGACGTAAGCAGGCTTCGACAGACTCAGCCAGCGGGGGTCAGCGGAGGTAGGCCTGGAGGAGGGGGCCGGCGGTCTTGGAGCCGGAGTCACCGTCGTTCACCCAGACGGCCACCGCCAGGTCGCCGCGCTGGGCGATCATCCAGGCGTGGGTGCGCGGGGGGACCGCGGTGCCATATTCGGCGGTACCGGTCTTGGCGCCGTCGGCGGTCCCCTTCAGGAATCCGGCAGTGCCTTGGTTGACCACCTGACCCATCATCCGCTTCAGCGCGGCCGCCTCGTCGGGGGTGAGCGGCACCGGCGGTGCCGGTGCGGGGCGGCCGTCGACCATCGTCGGGATCACGGTACGTCCGGCCTGCACCGAGGCGGCCACGGCCGCCATCGCCATCGGTGAGGCCTCCACCGATCCCTGCCCGATCAGCGATTCCGCCTTGCCGACGGTGTTCTTCGGGTCCGGGACCGAACCGAAGAAGGACGGGAAACCCGCGTCATAGTCGGTGCCCAGCCCGAGACTGACCGCCGCCTCCCGCAGCAGCTGCGGGCTGATCCGCTGGTGCTCGGCGATCAGCGCGGTGTTGCAGGAGTAGGCCAGGGCATCGGCCAGGCTCAACCGCCCCACCCGGGAGGCCGGGAAATCGTTGTAGTTCTTGAATGTCCGGCCATCCACGGTGACGGTCTCGGTGCAGTTCAGCTGACTCTCCGGGGTCATCCCGCTGCGCAGCAGGGCGAGCGCGGTGACCACCTTGAAGGTGGAGCCGGGGGCGTACCGGCCGAAGGTCGCATCCGGATTGCCGCCACTGCCGGCTGAGTTCGCGGCCGCCAGCACCCGACCCGTGGACGGCTGGATCGCCACCAGGGAAGCGGATCCGGCCGCTCGACCGATCACCTGCTCGGCTTTGCGCTGGGCGGCGGCGTCCAGGCTCAGCTGCAGATCCTTCCCCGGGGCGGCCGGGGCGTCGAACAGCACGATCGGGCGTACGCCGGGGCTCGCGCTCGCTGTGGGGCGAGGGCTCGCGCTGGCGCCCGGAGTCGGCGTCGGCAAGCTCCGCGCCACCAGCGACACCTTGGCGCCGGGCCTGCCGCGCAGCTGCTCGTCGAACCGCTTCTGCAGTCCGCTCGTGCCCGCCTCGTCGCCGGGAAACAGTGTATTGGCAGAGGAAGTCACCTGCTCGGGGGTGGCTTCACCGGTGCCGCCGATCAGCTCGGGAGCGAACTCCCGATCGGTCAGGATGGTCTGATTCTTCGGTACGCCGATCGCGCCGGGCACCTGCCGCCAGCCCTCCGGTTGCGGGGCCTCGGGCCGCAGGGTGATCGCCTCCACGAACTGCGCCGCACCCCCGGCCCGCACCCGCGCCACGAAGTTGTCGGCGTTGAGCTGGAACAGCTGGGCCAGCCGTCGGGCGGAAGCCTCGACCTGCCCGGGATCGACCCGGGACTTGTCGATGCCGATCCGCAGCACCGGCTGGGTGGACGCGATCACGACAGCCTGTTGCCCGACCACGCGAGCGCGGGTGGCGGCGGTGTGGGTGTGCACCAGCCGGGTGTCGGGACCGAGCTGCGGGTGCACCAGTTGCGGGGTCCAGTCGAGGACCCACTGTCCGTCGCGGAAGTTCATCGTGGCGGTCGAGTGATACGTCCAGCCGGCCGCGGCGAACGGCCAGGTGTAGTCGAGTCCGATCGTGCTCACGTCGCCGACGGTCCGCACCTCGCTGACGGCGACCTTCGGGCGTACGCCGTCCATGCCGCGGACGATCTCGGCCAGCTGCCCGGCGGCGTCCTGGGTGGCCGGGACGCCGGTGAGGTCGGTGCGCTGCAGCCCGTCGACCACCGCCTGCACCTGCGGCGCCGGGTCCGGTGGCTTGGGGACCGGCGGGGAGGACAGCCTCGCGTGGCAGCCGGTGCCGAGCAGCAGCACGCCGACCGCGCCCAGGGTGGCGCGCCGCATCAGCGCCCGGTGCTGGTGATCGCCCGGCCCAGGGTGCTCAGGCTGGGCGCCGAGCTGTCGCCGGCGTTGCCGATCACGATCGCCACGGCAAAGGCGTCGGAATAGCCGACGAGCACCTGGCGTCCGTCGGCCTCGCCGGTGACCACGTTGCTGAAGTTGCCGTAGGAACCCGGAGACGCCTTCATCATCGCCTGCAGCGCCTTGCTCTCCGCCTCGGTCAACGGAGGTACGCCGTCGGCGGCCAGTGGGGTGCGCTCGGGCACCAGCACCGGGGTGATCGGCTTCTTCGCCTGCACCGAGGCGGCCTGCACGGCCAGGGCGAGCGCCGAGGCCTGGACGCCGGGGCCCTGCCCGATCGCCGTCTCGGCGGTGGCGCGAGCACCGGTGGGTCGCTCCACCGCGCCCAAGTTGTTCGGGGTGCCGAGGTCGACGGTGCGGCCCATCCCCAGTGACTGGGCGGCACGGGAGAGCTCGTCGGCCTGCAGCCGTCCGGCGGCCTGGGCGACGGCTGTCCGGCAACCTCGGGCGAGTGCCTGCTCCAGGGTCATCGAGCTGCCGTTGTAGCTGAACCCCTTCGGGTTCTCCACCACCAGTCCCTCGACCGTCACCGACTTCTCACAGGTCACCTTGTCGTTCAGGCGGACGCCGGAGCGCAGCAGCGCTAGCGCGGTCACGTTGGCGTTCGCCATCCCGGGCGCGATCCGGGCGGTGGTCGACTCGTTGCGGGCGCGGGCGGCGGGGGAGTCCGCCGCGGCCAGGATCGCGCCGTTGCCGACCCGGATCACCGCCACCGAGACCGGCTGCTTCACCTTCCCCACGGCCTGCTCGACCCGGGACTGCACGTCGTCGTCGATGGTGGTCTCCAGCGTTCCACCGGGGGCGTCGGGGAAGTCGGCGACCAGGGTGTCCGAGGTGGGCCGGCCGCTGCCCGGCTGGGAGTCGCGAGGAGCCAGGAACACCTTGTTGCCGCCGCGGCCGCGCAGCTTGGCGTCGAACGTCTTCTGCAGCCCGCTGGTGCCGAGCACATCACCGGGATAGACGGTGCCGCCGGACTCGGCGACCTCCTTCTCCCCGGCATAACCGACCCCGCCGAGCAGCGCCTGGGCATATCCTGCGCTCTTCGCCGCGGGCAGCGTCACCGTACGCGAGTCCGCACCCTTGGTGCGGGTGAAATTGGCGGGGATCTCCTCGGTACGCACCGGGGCGGCGTCGACGAACGCGTTGGCACCCGCGGCGCGCACCTTCTCCAGGAACTGGACCGGGTCGAGGTTGAGCTGATTGGCGATCGTCTCCGCGGACGCCTGCTGGTCACCCGGATCGGGCACCGCGGCCTTGTTCAGCCCCAGCATCTGCAGCGGGGTGTTCTGCACCAGCACGGTGCTGCCGCGGCCGGTGATGGTGCCCCGGTCGGTGCTGGTGCGGCTGCGCTCGAGCCGGTTGTGCGCGGTCAGCTTCGGGTGCAGCACCGCCGGCTCCCAGACCAGTTTCCAGGTGTCGGACTCGTTGACCATGGTCGCCTTGGTCTCGTAGGTCCACTCGGTGGACAGCGGCCACGCATAGTCGAAGTCGACCGTCGCGGTGTTGCCGGCCCGGCGTACCTCCTGCACGGTGACCTTGGGCTGCAACCCGTGCAGCCCGCGGAGCAGGACGGGGAGGTCGGCCGCCGGGTCGCCGCTGCGCAGCGGGACGTCCTTGAGGGATCCGGCGGACAGTCCGGCGGCGACGGCCGCGGCGGCCTCCTCGATGGTCTTCGGCTGCTTCCCCTGCTCGGGCTTGTCGCCGCCGGCACCGCCGCAGCCGCTCAGCAGAACCAGCGCCGTCAGCGCCGCACCTGCCACTCGCACGTGCACCTGATCCCCCCAACCGTCCCCGTCGGACGGCCGCGGGCTCGGTCGACGGGGGAGTGTCATCTTGTCGTCCGGTCGGATTCTAGCCGGGTGGCCAAAAGCGGCCACGGTCGTTCAGTCCACGAGGCGACCGGCCACCGGCAGCTTCTCCAACTGGGCGCGCCCGTGCGCCGACCCGATGAACGCCTGGGTGGCGTCGGTGCCGCAGTGATGCTTCCCGCGCGCCCACCCTTGCAACCCCGACAGGGGATCCGGATGGAACGGGTGATCGAGCAGGCCGGGGTGTCCCGGGCCACCGCCTATCGCCGGTGGCCGAGCCGTGAGCAATTCCTCGTCGACGTGCTGGCCGAGACGGTTCGGCGTACCTCGTTGATTCCCGAAACCGAACAGGACCTGGTCCGGCTGCTGGCCCTGGTCGATGAGCATCGGCCGCGGCTGGGGTCCGCCCAGGGGCGCCGGAACCTGATCGTGGAAGGACTGCGGATGGCCATGGACGCGGACGTACGCCGGTTGCTCGGCTCCCCGCGCTCGCGCACCTTCCTCGCCCTGTCCGCGACCTATCAGGGGTTGCCGGCCGGACAGGTCCGCGACGCCGTCGGGGGCGGCGCTGGTGTCCGCTGAGGCCGGCTTCGCCCAGCGTCGCGCCGAGGTGTACGCCAACCTGGCCGGCCTGGTTGGCTATCGACTGGTCCCGCCGCTGATGTGAGGCGAGGGCTTCCGGGTGCTGGCCGGGGCGACCGGGGCGATGATGACCGGGATCCTCGTCCGGGCGATCGCCCGGCCCGCCTGGCTGGACGAGCGGGCGCCCGCCCGGCTGTTCGGTCAGAGTAGAGCCGCCGCGTGGTCCGAACCCGAGCGGTGGAGCGTCGGGGTCCTGCTCGCCCACCTGGAGCCCGATCCGGAGTTGGCGTGGGACGAGACGCTGGTGCGGAAAACTGCTGACCGTCCTCCAGGACCAAATGCGCGAAGTGATGGCCGCGCCGCAGCTCCTCGACGAATCACCGGAGAAGCCGGGTCGGCGGGGATAGGCTGGCGGCAGTTGACGAAAGGGTTGCCATGGCCGAGGGGACACACCTGTCGGAGCAGGAGTGCTGGGAGCTCCTGCACTCCCAGGAGTTCGGCCGGATGGCCTATGAGCTGGACGGGCAGCCGAACATCGTGCCGCTGAACTATGCCGTTGACGGGCAGCAGCTGGTCTTCCGGACCGCGGAGGGCAGCACCGTGCACGGGTTGTGTCAGGACCGACACGTCGCCTTCGAGGTCGATCAGGTGGTCGAAGAGGTCGGCAGCTCTGTGGTGGTACGCGGGACCGCGGTGGTGCTGCCCCCCGAGGAGGAACTCCGTCTGGAGCAGGTCGGGCTGCGCGCCTGGCTGGGCGACAACCGTCCGGTGCTGATCGCCATCCGGCCCAGCGAGGTGCACGGACGCCGCTATCCGCTCCAGCGCCCCTGGCGCAGCATGCTGCGCTGACCGCTCAGACCTCGGTGACCCGGGCCGGCGGGACCGCTCGGCTGAGCAGGGCGCTGGCCAGCAGCGGGATCAGCAACACGTTGGCCAGGAACAGCATTCCCGAGCTCGAATAGTCGTGTGGGCGTTCGAAGAAGTTGAAGAACACCACATTGCTCAACAGCACCGAGATGATCGGCAGCGCGCGCAGGATCGTGCCGATCACCGACGCCCCGGTTGTCACCCGGCACACCTGCCGGAAGGCCAGCACCTGGATGAACGGCAGATAGGTGAAGTAGTGCGGCCAGCACACCCGGCTGAGGAACGGGGTGGCCGCGAAGATCAGCGCCAGGCCGAGCAGGTCGGCGTCCTTGGTGCGGCTTCGGATGAGCAGGAAGGCGAGCGCCAGGACCCCGGCGCCCAGGGCGTACCCGAACACCGCCGCCAGGGTCAGCTCGGTCCGGTTCATCTCGTCCACGATCCGGGGGAACCAGCGGCTCAGCACGTGTGCGAACGCCTGCGAGTTGGAGTCGGGGGTGCCGTCGTCGTCATACCAACTGGTGGCGGCGAGGTTGCGCTGGGTGGTCACCTCGAAGACGAACCAGCGTCCGAACCCGAGCACTGTCCCCGGCAGCAGGCAGACCAGGGTGAACGCGGTGACTCCGGCCGAGATGAGCGCGCGGCGGTCCTTCCTGGCCAGGAAGTACCACAGGAACACCGCCGGATAGATCTTGATCGCGATGGCGATGCCCAGCACCACACCGGCCCAGCCGCGGTGCCCACCCCGGTACAACCAGATGGAGACCAGGGTGAGACTGCCCAGCATGATCGACACCTGGCCCCAGTTGAAGCAGTGCAGCACCGGCTGGGCCGACAACGTCAACAGCAGCAGCACCAACCGCGGGCCCGGCCGCTTCAACCCCAGCAGCCCGCAACTCGCCCACCAACCGAGCAGGGTCATCGCGATCGTCAGCGCCACCCAGAACTTCAACGCCACCTGTGGCCCGAGCGCGGCGATCGGGTGCAGCGCCACCGCCAGGAAGGCCGGATAGAAGTAGCCGTCGGTGGAGATCGGCTCGCGCAGAATGCGCTCGGCCATCGGCTGGTAGTGCACCAGGAAGTCCTCGAACGGCCGCGGCGCCCAGTCCATGTCGTGGGAGAACGCCTTCAGGTCCGGCCACATCGCCAGGTAGTAGAGGAACAGCGCACCCACCCCGGTCAGGGTGATCAGGAAACCAGCCAGCCGACCGGGGGCTCCGGTCCTGGGGGTGGGTTCCTGCAGCCTGACATGCATCGCGGGATCACTGTCTCATCCCGCGGCCGCGATTCACCGAGCGGCGCGCCCTGCGGGTCGACCGGCGCGGGGGTCGAGAACTGGCTCAGCCCACCCGATCCGGCCGGCTGTAGACGTTCAGTCGTGGGGCGCGGACGAACCCGCACAGCGTCATCCCGGCCTGCTCGGCGCACTCGACGGCCAGCGACGAGGGAGCTGAGACCGCAACCAGGGCAGGGATTCCGGCCATCAGCGCCTTCTGGGTGAGCTCGAAACTGGCCCGCCCCGACACCACCAGCACGCAGCCGGTGGCGGGCAGCCGATCGTTCAGCAGCGCCCAGCCGATCACCTTGTCCACCGCGTTGTGCCGACCGACGTCCTCTGCGGCGTACAACAGCTCGCCGTCCGCGGTGCACAACGCCGCCCCGTGCAGCCCGCCGGTCCGGTCGAAGGTGCGCTGCCGCTCGCGGAGCCGGTCGGGCAGCTCGACGAGCACGGCCGGGTCCAGGCGTACCGGGTCGGCGGCGACGTCCCAGCGCAGCTGCTGGGTGATCGCGTCGATGCTCGCCTTGCCGCACACCCCGCAGGAGCTGGTGGTGTAGAAGTTGCGCGTGGGGTCGACGCTCGGGGCGGGCACGTGCTCGGCCAGGCGTACCTCCAGCACGTTGTAGGTGTTCTGCGGCAACCCGTCCGGTCCGGTCGCCACCGCCCCGGCGCAATAGCGGGCGGCGACCACATCCGCGGCGCCGGTGATCACCCCTTCGGTGGCCAGGAACCCGTGCGCCAACTCGATGTCCTCACCGGGGGTACGCATCGTCACCACCAGCGGGGTCCCGTTCAACCGGATCTCCAGCGGCTCCTCGGCCGCCAGCACGTCACTGCGGCGGTCACTCCCCTCACCCACGGTGATCCGGGTGACCGCCCTGCGCACCGTGATCCGCCCCATACCCCGCGATGCTAGTCCTCACCCCGGTCCCCAAGCCTGTCGAAGGGGCCTGAGCTCGGCTGGCTTCGACAGGCTCAGCCACCGTGGGATCATCGAGCATGGCCCATCCGCTGCGCTACCGCGAGGACGACCCGCATCTGGCCCGGGTCCGAGAGATCTGCCTGGCCCTGCCCGAGGCGGCCGAGAAGATCTCCCACGGGCACCCGAACTTTTTCACCAAGAAGGTGTTCGCCGTCTTCGGCGGGGTGGTCAAGGGCGATCACGGCGCCGACGACTTCGCCGACTCGATGCTCTTCCTGCCCGACCCGGGTGAACGCGCGGCACTGCTTGCCGACGAACGGTTCTTCAGCCCCGCCTACTTTGGTCCGAGCGGCTGGTTGGGGATCAACTTCCGAATCGGTACGCCGGACTGGTCCGAGGTGGCCGAGCTTGCCGACATGTCCTATCGCAACACCGCCCCGGCGCGACTGGTCAAGGAGCTGGACGCGCGCCAGTAGAATCCGGCTCATGGCCCTCTCACCGTCCCAGCGCTCCCTTGCCGTCCCGCCGTTCGAGGTGATGACGGTGCTGCACAAGGTGTTCGAGCTGCGCGCGGCCGGGCACGAGGTGATCTCGCTGTGCGCGGGCGAGCCGGCGGCCGGGGCGCCGAGCGGGGTACGCCGCCGCGCCGCCGAGGTGGTCACCGACGGCACCGCGCTCGGCTATTCCAACGCCCTGGGCCTGGCCGAGCTGCGCCAGCAACTCGCCGGGCACTACCGCCGCTGGTACGGCATCGAGGTGCCGATCGGCAACCTCGCCATCACCACCGGCTCCTCGGGGGCGTTCCTGACCAGCTTCCTGGCGGCCTTCGACCACGGCGACCGGGTGGCGCTCGCCCGGCCGGGCTATCCGGCGTACAAGAACATCCTCGCCAGCCTCGGACTTGAGGTGGTCGAGCTCGACTGCGGGCCCGCCGAGCGGTTCCAGCCGACCGTCGAGCTGCTCGAGCGGGCGTATGCCGAGGCACCGCTGGCCGGGCTCGTCGTCGCCTCCCCGGCCAACCCGACCGGCACCATGCTGGCGCCCGGGCAGCTGGCCGAGCTGGCGAGCTGGTGCCGCGAGCGCGGCGTACGCCTGGTCAGCGACGAGATCTATCACGGGGTGACCTACGGTGACTCGGTCGGCGACTGCGCCTGGGCCCACGACCGCACCTCGATCGTGGTGTCGTCGTTCTCCAAATACTGGGGGATGACCGGGTGGCGGCTCGGCTGGGCGCTGGTCCCCGACGATCTGATCGGGCCGTTCGAGGCGCTCACCGGCAACCTGTCGCTCTGTCCGCCGGTACCGGCGCAGTATGCCTGCGTCGAGGCGTTCACCAAGGACGCGTACGCCGAGGGGGCCGAGCAGGTCGCCGACTATGCCGCGGCCCGTCAGGTGGTGCTCGACCACCTCGACGAGCTGGGCTGGGTGGACGTCGCGCCGGCCGACGGGGCGTTCTATCTGTATGCCACGATCGCCCCGGTGCTCGGCCCCTATGCCGACTCCGGCGCCTGGTGCGAGGCCCTGCTGGAGCAGCAGCGGGTCGCGCTCACCCCGGGTCCGGACTTCGACTCGGCGCACGGCCATCAGGCGGTGCGGATCTCGCTGGCGGCGGGGGCGCAGGCGGTCGCCGAGGCGGTACGCCGCATCCTGGACTTCCAGCGCGGGCTGGAGGTCAGCGCCCGGACAACCGGCTGAGCGGAACCCAGGCGGCGACCAGCACCGCCGCCGCCGCGATACTGACGGTCTTGGTGACGGTGTTCAGGTCGAACGCCACCCCGAGGACGGCCCACAGCAGCAGTGCGGCCGCGACGACCACCAGCAGACCGCGCACCGGCGGACCGACCAGACCGGTCAGCGAGGTGGCCACTCCCGGGCCCAACAGGCCGAGGGCGAGGCCGACCACGGCCCCGATCAGCACCCCCATCAGGGTGCGGGTGAAATCGGTGTGCCCGAGCCAGCCCAGCAGCGGCGCGGCCACCACGACGATGCCGGCGACTAGGCTCACCGCACTGGCGCCGCGCTGGGTCTGGGACCGGAGCTGAGTCACCGCACCAGCGTACTCCCCTGGCGACCCGCCGATTTGGGACGATCGTACGCCCGGGTTACCGTGACGATGATGCATTCTCAGGGGGATTGATGAACGGTCGGCAGCGTCCTGCGCTCACTCGTCTCGCCGCGGCGGCCGCCGGGGTCACCGCGCTGATCGGGCTCGCCGCTTGCGGTACGCCGCCCCCCGACACCGGCGCGGCACCGAGCGCCGGTGGTTCGGCCCGGCCGTCCAGCGCCCCGACGACGACGGCTGCCTCGCCCACGCCGACGCCCAGCCCCACGCCGACGGTCGACCAGACCGCGCTGAAGCCGGGTACCAACCACAACCACGCCGCTGCGGCGTACGCTTATCAGGCCAAGGACGTGCAGGCGTGTCTGCGCGCCAAGCCGGGCGAAGCCGCCTGCCCGATCAGCAAGAAGGTGGTGTTCCTCACCTTCGACGACGGACCCACCGACTCGACCACGCCCAAGGTGCTGGACATCCTCAAGGAGAAGGGGGTGCACGGTTCGTTCTTCGTGATCGTGGGGCCGCAGGGGATGGAGAAGGCGAACCCGCAGCTGGTGAAGCGGGAGATCGCCGAGGGGCACTCGATCGTGATCCACTCCTATTCGCACAGTTACGGTCTGCTCTATCCGGGTGGGCGGGCCAACGCCCAGAACATCATGGGCGACTATGACAAGGCGCTCGCCGGGATCCGCAAGCAGCTGGGCAACGACTATGCCGTGCGCGGCTTCCGCTATCCGGGCGGTCACGGGTGGAAGGGGCTGGAGGCCTCCGACCAGGCGCTGGCGCAGCGCGAGGCGTACTGGATGGACTGGAACTCCAACAACGGCGACGGCGAGTCCAAGAGCGCCCCCGGCTCCGGCTCGGCCGCGGCCGAGCGGGTGAAGAGCACCCACCGCGCCTCCGGTTTGCCCAACGTGGCCGTGGTGCTGATGCACGACTACAAGGACAACGCGCTGACCACCGGTGGCCTCGCCGAGGTGATCGACTTCTTCAAGGACCAGGGCTACGAGTTCGGCGTGGTCAACTGAGCGCCCTGCGACGGGTGCGGGGAACGGTCAGTGCGCGCGGCGCTGGCGCAGCCGACGGATGATGAAGTAGGCCAGCGCGGCGACCAGGGCGACGATCAGCACGTTCTGCAGCACGCCGGTCCACCGCTCGACCAGGTGCCAGCTCTCGCCGAGCTTCCAACCGGCCAGCACCAGCACGCTGTTCCAGATCCCGCTACCGAGCCCGGTATAGAGGGTGAACTGCCACCACGGCATCCGTTCCACCCCGGCGGGAATCGAGATGAAGCTGCGGAACAGTGGCAGCAACCGACCGAAGAAGACCGCCGATCGGCCGTGCCGGTTGAACCAGGCGACGGTGCGGTCGATATCGCTCACCTTCATCAGGGGGATCTTGTCGGCCAGCCGCTTCAACCGCGGTACGCCCAGCTTCGCCCCGATCAGATAGAGCGCCCACGCGCCGACCACCGACCCGACGGTGGTCCAGACGATGGCCTCGATCACGGTGAAGTGCCCGCGACTGGCGGTCAACCCGGCCAGCGGCAGGATCACCTCGCTCGGGATCGGCGGGAAGATGTTCTCCAGCGCCACGGCGATCCCGGCCCCGGGCGCACCGATCGTCTGCATCAGCCCGACCAGCCAGTCGATGGCCGGGCGGAGGAAGTCGGTGGTCACCCGCGACAGCCTAGGGCGTGTCGACAAATCCGCTGAGAGTCCTGCCATGTCTTTGAGAACCTACGGTTCCGTAAGTTACGCTGGTGGATGTGACCCTGACGATGCGGCACAGCCCGCGCAAGGAGAGCACGATCACGACGACGAGCATTATTTCCGCCGGTGCGCGTCGGCTCGCCCGAGCCCTGGCGACCCCCCTGGTGCCGGCCGACTACCTCGACCTGTTGGACCCGCTTCGGCCCGGCGGGGACCTGCGCGGACGGATCCTCGCCGTCCTGCCGGAGACGGCTGACGCGGCCACCATCGTGATCCGTCCCGGCGCCGACTGGGCCGGACACCGTCCCGGGCAATACCTGCGGGTGGGCCTGGACGTCGACGGCGTACGCCAGCACCGGGCGTACTCGATCACCTCGCGCACCGACGAACCAACCCTGCGGATCACCGTCAAGGCGATCCCCGGTGGGGTGGTCAGCAACCATCTGGTCCGCACCGCCCGGGCCGGTGACCTGCTGCACCTGTCCCAGGCCACCGGGGAGTTCTGTCAGCCGGAGACGCTGCCCGGCAAGGTGTTGCTGCTCACCGCCGGCTCCGGGATCACCCCGGTGCTCGGCATGCTGCGCAACCACCGCTTCACCGATGCGGTGCTGCTGCACAGCAGCCCCGCCGTCGCCGACGTGATCGCCCGCAGCGAGCTGGAGGGGTACGCCGCAGCAGGCACCCTGCGGCTGCTGGCGCGGCTCACCGACACCGGGGGGTTGCTGCGCCTCGACGAGCTGGACGCACTGGTCCCCGACTGGCGCGAGCGCGAGGTGTGGGCCTGCGGACCGGTCGGCCTGCTCGATGCCGCCGAGGAACACTGGGCCGCCGCCGGCCTGACCGAGCGGCTGCACACCGAACGGTTCCGCCCGGCCGTCTTCGCCGCCGTCGGCGAGGGGGGCACCGTCACGTTCACCGGCACCGGGCAGCGCGTCGACGCCCCCGGCGATCGGCCGCTGCTGAACGCCGCCGAGGAGGCCGGGGTGACGCTGCCGTCCGGCTGCCGGATGGGCATCTGCCGCGGCTGCCTGGTGCCGATGCGCAACGGGTCGGTACGCGACCTGCGCAGCGGTGAGGTGACCACCGCGGAGGACGAACCGGTCCACGTGCAGACCTGCGTGACCGCACCCGCCGGCGACTGCCGGATCGACAACCAAGGATCCTGATGACCACACAGACCCACAGCACCGAGCTCGCCCGCCGCATCGAACCGACCGGCCTGAACCCCCACCTGCCCGCCGGGCTGGACGAGGCCGCCGTCGCCGAGATCGGCGCCGAGCTGGACAGCATCCGCGCCGAGGTGATGGCCGACCTGGGTGCGGAGGATGCGGCCTACATCCGCAGCATCATCAAGCTGCAGCGCACCCTCGAGTTGAGCAGCCGCGCGGTGCTGCTGTTCTCGATCTTTCCGCCGGCGTGGATCATCGGCACGATCGGGCTGTCGCTGTCGAAAATCCTGGAGAACATGGAGATCGGGCACAACGTGCTGCACGGCCAGTGGGACTGGATGCGCGACCCGAAGATCCACTCCAGCAACTGGGAGTGGGACGCGATCACCCCGGCCAAGCAGTGGCAGCGCTCGCACAACGAGAGCCACCACGTCTGGACCAACGTACGTGGCCGCGACGACGATCTCGGCTATGGCGTGATGCGCGTCGACGAGAAGCAGCCCTGGAGCCTCGGCTTCCTGATCCAGCCGGTGACCGCGGCGCTCAACGCGACCTTCTTCCAGTACGGGATCGCCGCCTACGACCTGCAGGTGGGGCCCTATCTGAAGGGCGAGGTCGACCGGGAGGAGTTCCGTCACAACGCCCGGGCGGTGTTCGCGAAGCTGCGACGCCAGGTGGCCAAGGACTATCTGGTGCACCCGCTGCTGTCCGGCCCGGGTTTCCTGCACACGTTGGCGGCCAACGCCGTCGCCAACGTGGTGCGCAACGTGTGGAGCAACGCGGTGATCATCTGCGGGCACTTCCCCACGGGTGTGCAGACGTTCAGCGAGGAGTCGCTGGCCGGCGAAACTCGCGGGCGGTGGTACCTGCGACAGATGCTCGGCTCGGCCAACATCTCCGGCGGCAAGGTGCTGCACGTGCTCACCGGCAACCTGTCGCACCAGATCGAGCACCACCTGTTCCCGGACATGCCCAGCAACCGGCTCGGCCAGATCGCGCCGCGGGTGCGGGCGCTGTTCGAGCGGCACGGGCTGGAATACGTGACCGGCCCGATGCACCAGCAGCTCGGCCAGGTGTGGGCCAAGATCTTCCGGCTCGCCCTGCCCAACCCCGAGCCCGGTCGCTCCCGGCTGGGCGTCGTCGCCGCGGCGGTACGCGATCGGCTGCGACCCGCGCCCGCGCTGCGTACGCTCCCGGCGGTCTGAGGGTCCCAGCCTCGCACCGCACCTTCGAGTAGCATCGAGGAGAAGTTCTGTGCTGGAGGTGGGAAATGCGGGTGGCGCTGGCCCTCGGATCGGGCGGTGCCCGCGGCTATGCCCACATCGGGGTGATCGACGAGCTGACCGAGCGCGGCCACGAGGTGATCACCATCGCTGGCAGCTCGATGGGCGCCGTGGTCGGCGGCCTGTACGCCGCCGGTCGGCTGGATCCGTTCACCGAATGGGTCACCGGGCTCACCCAGCGTGAGGTGTGGCGCTATTTCGACCCCGCCCTGACCGGGCCCGGCATGATCAAGGCCGAACGGCTGCTCTCCCGGGTCAGCAACCTGCTCGACGGGGCGCGGATCGAGGAACTGCCGATCCCGTTCACCGCGGTCGCCACCGACCTGGACACCCGCCGCGAGGTGTGGTTCCAGCGCGGCCCGCTGGACGCCGCGATCCGTGCCTCCATTGCGATTCCAACGTTCATCACCCCGGTGGTGATCAACGGCCGCACCCTGGTCGACGGCGGTGTGCTGAACCCGGTGCCGATCGACGCGACCTACGGGGCGCCGGCGGACTTCATCGTGGCGGTGAACCTGTCCGGTGGCGGCCAACCGGCCAAGGGCGCCCCGGTCCGTGAGTCCAGCCAGCCCGAGCCCGGTGCCGCCTGGTTCGAGCGGATCCGCAAGGGGTTCGATCAACTCGACCTGGAGTGGCTGCGCAGCCGCGGTGACCGCGGCGACTCCGAACGGGCAGAATCCGAGTCGGTGACCGAGTCGGCCGAAGCCGTGGCGGCCGCCGCATCGGAGCTGGTCCTCAGCACCCCGCGGGGCCTGCGGATGACCGACGTGGTGATCCAGTCGCTGGACGCGGTGCAGGCGATGATCACCCGCTATCGGATGGCGGCCAACCCGCCCGACGTGCAGGTCACCATCGCCTCCCGAGCCTGCGGAACCCTGGATTTCCATCGCGCCAAAGAAATGATCGAACTCGGGCGAGGCGAGGCGATCGCCGCGCTGGACGCGGCGTGCTACTGAGGCGTACGCCGCTCAGTCGTCCTGGTCGAGGCCGATCGCCAGCGCCGTCACCGTTCCCAGGTCGGTGCTGAACTCCAGTTCGGCCTGCCGCCCGCTCGGGCGGCAGGCCACCAGCCGGACTGACTCGGTGCCGACCCGCAAGGCCAGGCGAGCGAGTTCCCCGCCCTGACTGCGGACCAGGATGACGGTTCCGTCGGCGAAACCGAGCCGCGTGGCACCCCGCGCCGGGGCGGCCCGGATCGCCCGCAGCGGCACCCTGCGCCGGATCACCGGGTCGAGCCGGGACGCCAGTGCCGAGACGGTCAGTTCCCGGTCCACCCGCTCGAAGGCGGCGTCCACCTCGGAATCCGCCGGCAGGTCCTCGGTGTCAGTGGGCGCGGGCGTGCTCAGGGTCCGCAGGCCCCATCCGATGAGGACCAGGACCATCCCGAACAGGCCCAGCCACCAGTTCACCCCACCAGTGTCGCCAAGCCCGGCGCTGCTGGGAAGGGTCGCCGCCGAGCTCTGCGGTCCGCCTGAGAGAATGAAGAATCAGCGATGAGAGGAGCCTGCCATGTCCGAACAGTTTCCCGCCGAGGCCGACACCTCGGGCAGCCGCACCGGAACCGGAGCGCCGGCCGCATCCGACCTGCACGCCCTGACCGCGGGACCCGACGGGCCGATCATGCTGCACGACACGCACTTCGTGGAGCAGATGGCGCACTTCGACCGGGAGCGGGTGCCGGAGCGGGTCGTGCACGCCAAGGGTTCCGGCGCGTTCGGCGTGCTGGAGGTAACCGGCGACGTGTCGGCGTACACGAAGGCGGCGCTGTTCCAGCCCGGCACGAAGACCGACATGCTGGCCCGCTTCTCCACCGTCGCCGGCGAGCTGGGCTCGCCCGACACCTGGCGCGACCCGCGCGGTTTCGCGCTGAAGTTCTACACCAGCGAAGGAAACTACGACCTGGTCGGCAACAACACGCCGATCTTCTTCATCCGCGACGCGATGAAGTTCCCGCACTTCATCCGCTCGCAGAAGCGGCGCGGCGCGAGCGGGCTGCGCGACAACCAGATGCAGTGGGACTTCTGGAGCCAGAACCCGGAGTCGGCGCACCAGGTCACCTATCTGATGGGCGATCGCGGCATCCCGCGCTCCTATCGCCACATGAACGGCTACGGCTCGCACACCTACCTGTGGATCAACGCATCCGGCGAGAAGCACTGGGTGAAGTATCACTTCCACTCCGACCAGGGGGTCGAGGGGCTGACCGGTGAGCAGGCGCTGCAGGTGGCCGGCGAGGACGCCGACGCGCACCGTCGCGACCTGTTCGACGCGATCGAGGCCGGCGACTTCCCGAGCTGGACACTGAAGGTGCAGGTGATCCCGTTCGAGGAGGGGTTCAACTATCGCATGAACATCTTCGACGTCACCAAAACCGTGTCCCACAAGGATTATCCGCTGATCGAGGTCGGCCGGATGACGCTGAACAAGAACCCGGACAACTTCTTCGCCCAGATCGAGCAGGCGGCCTTCGAGCCGTCGGCACTGGTACCCGGGATCGGCTTCTCACCCGACCGGATGCTGCTCGGTCGAGTCTTCTCGTACGCCGACACGCACCGCCACCGCATCGGCGCCAACTATCTGCAGCTGCCGGTGAACCGGCCGCGGACCAAGGGACACAGCTATTCCTATGACGGGCCGATGGCCTATGACGTCCCCGGTCCGGAGACGGCGATGATGGCGCCGAACACCGAGGGCACCCCGTTCTCCACCTTCGAGGGAGTGACCGAGGAGTCCTTCCGGGTGGACGGCGATCTGGTGCACCGCGCCCAGACCATCCGGTCGGCCGAGGACGACGACTTCAGCCAGCCGGGCGTCCTGGTCCGTGAGGTGTTCGACGACGCCCAGCGGGAACGGTTCGTGGAGACCGTGGTCGGTCACCTCAAGGGCGGGGTCAGCGGTGACGTGCTGCAGCGCGCCTTCCAGTACTGGAAGAACGTCGACGCCGAGATCGGCCGCCGGATCGAGGAGGCGTACGGCAAGGACGAGGGTGGTGACAACCCCGGCGGCATGGCCGACGACGCCGCCGAGCGCCTGACCACCGCCGAACGGGAGACCGAGACCCAGGCCGCCCACTGAGCCTCCACGGTGGCTGAGCCTGTCGAAGCCATCCTCGACAGGCTCAGCCGCCGGGTCAGGCGATGGCACCCATCAGCCGCGGGAGGTCCTTGTTCAGGGCCATGTTCCAGCAGCCGAAGTTGTGCCCACCGTCGCAGTTGTAGCGCCCGATCTGACCGGGTTGGCCGTACATGTCCCAGCGGTGCTGCACCCCGGCGCGAGTGAGCGCACCGGAGAAGGTGTGGGTGGACCAGCCGGCGCCCTGCTCGTACAGCTCCTGCTTGGAGCCGGCATACAGGGACACGGTCATCCCCTTCAGGTTCCCGGCGTTGCGCACCGGGTTGTGCCGGATCCAGTTGCCGTCCATCGGCCACACCACCGGGCCGAAGCTGCCATCGGGCGGGTTGAACCCCTGCAGGATCGAGGATCCGATCACGGCACCGCGGATCCGCTGGTCCTCCAGGTCGATGCCACCGGAGAACGTGCCCAGATAGTTGAACCGGTCCGGATAACGGGTCGCATAGTGGGCGGCGCCGAAACCGCCCATCGACAACCCGGCGATACCGCGGTGCTTCTTCTCGGCCTTGGTCCGCAGGTTGGCGTCGATGAACGGGATCAGCTGCTTGACGTGGAAGGTCTCCCAGCTCTGGGCGCCGCTGGCCTGGTTCACCCAGTCGGTGTACCAGCCGGCGCGACCGCCCTCAGGGGTGACCACGATCAGCTCCTGGTTGGCGGTGATCGTCTCGAGGTCGCCGCCCAACTGGTTCTTGGCCGGGTTATAGCCGGAGGTCCAGTCGCTGTAGCGACCGTCCTGACCGTGGAACAGGTACAGCACCGGGTAGCGCCTGCCGGTCGAGGAGTCGTAGGACTTCGGCAGCGTGACCCGGAGACGGACAGCCTGGGAATGGGTGGTGTGCGGGGCGACCGCGGCGGTGGTGACCTCCACCTCGACGGTGCGCTGGCTGATCGGCTTGACCGACTTCACGGTGATCCCGCTGCTGGAGCCGAACCGGGGTGCGGCGTCGGCCCGGCTGGTGCCGAGAGCGACCCCGGTCAGGCCGAGCGCCAGGCTGGCGGTTCCGGCGACGACAGCTCGGGCCAGCGTGGCGCGGCTGGCAGGGCGGGGACTGGAAAGGGACATGGCTGCGCTCCTGGGGGTGTTGGTGGGCAGTCCACCCTCAGCCCATCAGCCCGGCGAGGTCGGGGCAACCGGCGATTTCCGCCCTGTGAAGTCTGCACCCCGTGACGCCTGACCTGCAGTCTGTCCGGAAGGGGCCTGCGAAACCCAGTCCCACTGGGTTTGATCATGGTCGATTCAGGAGACTGCAGGTCAGGCGCCCCCGGGTCCGGGTCAGCAGCCGAACTGTTGGCGGGTCAGCCGATCGAAGGTGCGGGTGGGCAGCAGCCGGCTCATCGCCACCGCCATCCGCGCACCCCGGCCGACCCGGATCCGGGGCGCGGGACGAGGAGTGGTGGCGGCCCCGACCACGGCGGCGGCCACCTCGGCGATCGTTGAGGTGACCTGCCGCATCTGCGAACCGGTGAGGTACGCCTCAGCCCCCGCGGCCGCCTCGGCGTACGCCCCGCCACCCGAGGTCTGGCGCAACTCGAGCAGCGCCTGCTCGTGCCAGGGCGTGTCGACCGGGCCGGGCTGCACCACGACCACCTCGATGCCGTGCCGATCGGTCTCCATCCGCAGGCTGTCGGACAGCGCCTCGAGGGCGAACTTGGAGGCGTGGTACCACCCGCACATCGGAGCGGCAAATTCTCCGGCCAGGCTGGAGACCATCACCACCCGGCCCCGGCCCGCGGCGCGCATCCCGGGCAGGCAGCGGCGGGTGAGCTCGAGCTGGCCGAGCACGTTCACCTCGAGCTGGCGCCGCGCCTGGGCCAGCGTGACGTCCTCGATGGCGCCGAACTGGCCGAGCCCGGCGGCGTTGACGAGCACCTCGACCGGCCCCGATTCCGCGGTCGCCTCGGCGTGGGCCCGGTGGATGCTCGCCTCGTCGGTCAGGTCCAGGGAGACGGGTGTGACGCCGGGTGGCACCAGCTCGGTACGCCGGCCCGCGCCGCTCACGCGGAAACCTTGGGCGGACAGCAGCCGGGCGACCTCGGCGCCGATTCCGGAGGTGGCTCCGGTGACCAGGACATGGGCGGGCGGGGTGGGCTGTGACATGGCACTCCAAACTGTGAATGACGTATGCAGTAACGCAACGGTATTGTGAACGACGTGCACAGTCAAGATGCCGGACGCGCTCAACGTGCCCTCTGGGGGCTCGGTGGTGCCACGCGCGGTCCGCGAGCCCGTTTCACGGTGCGGGAGGTCGCCCGCGCGGCGGTATCGCTGGCCGACACCAGCGGCCTCGAGGCCGTCTCGCTGGCCGCCGTGGCGGAGCGGCTGGGGGTCGCGACCACCGCCCTCTACCGCTACGTCGACTCCCGGGAGGAGCTGACGGAGGTGATGGTGGATGAGGCGCTGGGCGCCGCCCCAGAGCTCAGCGAGGGGCCCTGGCAGGACCGGGTGACCGCCTGGAGCGACCGGTTGTGGCGGCGGCACGCCGCCCATCCCTGGCTGTGCGAGGTGCAACTCAGCAGGCTCGCACCCTGTCCGGCGCCGCTGGCCTGGCTCGAGGAGGTCCTCCGCTGCCTCGAGCAGGCGCCCGTCGAGCGGCCGTTGGCGCTGGCGCTGATGCTCGACGGACTGGCCACCTCGTACGCCCGATTGCGTGGTTCGCGCAGCCCCGAGCAGGTGCCACAGTGGCTGGCGACCCTGCTGGGCGAACGGTTTCCGCGACTGGCCTCGGCCTTGGCCGACAACGACGAATCGCTGGAACAGGCGTACGCCGAGGCGGTCCAGGTGGCCCTCGATGGAGCGGTCCGACGCTCCTGAGGGTCTGTGATGTTGCTCACAGTGTCCGCTCAGAATTGGTCTACGAGAGCGTAACAGCCGCACACTGTTCGGGACCATTCTGAGAAAACCCTAGGTAGACCATGAGAAACTGCCAATCTGGCCGTCTGGCTGGCCTCGGAATCGCGCTTGTCGCGGCCCTGATCGGTACCCCCTTCGGTTCCGCGTACGCGGCCCCGACCCCCCAGCCGACGGCCTCGCCGGTCAGCTCCACGACCCCGAGTCGTACGCCCACCCCGCGGGCGACCGCGACGGCCAGCACCACCCCGTCGGCCGCCGCCATCCCGCGGACGGCCACGACGTCCGCTCCCGCGGCGACGTCGAAGGCGTCCGCCTCGGCGTCGGCGAACTCGTTGCTGCCGTTGGCGGGTTCGGCGATCGGGATCCGGTATTACGCGTTGGGTGGGGTTTCCTCTCCGCTGGGTGCGCCGATCTCGCGGGAGTATTGCGGTCTGCGTGATGGGGGTTGTGCGCAGAATTTTGAGCGCGGTTGGATGGCGTGGTCCCCGGCGACGGGGGCGCATCCGGTGTGGGGTGCGATCCTGGGCCGGTTCGGCACGGTGGGTTATGAGGCCGGTGCGCTGGGTTATCCGATCAGCGGGGAGTACTGCGGGTTGCGTGATGGGGGGTGTGCGCAGAACTTCCAGCACGGTCCGATTGCGTGGTCTCCGGGGTCTGGGGCGCATCCGGTGTGGGGGTCGATCCTTCAGGCGTATGCCGGTCAGGGTTATGAGGCGGGCCCTCTGGGTTATCCGATCGGCTCGGAGTATTGCGGGTTGCGTGATGGTGGGTGTGCGCAGAACTTCCAGAATGGTCCGGTGGCCTGGTCCTTTGGCACGGGCGCGCATCCGGTGCGGGGGGCGATTCTGGGGGCGTATGCCGGTCAGGGCTATGAGGCCGGCCCTCTGGGTTATCCGATCGGCTCGGAGTATTGCGGGTTGCGTGATGGGGGGTGTGCGCAGAACTTCCAGAATGGTCCGGTGGCCTGGTCGCCGGGCACGGGCGCGCACCCGGTGCGCGGCGCGATTCTGGGGGCGTACGCCGGTCAGGGCTATGAGGCCGGGCGCCTGGGCTACCCGACCAGCGGGGAATATCCGACCGGGGGTGACATCACCCAGAACTTCCAGTACGACAAGCTCGTCTATCACCCCGCGAACGGGGCGGTGGACAACGGCGCTCCCGTGCTGAACGGCGAGCGGTGCGTCGCGTCGCTCTACAACGAACCGCAGATGACCGCCTCGGGTGAATACTTCAACCCGAACACGCTGACGGCCGCGCACAAGACGCTGCCGCTGAACTCCTGGGTCCGGGTCACCAACCTCGCCAACGGGCGCAGCGTGAACGTGCGGATCAACGACCGCGGCCCCTACATCGCCGGGCGGTGCATCGACCTGTCCACGGCCTCGTTCGCCGCCATCGCCGACCCGCGGCAGGGCCTGATCAACGTCGACGTGACCCGGATCTGAGAGGACCCTCAGCGGACGTTCACCGGGAGGTCACCTGCTGGCCGAGTCGGCGTACCCCCACGTCGGTTGGATGGGTGGGTACGACCGGCTTCGACTGGAAGGGACCTCCCATGAACGACTCCGTATCCCGCCGCGGGTTCATCGGCGGATCGGCCGCCGTGCTCGGCTTCGCGCTCACTGGCGCAGGCAGCCTCTCCCCGTTCGTCCGCGATGCGGCGGCCGCCACTCGGCCCGCCCACGGCTACGGCCCGCTGCAGTACACCCCGGGCGCCATCCTGGCGCTGCCCAAGGGGTTCAGCTACAAGGTGATCGCCGAGACCGGCAAGTTGGCCGGCGGCATGGTGCACCCGTCCGACCCCGACGCGATGGGCGTCTTCCCGGGGGCGAACGGCGGCTCCGTGCTGATCACCAACCACGAGATCGGCGGCTCCGAGCCCCATCCCGTGCCCCTGGACGCCGGCATCGTCTATGACCCGGGCGCCCGCGGTGGCACCACCACCATCGTGGTCGACGCGCAGAACAACGCGCAGCAGCAGTACGCCTCGGTCGCCGGCACCGTGAACAACTGCGCCGGTGGCGAGACCCCTTGGGGCACCTGGCTCACCTGCGAGGAGACCGAGACCCGCGCCGGCGGCCGCTACACCAAGGACCACGGTTACGTGTTCGAGGTCGACCCGGCCAGCCAGCAGGCCAACGTGGACCTCTCACCGATCCCGCTGAAGTTCCTCGGCCGGTACGCCCACGAGGCCACCGCGACCGACCCCACGACCGGTGCGATCTATCTCACCGAGGACGCCGGCAACCCGAACGGTCTGCTCTATCGCTGGAACCCGCCGGCCGGCTATCCCCTCGGTCTGCACTCGTTGCACCGGCTGGCCCAGGACGGTGCCGTCGAGGTGGGGACATTGGACGCGATGAAGTGCTTCGACCAGTTCGGCAACCACGTGCCGGACCTGTCGCTGGCCACCGAGGTGAAAACCAGGTATCGAGTCGAGTGGGTCAAGGTGCCCGACCGCGACGCCCGCACCGTGTCCACCCGCAAGCAGTTCACCAACGACCAGATCACCCGTTCGCGCAAGCTCGAGGGCATGTGGTGGGGCGACGGCGGCGCCTATTTCGTCGCCAGCTATGCCCGGACCGGCGACGGGTCCGCCAAGGAGCACGACGGCCAGGTCTGGCACTACGAGCCGGGCAAGAGCCGGATCACGCTGAAGACCATCTTCGGCGTGAACCCCGACACGGGCGCCGAGGGCAACAACTTCGACGGCCCGGACAACATCACCGTGTCCCCCCACGGCGGCCTGATCCTGGCCGAGGACGGCGACGGCAAGTCGCACCTGGTCGGCGTCACCGAGCAGGGCAAGGCGTATCCGTTGGCGCTGAACCAGGTGAACGACTCGGAGTTCGCCGGGCCGGCGTTCAACGCCAGCGGCGACACCCTGTTCGTGAACATCCAGTCTCCGGGTTACACGCTGGCGATCACCGGCCCCTGGGGCCGCCCGTCCAACGCGGCACCCAGGAACTGACCGTCTGACCAACCGCACAACTCCGGTCTCTCGGTTGGCGCCCAGCCGCATTCCGCGGCCCAGCGTGCCGACCCGCTCCAAGAGACCGGAGTTGTGCGGTGCTGGCCCTGCCGCCCGGTGGTGCTGGGCCGCCAGGCTCGCGCCATGCTTGCGGTCCACGCGCTGATCTATTCCGACGACGCCGACGCCACCCGCGCCTTTCTGCGGGACGTGCTGCAGTGGCGCTCCACCGACGCGGGCGGCGGCTGGCTGATCTTCGACGGCGGCCGGGTCGAGGTCAGCACCCACCCGACCCGCAGCGAGCACGCGGGGCAGACGTTCGCCACCGAACGGCACCACGAGATCTCCCTGCTCACCGATGACCTGTCCGCCACCACGGCCGAGCTGTCCGGGCGCGGTGCAGTGTTCCAGGGCGAGCCTGTCGACCGGGGCTTCGGAATCACCGTGCAGATAGAGGTTCCGGGCGCCGACCCGATCCTGCTCTACCAGCCGCGGTACCAGCCGCCGTTCGACTGATCACCCCTGCTGATCACCCCTGGTCGGTCGGATCCTGACCGATCTGGAACATCGCGCCCTGCGGGTCGGCGACGGTGGCGATCCGGCCGAACGGGGTGTCCTCCGGCCCGTCGACCAGCCTGCCGCCCAGCTCGTTGATCCTGGCGACCGCCTGGTCGGTGTCCACCACCCCGAGGTACATCCGCCAGAACGACGGCACCCCCGCCGGCAGGAAGGGCGCGGCGTCACAGATTCCGCAGACCGCGTCGTCGCCGGCGCCGAAGGTGGCGTACCGGAACTCCTCACCGTCGGTGCCACCCATCGGCGTCAGCTCCCAGCCGAACACCCGCTGATAGAACGGCGCCGCCTTGTCATAGTCGGTGCTCATCAGCTCGAACCAGCGCGGCGTACCCGGAGTGAGCGGCAGCTCGAACCCGCCGAACTGGTCCACCTCCCAGGAGCCGATCGCGGCACCGCTCGGGTCGAGATAGATCGCCATCGTGCCCAGGTCGCCGACCGGCATCGCGTCCACCAGCACCTGGCCGCCGTTGTCCTTGACCGCCTGCACGGTCGTCGCGGAATCGTTGGTACGCAGGTAAACGCCCCAGGCGGTGGGCGCGGTGCCGTCGCCCATCTCGGAGCTCATCGCGCCGCCGACCGGCGCGCCGTTGCAGCTGATGATCTGGTAGTGCCCGAACTCCTCGCCGGTGTCGGCGAACTCCCAGCCGAACAGTTCGCCATAGAACTTCTTGGCGGCCTCGGTGTCGGAGGTGGACAGGTCGATCCAGATGGGGGCGCCGGGACGGATGGTGGTGGCCATGATTGTGCTCCTCGCGTCGAGTGGCCTGCTGGCGACAACGCTAGGGGAGCGGGCGTACGCCGGCTTCTCCAATCTTGCGCGGCTGTCCGAATCGCCCCGCTAGCCTTGGCGGATGGACGAGCAGGAGATCGACGCGTTCTGGGCGGACGCGCGGGTACGCGCCGGGTTGAACCCGGCGCGGGCGTACGGCGGCCCGGTGGTGGCCGACACGATGCGCCCCGCGGCCTGGTCGTTCGGCGCCACTCCCGAGCAGGCCGACGAGTTGCTGCGGCTGGTCCTCGACGGCACCAAGACCGCGACCGCCAGTGCCCGCTGGGACTACCACGCCGACCAGGAATCCCTGCCCGAGCCGGGCGATCTGTCCATCATCCTCGACTCCCGCGGCCATCCGCGTGCGCTGATCCGCACCACCGAGGTCGCTGTGGTCCCGTTCGACCGGGTCGGCGCCGAACACGCGTACGCCGAGGGTGAGGGCGATCGCTCGCTGGCGCACTGGCGCGAGGTGCACCGGCGCTTCTTCACCGAGCACGCCGAGCACGGACGCGGGTTCAGCGAGGACATGCCGGTGGTGCTGGAGCGGTTCAGGACTCTGGTCACGCAGTGACGCCGTTCGGCGTACGCTCGGACCCATGACCGACACCGCCGTCGACACCGTCCTGGCCGACCTCGCCGAGGGGCTGCCGGACAACGTGCTGAACACCGACCCGGACGTGCTGGCCTCCTACAGCGTCGACCGGGCCATGTTCGTCGAGCCCGGAAGCCCGATCGCCCTGGTCCGGGCCCGGGACCGGGAACAGGTGCAGCACGTGATGCGCGTGGCCACGAAACACCGGGTGCCGGTGGTGCCGCAGGGAGCCCGCAGCGGGCTGTCGGGGGCCGCGATCGCGATCGACGGCTGCATCCTGCTGAACGTCGAGCGGATGGACCAGATCATCGAGATCGACACGGCCAACCGGCTCGTGGTCACCCAGCCCGGCATCTTCAACGCCGACCTGTCCCGGGCGGTGCTGGAGCACGGGCTCTATTATCCGCCCGACCCGGCGAGCTGGGAGTTCTGCTCGATCGGCGGCAACCTGTCCACCAACTCCGGCGGGCTGTGCTGCGTGAAATACGGGGTAACCACCGACTATGTGCTCGGGTTGGAGCTGGTGCTCGCCGACGGGCGGGTGCTGCGCACGGGTCGGCGTACCGTCAAGGGGGTTGCCGGCTATGACCTGACCCGCCTGGTCGTCGGATCGGAGGGCACCCTCGGCGTGATCACCGAGGCCACGCTGATGCTGCGGCCGAAGACCGAGCAGCCGCTCACCGTCGCCGGGCTGTTCGGCTCCTGCGAGGACGCCGCGGCGGCCGTGTCGGCGCTGATCGCCGACGGGGCGGTGCCGTCGCTGCTGGAGTTCATGGACCGGGCCAGCATCGACGCCGTCAACGAGGCGTTCAACATGGGCTTCGACGACTCGGTGCAGACCGTGCTGCTGGCCCAGTCCGACGTCGGCGGGGAACGCGCGACGCAGGACATCGAGATGGTGGCCAAGCACTTCGAGGCCGCTGGCGGTGAGGTGATGATCGCGGAGGACCCGGCCGAGGGGGAACAGCTGCTCGCCGCCCGACGTCAGGTGCTGACCGCCTTCGAACGATTCGGCACCACGATGATCGACGACGTGTGCGTGCCGCGGGACCGGTTGGTGGATCTGGTGCACGGCACCGCCGAGTTGGCCGAGAAGTATTCCCTGCTGGTCGGGGTGGTCGGTCACGCCGGCGACGGGAATTTCCACCCCACCGTGTGTTTCGACGCGAACGACCCCGAGCAGACCAGGCGCGCCAAGGAGCTGTTCGACGCGATCATGGAGCTCAGTCTCGATCTCGGCGGCACCATCACCGGCGAGCACGGGGTAGGAACGATGAAGGTGGACCTGCTCGAACGTGAGGTCGGGGAGCTGTCGCTGGAGCTGCACCGCAAGGTGAAGGCCGCCTTCGACCCCCTCGGGATTCTCAACCCCGGCAAGGTTTTCCGCCCCACCGCCCGCTGAGCGCCCCCCACTTACAGCCAGGTGCCGCCGCCGGCCTCGTCGGGCTCATCGGTGTCGGCGGCGAAGGAGTGGATCCAGCCGAGGTGGTGGGCGCCGGCGCCTTCCCTGCCCAGGCGAACATTTCGCTCGTCGGCGCGTGGCCCGTCGGGCAGGTGCAACACGTCGGCGGTGGTGATCGAGGCATACTGCACCTTGCGGGTACGCCCGCGCCGGAGCCGTTCGTACTCCGCCCGGGCGGCATCCCAGTCCGAGTTCCGACCGAGCTGGTCGGCGAGCACGATCGCGTCCTCGATGGACTGGTTGGCGCCCTGGCCGTGGTGCGGCACCAGCGCGTGCGCCGCGTCGCCGAGCAGGGTGACCCGACCCCGGCTCCACCGCGACAACGGGGGCCGGTGATACAGCGCCCACCGCTCGGAGACCGGGACCGCGGTGATCATCTGGATGATCGCCGGGTGCCAGTCGCGGAAGTGGTTCAGATGCTCCGACCCGTCCGCCGGGATCACCCAGCTCTTCTCCACCCAGGGGCTCGGATTCCGCTCCACCAGGAAGAAGTTGTGCGTCCCGGCCTTGTCCAGCGGATAGTGCAGCAGGTGACCGCCGGGGCCCATCCAGAACTGGATCGCCGCCGGGTCGGGCAGCAGGTCGAGCTGGTCCAGCCCGACGATCCCGCGGAACGCCGAACACCCCGAATAGAGCGCGTCGTCATAGCCGAGCAGCAGTCGGCGGACGGTTGAGCGTGCACCGTCCGCACCGATCACCAGGTCGGCGGTCGCGGTGGTGCCGTCGATGAAGCTGAGCACCGCCTCGGTGCCCGAGTCGTCGATCGAGGTCAGCCGCTTGTTCAGCTTGATGTTCTCCATCCCGACCGCCTGGGAGAGGATCTGCTGCAGATCGGCCCGATGGATGCCGGCAAAGGGCCCGCCGTAGGTCTCGCGGTAGCGCTCGGCGGTGTGGTTGCCGATCACCTCGCCGGTCCGCCCGTCGCGATAGATCAGCGCCGACACCTCGAACCACTTGGCGTTGCACGCCTCACCCAGGCCCAGCCGGCCCTCGTAGAAGCGGGCCGAGTTGGCGGCCAGAGCGACCGCGGCGCCGACCTCGCGCAGCTCGGCGGCCGCCTCATAGATGTCGAAATCGATGTCGTACTGCCGCAGCGCCAGGGCCAGGGTGAGTCCCCCGATGCCGCCGCCGATGATCGCAACCCGCATGATCGCAACTCCCTCGTCGATGTCCTGTGATTGAGGCTAGTGACGGAAGGAGAATCGATGCTACGGGCAGTTGCGCAAAATTGCCGGCTCGGTTTCCGACACAGTGTCGGATTCAGTCGCTCGGCACCAAGCCGGCCAGCCGGGCGATCCGCAGTCCGGTGTGCAGTTCGCGGCGGACCTGGCCGTCGGCGAGGTCCACCGACAGCCGGTCCCGCACCCGATCGAGGCGGTAGTAGAGCGTCGAGCGGTGGATGGTCAGCTCGCGCGCGGTCTGCTGGGCGTCCCCGCCACAGCTCAGGTACCGCTCCACCGTCGCGACCAGGTCAGGCCCAAGCTTGAGCAGTTCCTGCACCGACGACGGCAGGTCCGTCCCAGTGAGCTCGTCCAGCGGGAGCATGGCCAGCAGCCGGTCCAGCCCGAGCGAGTCCCAGGCGCGCACCGGCCCGGAATCGGTGTCCACACAGCAGACCCGCCAGGCGCGCCGCGCCCGGGCGTACGACTCGTGGGCCGCCTCGAGCGAGCCGACCACGGGGCCGATTCCTGCCCGGACCGCCGACAGCTCGGGTCGCTGCAGCAACCGCTCCAACCGGGGCAGCACCACCGGGCGGGGGAACACCAGCACCGCGGTCCGCTCGTCGAGCGCGGCACCGGCCAGCGACGCGGTCGAGGTGGCGGCGACGAAGTCGAGGACGCCCGCGACGGCCAGGGCCGCCTGGTCCGGCGCCTCTGCGACCCGCGGCAGCACGCCGAGAGCCACCGCGCAGTACTGCTCCGACGCTCCGATCAACCCCTCCTCGACCAGCGCGGGGGCCGCCGCGGCGCGGGCCGTCGCATCCGCACCGACCAGGGCGCCGAGCAACTCCTGGACCCGCTGCCGATCCCGGGCCGCATAGAGCGTGCGCAGCGACAAGGTCACCCCGAGCTGGGGCGCGGCACCGGTCAACCGCGCCCGCACCCGTTCCGGCACCGCCTCCTCGCCCGGATCGAGCACCAGCAGCAGATGCCCCACCCGGTGGCGATGATCGTGCAGCGGCCAGACCACCCGCCGTCCCAGCCCGGGTTCGTCGGCGACCTCCTCGTCGGCCCCCGGAGGCAGCGGTTGCCAGGCGTCGGTGTGCGCCAGCACGAAGGAGAGGCGGCGCCGGTCGTCGGGGGTCTCGTGGATCGAGTACGCCAGCACCTGCATCCGGTCGTCCAGCACGACCAGGCGCCGTCCGACCTCCTCGGAGAGGTCCTGCACCAGGTCGTGCAGGTCCAGCGCGCGCCGCATCGGGTCAGCGTAACGCCGGTCGCCGACGAACGGCTCCCCGTCCGATGGCAAACTCACCTGGGAGAAGGTCGATCACGTGAGTCCCTGCGACGATCAGATCCGCACGATCCCAGGGACGGTCCCGGGCGAAGAAGGCCAACTCATGGCCCATCCACTCGTGCCAGAAGGCGACGGTCTGCTCCGCGTCCCCGTTGACCCGCGCTGTGAGGTCGCGGGCGATACCCCGCCGTTCGGCCTCGGCGAAATCGGACTGCACCCACACCACCACGTCCACCAGGTCGGCGACCGCACGTTGAGCCGCCCCGGTGCCTTCGACCACCACGAGCGCAGTCCCCACGGGGATCTCGATCGCCCCGGCTCGGCCGTGCTCGCCCCAGGCCGGCGGGGTGAAGGCCACCGATTCGCCCCGACTGGCCGGCGCGAGCACCCCGTCCCGCAACAAGCCGCCCCAGGTGAAGAAGCCCTCGTGCCACGCGATGTCGTCGGTGTGCACCACCACGGAACCCTCGGTCCGCGCCACGACGAACTCCGCCAGTGTGGACTTCCCCGCGGCCCCGCGCCCGTCGACAGCGACCACCACCGGGCGGCCGTCGGGTCGGGCTGTTCGCCGCAGCAGGTCCTCGACGAGTCCGGAACCGGAGATCGCCCGCCAGGGCCCGCCGGAGGGTTCTTCGGACCGCAGTTCCACGCCGGTCAGCATGTCACGCCCGAACCGGGAGGAAGGATCCGCCGTCGCCGAGGCGACGGATGCGCTCTCCGCTGCCTAGCGTCGAATCCGTAAGCGCCACCACCCAGGCCAGGAGCCCCAGATGTGCCAGAACCACGAACCGGTCGCCACCGAGCAGTCGGTCGCACCCGAGGAGTCGACGCAGGGCCGGCTGTCCCGCCGCGTGGTGCTGGGCGGGGCCGCCGGTCTGGGAGTCGCCGGGATCGCCATCGGTGCCGGGACCCTGCCCGCACTGGCCGCCGCCCCGAAGCAGCCGAAGATCCACAGCACCGGTGACTGGGGTGCCCGCCAGCCGACGATGCGGCTGAACACGATCAACCGCCGCCCGACCGTGCTCGTGGTGCACCACACCGCCAGCGCCAACTCCTCCGACACCTCGCTGTCGCACGCGTACGCCGTCGCCCGCAGCATCCAGAACCAGCACATCGGCCAGGGTTGGGGCGACTCGGGGCAGCAGTTCACGATCAGCCGCGGCGGGCACATCTTGGAGGCCCGCACCGGCACGCTGAAGGCGCTGGCCACCCGCAAGTCGTTCATCGAGGGCATCCACGCGCCGGGCTCGAACCAGACCGGGATCGGCATCGAGAACGAGGGGATGTACACCGAGTCGACCCCGCCGAAGGCGCAGTGGGACGCCCTGGTCAGCCTGCTCGCCTACCTGTGCTGGGCCTACGACATCTCCCCGAGCAGGATCATCGGTCACAAGGACAGCCCCGGTTCGGCCACCCGCTGCCCGGGTGAGGCGTTCCACGCCCGGCTCGCCCAGCTGCGCGCCGACGTGACCAAGGCGCTCAAGCCGAAGCCGACGATCGTGCCGACCCCGTCACGCACGGCGACGAAGACACCGTCGAAGACGGCGACCGCGACCAGGAGCGCCACGAAGGAGCCCACGCGCACCGCGACGCCGGAGCGTACGCCCGAACGCACCCCGAGCAGTTCCCGGCCTTCGAACCGGAACACCCCCAACCAGACCCCGGAGGGTACGCCGAGCCCGCGCCGGTCCCCCCGCGGAACCGCCGAGCCGTCGCCGCGGCGTACGCCGGAGAACACCGCCACACCGGGGCGTACCGCCTCCCCGCGCTCCACCGCCTCGCCGAGCCCGACCGCCTCGCCGAGTGCCACCGTCTCGCCGACCTCGACCACCCCAACACCGAGCGCGACCACCAGCGCCCCCGCACCGCAGGAGGTCCCCGTCCCGCGGGCCGGGCACAAGGCCGCCCCGAACGAGGCCCCACTGGCGGCCGAGGGGCCGCGGGAGACGGCGACCGGATCGAGCCAGCCGGTCTCGGCGCCATCAGGAACGGACGCCAAGGAGTCCAGCGGCGGCCTCGCCTCCACCGGTGACTCCCGCGGCTCCCGCGGCGGCGACAGGGCGTTCGGCGGCGGGCTCGGGCTGGGCGGTCTCGCATTGGCCGTCGGTGTCGGCTTCCTGGCCCGACGTGGCGAGGGACGCGCCGCGGAGCAGCAGCGGGCCACTGCGGGCAACCAGTCGCCCACATCCTGACCGTTCTGGGCCCAGACGCTGGTCGCGCGGCCCCGGCTGCGGCACCATCGGTGCATGGATCAGGTGACCGTCGACGCGCTGCTGGATCGGGTCCGGCAGCTGGCCGACGAGCGCCGCGCGTCCGCCCTGGTCCAGGCGCATGACGAGGTGGCCGAGGTGTCGGTGGCACCGGGTCGCTGGGTGGTCCGCAGCCACTCGGTGGAACACGTCGGCGGCGAGAACGCGACCAACTGCTGGCAGATCGTCCCGGCCGGGGGAGCCCGCCCGGTGCAGCACGACCACCCTGCCGACTGGGTCCACCCGATGGTCGGTCTGCTCTGGCCGCAGCACCTGCCGGTGTGGGGACGCCCCGGTGACCGCTATCGGCCGGTGCGGGTGATCGAGGGCCTGCGCGGCCCGGGCCAGCTGGTGCTGAAGTCGGTCCGCACCCTGCTCAGCGGGGAGCCGCCGACGCCGATGGGCACCCTCGAGCTGGATCCGGTGCACCTGCTCTGCACCCGCCTCGAACTGTCCGCCAGCACCTGGACCCTGCAGGAGTACCACGCGGGGTGACTCGCCGGTAGGTTTCCGGGGGCGGGTAGGCCGCGGATTCCGAAAGGGCAGTCATAAGTTGGGCGTCCGCGGGCTCACCGAATCGGTCCGCGCCGAGATGATCATCCTCAACGGGGTCGCCGCCGGGCGGCCGCGGGTGCTGGTCGGTGGCGACGCGCGGCTGCCGGACGGGCTGGTCCGGTTGCTGCCCGATGCCGCCCCGCCGCTGATCGCCCGGGTGCATCGGCGGGTGGTTCAGGGCCTGCAGACCGGCGAGCCGCGCGAAGGCGTACGGCACTAGGCTCGGCCCATGACCGGACCGAACGGTGGTGGGGCCAAGGAGCCCGAGGGGCTGCTCACCGTCATCATCGCGCTGGTCGCCAACGCGCTGATCGCCGTGGCCAAGTCGATCGTGGCCATGATCACCGGATCGGCGTCCATGGTCGCCGAGGCCGCGCACTCGTGGGCCGACACCGGCAACGAGGTGCTGCTGCTGATCGCCGAGCGGCGCTCGGTGAAGCCCCGCGACGACTCCCACCCGCTCGGCTATGGCCGCGAGGCGTACGTCTGGTCGATGGTGGCCGCCTTCGGACTGTTCACCGCGGGCTCCATCCTGTCCATCACCCACGGCATCTCGCAGTTGAGCGTGCCGGGGGAGGAGGAGATGGACTACAGGTGGGCCTATATCGTGCTTGCCATTTCCTTTGTGCTGGAAGGGATTTCCTTCACCCAGGCGGTCCGTCAGACCCGAAGCTCCGCGCGGGCCGCGGGGATGCGTTCGATGAAGTTCGTGCTGCAGACCTCCGAGACCACCCTGCGGGCGGTGTTCTTCGAGGACTTCGCCGCGCTGATCGGACTGCTGATCGCCGGCGCCGGGATCGGGCTGCACCAGCTCACCGGCAACGAGGTGTTTGACGCCGTCGGCTCGATACTGGTCGGCGTCCTGCTCGGCGTGGTCGCGCTGATCCTGATCGTCCGCAACGGTCAATTCCTGGTCGGGCAGACGGTCGATCAGCGGATTCGGAACAAGGCCCTGCGCGCCCTGCTCGCCCGGCCCGACATCGACCGGGTCACCTACCTGTGGCTGGAATATGTCGGCCCCTCCCGGCTCTATCTGGTGGCGGCGGTCGACCTGTCCCGCGACGACGCCGAGTCGGTGCTGCAGGGCCGGATGCAGGCGATCGAGGACGAGCTGGAGCGGGCCGACTTCGTCGAACGGGCCCGGTTGACCCTCTCTGCCCCCGACGAACCGGCGCTGGCTCCCACCGACCCCGACCCCGACCGCGTCCCCGGCACCAGGGGCTGAACCGGCGCGCACCGGGTCCGACCACGGTCCCCATCTCGCCGCGTACGCCGACTCGGGCGACCCGCGGCGGGTTACGATCCCCAGCGTGTCTGTGAGTCAGGGGAGTGCCGGGGTCGCGCGTCGGCGCCAGGCCGACCAGGACTTCGCCCGGCCCGCCCTGTGGACGGCCCTTGGCACCTATCTGCCGGGGTTGGGGTTGTGGCGGGCCGGTCGGCGCCGGCTGGGTCTGGGGATCCTGATCGGCTGGGGCGTGCTGGTCCTGGTGCTCGCAGTGCTGGCGTTGACCAACCGGTTCGCCCTGCTGCACGCGGTCCTTGATCCCACCGTGCTCCGGGTGGTCTGCGGGCTGCTCGTGCTGCTCGCCCTCGGCTGGGGTGTGCTGGTGGTGACCACCCACCTGCTGCTGCGTCCGGGCGGCTGGGACAAGGTACGCCGCGGGCTCGGCGCGGCCCTGGTCGGCGTACTCTGCCTGTCGGTGACCGCCCCGCTCGCGGTCGTCGCGCGCTATGCCTGGGACCAGGCCGCGCTGCTCGACGGGGTGTTCCGGCGCGACGACCAGATCCGCTCCGGAACCGCGCCCCGGCTCGACGCCAGCAACCCGTGGAAGAACAAGGCGCGGGTGAACATCCTGATCCTCGGCGGGGACGCCGGCAAGGACCGCACCGGCACCCGTACCGACAGCATCATGGTCGCCAGCATTGACACCCGCACCGGCAGCACCACCCTGATCGGCATCCCGCGCAACACCGCCCGGATGCCCTTCCCCGCAGACTCCCCGCTGCACCGCTATTTCCCGAACGGGTTCTATGACGGGGATGCCGACGACCAGGAACACTTCGCCAACGAGATGTATGAGAACCTGCCCAAGCAGGTGCCCGCCGACGTGCTCGGCCCCACCGACAACCTCGGCGCCGACGCGCTGAAGCTGTCGGTCGGGGAGGCGACCGGGCTGAAGATTGACTACTACCTGCTGGTCGAGATCTCCGGGTTCAAGGCGCTGGCGGACGCGCTCGGCGGGATCACCGTGAACATCAACACCTGGGTGGCGATGGGCGGCGACACCGACAAGGGGATCAAACCCTCCAAGTGGTTGCGGCCCGGCCCCAACCAGCACCTGGACGGCACCGAGACCCTCTGGTTCGCCCGCGGCCGCTATGGCGCCGACGACTTCCAGCGGATGGACCGTCAGCGGTGCACGGTGCTCGCGATCATCCAGCAGGCCAACCCGGCGACGATGCTGACCCGCTATGAGGCGGTGGCCGCGGCGTCCAAGGACATGGTGCTCACGGACCTGCCGCGTGAGGTGCTGCCCGCGGTGGTCGACCTGTCCAACCGGGTGAAGAACGCCCAGGTCCGCTCGGTGGCGTTCAAGCACGGGGTGGACGGGTTCTCCTCGGCCAACCCGGACTTCGCGATGATGCGGGCCCGGGTGGGTCTGGCGATCCAACAGTCCGGTGGTACCGCCGGTGCGCCCCCGTCTCCCGCCGCGCCTCCCTCGGCCTCCCCGACCGGACCCGGTACGCCGCCGCGCTCGGCCACCGCCCGGGCCCCCGCGAGCCAGGCGCCGCGAGCCACCAGCGCGCCGAGCACCCGGCGTACCCTGCAGGCCGGCGGCGCGCCGGGCAGCACCGCCACGCCGGTCGCCCCGAGCGACGACCTGCGCAGCTCGTGTGCGTACAACCCGACCCTGGCCGCCGAGCAGCTCGCCGCCGGGCCGCCGCGCTGAGGCCGGTGCGCGTGGCTCAGGCGACGAGCGCGTCGATCTGGTTGACCGCCGCGCTGGCCCCTTCGACGACGCCCATCTCGAGCACCTGCTGCAGCGCTTCGGCCGTCTGATAGCTGCTGACGGCGACCAGCTGGGTGCCCCCGTCGTGCTCGGTGAAGGTGAACGTGTTGCTCGACTCGGGCAGGTTCTCATCGGCGCTGAAGTCCTCGTTGGCGAAGCCGTCGACAAAGCTGAACGAGCGCGGCTGGTCGACCTCGGTGATCCGCCAGTAACCGTGGTACCTCTGGCCCGACTGGTCGGTCATGAAGTAGTGCATCACCCCGCCCGGGGTGAGCTCGTGCTTGACGAAGGTGGCCGGGCACTCGGGCGGACCCCAGATCCGTTCCAGCTGGCGCGGGTCGGCGTACACCTGCCAGAGCCGATCCACCGGGGCCGCGAAGTCCGCGGTGATGGTGAGGGTGCGTTGGTCCAGGTCGTGCCTGACGTCGGTGACGGGCATGATCATTCCTCTTTCGTGCTGGGAGATGGTGCGTTCGGTTGTTCACCGGGTTCGGCGAGCAACTCGTCGATGCGGGCGATCCGGCCACGCCAGACCGCCTCGAGTTCGTTCAGCAGGGCGTTCACCGAGCGCACGACGGTCACGTCGCCGCTGGCCAGGGCCTCCCGACCCCGGCGCCGCTTGGTCAACAGTCCTGCCCGCTCCAGCACCGCCACGTGCTTCTGCACCGCGGCGAAGCTCATCTCGTAGTGCTCTGCCAGAGCGGAGACCGAGTGCTCCCCGGCCAGGGCCCGACGCAGGATGTCTCGTCTGGTCCGGTCGGCGAGCGCGTGGAACCACGCATCCGCGAGGTCATCGGCTTCGGCCATGTCCCTAATATACAACCGAGCAGTTGTATGTTTTCAAGGGTGCCGGTTCCTTGCCCTGAGCCGTGCCGCGCCCCCGATGTATCGGGGGCATTGAGCAGCTCGGGGTGCGGGTGCTGGTGATCGGCCCGGACCTGAGCGGCCGATAGGCTGTGCCGACGATCTGACCAAGTGACCTGGAGGATTCATGGCTGGTGGACTCGCCGCTCTGCTCGACGACGTGGCCGTGATCGCCAAGCTGACCAGCAGCGCCGCCGGCAAGGCCGCGGGCGTGGTGGTCGACGACACCGCGGTGACCCCGCGCTATGTGCACGGGTTCAGCCCGGCGCGGGAACTGCCGATCATCTGGAAGATCGCCGTCGGTTCGCTGCGCAACAAGCTGATCTTCATCCTCCCGGTGGCCCTGCTGCTCAGCCAGTTCGTGCCGTGGCTGCTCACGCCGATCCTGATGCTGGGTGGCACCTATCTGTGTTTCGAGGGGGCCGAGAAGATCTGGGAGGCGGTCAGCGGGCACGGCAAGGGCGAGGACGCCCAGCCGGTGATCGAGCTGGGGCCGGAACACGAGAAGAAGATGGTGCGCGGGGCGATCACCACCGACTTCATCCTGTCCGCCGAGATCATGGTGATCTCGCTCAACCAGGTCGCCAACCAGCCGTTCTGGCCGCGGGCGATCACCTTGGTCATCGTGGCGATCTTCATCACCGCCCTGGTCTATGGCGTCGTCGCCCTGATCGTGAAGATGGACGACATCGGGCTGCATCTGACCGAGCGGGAGTCGCCCGGCGCCCAGCGGATGGGGCGGTTCCTGGTCGCGGCCATGCCGAAGGTGCTCAGTTTTCTGTCCACGGTCGGGATCGCCGCGATGCTGTGGGTCGGTGGCCACATCCTGCTCGTCGGCGCCAAGGACCTCGGCTGGAAGACCCCATACAACCTGGTGCACCACCTGGAGGAGCCGGTCGCCTACGTCGCGGTGCTGGGGCCCTTCCTCGGGTGGCTGGTGAACACCATCTGCTCGGCGATCATCGGCCTGCTGGTGGGTGCCGTCGTGGTGCTGGTGATGCATCTGCTGCCCTTCGGGAAGAAGGGGCACGGCAAGGAGCACGGCGCGGAACACGAGGTCGGTCACGGTGACGGGACCGGCCACGGTGACGCCCGGGCCGCGGATCGCCCGACGGGGTCCCATCCGGCCGACGGGGGCGACGCGCAGGGCCACTGACCTCGGCCGAACGCAACTATCGCGACGCGGCGGCCCGTTTCGCCGAACTGCTCGAGACCGAACCCGGCAACCGCGACGCCCGGGAATAACTGGCCCGTTGCCACTACCACCGCGCCGCGCTGGGCAAGGCCGAGCGGGAGCTGCGGGTGCTGCTGGAGCAGGACCCGACCGACGAGTACGCCACCCTGCTGCTCGCCCGCACCCTGGAGCGGCAGAACCGTGCCGCGGAGGCTGCGGGCGTACGCCGGGTGCTCGCCGCGCTGACCGGGGACGACCGGCACCTGGCCGGGCACACGGTCGCCGCCTGACCCGCCGGCCCCGCCCGCGTGGTGTGGCCGGGGTTGGCAGGATGGGGCCATGAGCACACAGACCCGGGAGCTGACCCCGGCCGACGGCGAACTGCTGGTGCGGACCGGCTGCGAGGGCGCGATGGCCCGGATGGGCCACGACCTCACCCTGGCGGTCGGCCGCTGGCGGGCCACCCTCGGCCTGGCCGAAGCCGCGGCCGACTGCACGCTGAGCGCGACCGCCGACCTCGACTCGATCAGCGTTCGCGACAGTGCCGGCGGTGCGAAGGAGGTGTCCGCCTCCGACCGGAAGACGATCGAGCGCAACGCCGCCGGGTCGCTGGGCGAGGGGCAACTGACGTTCACCGCCTCTGAGGTCACCGGCGACCTGGAGCGGGGCACGGTCCGCGGCGAGGCGACCCTGAACGGCGTCACCCGCCCGCTCGAGCTGGCGGTCGAGCGTACCGGCGACGGCTATCGGCTGACCGGCACCATCGTGCAGAGCCAGTTCCGGATCAAGCCCTACAGCGCGATGATGGGGGCGCTGAAGGTGGCCGACGCCGTCCAGATCGAGGCCACCGTACGCCTCTGAAGGGCGCGTCCTCGCCGACTAGGCTGAGCCCGTGCGAATCGTCACCTGGAACGTCAACTCGGTCAAGCAGCGGCTGCCGCGATTGCTGCCCTGGCTGGACGAACGAGTGCCGGACGTGGTGTGCCTGCAGGAGACCAAGCTGAGCGAGGACAAGTTCGCCGAGCTGCTCGAAGGGCCGCTGGCCGAGCGCGGCTACACCTGCGCCACCGTCGGCCAGGCCCAGTGGAACGGGGTCGCGATCCTCTCCCGGGTCGGGCTCACCGACGTCCAGGTCGGCTTCCCCGACATGCCCGGCTTTCCCGAACCGGAGGCCCGCGCGCTCACCGCGACCTGCGACGGCATACGCGTCACCTCGGTCTACGTCCCCAACGGGCGCGAGGTCGACTCGGATCACTACCGCTACAAGCTGGAGTGGTTGGGCGCACTGCGGGAGTTCGTGGCGGCGGGACCGGCAGATCAGGTCGTCTGCGGCGACGTGAACATCGCCCCGGCCGATGTCGACGTGTTCGACCCCGCCGCCTACGTCGGCCACACCCACGTCACGGTGCCGGAAAGGGCTGCTCTGCAGGGGATCGAGGGTGCCGGGCTGATCGACGTGGTACGCCGTCGCTGGCCGAGCGAGCGGGTGTTCTCCTACTGGGACTATCGCGCCGGCATGTTCCACCAGGACCTCGGCATGCGGATCGACCTGATCCTGGCCAGCGAACCGGTCGCCGCGCGGGTCGCCGCCGCCTGGGTGGATCGTCAGGCCCGCAAGGGAAAGGGCCCGAGCGATCACGCCCCGGTGATCGTCGACCTTGACACCGCCCCGGACGGCGACCTCGGCCCCGTCGTCCCGCCCCCGTCCAACCCCGGCCGGACCAGGAAGCTCCCCCAGTCCCGCTGACCCCTCCCGCTCACGCTTATCGGTCAATTGTCCCGCGCTCCCAATTGGGGGCGCGTGAATGCAGGGCGATAAGCGTGAGCGGGGGTGTGGGATCGTTACCGAGCTGCTCGGTGTGCGGGCTCACGCCGAAGGGGCTGCTCGCCGGGCCAGCCGCTGACTGGCACGGCACCGGGCAGGCGGTGGATGTCCGATTTGTTCAAGACGGGCCGCCTGGCCGCGCCCTAGCGTTGCTGGCATGACGAGCGACACGAGTTTCAGGCTGGCGATGGTCACCCTCGATTGCGACGACGCCCACGCGATGGCCACCTTCTGGTCCGCCCTGCTGGGCGGGCAGATCACCCACGACGAGGGCGGGTACGCGATGGTCACCACTCCGGGTGGCACCACCCTCGGGTTCGGTGAGACCCCCGACTATCGGCGGCCCGCCTGGCCCAACACCGGGGACAAGCAGTTCCACTTCGACCTCGACGCGAGTGACGTCGAGGCGGCGAGCCGGCGCGCCCAGGAGCTCGGCGCCACGCTGGCCGATCCGCAGCCGGAGGACGCCGACGGCAAGTGGGTGGTGCTGCTCGATCCGGCGGGCCACCCGTTCTGCTTCGCGAGCTGGGGCGGCTGACCGTTCAGCGGCCGGCTCTGCTGCCGGGCCTGCGCACCTTCGGTGGCAGGGACCGGGCGTATTCGACTCCGAGCTGGAGCCACCGGCCAAGCGACTCCTCGGTCTCCAGCAGCTCGGGGCTGACGTAGAGCCAGCCCGTCATCAGCCGGCCCTGCATCTCCACCGGCTCGACCCCGGGTTGCTCGGCAAGCTCGCCCCCGGAATCCGGGGGCACTCGCAGCATCAGCGTGCCGGCGTTGGCCGCGCACGCCGCCATGTTTCCATTGATCAGGAAGGCCAGACCACCGAACATCTTCAGCTCGGTGACATTCGGCTCCTCGCTCACCGCCGCGCGCATGCGCTCGGCCATTTCCTCGTCGTACGCCATGCTGCAGTATCCCGTGCCAACGGGCGCGAGGGAACGAGGCAGGATGGACCGCGAGGAAAGGATGTGCGGATGAGCGAGCAGCACGTGACGCCGATCGCGGTGGTCGGAGCCGGGTTGATGGGGGCGGGGATTGCGGAGGTGCTCGCCCGGGCCGGCAACGAGGTACGCCTGGTCGACGTGCGACCCGGGGCGGCCGCCGAAGTGGCTGACCGTCTCGGGCTGCGCGGGCTCACCGGCACCGACTCGCTGGCCGAGGCGGTCACCGGCGCCGGGCTGGTGCTGGAGGCGGTCAGCGAGGACCTCGAGGTCAAGGCCGAGTTGCTGCGCGGGCTCGCCGAGCTCGCCCCCGAGGCGGTGATCGCGTCCAACTCCTCCACGTTCACCCCCGGTGAGCTGGCGCCGTACGCCGCCGATCCGGCCAAGGTGCTGGTGGCGCACTTCTTCAACCCGGCCACCGTGGTGCCGCTGGTCGAGCTGGTTCCCTGTGCAGACACCGATCCCGCGATCATGGATGCGGTTGAGGAGCTGCTTGCCGCGGCCGGCAAGACGGTCGTTCGACTACGCCGGGAAATTCCCGGGTTCGTCGCCAACCGGTTGCAGGCGGCCGTGCTGCGCGAGGCGATCCACCTGGTCGAAACGGGGGTGGTGGACGTGGCCGGTCTGGACCAGGTGATGACCGCCTCGCTCGGCGTACGCTGGTCGCTCGCCGGGCCGTTCCGCATCGCCGACCTCGGCGGGCTGGACATCTTCAAGGCGGTCTGCGAGCGCCTCTGGCCCGACCTCGACGCCGCCACCGATCCGACCTGGCTCAATGACCTGGTCGCCGCCGGAAAGCTCGGCGCCAAGTCCGGCGCGGGCTGCCACACCCCCGCCGAGCCGGCGGATCGGGCGTACCAGCAGAGATTGCGCGAGCGGTACGCCCAGCCGTCCTGAGCGTCCTCAGCGCTGCGTGGCCCGGTCGCGCAGGCCGATCAACAGCAGGTCGAGGCCGGACAGGAACTGCTCGGCGACCGGTTCGGCCGACGTCGGATGCTGCTGTGGGGGCTTGTCGGTTTCGGCCTGGCCGGCCTGGCCGTGCTCTGGGTGCACTCGGCGCCGGCGCTGATCGCGGTCCGGGCGGTCAGCGGCGCCTTCGCTGGTGGCCTGGCTGGGCGTCCGTCTCGGCGTCCAGGCCGACGACTCGGTCGAGCTGCGCGCCGGATCGGTGGACCTGCCGGGCGCACTGCTCAGTGTGACGACTTTGGCGCTCGGGTTCCTCGCGCTGACCCTGGCCGTCGAGCACGGCTGGCGTGCCACCACCACCCTGGCCTGTGCCATGGGGCGCTGATTTCCCTGCTGGCGTTCGTGATCCGGGAACGGACCGCTGCCGAACCGATGCTTGACCTGTCGCTCGCGATGCTGCCCACGGTGCGCGGCAGTGCCGTGCTGCAGACCTCGGTGATGGTGCCGCTGGTCGGGGTCACTTTCGCCAGCGCACAACTGTTCCAGTACGCCTGGGGCCGGAGTCCGCTGCGCGCCGGAGTGGCGCAGCTGCCGATGATCCTCGCGATGCTGGCCACCATGCCGCTGGTTGACCTGGTGATCGACCGGCTCGGTGCACGCTGGGCGCTGCGCGTCGCCTTCGGCGTACTGGCCGCGATCGTCACGGTGATGGCGATCGCGGGCGTGCGTACGCTGCCACCGCGACTCGCGCGGGTGAAGCAGTGAATCGTTCAGCCAAGGTGTTGGGGCGCCCGGCCGAAGGCCGGATCGCGGGTGCCCACCTCGCGGGCCACCGCCAGGTGACCGCCGAGGAATCCGGCAGCGCCGATCAACGTCATCGAGGTAGCCGCCAGGGCGCGGGCGGTGCCGCGATGCCCGCCGCGACGGGCGCTCCAGGCCGCCGCCTGCAGCAGGATCCCGGCGCCGTTGGCGGCCGCGTGCACGACCCCGACCCGCTTCTCGCGCGGGCCCGCCTCGGCCAGTTCGGCCCAGCCGCTGAGCGCCGACGGTGCGGCCAGGGCCAGCCCGAGAGCGGTCAGCAACTGCGCCGACCGCCCCTCGTCGTCGGTCCCGCTCACGTCGAGCACCAGGGCGGAGAGCCAGGCGCCGATCGGCACCTGGACCAGCAGCGGGTGCAGGGCGTGACTCAACCAGCCACCCTGCAACGCGTTCTTGACGACCGGGTTGGCGGTCACCGCAGCCATCACCGGCCCGGCGGCGTCCACGGCGCTGTCCAGCCCACGCAGGTTTTCCAGCTTCTGCAGGAACGGGGTCAACGGGCTCTGACTGGATCGATCGGTGGCCATGATGCCTCCTGTCGGCGTTGGAGCCCCCACTATGCCACCCGGACTTTCGAGTCGAGTCAGTCGTCCCTGCGCCAGACCGCGCGCACCGTGAGCGCCAGCGCGATCAGCCACACCGAGGCGGCCGCGGGCTGCGTCCGTAGCGCTCATCCGAGCGTGGTGTCGTCGGGGCCGAGCAAGGTGCTCACCCAGATCTCATAGAGCATCACCCCGGTCGCGAGCACGCCGATCACCCCGCTGAGCACCAGCACCCAGCCGAGCCGACGGGTGCTCCCGTGAAGTCTGATCGCTCGGCGCGCCGCCGAGGTGAGTGCCGCGATCGCCACCAGCAGAAGCATTCCGGCGGCCGAGCTGGTCATCGTGTGCACCGGCAACCGCAGCGGTCAAGGCAGCGTGGCCACCCGCCAGGCAACGAATCCGACGCCCGCGCCCGCCAGCGCATCGGCCGAGCGGTGCAGCAACGAGAACGGATGATCCCGAGCGGAAAGCTCGCTGACATAGGAGATCCGCGCGTCGAACAGTTCCGGGGTGAGCAGGGAGGCCAGCGTCCAGGCCGAATAGAGGAGTCTCCCCAGCGCCAGCAGACGCCAGGGGTGGATCGGGGCGTCCTCGGGCTGCTCGATCACGACGCGGCCGCCAGCGCCGCCTCGGCCGCGCGTACCCCGCACATCCCGTGCACGCCAGGACCGGGCGGGGTCGAGGCCGAGCACAGATGGACCCCGGGTACCCCGGTGGCGTAAGGATTCACCGAGAAACGCGGCCGGAAGAGCAGCTGCCACCCGGCCGAGGCGCCGGCACCGATGTCGCCGCCGACGTAGTTCGCGTTGTGCCGTTGCAGATCCGCCGGACCCGTGACGTGACTCGCCACCACCCGCTCGGTGAACCCGGGGGCATACTGCTCGATCCGCGCCAGCACCAGGTTGGTCGCATCCCCGGAGAACCCGTTCGGCACATGGGCGTACGCCCAGACCGGGTGCAACTCGCCCACCGACCGCGACGGGTCGGCCAGGTATTGCTGGGCCACCAGCACGAACGGCTCCCGCGGCAGCCGCCCGCGCGCGACCAGGCCCTCCGCAGCGGCGACCTCGGCCAGGCTGCCGCCGACGTGCACGGTGCCGGCCCGGCGGGCCTCGGGCAGCCGCCACGGCACCCCGCCGCGCACCGCCAGATCCACCTTGTACGCCGCAGGGCCGGGCCGGAACCGCCGGTACGCCCGGGCGACCGGCCCTGGCAGCCGGTCGCCGAGCAGCCGCAAGGCCGCCGAAGGGGCGGTGTCGAGCAGCACCAGTTCCGCGTCCAGTTCGGCCAGGCTGTCCACCCGGCAGCCGGTCTCGACCACCCCGCCGAGCTCGCCCAGCCGTCGCAGCAGCGCGTCGGTGATCGCCTGGGACCCACCGACCGCGACCGGCCAGCCGCCGCGGTGCCCGGCGGTGGCGATCAGCAACCCGGCTGCGCTGGAGAACGGGATCTGCAGCGAGCTCATCGCGTGCGCGGCGATCCCGGCCCACAGCGCACGGGTGCGCGGGCGGCGCCACAGTCGGGCGAGTGCGGTCGCCGGGGTCGCCGCCGCGGCCCCGAACCGGGTCAGCAGTGCCGGGTGCCGCGGCGGGTGCAGCACCGGGCGATAGACGTCCTCGGCGAGTTGGTCGAAGCGTTCGGCCAGCGGGCCGAACAGTCCGGTCCAGGCGGCCCCGTCGGCGCCGAGGACGTCCGCGGTGGCGGCCAGGTCGGCGTACAGCACCGCCCCGTCTCCGTCGTCCAGCACGTGCGCCAGCGCAATCTCCGGGTGTGTCCACTCCAGACCGGTCAGCCCCAGCGAGCCGCCGGGCCGCAGGGCCGGGGAGGTGGCGCCGGTGGGGTGTACCGCCGAGCAGGTGTCGTGCAGCAGCCCCGGCACGGTCAGCTCGTCCGAGCGGGCCCCGCCGCCGGCGGTGTCGGCGGCCTCCAGCACCCGCACCCTTACCCCGGCCAGGGCCAGGGTGATTGCGGCAGCCAGCCCGTTGGGTCCGCTGCCGACCACCACCGCGTCGCGCGGCCCGCCGACCGTGCGGCCAGGGGGCGCGGATGGGGCAGCCGACGGTTTTTCCATGTCCTCCTTGATACCCGGTGCCGGAGTCTCCGTGCGTGTGAAACCGTCACGAAAGCTCGGGACAAATGTCACCGCCGGCTCACCGATCCGGTTGGCAGGGTTGGAGCATGACCACCACCGAGGCCGCAACCCCCACCACCCCCGAGACGAAACCGCCGGGCGTACCCACGCGAATCGGCTGGGCGCTGCACCTGCTGCTGCGGCTGATGCTCGGGTTCTATCTGTTCGTCTATGGCTGGTCGAAGGTGTTCCTGATGCAGATGGGCCAGGTCGACTTCGCCGACGCCCTGGTCGGCTTCGGCGAGATGAGCCCGATGGGGTTGCTGTGGCGGTTCATGGCGTATTCGCCGGTGGTCCAGTTCATCGCCGGGGCAGCCGAGGTGCTGGCCGGATCGTTGCTGCTGTTCCGGCGTACCGCGGGGGTCGGCGCCGTCCTCGGCGCGGTCGACCTGGCCGTCGTGTTCGGGCTGAACCTGACCTTCGACGTGCCGGTCAAGGAGCTCTCCGGGCTGCTGACGCTGGGCTGCGTGATCGTTGCGATCCCGTACGCCGCCCGCTATCTGCGGGCGCTGTTCACCCGCGGTCCGGTCCCGCGTGGCCCGCTGCCGACGATCTTCGACGGGAAGCTCGGCCGGGTCACCGGGGTGCTCGGGTTGGTCGCCGCGATCGGTCTCACCGTCGCCAGCGGGCTGCTCTACTGGTCCAGCATTGGGTCGCAGCGCCCGACCCGGGTCGAGGGCCCGCTGGTCGGTGTGCACCGGGTCGCCAACGACACCACCGCGCCGGCGGCCCAGCTCGCCCATGACACCCGTTGGCAGCAGATCGCGTTCGGGCAGTGGGAGCGGCGCAACGGGGTGGCACGGGTGGCGATCCGGCAGGCCAACGGCGACCTGCGGCACGGCACCTTTCGGGTGACCGCACCCGGCGTCGTGACCCTCGCGCTGCAACCGGTCCAGCGTGGGGCGACCGAGCTGAACCAGAAGCCGACCGACACCCTGGAACTGCGGTTCGAGCCGACCGCCACCGGAATCCGGTTGCACGGTGCGGGCCAGGACGTGGTGCTGGCCGCGGATCCGGAGTTCCGCTTCCTGTTCGACCGCGACTTTGCGTGGACCGGGCGCCCGCCAGTCAACCGGTGACCGACTAACCTCCCGATCATGAGAGTCCTCTCCCGAATCCTGCTGGCCCTCGCGATCCTCCTGCCCTGCTCGCTGGTGGCGACCCCGGCCCACGCGGAGGACAAGACGCCGTCGTCGTGGAAGGTGACCGAATACACCGCCACCGCGACGCCCGACAAGGACGGCAACGTGCGGGTGGTGCTCGACCTCGCGTTCGACTTCGCTGGCGACGCCGGGCACGGGCCGATCCTGGCGTTCACCCAGCGGATGCGGGTGCAGGACAACCCGGATGTGTGGCGGGAGACCCCGGTGACGGTGGATCGGGTGGAGAGCCCGACCGGGGCCAACACGAACACCCAGCGCGACACCAAGGACCAGCTGCTGCTGGTGAAGGTCGGCCAGCAGGGCACCAAGTACACCGGGGTGCAGCGTTATCGGATCACCTACACCCTGCGCGGGGTGACCCAGCCGAACAACGCGACCAGCGGGCTCGACGAGCTGAACTGGATGGCGGTCGGCAACGGCTGGCAGGTGCCGGTGCGGAAGGCGACGATCATGGTCGACGGCCTCGCCGCACCGACGAAGACCGCCTGCTTCACCGGCAAGAACTTCGACAAGCCGTGCGAGCACCGGGTCGAGGGCAACAGGGCGACCTTCACCGCCGAAAACCTGGGGACCGAGGTCGGCGTACAGACCGTCGCCGGCTATCCGGTCGGCACGTTCACCGAGGCGGCCCAGCCGACCTTCTCCAAGCGGTCGCACTTCGGCAACATGTTCCCACTCACCCCGGTTTCCGGTGGGCTGGCGGCGCTGGTGGCCGCGGTCGGCAGCGCGCTGGTGCTCCTTCGGGTACGCCGCCACGGCCGCGACGAGGTGTACGCCGGGCTGACCCCGGGGTTGACGCCGACCGGGGACGCCGAGGGGCAGACGGTCCGGCAGAGTGGGCGTACCCGGTTTGCCGTGCAGTTCACCCCGCCCGCCGGGGCGAAGCCGGGAGAGCTGGGCACGCTGATCGACGAACGGGCCGACGACCGCGACGTGACCGCGACGATCATCGACCTGGCGATCCGCGGGCACCTGCGGATCGAGGAGACCGGCAACAAGGAGTGGACGCTGGTCAAGCTGCTCTGCCCCGAGCAGGTGGAGCCGTATGAGCGCGCGATCCTGGACACGCTGTTCACCCACCACGAGACGGTGTCCACCCAGCAGCTCAAGGACAAGGAGTTCGCCGGGCTGATGACCGACACCAAGGCGTCGCTGTATGAGCGGGTGCACAAGCACCACCACTGGTTCTCGGGCAACCCGGAGAAGGTGCGCGGACTGTGGGTGGTCGCCGGGCTGGTCCTCGCCGGTCTGGGGGTGGCGATCGGGGTGGGGCTCGGGCTGGTGGCCGGGCTCGGGCTGGTCGGGGCCGGCATCGTCGTGGTCGGTCTGCTGCTGGCGGCGATGAGCGGACGGATGCCGGCGCGCACGGCCGAGGGGTCGGCGGTGCTCGCGCAGACGAAGGGATTTGAGCAATACCTGTCCACCGCGGAGGGGGATCAGATCCGCTTCGAGGAGGGGGTCGACGTGTTCTCCCGCTATCTGCCCTACGCGATCGTGTTCGGGGTGGCCGAGCGCTGGGCGAAGGTGTTCAGCGACCTGGCGGCGCAGGGTCGCTACGAGCCCGAATCGCACTGGTACGTGTCACCGCACGGCTACGGGTTCTACTACGGAGCCGGGTTCGCCTCCAGCCTGGACGGGTTGTCGACCGCCATGGCGTCGTCGATCTCCGAGGCGGTCAGCTCCGTCCAGGCGAGCAGCAGCTCGTCCTCCGGGTTCTCCGGTGGCGGCGGCTTCGGCGGTGGCGGTGGCGGCGGCTGGTGAGCCGCCCCCTCAGGAGCGCTCGGCGAGCCGGGCCAGGTTGGCCAGCGAGTTCTCCAGGTGTCCGTCGGGGAGCGGCGGGAAACCGATGATCTTCGCCGCGTGCTCGGGCACCCGGGACCAGTCGTAGCCGAGCGTCACCTCGGTGCCCTCCCCGTTGGCGGCGGACGCGAGATCATAGCGCCAGAACCAGCCGCGCAGGGCGTCGTCCATCCCCTCGGGCTTGTCGTCGGCGTACACCTCGGGCTGCCAGGCGATCGCGCGGGGCCGGTCGAGCTCGATCACCGTGTTGGTCATCCGGTACGCCCCGCCGGTCGGACCCTGCTCGGCGTACATGTTCATCACGAACCGCTGGCCCTGCTCGGTGAGCGGGTTTGGATCGAGGGGGTCGAGGACCCAGCCGGTGCCGTCGATCGCGCGGTGGGTGGACGGGAAGCCCCTCAGTTTCAAGGTATAGCGGGACAGGGGGCTTGCCGCAAGGCCCCGGTGGGGGCGGAGAATCAAGGCTCCGTCGACCCGGGAGCCGCACCGTGACCCCTTCCCTCTCCGCCTTCGACCTGCCGCCCCACCTGGCCGCAAAATCAACCGACACACTGATTGCCCGCGACGCGGAACACCTCGGCCGGATCGCCGCCGTGCTGGATCACGTGCGGTCGGAGGTGACGGCGCGGCTGGACGCCGCCCGCCAGGGCCGGGAGCGGGGTGGAACCGCTGCCCTGGAACGAGATCAGGAGATCCGGCGGTTGTCGGCCCAGCTGCGGTTGCTGCAGCGTTACGGGGTCGACCTGTGCCTGGGGCGGATGGTCGCCGCCGACGGGTCGGTGCGCTATCTGGGTCGGTTGGGCCTGCGCGATCCCGAGGGGCAACCCCTGCTGCTGGACTGGCGTACGCCGGCCGCCGAGCCGTTCTTCGCCGCCACCCACGCCGACCCGATGGGGTTGACCAGCCGACGCCGCTATCGCTGGAGCCGGGGGCGGATCACCGACTTCTGGGACGAGGTGTTCACCGCCGACGGGCTCAGTGAAGGCGCCGAGAGTGCCACGCTGGACGACCAGTCCGCCTTCATCGCCAGCCTGGGCGGCCCGCGGTCGGAGCGGATGCGCGACGTCCTCGCCACCATCCAGGCCGACCAGCACGCCATCATCCGCGACGGCTCGCGCGGGGCACTCGTGGTGGACGGCGGTCCCGGCACGGGCAAGACGGTGGTCGCGCTGCACCGCACCGCCCAGCTGCTGCACTCCGACCCGCGGATCGGGCGGCGGCATGGGGGAGTCCTATTCGTCGGGCCGTCGAATCCCTACCTGGACTACGTTTCCGACGTGCTGCCCAGCCTGGGCGAGGAGGGGGTCCAGCTGTGCACCCTGCACCAGCTCGTCCCCGAAGGAGACGCGGCGAGGCCCGAGACCGACCCGGAGGTACGCCGACTCAAGTCGGACGTGCGGATGGTGGGGGCGATCGAACCGGCTGTAGCGCTCCATGAGGAGCCGCCGACCGACTCGGTGGAGGTCGACACCGAGTGGGGCGACGTGTCGTTCGGGGCGGCCGAGTGGGCCGAGGCGTTCGGCGCGGTGGAGCCGGGTACGCCGCACAACGAGGCCCGCGAGCAGCTGTGGACCGCACTGGCTGGGCTCGCGGTCGATCAGCTGACCGACGAGGCGGAGGAGGAGCTCGAGGCCGCTGATGTGAGCGCGGCCCTGCATCGCAGCGCCGAGCTGAACGAGGTGCTCGGCGAGGCCTGGCCGATGCTTGAACCAGTCGACCTGGTGGCCGACCTGTGGACGGTCCCGGCGTACCTGCGGCGCTGCGCCCCGTGGCTGTCCAACGACGAGGTGCGCCGGTTGTGCCGCGAGGACGGGTACGCCTGGACCGAGGCCGATCTGCCGTTGCTGGACGCGGCCCGCCGCCGGCTGGGCGATCCCGGGGTGGCGCGTCGGCAACGGCAACAGGCGGCTGCGCGGGCGGCAGGCCGGGAGGAGATGGAGCGAGTGGTCGATCACCTGATCGCCAGCGACCCCACCGAGCTGCAGGTGATGGCGATGCTGCGTGGGGCGGACCTGCGGGCGGCCCTTGACGATCCGGAGGCGGTGGCCGAGGGTGATCGGGACCGACTCGCCGGACCGTTCGCGCACCTGGTCGTCGATGAGGCGCAGGAGCTCACCGAAGCGCAGTGGTGCCAGCTTTTGGCACGCTGCCCGTCGCGCAGTCTGACCATCGTCGGTGACCGGGCGCAGGCGAGGCACGGGTTCACCGAGAGCTGGGCGGAACGCTTGGCGCGGGTTGGGTTGGACAACGTCCGCACTTCAACCCTGACAGTGAACTACCGGACTCCGGCAGCGGTGATGGCCGCGGCCGAACCGGTCATCCGGGTGGTGCTGCCCGATGTCAGCGTGCCCACCTCGGTCCGCGACAACGGGCTGCCGGTGCGGCGGGGTCGGGTGGCCGAGCTCGCCGAGATCGTGGCCGAGTGGGGGCGTACCAACTCCGAAGGAATCGCCTGTGTGGTTGGGGATCCGGCGTATCCGGGATCTGAGCGGATCCGCTCGCTCACGCCGGAATCCGCGAAGGGGTTGGAATTCGACCTGGTGGTGCTGGTCCGACCGGAATCCTTCGGCGACGGGATCGAGGGGGCCGTCGACCGCTACGTCGCGATGACCCGGACAACCGGCCAACTCGTGCTCCTGTTCTGATCAGCGGTGCGTGACTCCAGTCCTAGCCAGTCGGGGGCGCACTCATCCCGGACGGGCGGTCTTGCCGATCGTGGAGGACGCGCAGGATGCGCACTTCCCCGCGGTCGGTGAGACGATAGAAGACGCCGTAGGGGAATCGGGTCAAGCGAGCCCGGCGCAGGTCGCCAAAACCCTCGACAGGCGTCCCCGAGTGAGGGAACAGCGTGAGGCGCTCGATGACCCCCTCGACCGCTTCCGCGAACGCATCGGCCAGGTCTGCCGCGATCTGGCGGTAACGGTCGTGAGCGTCGTGCAGGTCGGCCACCGCCTCAGGCGAGAGAAGGACTGCTACTTGTCTCCCCACAGTTCGTTGCGCACCTCGCTCCAGGGAAGAGCGGTCTCGGGCTGAGACAGGTCCTTCTCCAGCGCGGCCTGGAGAAGGCGACGCTCCTCCTCTGACGGGCGATAGGTCGCCTCGCCGAAGTGGGTCCGGATCGCCTCCTGGATCATCTCCGAGCGCGACCGGTGTTCGACCTTACGAGCTCGTTCGACCAGGTCATAGAGCTCTTCGGGCAACGTCACCGCAACTTTGCGCACGGCCATGGGCACCTCCTTGGTATGACAACATCATACCTGGCCCGATCACGTGCCGCAGAAAGTGACGTAGCCCCGGGTGAAATCCGGATCGGCGGGTTGCGTGAAGCGCTCTCGGCCGGGTCGTTCGGTGAAGGGCGAACGGAGCACGGTGTCCAGCTCCTCGAACGGGGTTAGGTCGCCGGCGTGGGCCGCGGCGATGGCTTCCTCGACGAGGTGGTTGCGCGGGATGTAGAGCGGGTTGACCGCGTCCATCCGGCTGGCCACCGCTCCCCGGTCGTCGCCGATCCGCGCCAGCCAGTGGTCCCGCCAGGCGGCCCAGCGCGCCTTGTCGGTGATCGGGTCGAGGGTGGGTGTGGGCTCCTCGAGCAGCGTCCGCGTGAGGTCGCGGAACAGGCCGGTGAGGTCGAGGGACTCGGCCTCCGCGATGCTCAGCAACTCGGCGACCAGGGCGTCGTCGTCGGCCTGGGCGTCCGGCAGTCCGAGCTTGGCAGCGAACCGACGTTGCAGCTCCTGCTCGTAGGTCGCGGTGAACGACTCGATGATCGCCTGTGCCTGGGCGACGATATCGTTCGGGTCGCCGTCGACCAGGGGGATCACCGCCTCGGCGAGCCGGGCCAGATCCCACTGGGCCATCAGCGGCTGCGCGGCAAACCGGTAGCGGCCGGCGTGGTCGATGCTGCTGAACCAGCGGTCGGGGTCGTAGGCGTCGAGGAAGGCGCACGGGCCGTAGTCGATGGTTTCGCCCGACAGTGTCATGTTGTCGGAGTTCATCACCCCGTGCACGAAGCCGACGCTCATCCACGCGGCCACGAGGCGGGCCTGTCGTTCGACGACGGCGGCGAGGAACGCCATCGGGTCGTCCGCCGGCAGGTCGGGGTAGTGCCGGGCCCGGGCGTACTCGACTCCGGCGGCGAGCTGCTCACGCGACCCCTTGGTGGCCAGCAGCACCAGGGTGCCGACGCGCAGGTGCGAGGCGGCGACGCGGGTCAGCACGGCACCGGGCAGCGGGCGCTCGCGCAGGACGCGTTCCCCGGTGGCGACGGCGGCCAGTGATCGGGTGGTCGGGATGCCGACGGCGTGCATGAACGCGCTGACCAGATATTCGCGGATCACCGGTCCGACCACGGCGCGTCCGTCGCCGCCGCGGGAGAACGGGGTCCGGCCGGAGCCCTTGAGCGCGACGTCCCGGCGGCGACCGCTGGTGTCCACGAGTTCGCCGAGCAGGTGCGCCCGGCCGTCGCCCAGCATCGGGCTGAGCTGTCCGAACTGGTGTCCGGCGTACGCCTGGGCGATCGGCTCCGAGCCGGGGGCCACGGCGTTGCCGGCCAGCACGGCGACGCCGTCGGCGGAGCGCAGCCACTGGGGGTCGAGTCCGAGCTCGCGGGCCAGTTCGTCGTCAAGGGCGAGCAGCGAGGGGGACGCCACCGGTACCGGATCGGTCCGCATCCCCAGCCAGCCGAGGTCGCGGACGAAGCTGTTGTCCCACGCCACCTCGGGCGGGCTCTGCCGATCCAGGGTTCGGTCCATCACTCCATTCTCTCACTGGGGGCAACCGCCGGATCCTCCACCGGTGCGTCACGCCCAACGAAGGAATGCGGGTGTGCGCGACGCGAGGGCAAATGATCAAGGAATTTGGCGGTTGACCCGCGAGGTCAAGAGCGCAGAATCTTCTCCATCGGCCGTCCCTTGGCCAGCTCGTCGACCAGCTTGTCCAGCTGGCGGATCTGCTGCATCAGCGGGTCCTCGATCTCCTCCACCCGGTGGCCGCAGATGGAGCCGGTGATCAGCCTGGCGTTGGGGTTGATCTCCGGCGCCTGCCCGAAAAACTCTTCCAGGGTTCGTTTGTCGTCGATCGCCTGCTGCAGGCCGGCGGTGTCATAACCGGTCAGCCAGCGGATCACCTGCTGCAGCTCGTCGACTGTGCGCCCCTTGCGCTCCACCTTGGTCACATAGTGCGGGTGGATGTCGGCGTACGCGGTGTCGAAGATGCGGTGCCGTGCCATGGTGTCCTCCTTTGGGGCGGGCAGCGTGCGCGAAATCCGGGCGGTGGCCCGCGGTCAATGGGAGGGGCGGCTGCTCTTCGCGAACCTGGCTGCCTTGACGCTCTCGGGAGTGAGCTTGTTGAGCAGTGCCTGGCGTCGGGTCTTCCGGTCGCCGCCGATCACGTGGCCCTTGCCCGCGAACAGGGCGTCGACACCGCGGGTGGCCACGACAACCGGATCGTTCTTCCAGTCGTTTGAACCGAACATGGTGTTGCCCATGCCCGCGGTCTGGTGGAAGTCGGTCGCGGTGGCGCCGGGGAGCAGCGCGGTGACCGACACCCCGTATTCCTTCATCTCCTCGCGCAATCCCTCGGCGAAGCTGAACATGAACGCCCGGGTCGGGCCGTAGATGGACTCGTAGGGAGTCGGGGTCAGCGCCGACATCGACGTGGTGATCAGGATGCGTCCGCTGCGGCGGGCCGCCATCGCCCTGACGACGTGCTTGGCCAGCAGCACCTGCCCGTGACGTTCAATGCGAGCAACTGCAGCTCGTCCTCGAGGTCGGTGTCGACGAAGCCGCCGCCGAGACTGCGGCCGGCGTTCAACACGGCGACCTCCAAGGGGCGGCCAAGTGCCTGAACCTGCTCCCACACGCTGTCGACACCGGCCCGGGTGGCCAGATCCGCCTGCACCGGGAAGAACTGCACCCCGCCGAGGCGGGATTCGAGCTCGGTGATGCGGCCGCTGGAGCCCACGCCGACGATGTCGTGGCCGCGCTCGGCGAGCAGACAGGCGATCTCGCGGCCGATCCCGGCGGACGCGCCGGTCACGAGGGCCAGGGAGCGGGTGTTGTTCATCGGTCTTCCTCAGGTCCGGGCGGTGCGGGTCATTATATCGATAGGCGTCGGGTCAGCAGGTCGTGTGCGCCTGTGCGATCCAGCCGTTCCTGCTCGAGGCGAAGATCGTTCTCGCGGATCAGCGCCAACGTCGCCGCTTCCTCCGGAGTCAACCCCAGCACGACGGCTCGATAGGGAACCGGTTCGGAGACGGCCAGGTGGGCGTGGGCACGGAGCGTGGCTCGATCCATCAGCATTGAGCGGGTCTGCGGCAGAGCATCACGACAACGGCCCAGAATGGCGAACCCGTGGCTGTCCAGGTCACCCCAATAGGCGACGGGTTTTCGTGCCACCCAACGGATGCGAGCGAGTTGTGTCACGGCGTACCCGCGCCCGTGCACAGCGATCGTCCCGGCGATCTCCGGCAGCGAAGCCAACGAGGCAAGGTTTTCCACGACCAGAACGCTCGTTGGAGCGACTTCCCATCGGTCGAGTTCCTCGACCGTCGCCGTCAGGTCGCGCGGCGTGCCGTGGCGGACCAACCCCTGGTCCAGCACCCGAACGCGGAACCGCTGTGCCTCGGCAACCAGATCGGCCCCCGCACTGCCGGTGACCGCCGCGACGAGCGAATCCACCAGTCGGCGGTGGCGTTCCAGCCACTTGGTGTCGACCCCGGGAATGGGAAGCTCGCGCGGGCGCAGGTGAGCGTGCGGATGGGTCAACAGCCACCCGGTGACCCTCGTCAACCGAGCGAGATCTGCGGAGTCCAGCCTGGCCAGACGCGTCGCCGCCGCACGCAGTCCATCGGGCAGGTAGGCCGCGTCCGGCCAGGTTTCCCGCAGCGACGAGGCGTACGCCGTGAGGCGGGCCCACTCGTCGGTGAGCCCCGCGAGAGCCGACACGGGGGCAGGACCGAGCATGCTCACTCGTACCGGGACGGACTGGGGACCCAGCGTCGCCCATTGGCGACGCTGCCAGGTGACGGCCACCCCGGGGAGTTCGTCGGCGCGTCGCCAGGACGCCAACCACTCGGCCACCCGGTCCGGGTCGGCCACCACCTCCCGCTCGGTCGGCGGATGCAGCGGCAGTGTCCACTTCTCCGTGACGGCGAGGTCCTCGGCGGCGAACCAGTCACCCAAGCGTCGGCGATAGCGCACGCTCGCCAGTGTGCCGACGTCCGCAATCGTCCTCACAGCAGGGAGTCCTGGGCCGGTCCGGTCCCCTTGGGCTCCTGCTCGGATTCACCCTCGTCAAAGGTGAGCACCGACAGCCGCGAATGGTGACCGGCGTCCATCGACACCACTGCCGCCCCGCCGACGTGGTCCTCCAGTGTCTGCAGCATCTTCATCGGGGTGGCCAGGAGCAGTTGGAAACCGAACTCCCGAAAGACTTCGAGCCCAGCACGAGTAAAACTGGGATCGGTCTTGTCGAAAGCCTCGTCCAGCACGACCAACGCATATTCGGGCCACGCGGCGCCGTCGCGGGCGAGCTGGTAACGCAGCGCAGCCACCAGGCAGAACGTGACCAGCTTCTGCCGCTCACCACCCGACAGGCCACCGGAATCTGTGAACACGTCGGTCTCCCGGCCGTCGGTGTCGACCACCCGGGCCACGAACTCGACGTGCTGGCGGGTGTCCAGCACCTGTCGGCGCCACAGGACGTCGGCGGAATCCTGGGAGGCAAGGCGATCGAGCAGGGCCTTCATCCGATCGAAGCGTTCCTCCGCGGCGTGCCGTCCTTCGGCCTGATCGGGGAGCGTCTGGAGGTCCGCCAGAGAGTCGGTGGTGATGGCGGTCAGCTCGGTCAGGAAGTCGGCGACCACCGGCAGGATGCGGTCGACCACCTTGACCTGCAGAAAGCGGCCGGGGGCAAACTGGCTGCGCAGCAGCGACTCGTTGATCGGCTCGATCCGGGTACGGATCTCGCGGCGGGCAGTTCTCAGCTGACGGGCCAGTTGACCGACGTTGTTGCGGGACTGGGTCTGCAGCATGTCGAAGAACCGTTCCTCGAACTGCGGTAGACCGTCCTCCTCCAGCTCGGTGAGCCGAGTGAGGAATTCGTCGGCGTACGCCATCTCTGGCGCGAGGTCACCGGTCCGCTCGGCCCAGCGAAATTTGTAGGCCTGCATGACTTTCCCGGACAGATTCGCGGCGCGGGCGCGGCGTTCCTGCTCGGCCAGTCGCCGTTCACCGATACCGTCGCCAGCCCGCCGGGCAGCAGCGTCCAGATCGTCGGCGGCGTCCGCCAGTCCCCAGTCGGCGGCCAGCGACTCGGTCACGGCCTCGGGCACCGGTTCGCGCTCGGCGAGGTCGGCCCGCCACCGGGTCTGTTCCTGTTCCCCCTCGGCGACGCGCTGCTCGGCCCTGCTGTGCGCGGTGTGACAGCGCCGGGTCGCGTCGAGGGCGGAAGCCAGGTCCCCGGTGGCCCGATCGAGCTGTGCGGTCGCTCGGCTGAGCTCGCTGTTGTTTCGGCGCCGATCGTCGACCGCCCGCCGGGCCTGATCGAATGCCCTCTCGGCGCTGGCCACGTCGACCGACGACCAGTTCACCTCGAGGATGTCGTCGATCAGACCGGCCCGGTCGCGCAATTCGTCGCGCTCGGTCTGGGCCCGCATCATGGTCGCGTCCGCCGTCTGGAGCTCGGCGCGGGTCGCGGCCAGTGCAGCCTCGAGCGCTTCCTTCTTTGCGGTCGTGGTGGATCCGAGGATCCAGCGGGTCCGGTCGTCGATGCGGAAACGGTCATCCTTCTCGTGCCGGCTCGCCCCGTGTTTGATCTGGCCCGCCGCGGTGACCGCCCGTGAGGAGGTGGCGAACTCATCCACGGAATCGACGCAGTCATAGTCGTACGCCTCGGCCAACCGAAGCCGCAGCCAGGCCTGCTGTTCGCCGTCGGCCACCTCAATGCGGTGCAGCAGCGAGGCGGCCGACGGGTCGGGCAGGTCGCGGTCACGGCGCGTGGCGGTCAGCCGGGCGTACACCAGGCGGGTCCTCAGCCAGGTGGCGTCGACTTCTGCAGCGAGCGGGCGATAGAGGTCATGGGGGACCAGCAGCGTCTGGGCCAATGGGCGCAGCACCCGTTCGATGGCACCCTGCCAACCGGCGTACGCCTCGCTGACGTCGATCAGCTCACCGGCGAACCGCAGTCGGTCGGTCGGCACGCCCAGGGCGTCGCAGAGCTGGGCGCGGACCTGGAGCAGTGCCGCGCCGAGGTTGGAGCCCTGCTGGTTCAGCAGCTGCAGCTCGCGCTGCAGGTCGTGCTCTTGCGCCGCGATCTGGCTGCGTTGCGACACCGCGACACTGAGCTCGCGACCAGCCTCGGTCAGGTCCAGCTGGGCACGGGAACGGCGCAGGTCGTCCTGCCACCCGGCGTACCCGGCCGCGGTGTCGGGCACCGAGAGGCGGGCGCGGGTCGCCAGCCGGGACAGGCGGTCCCACTCGCGCCGTACCGACTCGAGAGCGCCAGAGCGAGCCTGGACCACCTGTTCGAGGGCGGGCAGGTCGCCGGCGATACCCGCGACGGCGGCGGCGCAGGCGTCGCGGTGCTCCTGGGCCAGTCGAGCCCGCTCGTTCGCCTCCGCGAGCTCCTGTGCGGTTGCCCGAGCCGCGGTACGCCAGGTCGCCAGATCGCGATCGCGGAGGCGTACTCGAAGGTCGAGCACATGGGTCGCGAGGTGGACGGCCTGGTGATCCAGCCGGGTCAAGGCCGCATCGGCCTGGGCGTGCGTGGCTGCGTGCTCACGCAGGGGAAACAGGCACGCCACCTGTTGGCGTGCGTCGACCACGGAGGCGTGGGCCCGGGACAGCTCGACGAACTGGTCGACGGCGTCGGCGGCCTGCTTGAACGTCACCGGTTCGTCGAGCATGAAGTCGCGCAACAGCTGGTTCAGGTTGTCCAGGTTCTTGGCCGACTGGGTCTTGTGCAGCAGGCGGAGCGCCTGCTCGCCGCCGATTCCCAGTCGGCGCTGCATCCGACTCGAGAAGACCGAATAGGTGCTCGTGTGGTGCCAGGCAGGATGATCGGCGGCGATGCGGCGGGGTGTCAGGCCGTTCTCGGCGTACGCCGCCAGCTCGTCGAGGTTGACGGCCTCCTCACACAGCAGGAACAGCCGGCTCACGTCCGTCGCCTGGTTCTTGTGCCGAGCCAAGTGGAACAACTGGACGAGGGTGGTCACGCGTCCGTCGGCGTGGGCGTAGGTCAGGGCGACCCCGCTCCAGGTCGCCTCGGCGCCGCGCAGGTGGTTCACCGTGACCTGTCCGGTCGCCTCGTCGGTGCCACGCCCGTGGGCGCCGCGGACATAGGTCGCCAACGTCCGCGACCGGTCCCCGGCCCCACCCTGGTTTGCGGCCGCGTTGAACGCGCTCCACCGAGGGGGTACCAGCAGGGTGGCCATCGCGTCGAGCAGTGTCGACTTGCCGGTGCCGGAGTCACCGGTGATCAACAGCCCACGGTTCGGGACGGGCAGGTCGTGGTAGCCGTGGAACGTGCCCCAGTTCGCGAGCTGGATCCGGACGAGGTGGTGTTGGGGCAGGCTCATCGGGCTCCCTCGTCATGGTCGCTCAGGTCCGCGGCGCGGCGCGCGACCGGGGCGGGTTCGTCGGAGTCGACGTCGTCACCGATCGACTCCGGGTCGTCCGCGGCTTCCTCGTCAGGTGCCGCTCGCACGGCTCTGCCAGCGACCTCCACGAGGGCGGAGATCTCCTCGGTCACGGCCTGCACCTGTTCGGCGTCGAACACCAGCGTGAGCACCGGCGAGATCTCGAACCGGTCGTCCTCGGCGGTGCCGAGGAGCACCGACGCCTTCTTCATCTTCTCGACCGACGCGTTGATCCGCTTGGCGAAGGTGCTGGCATCGGTGTTGGTCACGGGGCGATAGGGCGCCAGTTCGTCATCTATCTCGTCGCGGCCGATGAATACGCGGCCGCTCGGGCTGGCGTCGCGGAGCAGGCGTACGCGAAGCAGCAGTACCAGTGCGGTGTCGAGAAGCGTGAGCGGGGTCCGGCGGACGACCTTCGGAGTGGCCAGTTCGGCCAGCTCGGCGTTGGCGACGAACGCGAGACCGCGCTCGTGGTCGAGGCTGAGCTGCAGGTACAGATTGCCAAGCAGCTCGCGGATCGCCGCCTCGTCGCGCACGATCGCCCGCCACAAACCGGCATGGCGCTCGTGATGGACATAAGGGCCTCGGAGCAGTTGAACCATGGCGCGGCGGCTGTCGTCGGGCAGCCGCCCGTGGTCGTCGCGGGTCAATTGGTGAGGTGCGAGCGTCTCATCCGAAACCGACGCGTCGCGCTCGGGGTGCTCGGTCATCGATCCCATTCTTCCGGGGGCGTGGTGAACAGATGGCGTGGGGCGAGCGCGACGCGACGACTGCCGCTCACGCTCTGCCAGCGCAACGGCTCGGTGCCACCGGTCGAGGTGCCATGGCGCTCGGCGAGCGACAGCAGGCCGATCACCGAAGCCAGACCCTGGGTTGCGGGGTGGTCGATCAGGACCTCCCCCACGGTGGCGGTTGTCCGCGTGGCGAGGCTCGTCGCGACGTGGCCGGTGAGCTCGGCGAAGTCGATCTCACTCTCGCGTACTCGGTGGCGCAGCGCGGCCAGGTCGACGGTGCCCGCCGGAACCCTGACCAACGCTGCGGTGGAGCGTACGTCTCCGGGATTGTGCAGTGCCCACGAGCCGATCGAAGACAGCGGAATCGAGGTCGTGGTGAGTTCGTGACGCGCACCGGTGAGCGGGCTGAGGGTGCGCAGCGCGTCGAGAACGGCCCGCTGGGCCGCAGTGATGGCGTCCTCCAGGCGGCGGTGGTCCTGCCATGACCGCGTCTGGACGAATTGGCGCAGGCTGCGGGACAGTCCGGTCATCGTGGAGCGGACCGTCCCGGCGTCCTGCTGCAGGTTGGTGAGCAGTTCTCGAAGCACGAAGCGCTGGTGCGGTGTGACGTCCCGGGCAAAGGGGCGATCGAGGATGCTGGCCACCGCGGCATCGAACGATTCGGCGCGCTCGGGGTCCAGGACAACCGCGTGAAAGGCCCGGAAGGTACGCCCTGCTGGCGAATCCTCGATCAGGTCGACACCGGTGAAGACTTCCTCGAGCACCTCGGCGCGGGAAGAGGTGGAGCGGATGATGCGGTCCTTGAGGTCCCGGTTCAGCGTTTCGAGATCCGCGCTGACGCGGGAGAAGTCGGTGGAGATCTCACCGGCCAGCGACAGGATGTCGGCGAGCCGTTCGTGGGCGGCGGCCGGGTCGAGCGGATCGAACTCACCGCGTTCGACCCGGTCGATCTCGGCATCCAACCGGTCGCGTTCGGCAAGCAATGCCTCCAGGCGGGTTGCGGCGTCCGGGTCGGTGTCCCGGGCGAGATTCGACAACAGATCGGCCACGTTGGCGAAGCGCGAGGAAGTCACCGCGACGCGTGGCGCCTCGAGTGAGTCCAGGAACGCGAGTGCGGCCGCTGCGCCGGCGGAGAGTTCGACGGTCTCCTCCCGGCTCTCACCGGGGCGCCGGACCAGGTGGCCCCGGCGTACCCATTCGCTGAGGTATTCCTGCGCGGTCTGGGGCAGGTCGAACCCGCTGTCGCGCAACAGCGACAGGTCGGCGTCGACGGAAGCGGTGAACTCCGCCGCCGGCAGGACGCGGTGGGCACCGCCGAAGTGGGAGGCGAGGATGGCGGCAGTGGGGGCGAGGTTGTCACCCTTGAGCAGCGTGAGCGCGGACTCGTCCCGCAGACGGGCGTACGCGTGGGCGGTGGCGGGGACGGAGGCGCTCATGGGGTCACGTTGGAGGATTGCACAAATATGGGCAGGAGGCGAGGGCTCGCGCAGAATCCATGAGTTGGAGACATCGCGCTCATTCCGTGGGGCTGCGGGCGCAGATTCGGCGCCCAAGCCAGACCGGAAGCGTCTGCCCTCACCAGGCGGTGAGCTTGGTTGGGGTCAGCTCGATGACGGTGGAGAACCGCTCGGCGATGTCGTCGATGCCCATCCCGAAGTTGACCATCGCTTCGGCGTACTTGTCGGTGTAGGGGTCGCGGAGGTCGGGCAGCCAGTCGGTCGAGCTGCGGTCGCTGATCCGCGCCTTCCCTTCGAGCACGACGATCCCGTCGCCGGCTGCGTCGGCGTTCAGATGCAGCAGCGCGTGAGGGGCGCGGCGGAGGTTGCGCACCTTCACGGTGTCCGGTTCGCTCATCACCAGCGCGCGATCGTTCCACCACAGGAACCAGACGGGCACCGCGTGCGGACGGCCGTCGGCGCGGACCGTGGTGAACCAGCCGATGATGTCGTCGTCGAGTCGGCGGGCGACGGCTTCGGCCGGCGCTTCCGAGGAGCCAAGGTCAAAGGTTGATCCGGTCATGCGGCAAATCTACGGAGCGCCGCTGACGGCCTTTGATCGGGGCCGTTATGACCTGCCTGTGTGAAGCGGGCCTGATTGATCGCGTGACGCAATGAGTGGCGTCCTGTTGCGACTGGCAGGATCGACCCGTGGATCTGTTGAGGCACCTGCGGTATTTCGCGGTCGTCGCGGAGGAGGGGCACATCGGTCGCGCCGCCGAACGGCTCGACCTGGCGCAGCCGGCGCTGAGCCAGCGGGTGAAGGCGCTGGAGGCCGCGCTTGGCGTACCTCTGGTCGTCAAGGACGGGCGGGGCATCCGGGTCACCGAGCAGGGCAGGCTGCTGGGGGAACGGGCGGCCGCTCTGGTGGACAGCGCCGACCACATCGCTGCTGACCTGCAGCCGGCCAACACGAGCGGGGTCGAAATCCTGGTCCCGCCCACCTTCGCACCCGAACGGCTGGCCGTGCTGGCCAGGACACTGGCCGACTGCTATGCGCCCCGCGGCGTGCGCACGGTTCCGCTGCCACCGCCCGAGCGGGAACGCAGGTTTGCCGCCGGCAGCGTGGACGCGGTGCTGCTGGTGACACCCGCCGAGGGGGATGTCTCGCTGCCGCTGGGAGCGGCGCTGGCGGCGGATCATCCGCTGGCGTCGATGGCGACCGTGCACCCCAGCGACCTCAACGAGGAGCGCGTACTGGTGCTCGATGAGGACGAACCGCGCCGCGCCCAGCTCGCCGCCCAGCTGGACCGGCACGGCTTGGACGCCGAGTGGATCGAATGGGGCCAGGCCCCCGTCTCGGCGCTGGCTCGCGCGTGGGCGGGTGCGGTCTGCCTGACTGACCCCCGGCACGCCGCGGACGCCGGGCTGGTCTGGGTGCCACTGGCGGGTACGCCGCTGCGCCGCGAGCTCGAACTGCGCTGGGCCCCGGGACGCCACCCACACGACCTCGGTGCGGTGATGCGCGCCGTGGCCGCGGCACTGGAGGCCGAGGTCGCGCCGCAACCGGCGGCCCGGACGCCGGTGGCGACGGGAACACTGGCCCGAATCCTCGATCTGTGGGCCGGGGTCGAGATCGAGGGGGCCGTACACGTCCGCGACCTCGACTCTGCGGCCGAGCTGGGGATCGACTCCGACGAGAGTTGGCCGCTCGCGTCCGTCGCGAAGGTGCCGTTGGCCGTTGCCCTGCACCGGGCCGCCGAACGCGGCCTTGTCGACCTGGACCAACCGCGGGTGCTGCGCCCGGACGGGCGTACTCGAGGCACTACCGGAATCTCGGCGATGTCCGATTCGGTCACCATGTCGCTGCGGGACGCGGCGTACCTGGCCCTGACGATCAGCGACAACGCCGCCGCGGACGCCATCTGGGACGCGATCGGCGCGGACCGGATCAGGGCCAGTCTGCGCGAGGTCGTCGAACCAGGAGAGGTCTGGTTGGGCGAGCCGACCCGCGACCTCTACGACCGGGTGGAGTTCGGGGATGGCGCCGTCGACGGTCCACGCGCCTGCCGGGCGACTCCGCGCGGCGCGACCAGGCTGCTTGCCCGGATCTGGGCCGACGAGGCAGCCAGTGCGCCGGGCTGCGCACACCTCCGTGACCTGATGCAGCGCCAGGTGTGGACCCACCGACTGGCCAGCGGGTTTCCGGCCGAGGACATCGTCGTCGCTGGCAAGACCGGCACCGTGCAGGACCACCGCCACGAGATCGGCGTGGTCACGTATCCCGATGGCAGCCGGTACGCCGTCGCGGTCTTCAGCCGCCGGCGCGACCGCGCCGCCCACCACCGTTGGGATTGGGCGATCGGTGAAACGGCGCGGCTGGCGGTGAACGCGATGCGGCGCGGTGAAACCAGCGACTGATCGCCGGTTGCGATGGATCGGCGCTTCTTCGTTCATGGAATGGGACAGCGGCTGCGACCTAGCGTCCGGGCATGCGCTTCCTCTCCTTCTGTTACAGCCTGGTGATGGCCGTCGTGATCAGTGTGCTGGCGGGACTGCTCGTCGCCGGGCTGGCCATCCCGTTGGTCGGTGCGTCCGCGTCGACGGCCAAAGCAGCGACGACCGCAATGGCGAGGGTGCCGGCGGAACTGGAGACGCCACCGCAGGCGGAGCGCTCGCGGGTGCTGATGGCCAACGGCGAGGTGCTGGCCACGTTCTGGGACGAGAACCGCGTCTACGTGCCGCTGGGTCGGATCAGCCCGGTGATGCGGATGGCCCAGGTGGCGATCGAGGATCATCGGTTCTTCGAGCACGGCGCGCTCGACACTCGAGGCACCCTTCGCGCGCTGGTGCGCAACGGCTCGGGAGGTGAGGCCACCCAGGGTGGGTCCTCGCTCACCCAGCAATACGTGAAGATGGTGCTGATCCAACAGGCCAGCGAGAGCGGGGACGATGCCGGGGTGGCGAGGGCCCAGGAGAAGTCGGTCTCTCGAAAGATCCAGGAGCTCCGGTATGCCGTGGCGCTGGAGAAGCGGCTGAACAAGGAGCAGATCCTCGAGCGTTATCTCAACCTGGCCTACTATGGCGACGGTTCCTACGGGGTCGAGGCGGCAGCCCGCCACTACTTCGACGTCGGCGCCAAGGACCTCGACCTGGCTCAGTCGGCGATGCTCGCCGGGTTGGTGCAGAATCCGGTGGCGACCGACCCGGTGCACCAGCCGACCATCGCCCGCGACCGCCGCGACGTGGTGCTCGGGCGGATCGGTCAGCTGGGGCTCGCCACCCCCACCGACCTGGATGCGGCCCGGCGTACGCCCTTCGATCGCTCCCGAGTGCAACGCCAGACGAACGGCTGCCAGGGAACCCGCTATCCCTTCCTGTGTGACTATGTGAAGCGGTCGCTGCAGCGATTGCCGGCCCTGGGTAACACCCCGGCCGAACGGCTGGAGACCCTGAAGCGCGGCGGGCTGACGATCGAGACCGAGATCGACCCGGCCACCCAGGACGCCGCCGAGCGAGCCATCGCAAACACTGTGGACGCGCGAGATCCAGTCATCTCGACGATGACGATGATCAAACCCGGAAGCGGACTGATCCTTGCCATGGCACAGAACCGGCGGACGATGGGTGACGACGCGGCGGCCGGTCAGACCTACTACAACTACGCCGTCGGAGGAGCCGCGTCAGGGGAGGACCTGGGTGGGGCCGAGGGCTATCAGGCCGGTTCGACGTTCAAGGTATTCACGGCCGCGGCCGCACTGGAGCAGGGACGTTCGTTCACGCAGACCTACGACGCTCCCGATCAGATGTCCTTTGATGGACAGACTTTTCGGGACTGTACGGGCCGGTTCAAGCTGAATGCGAGAAGCGGCGGCATGGGACGCGACTCTTGAGCGTCGCCTAGCGTGCCGGTGGTGAGAGCGCGAGCGTTGATTCGACTGGTGGGCTTGGCGACCGCCACGACCCTGCTGGCCGGGTGCACCAGCGAGGTGGCGGAGCGTGCGGCCGTGTCGAAACAGCTGCGGGCGGAAGTGTCCACGCTGACCGAGGCGCCGGGGCTGGCGCAGCTGGCGGACCTGCGTCACCTGGCCGAGCCAACTGACGGGCTGCGGGAATGGTTCATCGGCCGCGCCATGGTCTATCGGGTGATCGAGGCATCCCCCGAGGTGGCGACGATCGCGCTGTGGCGGCGTACCCGCCCGGGACCCGAGCCGTTCAACCGGAACCGCACAGCGATCGGCTCCGCCTGCGCAAAGCTGGAGTCGGCTGGCTCGGTGACGGTGCGTGCGGTGACGTGCCCGCACGAGCTGGCCGGCGAACTGCCGGACGACTCGGCGCCGACCTGGGGCCGCGCCGCGGAATCACGCCAGGCGGTGGAGGCGCTGCGGACCGAGCTGGACTTCGCATTGTGGTGGCTGCTCGCCCGCAACGCCGACGGGACCCAACCCAGACGTGAGCCGCGGGGAGTACGCGAGGTCGCCGCCGCCGTGGAAAAGACGTCACGGGACTGGGAAAGGGGAGAACATCGCGCCTCGGCCGAGCTGCTGCAACTGAATGAGCGCGACGGCCGGGCGGTCGGCCGAGTGCGCGTCCAGGCGAGCGCACCGGACCTGACCCACGTCGGCACCACCACGACCTCCAACCGGTGCTTCACCTTCGAGGTCGACCTTTCCGCGGCACCTGCCGATCGGCAGGGGTGGGCACCACTCGTACCGGGGGTGTGCTGAGAGCGGCCAGCGGGAGCGGCTGTCGCTTCCCGGACCAGGGCGGTATCGACATCGGAGCCGGCTCGCTGATCGGGCACAACGCGGTGATCACCACGCTCAACCACGACATCCGGCCGAGCCGGCGTGCGGACATGATCCGGCCCCGGTGGTGATCGGGACCGGCGTGTGGTTCGGTGCCAACGTCACCGTGTTGCCCGGCATCACGACCGGCGACGGGGCCGCGATCGGCGCTGGCGCCGTGGTCACCAAGGACGTCCCCGCCGGAGCCATCGTCGTCGGCGTACCGGCGAAACAGGTGGGGACCGTTCCCGACGAGTGAGCGCCATGCCTCCTGCGGCAGGAGAGCGCACGTTCGGAGAAGTGCCGAGGGGTGGGACCAGCGAGACTGGATTTGGAGGCGCCAGTCTCCAACACCCGAAAGGAACCCGCCATGGGACTACTCACCTTCTGCCTCAACGTCACCCTGGACGGTTGCATCGACCACGAGGTGGGGATCGCCGATGAGGACACGCATGCCTACTTCACCGGGCTGATGAACGCGAGCGGGGCGATGTTGTGGGGTCGCGTGACCTACGAGCTGATGGAGAGCGCCTGGCCGGCCGTGGCCCGCGGTGAGGTCGAGGCCTCCCCGGGCGAACGTAGATGGGCCGCCGATCTGGAGGCCAAACCCAAATACGTGGTCTCCTCGACGCGTACCGACTTTCCCTGGGCCAACAGCCACCACCTCGAGGGCGATCTGCGGGCTGGCGTCCAGCGCGTCAAGGACTCCACCCCGGACGGTGTCCTGCTGGGAAGCGCAGGTCTCGCGACAGCACTCGACCGGCTGGACCTGATCGATGAGTACAAGCTGCTCGTCCAACCCAGAATCGCCGGCCACGGACCCACCCTGTATGCGGCGGGGCTGCCCGAGGCGCGCCGGCTCGAGCTGCTCTCGGCGAAGCCGTTCGGCAACGGAGTCGTGGCGATGCACTTCCGCCGCGCACGCTGACCGGTGCGGCGTCAGAGCAGGGCGACGACCTTGGTGGCGGTCTCCTTCGCCGACGCAGGGTTCTGGCCGGTGACCAGGTTGCCGTCGACGACGGTGTTCGAGACGAACGGGATCATCGCCTTGGAATACCTGGCGCCGCCCTGCTGGATCTCCTCCTCGATGTTGTAGGGAACGAGCTTGTGCACGCGGGCCAGGACCTCCTCGCGCCAGGAGAAACCGGTCAGTCGGCGACCCGCCACGAGGCGTTCCCCGTTGGAGAGGCGGGTACAGCGGAGCCTCGTCGAGTGACCCCCCGTGGATTCGGCAAGGCGTCAGGTCACCCACCCATCCGTTGCCTCGACCGCCTCGACGACGTCGGCGTACCGATCCGCCAGATGCTGCAAGACGTGGTCGGGGACGAAGGATTCACGATGCCGCGCATAGTGGGCGGCCGCCGATCCCCCGACAGGACGGCGTCCGCGAGCACTTCCTGGAGCGGCGCCGCCGAGGCCAGGACCTTGGACAGCGTCGTGGATTCAGCCATCGAGCATGCGTATCGGAACCCATACGTTCGCGTGAGGTTGAGTGACTCACCCATGGTCGCGGCGTTGCTCAGGGGCGGATGAGCACTTTCGGGCTCTTGCGCTCGTCCATGTTGCGATCCCCCCCGGGTACGCCCTCGAGGTCGGTTGCCGCGTCGAAGACCGTGCCCGGGTTGATCCGTCCCTCAAGGATGTCGGGCATCAGTTCGTCGATGTACGCACGCACCGGAGCCGGCCCGCCAGCGAGGCGGATGTTGTGGCGGAACAAGCTGCCGAACCCGATCGGAGCCTCCTCATACTGCGGGACACCGACCCGGCTGATGACCCCGCCGGGTCGGACGACGCCGTATGCCTGCTCGTGGGCGGGCAGATGTCCGACGGCCTCGAGAACCGCGTGCGACCCGTGGCCGCCGGTGAGCCCACGGACCTTCGAAACGCCTTCCTCACCGCGCTCGACGACGACGTCGGTCGCGCCGAACTCTCGGCCCAGGTTGGTTCGATCCGTGTGACGACCCATCAGGACGATCTGCTTGGCGCCAAGCCGCTTGGCGGAGAGGACGGCCATGAGGCCGACCGCGCCGTCACCGATCACGGTCACGCTGTCACCGGGCTTGATCCCGGTACACCGCTGAACCGGGCAGCCCGAGCGCCGACGGGCTCGTTCTGCTCGCCGCCTGGGCGGGGAACCGCGCGTCCGAAACCGAGCCGGGCCATCAGCAGGCAGGCGATCGTGCGGAACGCCGCGACGCCTGACCCGTTGTCCGTCGACTCGAATCGCACTCAGAGCTGCATGTCCACGAACCGCGAGTAGTGGCCCTGGAAGGCGGTCACCACGGTGCGGGTGGGCCCGTTTCGGTTCTTGGCGACGATGAAGTCGGCTTCGCCCGCACGGTTGGATTCTTTGTCGTAGATGTCTTCGCGGTGCAGCAGCAGTACGATGTCGGCGTCCTGCTCCAAACTGCCTGACTCGCGAAGGTCGGAGACCATCGGCTTCTTGTCGGTGCGCTGCTCGGGGCCACGGTTGAGCTGCGACATCGCCACGACCGGCACCTGCAGCTCCTTGGCCAACAGCTTGATCTGCCGGGAGAACTCGGAGACCTCGAGCTGGCGGGACTCGACCTTCTTGCCCGACGTCATCAGCTGCAGGTAGTCGATCACGATCAGCTTGAGGTCGTGGCGCTGCTTGAGCCGGCGGGCCTTGGCGCGGATCTCCATCATCGTCAGGTTGGGGGAGTCGTCGATGAACAGCGGCGCCTCGGAGATGGCCGCCATCTTGTTCGCCAGACGCTGCCAGTCGTCCTCGTTCATCGTGCCTTTGCGGATGTGGTTCAACTGGATCTGCGCCTCGGCCGAGAGGAGCCGCATCACGATCTCCACCTTGCTCATCTCGAGGGAGAAGATCGCCGAGCACAGACCGTGCTTGATCGAGCACGCGCGCGCGAAGTCCAACCCCAGAGTCGACTTGCCCACCGCGGGGCGTGCGGCGAGGATCACCATCTGGCCGGGGTGCAGGCCGTTGGTGAGTTCGTCGAGTTCGACGAAGCCGGTGGGTACCCCGGCCATCTCGCCGGAGCGGGAGCCGATCGCCTCGATCTCGTCGAGGGTGGCCTCCATGATGTCGCCCAGCGGCTGGTAGTCCTCGCTGGTCTTGCCGTCGGTCACCGAATAGACGGTCGCTTGGGCCTTGTCGACGATCTCGGCGACGTCGCCCTCCCCGGCGTACCCCATCTGGGCGATCCGGACCGACGCCTCGACCAGCCGCCGCAGGATCGCCTTGTCGTGCACGATCTGGGCGTAGTAGCCGGCGTTGGCCGCGATCGACACGGTGGCCAGCAGGTCGTGCAGATAGACGTGGCCGCCGGCGCGCTGCAGCAGTCCGTTGCGGCCCAGCTCGTTGGCGACGGTGACCGCATCCGCGGGCTCGCCGCGGCCGTAGAGGTCGAGGATGGCGTCGAAGATGAACTCGTGCGCCGGCCGATAGAAGTCCTCCCCGCGCAACACCTCCAGCACGTCGGCGATCGCGTCCTTGCTCATCAGCATCGCACCCAGGACCGACTGTTCCGCCTCATTGTCCTGCGGCGGCGTACGCCCGATGCTCGCGCGATCGGAATCGCGGGACCGGAAATCCTGATCGGTGATGTCCGTGACCTCGGCGCTCATTACCAACCCCTCCCGCACCACTCGAGTGGCGCGTCCGGAACGCTAACCGGTCCCACTGACAGTCCCGCTTCCTGGCATCTGCAGCCCCTGCGCGAACGCTCTCCGGGACCACGGACCTCGACACCGTACGCCCTTCCCGGGGCCGCGAAAAGCCGAGTTGTCCACAGGGGGTGTGGACAGCCTGTGGGAACCACCGTGCAGCCGGTGCATGGGTTGGGGATGAATCTGTGGGCTTCTGTGCAGTCACACGAGTAACATGCAGTTGACTAGGTGAAACGCGGCCGGGGTGCGGTGGACAAAACATTCTCGGAAGAATTCTTTGCCCCGTCTGGGCCTGCATCTTCGGGCTTGACACCGCCGTCTGGGATGTGTTTATCCCCCGCGTCTGTGCATAACTTCGATCATGAAAGCCTGGGCCCGGTTGAAAGTCCATACGGTACGGGGGTATGGTGTTGGCATGGAGATGGAGATGACGTCCGGGTCGGGCGACGAAGCTGCCGTCGCCCGCGGCTACTCCGACACCAAGGAGGCCCACCTGAAGCGCCTGCGCCGGATCGAGGGGCAGATCCGCGGACTGCAGCGGATGGTCGAGCAGGACAAGTACTGCATCGACATCCTGACCCAGGTGTCGGCGGCGACCAAGGCGCTCGAATCCGTGGCCCTGGGGCTGCTCGACGAGCACCTGCACCACTGCGTCGCCCACGCGATCGAGGCGGGCGGATCCGACGGCCAGGCCAAGATCAACGAGGCCTCGGCCGCGATCGCCCGACTGGTCCGCAGCTGACCATCCACCACCGACGAAAGGAATCATTCATGACCACCAGCAACTACACCGTCACGGGGATGACCTGCGGACACTGCGTCCAGGCGGTCACCGAAGAGGTGTCCGCGATCGACGGTGTCACCGATGTGTCCGTCGAGCTGCAGGGCGGCCGGCTGACCATCACCTCCGACCAGCCGATCGAGCTGGAGCGGGTGGCGGAGGCCGTCGACGAGGCGGGCGACTACCAGGTCACCCCCGCCTGAACCGCTTGAGACGGGCGTACGCCCAGAAAGACTGATCATGACGACCCAGACGCGGCAGCGGCCGCAGACCATCGAGCTCGACATCCAGGGGATGACCTGCGCCTCCTGCGCCGCCCGGATCGAGAAGAAGCTCAACCGGGTCGACGGGGTCAGCGCCTCGGTCAACTTTGCGACCGAGAAGGCCGTGATCAACTCCTCGGGTGATCACGGCCCGCAGGAGCTGATCAAGGTCGTCGAGGCGACCGGTTATCACGCCACCCTGCCCACCGACCGGGCCGCCGAGCCCCCGGACGACGCGGTGGCCGCGCTGCGGGAAAAGCTGGTCATCAGCGCCCTGCTGTCCTTCCCGGTGATCCTGCTGGCGATGGTCCCGCCGCTGCAGTTCAACGGCTGGCAGTGGCTCAGCCTCGGCCTGGCCACCCCCGTGGTGCTGTGGGCCGCCAGTGGCTTCCACCGCGCCGCCCTGCTGAACGCCCGCCACCGCGCCGCCACCATGGACACGCTGATCTCCATGGGCTCCCTGGCGGCGTACGCCTGGAGTGTCGTCGCCCTCATCTTCGGCTCCGCCGGGCACCCGGGGATGACCCACGGGTTCAGCTGGCGGCTCGAACGGGGCGACGGGCTGGGGAACATCTATCTCGAGGCCGCCTGCGGCATCGTCACCTTCATCCTCGCCGGGCGGTTCTTCGAGGCCCGGGCCAAGCGGCGCGCCGGTGAGGCGGTCCGCGCCCTGCTCACCCTGGGCGCCAGCGACGTGGCCGTGCTCCGCGACGGCGTCGAGCACCGGGTCCCCATAGACCAACTCGCGGTGGGCGATGAGTTCGTGGTCCGCCCGGGCGAGAAGGTCGCCACCGACGGCATCGTCAGCTCCGGGCGTACCAGCGTCGACAACGCGCTCGTGACCGGCGAATCCGTGCCGGTCGAGGTCGGTCCCGGGGACGAGGTGATCGGTGCCAGCCTGAACACCGACGGCCGGATCGTCGTCCGCGCCACCCGGGTCGGCCAGGACACCCAGTTGGCTCAGATCGCCCGGCTGGTCGAGTCCGCCCAGGCCGGCAAGGCCCAGGTGCAGCGGCTGGCCGACCGGATCTCCGCGGTCTTTGTGCCGATCGTGATCGGGCTCTCGGTCGTCACCCTGGCCGTCTGGTTGCTGCTCGGCGCCGGAACCGCGTTCGCGTTCACCGCCGCGGTATCGGTACTGATCATCGCCTGCCCGTGCGCGCTCGGGCTCGCCACCCCGACCGCGTTGCTGGTCGGCACCGGACGCGGCGCCCAGCTCGGCATCGTGATCAAGGGACCCGAGGTGCTCGAGGACACCCGACGGGTCGACACCGTGGTGCTTGACAAGACCGGCACCGTCACCACCGGCGAGATGGCGGTCGTCGGCGTACGCCCCGTCGCCGGGCTGGGCGAGGCCGAGTTGCTCCGGCTGGCCGCGGCGGTCGAGGAGGGCTCCGAGCACCCGATCGCGCGGGCCATCGTCCAGGGCTTCGACAGGCTAAGCCAGCGTGAATCGGGGAAAGCCCCCGAGGCGACCGACTTCCGGAACCTGCCGGGGGTCGGGGCAGAGGCGACCGTCGAGGGCCGCCGGATCGGCATCGGTCGGGCGTCGATGATCACCGGTGACCTCCCCGACGAGCTGCGAGCCGCCTTCGACGAGGCGCGCTCCGCCGGGCGTACCGCCGTGCTGGTCAGCGCGGACGGCGCCCCGGTCGGGGTGATCGAGGTGGCCGACGGGGTACGCCCAACCTCGGCCGAGGCGCTCTCCCGGCTGGTCGCCCTCGGCCTGCGCCCGGTGCTGCTCACCGGCGACTCGGCCGCCGCCGCGCACCGGGTCGCCGCCGAGGTCGGGATCGACGAGGTGATCGCCGAGGTGCTGCCCGTCGACAAGGTCGAGGCCGTGCGCCGGCTGCAGGCCGACGGCCGCAGGGTGGCGATGATCGGCGACGGGGTGAACGACGCCGCCGCCCTGGCCACCGCCGACCTGGGCATCGCCATGGGCACCGGCACCGACGCCGCGATCGAGGCCTCCGACCTCACCCTGGTGCACGGCGACCTGCTGCTCGCCGCCGACGCGATCCGGCTCTCCCGGGCCACCCTGCGCACCATTCGGGTCAACCTGTTCTGGGCGTTCGCCTACAACGTCGCCGCGATCCCGCTGGCCGCGCTCGGCTTCCTGAACCCGATGCTGGCCGGTGCCGCGATGGCGCTCAGCTCGGTGTTCGTGGTCAGCAACAGCCTGCGGCTGCGACGCTTCCGGGCGTACGCCCGCTGACCCGCAGAGCCGCACCGGAACGGCTTTCTCAGGAAGTTTTTGGGAAACGCGCCGAGGCAGTTATCATTCCGTGACGAAACATCCGGGGTGGTGCTGCATGCGGGCCTCGGCACGACAACAGTGTTCGGGAGTCGAGTTGCGCAAGGTAGTTCCTCTGGCCGTGGCCGGCGGTGTTCTGGTGGCCTCCGGTGGCGTCTTCGGCGCCAGCCAGGCGATGGCCAAGGACGTCGAGGTGAGCCAGGACGGCGTACCCATGAAGGTCCGCACCTGGTCGGGAAGCGTCGGTGACGTCCTCAAGGCCCAGAACATCGAGCTCGGCGAGCACGACCAGGTCGCCCCCGCCGTCGGGGAGAAGCTGGCCGACGGTCAGCAGATCAGCGTCCGCTATGGCCGCCGGCTGAACCTGACTGTCGACGGCAAGAATCAGCCGCTGTGGACCACCGCCACCACCGTCGAGCAGGCCCTCTCGGAGATGTCGATCCGCGACGAGTCCAAGCTCTCCACCTCCCGCTCCGCCGGGATCGGCCGCGAGGGCCTCGACCTCAGCATCGAGACCGCCAAGCAGACCACCATCGTGGTCGGCGGCGAATCCCGCACCCTGATCACCGCCGCCGAGACCGTCGGACAGGCGTTGGCCGAGGCCAACATCCAGGTCGCGCCGACCGACCGGATCGACCCGGCCGCGGAGACCGCCATCACCGAGGGGCTCACCATCGCGGTGAACAAGGTCGACACCAAGGAGACCACCCGCGAGATCGAGATCCCGTTCAAGACGGTCCGCAAGGAGACCGCCTCGCTGCCCAAGGGCACCGAGAAGGTGGAAACCAAGGGCGTCAAGGGCAAGACCATCGAGGTGTGGACCGAGCGCTTCGAGAACGGCAAGAGCATCGAGAACAAGCTGACCTCCAGCCGCGTCGACAGGGCCCCGGTCGACGAGGTGGTGCTCGTCGGTACCGGCAGCACCGCCACCCCGACCCCCAGCAAGTCGCCCAGCAGCGCGCCCTCCTCGGCGCCGTCCACGTCCAGCTCCAGCAAGACCACCAGTGGTTCCAGCGGCTCCGGTGGCTCGACCGGGGGCAGCCCGGCCGTGGGTCAGTCCTGCACCGCGTCGATGTATGACGAGCCGCAGATGACCGCCACCGGTGAGGTGTTCAACCCGAACGCGATGACCGCGGCACACAAGACGCTGCCGCTGAACTCGATGCTGAAGGTGACCAACCCCAAGAACGGCAAGACCGTCACGGTGCGGATCAACGACCGCGGCCCCTACGTCGGTGGGCGCTGCGTCGACCTGTCGAAGGCCGCCTTCGCCGCCATCGGCGACGTCGGCGCAGGCCTGATGACGGTGGTCATCCAGCCGCTCTGAGTCGGTTCAAAACCCTTGTACGCCCGGGCCCCGGTCCGGGCGTACTGCATTCCAGGCAGCGATCCCGGAGCCTGCCGAAGGGTCAGAGGTCCGCCTTGCGGAAGTCCCAGCTGACGATCTTCTCGGGTCGGATACGCAGCCAGGCGTGCCGTCCGTCGTGGTGGATGCCCCCGCTGGAGTACCGCTCGGCGTACGCCTGCTCGACGTCGACCAGCTCGGGCACCTCCTCGCCGGTCCGCGGGATCTCGCCCGCGGGTTCGGCGACGCCGCGGATCTCCACCCCGCGCAGTTCGGCATAGTCGACGCCGGCGTCGATCACCACGCTGACCCGCGGATCGCGCATCAGGTCGGTCCAGCGCTGACTGCGCACCACCGAGGTCAACCACAGCGAGGACCCGTCCCAGAGGAACCACAGCGGGGTGACGTGCGGGGCCCCGTCGCCGCGGACGGTGGCGACCCGGCAGGTGCGTTCCTCGGCCAGGAAGGCGTCGAGTTCCTCGGGGGTCATCGCGATCCGGGCGCCCCGGCGCTGCGGTTTCATCCCGGTTCTCCGCATTCGGCCTCGGAGCGCTCGGCGGTACGCTGCAGGGCCTGCTCGAGGCGGTCCAGCTTGCCGGTGAGCTCGCCCGCGTGCCCGGGGCGGATGTCCGCCTTGAGCACCAGGGAGACCCGGTTGCCGTAGGCCGCGCAGGCCTCGGTGGCCCGTTTCACCACGTCCAGGCACTCCTCCCAGTCACCCTCGATGGTGGTGAACATGGCATCGGTCCGGTTCGGCAGGCCCGATTCGCGGACCACGCGGACGGCGGCGGCCACCGCGTCGTGCACCGATTCGGAGCCGGATGGGGCGACAGAAAAAGCTACCAGCATGCAGACAAGTCTGCCCCCGCCGGAGCGGGGGCAGACCTCGGGGTGGCTCGGGGGTGGGTCAGCCCTTGGCGCGGCGCAGCGCGTCGGCCTCGCCGCGGGTGACCTGCTGGCCCTTCAGGGCCTTGTCCTGACCGCTGGCCAGGGTCTGCAGCTCCTGATCGCTGACCCCGCCGCGACGGGCCGCGGCGCGGGCCTCGGCCGAGTTGAGGTCGGGGGCCTGGACCCGGCCGATCAGCGGGTTGTTCGCGTTCGCTCCGCCGAGGCGGGCGCGAACGCTCTTGCCGGTGCTGGAATCCCGCACGGTGGCGGTCTTCCGGTTGTCGGCGTACGCCCGGGTCGCCAGCGACGCGCTGGGCGAGCCGAGCGCCGGGGAGATCGCGTTGGCGTACGCCGTGTAGCCGGCGGTGTTCGGGTGGAACGACTCCATCGCCAGCGCGGTCACGTTGTGCAGATAGGGCTGGCTGTCACAGATGGCGTGGCCCATGAACGGCTGGGTGACCTCGACGAAGGTGAGCCCGGCGGAGGTCGCCGCCTTCTTGATCTGGGCGTTGAGCCGGTCGGCGGCGTTGTTCATCCGCTCCATCTCGTGGGCGGTGAAGAAGGTCACCCAGGAGCAGTCCTGACCGTTGAACAGCCGCGGATAGCCGGCCACCACGATCTTCGCCCGCGGGGCGCGGGACTTCACCTCGGCGTACACGCTCGCGAGCTTGGCGGGCAGCACGTTGTCGCCCTTGGCCTCGGCCTCATCGACCGCCTTGTCACAGTTGCCCCACCAGGACGGCTTCATGCACTCGATCACCACCGGCGCGAAGCCGACGTCGTTGCCGCCGATGGTCAGGGTGACGAAGTCGGTGCCGGTGGACAGGGCCGGATACTGCTTCGGCATGTCCGCGGTGACCGCTCCGGAGCACGCCTGCAGGTCCAGCTCAAGACCCTTCTTCGCGGCCAGCTGTCCGGCGAAGGAGTTCGGCGAGCGGAAGCAGATGGTTCCGTCGATGATGTAGTCCCCGCCGCCGTCGCCGGCGGAGTAGGAGTCGCCCAGGGCGACGTAGTCGTTGGTGGTGTCGGCCAGGGCCGGGGTGAATCCGGCCAGCGTGCCGAGCGTGACGATCGCGCCGGCCGCCGCCGCGCGCCGCAGGTGCTTCGTTGCACTCATTCGGGTGTCCTTCGTTCGGGCCCGGACGGGGGTGTCGCAGGCGGTCCGTGCCGCCAGCCTCACAGGTCTTCAGGACGAGTGACCACGGGAATGTTCCGGTTGCCACCAAGTCTGGTCGTGTGTCCCACAGTGGGCTCAGCCGAGGCGTACCACCCGGTCGCAGGCGTCGGCGAGCCGCTGATCGTGGGTGATCACCAGCACGGCACCGTCGGCGGTGAGTCGCCACAAGTCCTCGAGCAACCCCTCGGCGGTCTCGGCGTCCAGGTGCTCGGTCGGCTCGTCGAGGATCCAGCACTGCCGCACCCCGACCAGCACCCGGGCCAGCGCCAGCCGTCGAGCCTCACCGCCGGAGAGCTTCGACCCCTCCTCACCGACGATCCGCTGCAGCGGCAGCTCCAGCCCGGCGCGCGCCAGCGCGGTCCGCACCTCGTCGTCGCTGGCGTCCCGATTGCCGATCCGCACGTTCTCGGCCACCGAGGTGTTGAAGATGTGCGCGTCCTGGGCCAGATAACCCACGGTGCCCCGGGTGGTCGCGCTGCCGGCCAGCGGCGGGATCAACCCCATCAGCGTCGCCGCGGCGGTCGTCTTGCCGATCCCGCTCGGGCCGACCAGGGCGACCCGCTCGCCGGGGCGTACGCCGAGGCTCACCTCGGTCAGCAGGGCCTGCCCGACCGGCCAACCCAGGGTCGCGCGGTCCAGCTCGAGCAGCGGTTCGGGGTCGGGTCGCTCGTCGGCCCGATCACCCCGCCCGATCGGCAGGGCCGCGAGCACCTCACCGACCCGGTCCAGCGCGGTCCGTGCCCGGGTCAGCGTCTGCGCGGCCTGGGTCAGTGGGGCCAGCACCTCATGCAGCGCCAGCGGCACCAGCACCAGCACCGCCAGATTCACCCGCGACAGCGACCCGTCGGCCACCGCCGGTACGCCGACCCACAGCGCCACCAGCACCGCGGCCCCGGCGGCCAGCACCTGCAGCCCGGCCGCCGCACCGCGGACCACGGCGGCCCGCGATTCCGCCGCCCGCATCCGCGCATCCACCGCCAGCAGCGCATCCCGCCTGCTGGTGTCGCCATAGGCCGCGAGGTCGTACGCCGAGCGGTTCAGCTCCCGGGTCAGCACGGCCAGCTCGGCCCGCAGGCCCACGGTCTCGGCGTCCGCCCGGCGCGAGGCCAGCGCCGCCAACCGGGGCACGATCCAACCCGCCAGCACCGCCGAGACCAGCAGGGCCAGCCCGGCGACCGGCGACAGCACCCCGACCGCGGCGCTGACGGCGACCGCGAGCAACCCCGCCGACGCGAACGGCACCGCCACCCGGACCACCAGGTCCATCACCGCGGCCACATCCGAGACCACCCGGATCAGCAGGTCACCGCGGCGCCGGCCGAGCAGCGTGGTCGCCGCCAGGTGCGCATAGGTGCGGATCCGCAGCGCGCTCTGCAACTGCAGCGCCACCTCGTGCGACACCAACCGCTCGAGATAGCGGAAGACCGCCCGGGACAACCCGCACGCCCGCACGACCACGATCGCCACCTGCAGGTGCAGCACCGGCGGGTGCTCGGCGGCGCGCGAGATCAACCAGCCCGAGGCGCCCATCAGCACCACCCCGGACAGCGACGCGAGCAGCGACAGCAACAGCGCCGCGCCGAACCGCAGCCCCGCCCGCGGTACCTCCGAAGCCAGTTCGCGGGTCAGCTGCAGCACCCCGCGGGGCCGGGTCGAAAGAACGCTCATGGCGCCACCACCGACTCGACCCGTGGTACCCCGAGTCGCACCACCCGATCCGCCGCGGCCAGCACCGCCGGCCGGTGGGTGACCACCAGCGCACCGGCACCGCTGCGGCGTACCGACTCGATCACGCGAGCCTCGGCGTCGGCGTCCAGCCCGGCCGTCGGCTCGTCCAGCACCAGCAGCCCGGCGCCGGCGCGCAGCCGCAGCAGCGCCCGGGCGACCGCGACCCGGCGCAACTCGCCGGCCGACAGCTCGCTGCCGTCGTCACCGACCGGCCGCTCCGGGGCCAGCGCCTCGGCACCGGCGGCCCGCAGCGCCGCGGTCACGGCGGCCTCGTCGGCGTCCGGGTCGCCCAGGCGTACGTTGTCGGCGATGGTGCCGGCCACCACCCCCGGCTGCTGCCCGACCCAGGCCAGCGACCGTCGCCACCGGGCGAGGTCGAGCTCGGCCAGGTCGGCATCCCCGATCATCACCCGGCCGGCGCTCGGCACCAGGAAACCCATCAGCACCGCCAGCGCGGTCGACTTGCCGCACCCGCTCGGCCCGGTCAGCGCCACCACCTCACCGGGTGCGAGGGTCATCGAGAAATCGCTCAGGCTGTCGACATCGCTCCCGGCGTGGCGTACGCCGACCCCTGCGAACCGGATCGGCACCCCGGCCGACGGCGCCGTCGAACCACCGGTCCGCTGGGCGCCCTCGATGATCGCGAACGCCTCGTCGGCCGCGGCGATCCCGTCGACCGAGTCGTGGTAGTGCACGCCCACCTGACGCACCGGCAGATAGCACTCCGGCACCAGAATCAGCACGAACAGCCCGGTGGCGAGGCTCAGGTGCCCCTCGACCAGCCGCAGCCCGATCGGTACCGCGACCAGGGCCACCGAATAGGTCGCCAGCAGCTCCAGCACGAACGACGACAGGAACGACACCCGCAGCGTGCTCATGGTCTCGCTGCGGTGCCTGCGCTCGGTGATGACCAACCCGCGCTCCTGGGCCCGGGCCCGGCCGAACACCTGCAGGGTCGGCAGCCCGGCGACCAGGTCACCGAAGTGGTTGGCCAGCCGCGTCTGCACCCGCCAGCTCCTGTTCATCCGCGCCTTGGTCGCCAATCCGATCAGCACCATGAACACCGGGATCAGCGGCAGCGTCAGCGCCACCACCACCGTGGAGGTGAAGTCGGCGGTCAGGATCGCCACCCCGACGATCGCCGGCACCGTCAGCGCCAGCGCCAGCTGCGGCAGATAGCGGGCGTAATAGCCGTCGAGCGCGTCCAGACCCTGGGTGAGCAGGGCGGAGAGCTGCCCGGTCGGCACCCGGGTCGCGCCCGGGGCGCTCAACCGGGCGTCGATGATGTCGGCGCGCAGCTGCGACTTCACCGCGGCCGCGCTGCGATGCGCCAGCCACGACCCGAGCCAGGCCAACCCCGCGCGCCCGAGCAGCACCACGGCGAGGACGCCGAGGGCGGCGGCCAGCCCACCGAACGGAAAACGGGCTGCGGCCCCGGGCGTCGATGCGGCATCGAACGCCCGGGCCACGACCCGTGACAACAACCACGCCTGCGCCACCACCAGCAGCGCCGTCGCCGACCCCACGGCCACCGACGCGACCAGGAAACCGCGGGTGGCCCTGGCTCGGGTCAGCAGTCGACGGTCGATCGGTCCGGCCATGGATGACGAGCGTAGTCGGCTCAGCCGACCGGCTGCTCCTCCGGCTGTTCGGCCGGCAGGTTGCGGGTGCTGATCCGCTTGCGGAAGACCCAGAAGGTCCACGCCTGATAGCCCAGCACGACCGGCACGAACACCGCCGCAGCGATCGTCATGATCTTCAGCGTGTAGGGCGTCGACGCGGCCGCGGCCACGGACAGGTCGTTGCCCGGCTCGAGCGCGGTGATCGCGTTCGGGAACATGCAGGAGAAGATCATCACCATCATGGCCAGGATCGCCACCACGGTGCCGAAGAAGGCCCAGCCCTCACGGCCGCGCCGGTTCATCAGATAGGCCGCGACCACGCCGACGATGGCGAGCACCGCGGCGACCCAGGTCAGCACGCCCTTGCCGTACGCCGCAGCGGTCCAGACGCTGAACAGGGTGAGCAGGCCGACGGCGGCCAGTCCGACCTTGCCGCCGAAGCTGCGCGCGGTGTGCCGGATGTCGCCCTTGGTCTTCAGTGAGATGAAGATCGCGCCGTGGAAGAGGAACAGCGTCACGAACAGCAGACCGCCGACCAGGGCGTAGGGCATGAACAGCCCGAAGAAGTTGCCGACCGAGGTCTCCATCACCCAACGCCGTCCGGGCAGGGCGACGATGGGCAGACCGCGGACGAAGTTGGCGAAGCCGACCCCGAACACCAGCGCCGGCACGAACGAGCCGAGGATGATGCACCAGTCGAATCCGCGCCGCCACTTGGCGCTGTCGCGCTTGTGCCGATATTCGAAGGCGACGCCGCGGAAGATCAGCGCGATCAGGATCAGGAACAGCGGCAGGTACAACCCGGAGAACAAGGTGGCGTACCACTCGGGAAAGGCGGCGAAGGTGGCGCCACCGGCGGTGAGCAGCCACACCTCGTTGCCGTCCCAGAGCGGGCCGATGGTGTTGATCATCACCCGACGGTCCTTCTCCTTCTTGCCGAGCAGGCCGACCAGCATGCCCACCCCGAAGTCGAATCCTTCGAGCACGAAATAGCCGATCCACAGGACGGCGACCAGGATGAACCAGAGCGTTGCGAGTGTCATTTTCCCTTACCTCACTCAGTACGCGAACGACAGGGGAGCGTCCTCGTCGTCGAGGACCTTCGGTTCGGACACCTCGGGCAGCCCGAGCTTGATGTACTTGACGAACAGCCCCACCTCGACCACGGCGAGCGCGCCGTAGACCAGGGTGAACCCGATCATCGAGAACAGCACCATCGCCGGCGAGACCCCGGGCGAGACCCCGGCGGCGGTCGGCATCACGCCGAACACCACCCACGGCTGGCGTCCCATCTCGGTGAAGATCCAGCCGAACGAGTTGGCGAACAGCGGAGCGAACGGGAAGACGATCATCCCCCAGCGCCACACCTGGCTGGTCGGCAGTTGGCTGCGCCGCGCCTGGAACAGGCACCACAACCCGATCGCGATGCCCAGGAAGCCCAGCCCCATCATGATCCGGAACGTCCAGTAGGTGATCGGGATGTTCGGGGCGTAGGTGGTCATCCGCTTGGCGATCTCGGGGCCGTACACCTTTTCCAGCTGGGGTGTGTACTGCGCCTGATATTGGGTGTTCAACGGGTTGATGCCCTGCACCTCGCCGGTGAAGTTGTTGTGGGCGAGGAAGGAGAGCAGCCGCGGGATCTTGATCGCGAACACCTCCTGGCTGCCGTCCAGGCTGCCGATGGTGAACAGCGAGAAGTCCGCCGGCTGCTCGGTCTCATAGAGCGCCTCCGCGGCGGCCATCTTCATCGGCTGCACGTCGGTCATCACCTTGCCCTGCAGGTCGCCGGAGACGAGTACGCCGAGGCTGCCGATCAGCATCGACACCGCACCGATCTTCAGCGCGGTCCGCCACGCCTTCTCCTCGCGTTCCTCGTGTGCGATCGCCTCGGGCCTGGCCGCGGCGCGACCGAGCCGCCACAGGTGCCAGCCGGCAACCGCGGCGACCAGGGCGCCGGAGGTCATCCACGCGGCGGTGATCTGGTGCGGGAAGGTGACGAGGAACACCGGGTTGAACAGCACCGCGCCGAAGTCGTTCAGCTCGGCCCGGTTGCTGGCCGCGTTGAACTGCCAGCCGACCGGGTTCTGCATCCACGAGTTCGCGGCCAGGATGAAGATCGCCGAGATGTTGGTGCCGATGGCGGCCAGCCAGATCGTGGCCAGGTGCACCTTCTTCGGCAGGCGGTCCCAGCCGAAGATCCACAGGCCGAGGAAGGTCGATTCGAGGAAGAACGCCAGCAGGGCCTCGAGCGCAAGGGGCGCACCGAAGATGTCGCCGACGAAACGGGAATAGTCGGACCAGTTCATCCCGAACTGGAACTCCTGCACGATGCCGGTGACCACGCCCATGGCGAAGTTGATCAGGAACAACTTGCCGTAGAACTTGGTCAGCCGCAGGTGGTTCTCGTTGCCGGAGCGAACCCACATGGTCTGAAAGATGGCGACCAGGAAGGACATCGCCAACGTGATCGGGACAAAGAGGAAGTGGTAGACGGTGGTGATTCCGAATTGCCACCGCGCCAGGGTCTCTGAGCTCATGGGCAAAACTTACTACTCAGTGTCGTAGTATTGTGAATCGAGGCCCGCTAGTGTGACGAGCGCAATACGGCTGAGGCGAGGTGACCCCCATGGCGCTGCTCGGAGAACTCGAGACCAAGGTGATGGAAGCGCTGTGGCACGCCCCGGAACCGCGCTCGGTCCGCCAGGTGCACACGGTGCTGGTGGGGGAGCGTGATCTGGCGTACACCACCGTGATGACCGTCCTCGACCGGCTGGCGAAGAAGCAGATCGTACGCCGCCAGCGCGACGGCCGGCAATGGCTCTATCAGCCGAACGCCAGCCGCAGCGTGCTGATCGCCGAGGAGGTGCTCGAACTGGTCACCGGGACCGAGGAAGAGCGCCGCGAGATCCTCACGCAGATCGTCGCCCACCTCGCCCCCGCCGACCGTGCCTCCCTGACCGAGGCCATCGAACTCATCGAACGCCCCCACGCCGGCTGAGTCGACCGACTCAGTCCACCAACTCCACCGGCGCCGCGAACTGCGAGCGGTACAACCGGGCGTACGCCCCATCGGCGGTGAGCAGTTCGGCGTGCGAGCCCTGCTCGACGATGCCGCCGTTCTCCATCACCAGGATCGTGTCCGCGTCCCGGATCGTGGAGAGCCGGTGCGCGATCACGAAACTGGTCCGGCTGCTGCCCGCTGCCCCCTGGTCGCCCCTCCGGCGCAGGGCCGCCATCGCCTGCTGCACCAGCGCCTCGGTGCGGGTGTCGACCGAACTGGTCGCCTCGTCCAGGATCAGCAGCGCGGGGTCGGCGAGGAAGGCACGGGCGATGGTGATCAGCTGCTTCTCGCCGGCCGACACCCCCGCCCCCTCCTCGTCGATCACGGTGTCATAGCCGTCCGGCAGGGAGTGCACGAACCGATCCACGTAGGTCGCCCGGGCCGCGGCGATGATCTCCTCCTCGCTGGCACCGGGCCGGCCGTAGGCGATGTTCTCCCGGATCGTGCCCCCGAACAGCCACGTGTCCTGCAGCACCATGCCGATCTTCGAGCGCAGCGCCGAGCGGGGGACGGTGGAGATGTCCACCCCGTCCAGGGTGATCCGGCCGGCGTCCAGCTCATAGAAGCGCATCACCAGGTTGACCAGCGTGGTCTTGCCCGCCCCGGTCGGACCGACGATGGCGACGGTGGAGCCCGGCCGCACGTCCAGCGACAGGTCGGTGATCAGTGGACGCTGCGGGGTGTAGGCGAAATCCACGTGCTCGAAGCGAACGTGGCCGCGGGCCGTCTCCAACTCGATACCGCCCTCGGGCACCTCCTCGGCCTCGTCCAGCACCTCGAACACCCGCTCCGCCGAAGCCACCCCCGACTGCAGCAGGTTGGCCATCGACGCCACCTGGGTGAGCGGCTGGGTGAACTGCCGCGAATACTGGATGAACGCCTGCACATCGCCCAGCGTCATCGCCCCGCTGGTCACCCGGAGCCCGCCGATCACCGCGATCACCACATAGTTGAGGTTTCCGATGAACATCATCGCCGGCATGATGATGCCCGACACGAACTGCGAACCGAACGAGGCCTGATAGAGCTCGCAGTTGCGCCGGTCGAACACCTGCTGCACCTCGCGCTGGCGGCCGAACACCTTCACCAGCGCGTGCCCGGTGTACGCCTCCTCGACGTGCGCATTCAGTTCCCCGGTTGACTTCCAGGTCTGCTTGAACAGCTTCTGCGACCGCTTGCCGATCGCCATCGTCAGCACCATCGAGATCGGGATGGTGACCAGGGCGACCAGGGTCAGCAGGGGCGACACCAGCAGCATCATCAGCAGCACGCCGATCAGGGTGAGTAGCGAGTTCACCAACTGGGAAAGGGTCTGCTGCATCGACTGGGTGATGTTGTCGATGTCGTTGGTGACCCGGGACAACAACTCCCCGCGGGGCTGGTTGTCGAAATAGCGCAACGGCAGCCGGTTGAGTTTCGCCGCGACGTCGCGGCGCATCCGCTGCACCGTGCGGTTCACCACCCCGTTCAACAGGTATGCCTGCAGCCACAGCAGCAGCGAGGAGAACACGTACAACCCCAACGCCAGCAGGACGATCCAGCCGAGCCGGGTGAAGTCGATGCCCACCCCGGGGACGGCGGTCGAGTGCTGCAGCAGATCGGCGGTGGTCTGGTCTCCTCGAGCGCGCAGGCCAGCGATGATCTGCTCCTTGCTGGCGCCCGGAGCCATGGTCGCCATCATCGTGCCCAGCACGCCGGCGAACACCACGTCGGTGGCCATGCCGAGGATCTTCGGTCCCACCACCCCCATTGCCACACCGGTGGCCGCGAGCACCAGCACCAGGATGACCAACGGGCGCTCGGGGCGCAGCCGACCGACCAGCCGTTTCAGCGACGGCCCGAACGTGGACGCCTTCTCCACGGGGCGGGGTCCGTGCGGGCCGCCCAGCTGGGGTCCGGTCGGGGCGTGCTTCGGTCGCTCCGGGGCCCTGCGGACGGTCGCGCTGCCAGCATTGTCGGTGTTCATGCCGCCTCCTCCGCGCTCAGCTGGGAGTCCACGATCTCCGCATAGGTGGGACACTCGCGCAGCAGCTCCTCGTGCCGGCCCCGTCCGACGATCGCACCGTCCTCGAGCACGACGATCTGATCGGCCTCCACGATCGTGGACACCCGCTGGGCGACCAGCAGGATCGCCGTCTGCCGGGTCTGCGGCCGCAGGGCGGCGCGCAGCCGGGCGTCGGTGGCCACGTCGAGTGCGGAGAAGCAGTCGTCGAACAGATAGATCTCGGGCTTCTTCACCAGCGCCCGGGCGATCGACAGCCGCTGCCGCTGACCGCCGGACACGTTGGTGCCGCCCTGACTGATGCTCGCCGCCAGGCCACCGTCCATCGCCGCAACGAAGTCGTCGGCCTGGGCGACCCGCAGCGCCTCCCACAGCTCCTCGTCGGTGGCGTCGGGATTGCCGTGGCGCAGGTTGGAGGCGACGGTACCGCTGAACAGAAAGGGTTTCTGGGGGACCAGCCCGATCCGCCGCCACAACTCCTCGGGGTCGAGTCGGCGTACGTCGACGCCGTCCACCTCGACGCTGCCGGCGGTCGCGTCAAACAACCGTGGCACCAGGTTGACCAGGGTGGACTTGCCGGCGCCGGTGGAGCCGATGATGGCGGTGGTACGCCCAGGCTCGACGAGCAGGTCGATGTCGCGCAGCACCGAGCGCTCCGCGCCCGGATAGCTGAACCCGACGCCCGAGAATCGCACCTCGCCGCGGGTGTGCGCCGGGCGTACCGCTTCGGCGGGAGGCCGGACGGAGGTCTCGGTGTCCAGCACCTCGCTGATCCGCTCTGCGCAGACGGAGGCGCGCGGCGCCATGAACAGCATGAACGAGGCCATCATCACCGCCATCAGGATCTGGATCAGATAGGTGAGGAAGGCGGTCAGCTGCCCGACCTGGAGATCGCCGGAGGCGATCCGGTGGGCGCCGAACCAGATCACCGCGACCGAGGACGCGTTCAGCACGAACGTGACCGTGGGAAACATCAGCGCCATCAACCGTCCGACGCTGGTGGCCGTCTGGGTCAGGTCGTCGTTGGCCCGTTGGAAACGCTTCGTCTCGTGGGCCTCCCGGGTGAACGCGCGCACCACCCGGATGCCGCTGATCTGTTCGCGCAGGATTCGGTTGAGCGTGTCGATCCGGGTCTGCATGGTGCGGAACAGGGGGCTCATCCGGGTGATCAGCAGCACCATCACCGCACCGAGCGCCGGCACGGCGACGGCGAGCAGCAGGGTCAGTCCCGGGTCCTCGCGCAGGGCCATCACCACGCCGCCGATCATCGTGATCGGCGCCGCGACCACCATGGTGCACATCATCACGATCAGCATCTGCACCTGCTGCACGTCGTTGGTGTTGCGGGTGATCAGCGAGGGGGCGCCGAACTGGTTCACCTCCCTGGTGGAGAAGGAGAGCACCCTTCCGAACAGCGCCGCGCGGACGTCGCGACCGAAGCGCATCGCTGTCATCGCGCCGAACCGGGTCGCGGTGATCGCGCAGGCCACCTGGAGCAGGCTGACCCCGAGCATCGCCAGGCCGAGGCGCCAGATGTGGCCGATGTCGCCGCGGACCACCCCGTCGTCGATGATCGACGCGTTGAGCGTGGGCAGCCACAGCGAGGCCAGGGTGCCGATCAGCTGCAGCACCACGACCACCGCGAGCAGTCCGGCATAGGGCGCCAGGAAGCGGCGGGAGAGGCGGATCAGCATGACGGCCCCTGACTGGTCATGCCGTGCAGCAGGATGCGGACGACCAGTTCCGGATCGGTCACGGCGTGGTCGGAGATCATCGGGTGGGAGGTGGCGAACGCCATCGAACGGACCAGCGAGGCCGCCTCTGCCGCGCTGAGCGTCAGCTGGTCGGCATCCGGTTCGATCACCTCGGCGATCGCCGCCACCAGCCGGTCGCTGTGCGCCTGGTGCTCGGCCCGGCTGTGCGGGCGATGCTTCAGCGACGGGCCCGCGCCGGTGGCGTACATCGCCGCCATCAACCCGCTGATCTCGAGCACCCGCGCCTGCCAGAGCCGCACCACCTCGACCAGTCGTCGCTCGAGGCCGGCCGAGCAGTCGATGACGGCCAGGTCGGCGATCAGTGGGGCGGGGTCCATCGCGTGCGCGACGCACTCGCCGAGAAGCTCGTCCTTGCTCTCGAACACGCGAAAGATGGTGCCCTCTGCGACCCCGGCCGCCCGGGCGATCTCGGCGGTACTGATCTGGCCGCCGCGCTCGCGGAGCAACGGCAGGGTAGCCGCGATCAGCGACCGGCGGCGTTCCTCGGGCGGCATGGCCGGGGCTCTGGGAGTCACCCTGCCACGCTAAGTGAGTGAGTGCTCACTCCGCAACTTGTTTCGGCACTGGACGGCCTGCGCCGCCTGCGTGATGGACATCTGCTGCCAGCCGCGGATGTCCAGCAGGCCGCCGTTGCTGGTGTGCGACGCCACGCCATGGAACGCGCGCGACGACTTGACGGTGTGGTTGATCTCGGCAACGCTGCCCCAGCCGACGCTGGTGCGCCGCTGGAACAGCCCGACCGAGTCACGATCACCGAAGCGCAGGTTGCACAGGTGCGACTCCTGCAGGGCGGTGGCGATCGCCACCACCTGGCCGCGCTGGGGCACGCCGTGCCCCTTGCCGACGGCGATGATCGTGCGGGCATTCTCCCGCTGCCGCGGCAGCACGCTGCCGGAGCGGGGGTAGTGGTCGAGGCAGGACTTGGGGTCGCTGGTGGTACAGCCACCGGCGGTGCCGGCGTACGCCTGGGTGGACGCGACCGTCAGGGGGTGGCCAGCGCGGCGGCGGCCACGAGGCCGATGGTCGCGCGTCGGATGGTGCGGGACATCGATCTTCCTTCGCTCTGGGAGTGATGGACGACCCCCACGCTAGGCACCCGCCCCGCGGCGTTGTCAGGTGGAAGGTTCCACCTCAGGGCCGTTTCCACCTCAGACTCAGTCCAGGTCGGTGTCGACGAGTCGTCGGGCGACCTCGGCGGCCAGGTGCAGGGCCGCGCGGCGGGTGGCCGGCCTGAGCTTGGCATGGTCGATCACCCCGCCCTCGGCCAGGTGGGGATCAGTCGGCAGCTCCACGATCGGGTGCGCCGACCCGAACCAGGAGGCGCCGTTCGCCTTCACCTTCGCCTGCACGTCGGCGGGCCCGTTGGTGGCGGCGATCACAGTACGCCGCAGCAGCTCGGGATTGCTGTCCTGCAAGGTTTCCAGCATCCGCGCCGCCGGAATCAGGCTGTCGGAGCGCCACTTGGTGGGCACCACCAGGCAGTCGGCCACCTCGGCGGCCGACACCCAGTTGGGGGCGGCCTCGTTGTTGCCGGTGTCGACCACGATCACCTGGAAGAACCGCGCGAACACGTTGTGCACGAGGTCGAAGTCCTCGTCGCTGATCACGCGGTCGGCGGTCTGCGCCGAGCCGAGGGTATAGAACGTGCCGCTGGCCTGGTGGTTCAGGAAATGGGCCAGGTCGGTGAAGTGGGCGTCACTGCGGCTCAACCGGTCCATCGCACCGAGCAGGTGGCGGACGTTGCGCCGGTGTGGGGATTCCGAGCGATCGGGCATCGTGCCGCGGAGTTCGTTGTTGTCCCAGGCGACCACGCCCCCGCCGCGGGCCAGGCCGAACGCGGCCGCCAGCAGCAGCGCCGTCGGGGTCTTGCCCGACCCGCCCTTGGGATTGGCCACCATGATCGTCACCGGCCGGGTGAACACGGTCTTGGTGACCTCGGTGTCGCGGTTCTCGTCGAGTTCGCGCTGGGTCGGCCCCAGCCGCAGCCGGGATCGCCAGCCCGCTTTCGCCCGCGGTTGCGCGGCCGGGGTGAGCTGGGCGATCAGGTCGCCGGCCGAATAGCGGTTGCCGGTTTCCTCCCGGGGCCTGCGGGTCTCGGCGCCGGTCCGGGCCGCCCGCTTCTGCGAGCGGGGCTCGGGGCGGTTGCCGGGCGTCCGCTCCTGGTTTCCGAGCGCGGCCGGTTGGCGTGGCGCCCGGGTCTGCGGCCCGTCCGGCTGCTCGGTCGCCGACTGGTGCTGGGCCGACTCCTGCTGCGCCTGGCGGGGCGACTGCTGCGGCGCCGACTCCTGCTCGGAGCGCTGGCTGGCCGGCTCCTGCGGACGCGCCTGTTCGTCGACGGGGGTGTCGGCCTGCTGCCGATTCTCGCGGGACTCCTGCTCGGCGGCCCGGGCGGCGTGGTGCGCGCGGGCGCTGGCGGCGTCGCTGTCTTCGGTGGGGTCGTCGACAGTGAGCTCCGAGTCGTCCTCGGGTCCCCAACTGCGACGCCCGAACCGACGCTCCGTGGTTTCCTCGGGCATACTGGCGTCTCCATGAGCCGAACTGTCGGTCATTGTCCCCTCCGGTCCCTGCCAAACCGTGGACAAACCTAGCATCACGAATCACAGGGAATGCGATTCGTCACAGGGGCGCTGGAGTTGTGAGAATCGTCCGGTGGCGCATTCAGAACTGTTCAACCGCGATTTCGCGGCCGTGATCTTCGACATGGACGGGACCCTGGTCGACTCGACCGCGGCGATCGTCCGCTCCTGGACCAGCTGGGCGATCGAGTTCGAGATCACCGAGCAACAGCTGCAGGGATTCCACGGCGTACCCTCCGGCGACGTGGTCCGTCAGCTGGTGCCCGCGGCTCGTGCCCAGGCGGCGATCGAGCGGATCAACGCCCTCGAGCTCGACGACGTGACCGACGTGGTCCCGCTGCCCGGTGCGGTCGCCGCCCTCGCCGACGTCCCGGCAGAGCGGGCCGCCATCGCCACCTCGTGCAGCGCCCCGCTGGCCCGCGCCCGGCTCGCCGCGGCCGGGATCGAGGCCCCCGCGGTCCTGGTCACCGTCGATGACGTGAGCCGCGGCAAACCCGCACCCGACCCCTTCCTGAAGGCCGCCGAGCGGCTGGGTGTCGACCCGGCCGACTGCCTGGTGGTGGAGGACGCGCCCAAGGGGCTGCAGGCGGCTGCCGCGGCGGGCTGTGCCCGGTTGGCCGTGGTCACCACCACCCCGGCGACGGAGTTGGTGGCGGATGCGGTGGTGGCCAATCTGGCCGCGGTGCGCTTCCAGGCGGCCGGCGACCGGGTCCGGCTGCTGCCGGCCGGGTGAGGCGAGGCCCGGTTAGGCTCGGCCAATGACGCCGGAGCTTCGGGCCAGGTTCTCCGATCTCCATGCCGGTGGCTGTTTCGTGCTGCCGAACGCCTGGGACGTCGGCTCGGCGAAGCTGCTGCAACGGGCCGGGGCGCTCGCGGTGGCCACCACCTCGTCGGGGTTTGCCGCCGCGCTCGGCCGGCACGACGAGACGGTCACCCTGCCCGAGCTGCTCACCCACGTGCACGCGCTGACCACGGCGCTCTCGGTGCCCCAGCTGGCGGCAGCGGGCGTACGCCGAGTCTCGACCGGCGGATCGCTGGTCTTTGCGGCGTACGCCACCCTGGACCGCATCGCGCGGGGCCTGCTCGACGAGGGAACCGCCGACTTCGACGTGCTGTCGGCGGACGGCCGCCGCGCGTTCGACTGATCGCCGATCAGTCCTGCGGAATCGCCGCCACCACGTCGATCTCGACCAGGATGTTGGCCAGCTGCGAGCCGACGGTGGTGCGTACCGGATAGGGCTCGGTGAAGAACTCCCGATAGGCGTCGTTGAACTCGGCGAAGTCGGCCAGGTCGGCCAGGTGCACCGTGGACTTCACACAGTCGTCCAGGGTCAGCCCGTGCTGGGCGAGCACCGTGGCCACGTTGCGCAGCGTCTGGCGGGTCTGCTCGCCGACGGTGTCGGCCACCTTGCCGGTGGCGGGATCCTGCGGGCCGAAGCCGGCGGTGAAGACGAACCCGTTGGCGATGACGCCCTGGCTGTACGGTCCGGCCGGCTGCGGGGCCTCGGGGGCGTGGATTCCGACCTTGCTCATCCGGTTTCTTCCTTTCATTGTGGGAAAATCTGGTGGGTTCGGGTACGCCGCAGTCCGCGGCCGGGGTGGGCGCCGGTGAGCTCGCCGTCGCGGAGCACAGGCGTTCCGGCGACCAGCACGTCGTCGATGCCGACGGACAATCCGAGCGGTTGATCATAGGTGGCGGTGTCGGCCACCGTGTGCGGGTCGATCACGAGCAGGTCGGCGACCGAACCCACTCGGATCCGGCCGCGCTCGCCGAGTGCGAACCGGTCGACCGGATGGCTGGCCAGGTGGGCGACGGCGTCGCTCCAGGTCCAGCTCTGCTGCTCGCGCACGAACTCGCGCAGATAGCGCGCGAAGCTGCCCCGGGCCCGCGGGTGCGGGTGGGCGCCGATGAAGATGCCGTCCGATCCGCCCACGTGCTCGGGGCGGGAGAAGATCCGCGCCAGTTCGGCCGGGCCGCGCTCGTGCGGCACCGCCATCACCACGTTCACCTCCAGCCGGGCCGCGGCCAGCAGGTCGAGGGCCAGATCGATCGGTTCGGCCTCGACCCGGGCGGCGGCCTGACGCAGCGAGAAACCGTGTGTCCACGAGAACTCCGGGGCCGCGACGTGGGCCAGGGTGATCATCTCCGCCCAACCGGTGCCGAGGCTGGCGCTGGTCGTCACCCGGGCCAGGCAGGACTGGCGCAGGGCGGGACGCCGATCGGGGTCGGTCAGCGCCGCCAGCACCTGGGGCAGCGGTCGCGCCGACAGCGCGTGCGGCAGCAGTGGCATCGCCAGCAGGCTGCACCCGCGGACATAGGGATAGGCGTCGAAGGTGGCACTGAGCCCGGCTGTGGCCAGCTTGTCCAGCTGATCCAGCACGATCGGGGCGTCGGCGTGGAAGTGGGACACGTGCACCGGCAACTCGGCCCCGGTGGCCGCTGCGGTCAGGCGAGCGATCTCCGCCACCTCGGCGATTCCGGCCGCCGTGTTGGCCTCGTAGCCGCCCCGCAGGTGCGTGACGTAGACCCCGCCGGAGCGGGCCACCGGGTGGCACAGGGCCGCGATCTCGCTGGCCTGTTGAAAAATCCCGGGCACATAGTCCAACCCGGTGGAGAGCCCGACGGCCCCCTCGGCCAGCCCCGACTCGACCAACGCGGTCATCGCGACCGTCTGCTCGGGCGTCGCCGGCGCCTCGTCGCGGCCGCACACCTCGAATCGGACGGTGCCCGCCGGCACCAGGCAGGCGGCGTTGAGCGGACCCGCATCGTCAACACTGCTGAGATATCCGGCCACCCCGTCGCCCCGATAGGCCGGATGCGGTCCGTTGATGGCGGCGAAATAGTCGGTGGCGTAAGCCCCGTCCCCCGGCGGATAGGACACCCCGTCCTGGCCGGCGATGATCGTGGTCACCCCCTGCCGCAGCAGCGCCAGCTGCACCTCGGGATCACCCAGCAGCCCGTCGGCGTGCGAATGCGCGTCCACGAACCCGGGCAGCAGCAACCGGTCTCCGGCGTCGATCACCAGGTCGTCGGCTCGGCGGTCGACCTCACCGACGGCCCTGATCCGGCCGTTCTGGACAGCGAGGTCGGCCCGGCGTACGCCGTCTGCGTGGGGAATCGAGCCGCCGCGCAGCACGATCCGTGAGTCCGCTGGCGTGCTCATCAGAAGTGCGTGCGGACCAGCTCGACGACGCGGCCGGACTCCCAGGAGTCGACGACCGGCAGCACCCGCCACTTGTCGAACGCCGTGCACGGGTGGGATAGCCCGAGCTCCACCACCGAGCCGACCGGGAGGTCGGTGGTGAGGAAGGCGTGCTGATCGTTGAGCTCGGAGATGCTCGCCTCGAGCGGTCGCCACGGTGCGCCGAGGTCGTCGGCCAGCTGGCGCGGGATGGGAAGCCCTTCGTCATATGGGAAATCGCGCTTGCCTCCGTCGAGCAGCACCAACCCGGGTTCGGTCGAGGAGATCACCCGGCCGATTCCGCGCATCGCCGCCTGGAACCGCGGCCCGTCCTGGCCGGCGGTTTCGCCGAAGGGGGAGAGCTGGCGATAGATGCCGTCGTCGTGGGTGACGTACGCCCCCGAACGCAGCACGAACCGGGCCGCTCCCTGGCCGGCGCCCGCTGCGGCGTACACCTCGGCGACGACGTCGAAGAACCCGCTGCCGCCCGCGGTGACCAGGGCCGGGGCGTCGTCGTAGAGGTGCTCGATCGCCCGGTGCAGTTCGATCTGCCGCTCCAGGAAGGTGCGCACCGCGGCCACCGTCTCGGTGTTGCGGTGGGAGTCGATCACCCCCTCATAACCGGCCACGCCGGCCAGCCGCAGCACCGGTGAGGCCGCGATCCGTTCTGCGATGGCGATTCCGTCGGCCACGCTGCGAGCGCCGGCACGCCTCCCTGGTACGCCGAGCTCCACGCACACCTCGAGCGGGCGGGGTGGTGCCAGCTCGCTGAGCGTCCGGTCGAGCACCGCGACGGTGTCCAGGCAGTCGGCCCAGCAGACGAAGCGGAAGTCGGGGTCGGCCAGCTCACCGACGAGCCAGCGCAGGGCCCGCTGGTCGAGGGCGCTGTTCGCCAGCATGATCGAGGTCAGCCCGAGGCTGCGACCGGTCCGGACGTGCCCCATCGTGGCCAGGGTGATCCCGGTGCTGCCGGCCTCCAGCTGTCGTCGCCACAGCGCCGGGGCCATCGTCGTCTTGCCGTGCGGCATCAGCTCCAGGCCGCGCTCGTCCACCCAGCGTGCCATGGTGTCCACGTTGTGCCGCATCGCCGCGTCGTCGAGCACGATGAGCGGGGTCCAGAAATCCGCCAGCCGGGGCTCCGTGGTGAGGAACTCCTCAGCGGTCAGGCCGAACGCGCGTTCCGGAATGCCCTTGTCGGCCGGGCCCAGCCGCGTCTGGTCTGCTCGATCCATCACCGTTCCTCCTCGGATGCCGGCTTCCACTCAATCACCCAGCGACTCGGCGCCGCGCAGGGCGTGCAGACGCTGGCCGTCACGGCTGAAAGTGGCCGTCGCGGTGGCGATCGCCCCGATCGCGCAGATGGCCGCCGAATAGACGACCACGGGCCAGAACTGGCCGCCGGCCCAGGAGACCAGCGCCACGCAGATCGCCGGGGCGAGACCACCGCCGACGGTGTTCGACAACTGGTAGCCCAGGTTCACCCCGGTGGTGCGGGCTTCGGGGTCAAACATTTCGACCAGCATCGTCTGCAGGGTGGCCTGCATCGCCACCCCCGGGATTACGAAACCGATGATCATGCCGAGCACGACCATCCAGAAGTTGCCCGTCGAATAGAGCAGGAAGGTCGGATAGACGAGGGCAGCGAAAGCGATGCAGCCGAAGATGTAGACCTGACGGCGCCCGACCTTGTCCGAGATCAGCCCCCAGGTGGGCGCCACGAACACCTGGCAGGCGCCGACCAGCAGGGTGCCGATGATGCCGTACTGGGCCGGTACTCCCTTGCTGACCAGGAAGGAGATCGCGTAGGTGAGCACGACATATCCGGCGATCGACTGAGGAAGACCGATCAGGATGCCGAGGATCGCGTTCTTGGGGTGTCGGAACACCTCGACGAGCGGATTGAGCTTCTTGCCGGTGCGCTGCTGGGTCTGCTGGACCTCCTTGAAGTCGTCTGACTCCTCCAGGTGGCGGCGCAGGATGATGGCGATCACTGCGAGCACCAACCCGAGCAGGAACGGGATCCGCCAGCCCCAGGTCATGAACCAGCTGGTGCTGCCCGCACCGAGCGCGGCCATCAGGCCGGCCGACCCGACGTTGGCGATGCCGGCGCCGCTGATCAGAAAGGCGCCATAGAAGCCGTGACGGCGCGGTGGTGAGTGTTCGATCACCATCGTGGCGGCGCCGCCCATTTCCCCGCCCACAAAGAATCCCTGGAACATCCGACAGATCAGCAACAGGATCGGCGCCGCGATGCCGATGCTGGCCGCGGGTGGAATCACGCCGATTCCGGCGGTGGCCAGACCCATCCCGACAACTGTGATCATCAGTACCGCCTTGCGACCAACGCGGTCTCCCACGATGCCCCAGATGATGCCGCCGAGCGGACGCAGCAGGAAGCCGACGGCAAAGGTGGCAAAGGAAGCAAGCTGGGCCACGGCCAGGCTCTTGCTCTGGAAATAGACCGTCGGGAAGACCGCGGCTGAGGCCAGTCCATAGAGGTAGTAGTCGTAGTACTCCATCAGCGTGCCGATCGCCCCGCCAGCGATCATCTTGCGCTGTTTACGAGTCAGTGGTTCAACTGTCTGCGCCGTGGTCAGTCGAAGCCCCCTTGGTTCGTGCCAGGCGCCACGGTAGCAAGCGCTGAACAGAAAGTCTATGAGGCGAACGATTTGTAAGGTCCTATGATCGTCGCGTGTCTGCTGCAAACGTGCCATCTGAGACGGCCCTCGCGGGTGCGGCCCTGTATGCCGACGCGCAGGCGGTGCTCACGGCGTACGCGCCCGTGCTTCGCGCCATCGCCACCGCGGGTGGACCGAATTGCGAGGCGGTGTTGCACAACCTCGAGGGCGCCGATGTCGACCTCGGGCACACGATCATGGCGATCGCCAACGGGCACGTCACTGGGCGTGAGGTGGGCGGTCCGTCGACCAGCATCGGGCTCGCGGTGCAGCAGAACCCGGACGCGGACCACGATGCGTTCGGCTATCGAGGGTTCACCAGTGACGGCCGTGAACTGCGCTGCTCCTCGATCTATTTCCGCAACCCGGCCGGACGGATCATCGCCGCGCTCTGCATCAATGTGGACCTGAGCGCGATGCAGCAGGCGCGGGCGGTGCTGGACTCGCTGCTGCCGACCACCGATCCAGGTGCCATCGCTCCGGACGAGTACATCGGCGGAGACCTGGTTTCGGTGATGGACGCGATGATCACCCGCGCGATCCACGAGACCGGCAAGCCGGTCGGCCAACTAACCCGCGACGATCGGATCGCGGTGCTGCAGACCCTTGACCGGCAGGGGGCGACCCAGATGCGCAAGTCGATCGAGGCCATCGCAACGCGGTTGGGGATCTCTCGCGTGACGGCGTACGCCTATCTGGACGAGGCGCGCAGCCGCGACTGAACCCGAGCCAGCCGGGACGCAGATCGGCCCCGGTGCGGGGACCGGGGCCGATCTGTGAGCTGGGTCGTGCGCGTTCCCGAAGCCGGCGGCTCAGCTGTTGCCGGAGAACGGCCATCCCTGGCCGGACTGGCCCTGACCGCCCTGGCTCTGATCGCCCTGGCTCTGACCGCCCTGGCCCTGGCCGGGCTGGCTCTGACCGGGCTGAGCCTGGCCCTGGCCCTGGCCGCCCTGACCGTAAGGGTTCTGACCGTAGGGGTTGCTGGGCTGACCGGCCGAGGGCTGGCTCTGTCCCCAGGACTGGCCGGACTGACCCTGGCTCGAGGTGGACTGGCCCGAGGCGGACTGCCCGGAGGAGGGCTCGCCCGCGGTGCCCTGGCTCTGCTGGCCGTAACCGCCGTAGGAGCCCTGGCCGTATCCGCTGTTTGAGCCCCCGTAGGGGGAGCTGCCGCTGCCGCTCAGCCGGGTCATGTCGTTGTCCGAGTCGCCGCCGTCGCCGGTCTCGGCCGGGTGGCCGGTCCCGGTTGCGGAGTCCCCGGCCAGCTCATCCGAGCCGGAGCCGAAGCCGCCGAACGAGTCGCCGCCGGTGCTCGAGGAGTCGGTCCCGGAGGTCTCGCTCGCGTCGTCGTCCTCGCCCACCAGCAGGGCATCGTCGTCCTCCAGGGAGACGGCGGTGCCGTAGGCGGTGATGTCCTCGGAGCTGGAGTCGAAGCGCAGCCCGATCACCGCGTCGGCCCCGGCCTCCTTGGCCATCTCGGCCATCCGGGAGACGGCCTGCTGGCGTGCCTTGGTCAGCGAGGTGACGTCGCCGCCCCGGGGTCGGAGCGCCACTCCGACCACCTCGCCCAGGGTTCGCCCGACGAACTGCTCCGGGTCGTCCAGCAGGGTGTGCACCTTGACCGCGTGCTCGGCGATGCTGACGCGCACGTCGTCATGCGCCTCCAGGTCGGTCCCGGACTCCTTTTCGCTGCTGCCCCAGTCGTCGGAGGACGCCTGGCCGCCGGAGCCCGAGGTCTGGGAACCCTGACCCGGCTGACCCGGCTGACCCGGCTGACCCGGCTGACCCGGCTGTCCGGGCTGCTGACCGTAGGGGCTCTGCGGCTGTCCGTACGGGTTCTGCTGACCGGGCTGCCCACCAGGCTGCCCGCCCCGCCCCGGCTGCCCGTACGGATTCGCGGGCTGGCCCTGGCCGGGCTGGCCCTGGCCGGGCTGGCCATAGGGACTCTGCGGCTGACCGTAGGGGTTCTGGGCCGGCTGACCGTAGGGGTTCTGCGGCTGTCCGTATGGGTTCTGCGGCTGACCACCGCCGGGCTGGCCCCCGCCGGGTTGACCGCCGCCGGGCTGACCGTAGGGGTTCTGAGGCTGGCCACCGTAGGGCCGCTGACCGTAGGGCTGCTGCTGGGGCTGGCCGTAGGGATTCTGGCCGTAGGGATTTTGACCGTAGCTCATGGCCCAACCCTAGTGCGCGCTCCGGGTCACCACCAGAGTCTCGATAGGCTGTCCGGGTGAGTGACGAACCAGTTTCCCCGACCGCCCTGGACGACCTCCCCGAGCAGCTCCGGATCCGCCGTGACAAGCGGGAACGGCTCCTGGCCGCCGGCCAGCAGGTCTATCCGGTGAGCGTCGGGCGTACGCACACCCTGCGCGCCGTCCGCGACCAGTGGGGCAGCCTCACCGCGGGCGAGGAGACCGACCAGGTCGTCACCGTCTCCGGGCGGGTGGTGTTCATCCGCAACACCGGCAAACTGTGTTTCGCCACCCTGCAGGACGGGTTCACCGCCGCCGAGAACGGGGAGCGGCTGCAGGTGATGCTGTCGCTGGCCGAGGTGGGCGAGCAGCGGCTGGCGGACTGGAAGGCCGACATCGACCTCGGTGACTTCGTCGCGGTGACCGGCCGGGTGATCTCCTCGCGCCGCGGCGAGCTCTCGGTGATGGCGACCAGCTGGCAGCTGGCCGCCAAGGCGCTGCGCCCGCTGCCGACCCTGCACAAGGAGATGAGCGAGGAGTCCCGGGTCCGACAGCGGTACGCCGACCTGGTCGCCCGCGAGGAGTCCCGCGCGATGGTGCGGACCCGCGCGGCGATCATGCGCTCGATCCGGCGTACGCTCGACTCCGACGGCTATCTGGAGATCGAGACACCGGTGCTGCAGCTGATCCACGGCGGCGCGGCGGCGCGGCCGTTCGGCACCCACCTGAACGCGTTCGACATCGACATGACGCTGCGGATCGCGCTCGAGCTGTATCTGAAGCGGGCGATGGTCGGCGGCGCCGACCGCGTCTATGAGCTCGGCCGGATCTTCCGCAACGAGGGCATCGACTCCTCCCACGCCCCGGAGTTCACGATGCTGGAGGCGTACCAGTCCTGGGGCGATCAGTACACGATCGCCGAGCTGACCCGGCAGGTGATCCTGGACGCCGCCGACGCGCTCGGCTCGCGGACCGTCACCGTTGGCGACACCGAGATCGACCTGTCTGGCGAGTGGCGCTGGCTCTCGGTCTATCCGGGGCTGAGCGAGAAGCTCGGCGAACAGGTCACCCTGGACACCCCGATCGAGCGGCTGCGCGAGCTCGCCGGCGCCCACCAGGTCGAGCTCGACCCCAAGTGGGAGGCCGGCAAGGTGGTGATGGAGCTGTTCGGCGAGCTGGTCGAGCCCGACCTGCAGCAACCCACCTTCGTGCACGACTATCCGGCGGTCGCGCAGCCGCTGGCCCGGCCGAAGACCGACGAGCCGCGGCTGGTCGAGGCGTGGGACCTGATCATCGGCGGCATGGAGCGGGCCACCGGCTTCTCGGAGCTGATCGACCCGGTGGTGCAGCGCGAGGTGCTCACCGCCCAGTCGCTGGCGGCCGCCGCGGGCGATCCCGAGGCGATGCAGCTCGACGAGGACTTCCTGGCCGCGCTCGAGTTCGGCTGCCCGCCGATGGGTGGGATGGGTCTGGGCGTCGACCGCCTGGTCATGCTGTTCACCGGCGCCGGCATTCGCGAGACCATCCTGTTCCCCCTGCTCAAGCCGCAGGCCTGAGGCGTACCCCCTCGCTCACGCTTATCGGTCAAGTGTCCCGCGCACCCAGTTGGGGACGCGTGAATGTGGGGCGATAAGCGTGAGCGTCAGGGTGTCCCGACGCGGGCCAGCAGAGCGGCACCCGCTGCTCATGCAGGCGGTCGTGCCGATCCCCGCGGTCGTTCCCGGCGACACCGTGTGGTGGCACTGCGACCTGATTCACGGGGTCGGCGCGGTCGCCGACCAGCAGGGCTGGGGCAACGTGATGTACATCCCGGCCGCGCCCTGGTGCGCCAAGAACGAGGGCGTACGCCGAGCCGCAGCTCGCCGCGTTCAAGGCCGGACTGAGTGCCCCCGACTTCCCCGAGGAGCACTACGAGGCCGACTGGGACAACCGCTTCCGGTTCGACGAACTGAACGCCACCGGACGTCGCGGCTTCGGCCTGGACGCCTGAATCCGCCCGCTCACGCTCATCGCACCGCCTTCACGCGCCCCCAATTGGGGACGCGGGACAATTGACCGATAAGCGTGAGCGTCAGGAGGAGGGCAGCAGCGCCGATTCGGGTACGCCGATCCTGTCGGCCCGGGCGGTCAGCACCAGGGGCCCGTCCTCGGTGATCGCGATGGTGTGCTCGGTGTGTGCGCCGCGGGAGCCGTCGACCGAACGCAGCGTCCAGCCGTCGGCGTCGGTGCGCAACCGGTCGGTTGTGGCGAGCACCCACGGCTCGATCGCGATCACCAGGCCGGGCTCCAGGCGTACGCCGCGGCGCGGCTTGCCGTCGTTGGGGACGTGCGGGTCGCCGTGCATGATCCGACCCACCCCGTGCCCGCCGAACTGCAGGTTCACCCGATATCCGGAACGCTTCAGCACCTTGCCGATCGCCGCGGAGACGTCGCCGAGCCGGTTGCCCGCCCGGGCGGCGTGGATCGCCGCGGCCAGGGCTCGCTCGGTGGAGTCGATCAGCCGGCGGTCCGCCTCCGCGGCCGCAGAATCGGCCGGCGTACCGACGATCATCGAGACCGCCGAATCCGACACCCAGCCGTCGACCTCGACGGCCAGATCGAGGGAGAGCAGATCGCCGTCGACCAGCCGATAGTCGTGCGGCAGCCCGTGCAGCACGGCGTCGTTCACCGAGGTGCAGATGTAGTGACCGAACGGGCTCGCGCCGAAGGACGGGTGATAGTCCACATAGCAGCTGGTGGCGCCCGCCTCGACGATCCGGCGGCGTACCTCGGCGTCGATGTCGAGCAGGTTGGTGCCCACCTCGACGGTGTCGACCAGGTGGCTCAGGGTGTCGGCGACGAAGCGACCGGCCGCCTGCATCTCGGCCAGCTCGGCCGGCGTACGCAGCTCCACCCGGCTACTTCCAGAGCATCGACAGGCCGAGCGAGACCGCCATCAGACCCATCCCGATCAGGATGTTCCAGTCACCGAGCTTGTTGATGAACGGGATGTCGCGACCGGCGATGTAGTAGAGGACCAGCCAGGTCACGCCGATCAGGCCGACCGTGATGAAGGCGGGAGCGACCCAGCGCCGGGTACCCGGGGCGGCGACCTTCGACTTGGCGGTGCGGGTCTCCACCTCGTCCTCGTGGCGCTTGACCTTCTTCTTGTCAGCGGCCGACTTGCGTACCTTCGACTCGGGCAACGCTCCTCCTCTGCTCGGGACGCTAGCGTAGTGGGTGATCGTGCCGAATCCCACTTTCCGAGGAGGCCGCCGGTGACCTGGCGCAGGGTGGTGACGGGGTTGACCTGCCTGGTGATCGGGCTGATGATCGCCGTCAGCAGCCTGAACGCCCGCGGTACCGACCTCCGTCCGGCGCGCAACACCGACCTGGTCGACCTGGTCCGCACCGAGTCCCGACGCAACACCGAACTGGCCCGTCAGGTGTCCCAGCTGCGCGCCGAGGTGGACCAGCTGTCGACCAGCGCCGCCGACTCACCCGGAAGCTCGGAGGCGTTGGCGAGGGCCACCGAGATCGCCGCGCTGACCCCGGTCAAGGGGCCCGGGATGACCGTGGCGCTGTCCGACGCGCCCTCCTCGGTGCAGGCGCCGGGGGTGGATCAGGATCTGCTCGTGGTGCACCAGCAGGACATCCAGGCGGTGGTGAACGTGTTGTGGTCCGCCGGCGCGGAGGCGATGACCATCCAGGGCCAGCGGGTGGTGTCGACGACCGGGATCAAGTGCGTCGGCAACACGGTGGTGCTGCACGGCATCCCGTACGCCCCGCCGTACACGATCCGCGCGATCGGCGACCCGAAACGCCTGGAGGACGGGCTGGCGAACTCGGAGTTCGTCCGGATCTATCAGCAGTACGTGCAGGTGTACCACCTCGGCTACACCCAGCGCACCGAGACCGAGCTGGTGCTGCCGGGGCATCAGGGCAGCGTCGACCTGGCGTACGCCCGCCCGCTGCGCTGACGTTCCCTGAGCCTGCCGAAGGGTCCTGAACCTGTGGAAGGGTCAGGCGGTGATCAGCGGACGTAGCCCCGCCGAGCGCGCCACCGCGCCGTCGTCACCGCAGGCGGCAAGCCAGTTGGCCAGCATCCGGTGCCCGCCCTCGGTGAGCACCGACTCGGGGTGGAACTGCACCGCCTCGACCGGCAGCTCGCGGTGCCGCACGGTCATGATCACCCCGGACTCGGTGGTCGCGGTCACCTCCAGCACCTCGGGCAGCTCGGTGATCGCCAGCGAGTGATAGCGCGTGGCGTCGAACGGGTTCGGCAGCCCGGACATCGTGCCGGTGTCCTGGTGGGTGACCGCCGACACCTTCCCGTGCAGCAGTTCGGGGGCGCGTCCGACCACACCGCCGTACGCCACCGCGATCGCCTGCAGACCGAGGCACACCCCGAAGATCGGCACCCGGCCACCGAGCCGGCGTACCAGTTCGATGCATACCCCGGCGTCCTCCGGCGTACCCGGTCCGGGGGAGAGCAGGATCCCGTCGAACCCCTCGCCCGAAGGGTCGCCGAGGAGGGGGCCGAAGCTGGGGTCGTCGTTGCGCCAGACCTCGACCTCGGCGCCCAACTGGGCGAGGTAGTGCACCAGGTTCCAGACGAAGGAGTCGTAGTTGTCCACGACCAGGATGCGGCTCATCGCGGAATCACTGCGGGGTGGGCGAGGGGGACAGGGTGGTGGGGCCCGGGCTGGGCGGCACCGGGCTCGGCGTGGGGGTCGGGGTGGGCGTCGGTGAGGGCGTGGGGCTGGGCGTCGGCCGCGGCGCGGGGCGCCCGATGTAGACCACGATGCGGCCGCTGCGCTCGGCGTTGGTGCCCGCCTTGGGATCGGTCGCGATCACCGTCCCGACCTGTTGCGCCACGGTGGTCTCCCGCTGCTGGAACTGGATGTTGGTGAACCCCTTCGCCTTGCCGTCGCGCTCCACCGAGGCCTGGTTCCAGCCGATCCAGTCCGGGATCGGGGCCTGGCCGGTGGCGCGGGTCAGCGTCACCTCGGTCTCCGGGTTGACCCGCTGTCCCTCGCCCGGGTCGACGGCGAGGACCTGGCCGGGCTTGGCGTCGATCGGTTCGTTTCCGGCGTCCACGGTCCGCACCCTGTTGAACCCGGCCTGATTGAGCGCCTTCCGGGCGACATCCTCGTCCTTGCCGATCAGCCCGGTCGGGATCGGGACCTTCTTCGGACCGACGTTCACCTCCAGGGTCACGGCGGAACCCACCGCGGCCATCCCTCCCCCGTCGGGGGTCTGCCGGGTCACCGTGCCGACCGTGCGGTCGTCGGCCCCGGCGACCGGGGTCACCCGTGGGTTCAGCTGGGCGTCCTTGAGCCGGTTCTCGGCCACCGCCTGCTGCATGCCGACGACCCGGGGGATGCTCACCTGGGCGGGTTCGACCGGCTTGGTCGGGCGGTTGAACCACCACGCCACCCCGGCCAGCAGGGCCACCAGCAGCAACGCCAGGATCGTGATCACCACCGGCAGGGCGCGGCGCTTGCGCTCCGGTTCCTCCGCGGGCTGGTACTCCTCCTCCAGCGGCACCGGAGCCACCACCGGCGGCGTCGCCGGGCTGGGCAGCATCGCGGTGACGTCCTGACCGGCCAGCAGCCGGGTGATGTCGTCGCGCATCTCGCGGGCGGTCTGATAGCGCTCGGCCGGATCCTTGGCCAGCGCCTTCAGCGTGATCGCACCGATCTCGGGGGTGATCATCGGGTCGAGCTGCGACGGCGGCACCGGCAGCTCGCGCACGTGCTGGTAGGCCACCGAGACCGGCGAGTCGCCGACGAACGGGGGCCGGCCAACGAGCAACTCATAGAGCAGACAGCCCGCCGAATAGATGTCGGAGCGGGCGTCCACGGTCTCCCCGCGGGCCTGCTCGGGCGACAGATACTGCGCGGTGCCGATCACGGCTGCGGTCTGGGTCATCGTGGCCGAGGTGTCGGAGATGGCCCGCGCGATGCCGAAGTCCATCACCTTCACGGTGCCGGTCGGGGTGAGCATCACGTTGGCCGGCTTGATGTCGCGGTGGATGATGCCGGCCTTGTGCGAATAGGAGAGCGCGTCCAGCACTCCCTGGGTCAGCTCCAGCGCCCGCTCGGGCAGGATCTTGCGGCCGTCGCGCAGCACATCGCGCAGGGTGTGCCCCTCGACCAGCTCCATCACGATGTACGGGATCGCCAGCCCCGACTTGTCGTCGTGCTCCTCGCCGGTGTCATAGACCGCAACGATGTTCGGGTGGTTCAGCCCGGCGGCCGACTGCGCCTCGCGGCGGAAGCGTGCCTGGAAGGTGGGATCGCTGGCCAGGTCGGTGCGCAGCTCCTTGACCGCCACCGGCCGGCCGAGCCGGGTGTCGTACGCCCGGCGTACCTCGGCCATGCCGCCGCGCCCGATCACGTCGCCGAGCCGATAGCGGCCGCCGAGCAGCCGGGCGGGTACGCCGTGGCCGTCGGGGGCCAGGTGGGTGGCGTCCGGGTCGTTCGGCGGGGCGTACGCCTCGGTGGGCTCCTGGTCGGGGCGTTCGAACGGGTTCGCCGGTTCGGCGGCCCGGCGGGGCCGGGTCGAATCGCCGGGATGCTGGTTGCTCATCGCTCACCTCGCCGTGTGGCCTGGCGTCGTGTCGCCTTCGGTTGCGTCGTGGGTGCGGGTCCAGGGCTCACAGCACGGCCTCCATCACGGACTTGGCGATCGGGGCGGCCACCCGGCCGCCGGCAATGTCACTGCGTTGGATGTTCGCGTCCTCCACGAACGCGGTCACCGCGACCGCCGGCTGTCCGCTGGAGTCCAGCGCATAGCTGGTGAACCAGGCATACGGGGGCCGCTTCGGGTCGGACTGGGCGGTACCGGTCTTGCCGCCCACCTTGACCCCGCGGATCTGGGCGTTCTGGCCGGTCCCGTCGGTGACCACGTGCTGCATCATCTCGGCGAGCAGTTTCGCGTTGTCTGCGCTCATCGTGCGGCCCTTCAGTCGGGGCTTTCGGGTCTCGATCGGGGTGAGGTTGCTGCCGCGCACAGTGGACACCAGATAGGGCTCGTAGAGGTCGCCGTTGTTGGCGATCGCCGAGGTCACCATGGTCATCTGCAGCGGGGTGGCGGCCACGTCGTGCTGGCCGATGGCGGTCAGGGCGGTCTCCGGCAGGTTGGGGTTGTCCGGATAGCGGCTGGCCACGGCGTTGAGCTCGGTCAGCGGTCGCGACCCGAAGCCGAACTTCTCCGCCTGGGCACGCAGCTTGTCCGCCCCCAGCTCCAGACCGAGGTTGGCGAAGGCGGTGTTGCAGGACACCTTCAGCGCCTGGTCGATGGTCACGTTGGCGCCGCCACAGTCGGAGTCGTTGGTCAGGTCATAGCTGGTCTGCGGCAGCCGCAGCCGCTCCGGCGAGGCGACCTGGCCCTCCGGCCTGCGCCCGTTCTCCAGGGCGGCGGCCGCGGTGACCAGCTTGAAGATCGACCCCGGCGGATAGATCTCGCGGGCGGCGCGGTTGGCCATCGGCCGGTCGGTGTCCGAGGCGAGATCCTGATAGGCCCGGTTGGCGGCGCGGATGTCGTGGCTGGCGATCAGGTTGGGGTCATAGGACGGGCTGGTCACCATCGCCAGCACCGCGCCGGTGCGCGGGTCCATCGCGACCACGGCCCCCTTGCGGTTGCCGAGCGCCTCGGCGGCGGCCCGCTGCGCCTTCGGGTTGATCGTGGTCTCCACCGAGGCTCCGGTCGGCTTCTGCCCGGTGACGGTGTCCAGCACCCGGCGGATCAGCTGCGAGTCGGCGGTGCCGGCGAGCTCCCGGTTCATGGACGCCTCGAGCCCGGAGCGGGCGTGGTCATAGGAGTAGTAGCCGGTGATCGGGGCGTACAGCTTCGCCTCGGGATAGCTGCGCTGGAACTGGAACTGGTCCTTGCTGGGCGCGGTCTGGGCGATCTGGGTCTGCCCGGCCATGATCGGCCCGCGGTCCTGGGCGAACTCCTCGTCGCGGGTACGCCGGTTCTGCGCGTTGGCGTTCAGCGAGTCCTGACGGACGACCATGGTGAAGGTGCCGTTGGCGAGCAGCAGGCCGAACATCAGCATCGCGACGATGGCCACGCGGCGGATGGGACGGTTCATCGCTGAGCCCTCCCGTCACCGCGGATCACCTGGGTGGTGTCGGAGTCGAAGCCGTCCGCGGCGTACGCCGGGCCGGCCAGCGGGTCGGCGCTGACCCGGGCCACCGGCTTGCGGGCCTGGTGCGAGATCGCCAGCAGCAACCCGACGATGGCCCAGTTGGCGACCAGCGAGGAGCCGCCCTGGGACAGGAACGGGGTGGTCTGGCCGGTCAGCGGCAGCAGCCGGGTGACGCCGCCGATGATGGTGAACACCTGCAGGGCGAGCACGAATGAGAGCCCGGCCGACAGCAGCTTGCCGAACGGTTCCTTGGCGGCCAGCGCGGTCCGCAGGCCGCGGGCGACGATCAGGGCGTACACCATGATCACCGCCATCAGCCCGGCCATGCCCAGCTCCTCGCCGATGGCCGCGGCGATGAAGTCCGACTTGGCGAAAGTGGTCAACCCCGGGCGCCCGAGACCCCAGCCGCGGCCGAGCAGGCCGCCCCAGGCGATCCCGAACTGGCCGTTGATGATCTGGTTGTTCTGGTCGAAGTTGTCGAACGGGTGCAGCCAGCCGTCGACCCGGACCTGGACGTGACTGAACAGCAGAAATCCGGCGTACGCCCCCGCCGAGAACAGCAGCAGTCCCAGGATCGGCCAGCTCGGCCGTTCGGTGGCGACATAGAGCATCATCACGAACAGCCCGAAGAACAGCAGCGAGGTGCCCAGGTCGCGCTGGAACACCAGCACCGCCAGCGAGGCCAGCCACATCAGCAGGATCGGGCCGAGGTCGCGGGGCCGGGGCAGGTCGATGCCGAGGAAGCGGGCGCCGGCCAGGGCGAGCACGTCGCGCTTCTCCACCAGATAGGAGGCGAACGCGATGGCCAGCACGATCTTCGCCACCTCGGCCGGCTGGAACGTGTAGGGGCCGATCGCGATCCAGATCCGCGAGCCGTAGACCTCCTTGCCGATGAACGGCAGCAGCGGCATCAGCAGCAGCCCGAGGCCGGCCACGAAGAGGGTGTAGGTGTAGCCCTGCAGCGGTCGGTGGTCGCGGAGCAGGAACAGCACCAGCAGGAACAGCCCCACCCCGATCCCGGTCCACATCAACTGGGTGGTGGCGTCGTGGCGGACCGGGTCGGGGATCTTGTCGATCCGGTGGATCATCGCCAGCCCGATGCCGTTCAGCAGCAGCACGCACGGCAGGATCAGCGGGTCGGCGTACGGGATCCGGAAGCGGACCGCCAGGTGGGCGCCGACCGCGATCAGCAGCCAGATCGCCGCGACCACCGGCCAGTTGGCCGGCAGTTCGTTGAACAGGTTCAGCTCGACCAGCAGATAGGACCCGACGCCCATCGCGGCGGCGAAGATCACCATCACCAGCTCGACGTTGCGGCGGCGGTGATAGACGACGACCAGATCCGGGTCGGCGTGCTGCTGCTGGGCGGTGCTCACGTGCACTCACCCGCCTGGGCCGGCTGCGGGGTCGGCGTGGGGCTGGGCGTGGGGCCGGGGATCGGGTCCGGGCCGCCGGGCACCTGGGTCGGGCCGCTGGGGGTGGGGGTCGGCGTCGGGTTCTGCGCCGCCTGCCGCTTGGCGATGCAGTTCTGCGCGCGGGTGCGCAGCTCGGCCACGGTCGCCTCGGCGTCGGCCAGCGAGCTGGAGGTGATCGTCTGCTCCACCCGCTCCCGGAAATACGGGGGCAGGTCGGACACCCGGGTGTCCTCGACCCGATAGGTCTCCGAGAGCGGGAAGCCGAGCACCTGCTGGGCCAGGCCCCGGTTGATCGCCACGTTGCCGTCGACCGCGCCGACGAAATACTGGGTACGCGACCACGCATAGCCGGCGGTCAGGCCACCGGCGAGCAGCACCAGCACCACCAGGGCACCGAGCAGCGCCCGCCACAGTCGGCGCCGCGGGGCCGCGTGCGGGGCATAGCGCGTGGTCTCCTCATCGCTCACCGCCGAACCCTTGGGGGCGGGGGAGTCGGGGATGGTGTTGCCGTCGGCGTCGGTACGCCGGGTCGGGGTGCGATCACCAAGGTCGACCGACCGGGCGGCCACCGTGGGCACCTCCCGCTCGGTGGAGGCGCCGAGCACCTTGGCCGCGGTTGTCGCCTCGGCCTCGTCGGCGACCACGTCGGCCACGATGATGGTGATGTTGTCGATCCCGCCCTCGCGGTGGGCGGCGTCGATCAGCGCCTCGAGGGCCGCGTCGGGGTCGCTGCGCTCGGTCAGGATCTGGCGCAGCTCGTCGTCGTCGACCAGACCACACAGGCCGTCGGAGCACAGCAGCAGCCGATCGCCCTGCCGGACCGGGACCAGGCTGGTGTCCGGCTCGCACGCCGGCTGGCCGTTGACCACCTTGAGCAGCAGCGAGCGGTGCGGGTGGTAGGCCGCCTCCTCCTCGGTGATCTTTCCCTCATCGACCAGCGACTGCACCCAGGAGTGGTCGTGGGTGAGGCGTACCAGCTCGTCGTCGCGCAGCAGATAGGCCCGGGAGTCGCCGATGTGCACCAGACCGAGCTGCTCGCCGTCGAACATGGCCGCGCTGACCGTGGTGCCCATGCCGTCGAGGCTGTGGTCGTCGGCGACCAGGTCGGCGATCTTGTCGTTGGCCTGGTTGAGGGCGCCGGCGAGCAGTTCGAGCATCGCCTCGCCGGTGACCGGCTCGTCGCCCTTGGCGCTGCGGTCGGCGCGCCGGATCAGCTGGATCGCGACCGCCGAGGCCAGGTCGCCGGCCGCGGCGCCGCCCATCCCGTCCGCGACCACCAGCAGGTGCGCCGAGGCGTACCCCGAGTCCTGGTTGTTCTTGCGAACCAGGCCGATCTCGGAGTGCGCGACGAACCGCAGGTACAGGTCGTGGTCGGGGGTTGTCATGGGTCAGGTCCCCAACCTCAGCTGGGTACGCCCGATCCGGACCGTGTCGGTCAGGGTGATCGTGGTCGGGGCGGTGATCCGCTGGTTGTTCACGTAGGTGCCGTTGGTGGAGCCGAGGTCCTCGATGAACCAGCCGCCCGCACTGTCCGCCTCCAGTCGGGCGTGCCGGGTGGAGACGTAGTCGTCGTCGAGGATGATCTGGCAGTCCGCGCTGCGCCCGATCTGCACCACCCCGGAGGCGAGGTCGGCGGAGATGCCGGTCTGGTCGCCGGAGACGATCGCGAACCGGCGCGGGGCGCCCTTTTTCATCCGGCGCCGCTTGCGCGGATTCTCCAGGTCGCGGGGGAGTTCGGAGGCCGGCACGGTGCGCCCGAACAGGTCGGTCTTGATCACGCCCGCCGCGGACATGATGAACACCCACAGCAGCGCCAGGAACAGGACCTTGAGCAGAGTGACCGCGATCGCCGACATCAGCGTCCCGAGGGGGCGTGGACGAGCATCCGGGTGTTCCCGATCTCGATCCGCGATCCGGAGTGCAGGATGGCGTGGCGCACCTTGCGGCCGTCGACGGTGATGCCGTTGGTGGAGCCCAGGTCGTTGATCTCGTAGGTCAGGTTGATCCCGCCGCCGCTGACGGTGATCTCGGCGTGCCGGCGCGAGATGCCGGGATCGTTGACGCGCAGGTCGGCGTCGGCGCCGCGGCCGATCACGATGCCGGGCGGGACGAGCGGGTGGCGCATGCCGTTGACCTCGAGCACCAGCTGGGCCCGGTGGGCGGCGGTGCTGGACACCTGCTGGTTGTCCTGGACGCCGGCGACCGCCTCGGAGGTCACGGTGAACCGTCCGGTCGGCAGCTCGGGGGCCAGCTCGAAGTGCAGCATGATCGGGCCGTTGAACACATAGCCCATGTTCTGGGCGTGGCTGCGCAGCTCGGGGATGATCTCGCCGGACAGCGCCTTGCCATAGGGGGTGAGCCGGTCATAGTCGTGCTGGGAGAGGCCGATCACGAACTCGTTGGGCACCAGCTTCTTGTCCCGGGACAGCAGCTTGGCCTCCGAGTCGAGCTCCTTCTGCAGCCGGGCCGCGATCTCGACCGGCTGCACGTCGCCCTTGAAGGCGCGCGCGAAGACGCCGTTGACGGCGCCTTCGATGCCCCTCTCGAAGCGGTCCAGGAAGCCCACGCTGTCCCCTCTCGTGCCTGGTCGATCGTCCTGCCCCGGCGGCGGGCACGCCACAGTGGCTGGCCGACTCGCCGCACCGATCTTAGGCGGAAACCCCAATCGGGGGCATTTCGGCCTGTCATCACGCTGGCTGAACCTGTCGAAGCCACCGGTACCCGGGTGAGCTGGCAACCTGGTCACCGATTGCCACTCAACCACCCAGAAGGCCCGATCTGACCCCGGTTCGAGCGTTGAGTGGCAATCCATGACCACCTCCGACAGAGCACAATGTCCTGGTGCGATCCCATCAGCGACACGTCCTGCCGGCCGTTGCCGTCGGCGGGGCGCTGGGCAGCCTGGCCCGCTGGGGTGTGGCGCTGGCGCTGCCGCACCCTGGTGAGCAGTGGCCCTGGGCGACGCTGCTGGTGAACGTCACCGGCTCCTTTCTGCTCGGTGCGCTCGTGGTGCTGGTCGAGGTGCGCCGGCTGCACCCGCTGGCGCGTCCGCTGCTGGGGGCCGGAGTGCTGGGCGGTTGGACCACGTTTTCCGCCTGGATGGGTGATGCGGTGGCGCTGGCCGCGGCAGGAGCGTTGGTGCCCGCGGGGGCGTACCTGCTGGTGACGCTGGTGCTCGGCCTCGGCGCGGCGGGGCTCGGCATGGCGATTGCCCGTCGGTCGGGGCAGCGATGACGGTGCTTGCGGTGATCGTCGGTGGCGCGATCGGTGCGGTGCTGCGCTATTGCCTCTCGCACTGGCTGGGCGCCGTCGGCGGAATCCCGTGGGGCACGTTGCTGGCCAACCTGGCCGGCTCGTTCCTGTTGGGCTGTGTGCTCGGCGCCGGGCTGCCGGGGTGGTTGCTGGCGCTGCTCGGCACCGGTTTCTGCGGGGGACTGACCACCTTCTCCACCTTCTCGGTCGAGTTGCTCGAGCTGGCCGGGCGTCGCGCCTGGCTGAGCTTCCTGGCGTACGCCGCCGGCTCGGTCCTGCTTGGTCTGCTCGCCTGCTGGGCCGGCATCTCGCTGGTGAGCGGCTGAAACCGAATTGCGTACGTCCACCGGCGCCGTGCTAAAGTTTCACGGCTGATGGACCACGGTTCATCGAGCGCGAGTGGCGGAACGGCAGACGCGCTGGCTTCAGGTGCCAGTGTCCTTAGGGACGTGGAGGTTCAAATCCTCTCTCGCGCACAAACCAAGCTCTCGGTCGGGTCGGTCCGGCCGAGAGTTTTTCGTTTCGGGCGGTGCGCCAGCCCACTACGCGATGTGGCACTCCGTCCGCGAGGTCGGTCTAGGCTCGACGGGTGAGTCAGGTCCAACAGGCGTACGCCCAGGTCGCAAGCCGGTACATCGAGCTGTTCGGTTCCGGGGCCCATGAGCACGCCGACGACCTGAGTCTGATCGTGCGACATTTGACCGGCATCGCCGGCCCGGTCATCGATCTCGGTTGTGGGCCCGGGCACCTGACGGCGTTCCTGGCTGCGCGCGGTGCCGAGGTGACCGGCATCGACCAGGTGCCCGAGTTCATTGCCCACTCCCGACGCACCCACCCGACCAGCCACTTCGAGCTTGGCTCGATCACCGCCATCGACCGGCCAGACGACTCCGTGGCCGGGGCGCTGGCCTGGTACTCCCTGATCCACCTCCACCCCGACGAGCTGCCCGGCGCACTGGCCGAGATCCGGCGCATCCTGCGCCCAGGGGGCCGACTTGTGGTCGGCTTCTTCGAAGGCCCCACGCTCGAGCCGTTCGCCCACCAGGTGACCACCGCGTACCGCTGGCCGGTCGACGAGTTCGCCTGCAGCCTCAGCGCGGCCGGGTTCGAGGTGACCGACCGCCTGCAGCGGCCAGCCCACGGCGAGCGGCGCCCGCACGCGGCGGTTGCCGTCACGGCGGTCGGCACCCTCGCCTGATCCTTATCGTGCTTCGATTTCCAAGACTTCTAGATCGGCGAACACGAGTTCGATCACGTGCGCGTTGGCCGCGATCCTGACCCGGCGAAACTCTAGGCCCAGAGCCTCCGACCACCGGCGGGTCTCCTCATCCGGCGGCAGCAGCGTGCAGCCTGGGTGGAGGTCCTGCCAGGCGACGGCCCAGACATACCCGGACAGGTCGTCGGCGTACGCCTGGTCGGGGTCAAGCAGTCGATCGTCACCCGTGCCGGAGCAGTGCCTGGTCGAAAAGTTCGCCCAGATCGTTCTCGATTTGGGCGTCACTCATCCGGGTTGCCCAGGATGGTCGCCATCTTCTCGGCCGACTTGAGGCCCGTGCCGGACAGCACCAGCACGGTGCGCTGATCGTGGGCGATCTCTTCGGTGGTGAGGAAATGGTCGAGCGCCGCGACGGCGACCGCGCTGGTCGGCTCGGCGTACAGCCCGCGGGCGCAGATCTTCCGCACGGCCGCCAGGATCTCCGCCTCCGGCACCGCGTACGCCCCGCCGCCGCTGCGGCGTACCGCGTCGACCGCCTCGGGCAACCGCACCGGATTGGCGATCGACGCGCCCTCGGCGACCGTCGCCGTACGCCTACCGCTGGCTGAGCCTGTCGCTGCGTTGGCTGAGCCTGTCGAAGCCACCCCCTCGACGATCGTCGCCCACTCCGCCGGCTGGCCGACGAAGATCCGCGGCCGCCGCTGGATCGATCCGGCCGCCAGCAGCTCGGTGAACGCCAGATCCAGCCCCAGCACCTGACTCCCCGCTCCGGCCACCACGACCACGTTGTCCGGAGCCTCGAACCCCAGCTGCTCCCAGATCTCAAAACCGAGGGTTTTCACTCCTTGCAGGAAAAACGGGTGCCAGTTGTGGCTCGCGTACGGAATCGTCGCCGATTGCCGCATGGCTTCCGCGCCAACCTCGTCGCGCGTCCCCGCGACCAGTTCGATCTCGGCCCCAAACGCTTGTGACATGAGAATCTTGGCCGCCGAGGTCGCCTCGGGCACGATGATCTTCGCGCCGATCCCGGCGGCCGCCGCGTACGCCGCCACCGACGATCCGCCGTTGCCGGAGCTGTCTTCGAGGATGCGGGTCGCGCCGAGCCGGCGCAGGTGCGACACCATCACCGACACCCCGCGATCCTTGAAACTGCTGGTGGGGTTGAACCATTCGGGCTTCACCAGCACCCGCGCCCCGGCCCAGTCCAACGGCAGCAGCGGGGTCCACCCCTCGCCCAGGCTGACCCGATGCTCGGCCGGCACCGGCAGCGCCGCGGCATAGCGCCACAACGACCGCTCACCCGCATCGACCTGATCGGGCCGCAGCCCGGGCAGCTCCGACACCGCCAACGGACCGCCATCGTCACCGCGCCAGCGCGGATCGGTCAGCGGATAGCGGGTGCCGGTGCGGTCAACCAGGTGAGGCTTGTCCATGAATTCGTCTTCCATCATCGGCACCCGGCCGGATCAGCCGGCCGCCCGCGGCAGCCCGGCCGCGATCCGCTCGGCGGCGGCGCGCAGCACCGGCACCGCGCGCTCGCCGAACGCCTCGTCCACCCGGCCGGTCGGGCCGGACACCGAGATTGCTGTGGGCAAGCCGATTCCGGGCACCGTGATCGCATAGCAGCGCACACCGAGCTCCTGCTCCTCGTCGTCGATGGCGAACCCGCGCTCGCGAATCAGGGTGAGATCGGCCAGCAGCTCCGCGGCTGTCGCGTGTCCCTTTGCGGTGCGCTGCTCGATGGTGGCTCGTGCGATCAGCTCCCGCGCGACCGGGTCGGGGAGGGCGGCCAGCATCGCCTTGCCCACACCGGTGTTGTAGAGCGGCACCCGCCGGCCGACCTCGGTGAACATCCGCATCGAGTGCGGCGAGGGGCTCTGCGCCACATAGACCGCGGAATCCCCGTCGAGGATGGCCAGGTTGGCCGTCTCACCCAGCTCGAGCACCAGCCGCCGCAGCTCATCCCGGGCAAGTATGCCGACCTGCTCACCCGCCCGGTTGCCGAGCCGGATCAGACCCACCCCCAGGGCGTACCGCCGCGAGGGCTGCTGGCGTACATAACCCCGCGCGGTGAGGGTGCGCAGCAACCGGTGGATCGTCGGCAGCGGCAGCTCGACCGCCTCGGCCAGCTCGCTCAGCGACACCTCCCCGCGGGCGTCGACGATGGCTTCCAGCAGGTCGAACGCGCGCTCGACCGACTGGACGCCACCCTTGTGCGGTTCGGCCGCACCCGCCGCGACACCAGCCGGTTCAGCGCTGGGCATCCTTGGCCTTCTGGGCCGCGCGATAGCGGTGCAGGATCGGCTCGGTATAACCAGACGGCTGCTCGAGCCCCTCGAACACCAGCGCCCGGGCCGCCTTGAACCCCTCGGTGTCGAAACCCGGCGCCATCGCCAGATAGTTCGGGTCGTCGGCGTTCTGCCCGTCCACCTTGGCCGCCATCCGGCGGAAGCTGTCCTCGACGAGCTCGACGTCAACCACCCCGTGATGCAGCCAGTTGGCGACGTGCTGGGAGCTGATCCGGCAGGTCGCGCGGTCCTCCATCAGGTTGGTACCGGTGATGTCGGGCACCTTGGAGCAGCCCACGCCGGAGTTCACCCAGCGCACCACATAACCGAGGATGCCCTGCACGTTGTTGTCCACCTCGTCGCGGCGATCCTGCTCGGACCAGCCAGCCGGATCGCCGATCGGCACGGTGAGCAATTCGCTGCGGGTGCTGCGCGCCCCCTCGGCGGCGAGCTTTTCCTGCTGGGCCAGCACATCCACGTCGTGGTAGTGCGTGGCGTGCAGGGTGGCCGCGGTCGGCGAGGGCACCCAGGCGCAGGTGGCTCCGGCCTTCGGGTGCCCGACCTTCGCCTCCAGCATCGCGGCCATGTTGTCCGGGGCGGCCCACATCCCCTTGCCGATCTGGGCGTGTCCGCGCAGTCCGCTGGCAAGTCCGAGGTCGACGTTGGAGTTCTCGTACGCCGTGATCCAGGCCGCGTCCTTCATGTCGGCCTTGCGCACCATCGGCCCGGCCAGCATGGAGGTGTGGATCTCGTCGCCGGTGCGGTCCAGGAAGCCGGTGTTGATGAACGCGACCCGCTCACTGGCCACCGCCAGGCACGCCTTCAGGTTCGCCGAGGTACGCCGCTCCTCGTCCATGATGCCGACCTTGATCGTGTTCGGCTCCAGGCCGAAGACCCGCTCGACCGCCGCGAACAGGTCGCAGGTCAGCTGCACCTCCTCGGGGCCGTGCATCTTCGGCTTCACCACATAGACCGAACCGGCGCGGGAGTTGCCGCCAGCGCGCGGTCCGCGCAGGTCGTGCAGGCTGCCCAACCCGGCGACCAGCGCGTCCAGGAACCCTTCCGAGACAGGGTTTCCGTCGAGCAGCACCGCATCGGAGTCCATCAGGTGCCCGACGTGGCGGACGAACAACAGGGCGCGACCCTTGAGGGTGGTTTCGCCGTCGGGAGTGGTGAACGTGCGGTCGGGGTTGAGCTCGCGGCGGAACGTCTTGCCGCCCTTGGTCACCTGCTCGGCCAGGGTTCCCTGCATCAGCTGCAGCCAGTTGCGCCAGGCGTGCACCTTGTCCTGGGCGTCCACGGCGGCGATCGAGTCCTCCAGGTCCATGATGCAGGTGACCGCCGATTCGAGCGCGACGTCCTTCACCCCGGCCGGGTCGGTCTCGCCGATCGAGTCGGAGCGGTCGATCTGGATCTCCAGGTGCAGCCCGTTGTGCACCAGCAGCACGCTCGTCGGCTGCTCCGCCGGACCGCTCCAGCCGACGAACTGTTCGGGATGGGCCAGCTCGGTGACCCCGTCGGCCAGGCGGACCTGCAGCCGGCCGTCGACGATCGCGTACGCCGTCGCGTCGGCGTGGCTGCCGTGGGCCAGGGGAGTGCTGCGATCCAGCAGCTCACGGGCCCATTTGATCACCGCTGCGCCACGGGTCGGGTTGTAGGCGGTGCCTTTGGTCTTGCCGTCGGTCTCGTCGATCGCGTCGGTGCCATAGAGCGCGTCATACAGCGAGCCCCAGCGTGCATTGGCGGCGTTGGTGGCGAAGCGGGCGTTGAGCACGGGAACCACCAGCTGCGGGCCCGGGACCGAGGAGATCTCCGGGTCCACGTTGGCGGTGGTGACGGTCACCTCGCCGGGGTCATCGGCCAGATATCCCAACGAGGTCAGGAAATCCTCATAGTTGCTCTGGTCGATCGGACCGGGGTTGTCGCGGTGCCACTGGTCGATCTTCGCCTGCAGCTCGTCGCGGCGCTCGAGCAGTGCCGTGCGGCGCGGACCGAGCTCGGCGAGCAGTTGCTCGGCGCCGCTCCAGAAGGCGGCCTCGTCGACGTCGGTGCCGGGCAGTGCCTCGTCCCGCACGAACTCGTAGAGCTCGCGGTCGATCTGCAGTCGTCCCTGTTCGATGCGCTCGGACATTGCCTCTCCTGACTTCCACAATACGGAATCTTTCTTCCATTGTGACCATAGCGGGCAAGAGACTGACCAGTCAACAAGCGAGGTCTCAGTGCGACGCCCCCCGAGTTGCGCGTCGCCCCCGTTCTGCCGGGGGCAACGCGCGGGCCAGGGGGCATCGCGGTCGGGTCGGGTCGCCGGGCTAGCCTGAACTAGTGACGACCTGGGGACCGGGACCGGGCGTACTCGAACTGCCGTCGGGGCGCCGGGTGCGCGGCCGCTCGATCCGCGCGAACCCAGCGCCGCCCGCTGACTTCACCCTGTATCTCTTGACTTTCCCACCGCGCAACGAGGAGTCGGCGTACGCCTGGTTGAGCTGGCCGGACTTCTGGCTGCCCACCGATCCCGGCCGTGCCCGCGCGCTGATCACCGAGGCGTATGCCCGGAGCGCGACCGAGCGGGTGGAGGTGTGTTGCGGCGGCGGGGTGGGCCGCACCGGGACCGTGCTGGCCTGCTTCGCGGTCCTCGACGGGCTCACCCCGGAGGAAGCGCTGGCCCACGTCCGCCGGCACTATCACCCGCGGGCGACGGAGACCCCCTGGCAGCGACGTTTCCTGTCCCGGTTCACGACCCACCCCGCGGCGTGACCAACCCGTGACCTGAACGGCAGAACCTTTCGCACCCCGGATCCGGTCGTGGGGTGAGACCGAAGGAGCTGCCATGACACCGACACCGTTGCGTACCGCCCTGCTCGCCCCGCTGATCGTCACCGTCCTCGCCACCGGTTGCACGTCGGCCCAGAACACGGCCGGCCCCGCCACGGGAGAGGCCCATCCCGAGTCGCGCACGGCAGGCCGCACCGACGCCGCACGCCCCACCACCGGAGCCCAGCCGGGGGCGCCGGCCACCCGGGCCCCCGACGGCCGCACCACCCGACATCCTGAGCACCCGGTCCCGCCCACCCGGGCTCCGCAGGGCCCGCCCACCACCAACCCGCGCACCGACACCCGCACCGACAACCGCTCCACCTTCGCCCTCGACGTCGACACCGCGGCCTGGACCAGGGCCCGGTCGCAGCTCGGCAACGGCACCCGTCCCAACCCGCACGAGGTGCGCACCGAGGAGTTCGTCAACGCCTTCGACCAGGGCTACCGGGCGCCCCAGGACGGACTCGGCGTACACCTCGACGGCGCCGCCATCCCCGCCCTCGAAAGCCCCGCCACCCGTGTCGTCCGGGTCGGCGTACAGGCTGCCGAGAGCGACCCGAGAACCCGCCCGCCGGCCCACCTCACCTTCGTCGTCGACGTCTCCGGTTCGATGGCCGCCCCGGGCCGGCTCGGCCTGGTCAAGACCTCGCTGCACCAGCTCGTCGGCGCCCTGCGCCCCGACGACTCGGTTTCGGTGGTCGTCTATTCCGATCGCACCCGGGTGGTCCTCCCGCCGACCTCCGCCGGCCAGCGCGAGGCCATCCTCGGCGTCGTCGACGACCTGCGCACCGAGGGCTCCACCAACGTCGAAGCCGGCCTGAGCCTCGGCTATCAGGAAGCACTGCGCAACCAGCGCAGGGGCGGCCTCAACCGGGTGGTGCTGCTCAGCGACGGCGTGGCCAACGTCGGCAACACCGGGCCCGACCCGATCCTGGACACCATCGGCCGCGCCGCCCAGCAGCAGGTCGACCTGGTCACGGTCGGCTTTGGGATGGGCAGCTACAACGACCGGCTGATGGAGCAGCTCGCCGACAAGGGCAACGGGTTCCACGCCTATGTCGATGACGAGATCGAGGCTCGCCGGCTGTTCGTGCAGCGGCTGTCCAGCACCCTGGTGGTGACGGCGCGCGACGCCAAGGCGCAGGTCGAGTTCGACCCCCAGCAGGTGGAGAGCTATCGGCTGCTCGGCTATGAGAACCGCGCGGTCGCCGACGAGGACTTCCGCAACGACCGCGTCGACGGGGGCGAGGTCGGCGCCGGGCACAGCGTCACCGCCCTCTATGAGATCACCCTGCGACCGGGTGGGCTGCCGGTACGCCCGCTGGCCACCGCCACCGTGCGCTACCTGCACCCGGACACCCGCGAGCCGATCGAACGACGCGCCGAGCTGATGGGCTGGCAGTTCGCCAACAGCCCCGAGAAGGCGGCTCCGCACCTGGAGCTGGCGGTGGCTTCCGCCACCCTGGCCGAGTCCCTGCGCGGCACCGGTTGGGGGGCCCGGCGTACGCCCGCAGAGGTCGCCAACGACTGCGAACGGGCCGCGGCCAGGGTCGGCGATCAACCGGCCCGGGAACTGGCGCTGACCGCGCGCCGCGCCGTGCGCTGACCTCAGGGTTGGACAGGGGCCGCCCTCGCTGGGCACGCTGGGAGCGATGGATGAATTGGGTCGCCCCAGTTACGGGGCCAGTGTCTCACCTGACGGCCGGGCGTTCGCGCACCTGGTCGAGGTCGACGGCTACCCCCGTGCGGTCCAGCGGTGGCTGGACGGCATGCAGGTGTCGACGTCCCGTTTCGTGCGGCTGCCGGTCGACGGACCGGTCACTGCGATGCGGCACTCGCCCGACGGCGCCTGGCTGGCGCTGGAGATCGAGCCGGACGGCAGCAACCGGCACCAGGTCTGGCTGGTCACCACCGATCCGCGCGATCCGCGGGCCTGGCGGGTCGACGACGGCGCCAACGACGGCCGCGCCAACTCGCTGCTGATCGGCTGGGACGGGGTGCGGATCGCCATCTCGGTGCAGGGCGATGACCACTTCGGCGAGGCCCGCCTGATTGACCCCACCACCCGGGCGGCAGAGGTGGTCGACCGCCGCCACGGCGCCCGGCTCTACGACTCCTGGGCCGGCAGCCAGGTGATCCGCACCGGGCCGCGCAGCCACCGCGGGGTGGTGCTGCGGCACCGCGGCAACGAGCGCGTCCTGCTCGGTGGCGACCCGGGATCCAGCGCGGAGGACGCCAACATCGTCGCCGACCGGCGGCCGCGGCACCTGCGCCGCCCCAAGCCCCGCCGGTTCGGCCCGACCGACCACAGCATCGGTGACCTCGACGACCTGGGCGGGCGGCTGAGCGTTCTGGTGCAGACCGACCACGGTGGGGACCGATCCCGGTTGGTGCTGGCCACGCTCACCCCCGACGGGGTGACCGATCAGGTGCTCGCGGAGCGCCCCGACGCCGACCTGGACCAGTTCGAGATCAGCGCCGACGGCACCGTGGTGGCCCTGCTCTGGAACGTCGCCGGCGGCCACTCGAAGCTGCAGATGCTGCACCTCGACGACCGCACCCTCACCCCGCCGCTGGACCTGGGCGGGCAGGTCGCCTCCGAGGCCAGCCTCAGCGCCGACGGGCAACTCCTCGCGGTCACCCTGCAGGGCCCCGGACAACGGCGCACCGTCGAACTCGTCGACCCGAGCACCGGGGAGTGGGTGCAGATCGAGCGCCCCCCGCGTCCGGGTGGCGTCTTCGTCCAACCCGAGTTCCGCACCTTCTGCGCCAGCGACGGGCTGGAGCTGAACGGCTGGTGGTACGCCCCGCCCGGGTGGACCGAGCCCGGCCCGGTCGTGGTCTGGTTCCACGGCGGACCGGAGGGACAGTCCCGCCCCGACTACAGCTACGTCTTCCCGACCCTGCTCGAGGCCGGGTTGGCGGTGTTCGCGCCGAACGTACGCGGCAGCGGTGGCTTCGGGCGCGCGTTCGTGCACGCCGACGAGGGGCCACTGCGCCCCCGCGGCATCGCCGACGTCGTCGACGTCGTGGCGCACCTGGTCGACAGCGGGCTGGCCGACCCGGACAGCCTGGCCATCACCGGACGCAGCTACGGCGGCTATCTGACCAACGCCACCCTCGCCTTCCACCCGGGCCTGTTCCGCGCCGGAGTGGCGATCTGCGGGATGAGCGACCTGCACACGTTCTATCGCGACACCGAGCCGTGGATCGCGCTGGCGGCGTACTCGAAATATGGCCACCCGGTCGACGACGCCGACCTGCTGACCGAGCTCTCCCCGATGCGCCGGGTCGAGGCGATCGACGTGCCGCTGCTGACGATCCATGGTGGGTCGGACACCAACGTGCCGGTCAACGAGTCGATCCAGCTCACCGAAGCCCTGCAGCGGCTGGGCCGGCGGGCGGAGTGTGTGGTGATGCCCGGCGAGGGGCACGAGTTCACCAAGCCGGAAAACCAGCAGCGGTTGGCCGAGCTGGTGCGGGACTGGGTCCTGCCGGCACTGGGCGGCGAGCGTACGCTGAACGAATGGAACGCGACGAAGGCATCGTGAGCGCCGATCGGGACGCCTGGCTGGAGTTTCGCCGGGCCCGCGAGCAGGAGCTGACCCAACCGTTCGGCTGGTTGACCCTGCAGGGGTTCCACTGGCTGCCCGACCAGCCCACCGAACTGCCAGGGCTGCCCGGCCGCTGGTCCACCGACGGCGAGAACGCCTTCTGTGACGCGGATCCCGGCGATCAGCTGAACACCTACGGGACACCGCTGGCGGGCCGCAGCACCAAGACGGTCGCCGAGACCAGCCGGGTGCCGTGGCTGACCCACCAGGACCGCGAGATCGAGCTGCTGCGCCGCGGCGGACGGCTGGCCATCCGGATCCGGGCGGCCACCTCGCCCCAGCGGGAGTCGTTCGCCGGCGTACCCTGCTTCGACTACGACCCCGACTGGGTGCTGACCGGGGTGTTCCACCCCTATCCGCCCGGTGAACGGGTGGACGTCGGCACCCACAAACCCGAGCTGAGGCAGCAGTTGCCGGCGCTCGGTGAGGTCGAGTTCACCGCCGGCGGTGAACCGCAGCGGCTGGTGGTGACCACCATCAAGGCGGGCCCGAGTGTCGAGTTCCACGATCCGACCAACGGTTCGGAGACCCCGGCCTGGCGGCAGCTGAAGTTTGCCGAGCCGGACGCCGACGGACGGGTGCTGCTCGACTTCAATCGCACCATCGACATGTGGTTCGCGTTCACCGACCACGCCACCTGTCCGATGCCGGTGACCGGAAACTCCATCACCGTTCCGGTTCGCGCGGGGGAGCGTACGCCCGGCTGAGTCGGGTCAGCCGGCGGCGCCGAGCATCGTCGCGACCCGGAGCCACGGCCCGCAGTGGTCGTCGACGAGCACCAGGTCGGCCCGCTCACCCTCGGCGAGCACCCCACGATCGGCCAGCCCGGCCACCCGGGCTGGGCCCGAGGTGACCAGACCGACGGCACGCGGCAGGCCCAGTTCGGGGGCGAGCACGCTGACCGCGCCCAGCATCCCGCTCGGCAGATAGTCGGAGGCGACCGCGTCCAGGCAACCGGCCCGGGCCAGCTCGCCGGCCGACACGTTGCCGGCGTGCGAGCGACCGCGGAGCACGTTGGGCGCGCCGGCGGCAATCAGCAGGCCGCGCTCGCGGGCCCGGCGCGCGGCGTCCATGGTGGTGGGAAATTCAGCGACCACCGCACCGCGCTCGACCAGTTCGTCGATCGCCTCGGGGGTGTCCGGGTCGTGCCCCATCAGCCGGATCTGCCCGCTGCTGGCCAGCTCGCCCAACCAGGTCAGGTTTTCCTGTCGGATGTGCGCGAAGTCGGTGCCCTCCTGCCGCATCTCCTCGACCCGGCGCCACGCCTCCTCGGTGGTCGAGCCGTCGACGCCGACGATGTAGTTGACCAGGTGCTGCGGATCGACGTACTGCCCCTGACCGGGGGTGTGGTCCTCGTGCGACACCAGCGGCGGGACGCCGTTGTCGGGGCGCTCGGCCAGCCAGGTCCGAAGGGCGTCGGCACCGGGCTCGCTGAGCACGTCGAGCCGGTGCAGGATCCGGTGGTCGACCGCGTGCCGCCGGTGGGCCACCACTTCCCGACACAGGTCGAGCGCCATGGTCGGTTCCCGGCGTACGCCGCGGGCGTGCTTGTGCTGGAAACCGGCGCCGTGGAACATCGTGGTGATCCCGAGCGCGGCCAGCTTCTGCTCAAAACTGGTCAGCGTGAAGTCCCACGGCAGCACGGCCGTCGGGCGCGGCGCCCGCTCCTTCTCCAGAGCGTCGGAGTGGATGTCGATCAGCCCCGGCATGACCAGCAGCCCCTGCCCGTCCAGGTCGCAGCGGCTCGGCCGCTCCAGGATCTCGGCGATCAGCCCGTCGCGGACGACGATGGTGCCGTCGTCGACGACCCGGTCGGCCAGCACGACGCGCACGTGCGAAAGCGTGAAGTCGGCCGGGGGCCGGGTGGCCGGCCAGGCAGCGGTCTCGGTCAGCTGACCGGTCATCGGATCGCCTCCAGCTCCAGGTCTGCGGGGTCGTCGGTCAGGTGGTCGGCCAGCGCGCTGTGTTCCTGTGCCAGCACAGCTTCCGGGGTTCCGTCGGCGACGATGCGGCCGTCCTCGACGACCAACAGGCGCCCGGCCAGGCGGCGGATGATCTTCATGTCGTGATAGACCGCAAGCACCGACACGTCCTGGGCGCGCAGGTCCTCGATCAGCAGCAGCGCCTTCTCCCGGTTGTGCGGGTCGAGCGCCGACACCGGTTCGTCGAGCAGCAGCAGCCGCGGCGGGCTGACCGTTCCGGCAGCCAGGTTGACCCGCTGCCGCTCGCCACCGGACAGCACGCTGCAATCCACGTCCCACAACGGTTTGTCGAGGCCGAGCCGGCTCAGCGCGTCACCGGCGACCTGGTGCGCGTCGGCGATGGACAGCCCGCGTCGTCGGGCCGCACGGGCCACCAGTTCCAGCGGCCCGACCCGGGGTGGTGCCTGCAGAAACTGTGACACGTAACCGAATTCGCGGCCCCGCAGGCGCGCCATCGCCCGGTCGGGGAGCGCGGTCAGCTCGACCGGACCGGTCGGCGTACGCAGCACCACCGTGCCGGAGTCGGGCAGGTAGCTGCGATAGAGACAGCGCAGCAGGCTGGACTTGCCCGCGCCGGAGGCGCCGGCCACCGCCACGTGCTCGCCGGTGCCGACGGTGAAGGACACCCCGGCCAGGCTGGTCACCCTGCGGCCGCCGATGGCGTGCAGGGTGAAGGTTTTGACCAGGTCGGTGACGGTCAGGATCGGCTCGACCGCTGAGTCTGTCGAAGTGGTCGCTGAGCCCGTCGAAGTGGTCGCTGAGCCTGTCGAAGTGTCCACGATTGCCTCCTCAGGCGCCGGCGGCGGCAACCAGCCGCTGGGTGTAGGGGTGGTGCGGGTCGGCGAATAGCTGGTCGGTGAGGCCCTGTTCGACCACCCGGCCCTCGCGCATCACCAGTGCCCGGTCGGTGAGCGCGGCGATCACGCCGAAGTCGTGACTGACCACGGCCACCGCGATCTCCCGCTCGGCGAGCAGTTCCCGCAACAGGTCGAGTACGCCGGCGGCGACGCTGGCGTCCAGCCCGGTGGTCGGCTCGTCGAGCAGCAGCACCTGCGGGTCGCCGGCGAGCGCCTTGGCGATCTGCACCCGCTGGCGCATGCCGCCGGAGAACTGCCCGACCACGTCGTCCATCCGCGCCAGCGGCACCTCGACCCGGTCCAGCAGGGCGGCGGCGCGGCGGCGGATGTCGTGATAGGAGCGCCACCCGGCTGCGGTGAGCCGGTCGGCGATGTTGCCACCGGCGGAGATGCGCAGGTTGAGCCCGGCGGCGGGGTCCTGGTGCACCACGGCCAGGGTGTTGATCCGCAGCGCCCGGCGTTCGGGGGCGCTCAGCCCGAGCACGTTGGTCTGCCCGTCATCCAGGTCGGCGAGCAACACCTGGCCCTCGTCGGTGAGCTCCTCGCCGATGATGCAGCGCATCACCGTCGACTTGCCGGAGCCGGATTCGCCGATGATGCCGAGCGCCTCGCCGGGGGCCAAGTCGAAGCTGACGCCGTCGACGGCGCGGACCGCCGACGAACCGCGACGCGCCGGATAGGTCTTGCCGAGCTCGGTCACCTTCAGCGACCACTCCTCACCGGGGGCGGTGCGGGAACGGATCTCGGCGCCGCCCAGATCCTCCTTGCCCCGCAGCGGTTGCGCGGTCGCGCGGACCCGCCGGGCCGGGTCGGGCAGCCAGGCGAGCGGAGCGACAGCGCGATGGTCGGCGGGGTCGACGTCACCCTCGCGGACCCGGGCGCACCACTCGACGTCGGAGCACCACCACTCACCGCCCCGGGTCTGCACCAGATAGGTGTTGTCGGAGCCGCAGAGCGCGCAGGCCGCGCCCTCGGCGTACTCCACCTCGAACGGGACGTCGTCGAAGCTGAGCGGCTCGACGTGGGTGTGCGGCGGCACGGCATAGAGGCGTTTGTCACGGCCGTGCGAGAGCAGGGTCAGGTGGTCGGAGTCGTTGAGGCGCGGCACGTCCCAGCGCGGGATCGGGCTGGGCGCCATCAGGTGCCGGTGGTGCACCATGACCGGATAACCGGCCGCGGCGTTCACCACACCACCGGTGACCAGGTCCTCATACATCGCCACCCACATGCGGGAATAGTCGGCCTCGCCGTGCATCCGGCGGCACTCGGCGACGCTGCGTTCGATCGGGCGCAGCGGTTCGGAGACCGGCACCTGCAGCACGACGATCTGGTCGTCACGCAGCCGGTCCTCGGGGATCCGGTGCCGGGACTGGATGATGCTCGCCTCGCGGGTGTCACCGCTGGTGGCGCAGTCGAGGGTGCCCCTGATCAGCCGACGCAGGTTGACCGCGTTGACCCCCTCCTCATCGCCCTGGTCGATCACTTTCACCGTGTCGGTTGCGGATCCGATGGCCAGGGTGACCTGCAGGCCGCCGGAACCCCAGCCGCGGGCGACCGGCATCTCGCGGGAGCCGAACGGGATCTGGTGACCGGGGATGCACACCGCCGACAGGCAGGCCCGGCGTACCTCACGCTTGCCCTGCTCGTCGAGCACGGTGGGCCGATCGGGGACCGGGGCCAGCTGGTTCGCCAGTCGGGCGAGGGTGCCCTGGTCGGCGTTGGGAAGTGACGTGGAGCGGGTGTCAGTGGTCATGGGTGCACTCCTGGGCGGGCTGCTGGTCCTCCTGGCCGGCGGCGACGGCACGGTCGACCATGGAGCGGAAGGTGACGTAGTGCGGGAGCTTCAGGTGCTCCAGGAATCCGTTGCTGGCAAGGCCGTCGGTGGTCATCATGATCAGCTGCTGCAGGGCGGTTCCGTCGGCGGAGGCGGCATAGCGGTGGGCGGCCAGGTCCATCACCGACATGGAGATCGCCTTGCGCTCGTTGTGCCCGACCGCCATCCCGAAGCCGACGTCGAAGCGGGAGGTGTCCTCGCCGCGCTCGTCGAGGTGGGCGATCGCCTCGCACTCGCTGGTCTCGATCTTTCCCACCACAACGGGGTTTCCGGTGTGCGGGTGGGTGACCCGCACCGGCAGCCGGCCGTGCCGCACGTCGCCCAGGGTGACCGCTTCGTCGGCATACCCGTCGGGTCCGAGGATGTTGCGGTACCACTGCGCGATCAGCCCGCCCGTCTCGGCCATCGCCATCGCCGACAGCAGCGCTGAGCGGGGCGCGGGCAGGGTGACGTTCTGCAGTGACAGGTCGAACGGCTCGGGATCGCTGTCGTCGTGGCGATCCATCAGCAGGCCGCGTTCGGCCAGCCACCGGCTGTAGCGCTGCGGCGGCCGGTCGGGCTGGGTGACCCTGGTCTCCGCAGGTTCCTCGGTGGCGAGGTCGGCGGTGGGCGGCAGCGGGTCGGGGGTGCCCGGTGCGCGGAGCAGCCGGGCGGTGTAGTCGACGGTACGCCCCAGCAGCTGCGGGCCGTCGGGGCTGCGGTGGGCGGGGACGATCCGGCGCAGCAACTCGATCTCGTCGGGGTCGACCGGCTCGCTGATCGCCAGCCGGGGCAGGGTGGAGCGGTGGGCCCGGAGCAGGTGCACCGCCTCGGGCAGATCGCCGCGCGCCTGCAGGAACGCGATCGCGGCCAGCCGGCGATCCCACAGGAACGCCTCGCCCATCAACCGATCGAGCGCCTCGGGGAAGTGTCGTTCGACCTGATCGACCGACACCGGGTTGACCCCGTCGCCGAACCGGTCGGACTCGTCGTGCACCAGCGCCTCGGCGGCCAGGATGGCGCTCGTCCCGCCGCGATTCGTGCCGGCGTAGGTCATCGCTGCTCCTCGGTGATGTTGGTGATCTCGGTGGTGCGCGGCAGTCCGATCACTCGCGCATCGGCGGTGACGCAGAGCAGGTCGAAACCGCGCGGATAGTCGGTGAGCAGGTCGGCACGGGCCCGCACCAGCTCGGGCGACAACGTCAGCTCGAGCTCGCGGTGGTCCTTGATGCCGGGGCCGCTGAGCCGATAGCGGTGCGGGGTGCCGGCCGGCAGCGGCACGACGAGCATCGCGCCGAGCTGCGGCTCCTCGTCGCTGCCCTGGGGCAGCTCGGCCAGCCGGTCGGCAGTCAGGTCCGGGCCAGCGAGCACCCAACGAGCGGCACCCACGGTGCTGATCGGTGCCCGGGTGAGCGCGGCGATCTCCTCGACCGCGGTGCGGGTGTCCGGGTCGTCGCCCAGGGCGGCGATCGGAGTCATCAGGTCGGTCAGCGCGAGCATCGGCAACCGGGCGGCCGCGTGACGGGTCACCTGCAGCGGCCGCGCCGTGCCGGGCTGGGAGAGCGCGTCCAGGCAGGCGCGGAAAACCTGCTGCCGTTCGGTTTCGTCGAGCAGGACGGTCTGGGCCGTGGTCACGGGATCTCCTCGAACTCGACGACGGTCGCGGTCAGGCGTTCCCACTCGGCGGCCCGCTCCATCCGGGTGGTGGTGGCCACGTCGGTGCACAGCCGGCGAAGCCGTTCGGCGTACGCCCCGTCGCGCTGCAGCTCGGCCTCGCAGACCGCCTGGGCGAGCGCCGCCTCGGGGTCGGCGCCCATCCGCATCGCCCAGCCGGGGGTGCCGTCGAGGATCACCTCGGCCGAGGTGACCAGCACGTCGGTGAGCAGGAATCGGGTGCCGGCAACGGGTTCGCGGACCTGCGTGGCCACGGTACCGACCTCGGGTCCCCGCACGACCTCCAGGGTTGCGGCGGCCAGGCAGGCCTCGGCGATCTCGATCAGGGCACCCCGTTCGGCGACGGCCAGCTGTTCGCACAGCTCTTCGCGGGTCATGGTCTGGGTCACGACGGTCAGCCTGCTGCCGCGGCGTGGCGCTGGCCCGGCCGCTCGGCAAACGTCCGGTTACGGACTCATGAAACCGGGTCGCGGTTGGTCAGAGCTCGCAGACGAACCGGACCAGGTCGATCCGGGTCCAGTTGCAGCTGTAGAACAGTGGCCGCCCGGTGGGCTCGTCGAGGTTGAGGCTGTCCACGCTCCACGCGTGGGAACCGTGTTCGAGCTCGAGCCGGTCGCACATCCGGTCCGGGGGACAGGCGACGGTCACCCGACAGGTCGCGCGCACCGGCTGGAACCGCAACCCGCGCAGTAGTTCCTCGACCGAGTCGATCACGTTCATCCCGACGTCCAGGTGCGGTGCCACCCCGTCGGCGAACCACTCCTGCAGAAAGGTGACCACCTCATCGTCGAGATAGGCGAGCCGCTCCAGCCGGGTCAGCGGGCCGTGGCCGCCGACGGCCTCGCGCACCTCGGGCGGAGGCTCCTCCTGGCGTACCGAGAGCACGAATGTGCGCGCCCTGCCACCCGACTCGGTGATCGTCCGGTGCAGCGAGGGGCGGCGATTGCGGCCGATCACATAGTCGAGCCGGTGGTGCACGAACGTGCCCGCCCCCTGGGAGCGCCGCACCAGGTATTGCTGCTCGAGCAGTTGCAGCGCCGACCGCGCCACCGACCGCGACACCCGAAACCGCGCCATCAGCTGGTGCTCGCTCGGCACGCGGGTGCCCTTTGCCCACCCGGCGATCTCGGCGGACAGTTCGGCGGCCAGCTCGCGCGCTCTGGGATCGGTCACGGCCGCGCCACGGGCTTGTCGGGCCGGTCGATCGCCTCGACCAGATCGGCGACCTCGGCCGCGGTGTCCAGGATCCAGCGGTGCGGGTGGGCCGACAGCAGCTCCCGGGTGCCGGCCCCGGTGAGGACGCCCACGCCCACGGCCCCGGCCGCCGCCGCGGCCTTCAGGTCGGCGGCGGTGTCGCCGACCGCCCAGACATCCGCGGGGTCGTCCACCCCGACCTCGCGCATCACGGCCCGGATCAGGTCCGGCGCGGGGCGCCCCCGCTCCACCTCGGTGGCGCAGACCACGGCGTCGATCTGGCCGTCGGCTCCGGTACGCCACCCCAGCGCGTCCAGCAGCTGGTCGGTGGTGGGCCGGTCGAAGCCCGTCGTCAGCGCCAGGCGTACGCCGAGTCCGCGCAACCGCTCGAACGCGGCCTCGATCCCCGGACAGGGCACCGGTGGCCGGGTGGCGTACCGACGCGAGAGCTCACCGACGAATTCCGTGTGCACGCGGTCAATCTCGGCCTCGTCGTCGGAGCCGAGCAGACCGGCGATGGCGCCACGCTTCTCGGTGCCGGTCCAGCTGGCGAACGTGTCCTCGTCATAGCTGGCCCCGGCGGCGGTGGTGACCTCGCGCAGGGTCGTATAGACGATGTCGTGCTCGTCGATGGTGGTGCCGGCCATGTCGAAGGCGATCAGGGCAGGGCAGACTGAGTGCGGCATAGGACCTCCCGGGTGATGCTAGGCCGGGGCGGACGAGCAATCGGCGACGCAGCGGTGAACGGGCGGTGAATGCTGCTACAAGTCGTGCTTCCGCCGCCTCCCGGGTGGGGTTGCCGGGGCACGATGGCAGCGTGGCTGAGAGTGCAGACCTGATCATCGTCGGAGCCGGAATCGTCGGTCTCGCCCACGCTGTCGAGGCCCGGCGCCGGGGATTGTCCGTGCGGGTGATCGACCGCGACGCCCGGGCGGTCGGCGCCTCGGTGCGCAACTTCGGGCACTGCTGCCTGAGCGCCCAGCCAAGCGAGCACGACGCGCTGGTGGCCGCGTCCCGCCAGGGGTGGTTGGCCGCGGCGGAGGCGAGCGGGTTGCCGGTACGCACCGACGGCGGGCTGGTCGTGGCGCGCAGTGGGGCCCAGTTGATGCTGTTGGAGGAGTTCGCCGCCGCCCGCCCGGATCGGGCCAGGTTGCTCACCGCGGCCGAGGTCGCCGACGCGGTGCGCGGCGGTGCCGAACCCGGAGGACTGGTCGGCGGGTTGGCGCTCACCCAGGACCTGCGGGTGGATCCGCGGATCACGGTCGGTCGGTTGGCGGACTGGTTGGCCGGTGAGGGAGTGCGCTTCGACTGGCGTACGGCCTGCCTGGGTGCCGCGGACGGGGTGGTGCATACGACGCGGGGCGAGTTGCGTGCCGACCGGGTGCTGGTCTGCGTGGGGCACGACGTCGACCTGCTGTGGCCCGAGGTTGCCGATGCGGCGGGCATCCAGCGCTGCGGGTTGCAGATGGCACTGGTGGACCAGCCGGAAGGGCTACGCACGCACGCGGCCGTGCTGACCGCGACGTCGATGCTGCGCTACGGCGGGTTGGCGGCGATGCCGGCGGCCACCGAGGTGCGGGCCGAGGTGACCGAGCAGGTGCCGGAGCTGCTTGAAATGGTCGCCAACGTGATGCTGGCGCCGCGCCCCGACGGGAGCCTGCTGGTGGGGGACTCCCACGTCTATGACCTCAGCCTGGAACCGTTCCTGGACGAGGAGATCAGCGATCGCCTGCTGCGGGAGATCGCCGCCGTCCTGGGGGTGGAGCGGTTGCGGGTGCGACAGCGCTGGCAGGGCGTTTACGCCTCCAGCGCCCACTCGGACCTGCTGGTCGAGCACGCCGACGCCCGCACCACGATCGTCTCGGTCACCTGCGGGGTCGGCATGACCCTCAGCTTCGGGTTGGCTCGCAGGGTGCTGGACGAGTTCGGGGTGTGAGCTCGAGGCGCGCGAGCCAGCAAATCGCTGGTGAGCGTCTGGCAGCGCGTCCCCGCGATGGCACGGTGCGCGCGAATCAGCAAAATCACTGCACTGCTTTGCGGACGAAGACCGCCAGGGCCTCGACGATGAGCACGGTGGCGAGGATGAACAGTAGGATCGTCGTCACCACAGGGAATTCGAGGACGCGGGTGGCATTCAGCAGCAGGAACCCGATACCACCGGCGCCGACGATGCCGAGCAGGGTGGCGGAACGGATGTTCACGTCGAGCAGGTACATCACGTGCGCGACGAAGGCGGGCATGGCCTGGCGTATGGTCGCCCCGAAGAACACCTGCAGCGGTGTCGCCCCGGAGGCCCGGAGCGCCTCCTGAACGGCCACGTCGGTCTCCTCGAGAGAGTCGGCGATCAGCTTGCCGAGCAGGCCGACCGCGCCGATCGCCAGCGCCATCGTGCCGGCCACGCCGCCGAGGCCGGAGATCACCACGAAGATGATCGCGATGATCAGTTCGGGGATGCCGCGCACGATCACGATGAACACGCGCAGCGCGGTGGCCACCGCGCGGTTGCCGACCACGTTGCGCGCGGCGAGCACCCCCACCGGGATCGCCAGCAGTGCACCGAGCAGGGTGGCCGCGAGCCCGATCTGGATGGTCATCAACATCTGGGAGACGATGTCGTCGACGATGTCGAATCCGCCGGGTGGCAGGAACAGCCCGATCGTCGGCAGCAGCTTTCCGAACCCGGCAGCGACATCCGACGGCTTGATCCCGGCCCCGATGAAGGCCAGCACCACCAGCAGCAGCAGGATCGCGATCCCGCCGAAGCGCCCGACCCGCGGCCCATCCCACGGCGGAGTCAGCCGGGTCGGCGTACTCGCCTCGCCCGAGGTCGACCCGACCCGGGCCACTCGTCGGGTGAGCCGATCGCTCCAGGTGGTATGCCCGGAGCTGGCCCCGGTGCGCGCCATGATCGCGGTCCGCAGCGCACCGGAGAGCAGCTCCACCGCGATGCACAGCACCAGCACAGCCAGGGCCAGCGCCATCCCTCGACGATAGTTCAACGAACGCAGGGAATCCGCCATCGCCAGCCCGATACCGCCGACTCCGACGTAGCCGAGGATGACCGAGGTGCGCAGGTTGATGTCGAAGCGGTGCAGGGCGGTGGCGATGATCTGCGGGGTGAGCGGAACCAGGATGCCGGCGGTGATCTGTTGCAGCCGCCCACCGCCGGCGGCCCGGATCGCCTCCTGCGGCCCGTTGTCCAGCGACTCGATCGCGTCGGCGTACAACTTGCCGACCATGCCGACCGAGTGCAACCCCATCGCGATCACACCGGGCAGGGAACCCAGGCCGAACACGCGCATGAAGAAGATCGCCATGATCAGGTCCGGGATGGCACGGGCGAGCACGATCAGCGCCCGGCTGGTCACCCGCAGCGGGGTGTTCAAGGTGGTGTTCCAGGCGGCCAGCAGCGCCACCGGGATCGAGAGCAGCACACCCAGCAGGGTCGCCAGCAACACGATCGCCAAGGTCTGGAAAACCAGTTGCAGCAGCTCACCGACCGGCGGGAAATCCAACGGCACCATGCGTTTCAGGAACCGGCCCGCGTTGTCGGCGGAGTCGATGAACGAGGCGACGTTGATCCGCAGCTCGATCACCGACCAGATCGAGGCCGCCAGCAGTCCCAGCATGATCACCGCGGCGGCGATCCCGCGCGCGCTCGGCGCGGGACGTTCCGGCAACTCGACCGGGGGAGTGCCGGTCGGCCGCTCCAGCTGGGTCGCGGTCATCGCGGTTGCGCCGCCGCCGTCGGGGTGGCCACTGGAGCGGTCGCCGGGGCCGGGGCGGCACCGGTCGCCTCGTCACCCTGGTCCTCGCCGGCGACGCTGGCATAGATCTCGAACGCCTCGCCGCGGTCGATGTCGGCGGTCTGTCGGTCCAGCACGACCGAACCCTGGCGCAACCCGACGATGTGGTCGGAGAAGTGCATCGCCAACTGCACCTGGTGCAGGCTGCACACGACGGTCAGCTGTTCCTCCCGGCTGATCCGGCCGATCAGCTCCATCACCTGGTTCGCCGACACCGGGTCGAGCGAGGCGACGGGTTCGTCGGCGAGCAGGATCTTCGGCCGCTGGATCAGCGCTCGCGCGATGGCGACCCGCTGCTGCTGGCCGCCGGAGAGCGTGTCGGCTCGCTGGTACGCCCGGTCGGCCAGCCCCACCCGATCGAGCTGTTCGAGCGCGTCCCGGCGTACCGTCTTCGGATAGGTCAACAGCGACAGCCGCGGACCTTTCAGGCTGCCGAGCCGACCGGTGCACACGTTCTCCAGCACCGACATGGATCCGACCAGGTGGAAGTGCTGGAAGATGAACCCGATCCGGCGGCGCAGCCGCCGCAACTCGGCCTCCCGGGCCTTGTCGACCCGGGTGCCGAGCACGGAGATCTCGCCGCTGGTGGGGCGGTGCAGACCGTTGATGTGCCGCAACATCGTCGACTTGCCCGACCCCGACAGGCCGAGCAGGACCGTCACCCGGTTGGCGGCGAAGGCAACCGACACGTCGTCCAGCCCCTTGACCGTCGGGGAGAACTGCTTGGTGACGTGGTCCAGGACGATGGTCGGCTCGGCGGCGGTCATGCCTTGTTGCACGCTTCCGACTTGGTCACCTCGCACACCTTGCGGATGCCGTCGTAGGCCTTGTCGTCGATCGCGACGTAGCCATACTTCACTTTGTCGGGCATGTCGCACTTGTCGGCGCTCGGGCAGATGCCCGCCTCGACCAGCGCGGGGACGTTCGCCTTCTTGGTGATCGCCTCGCGGATCTTGGCCTGGGTGTTGGCGTCGAGGGTCTTGGTGTTCATCGCCAGCGGGGAGCCGGCGATCTGCTCGGACTTCCAGACCTGCTTGACATCTCCCTGCTTCAGCGAGCCCTTGGCGATGACCTGGTCGATCATCGTGTCGTAGGCGAAGCCGACCTCACACTGGCCGGACTTGATCGCCAGCAGGGACGCGTCGTGACCGCCGGCCATCACCGGGGTGACGTCCTTCTCGGGGTCGATGCCGACGGCCTTCAGGCCGGCGCTGGGGTAGAGGTAGCCGGAGGTGGACGCCTTGTCGACGAAGCACACCTTCTTGCCCTTGAACTCGTTGAGCGAGGCGATCGGGGAGTTCCCGGGCACCCAACCCATCGAGTAGTAGCCGGGCGGGGTGTCCTTGGTCTTCACCGGGGTGCCGACGGGCTCGACGGGTACGCCGCCGTCCTTGGCGATCTTGTAGGAGAAGGGGCCGTACCCGGCCAGGTCGATCTTGCCGGCCCGCTGCCCCTCGATCACCGCGGCGTAGTCCGTGGCGTTCTGGAACTGGATCTTCTTGCCGGTCTCCTTCTCCAGCAGTTTGATCACCGGGTCGTACTGGTTCTGCAGGCTCTGCGACTGCTCCGAGGGCACCGCGGCGATCACGATGGTGTCCTTGGAGCCGCCGCCGGACGCGGAGCCCGACTGGGCCGCGGACTGACCGCAGGCGGCGGTGGCCAGGATCAGGGTGAGGGATCCGGCCAGATACAGGGCACGGGTGCGGGTGCTGCTCACGGTTGCTCCTTGGGTGAGGACTGCGACCGACCAGTCGGCCGACAGCCAAACTCAAGGGGAACGGGACTAAGCGAGGACCCAGCGTCGATGAACACTCGGCAAAGCCACGGCGAGAGGTTCCCGGAGTTGCGCTACAAGTTCCCCACGTTGGCCGAGCCTGTCGAAGCCGTACGTCGGCTGAGCCTGTCGAGGCCCTACGCTGGCTGAGTCTGTCGAAGCCTGGTTGCGTCCGGTGGTTGCGGCGGAAAGGGCGTCCCGCCCACCTCGCTGGCGGGTTGGGTTTGTGCTGCCGCCGGTCTGGTCTTCAGCTCGGTACGCCCGACCACGCCCCGACGCCCTTTCCGCCTCCACCACCTCAGCGCCCAACGACCAGTTTCCAGGCCCACGGTGGCTGAGCGAACTTGAGAGTCGAAGCCGTATGGTGGCTGAGCTTGTCGAAGCCACCCGCCGTAACGTTGTGACTGGAGTGGCCAAAGTTTCTCAAACTTTTTTCTGCCCACACAGCCGTTTCGGGCCGTTTTCGGGGCAAGACTGTCAGACCCGGCTGATGTACTTGGACCATGAGCACAGCAGCCGACACCCCCACGGTGATCACCGCGGTGTCGCTGCTGCCCGAACTCGACAACCTCGCATTACTCACCGACCAAGAGATTCTCGCACTCCTTGATCGCGCGGATGCGATGGCCGCCGCGGTCGCAGCAGCGCGTGCGAAAGTGATCGCGGAGTCCGAGCAGCGCGAAGCCGCCGAACGAACCCACCTGTGCTCCACCGCCACGTTCCTCACCCGGCACCATCGGCACAGCAGCCGCGAGGCACGCCGGATCGTGAAACAGGCAACGACTCTGTTTGACCGTTTCAGCCTGATCGCCGAGGCGGCGTGTGCCGGGCTGCTATCGGATAGCCAGATCCGCGGCATCCTCACTGGGCTGCAGAACCTCCCCGAGACGCTGTCGGCCGCAGAGTCGGATCGGGCCCAAGAACTGATGGTCGGGTTCGCCGCCGACTTCGCCCCCGACGACCTGCGTAAGCTCTCCCTCCACGTCCGCCAAACCATCGACCCCGACGGCACCGACGCGCAAGAGGCCGCGCGGTTGGAGGCCGAACGCCTGCACGCCGAGAAGAATCGGCGGCTGTCATTGGCGCCCGATCATCACGGGTCCTACATCCTCACCGGCAAGCTCCCGCTCGCCGACGGGGAAGAACTCGCCGCGTTGTTGAAGGCCCACGAGTCCGCACTCTGGCGCGCCGCGACCGAAACCGACGCGGTCCCGCCGACCCGGGCGCAAATGAGGGCCGACGCGCTGATGATCCTCATCCGCCGCGCCGCGAAGGTCGGGGACGCACCCAAGAATGGTGGCGATCGTCCCAGGATCTCAGTCCTCGTTGACTTCGAGACCCTCCGCACCGGCCTCGGCACCGCGCAGGTGTCGTGCGGGGAACACCTGTCCACGACCGAACTCCGCCGGCTGGCCTGTGATGCCGACATCCTGCCGATCGTGATGAACGGCAAGGGCGTCCCGATGGAACTCGGCACGCCGCAGCGGCTGGTCACCCCCGAAATCCGGGCGGCATTGGTCGCCCGTGACCTGGGGTGTGTGTTCCCCGGCTGCACCCATCCGCCCGAGGACTGCGAGGCCCACCACATCCAACCGTGGTGGGCGTACGGCCCGACGAAACTGTGGAACCTGGTACTGCTGTGCCCACACCACCACCGCCAGGTCGAACCCGCCCGCGACCGACCCTGGAATGCCGACAACCCCGACCGCTGGGCCATCCGCCTCGACGAAGACGGCCTCCCCTTCGTCATCCCGCCCGAGGTCTTCGACCGCAACCGCGCGCCACGCCAGCATGCCCGCTTCCGATTCCCCCGACCTGGTTGACGATCCCGCCGACGCGGAGACCCGCAGGAAATTCCCCTCGACTAGGCCGGCATTGCTCCGCAAGCTCCGCATGCCGGCCTAGTCGGGGAACGTAGGTTCGACTCGCAAGCTCGCTCACCCAACGGAGGGCTGAGAACTGGACGTTGGGCGCAGAGGTGGTGGAGGCGGAAAGGGCGTCGGGGCGTGGTCGGGCGTACCGAGCTGAAGACCAGACCGGCGGCAGCGGAAACCCCAACCACCAGCGAGGTGGGCGGGACGCCCTTTCCGCCGCAACCACCGGAGGTGACCACAACCAGCAGGCTTCGACAGGCTCAGCCGGCGTGGGTGGCTTCGACAGGCTCAGCCACCATAGGGCTCAACCAGCGGTTCCGGAGATGGTGGTGAGGGGAGGGAACTCCTTGCGGGCGGCGTCGGCGATGCGGCGCATCAGGAAACCGTCGAGGGCCCCACCGAGCACTCCGCCCGCGACCGGCACCAGCCGACCGAACCGGGACAGCGACTTCTCGCCGACCGAGCGCAGCACGCGGAAGCCGACCGCCTTGTTGATCACCATCAGCGCCGACTTGGGCAGGTTGCCCAGCGCCAGGGCGGTCACCCGACCGCTGGTGGCGCCCAACGGGATACCGGTCGAGGCGAGCACCTTCTGCGAGTCCTGACCGACCAGGGTCAGCAGCACCGCGGTGCGGATGTCCGGGCGGGTCACGTCATAGCCGCGCAGCGTGGCGATCGCCCCGACCATCCGGGTGGCCTGCACATAGAACTCGAACACGTTCACCGGAATCGCCACCACCATGGTCGCGAACCCGCCCAGTCCGGTGACGAATCCACCGGCGGCGCCGGAGCGTACGTGCTGGGAGACGACCCGCTTGATCGCCCCCTCCACGTCGCTGCCGCTGTGCTTTCGTGCGGAATCGGCCACCTTGGTGGCCGAGGCATACGGGCCGACCCCGTCGAGCCCGGCGGCCAGGATGTTCTGGATGAGCTTCGTCACCGCACCACCCGACTCGGCCTGCGGGTCGCGGGCCTCCTCGAGGGCAGACCGCGTCGCGGTCACCTCGCTCTTGCGCCCACCGCGACGGAGCAGATCGAACAGTCCCATGGTTCCTCCTCGGCTCGGAAGTCTCAATCGTGGCATATGTCGACAACCGTCCGTCGCCAAGTGGCACGTCAGTAGGTGCGCCACCCCTTGCGGTGGTAGTCGATCACGGCGGGTTCCAGCAGCGTGGACACCTTCACCGGTCGCCAGCCGGCGTCCCGCGGGAACGCGGTCGCCCCGGCCAGCACCTCCGGAGTCAGGAACCGCAGTTCACCGACCGCCGGGGCAAGCCCCACTTGCGGGCCGCCGGCCAGATCCGGAGTCTCCGGTGGGCCCGTTGCGGCGCCGGCCTCCCCAGGTCGAGCGGCCAGGAAGAAGCCCCAGTCACCAAAGGTGGGGACGTCGACGTGATAGCCGCGGACCGCCAGCCCGGCCTCGGTGAGCGTGCGCCCGATGCACCAGTAGGCGTCCCGGGCGAAGTAGGGCGAGGTCGACTGCACCACCATCCGCCCGCCGGGTGCCAACGCACGCTGCGCCATCGCGAACATCTCCAACGAATAAAGCTTTGCCGTCGCCTCGGTGCTCGGGTCGGGCAGATCCTGCACGATCGCGTCGAATCTTTCGTTTCCGTTGCGCAGATAGGAGAAGGCGTCATCGTGCAACACCCGAACCCGCGGGTCGGAGAGTGCCCCCCGGTTGAGCTCGAGCAGACGCGGATGGGTCTGTGCGAGCCGGGTCATCGCCGGGTCCAGGTCGACCAGGGTGATCTGCTCGACCGGATACTTCAACAGTTCCCGGACCGCCATCCCGTCCCCGCCGCCGAGCACGAGGACCCGCTTCGGGGTCACCGCCGCCACCGGCGCCATCACCGGGTGCACCAGCGCCTCGTGGTAGCGGTACTCATCGGTGGAGGAGAGCTGCAGGTTGCCGTTGAGGAACAACCGGGTGTCTTCGTGGGGCTCGAGCCGGGTCAGCACGATCTCCTGGTACGCCGTCCGCTCGGCGTGGATGATCGGTGCGCTGTAGAGCTGCTGGCGGCTGGTCACCTCGATCTCGTCGCTGAACAACCAGGCGGCCGCGAGCACCAGCAGCACCAGCGCCATGGCCACTGTGATGGCCCGGCGTACGCCTCGCCCGATCGACTCGCGGAACAACCACAGCACCACCACAGACCCGACCACTGCGTTCACCGCACCGGTCGCCAGCGCCCCCTTGAGCAGGCCGAGGGTGGGCAGCAGCAGGAACGGGAACAGCAGCCCACCAACCAATCCGCCCACATAGTCGGCGGCGAACAGGTCGGCGACCTCGTCGGAGGCCCGCCGGCTGCGGATCCGTTGCAGCAGCGTCATCAGCAGCGGGATCTCCGCGCCGATCAGCCCGCCGATGAGCAGGGCCAGCACCACCAGCGCGGCCGTGTAGGCCCGGAGCCAGGCGAAGCTGGTGTAGAGCAGCACCACGCTCAACCCGCCGAGCAGACCGAGCACCAGCTCGATCACCGCGAACCCGGCCGCGGCGCGGCGTACCAGTCGTTTCGACAGCAGCGCGCCGACCCCCATCGCGAACACCATCACCGACAGCACGATGGAGGCCTGCACGACCGCATTGCCCAGCAGATAGGAGCCGACCGTGATCAGCGCCAGTTCATACACCATCCCGCAGCTGGCGCAGAGAAAGACGGCGGCGAAGACGAGTACGCCGGCTCGCCGGGGCAGCGAGGTGGGGGCGGGTTCGACGTCGGTGGCCGCAGCCACCGTGGCTGCGGGGCCGGCGGGCGCCGTCACGAGATGGCGGCGGCCATGATCAGCCCGACCGAGATCTGCGAGACGGCGGTGACCCAGACGGCCGGATGGAACCCTTCGGCCACCAGCAGCTCACCGAGCTTGCCCGGGGTGATCAGGTCGATCACCCAGAACGCGACGGCCATCAGGATCAGCCCCATCACGCCATAGACGGCGGTCGAGATGAGTCCGGGCACCAATTGGTCGGCCGAGGAGAGGATCGCCTGACGGATGATCAGCGCGACCGCGAGCATCGCCGAGCCGACGTGCACCACCGGCACCACCCGGCGTTCCTTCCAGATCAGGTCGACCAGCTTTCCGGGGGTGAGCAGGTCGACCAGCCACACCCCGAGCACCATCAGCGCCAGGCTGACCGCGCCGTAGGCGAGGCTGGCCATGATGTCGAAACCGATTTCGGCGAGCATTCGTTTCTCCTAGTCCTGGGTCCGCGGATCACTTGCCGCCGGAGCTGCTGCTGCTTCCGCCGCGGCGGCTGCCGCGGTAACCGGTGCCGTAGTTGCCGCCCCCGCTGCCCGTGCGGGAACGCGACTGGCAGGCGCTGGCGATCTGCGTCTCGGTCGGCGATTCGCCGCCGTGGGTGGATCGATACTGGGCGATGTACCGCTCGCGGCACCTGGCGTTGCTGCTGCAGCCGACCACCGGCAGGGCAGCGGCGCCCACCAGAAGCGCCAACAGACCCCGACGCTTCATTGAGCCGGCTGACATGCCATCTCCCCCCAGCGGGCCAGAATCTGAGCGGTCGAGACAGTGTGCACCATCTCGCAGTGCTGCGGGTAGAGGTGCCAGGTCTCCCAGGTCAGCACCTCGGCGTCGGCCTCCTGCCGCACCGACGCGCCCAGCACGGTGCGGGCGTCGGGGTCTCCGGCGAAGCGGACGCCGATCCGGACATCGTGGTCGATCGCGTCCAGCGCGGCCGCGCGGGCGGCGAACTCGTCGCGACCCGCGACCGTGATCAGCTCCAGTTTGCAGGCGTACGCCCATTCGTCGATCAGCTGGACGCTGCCGGTGGGAAACTGGGTGGGCTGGCCGGTGGGGTCGCACGCCAGGGTCTCCACCCAGAAGCAGTCGCCGAGCTGCAGCACCACCTGGTGCGAGGCGCCGAGCACCCGCAGCGTCGCGCTGGCTCCTTCGATGGTGGGCCCGGGACATTCGGCGAGGGCCTTCGGCAGTCGCCGCGGTCGGCGTTTCTGTCGAGTCGTGCTGAACCGCAGGTCACCAGCGCAGGTGTCGGCGAAAGGTGTCTCGGCGACCAGATCGGGCGCGCCAGATCGGGTTCGGTCCGGCCGGGGTACGTCGGGCACGATGCCATCCTCAGGGGTTGTGCCCACCGGTCCCCCGACCCGCGGGCGTGCACAGTCTAGGGGAGGACGCGGGGTTCGGCCGCTTCGGTTCCGAGCCTTTCGGTTCGCTGGGCGGATGGACGAGGAGGGGTCGGAGTCACCAGAATGCGCACATGACGATCAGTTCGCCGTCCCGCGTGGACACCAAGGCCGCGATCCGAGCGGCTGCGATCCGGCTGATCCGGGTGCAGGGGTTCGAGCTGACCAGCCTGCGCGAGATCGCCGAGGAGGTCGGCATCACCAAGGCGTCGTTCTACTACCACTACCCCTCCAAGTTGGCGCTGCTGGAGGCGATCCTGGAACCGGTGTTCGAGTTGTTGCGAGAGGTGTCGGCCCGCCTGGACGGGCTGAACCGGGATCGGGACGGGGTGCAGCAGCTGATGCGGCACTATCTGGAGGGCCTGGTGCGGCTCCGCGAGGTCGGTTCGCTGGTGCTGGCGGATCCGACCGTGCTGAACGCGGTGGCCGAACGCTCCGGCGAACTGGTCGCGATCGGCGTACGCGTCCAGCGGTGGCTGGCCGGTCCAGCCCCCTCGACCGCCGACCTGCTCCGGGCTCGCTGCGCCTTCGAGGCCGCCGGGGTGGCGATCTCCGCCGGGGACGTGGCGCCGGGCGCCTCCGAGGACGAGGTCGTCGAGGAGTTGCTGGCCGTCGTGCTGGAGCTGCTGCGGCTGGAGTGAGCCCTCTCGGGGTTGGTTCGGGGTGTGACCTGATTGGCCTGAGCGGCTCGGCGGGAATATCGTTCCTACCGGCCGCACGGTAGGTAACCGTCTGGTCGTGAAGAGCCCTAGGAAGTGCCGTGGTCGGACCCACCCGTCTCAGCCTCGCCAATCGGGCCGTCGTCGTGCTGGTCTGTCTGGTCATCATCGGCTTCGGCCTGTACGCCACCGGTTCGCTGAAGCAGGAGCTCTATCCCTCGCTCAAACTGCCCGGCGCCACCGTGGTGGCGGTCTATCCCGGCGCCCCGTCGCAGACGGTCGAGCGCGACGTCACCAAGCCGCTGGAGGACGCGGTCCGCGCGGTCGGTGGGGTGACCAAGGTCAGCTCCACCTCCGCGGCCAACCTGTCCCAGGTCCAGGTGGAATGGGACTACAACGCAGACCTCGCCGCGATGGAGGGCAAGGTCCGCACCGCCGTCGACGGGGTGGGCACCAAGCTGCCGAGCGGGGTCAAGCCCACCGTAAGTGTCGGCAGCATCGACGACATCCCCGTGGTGCTGCTCGCGGTGGCCTCGCTCAAGGACCCGCTGAGGCTGAGCGACGAACTGGAGAACGTCGCGGCACCCCGGTTGCGCGCGCTGCCGGGCGTACGCGATGTCCAGGTGACCGGCCAGCAGGCCCAGGTGGTCACCATCACCACCCGACAGGCAGACCTCGACCGGTTCTCGGTCGACCCCTCCCAACTGACCCAGCTCGTGGCGGCGTACAAGGGCGCCATCCCGGGTGGTCAGGTGGTGCAGAACGGTCGCAACGTCTCGGTGCAGGTGGGCCGCAGCCTGGGCTCGGTCGACGACGTGAAAAACCTCCAGCTGCAGGGCACCGACGGTCCGGTCGCGCTCGGACAGCTCGCCGACGTGACCGCCGGGCCCAAGGAGGCCACCACGATCTCGCGGGTGAACGGTCGTCCCGCGCTCAGCCTGTCCATCACCAAGACTCCCGAGGCCAACACCGTCACCGTCTCGCACGCGGTTGCGGACCAGCTGCCGCAGCTCAGCCGCGAGCTCGGCGACAACACGACCTTCACCCCGATCTTCGACCAGGCGCCCTATGTGGAGCAGTCCATCCACGACCTCGGCACCGAGGGTGGGCTCGGTCTGGTGATGGCGATCCTGGTGATCCTGGTCTTCCTGCTCTCGGTGCGCTCCACGATCATCACCGCCATCTCGATCCCGATGTCGCTGCTGATCGCGATGATCAGCCTGTACGCCACCGGCTACACCCTGAACCTGCTCACCCTGTCCGCGCTCACCGTTGCCGTCGGTCGGGTGGTGGACGACTCGATCGTGGTGATCGAGAACATCAAGCGTCACCAGGGCCTCGGCGAGGAGTGGGGGACCGGCCTGATCGTCGGTGCCGTGCGTGAGGTCGCCGGGGCGGTGACCGCCTCCACCATCACCACCGTCGCCGTGTTCCTGCCGATCGCGCTGGTGTCCGGTCAGGTGGGCGAGCTGTTCAGGCCGTTCGCGGTCACCGTGACCGTCGCCCTGCTCGCCTCGCTGGTCGTCGCGCTGACGATCGTGCCGGTGCTGGCGTACTGGTTCATGAAGCCCTCGCGCAAGCAGCAGCAGAAGCTGGCCGCCGAGACCGGTGGAGCCAGCCTGGCCTCGCACGAGACGCGGGAAACCCCGTTGCAGAAGACCTATCTGCCGGTGCTCCGCTGGACGCTGCGGCACCCGCTGATCACCCTGCTGGTGGCGGTGCTGCTGTTCGCCGGCACGATGGCTGCCGCCACCCGGCTGAAGACCGACTTCCTGGGCGAGTCCGAGCAGACCAGTGTGCAGCTGTCGCAGGAGCTGCCGGTCGGCACCGCGCTCTCCGAGACCGACGCCGCGGCCCGGAAGGTGGAGGCGGTGCTGGCCGCGGACCCGGGCGTGCAGTCCTATCAGACGACGGTCGGCGGCGGCGGTCTGCAGGCGATGTTCACCGGCGCCGGCGGACAGACCAACAAGGCGTCCTACAGCATCACCCTGAAGCCGGAGGCCAAGGGCACCGGTGCCTCCGAGCGGATCCGCGGCGCGTTGGAGCACCGGCCCGAGCTGGGCAAGGTGACGCTGAGCCGCGCGGATTCGATGGGCTCCAGCAGCCTGGCGGTCACCATCACCGGACGCGACGAGGCGACCCTGACCCAGGCGAGCGAACAGGTCGCGGCGATGATGGCCGCCCAACCCGGCAACGCCGACGTGAAGTCAGACCTGGCCGAGCGACAGAGCGTGCTGCAGGTGAACGTACGCGAGGGCGACGCCGCGAAGTTCGGGATGAACCAGGGCACCGTCGGGCAGGCGGTGCTGCAGGCGATGCAGGGTCAGACGCTGACCCAGGTCACCATCGACGGGCGCAGCCAGGATCTGGTGCTGCGTTCGGGGCCGCAGTTGAAGACCAAGCAGGAGCTGGAGCAGCTGCGGCTGCCGGTCACCCAGAAGCAGACCGCGGATGCCCGAAAGCGGATCGGCGATGAGCTGACCGCGCAGCAGGACGCCCAGTCCAAGAAGCAGCAGGACAAGGGCACCGAACAACTGGACGAACAGCAGAAGCAGCTCGACAAGCAGCGCGCCGAGCTGCAGAAGAGCCTGGACCAGCTGAACAACCAGATCGCGCAACTGGAGAGCGCCTCGTTGACGCCGTCGACCGCCGGTGCCGCCGGTGCGGGCAGTGCCGGAGTCCCCGGAGCGGGCGGTGTGCCCGGTGCCGCGGCCGGCCCGGGCATGACCCCGGAGCAACTGCAGCAGGCCCAGGCGCGGGCCGCTCAGGCGGCGCAGGCCCAGGCCCTCGCGCAGGCGAGGGCGCAGCGTGACGCCCAGCTGAAGCAGTTGCGCGAGCAGTCCAGCAAGCTGCGCGACCAGCTGGAGGCGATGGACGAGTCCCAGGAGAAGCTGAACCAGTCGCGCACCGACGCCGCCGAGTCGAAGGCGACCGCCGATGAGATGAAGCGCAAATCGGAGCTGGCCAAGAACATCAAGGGCGAACCGCGGCGGCTGGTCGAGGTCGCCGACGTGGCCGAGGTGCCGGTGACCGCGGCGATCAAGCGGGTGGACGGCGAACGGACCGTGACTGTCACAGCCACCAACACCAGCGGTGACCTGAGCGCGGCCACCAAGAACCTGCAGGACGGACTCGCCGGGCTGAGGCTGCCCGCCGGCACGCAGGCCACGATCGCCGGTGTGTCGACCGAGCAGCAGGAGGCGTTCGCCCAGCTCGGGCTGGCGATGTTGATCGCGATCGCGATCGTCTACATGGTGATGGTGGCGACCTTCCGCTCGCTGCTGCAGCCGCTGATCCTGCTGGTGTCGGTTCCCTTCGCGGCGACCGGGGCGGTGGGGTTGCTGCTGCTCACCGGGACCGCGCTCGGCATCCCGTCGATGATCGGTCTGCTGATGTTGATCGGGATCGTGGTCACCAACGCGATCGTGCTGATCGACCTGGTGAACCACTATCGGGCCGAGGGCGCCGGTATCGACGATGCGGTGATCCACGGTGCGCGGCTGCGGCTGCGGCCGATCATCATGACCGCGCTGGCGACGGTCATGGCGCTGGTGCCGATGGCGATCGGGATCACCGGCGGTGGGGTGTTCATCTCCAAGTCGTTGGCGATCGTGGTGATCGGCGGGCTGGTCTCGTCGACGTTGCTGACGCTGGTCCTGGTGCCGGTGCTCTATCACCTGGTGGAGAAGCTTCGTGAGCGGATCTCCCACCGCAACAGGGATTCCGACGACTCCGACCACGTCGGCATCGGTGAGATGCTCGAGGACTCCCACTGACGTTTCTCGAGCGGCGGAACCGGGGTGGAGCCCGGTGCAGCGTGTCCAGAGGAACTCGCGCCCGAGAGGAACTCGCGCGCCCCCGGGAGCTCTACCAGCGGATGTTGGTGGTGCGGCGTACCTCGACCGGTTCGGTGACACCTTCCGCAGCGGCGGCCGGCAGCTCGCCGAAGGTGACCCCGGTCCGTTCGGTGAGGGTGACCAGGTCGACCTGTCAGGTCTTGAATTCGGGCAGCTCGTTGACGAAGCTGATCACCTTCCAGAACTCGTCGGGCACCTTGACCCCGCGATAGGTCCGGTCGTCGTCGGCGAGCACCGGCCCGGCGAAGACGCTGATCCGCAGCCGGTCGACCTCGACGTCCTCATAGACCGCGTCCTCGAGTCGGCCCCAGATGCCCTGGCGCATCGCCTGGTTGAACGAGTTCAACTGCGGGGTGATGTTGAAGAAGAGCGAGTCGGAGTTGGCTTTCCGGGCTTCCTCGGGCGTGCCCCAGAGCAGATCGGCGCGGCGCGCCAGGTGGCCGCGGTCGACGTCAGTTGTCGGCGTACAACTCATCGCCCACCTGGAATTTGCCGTCCACGCGTGGGTCCAACCGGAACTTCTCCCGGCTCCGGTCCAGCTTCTGCAGCGAACCGCCGTCGACGTTCCACGCCACCCACCGCGCGAAGCGCCGCTTCCTGCTCTGGGCGAGGGAGAAGTGGGTGTAGTCGATCACCGGGCTGCCGTCCACGCGGACCAGGTCTCATTCGAGTTCGGGGCGTACGCCGGGCGGCGGCACCGGGGGTGTCCCAGGAAGTCGGGCTGGAAGCCGACAGCGGCGCGTGCCGCCTCGGCGGCCTGGGCGGCCGCCTTTCCCGCCACCGTTGGGGAAAGGGTGACCTGCAACCGGTTGAAGGCGGCCTGCGGCCGGCAGGCGAGGGCGTGGTCGGCGGTGCCACTCGGACCGTCACCGCCGAAGTGCAGCCCGGCCATCACCGTGGTCGGGCGACCGCTGCGGTCCTTGAACACCCACACCGCCCCGGAGTCGCCACCGTCGCTGAGCTGACCTCGCCGACGCGGGTCGGGGCCGATCCCGATCCCGGCGATCTGTCGCATCCCGGTCGGTGCGCCATAGTCGAGCTTGACCAGGGCTCCACCCGGGTCACCACCCCGTGGGTGACACCGGTGGTGCGTCCGCCCTTGGTCACCGGATCACCGAGATCCGCCCTCACCGATCCGGTCCGGGATGACCCGAGGTCCATGATCTCGGGGTTGAACTTTCGCTCCAGGGTGGAGATTGCGCAGTCTCCGGCGACTCCGAGGTGGGAGCGGACGATGCCGACGCCGGACACGTTCGGATCGGTGAGGAAGCGCGGGGCGTGATGGCGCAGGTAGCTGCGCAGGGATTCGGGGACGCGGGTTGCGGGGGCCATTCACCCACCGTTGCGAGGATCGGCGCCCCGCGGGTTTCGAGCAGGAGTCCAGTCGGTGAACTCGTCGCTCGGTGGTCAGCTCGGCGGGCGCATCCGCAGCGCGTGCATGCCCCCATCGACCGTCAGGCCGACCCCCACTGTGGAGGTGTTCTCCGGGGAAGCCAGGAAGCAGATCGTCGCCGCGACCTCGTCGGCCTCGACGAGCCGCAGGTGGGGTTGGCGCAGTTGCAGTTGGCGCAGCTCCTCTTCGGGATCGCCGGCGCGCGACATCAGGTTGTCGATCCACGGGGTGTGCGCCGTGCCGGGGCACACCGCGTTCACCCGGATCCCTTCGCGGACGTGATCGGCGGCCATCGCATAGGTCATCGACAGGATCGCCCCCTTGGACGCCGAATAGAGCACCCGGTCGGGCAGCCCGGCGGTGGCGGCGATCGAGGCGACGTTCACGATGGCCGCGTGCTCGCTGCGCCGCAGATGGGGCAGTGCGGCGGCCGCCACCCGAGCCATGCCGCGCACGTTCACGTCCATCACCCGCGCCCACTCGGCGTCGTCGTTGGCGGCGACGTCGCCCAGCGCGCCGATGCCCGCGTTGTTCACCAGCACGTCGATTCCGCCGAGCTTATCGGCCGCGGTCTCGACGGCCAGGCGTACCCGTTCAGTGTCGGCGACGTCGCAGGCGATCGGCACCGCGCGCTCGTCGGCGCCGCTCGGGTCGAGGTCGAGCACCGCCACCCGGGCGCCCCGCTCGAGCAATCGGCGTACCGTCGCCACACCGATCCCCTGCGCACCGCCGGTGACGATCGCGGCGATCCCGTCGAACTCGGTCATCGTTCCTCCCGTGCCGGTGGTGGGTGAATCATTCCTATCAGCCTAGGGTTGGGCCATGGCGTCGAAGTCGGAGGCGGTGGAGCTCGCAGTCGGTGAGCACACGGTACGCCTCAGCAGCCCCGACCGGGTGTACTTCCCCGAGCAGGGCTGGACCAAACTGGAGGTCGCCGAGTACTACCTGGCCGTCGGCGACGGGATCGTGCGGGCGTTGCGGGAACGCCCCTGCATGTTGCACCGATTCCCGAAGGGGCTGGCCGGCAAGAAGGTGCACCAGAAACGGCTGCCCGCCGGCGCTCCGGATTGGGTGGACACCGTCGAACTGTTCTTCCCCCGTTATGGGCTGACCGCGGACGAGCTGTGCGTGACCGAGCTGGCGCAGGTGATCTGGGCGGTGCAGATGTCGACGGTCGAGTTCCACCCGTGGAACAGCCGACGCGGCCACGTCGAGCAGGCCGACGAGTGGCGGATCGACCTCGACCCGATGCCGAACTGTTCGTTCGAGCGGGTGCAGCGGGTGGCGCACGTGGTGCACGAGGTGCTCGACGAACTGGGCGTGATCGGCTTCCCGAAAACCTCGGGAGGCAAGGGAATGCACGTCTACGTGCGGATTCGTCCCGGCTGGGGTTGGCAGGACGTACGCCGGGCCGCGCTCGCCTTCGCCCGCGAGGTGGAGCGTCGGGCGCCGAGCGAGGTGACCACCGCCTGGTGGCGCAAGGACCGTCCCGACGACGTGGTGTTCGTCGACTACAACCAGAACGCACGGGACCACACGATCGCGGCGGCGTACTCGCTGCGCGGGGTCGCCGCCGGGACCGTCTCCACGCCGATCGGCTGGGACGAGGTCGACGAGGTCGATCCGCGCGATTTCACCCTGGCCAGCGTTCCCGCCCGTTTCGCCGAGCTCGGTGACCTCCACGCCACCATCGACGATCGGTCGTTCGGGTTGGAACGCCTGCTCGAGTGGGCCGACCGCGACGGCACCGATGCCCCTGGCCCTGCCGAAGAGCCTCACGCTCCCTGAGCCTGTCGAAGGGTCACACCAGGGCGCTGGTGACCACCCCGCGGACGTGCCCCAGAGGCCACGCCCAGGGTGAACGGGTTGGCCGGCAGCGCGGCCGAGGCGGGCCCCGCTCCGCGCACCAGGCGGCCGCGCGTTTCCCCCGGGTCTGCCCGCCCAACTCCGGTCTCGTCCCCGGCCACGGACCGCAGCCCCGCGTGCCGTCGTTGGTTGCGACGCGAGAGACCGGAGTTGTGCGGGCGCCCGACCCCGCAACTTGTCAGTTGTTATGCCCGGCCGGGACCGCGCGACGAACTCCTCATAACAACTGACAAAGTCGGGTGCGCGAGTGGGTCAGCCGCCGGTGATCAGCACCGTCACGGTGTGGATCGCCAGACCGGCGAGGGCGCCGACGACGGTTCCGTTGATCCGGATGAACTGCAGATCACGGCCGACGAAGAGCTCGATCCGGCGACTGGCCTGGTCGGCGTCCCAGCGCTCTACGGTGTAGGAGATGACGGTGGCCACATCGGAGCCGTACCGCTCGACGAGGAAGGCGGTCAGATCGGCCAGCCGGCCCTCGAGCCGTTCACGCAGGGCGGTGTCGGTGCGCAGGTTCGCTCCCAGTTCGGCCAGCCAACCGTCACCGCGCCGCCACAGCGACGAGCCCCGATCGGCCATCGCCTCCTGCAGCGAATCCCGGATCGACTGCCACAGCGACACCGCGGTAACACCGATGGCTGGGTGAGAAAGCAGTCGTTCCTTCAGCGCCTCGCCGCGGCGGCGTACCGAAGTGTCGTGCTGCAGGTCGTCGGCCAGCGTCGCCAGCATGTCGTCGATCGCGACTCGGGCCGGGTGATTCGGAGTGTCGCGCACCGCGCGCACCCATTCCAGCGCCTGCTTGTAACCCCAGTTGGCGACGCGTCGGTCCATCCAGCCGGGGCTCCAGGTGGGGGCGCGCTCCCCGATCACCGCGGTGAACTTCTCCGGGTGCCGCAGCAGCCAGGAGTGGATCTCGCCGAAGGCCAGGTCGACCAGACCGCGGTGCGCGTCGTCGGCGACGATCCCCTCGAGGAACGCCCCGGCCACGGGGGACAGGTCCTCCCGCCGCAGCCGCGGCAGGGCCACGTCGTCGACCAGGGAGCGGATGTCGTCATCGGACACCCGCCGCAGCGCCACCTGCCCGAGTGCGGTCGCCTCGCTGATCACCCGCTGCCGGTTCTCCGGGACCTCCAGCCAGGTCGACACCTTGAGCCCGATGTCCGCGCTGGCCAGCCGCTCCCGGAACACCTCCCCGGTGAGGAAGTGGGCGACGACGAACTGCTGCAGACTGCGCCCCAGCTCGTCCTTGCGCCGCTTCACCAGGGCCGTGTGCGGGATCGGGATGCCGAGCGGGTGCCGGAACAGCGCGGTCACCGCGAACCAGTCGGCGAGCGCGCCGACCATGGCCGCCTCGGCGGTTGAGTTCACGAAGCCCAGGAAGCTGGCCGGCGTACGCCCCAACGTCAGCAGGTAGATGATCGCGGCGACCACCAGCAACGAGGTCGCCACGATCCGCATCCTGCGGAGGCCCTGTCGGCGTTCCGCGTCACCGGGAGCCTCCAACAGGTCGGTTGTCACCTCTCCATGGTGCCGCGTGGCCGGGGCGGTTCCAAGAACAGCACCGCGACCAGGCCGACCAGAGCCATCGCCGCCGGCAGCAGGGTTGACTGAGACATGGCCGCGGTGAACGGTGCCTCGAGGAAGGGCGGGATGATGCCGCCGGAGCGTTCGACCGAGCCGCCCGGCAGACCCGCCTCGCGGAACTGGGCGGCGATCCGATCCTGCATCAGGGTGGCGATCGCGGCCGAGCCGAGCACGGCACCCATCTGCCGGGTGGTGTTGTACACCCCGGCTCCGGCGCCAGCCCGGTGCGGCGGCAGGTTGCGGGTCGCCGAGACCGACAACGGTCCCCAGATGCCGGCGTTCGCGACGCCGATGATCGCCGCTGGCAGCAGCAGCCAGAGCACCGACAGGCCGGGCTTCATCACCAGCGACTGGACGTACAGCCCGACCCCCATCAGCGTGAATCCGGCGACCGCGAACCACTTCGGGTCCATCCGGTCGATCATCCGCCCCGCCAGCGGAGCCAGTCCGCCGGAGATCAGCGCGAGCGGCAGCGTGAGCAATGCGGCCTGGGTGGGGGAGAGGCCGCGCATGTTCTGCGTGTACAGCATCTGCGGGAACACCATCGAGGTGATCATCGCGCCCATGGACGCGATCCCGACGTTGGCCGCGGCAAAGTTGCGATCGGCGAACAGGCTCAGCGGGACCAACGGCTCACTGCGCTGTTTCGCCTGCCACACAACGAAAAGAAGCATCACGACGGCACCGGCGATGATCAGCCCCCACACCGAGATCGGCCCGACGATGGTGCCCCAGTCGTAGTTCGAACCCTCCTCGATCCCGAACACCAGGCAGAACATTCCGATCGCACTGAGCGCCACCCCGAGCAGGTCGAATCGGTGTGGATGCTTTTCCAGGGAGGGAACGTTGCGGACCACCATCAGGAAGCCGACCAGCCCGACGGGAAGGTTGACGAAGAAGATCCAGCGCCAGCCGAGGGTGTCGATCAGTACGCCGCCGAGCAGCGGGCCGACCAGCGTGGCGACGCCAGCGGTGGCTCCCCAGATCCCCATCGCGGCCCCGCGGCGGTGCGGCGGGAACAACCGGGTGATCACCGCCATCGTCTGTGGGGTGAGCATCGCCGCACCCAGGCCCTGCAGGATCCGGGCGGCGATCAGCACTTCGACGGTGGGGGCGAAACCGCACAGCCCGGAGGCGACGGTGAACACCACCAACCCGACCAGGTACAACCGTTTCGGGCCGAAGCGATCGCCGAGCCGTCCGGTGATCAGCAGCGGGACGGCGTACGCCAGCAGGTAGGCGCTGGTCACCCAGACCACCTTGCCGATGTCCGCGCTGAGCCCGGTCATCAGGGCGGGGGTGGCGATGGAGACGATGGTCGAGTCGACCAGGATCATGAAGAATCCGAACAGCAGCGACCACAGGGCCGGCCAGGCCTGGGCGCTCTCTCGTTCGGGGGCGGTCTGCTGAGTGGTCATCGTGACTCCTTGGGGGCGGCGTCGGTGGCCTGGCTCCAGGGGATGCCGTGCGAGGTGATCGCATCGGCGGTCTGCTGGCACCAGTCGCGCTCGGCGCGGGTCATGTGGCGGATCAGGTCGAGGTCGAGCCAGAAACGCTGAGGCACTTGCTTGTCGGTGAGGAAACGCTCGATCAGGTCGAGGGTTTCGATGCGGGCGTCGAGGGCGACGATGCGCTCGGTGAGCATGGCGGCCGCCTCGTCGTCGGGCAGGTGGTGGATCTCGCCGATGGCGACGGGGAACTGCGGGAATTCCTGTGCTGGTTCACGAAGCCAGTCGCGCACCTTGTTGTCCAGGGCGGTACGCCCGGCCTCGGTGATCCGATAGACGGTCCGTTCGGGCCGGTTTCCCTCCCGGTCGGTGCCGACCTCCGCGAGAAGTTCGCACTCGGCCAACCGGTTGATCGTGTGATAGAGCGTGCCGGCGCTCAGTTTGACGGTCTGCTCCTCGCGGCGCTGCCGCATGGTGGCGTACACGTCATAGGGGTGCCGCGGCTGCTCGGAGATGATCGCCAGGGTGACCAGGGCCAACGGGGTGAGCTGCACAATACCTCCAGAACGGATATTCCATGTGGAATATTAGGCACGGAGTAATCCCTGGGGCAAGCGGGTTTTGTGAACGGCGTACGAACAGTGGGTTGCTTCGGGGCGAAACCGGGCTCAGGCCTCCGGCGTACCCTGATGGAACCGCTGCACCCAGTCGGACTCCCCGCGTACCCACAGGGAGCTGCGCAGGGCTGCGCGTTCTCCCGAGGTGCTGCGCCACAGCAGCAACAACTCATCCGAGCCGAGTGCCTGCACCTCCAGCACCTCCAACTCAACAGCCGGATCCAGCGGACCGATTCGACTGAGGATCTCCGCGCGCGTCCACAGCCGACCGGAGGCTCCGATCTCGCAGAAATCGGGGTGCAGCAGCGCCGCGACCTGGCTCGGGTCCGAGCGCACCGCCTCGCTCAGCAACGCCCGTTCCAGCTCGACCACCCGTTCACCGGCAGCCACGGCCAAGTCCAATCCGGGCACCTCGTCGGCGGCGAACAGGTCGTCCGGATCGGGATCGGCCCGCTCGTCACCGGGCAGCGCATAGTCCTCCGGCGAGTCGGCCAGCTCATCGGTCAGCGAGTCCACCTCGAAGAGCGCCGGTACCGGCTCGGTCTGGTTGGGGCGTACGTCCGGATGGTCGCGCCCGCCATCGGGAAAGCCGGGCCCTGGATCGGGTCGGGTGCCCTGCTGGTACGCCACCGCCACGGCCCGGGCGCGCTGGTCGGCGGCCTCGTTCAGCTCGTGCCCGGCGTGCCCCTTGACCCATTCGAAACGCACCCGTCGGCCCTGCATCGCCGCGTCGAGCGCCTTGACCAGCTCGACGTTCTGCACCGGCTTGCCGTCGGCCTTGCGCCAGTTCTTGCGTTTCCAACCGGGCGTCCACTTGGAGATCACGTTGATCGCATACTGGCTGTCGCACAGCACCAACAGGTCGTCGTCGACGTGCGCGGTCTGCTGCAGCAGGTCGAGCACGGCCATCAGTTCGCCCATGTTGTTGGTGCCGTGGGGCCAGCCGCCGGCGGCCCAGCAGGAGTCGTCGACATACCAGGCCCAGCCCGCAGGGCCGGGGTTGCCCAGAGCGGATCCGTCTGCTGCAGCGGTGATCGTCACGGCCGCGATCCTGCCACACCGGTCGGTTGCCTGGCCGCGTTGCGCTCGTTCACCGGCGGGTCCGCCGTCCCTGGCGCCAGCGGGTTCGGGTGATCGGCCGGGTGACGTAGGTGCCGAGGCTGGAGCCCGCCGCGAGCGCCATGCCCACGCCGGCGGCCGTCATCAGCGTGACCATCCCGGCCACCACGTCGACCGCGGCGGGGGTGCCGCCGGAGGTGCCGGCCATCAGCAACACCCCGCGGAACACCATCCCGCCGGGCATCAGCGGCACGATCGCGGAGGTGATCAACGCCAGCACCGGCACCTTGAGCCGCGGACCGAGGACGCAGGCAAGGATCGCCGACACCGTCGCGCCGAGTGCGCTCGCGCCGATCACCCCGAACCCGAAGCGGGCCGCGAACAACTGCACGACCCAGCCGAACAACCCCATCAGCGCGGCGAGGATCACCGTCCGCGGGGCCGCGTGACAGGCCACCGCGAAGGAACCGGCGATCACCAGCGCCCCGAGCAGCTGTACCGCCGGTGGACCGAGGGTGGGGGTGGCCGGCACCAACAGCACCGAGACCCCCAGCCAGGTGCCGACCCGCAGCACCACCAGGATCCCGGTGACGATGCCGAGAGTGAGCACGACCACCTCGAACGCGCGCGCCGAGGCGGTCACATAGAACCCGTCGATACTGTCCTGGGCGGCGCCGACCACCGACATGCCAGCCAGCAGCAGCACGATGCCGGCCGACACCGTCAGGGTCGGCTGGATCTCGTCGAACAACCGGATGTCCTTGCTCTGCGCCCACTGCATCGCCAGCGTCGCACTGGTCGGGATCGCGGCGCCGACAGCCTGCTGGAAGAACGTGGGTACGCCCCGGCGGGCCAGGAAGCGCAGGGCGATGTCGATCAGGCAGGTGGCGAGGAAGGTGACCGCGAACACGATGGGTGTGGCCTGCCAGAGCAGCCCCAGTCCGATCGCCACCCCACCGTTGGCGACGACGATCACCCACCGCCGATACGGCGGTGCGGCATAGCTGAGCCGCCGGAACCGTCCACGCGCCTCGAGCACCGTCAGCTCACCGGACTCGATCTGCTCGGTCAGCTGGTAGACCCGCTGCAGCAGTGTGAAGTCGGTCGTCCGGGAGCGCACCACGCGCAGCGTGGACACCGGTTCGCGGTCGCGGCGCTGCCAGGACAGGTTGATCGAGGTGTAGGTCACGTCGGCGTGCACCCCGCGCAACCCGTACGCCCGGGCGATCCGCAGCGCGGTCGAGGTGACGTCGTTGGCCGAAGCGCCGGAGGAGAGCAGCAGCTCGGCGACCTCCATGGCGACGCCGAGGACCTTCAGCGCCTCACGAGTCTCCTCGTCGGTCGAATCATCCTCCGGCGGCGGCGCGATCGGCGGCGGGGTGACGGCCTGACGCAACGGTCGGGTCAGCCGACCGAAGAGTCGTCTGCCCATTTCGCGCGCTGCCATGGCCCCAGACTGGCGGGGCGGGCGCCGGCTTTCAACAGTGGACGCCCGCGTCGCCTGCCCCAGCTCCGCCGGACTGGACCGTTCGGGTGATTGGGTGGGACCAAGCAATATGGTGCCTGCTCGGCGTGGGAATCCTGATTGCCCAGCGCGCGATCCTTGATCAGCTGATGGAGCAACCCGTCAGTGCCGTACGCCTGATCAGCGCTCGACCAGCGCCAGCACCCGGGCTGGTGAGCCGGAGCCGTTCACGATCGGCAGCGGGGTGGCGACGATCATCGCCCCGGTCGGCGGCAGCTTGTCCACGTTCTTCAGCTGGGTGATCCCATATTTCCCCGCCCCGAGCATGAACGCGTGGCACGGGAACGCCGGGTCGAACGAGTGCGCGATCCCGCCGTCGGTGCCGACGGTCTCCACGCCGACGCCCTGGATCGGGGTCTCCTCGGCCAACCACTTCGCGCACTCGGCGGTCATCCCCGGTGAGTGCGGCCCGGTCTCGCTGTTGCCGAGCGCCTCGTCCTGGTCATAGGTGCGCGGCGCCCACCCGGTCCGCACGATCAGCCAACCGCCGTCGGGCAGCGGACCGTGCTCGGCCTCCCACGCCTTCACGTGGTCGACGGTCAGCATGAAGTCGACATCGGACTCCACCTCACCGGTCACGTCGATCACCGCGGCCGGGCGGAGCAGCTTGTTGGGCGCCACCGAGGCGATGTCCTCCTTGTCCCGACCGGTCACCCAGTGGTTCGGCGCGTCGAAGTGGGTGCCGGTGTGCTCACCGGTGCGGAAGTTGTTCCAGTACCAGCCCGGCCCGGCGTCGTCGCAGTCGCTGATCAGCTCCAACTGAAACGGCCACGTCTGGCCGAACTCCGGCGGCAGCTGCAGGATCGGCGTCTCCGAGGACAGCGGCGAGGTCAGGTCGATGACCTCGATGGTGCCGGTGCTGATCGCCTCGGACAGCTGGGACAGGATGCTCATGGTTCTCCTTCGGTTTTCGGTCGAGCGCGACTGTGCGCGCGGGTGACAAACGGCGTACGCCTCAGGCGATCGCCGGCAGTCGGTTCAAGGTGTCGGAGGGGGACTCGCCGAACGCTTCGCGATACTCGGTGGAGAACCGCCCCAGGTGGTTGATTGACAGCCCGCTCGCGATCGAAGTGACGGTGGTACTGCCGGGCAGCGCGGCCTGCAACCGCTCCCGGGCCAATATCATCCGGCGCTGTTTCAGCCAGGCAGCGGGGGAGTCGTCAAGCTCCGCTCGGAAAGCCTTCTGCAGTTGGCGTACGCCGACTCCGACGCTTGCCGCGACCTGAGGCATGCTGATCGCCTGCCCGATCCGCGCCTCCATCCACGCCGTGGCCCGGCGCACCGTCGCCGCATCACCACCCGCGTGACTGATCGCCACCGAATGATTGTGCGGTTGGGTCGTCAGCAGGCTCGTCAGCACGCTGCGCTCCCAGTGCCGCACCTGCGCCTGGTCACGGGAGAGCTCCTGCCACAGCCGGCGCACCTGGGCGAGCCACGGGCGTACGCCGGGCTGGTTGATCCGCAACTCGGTCTGGAACCGCACCGGGCCGCTCACCGATCCGTCGGTGAGCAGCGCCACCTCCCGCTCAATCGCCGAACGTTCCAACCAGCACAGCAATTGCGGGTTTCGTTCGCCCCACAGCATGTCGACCTGTTCCACCGGCGACAGCACCGCGGCCACACTCGGATCCGACACGATCCGGTCGTTCCCGTGATCGATCCGTGCCCTCCCGCCCAGCGGCACCATCACCAGATAGAACGTCTCCAGGGCGCCGGGGGTGATCCGCACCAGGTGGCCGTAGTCGAGGCCGACCACGCCGACCGGACCGCTGCGATGGGCGGCCAGTCGGACGTCGACACCGCTCCTGCCCGGACGCAGCTCGTGCGGGCAGAACAGCTGACCGATCTCGGTGCGGGCGCGATCCACGTCGCGGGTGTGCAGGCGTCGGCGCACCGGGGTGGTCGTGCTCATGTTCCCTCCTTGCCTCGGCTCCGTTGCGTGGGCTGGGTCATAAATCTAGGCGGCATGTGTGTCGTTGTGGAGACCACCGACAAAATTCCGACATCCATTCACGGGAGCTGTCGCAATTCGGATAGCCGCGGGGTCGGTGTCGACCTAGCGTCCCGGTGCCATGGGAATGAGCGAAAAGCCGTTGGCCGGGCGTACGGCCATCGTGACCGGCGGGGCGACCCTGGTCGGACACGGAGTGGTGCGTGCGCTGTGCGAGGCGGGAGCGGACGTCGTGGTCGCCGACATCGACGCCGAAGGGGCCCAGCCACTGGTCGATGAACTCGGGATCCGCTTCGCGCAGACCGACATCACCGACGACGCGGCGCTCACCGAACTGGTGGCCGGCGTCGAGCGGATCGACTGCCTGGTCAACCTGGCCTGCAGCTATCTCGACGAGGGCGCCGAGACCAGCCGGCACGACTGGATCACCGCCTTCGACGTCAACGTGTTCTCCGCGGTGCAGCTGACCCGGATCGCCCGGGCCAAGCTGGCCGCCAGCGGACACGGTGCGGTGGTCAACTTCACCTCCATCTCGTCGTCGGTCGCGCAGACCGGACGTTGGGTCTATCCCGCCAGCAAGGCGACCCTGGTCCAGCTCACCCGGTCGATGGCGATGGACCTCGCCGGCGACCGGATCCGGGTCAACTCGGTCAGCCCGGGCTGGACCTGGTCGAAGGTGATGGACACCCTGTCCGAGGGCGACCGCGCCAAGACCGACCGGGTGGCAGCACCCTTCCACCTGACCGGCCGGGTCGGCGACCCGATCGAGGTCGGCCGGGTGGTCGCCTTCCTGGTCAGCGATGCGGCGTCGGTGGTCACCGGCGCCGACTGGGCCGCCGACGGCGGCTATTCCGCGATGGGTCCGGAACAGGCCGTGCCCGCCATCCCACAGCTGAGCGAGTGAGGACTCCGTCATGAGGATCGCCATCATCGGGGCCGGGTTCGCCGGCCTGGCCGCAGGCAAGCACCTGCGCGACTTCGGCCACCAGGTCACCATCTTCGAGAAGTGCCCCGACGTCGGCGGGGTGTGGAGCCGCACCCGCCGCTATCCCGGCCTGTGCACGCAGAACAACAAGGACACCTACTATCTGTCCGACCTGAAGATGCCCGCCAGTTATCCGGAATGGCCCAGCGGGCAACAGGTTCAGGCCTACCTCGAGGGGTACGCCACCATGTTCGGGTTGGTACCGTTCCTGCGGCTGTCCACCGAGGTGGTGCATGCCGATCAGGAACCCACCGGTGAGGGTGTGGGGTGGCGGGTGACCACCCGGCAGGTCGGCGAGGACGGCGCCGAGCAGACCGAGGAGTTCGACTTCGTGGTGGTCGCCAACGGCATCTTCTGCACGCCGTTCATCCCGAACTGGAACGGTCGCGCGGAATTCGAGGCCGCGGGCGGTCGAGTCTGCGCCCCGAGCGAGGTGCACTCCCTCGACGACGTACGCCACCGCAAGCTGGTCGTCGTCGGCTATGGCAAGTCGGCCTGCGACGTGGCCGTGTCACTGTCCGAAGGTGCGGCGAGCACCACCGTGGTGGCCCGTCAGCTGCTGTGGAAGATGCCGCGGATGATTATGGGCGTGCTCAACTTCAAGCACCTGATGCTGACCCGGATGGGGGAGGCGCTGTTCGAGTATCAGCACCTCAAGGGTGTCGAGAAGTTCATGCACGGCAGGGGAAAGCCGGTCACCGAGTCGATGCTCGGCAGCGTCCAGTCGGTCGTCACCAAGCAGCTCAAGCTGCCCCAGCTCGGGCTGGTCCCCGACGGCAGCTTCGAGCGGATCGCCCGCTCGACCGTCTCCCTGGTCACCGAGGGGTTCTATGAGAAGGTGGCCACGGGTGACCTGCGGGTGGTGCGGGACGCCGAGATCACGGAGCTGACCGTGCGCGACGGGAATCCCGCCGCGGTGCTGTCCACCGGGGAGACGGTCGACGCCGAGGTGATCGTGTGCGCCACCGGCTTCCGCCAGGAGGTGCCGTTCCTGTCGGCCGAACTGCAGGACCGGATCACCGACGAGCGCGGGAATTTCGAGCTGTACCGGCAGATCCTGCCGCACGAGGTGAGCGGTCTGGCGTTCTGCGGCTACAACTCCTCGTTCTTCTCACCCCTGTCGGCCGAGGCCGCGGCGATCTGGATCGGCGCCTATCTGATGGGCGAGCTGAATCTGCCCAGCGTCGCCGACCGGCGCCGCCTGGTCGCGGAAAGGCTGCGCTGGATGGCGGAGCGGACCGAGGGGCACCACGCCCGCGGCACCAACATCATCCCGTTCTCCATGCACAGCGTGGACGAGATCCTCTCCGACGTGGGCCTGGACGTGTCCCCGGCCAAGAAGAGCGAGCAGTGGCTGAAGCCGCCGGAGGCCAGCGACTATCGCAACATCCCCGAGAAGCTGATCGCCCGCTATCGTCAGCGCACCGGTGAGGACGTGGGGGTGACCCGCGATCCCAACGGTCTCACCGAGAAGACGGCGGGGGCTGGTCGGAAATGACCGCTGGCAACGGTTTCGACGCGATCGTCGTCGGTGCCGGGATCAACGGGATGGTCGCTGCCGCCGAGCTGGCCGGTGCCGGCTGGCGGGTCTGCCTGGTGGACAACCACGACCGGATCGGCGGGTTCATCGCCTCCGACGAGGTGACCGAGCCAGGCTTCGTGCACGACACGTTCTCGAGCTGGCACCCGCTGTTCCACATCGGGGCGGCGTTCGCCGAGCTCGGCGACGACCTGGCCAGGCACGGACTGCGCTACCGCAACACCGAAGGGGTGCTCACCGGCTCGCTCGGACCGGAGTCGGTGGCGGTGGTGCACCGGGACCCAGCGCTGACCGTGCAGGGATTCGCCGATCCGGCCGACGGGCAGGCGTACCTCGCCGCGCTGGACCGGCTGGGCGGTGACATCGACGCGATCGGCGCCCTGCTGGGAATCGAGCTGCGCTCGCCGGCCGCGCTCGGTCCGGTCGGCAAGCTGCTGCGCCGCGGAGGCCAGGCGCGGTTGGAGGCGTGGGGCCGCGACACCGCGACGTCGGGCCGAAACTGGGCGGCCAACCACTTCCGCGGTGCCGAGGTGGACCAGCTGTGGTCACCGTGGCTGCTGCACGCCGGGCTCAACCCCGACTCCGCCTCCGGTGGGTTGATGATGCCGTTGCTGGCGGCCACCATGCACGGGGCCGGGCTGCCGGTGGTCGAGGGCGGAGCCGGAAATTTCGTGGTTGCGATGGAAAGGCTGCTGCGTGAGCGCGGGGTCGAGATCCGCACCGGGGTCACCGTGGACCGGCTGCTGGTCACGGGTGATCGAGTGATCGGGGTCAGCGCCGGCGGGGAGAGCCTCCGCGCGACCCGCGCGGTGCTCGCCTCGGTCACCCCGGATGTGCTGTGGAACAAACTGCTTCCGGGCACCGGTCACGCCGCCGAGCGGGCGGAGGCGAAGGCGTACCGGTTCGGTCGCGGCGCGATGCAGATCCACGTGTCGCTGGACAAGCCGTTGCAGTGGTCGGCGAGTGAGCTCGCCGGGGCACCGCTGGTGCACCTGAGCACGGGTTCGGCGTCCACCGGAATCGCCTGTGCCGAAGCGAGTGCGGGCCTGCTGCCGCGGCGGCCGACGGTCGTGGTCGGTCAGCAGTTCCTGCTCGACCCCAGCCGCGTCCCCGAGGGTCGGGGGCAGCTGTGGTTGCAGCTGCAGGAGGTCCCGTTCGCTCCTGTCGGCGACGCCGCCGGCAAGCTGGACACCCGGCAGGGGTGGACCGGTGAGCTGGTCGACGGTTACCTCGACCGGGTGCTCGACCTGGTGGAGGAGTTCGCCCCCGGCACGCGGGCGAGCGTACGCCGAGTGGTCGCGCTGGCGCCGACGGACCTGGCCGCGTGGAACCCGAACGCCGCCAACGGCGACCCCTACTGCGGGTCCGCCGAGCTGGACCAGAACCTGCTCTGGCGGCCCGGCCCCCGCACCTCGCGGCACCGGACGAAGGTGCCGGGGCTGTGGCACATCGGCGCGGCCACCCATCCGGGTCCGGGGCTTGGTGGCGGTTCGGGTCACATCGCGGCTCAGGGGCTGATCGCGGCGGCCCGCCCGGTGGGGGATCGGCTTCGTGAGGTGTTCACCCGCTGACGTGTCTATCGTTTCTGCCGACGGTCGTCCCTCGCCCGCGATAGGGTTTCGGGATGGGCGTCGAGACGGGTGTCGAATTGGAGGCCGAACGAGGCGGTGACCGGCTCGAGGGGTTGCCGCGGCATCAGCAGCTGATCGTCAGCATCTTCGGTCTCTATGGCCGCGCCAACGGCGGCAGCATCGCCGTGTCGTCGCTGATCCACCTGTTGGGTGACCTGGGCGCGGAATCCGCCGCCGTGCGTTCCTCGGTGTCCCGGTTGAAGAAGCGTGGGGTGCTCACCAGCACGCGGGTGGACGGGCAGGCGGCGTACGCCCTGGTCGCGGCCCTGCAGCGGGTCTTTGCCGAGGGGGACCGCCGGATCTTCAACCCGCGCCGGGCCACCGTCGACGAGCCGTGGATGCTGGCCGCGTTCACCGTGCCCGAGTCGGAACGTCACCTGCGCCACCGGATTCGCACCCTGTTCACCCACCGGGGGTTCGGCTCGGTCACCCCCGGGTTGTGGGTGGCTCCGGCGTGGCTGTTCGAGTCCACGTTCGAGGAGCTGGAACGCGACGGGCTCGACGGCTACGTGGACTTCTTCTCCTCGGTCGCGCTCGGACCGGTCGACCTGGCCCAGAAGGTGGCGAAGTGGTGGGACCTTCCGGCGCTTTCGCTGCTGTACCAGGAGTTCCTGCAGAAATGGGAGCCGGTGCGTGAACGCTGGGCCTCCGGGAGTCGAGCCGGCACCGACCGGGACGCGTTCCGGGACCACATCCCACTGATCACCCAGTGGCGACGGTTGCCGTATCTCGATCCGGGACTGCCGCTGGCCTACCTGCCCGACCCGTGGCCCGGTCAGGCGGCAGCGGATCTCTTTGCAGGGTTGAACCAGCGGCTCGCCCCTCTCGCCGAAAGGCACGCCCGCGGCGTACTCGCCCCGGACGCCGGCTGAGCCTGTCGAAGTCACCTCGCCGGCGTCGGAATCACTCCTCGGGGAGGAGGTCCTTGCCGGCCGAGGGGCCCTCGAGGAACTTGTTGGGCTTGAGGAAGAAGCAGAACACCAGGGCTCCGTCGGGGGACCAGGCTTCGTGCTGGTTGCCCTTGGGTCGCCAGGAGAAGTTGCCGACCGAGGCGGTGCCCTCGGCGTCGACGATGCTTCCTTCGAGCACGTAGGTCTGTTCGATCTCGACGTGCTCGTGCTTGTAGAGCCGGGCGCCGGGTTCCCACTTGAACAGGGCGGTGAGCAGCCCGGTCTCGGGCTCGGAGAGCAGCACCTTCATGGTGATCCCCTCGGATGCGGTCGGCTGCCAGGGCAGGGCTTCCACGTCGACGTAGCGCGAGGCGAGTGGGGGCAGTTCGTTCAGGTGATCGGCATGCGGTGTGACGGCAGGCATGGCTCGTCCTCCTCGAGAGCGTGCGACCGCGAGTCCGACGGATATTGCGGATGTGTTGCGATCGTCATGTTTTGGAAATATTATCACGGTACGCCCTGACTGAACAGGGTCTCTGCGACGAAGGAGAGTCATGCCGAGCAAGCAGACCATCAACCCGGCCAGCCTGCCCAAGCCCTCCGGCTTCGCCCACGGCACCAAGGTGGGGGACACGATCTATCTGGCCGGACAGACCGCCCTGGACAAGGACATGAACATCGTCCCCGGCGGGATCGTCGAGCAGTTCCGCCAGGCGTTCTCGAACGTGCTGACCACGCTGCGTGAGGCTGGCGGCGAGCCCGGCGACCTGGTCGACGTGACCATCTTCCTGACCGACGTCGAGGACTATCTGGCCAATGGTCGTGAGATCGGACGGATCTGGCGCGAGATGGCAGGCAACGACTATCCGGCGATGGCCGGTATCGGGATCAGCCGGCTCTGGCAGCCCGAGGCGCTGATCGAGATCAAGGGAGTCGCCGTGATCGGGTCCGGCGCGGGCGCCGGCTGATTCCGTCGTTCCGGTGGCTGAGCCTGACGAAGCCGCCAGGCGTACGCCCGCTCACTTGTGATAGGCCATCGGACCGATGGAACTGGCCTTGATGTAGAACTTCTCCGTCGTCTCCAGCGCTCCCTTGGGGAGGGCGTAGCAGAACGCGTCCGGCAGTTCCCCCTTCTCCGACAGCACTGTGACCTCGGGGATGTTTGCGTCGCAGCGCGGCGGACCGTAGTGGTTGTTGATCTTGGCCGATTCCTTGACCGACTTGAGCATCTCGAGCTGGACGGCTCGTTTCGTCACCACGGCGTCGCGTTCGTGCACCTGATAGCTGAACAGTCGCGAGACGCCGTTGGGCATGATCGAGCTCGGCGGGCTGGTGATCTCGACCTTGTGCTGGACCGGTTTGCCGTCGAAGGTGACGGTGCAGTCGAACGTCTTCTCGCCGGTACGCCGGCACTTCGAGCTGATCGGCTTGTCGATCGCGGCCTGCTCGAGCACCGCCTGCTCCAGTTCGAAGCGCAGCGCGTTGCTGATCGCCTCGTCCTCGTCCTTGGGGCGAGGGGACTTCCGGTCGCTGGGGTCCGGCAGGGACGGCTTGCCCGGTTCGGCGACCAGGCCCTCAGGGATGGGTTCTCCCTTGTCCTTGTTGGGGTCCAGCAGGGAGCAACCGGGGAGGACGCAGACGGCCGCCAGTGTCAGCGCGATGATTCGTCGGCTCATTGGGTCGAATGTACAGAATCGCGGGTCAAGTCGACATCTGTGGGTTCTGTCCGGATTGCGACTGCGGGGGTATCGGTCTCCCGTGCCAGCGGTTACATTGCTTTGATGACGAACGTCCCGAGTGCGCAATGGTCAGGGAGGGCCGATGGCTGAACGCTCCTTCGCGACGGAGGTCGAGCACCTGCACAAGGGGGCCGGTGAGGAGTTCCACGGTGAGGGGATCCTGGCGGTCACCAAGGCGCTGCTGCAATCCGGGGTGGCCTACGTCGGCGGCTATCAGGGAGCGCCGATCTCGCACCTGATGGACGTGCTCGGCGACGCCAAGGACATCCTCGCCGACCTCGACGTGTACTTCGAGAACTCCGCCTCGGAGGCGACCGCGGCCGCGATGCTGGCCGCCTCGGTGCACTATCCACTCCGCGGGGCGATCACCTTCAAGTCGACCGTCGGCACCAACGTCGCCTCCGACGCACTCGCCAACCTGGCCAGCGGCGGGGTGATGGGTGGCGCGCTGATCATCGTGGGCGAGGACTATGGCGAGGGGTCCTCGATCATGCAGGAGCGCAGCCACGCGTTCGCGATGAAGTCGCAGATGTGGCTGCTCGATCCGCGCCCGAACATCTCCGCGATCGTGGATGCGGTCGAGAAGGGGTTCGAGCTGTCGGAGGTGTCCAACACCCCGGTGATGCTGGAGCTGCGGCTGCGCTCCTGCCACCTCACGGGATCCTTTGTGGCCAAGGACAACCGGCGACCGATCATGACGGTCAAGGAGGCCGCGGCGGAACCGCGGACCGACGGTTCGCGGATCGTGCTGCCCCCGATGAGCTTCGCCCACGAGATCGAGAAGGTGGACCAGCGTTGGCCGGCCGCGGTGAAGTTCATCCGGGAGAACGGGTTGAACGAGGTGTTCGCCGACGGCGCCGCCGACGTCGGGATCATCGTGCAGGGCGGGCTCTACAACACGCTCAACCGTGCCCAGGAGCTGCTCGGCTGCTCGGACGCGTTCGGTGACACCGATGTCCCGCTGTATGTGATGAACGTGACCTACCCGGTCGTCGACGAGGAGGTGATCGACTTCTGCCGCGGAAAGCGGGCCGTGCTGCTGGTCGAGGAGGGGCAGCCCGACTATATCGAGCAGAACCTCAACGCCGTGCTGCGTCGCGCCGGGGTGGACACCGTGCTGCACGGCAAGGACCTGCTGGCGAAGGCGGGTGAATACACCCCGACCGTGGTCACGCGCGGTGTGGCGGCGTTCCTCGACCGGCACGCCCCCGAGCTGATCCGCAATCGACCTGGCCTGTTGCGGGACGCCGACGACGAGGCGAGCCCGTTCCACCAGCGGGTGGCCAAGGAGGTGGTGCAGCCGCGCCCGCCGGGGTTGTGCACCGGCTGTCCGGAGCGCCCGATCTTCTCCGCTCTCACCCTGGCGGAGAAGCAGACCGGCAAGCACCACGTGTCCGCCGACATCGGCTGCCACCTGTTCGGCTCGGGAGCGCCCTTCCACCTGGGCGCGACGACGATGGGATACGGGCTCGGCTCGGCCGGCGGGGCCGCCTTCGATTCGAAGGGGACCGACCGGCGTACCGTCGCGATCATGGGTGATGGTGGCTTCTGGCACAACGGCCTGACCAGCGGGGTCGGAAACGCCGTGTTCAACAAGTCCGACCAGATGCTGGTGGTCGTGGACAACGCGTACGCCGCCGCCACCGGTGGGCAGGACATCCTGTCCTCCAAGGCGGAGAACCCGATCCGCTCCACCCAGCACTCGATCGAACGGGCGGTCCGCGGAGTCGGGGTGAAGTGGGCGAAGACCGTCAGCAACACGTTCAAGGTGGCCGAGCTGCGCGACGTGTTCGTGGACGCGCTGACCACCAAGGAATCCGGTCCGAAGGTGGTCGTGGCGCAGAGCGAGTGTCAGCTGAACAAACAGCGTCGTGAGAAGCCGCAAAGGCAACAGGCGTTGCAGAGCGGCAAGCGCGTGGTGCGCGAGCGGTTCGGGGTGGACGCCGACACGTGTACCGGTGACCACGCGTGCATCCGGATCTCCGGTTGCCCGTCGCTGACCATCGCCGACAACCCGGACCCGATGCGGATCGACCCGGTGGCGACGGTGATCGACTCGTGCGTCGGCTGCGGGGTGTGCGGCGCCAACGCGCATGCGGCGTCGCTGTGCCCGTCGTTCTATCGGACCGACGTGGTGCAGAACCCGACGGTGGTGGATCAGACCTTGGCGAAGGTACGCCGAGGCTGGCGATCCGTGCTGGGCAAGGGGATCGAGGACCGCGCCGCCCGGATCGAATCACCGCTGCTGAGCGTGGGAGCCGACGCATGAACCGAGGTTCGAGCAGCTGGAGCGAGGGGCTCCGGCCCATCACCGTCGCCGTGCTGGCGATGGGCGGGGAGGGCGGCGGCGTTCTCTCCAACTGGATCGCCGACACCGCCCGCGCCCAGGGCTGGACCACCCAGAACACGTCGGTCGCCGGCGTCGCCCAGCGCACCGGAGCCACCGTCTACTACATCGAGCTCTACCCCACCCGTGGGGGCTCCGCCCCCACACCCCCGGCTGCCTCGGTGGCTGAACACACCCCTGGGGGCTCCGCCCCTTCGTCCCTCGGAGGACCCGTCGCGACGGTCACCCGTGCCGAGCCGATCCTGTCCACCATGCCCACCCCGGGCGAGGTGGACGTGGTGATCGCCTCGGAGCTGATGGAGGCGGGCCGGGCCGTCCAGCGCGGGTTCGTCACCCCGGACCGGACCACGCTGATCGCCTCGACCAACCGCGTCTATTCGATCGCCGAGAAGTCGGGCCCGGCGGACGCCCGGGTCGATTCCGAAAAACTGTTGCAGGGCGCACAACTGGCGGCCAGGCGCCTCGTCGCCGCCGACTTCAACACGCTGGCGACCCAGGCGCGCAGCGTGATCAGCGCCTCGCTGTTCGGGGCGCTGGCCGGTTCCGGCGCGCTGCCGTTCACGCGGGAGCAGTTCGAGCAGACGATCCGCGACACCGGCAAGGGGGTGGACGCGTCGCTGCGCGCGTTCGCCGACGGCTTCGACGTCGCCCAGCGCGCCGAGGCGGAACCGGCTCCCTCCACGGAAACCTCGTCCCAGAAGGTGTTTCTGACCATCGGGACCCGTCCCCGGACGGCCGCCGAGAAGCAGGCCGAGCGCGACGTCGAGCTGCGTCGGCTGGCCGACGATGATCCGACCCAGTTGGTTGGCAGCAGCCTGGCCCGCCAGGCCCAACGGGTGGCCCGGGCGTACCCGGAACCGGCGCGGTTGATGCTGCTGCGCGGAATCACCCGGGTCGCGCTCTATCAGGACTCGGCGTACGCAGATCGCTATCTGGACCGCGTCGCCCGGCTCGAGGGCTATGAGACCGACCCGGAGGGTCCGGCCCGGCTGACCACCGAGGCGGCCCGATGGATCGCGCTGTGGATGTGCTATCAGGACACGATCCACGTGGCCCTGCAGAAGGTACGCCCGGCGCGGATCGCCGGGATCCGCGACGAGGCGCGAGCGGGTGATGATCAGCCGATCGCGGTCCGGGAATACCTGCACCCGCAACTGGAGGAGATCACCGACACCTTGCCGGTGAAGCTTGGAGAGACGCTGCGGGACAGTCCGGCGTTCGGCAGGCTCGTGCATTTCTTTGCGCACAAAGGGATCGTGGTGAACACCACCTCGGTGGTCGGCTTCACGACCCTGTCGACGCTCGCCCGGTTGCGCCCGATCCGCCCCCGGTCACTGCGGTTCCAGCACGAGCAGGCCGAGATCGACGCCTGGCTGGATCGCGCCGTACGGATCTCGCGGACCGACTATGACCTCGCCTGCGAGGTGCTGTGCTGCGCCCGGGTGCTCAAGGGGTACGGCGAAACCTGGGAACGCGGCGAGAAGCACTTCGCCGAGCTGATGGCCTCGGCCGACGTGCTGGTGGGTCAACCCGACGCTGCCGCCCAGCTCGCCCGGCAACGCGACGCGGCCCTGGCCCACGTCGACTGACTCGCTCGTTCCTCGCTCGCTCAGCCAACGGAGGGGGCGGCCGCGACAGGTTCAGTCAGGATGGGGACTGTTACGCGGCGTGGCACCGCCTGAATTTGATCGGGCATCCGAACGGTTCATCGGGCGGACCATCTGGTCATCGGGCGGTAGAAATGGCGTGGCAATTTCGGCCGCCCGATCGCAATTTGCCCCGCCCGATGAATCAGTCGGATGCCCGATCATTTGTGGGGGGTGTCCCAGTGCAGCCGGCCAGCGTGGGGGTTCGACAGGCTCAGCCAGCGAGCAGGGTGCGGATGTCGTCGGGCCAGGGGAGGGCGCCGGCGGTGGGGTCGGGGCAGTGGGCGACGGTGTGGCGGCACTCGATCACCACGACGCCGTCGCGCACCACGACCGTGCCGAAGGTGGCCGAGGTGCGACCGACCCGCAGCACCCCACTGGTGACCTCGAGCTCGTCGTTGAAATAGATCCGGCCGCGATAGTCCACCTCGACGTGCACCCGCGGCGCGGAGGCGACCAGATCGGGGTGGCCGAGCGCACGCCAGAGAGCGTGTTCGCCCTCCTCCAGCCAGCGCAGGGCCGCGGCGAAGTGGTTGTGACCGGCCGCATCGGTCTCGTGCCAGGCGAGCCGCCGGGTCATCACGTGCCGCGCTCCGGTGACCTCGTCCAGCACCGCCATCGCCCGCCTCCATCCGTTGTAACACGTCCTTGACGCACGTCACTCTACCGCAATAACCTGTGTCACATGCCGACCTCCGACATCATGCTGGCCGCTCTCGAGTTGACCGAGGTGGAGCCGGAGTTGTTCGACCGCGCCTGGACCGCGCGCACCCAATACGTGCCGTGGGAGAAGGCGTACGGCGGGGACATGGTCGCCCAGGCGGCGATGGCGGCGATGGAGTCGTGTCCCGACAAGGTGATGAACTCCATGCACTCCTATTTCATGCGCCCGGTCGACATCGGCGCCGAGATCCGTTACGAGGTGGAACTGCTGCGCGACGGGCGTGGGTACGCCACTCGGCAGGTGCGCGGGGTGCAGAACGGCAAGTTCGTCTATGTCTGCCTGGCCTCGTTCCACGCCGCCCCGGAGCTGGGCGAGGTGATCCAGCCGCCCATGCCCGCCGACCTCCCCGATCCGGAATCGCTCCCGTCGTCGGCCGAATACCTGAGCGGCCGCGACGACCCCGCCTCGCGCTACTATTCCGAGGGCCGCAGCTTCGACATGCGGCACGTCCCCGGACCGATCTACTTCACGATCGAGGGGGAGCGTACGCCGCACCAGGCGATCTGGGTGAAGTCGTTCTCCCCGCTGCCCGACGGTGACAACCTGCACCGCGCGGCGCTGGCGTACGTGTGCGACTACACGATCATCGAGCCCACCCTGCGCGCGCTCGACTGGCCGTGGGAGGGCGAGGGCAAGCCGCTCACCGCCTCCCTCGACCACGCGATGTGGTTCCACCGCCCGGCTCGGGTCGACCAGTGGCTGTCGTACGCCCAGGAGTGCGCCGGTTATGGCAGCCAACGTGGCCTCGGAACGGGACGATTCTTCACCCAGGCGGGAGAACTCGTGGCCACGCTCGCCCAGGAGGCGATGATCCGCAAGCCGTGACCCGACCGGAGGCCGCGGCGGAGACCCCGGCCGCGGCCAGCCCGATCACCGAGAGGAAAGCAATGGAGCTCCACCCGACGGCCCATCAGGACACCTGCCCGCGCGACAGCCTGCCCCCCGACGAGCGCTGGCCCCGGCTCGAGTTCACGCTGCCCGAGCTCAACTATCCGGAGCGGCTGAACGCCGCCGGCGAGTTGATCGACCGGGCCGTGGCCGAGCACGGAGCCGATCGGCTGGCGCTGCTCACCCCCGACGGTGAGCGGTGGAGTTATGGCGATCTGCAGCGCCGAGCCAATCAGGTGGCGCAGGTGCTCACCGAGGATTTCGGTGTGGTGCCGGGAAATCGGGTGATGCTGCGCTCCCCGAACAACCCGTGGACCGTCGCCTGCTGGCTGGGGGTGCTGAAGGCCGGCGGGGTGGTGGTGACCACCATGTTCGCGCTGCGCGCGCACGAGATCGAGCCGCTGATCCGGGTCACCCGGCCGGTGGTGGCGATCAGCGACCACCGGTTCGTGGACGCGCTGCGGGACGCCGTGGTCGCTTCCGACTATGACCTGCGGCTGGTCACCTTCGGGGGAGACCGGGGTGACGACCTGGTTCGCCTGGCCGAGGCGAAGTCAGGAGAGTTCACCAACGTGGACACGGCTTCCGACGACATCGCCCTGTTCGGTCCGACCTCCGGGTCGACCGGCGTGCCGAAGATCACCATGCACTTCCACCGCGACATCCTGGCCAATGCCGACACGTTCGCCAAGCACGTGCTGAAACCGAGAGCAGACGACGTGTTCGCGTGTTCGGCGCCGTTCGCGTTCACGTTCGGGCTGGGGGCACTGGTGGTGTTCCCGCTGCGCGTGGGGGCCGCTTCGTTGCTCACCGAGCGAGCCACCCCGGTCGAGCTGGCCGACCTGGTCGCCGAGCACGGCGTCACCTGCCTGTTCACCGCGCCCACGGCATACCGGCAGATTCTCAAGGAACACAAGGAAGATGCGCTGAAGGGCGTACGCCGGGCCGTCTCCGCCGGAGAGCATCTGCCCGAGGACGTGTGGCACGAGGTGCACGAACGCACCGGGCTCAAGCTGATCGACGGGATCGGCGCCACCGAGCTGCTGCACATCTTCATCTCCGCCGCCGACGACGACATCCGCCCGGGAGCCACCGGGAAGCCGGTGCCGGGCTTCCGCGCCAAGATCGTCGACGCCGAGGGCATTGACGCTCCTGTCGGCGAGCTGGGCCGGCTCGCGGTGATCGGACCGATCGGTTGCCGCTATCTCAAGGACGACAGGCAACTCGACTATGTGCAGGACGGGTGGAATCTCACCGGAGACACGTTCCGGATGGATGAGGACGGCTACTTCTGGTATTCGGCTCGTTCCGACAACATGATCATCTCCTCGGGCTACAACATCGGCGGCCCCGAGGTGGAGATGGCGGTCGACCAGCATCCCGACGTGGCGGAGACGGCGGTGGTCGGTCGACCCGACCCGGACCGCGGCTCGGTGGTGTGCGCGTTCGTGGTGCTGCGTGACGGTGTGGTGGGCGATGACGCGAAGCGCAAGGAGATCCAGGACTTCGTCAAGCAACAGATCGCCCCCTACAAGTATCCGCGGGACGTGCGCTTCGTAAGCGCCCTGCCGCGCAACCCCAGCGGCAAGCTGCAGCACTTCAAGCTGCGCGAACGACTCGCCGCTGAGGCCGACACCGACAAGAACAAGTGAGGACCCAATGAAGATCGCAATCATCGGTGGCGGCCCCGGGGGGCTCTACTTCGCGGCGCTGATGAAGCAGCTGAGCGCCGACCACGACATCACCGTGTGGGAACGGAATCGACCCGACGACACGTTCGGGTTCGGGGTGGTGTTCTCCGACGAGACGTTGGGCGGCATCGGCAACGCCGATGAGGCGATCGCGCAGATGATGGCCGACCGGTTTGCCCGTTGGACCGACATCGACATCCACTACAAGGGTGAGATGGTCACCGTCGGCGGGCAGGGGTTCGCGGCGATGAGTCGCCAGGAACTGCTGGAGATGCTGCAGAAGCGGTGCGCGGACCTCAACGTGACGGTGCACTACGAGACGATGGCGCCCGACGTCGAGGAGTTGAGCGCCAGCCACGACCTGGTCGTCGCCTGCGACGGGATCAACTCGATCATCCGACCGCGGTACGCCGACAGCTTCGGTCCCACCGAGGACTGGCGCAAGTGCAAGTACATGTGGTTGGGCACCGACCTGGTGTTCGAGGCGTTCAAGTTCTTCGTCAAGGAAACCCCGTGGGGGGTGATGCAGATCCACGGCTACCCCTATTCCGACGAGGGGTCCACCTTCCTGCTGGAGATGCACGAGGACGTGTGGCGCCGCGCCGGCTTCGATCTCAACGAGCACAAGCAGTACAAGCCCGGCGAGTCGGACGAGGAGTCGATCGCCAAGCTGGCCGAGATCTTCTCCGAGGAGCTGGGCGGGCACCAGATCCTGTCCAACAACTCCCGCTGGATCACCTTCCGCACCGTGCGCAACGAGAACTGGGTGCACAACAACGTGGTGCTGCTGGGTGACGCCGCGCACACCGCCCACTTCTCCATCGGTTCGGGGACCAAGCTGGCGATGGAGGACTCGCTCGCGTTGGCGGCCTGTCTGTACGAGAACGACACCATCGAGACCGCGCTGAAGGCGTACGAGCTGGAACGCCGACCGGTGGTGGAGTCGACCCAGCGGGCCGCCCAGGCGTCCCTGGAGTGGTTCGAGGAACTGGGGCAATACGTGCACCAGGACGTGATCCCGTTCTGCTTCAACCTGCTCACCCGATCCCGGCGGATCACCTACGACAACCTCAAGGTGCGCGACCCCGAGTTCGCCCAGCGGGTGGACGAGGCGTTCGCCAAGCAGGTGGGCGCGCGCAACGTCGTCCCCGCGATGTTCCAACCGCACCGGATCGGGCAGCTCGAGCTGGCCAACCGCGTCATCGTCTCCCCGATGGACATGTATTCGGCCGTCGACGGGGTGCCCGGAGAGTTCCACCTGGTGCACCTGGGCGGCAAGGCGATGGGCGGGGCCGGGCTGGTGATGACCGAGATGGTGTGCGTGTCCGAGGACGGCAGGATCACCCCCGGCTGCGGCGGTCTCTACACCGACGAGCAGACCGCGGCGTGGCGACGGATCGTCGACTTCTGTCACGAGCACTCGCAGGCGAAGGTCGGCGTGCAGATCGGTCACTCGGGGCGCAAAGGGTCGACCAAGCTGATGTGGGAGGGAATCGACGACCCGCTGCCTGACGGCAACTGGGAGGTCGTCGGACCGTCGGCTTTGCCGTACAGCCAGAAGAACCAGGTGCCACGCGAGATGACGCGCGAGGACATGGACTGGGTGAAGGGTGAGTTCGTCGGCGCTGCGAAGCGCGCGGCCGAGGCCGGGTTCGACCTGTTGGAACTGCACTGTGCGCACGGATATCTGCTGTCGTCGTTCCTGTCGCCGATCTCCAACCGGCGCACCGATGAGTTCGGCGGCTCGCTGGAGAACCGGTTGCGCTATCCGCTGGAGGTGTTCGACGCGGTACGCGAGGCGTGGCCGGCCGAAAAGCCCATCACCGTGAGGATCTCGGCCACCGACTGGATCGAGGGCGGCAACGTCGTCGATGATGCGGTGGAGATCTCGCGCGCCTTCGTCGAGCACGGCGCGGACGGCATCGACGTGTCGTCGGGGCAGATCTCCTCCGACGAGCGGCCGGCGTTCGGGCGCTCCTATCAGACCCCGTTCGCCGACCGGATCCGCAACGAGGTGACGGCTCCCGCCGGGGCGACGGCGATCGCGGTCGGTGCCATCTCGTCCTATGACGACGTGAACTCGATCCTGCTCGCCGGTCGCGCCGACCTGTGTGCGCTGGGCCGCACGCACCTCTATGACCCGCAGTGGACCCTGCACGCCGCGGTCGAACAGGAATACGACGGTCCGGGTGCGGTGTGGCCGAATCAGTACCGTGCCGGACGGCGGAAGCCGCCGAGTGCGCGCACCGACGCGGTACGCCCCAGGCTCGCGCTGATCCAGGAGAAGGACACCGGGGAGCTGCCCACCCACGTGCGCTGGACCCCCGGAAAGGCCAACTGAGGGAGTCGTAGGGTCAGCACCGGTTGAGGACCTCGGCGACGTGGCGGGGCAGCTCGTCGCAGACGGTGAAGTGGTTGTGCCCGGGGCGGGAGTTCGGCCCGAGCACCACCTCTCCCCAGGCGTCGGCGAGCGCCCGGCTCTGACCGTGGAACGCGTCGGTCTCGAGTTCCCCCACCACGGTGAGGAACGGGGCGGAGGTGGTCGGCGCGCGGCGTACCGGAGAAAGGTCTGCAACCTCCTCATCGGTCAACGCCAGGTTCTGCTGCAGCGAGGTTTCCCGTAGCGGATCGAGATCGTAGAGCCCCGACAACCCGATCCCCGCCACGATCTCCGGGGCCTCGTCACCGACCTCGCTCCAGTCGGTGCTGTGCAGCATCGCCGCCAGATGGCCCCCGGCCGAGTGCCCCGCCACCACGAGCGGTTCGGCGTAGCGTCGGGCGACGGTCGCCACGCACCGCTGCAGCTGTTCGACGATCTGCGGCAGCCGCACGGTCGGCACCAGGGAATAGTCGGGGATCACCACTCGGCACTTGTCCTTGAGCAGTTCCGGGGCCAGATAGGAGAAATCCTCCTTGGCCAACTCCTCCCAATAGCCGCCGTGGATGAAGATGACGGTCGCCCGCGATCGGTTGGGTTCGAACACGTGCATCACCTCGTCGGCACCGTCGTCATAGGGCTCCACCCGCGGCGGATAGTTGCGGCGAGCGGAGGCGCTGGTGAGCACCCATTGCTCGTAGTAGCGGCCGCTGTGGGCGATGGTGCGCGACGGCAGGTATTCGTCGTCGGGGTCGACGTGCTCGCTGGTGGTCGGCTCGGTCATCGCATCCCTCTCGGCGGCGCTGCTCGGGAGGTTATCGGGTCACCCGATATCGGACGAAAACCGGGATGGCCGCGGCGGCGATCAGGGTGCCGACGATGACCAGCACTCCGCCGGCGATCGTTGCCGCGACTGCCCCGATCTGCGCGGCGGCGGCTCCGTGCGCGACGTCGGCGATCCGCGGTCCACCGACCACGACGACGGTGAACACCCCCTGCAGCCGTCCGCGGACCGCGTCGCTGGCGGCCTCCTGCAGCATGGTGGTGCGGAAGGCGGCCGAGGACATGTCGGCGGCGCCGCCGATCACCAGCATCACGAAGGCGACGATCAGCCACGGCAGGGCGCGTCCGCCGGCCGGCCAGCAGGCCAGCCCGAAGCCGACCATCGCCGCGCCCCAGACCACGATGGCGACCACCACGGCGAGTCCCTGGCGTTCGACCCGTGACACCCAACCGGAGAACACCCCGCCGAGCACCGCGCCGGTGGGGATGCCGGCGAACAGCAGCGCGAACGCGAGCCCGCCACCGAGCGGTCCGCCGAAGCTGAGGTGGGCGAGCTCGGGAAACAGTGCGCGCGGCATCCCGAACACCATCGCGATGATGTCGACCAGGAACGACATCAGCAGCACCGGATGTCCAGCCAGATAGACGAATCCGTCGATCACCGAGCGGATTCCGGGAGCGGTGACGACGTGCTCCGGCGGCATCGCGGGCAGCAGGACCACCGCGCGGAGCGTCGCCAAGAGGGTGAGGGTGTCCACCAGATAGAGCCAGGCGTACCCGAGCACGGGGATCAGCGCCCCGCCGACGAGCGGACCGGCGATGGCGCCGAACATCGTCACCGTCATGTTCAGCGAGTTGCCGGCCGGCAGTTGGTCGGCGGGCAGCAGCCTCGGCAGGATCGCCGCCCGGGTGGGTTGGTTGATCCCGAAGAACGCCTGCTGCAGTGCGAACACCGTGAGGATCAGCCACACGTTGCGTACGCCGAGGGCGGTGATCAGGGCGAACAGGCCGCTGGTGACGATCAACCCGACGGTGGAGAGGATGAGCAGCTTGCGCCGGTCGAACGCGTCGGCCAGCGCCCCGCCCCAGAGCCCGAACACGATCAACGGGACCAGCCCGAAGATGCCGGTGAGGCCGACGTAGGCGGAGCTCTGAGTGATCTCGTAGATCTGGGCCGGCACGGCGACGACGGTGAGCTGGGCGCCGATCACGGTGATGATGTTCGCCGTCCACAGCCGCCGGAACCGGGCGTCGCTCAGCGGACGGGTGTCGGCGAACAACGATCGCAGGCGCGCTCTGGTCGGGGGCACTCGCAGGATCGTACGCCTCGGCGCGGGTGCCGGCGGGCACGGCTCGGTGGGCGGGCTACATTGGCCCGATGAGTGAAGCTCCCGGAACCCTGGACTGGCGGCCCGCGGTCGACCACCCCGAGCTCGTGGCCGCGCCCACGGCCGACGCCCTGGCCGCGCTCGGGGTCGAGTGCCTGGTGGCGCCGATCGACGCCGAGCTGGCCGACACCGCGGCGTTCTGCGAGGCGTACGGGGTCGAGCTGGCCGAGTCGGCCAACTGCGTGGTGGTCGAGGGACGCCGCGGTGAGACGACGCGGATGGCGGCGTGCATGGTGCTCGCCACCGACCGGGCCGATGTGAACAAGACCGTGCGCAAGCACCTCGACGTGCGCAAGATCTCCTTCGCCGGCATGGAAACGGCGACCAGCCTCACCCGGATGGAATATGGCGGGATCACCCCGGTCGGGTTGCCGGCGGACTGGCCGGTGCTGGTGGACCGGCGGGTGGCCGAGGCGGGTTGGGTGGTGATCGGCGGCGGCGTACGCGGGTCGAAGCTCGCCATCCGCGGGGCCGAGCTGGCGAAGCTGCCCGCTGCGGAGGTGCTGGAGCTTGCGCAGGGCTGACGCGCCGGGTCAGTCGGCGGTCAGCAGCGGCGGTCGACGCTGGGCATACCCGGTGGCCTGTTCGAACAGTTTCGCGATGCCGAGGAGCTGGCGGTCGGCCCGTGGCCCGGCGACCAGTTGTACGCCGATCGGCCAGCCCTCGCTGCTGAAGCCGGCCGGAACGCTGATCGCGGGCATGCCGGTGGCGGTGATGTCGCTGCAGGAGCGCATCCACTCCAGATAGCCGTCCATCGGCCGGCCGTTGATCTCGGTGGGGTATTCATCGGCACCGTCGAACGGCAGCACCTGGGTGGTCGGCACCAGCAGCACGTCGTGGTTGTCGAAGAAATCCCGCACGCGTTGATAGAGCTGCTCGCCGCGCTCCACGGCGCGGGTCAGGTCGGCGACGGTCAGCCGGCGTCCGAGGGCCACGTTGTCGCGGATGGACTGCTTCACCTGGTCGGGGTCGGCGTCGACGACCGGGCCCAGTTTCGCGGCGAACTGCCACCCGCGGCGTACGCCGAAGACGTCGTTGGCGTCGCTCAGGTCCGGCATCGTCTGCTCCACCCGCGCGCCCAACCCGGCCAGCGTTTCCGCGGCCCCTTCCACTGCGGAGACGATCTGCGGGTCGACCGGCAGGGTGCCCCCGAAGTCGGCGGCGACGGCCACCCGCAGGGTGCTCGGGTCGAGTTCGGGGACGGTGGCGAAGGCCGCTCCCGGGTCGGTGAGCGATCCGGGGGCCCGCGGGTCGGGTCCGGCCAGCACCGACAGCAGCAGCGCGACGTCGTCCACGCTGCGCGCCATCGGGCCGGCGGTCGCCAAGGTGTATTGCGCGAACGGGTCCGGCCACTGCGGAACCCGCCCCGGGCTGGGACGAAGGCCCACCACGTTGCAGAACGCGGCCGGGTTGCGCAGCGATCCGCCCATGTCGCTGCCGTCGGCGAGTGGGGTCATCCCGGTGGCCAGAGCGACCGCCGCGCCGCCGGAGCTGCCGCCCGCGGATCTGCTGGTGTCATAGGGATTGCGGGTCAGGCCGAACACGGGGTTGAACGTGTGGGAGCCGGCGGCGAACTCGGGGGTGTTGGTCTTACCGAGGGTGATCGCGCCGGCAGCGTGCAGCCGTTCGATCACCAGGTCGTCGGTGTCCGGCACGTTGTCGGCGAGCAGCGGCGACCCACTGGTGGTGCGGATGCCGGCGGTGTCGTGGGTGTCCTTGTGCAGCATCGGGATGCCGTGCAGTGGTGGCAGTTGGTCGGCGTGGGCGGCATGCTCGTCGGCGCGTGTCGCCGCGTCCAGTGCCCGTTCGGCGACCAGGGTCACCACCGCGTTGACGGCGGGGTTGACCCGTTCGATCTGCTCCAGGTGGGCGGCGGTGACCTCCCGGGCGGACAGCTCCCGGGCGGCGAGGGCGCGGGCCAGTTCGGTGGCCGACAGGAAGCAGAGCTCCATGGTTCGACCGTAGCGCGGGGTCGCGATTGCTGACAGGGGCTGCCGTTAGGTTGTCACCCGTGACTGAAACCGGGAGCGGGCAGGTGCCGCTGAATCGTGCCGACCTGGTGATGGAGGGCGGCGGCGTACGCGGGGTCGCCTTCGGCGGGGTGCTGGAAGTGCTGACCGAGCGTGGATATCGGTTCGAGCGGATCGCGGGCACGTCGTCGGGTGCGCTGACTGCCGCGCTCGTGGCGGCCCTGCAGTTGGCTGGGGAGTCGGCGGCCGCGGTACGCGAAATCGCTGCCACGCTTGACCTTCGGCGGTTCCGGGATTCGGGTGCGGTGGGGAGGGCAATGGGTCCGCTGCACTCGGTGGCCGACGTGTTCTCGCTGGCGTTCGAGGGTGGGCTCTATGAGGGCGACTATCTGGTCGACTGGTTGTCGGGAGTGCTGTCGGATCTCGGGGTGCAGACGTTCGGTGACCTGCGGCGGGTGGACCAGGGGTCGGCGTTGCCGCCGGAGCAGGAGTATGCGCTGGTGGTGGTCGCCAGCGACCTGTCCCGGCGGCGGATGACGCTGTTCCCGTGGGACTGTGCGGGATATGGGCTGGACCCGGACGAGCTGTCGGTGGCCCAGGCGGTGCGGGCGTCGGCGGCGATCCCGTTCTTCTTCGAGCCGGCCAGGTTCCGGACGCCGCGAGGCACGGTGAGCCTGGTCGATGGCGGCATCCTGTCGAACTATCCGATCACCATCTTTGACCAGCCGGTGCGTTCGCAGGCCAGGTGGCCGACGATCGGGGTACGCCTGTCCGCGCGTGAGGGGGTGCGGGCGGTGGAGCCGGTGAACAACGCGCTGGAGATCGGGATGGCGCTGGTGGACACGATGATGAACGGCATCGACGCCCGGCACATCGACGACCCCGACACCATCGCCCGGACCATCTTCGTCGACAGCGGTGACGTACGCTCCACCGACTTCTCCCTCAGCCGCGACGCCCAGGAAGACCTCGTACGCCGAGGCCGTGCCGCGGCGATGAAGTGGTTGGGTGGGAACGACCCCGATGAAAAAGTCAACACGAGAAATTGAGCACAGGCGTATTCGGCTGCTCTAGCCTGGCCACATGGCACGCGGGAATCGTTTCCACCCTGACAAGAGGGACAGTCGCAGTCATCCAACGGAAGTGGATTGTGGCTAGCAGGTTGTGATCGCACCCGACGGAACTCGGCTTCTCCAGTTGAGCACCTACGGGTCGGACACTCGGGTCTCCAGAAAGAAAGGGGTCAGCCAAACCCTGCAACTTGATCGGCGCAACGCCCAAGAACTAATCAAGATCCTGCAAGACAACCTGGGGGTCTCGCGGTAGCGGCTCGGGCGTGACGACTCAATTCTTGATCGGTTGCCTGCTCGCCGATTTCCGCGTCCTTTAGCATCGTGGGCATGACCACGAGTACCCCGGTGTCCTTCGACAGCCTTCGCGGGGCGATCCTGCGGATCGATCAGGTCTATTCGGGCGGCAGCGCTGGCAATGCAGGGGATGACCCCATTTCCAAGCTCATACCCGGGGTGGGCAACATGGGTGGATTCCGCTCCATTGGCAGCATCCGGGGACAGGGCGTAAAGCTGGTCGTCCTCTACACCTCTGGCGAGGACACGGATTGGCCCGATTCCATTGACCCGGTCACCGGGGACTTTACCTATTACGGCGACAACAAGAAGCCCGGCTCAGGACTCCACGACACACCTCGCAAAGGGAATCTTCTCTTGCGCCAGGTTTTTGAGCTCACTCACGGAGGCCCTGAAGATCGAGTCAAGGTGCCACCCTTCTTGCTGTTCCAGAAGACTGCGGATGGCAGAAATGTCTTGTTCCGAGGATTGCTTGCTCCTGGGTCTTCGCGGCTGACCGCGGAAGAGGAACTCGTCGCCGTCTGGCGTACAACTCGGGAGCTGCGATTCCAGAATTACCGTGCACACTTCACTGTCTTGAACGTCGATCCGGTTTCGCGCGAGTGGATCGACGAGGTCAGGGCAGGCAACCCCCTCGGGCCTCACGCGCCCAAAGCATGGAAGCGGTGGGTGCGCGGTCGCGTCTATGATGCACTCGAGGCGAAGCGCACTGCGAAAATCCGTGACCGGGATGACCAGTACCCGCCAGGTGGCCAGGGTTTGGAACTCCTGAAGATTATCCATGAGCACTTTGCAACAAGGCCAGTTGCCTTCGAGCACTTGGCCGCGCAGATCTGGCTCCACGCTGACCGTAACGTCGATAGCGTCGATGTGACTCGTCCAAGCCGTGATGGCGGACGTGACGGTGTTGGCCAGTACCTCGTCGGGCCCCGGGCGGACCCAGTACGGATCGAGTTTGCCCTCGAAGCCAAGTGCTACGCCCCGGGGCGCAACTCCGTCGGAGTCAAAGACATGAGTCGGCTGATCTCTCGACTGAAGCATCGAGATTTCGGAGTTATGATTACAACGGCGCACGTCGCCGAGCAGGTATACAAAGAAGTGCGTGAGGATGGGCACCCGATTGTGATTCTGTCGGGACGCGACATCATCGAGGTCCTCAGCGGGATGGGTGTTAGGAGCAGCCAGGAACTGCGCGGCTACCTGACGACCAACTACAGCGGGCCCCTGGAAGAGGCGACCGTGCGGGCCGACATGGTCACACCGACGGCCAACATCGAGGTTGAAACACGCCACGTGAACCGTGGAGCCTCTGAACGATCAAACTCGGCCTAACCAAAGGACCGCGCGATCGCTTCGGCGTCCAACCGCAGCTCGCGGAACATCCCGGAGATCGGGTTGGTGAAGCCGGTGAAATAGAGGCCGGGGCGGGCCGGCGTACCCCCAACCGAGCGCGGGTGGCCGCCAGCATCCAGCACGTCGAGGTCGCCGATCAACTCCTCCAGGGCGGTGGCGTACCCGCAGGCGACGAGGACCACGTCCGGCTCCAGTCGGCGGCCGCTCTCGAGCACCACCGTGCCACCATCCTCACGCCGCCTGATGTTCCGCACGATCCCGACATCCTGCACGGGATCGTACCCTGCATAACCCCCGAATAGAGCCCACCGGCCGGCCGGGGCAGCCCGTAGGCGCGCAGGTCCGGACCCTCGATCCGCCAGAGGAACGAACCGATCGCGTCGACCAGGCGTACCGGGAGGTGGCGCACCACGATCCCGAGCAGGTTCGCGGTCACCACCGGGCCCTGGTCGCGGGCCAGGATCCACGGCGAGGTGCGCACCGAGATCCACACCCGGGACGCGCCGTGCTCATGCAGGTCGGTGGCGATCTCGGCGCCAGTGTTGCCCATTCCCACCACCAGGACACGTTTTCCGGCGTACGCCGACCCGTTGCGATAGGTCGACGCGTGCACAGGTGGAACCGACCGAGTGGGCGCGCTCCAGCGCCACCACCTCCTCCCCGCGCAGCTTCAAAGCGGCCGCCGCGGCAAGTCCGCCCGGCCCGGCTCCGATGACGATCGTGCTCACTCGGATTCTCCTGCTGCAGTGGGGAAAGGGGCGAAGTGGTCGACCGGGCCGTGGCCCCCACCGACCTCCAGCCGATCGGCCGTCGACAGCGCCGCCGTCAGCCACCGCTTCGCATCCCGCACCGTGTGCCACCAGTCGTCACGCTGGGGCCGCAGTGCGGCCAGCGCCGACGACAGGGTGCAGCCGGTGCCGTGCGTGTTCCGCGTCTCAACGCGCGTCGCCGCGAGCTGGCGTACGCCCGAATCGTCGGCCCACACGTCGATCGCCTGTGGTCCGCCCAGGTGGCCACCCTTCAGCAGCACCCGCTGGGCGCCCAACGCGCCACGCAGGTCGCTGGCCTGCGCCACCAGTTCCGCGACGTCGACCGCCTCCGATCGATCCAGCAGCACCGCCGCCTCGGCGACGTTGGGGGTGATCACCGCGGCCAGCGGCACCAGCTCCCGGATCGCTCCCACCGCGGCGTCGTCCAGCAACCGGTCCCCGCTCGTGGCGACCATCACCGGGTCCAGCACAGAGTCTGCCGACGCGAGCGGCTCCGAGGCCAAGAATTCCCGCACCACCGCCACGATCTCGGCGTTGGCCAACATGCCCAGCTTGACCGCGTCCACGCGCACATCCGCCAGCAGGGTCTGCAACTGCTCGGCCACGAACCCGGCCGGCACCACGTGCAAACCGGTCACCCCGCGCGTGTTCTGGGCGGTGAGCGCGGTGAGCACCGCCGTCCCGTAGGCCCCCAGCCGGGCGAAGGTTTTCAGGTCGGCCTGGATACCGGCGCCACCACTGGGGTCACTGCCGGCGATGCTCAACGACACGGGTGGGCGGGCCATGTCGGAAGAGTAGAGGTTTCCGGGTCGGCTGTCCCGAGTTTGGAACGCACCGTTGGCCGACCCGTGGCAGTGGGGCCGGCGAGCGCGCGCTAGGGTGGGCGAAACCCACACGGGTGCCTCCGGCAGGGGGCTGAGATCGGGCTGACGCCGCCCGGACCGTCGAACCTGTCCGGGTCATGCCGGCGAAGGAAGTGAGGACGTCTCATGCGTGAGATCCATCCCCAGCACCACCTGCACCACCTCGATACCGACGACCTGCGCGTCCCCGTGACGGCCATCTCGCTGGCCGACTCGCCGGACGGCACAGTCAACCCCGACGTGCACGTATATCGCACCGCAGGACCCGGAAGTGAACCCACCAAGGGATTGCCGCCGCGCCGCGCCGAGTGGATCGCGGCCCGCGGCGACGTCGAGGAGTACGCCGGCCGCGAGCGCAACCTGGCCGACGACGGTCGCAGCGCGGTCCGCCGGGGCGAGGCGTCCGAGGCGTGGCAGGGCGAACAGCGGGCCCCGCTGCGCGCCCGGGCCGGGCGTACCGTCACCCAGATGCGCTATGCCCGCGAGGGCACGATCACCCCGGAGATGCGGTTCGTGGCGCTGCGCGAGAACGTCGACGTCGAGCTGGTCCGCAGCGAGGTGGCCGCCGGTCGCGCGATCATCCCGGCCAACGTGAACCACCCCGAATCGGAACCGATGATCATCGGTCGGCGGTTCCTGACCAAGGTGAACGCGAACATCGGCAACTCCGCGGTCACCTCCTCGATCGCCGAGGAGGTGGAGAAGCTCACCTGGGCCACCCGCTGGGGTGCGGACACGGTGATGGATCTCTCCACCGGTGACGACATCCACACCACCCGTGAATGGATCCTGCGCAACTCCCCGGTGCCGATCGGCACGGTGCCCATCTATCAGGCGCTGGAGAAGGTGAACGGGGAGGCCGACCAGCTGACCTGGGAGATCTTCCGCGACACCGTGATCGAGCAGGCGGAGCAGGGTGTCGACTACATGACGATCCACGCCGGGGTGCTGCTGCGGTATGTGCCGATGACCGCCAACCGGGTCACCGGGATCGTCTCCCGCGGCGGATCGATCATGGCCGGCTGGTGCCTCGCGCATCACCGCGAATCGTTCCTGTACGAGAACTTCGACGAGCTGTGCGAGATCTTCGCCAGATATGACGTCGCGTTCTCACTCGGCGACGGTCTGCGTCCCGGATCGGTCGCCGACGCCAACGACGAGGCCCAGCTGTCGGAGTTGCGCACCCTCGCCGAGCTGACCGAGCGGGCGTGGGCGTACGACGTGCAGGTGATGGTCGAGGGACCGGGACACGTCCCGCTCGACCTGGTCGAGGAGAACGTGCGCCTGCAGCAGGAGTGGTGCCACGGCGCCCCCTTCTATACCCTCGGCCCGCTGGTCACCGACATCGCACCGGGCTATGACCACATCACCTCGGCGATTGGCGCCGCGGTGATCGCCCAGCACGGCACGGCGATGCTGTGCTATGTCACCCCGAAGGAACACCTCGGCCTGCCGAACCGCGACGACGTGAAGACCGGTGTGATCACCTACAAGATCGCCGCCCACGCAGCGGACGTGGCCAAGCGGCACCCCGGAGCCCGGGTGCGCGACGACGCGATGTCGAAGGCCCGCTTCGAGTTCCGCTGGCACGACCAGTTCGCCCTCTCCCTCGATCCGGAGACTGCGATGGCCTACCACGACGAGACGCTGCCCGCGGAGCCGGCCAAGACCGCCCACTTCTGCTCCATGTGCGGCCCCAAGTTCTGCTCGATGCGGATCAGCCAGGACATCCGCGATGCCTATTCCGACCGGATGGACGAGGTGGAGCGCGAGGCCGGCATGGCGCAGAAGTCCCGGCAGTTCGTCGAGCTCGGCAAGCGGGTCTACCTCGAGCCGGAGGTCGCCGGCACCCAGGCCGAACGGTGACCGTGAGCCAGGCCGGAGGGGCCGGTGCCGCGGTGCGACCCGCGGTGCTGCCCCCGGCCGGGCGGGCCGCCCTGCGCGGCGGGGTGGTCGGGAACTACGTCGACCAGTTGCACATCTTCCTGCCGCTGGTGGCGCTCGCCCCGGCGCTGAAGACCGTCGCCGGCCCGCACGCGGCAGCCGGCACCGGGGCGTTGGTGGTGATGGCGATGCTGATCGGCCGCCCGATCGGGGGCATGGTGTTCGGCCCGATCGCGGACCGGCTGGGGCGTACCCGGACCACCCGGATCGCCATCGCCGGCACCGCCGCGTGCGCGCTCGGAATCGCCGCAATGCCAACCCACCAAATGATCGGCGGCTTTTCGATCGCAGGCATCCTGTTGCTGCGGTTCCTCGGCGGGGTGTTCATCGCGGGGGAGTACAGCGCCGCGATCCCCCTGGCGATGGAGTGGTCGCGCCCCTCGCAGAGGGGACTGGTCTCGGGCCTGATCATGTCGATGGCGCCCTGGGCCCAGGCGAGCATCGCCTTCGCCACGGCGGGGCTGCTGGTGGGCCTCGGGCCGCAGGCGTACGCCGACTGGGGCTGGCGGCTCGCCTTCGTCGCCGGCGCGCTGGGGTCGCTCGGGATGCTGCTCTACTACCGGCGGGTGCGGGACGCCCTCGAGATGGGTGGGGGTTCCCCTCGACACGTCGGTCATTGCTCCGCTCCGGGGCGCAGGCCCGACCCACTGGGTGACGGTGGGGAACGTGGGTTGCGGGCGGTGATGTTCGGGGCGTACGCCGGGCACTTCTGGCGACTGTTCGCGCTGATGACCGGACTGTGGTTCCTGACCCAGATGACGGTGATCGTGCTGGCCGGGCGGGTCGGCCCAGACACCGGGATCGGCGCCACCGCCGCGTCGACGGTGATGGGGATCGCCGCGGTCGGACAGGCGGCGGTCATGGGCCTCACCGGGCACCTGTCCACCCTGACCGGCAGGCGACGATTCTTTGTGTTGTGGGGAATCCTGTCCGTGGTCGGTGCCCCGCTGGTGTGGCTGTGGACGCTGGGCCAGCACACGCTGCTGCCGATCGCCGCGGGCGCGGTGCTGGTGCAGGTGCTGACCGTGTGCGGCTACGGTCCGATCGGGGCCTACCTGTCCGAGGCGTTCCCGGCGCCGGTGCGCTCCACCGGATATGGCACCGCCTATAGCCTGTCGATCGTGATCCCGGCGCTCTATCCGTTCTATCTGCCGACCCTTGAGGGGGTGCTCGGCCACCAGAGCGCGGTGATGGCGCTGATCGTGCTCGGGGGATTGCTGGTGGCGGTCAGCGGCGGGCTGGGCCCGGCCGTCTCGGCGCGGGAGCTGCGCGATGGGTGAGTTGAGCGAGGTGGTCGCCGCCGTTCGGGAACGTCGCCCGCTGGTGCACTGCCTCACCGCGGCCGTGACGATGAACTTCGTCGCCGACGCGCTGCTCGCCGCCGGTGCGCGGCCGATGATGACCGAGACCGAGGCCGAGGCGCCCACCCTGGCCACGGCGGCCGACGCGATGCTGATCAACCTCGGTTCGCTGAGTGACGACGGGGCGGCCGGGATCCCTGCCGCGGCGGGAGTTGCGGTCGAACGGGGACTCCCGTGGGTGTTGGATCCGGTGGCCGTCGGGCTGGCGCCGGTGCGTACGCCGTTGGCTCGGCAGCTGCTCGAGTTGCGGCCCACGGTGGTGAAGGGGAACGCCTCGGAGGTGCTCGCCCTGGCCGGGGGGCGTGCCGGCGGATCAGGGCCCGACGCCACCGACACCGTCGCCGACGCGTCCCAGGCCGCGGACGCGCTCGCGCAGCGGCACGGCTCGCTGGTCGCGGTCACCGGTGAACAGGATCTGGTGACCGACGGTTCGCGCACCGGGATGCTGGACCGCGGACACCCGTCGTTGGCCCGAGTCACCGGGACGGGGTGCGCGCTGGGCGGACTGCTGGCCGCCTGCCTGGCCGTCGCCGAACCGTGGCCGGCGACGCTCGCCGCCATCAGCTGGCTCACCCTGGCGGCGGAGGACGCAGCGGAACTGAGCCGGGGTCCGGGGAGCTTCAAGATCGCGTTGCTCGACCAGTTGGCGTTGCTGGAGCCGGATTCCGTGGATGAGCGGGTCGGGTTGCGGTGAGGTCGGCTCGGCTCTGACTCGCTCAGCCGGCGTGGGGGTGGCTTCGACATGCTCAGCCGGCGTGGGGGGTGGCTTCGACAGGCTCAGCCAGGGTTTGGGGCTCAGTCAGCGGTGGGGAGGTGGCCGGTGACGGCTTGCCAGGCCAGGCGGCGGTCGGAGCGGGGGTCGGATTCGACGCGAGGGTCGCGGTCGAAGATCATCGTGCAGCGATCCTCGAGCCGGTACGGCGGCCAGTCGTCCATCGGGCGCTGGTGGTGGGCGAAGTGCAACCACTGGTCCTGCATGGTCGCGGTCAGCCCCTCGTAGTGCCCGCGGCCGCCGAGCGCGGTCATGAACCGGCCGATCTCGTTGTCATAGATTCCGAACACGGGCAGCAATTCCCCGCCGTGGGTGGCGTTCACGCCCATCATGTTCATCAGTCGCGGCGCATAGTCATAGCGGTAGGCGAAAGTGGGGGCATGGCAGCTGTGCGCCTCCATCACCTCGACCGAGGGATACCAGAACGCGCCGTCCCCGGCCAGGTCGGCCAGCGCGCCCCGCTTCGGATAGCCCGGATAGATCTCGCGCAGCTGGGTCGCCGGCGGGGTCTCGTCCCCCTCCGCGTCGTCGGGATCCCCCACCTGGTCGACGAACGAGTGCGCTTTGGTGACCATCTGCTTCCAGGTCGGTTTCAGGCTCGGGTGGGTGGGGGAGAAGTGCGAGAACAACGTCCCCTCCCGGTCGCAGGTGCCGATCACCAGCGGTACCGGAATCCCTTCCCCGTCAGCGATCGCTGGCACCGGAAGCCGCGGAACCAGGTCGCCGTCCACCACCGGCACCACCGGAATCGCCGACGGCTCGTCGCGCAACCCGGCCGCCGACAATCGGGAGAGCGCCAGGCTCAGCTCGGCCGGGGTGACCTCCTCCAGCAGGGCCCGCACCTCGTCCCCGTCGTCGGGGTTCGCCACCAGATAGCCGAGAAACTCCCGCGCCCACCGGTGCGCCTGCTCAAGGTGCGGCACCACCCGAGGCGCGGAACTCTGCGCGATCGCGCCGGCGAACAATCCCTCCGCCCGCGGGCACGAGAGCAGGGTGGTGATCGAGATGGCTCCGGCGGATTCGCCGAAAACCGTCACCCGGTTGGGATCCCCGCCGAACAAGGAGATGTTCCGCTGGACCCACTCCATCGCCGCCAGCTGGTCCCGCAGCCCCAGATTGGACTCGATCGGACGCTGCGCGGTGGCGTACTCGTCAAAGTGCATCCAGCCCAGCGCCCCGAGCCGATAGTTGAGCGAGACGTAGACGACCTGACCGCGGCGGACCAGCTGTGATCCGTCGTAGGCCGGATCCGATCCGGCACCGTTGACGAACGCGCCCCCGTGGATGAAAACCATCACCGGCAGGGAATCAGCGCTCGGCTCCGCCGGTGCGGTGATGTTCAGGGTGAGGCAGTCCTCGGACTGGGGCGTACGCCGCTGCGCGCCGCTGCCGAGCCCGGCCGAGCGAGGCTGCGCGCAGATCGGCCCGAACCGGTCGGCCTCGCGGAAACCCTGCCACGGTTGGACCGGCTGCGGGGCGCGCCAGCGGAACTCGCCCACCGGCGCAGCGGCGAACGGTACGCCACGCCAGTGCGCCACCTCGTCGCCGGCGACGCCGCGCAACCACCCGTCAGGGGTCTGGATCTCCAGTGCCCGCATCACTCCCGCTCCTCGCTCCGACAGCGCCTGCTCCACGGCCGAGTCTGCCACCGGCGGAAAACCCCTTGTCGCCGAGCCGCGATCGACCTAGCGTTGACCGCACGCAGGAAAGGAGGTGGTCCGACCGATGAATGATCAACGGACTTGTGAGGTGGCTCGCCGCTGAGGCGTCCACACCCCCGACCGGGGGTTGGACTGCGTGGCGAATCCACACGAGCCACCGGCCCGCGGGTGTCGGCCCAGTCCACCGACGAACACGCCCGCGGGTCCCCAATCCCCGCTCGTTTCAAGCGACCGACCCCCGGGTGAAGCGGAGTGAGCCGGACCGGAAACCCATTTACGGTGAGGTAGCTTGTCTCCTTGGCGAGGCAGGTTGGGACTGGGGCGCCCGGGACAGCACCCGGTCGCCGGGGAAGGGGGGCGAATGGCGGATCATCACCCGGACATGTCTGGCGACATCCCGGTGTCGGCGCTGCTGTCGGAGTTGATGGCGGGCGAACCGACCACGGTCGAGGTGCTGTCTCGAGTGGTCCGTTTCACCGTCCGGCTGCTGGAACGGGTCGACGGGGCCAGCATCACCATCTTCGGTGACGACATGAAGCCCTACACGATGGTCGCCTCCGACGCGTGGGTCGAACGGGCCGACGAACTCCAGTACAAGACCCAGCAGGGCCCCTGCATCGAGGTGGCCGCCACCTCGGCCCCGACTTCTGGTGCGGGCGATCTGGCCCAGAACGGTCATTGGCCGGTGTTCGGCCCCCAGGTCGCCGACCTCGGGATCGGGGCGCTGCTGGCTGCCGGACTTTGCGGACACCCCGACCCGGCGCGCCCCGACAGCCCACCCGGAGCGCTCAACCTCTATTCCTTCACCCCTTATGCGTTCACCGACGGTGACCGCGACCAGGCCGTGCTGATCGCCGGCATCGCGGGGATGGGGGTGCGCCTGGCGGAGGCGCGAGCCACGGCGGACCGGCTCCGGGAGGCGATCACCTCCCGCGACGTGATCGGTCAGGCCAAGGGCATCCTGATGGAGCGGCACGGCGTGGACGAGCAGCAGGCGTTCGCGATCCTGCGCCGGGCGTCCAATCACCTGAACGTGAAGCTGCGCGACATCGCCGAGGAGTTGGCGACCGAGCGCGGGCGCCCCGTCAACGGCACCGGCAGAGTCGTCGCCCTGGCCGACCCGGACAGATGACCCGGTAGCGGGCCGCGCCGGCCTAAGCCGGACCTTCCTTGTTAACTCACGGGGGGTGTGCTTCCCTTGAGGTATAGGCGTGGTCCAACAGTGGTGCCCCGTATGAGCTGCTGTTCTCAGAGGGGACCTGCGATGTCATCGCTCCCAACTCGTGTTGCTGTCCGCGATCAACTCAACGTGGCGATGGATGACTTGTTGGCGGAGTCGGAACACGGCCCCTCCCAGGCCGACCGCGAGGCCGCTGTCGTCGCCGCACTCCCGCTCGCCGAGTCCATCGCCCGGCGCTATCGTGGGCGTGGCGTGGACCATGACGACCTGCTCCAGGTGGCCCGGCTGGGCCTGGTGAAGGCTGTGCGCGGCTATCGTCCCGGATCTCCGGCCGGTTTCACGGCGTACGCGGTCCCGACGATCGTCGGTGAGGTCAAGCGCCACTTCCGTGACCACGAGTGGTTGGTACGCCCCCCGCGGGCCCTGCAGGAACTGCAGGGTGAGGTCTCCCGGGAACGCCTCCACCTCGGGCAACAACTCGGCCGCTCGGCCACGGACGACGAGGTGGCCGAGGTCCTCGGGATCACTCCGGGCCGGGTGCGCGACGCGAATCTGAGCCGCCGGGCGTACTCGGCGGCCCCTAGCGGTCCGGAGGAACTGCTCCAGGTGGCCGCCCACGAGGACCAGTACGAGCGGGTGCTCGACCGGGCCCACCTGCGCCGGGTGCTCGCCGGGCTGTCCGACCGGGACGCCGCCCTGTTCCGGATGAGGTTCATCGAGGAGCGCAGCCAGGCCGACATCGGTGCCGAGCTCGGTGTCAGCCAGGTGCAGGTGTCGCGACTGCTGACCAAGTTGCTGAACCGTCTGCGGATCCTGCTCGAGCCGGAGGGGTCAACCCAGCATCGTGCCGGCTGAACCGGAGCAAGCCGAACTGTCCCATCGCTCGCTCAGCACCAGTTCACCCTCGGGGCGGGCGGCCAGACAGTTGCGCACCAGCAGCGGCGCCGGGCACTCGGCGGCGAGGAAGAGCAACCACTCGGCATAGTCGGAGTGCCGCAGCGTGCCGAACAGGTGGCGCCAGGTGTCCGCGTCCAGTTCGCTGCCGTCCGGTGCCTGCTCCAGCAACCAACTGAGCCGACCCCGGACACGCAGCGGCATCTCCGTCATGGCTCCGACCGTCAGCCGCAGTTCCTGATCCAGGGCCCGGGCCGCCCGGGCCTTGGTGTGGCCGAGTTCGTCCAACCTGGCGGCCAGCGTCCCACCGGTCACCCGGTGGGTGCCGCGGGGAAAGAGCGCCAGCACATCGGCGACCCCCTCCCGCGACAACGGCAGGGGGGTGTCATCCATCAGCAGTACGCGCGACGCGCCGGGCGGCCCGATCACAGGTGTCTACTCCTCAGCCAGGGGGGTGATGACCGTGAGTTACCCCCCACTCGGGAGGGTGATACCTGATGCCGCGATCACGCCCCGGCGGCCCCCACGGCGGCGCTCAGCGGCGGGTAGAGCCCCGCGTTCGCGGCCAACAGGAAGGTCGCGTCCTCATGCTCTCCGTGGGGACCGCCGCCGACCGTGCCGCCCGCTTCGCGGACGACCAGGGAGCCGGCCGCGTGATCCCACGGGTGCAGTCCCGATTCGTAGTAGCCGTCCAGTCGTCCGGCCGCCACGGCGCACAGGTCCAGGCTGGCCGCGCCGATCCGCCTGATGTCACGGACCTGCCCGATCAGCCGGGCCACCAGCTCCGCCTGCTCGGTGCGCCGCTCGGCGCTGTAGCTGAATCCGGTGCCGATCAGGGCGGTGGCGAGATCGTGCTTCGGTTCGAGGTGGAGCCGTTGGCCGTTACGGGTCGCGCCCTGGTCGGCCGCTGCGGCGTACACCTCGTGTGCGGCCGGGGCGGCGACGCAACCAGCGAGCGTGTGCCCGCCCGCGCCGACCGGTCCCTCGACGACCGCCACCGACACGGCCCAGGCGGGCAGTTGGTAGAGGTAGTTGACCGTGCCGTCGATCGGGTCCACCACCCAGGTCAGCCCGGACCCGCGATCGCCCGAATCGGAGCGGCCTTCCTCCTCGCCGAAGAACCCGTCGGCGGGTCGCAGCCGGGCCAGCTCCGCGCGCAGGTACGCCTCGGTGGCCCGGTCCGCGGCGGTCACCACATCGGTGGGGCTCGACTTCAGGTCGGCCACCTCGACGCCTTCCAGCCGACTCCGGTACGCCGACTCCGCGGCCGTCGTCGCCAGGCGTACGGCCAGGTCCCGCAACTCATCGCTCACCCCTCGACTCTGCCACGGGCCTGCTAGCTAGGCTTCGGGGCATGATGCAGAACCTCCGCGAGTACATCGATCGACTGCGGGCAGAGGGCTACACCGTGCGGGGCGGCAAGGACGAGGATCCGGATCTGATCGACCCGGGCGGCAACGCCGTGCAGACGTGGGAGGAGGACTATCCCTACGAGCGCCGGATGGATCGCGACGAATACGAGGAAACCAAGTATCTGTTGCAGATCGAGCTGCTCAAGGTGCAGTACTGGTCGGAGGACAACGACCTGCGCCACATCATCGTGTTCGAGGGCCGCGACGCCGCCGGCAAGGGTGGCACGATCAAGCGGTTCACCGAGCACCTGAACCCGCGTGGTGCGCGGGTGGTGGCGCTGAACAAGCCGAACGACCGCGAGCGCGGGCAGTGGTACTTCCAGCGTTACATCGAGAACTTCCCGACCTTCGGCGAGCTCGTGCTGTTCGACCGCTCCTGGTACAACCGGGCCGGGGTGGAGCGGGTGATGGGGTTCTGCACCAACGACGAGTATGAGCAGTTCATGCGCCAGGCGCCCGTGTTCGAGGAGATGATCGTCAACTCCGGCATCCACCTGACCAAGTTCTGGTTCTCCGTCACCCAGGCCGAGCAGCGCACCCGGTTCGCGATCCGCCAGATCGACCCGGTACGCCGCTGGAAGCTGTCGCCGATGGACCTCGAGTCGCTGGACAAGTGGGAGGCGTACACCGACGCCAAGGAGCAGATGTTCCTGCGCACCGACACCGACTGGGCGCCGTGGACGACGATCAAGTCCAACGACAAGAAGCGCGCCCGGCTCGAGGCGATGCGGGCGTACCTGTCGCAGTTCGACTATCCGGACAAGAACCACCAGGTGATCGGCAAACCGGACCCGAAGATCGTCCGCCGCGGTCGCGAAGCCGTCGGGGATTAGGGCGTTTGCCTGTCCTGCCAGACGCTCGCCGCCCGTAGACTCGCCACCATGGCTGAGCTGAGCTTCGCGGACGTGATGGACGACTCGATCCTGGTCTATGTCGAGGATCATGAGGCGTTCGTCGCCTGGTTGGAGGACCAGACCGGGGGAGGTGTGGGGCAGACGGCGGTCGATCTGGAGAAGCAGCAGATCACCTATCTGCCGAAGCTGCACAAGCGGGATGAGGTGGTGGCCCGGATCCATCTGCTCGGGTCGGTCGCCGAGTCGCCCCGCTCGGCGCTGTGGGCGTGGGCCAACCCCGCCTTCGCGGACTCGCCGGCCGCCCAGATGTCCACCCGGGTCAGGGAGTTCGGCGAATCCCGCGGGATCCGCGAGCTGACCACCGGCGAGATCGTCATCCCCGATCAGGGCGGCGATGAAGAACTGGCCGGCTGGGCCACCCGGATCGCGGCGGTGTCCTGCCGGATCATCGGCATCCCCACCGCCCAGGTGATGGCGACCGGCTCCACCCGCGTGGTGATGCTCGTCGACCCGGCCGGCTTCAGCCCGCCGCCGCCGTCGGGCATCACCTTCCCGCGGTTCCTCACGACGACCCTGCAGGCCGGCTGGATCACCGATCACCGACGCGCGGTGCAGGGGTACGCCCAGGCCCGCAATCTGCCCTACGGCTGGGAACCCGGCTTCACGGCGCTGAACCTCGGCTTCCCCGAGGGCAACGTCCGCGTCGGCTTCGACGAGCAGGGCCGGGTCGGCCAGATCGACGCCCAGTTCGGGCCGCAGGGGCCCGGTGTGCAGCAGGGGCCGGGTCCGCAGGGTCACTGACCCGGCAGCCCACCCGCCCAGTCGGGCGCCGGCCGGCGTACCGCCTCGGTGAGCCGAGCCAGATAATCCTTCCGGTCGATCTCCACCACCCCCAGGCTGGCCAGGTGCTCGGTCTGCCACTGCACGTCCAACAGCCGGGGTACGCCGTCGGCGGCGAGCAGGCGTACCAGGTGCACCAGCGCCACCTTGGACGCGTCGCGGCCATGGTCGGGGTCGTGAAACATCGACTCCCCGGCGAACAGCCCGCCGATGCCGACCCCGTAGAGACCGCCGACGAGCCGGTCGGTGCCGTCCCACACCTCCACCGAGTGGACCACCCCGGCACGGTGCAGATCGCCATAGACGATGCGGATGTCGTCGTCGATCCAGCCGGAGTCGCGGCGCGGATCGGCGCAGCCCTCAAGCACCTGCTCGAACGCCCGGTCGTGGCTCACCCGATAGCGCTTGAGCGATTTGCGCAGCGAGCGGGTCACCCGCAATCCGTCCAGCGGCAGGATCCCGCGCTGTACCGGCGAGAACCATCCGGTCATCCCCCCTTTCAGCGGCATCGGGAAGACGCCCTCGCGACAACCGGTCACCACCGTCGCGGCGTCGAACCCGTCCGACAGCCCGACCAGGTCCGAGCCGGGCCAGGTCGCCGGGGAGCCGAACATCAGCATCTGGCCAGTGTGCCAGCCACGCCCGGGCGTGCCGAAAGGTGGAGGCGCGACGAGTCGACGTCGAACACTTCCACAGGCTGTGCAAAAGTATGTGTAGATTGTCAAGGGAGTCGCCGGTTGCGCCAGTGTGGAAGGGAATTGGGAATGAGGGTCCTGGTGACTGGTGCCACCGGATACGTGGGGGGCCGGCTGGTGCCGGAGTTGCTCGCCGCCGGGCACGAAGTCCGCACCACCACGTCGCACCCTGGTCGGGAGTTGCCGTGGTGGGGTGAGCGGGTCGAGACGGTGCAGATGGACGGGCGTGACGCGGCAGCGGTGCGGGCGGCTTGCCGGGACATGGATGCCGTCTACTACCTCATCCACGGGATGGCGCGTACCGACTTTGCAGACGCCGACCGGAAGGTGGCCCAGAACATGGCGACCGCGGTCGACGAGCACCGCGTCTCCCGCCTCGTCTACCTTTCCGGTGTTCTCCCGGACGTCGCCGAGCGCGAGCTGTCCGAGCACCTCTCGTCGCGACTGGAAGTGGAGCGGATCCTCAGTGACACCTCGGCCACGGTGGTCACCCTGCGAGCCGCGGTGATCCTGGGCTCGGGATCGACGTCGTTCGAGATCATCCGACAGGTCAGTGAGCGGCTGCCGGTGCAGCTCGTGCCCGCCTGGATGAACTCCGAGGTGCAGCCCATCGCCGTGGTCGACGTCCTGGCCGCACTGGTCAGCGCCTTGGACTACACCGGCCCATCCCGCCACTTCGACATCGGTGGCCCGGACCGGATGGCGTACGCCGACCTGCTCGATGTCTACAGTCGCGAGGCGGATCTGATCCGTCCCCAGTTCCAGGTGACGCTGCTGCCCAGCCGACTCGTCGGGTCGCTGATCGCGGGACTGACCGACGTACCGCCAGCTACCGTGGAAGCGCTGGTCGAGAGCCTTTCCCACGACATGGTGTGCTCCGAGGACGGTCTGCACCAGTTGCTCTCCGAGGAATATCAGCCGCTCGACCTGGCGACCGCGATCAGGCGTTCCCTCAGGGAACGGCGCGTACCGGCCGAGGAGGCCGACCCCATGGGGCCACTGCCCCAGGACCCGGCCTGGTCCGGCGGCGGAGACGAGGATCAGCGACCCAGGCTCGCTCGTGCCCTCGACGCTGCACGGTCTGCAGTCTTCGGTGACCGGCCGGCATTCAGCGACGAATCCGGAGCCGGTCCCGATCTGGGCCCCTCGCGAAGGCGGCGCTGAGACGGCTCGTCGCGCCCGATCGCCTGGCAACCCGGGCGTACACGTGAGTCAGCGTTTCTTCCCCAGGCGGGAGGCGGCCCTGGCCAGGATCCGGTCGCTGATGCTCGAGTCCGGGCTGGCCACGAAAGGCTGCTCGAGCCCTTGGATGACCGTGGACGGAATGCGGACACCCTGTGCGCGCATCACGCCAACCAGTACGCGAGCGGCCGCTGCGACCACGTCGAGCCGGGTGCTGACCACCAACTCGTAGAGCGCCGTGCCGCCGCGCTCGACGGGGACCTCCCACCCGTTCAGAATCGAGCCGCCCACCCCGTCCCACCAGGCCACCGTCCATTCACGTCGCATCGGGGAATCCTCGGGGAGGTCGCACCACGCCACCTTGCTCTCCGGGTAAGGATGGCCACCCTGGCTGAAGTCGGCCGCCACCGCGCACCAACTCGCGGTGCGCGCCAGCTCGCTCCACCGACGTGAGGACGCGGCAAACCGCTCACCCAGCTGGAAGGAGCCGAGCACCACGGGCCGGGTGGCGCGAGCCAGGCACTCGTCCTCCAGGGCCCGCGACAGATCGACCGCGGCCGGCCGAGGCACCCGGAAACTCATCAGCCCGGGAAATTCGTCCAGCAACGCACCAAAAACCGACTCCGTCGATCCACGACGTTGCCTGTTCACCACATTGGCGATCGCCACGCCCAGCGGGAGGCCCGCGGCCTTGGCATCTCGCACCTGTGTCACGAGCTCGACGTCGTGGGAGCTGTAGCGGCGATGAGCCGTGGCCGACCCTCGCACCGGCACCGGAAACCCGTGCCTGTGCTCCCACATGCGCAGCGCACTTTCACTCAGACCAGTTCGTTCGGCCAGTTCACCGATACCAATGCGCTCCTCCACGCACCCACCCCCAACCTGTACGCTGTTGAACGCTGACTTATACAATCTTGTGCAAATATCGGAAAGGGGGTCTCGCCGTGACCACCTGGATCGTTGTCAGCGTGATCGTCCTCATCGTCGTCATCGTAGGGGCAGTGCTCGTGTTCCGGCTCGATGCTCGCCGGGCCGACAAGGTGGCCGACGACGAGCAGCGGCTGGATGTCGACACGACTGCGCAGGACGCGCGCCGAGACCGGCCCTCGCGTCGGTGAACGTCTGCCCGGGACGGCGATGACGAATCTGCTCTGGCTGCGCCGCGACCTGCGCCGCCACGACCATCCCGCACTCGGGGCGGCGGCTGACGGGGCCGACGTGGTGGCGCTGTTCGTGCTCGACCCGGTGCTGCTGAACGGTGCTGGCGCGGCCCGGCAGGCGTGGCTGGCGGCCACCCTCCGGGCCTGCGATGAGGCGTACGAGGGACGTCTGGTGCTGCGGGTCGGCGATCCGCGGCAGGTGGTGCCCGAGGTCGCCGCGGAGGCATCGGCCTCAGCCGTGCACGTGACCGCCGAAACCACCCCGTTCGGTCGCCGGCGCGACGCCGCGGTACGCCGCCAGCTCAGCCAGCGGGGAGTGGCGTGGGTGGAGACCGGTTCCCCGTACGCCGTCACCCCACCGCGCGTGGTGAACCGTCAGGGCGACGGCTATCGGGTGTTCACCCCGTTCCAGCGGGCCTGGCAGGACCACGGCTGGCGAGCTCCCGCGGCGGATCCGCCGCGGCTGCGGCTGCGGCGGCTGGAGTCGCACCCCGACGCTCGGCAATGGCTGGACGCCGCGACCGCCGGGTATCCAGGAGCGTTGCAGGCGGCTGGTGAGCAGGCCGCGCTGCAGCGCTGGGAGGAGTTTCTCGAAAACGACCTGGCTGACTACGTGACCGGCCAGAACCGCTTCGACCTGGACGGCACCTCCCGCCTGTCACCGCACCTGAAGCTGGGCACCATCCACCCCCGCACCCTGCTGCACGACCTGGCTGGGCGCCGCGGCAAGGGGGCCCAGAAGTTCACCGCCGAACTGTGCTGGCGGGAGTTCTACGCCGACGTGCTGTGGCGTCAGCCGGCCAGCCTGTGGCAGGACCTGCGCCCGGAGTTGTCTACGATGGCGTACCAACAGGACGCGGAGAAGCTGCAGCGCTGGCGCGAGGGCCGCACCGGCTTCCCCGTCGTGGATGCCGGAATGCGCCAGCTGCTGGAGTGCGGCTGGATGCACAACCGGGCCCGCATGCTCACCGCCAGCTTCCTGTGCAAGGACCTGCACCAGTGGTGGCCAGTGGGCGCCCGACACTTCCTGGACCACCTCATCGACGGCGATGTCGCGTCCAACAACCACGGCTGGCAGTGGGTGGCCGGCACCGGTACCGATGCCGCCCCCTACTTCCGGGTGTTCAACCCGATCAGCCAGGGGCTCAGGTTCGACCCCGACGGCGACTACGTACGCCGCTACGTGCCCGAGCTGCGCCACCTGCCGGGGGCGGCCGCGCACCAACCGTGGGACGCCGCGGACGGCTACCGACACGGCTACCCCGAACCGATGGTGGACCACGCAACCGAACGTCGCGAGGCGCTGGCGCGGTATCAGGCCGCTCGCGGGCGCTGAGCACCCGGAGGCGGCCCACGGTTGTCGGCCTTCTCAGCGGCGCGGTGCGGGGGATGAATCGGGGATCCTCCGGGTGGCCGGTTACCCGCCTTTGCGTACGCTGGAGAGGCGTACGACACGGATGCGACGCTGACAGAGAGGAACGCCATGGCCAACAACGTCAGGGACACCTTGGGCAGCCTCGTCCCCGCGGGGGGATTCGGACCCAACGGCGCGGGCAAGGTGTTGCGCCGCGTGATGGCGGTCGCCATCGACGGGATGGGACAGCTGCCGCCGGCCCGCGAGTCCGCCGGTCGCCAGCTCGGCAAGCACCAGAACGCCGACAAGGCGATCGACATCCTGATCCAGCAGCACGTGGCGCTGGCCGGCGCCCAGGGCTTCGTCACCAACATCGGGGGCCTGATCACCTCGCTGGTCTCGCTGCCCGCCAACATCGCCGGGGTCGCCGTGCTGCAGGCCCGGATGGTGGCGACCGTGGCGCACCTGCGCGGCTATGACGTGACCGACCCGCGCGTGCGTACCGCAATCGCGATGTGCCTGGTCGGGGACAACCTGGACAGCATCCTCGGCGACGCGGACCTGCCCACCAGCCCGCTCGTGGTCGCCACCGCCCCGGTCTATGACGCCGGCCTGGACACCAAGATCACCGACCGGGTGGCCGGCGACCTGCTGACCCGGATCACCGGCAAGCGGATGGTCGTCGCGATGACCAAGCGGGTGCCGGTGCTCGGCGGCGGCGTCGGCGCCGCCTTCGACGGCTGGGACACCCTGCAGGTCGGCCGGTACGCCAAGACCCAGTTGGTGGACCGCCGAAGCGCGAAGCCTGCGTCGGCCGAATAGAAGGGCGCGCGTAGCTCCGCTTGTTTGTGTCTTTCGGGGGCGTGGGGGGCGGAGCCCCTCACCGCAACTACTTGAGCAGCTTGCTCATCCGGCGATCGGCGAGCGGTTTGCCGCCGGTCTGACAAGTGGGGCAGTACTGCAGGCTGGAGTCGGCGAATGACACCTGGGCGACGGTGTCCCCGCAGACCGGACACGGTTGGCCGGTACGGCCGTGCACCTTCATCCCGAGCTTCTTCTCACCCTTGAGGTCCTTGGCGGCCAGCCCCGCGGCGCGCTGCACCGCGTCGGCCAGCTCCTGGCGCAGGCAGGCGTACAACCGCTCCCGTTCCTCCTGGTTCAGCCCGTTGGCGGGTTTGAACGGGCTCAGCCGGGCGGCGTGCAGGATCTCGTCGGAATAGGCGTTGCCGATGCCGGCGATCACCCGCTGATCCTTGAGTACGCCCTTGAGTTGCGCCCGGCCGGAGTCGGCGAGGATCTGCTCGAACGCTTCCAGGGTGAACTCGTCGGCCATCGGCTCCGGTCCCAGAGTGGCGATCTGGGCCACCTCACTGGGGTCGTTGACCACGTGCACCGCGAGCTTGCGCTGCGTACCCGCCTCGGTCAGCTCGAACCCCGAACCGTCGTCGAGCACCAGCCGCAGCGCCAGCGGCCCCTTGCCGGGCCGGGCCGGTGCCGTCGGCACCTGATCACGCCAGCGCAGCCAGCCGGCGCGGGCCAGGTGGAAGCAGAGCCACGTCCCGCCGGCGTCCAGGCAGATGAACTTGCCGTGCCGTTCCACCTGCTCCACCTCCAACCCGTGCAGGGCGGCCAGCGGGGTGGTGAACGTCTTCAGCGCGCTGAAGGCGGTGAGGTCGACCCGAGCGATCACCCGGCCGACGCAGCGCTCGGTCAGAAACCGCCGCAGCGACTCGACCTCGGGCAACTCGGGCATGGGCCCAAGTGTACGAGCGAGTCGCTGCGGGTGGTCGGCGCGGGACCAGCGAGGGTCAGCGTTGCGGCTGGGAGTCCAGCCAGACGTCCTCGTCCTCCTCCAGCCAGGAGTTGTATTTCTTCGTCTCCTCGGAGTCCTTCTTGTCGTTCTTGCGGTTGCCCATCGGCATCCCCGGGGCGCCCGGCAGGCCGGAGCCGGAGCCCGGTGCTCCCGAACCGTGGGGGCCGGCCAGTGGCCCGACCGAGCCGGGGTTCACCATGCCGCGGCCGTTGGGCCCGATGCCGAAGGAGTTGCCGGAGCGACCACCCAGCGGGTTGCCACCCGTGCCGGGTCCACCCGCGCCGGGTCCGCCCTTGCCGCCGACACCCGGGCCACCGGGACCGCCCGACCCGGGTGCGCCGGCCCCGAGCCCGCCCAGCCCCGGACGGCCCATCGCCCCCGGGCCCCCCGAACCCGGAGCACCCATCGGCCCCATCGGCGGGGCCATCGGCGGCACGATCCCGGAGCCGGAATTGATGCCCTGACCGCCGAGACCGGGCCCCGCGCCCAGGTTGCTCAGCCCGGCCGCGGCACCGGGGTTGTTCAGGCTGGCTGCCTCGGTGCCGGTGGGCAGGTTGCTGCTGATCTCCGCTGGGTCGCGCAGGCTGCCCGGGGGCATCGGGTCGGGCCCGCCCGGACGGATCACGCTCGGGTCCGGGTGCGTCGGGCGCTGTCCCGGCCCCTCGTTGGCGATCGGCGACTCGGGCCAGCCCGGGTGCGGGTTGGTCGGGTGGTGCGGGTTGGTCGGGTTGGGGTCCGGCAGGTTGGGGGTGGGACCGGTCGGGTTGCCGGGTCCGTTCTCGTTCGGCAGCCCGCTGCCGGGATTCGTGCCCGGATCGGTCGGGTTGCCGGGCAGCTTGCCCCGATCGGTCGGGTTGCCGGGCAGCTTGCCCGGATCGGTCGGGTTGCCGGGCAGCTTGCCCGGATCGGTCGGGTTGCCGGGCAGCTTGCCCAGATCGCCCTGCTTCTGGGAGCCCGGATCGTCGCCGCCGTCGTGCGCGGGGGCGTACTGGCCCAGCTGGGTGTCCACCGCGTCCGCGCGTCCCCGGACGGTGCTGACCTGGCCGGAGTTGAGGGTGAGCGCCTCCATCAGCTGGTCGAACCGGTGCACCTGCGGGCTGACCTGGTTGTCGGTCGCCTGGAACACCGGGGTGCGCTGGGACAGCTGCGGATAGATCTGCAGCAGCGTCTCCCAGTGCGTGTGATCGACCGTGTCCACGGTCTGCTTCTGGCCGTTCACGACCAGATAGGGGGCCTCCGACTTGGCCTTCTCGAAGTCCTCGTCCTTGCCGGTGACGAACTCGTCGACCTTGCCCCACAGGGACTGGTCGACCTCCTTGCGGTTCACCTGCCAGTTGGTGTCCCGGTCCCAGGGGATGTCGTTGACCAGGGCAGCCCCGGTCGCCGAGGAGATCGCCTGGTTGACCGGCTTGAGCGCGTCCGCGTTCTGCTGGGCCTGCTGGGCGTACGCCTCCAGCGGGTCGAGCAGGTCGCGCTTGATGGCGTTGCGGTACGCCGTCGCGCCCGGGCCGGTCCAGCCGTGCTCCCCGGTCAGGTCGTTCAGCCGCTTCTGGATCAGTCCGCGGATGTCACGGGCCGAGGCGGCGGTGTCCCGCCACATCGTCTCCGCGCGATCCAGCGCCGTCGAGTCCGGCGAGCCGATGATAGCCATGATCTCGCGCTGGGTGTTCAACGCGTAGTTGCTGGAGGAACCGCCCCCGTCGGTCATCATCCGCATCTCAGGCCCTCTTCCTGTTCAGCTCGTCGGTGACCTGGGCCGCGGTGGCGCCGTTCAGTTCCTCGAGGTCGTCATACTGCCCGGCCAGCCGCCGGGTCGCCTCGGTGATCTCGTCGGAGCGGTCGTGCAACCGCTTGGCGCGGTCGTGTCCGGCGGCGACGCTGTCGTGGTGCCGCTTGGCGGCCTGGGCCGATTTGGTGAACTCGCCGAAGTGCACCTTTTCGGTGCCGCTCGGGGTGTAGTCGTGGACCTGCTTGCGGATGGACCCGATCTCGCGGGTCATCTCGTCGAGAAACTTCGAGAACTCCCGGATCTGCCCGGGGTCGACTGTGATCCTGCTCGTCACGTGTGGGCGGGATCCCCCGCCACCGTCCGCTACCGGCAACACGGTTCTTCTCCTGGTCTCGGGTTGGCAACCGACCCAACTCGGGTCAACACGTCCTCCGACCCCAATCCTTCCAAATCGGTTCCGCACTTCGAAGGCGATCGGGGTGGAACTTTCCTCCACTGTGCCACGCGCCCGGGCCGCCGATCGGCGTACCGGAAACGAAGCAGGGCCGAGGAACGCCAAAGGGCGCGACCCTTGCGGATCGCGCCCCGAGCGTGGGTGGCCGTGCGGCTCAGTCCTCCCAGAAGGCGGCGGTCTTCATCTCGTTGGCCGCGTAGTTGCCGGCGATCGCGTCCAGGTTGACGCGCATCGCGTTGGCGATGTCCTCCATGTCCTTCATGGACTCGTCCCAGACCTTCAGCACCTCGTGGTAGGCGGCCTTCGGGGCGGCACCGTCGCCGCCGTCCTGCCAGGAGTCCAGGCGCTTGCCCAGGGTCTGGACCATCTGCTCCTTCAGTTCCAGCATGGCCTTCTTGGCCTGATCCAGGTCCTGGATGCCCTGCTGCATGTGCTCTTTGTTTACGAGAACGGCGTCGCTCATTGTCAGCTCCTCAGAAGTTCGTTGTGGTGGTGGGTCAGCGCTTGCTGTTGATCATGTTCATCAGATCGCGGCCGACTTCGGACTGCTCGGCCTCGTTCTGCTGGTAGGTCAGGCTGGTCTGACCCAGCTTCTTGTGCAGGTTGTCGAGGCTGTTCTGCACGTCGCTGAACTCCTCGTCGAACTCCTTGAAGGCGGTCAGGAAGATGCGGGAGGCATCGCCCTTCCAGCCCTGCATCAGGCCGTTGATCTGGGTGTAGAGGTTCTTCTGAACCTTCTCGATCTTGCCGTAGTAGTCCTCGGCCTCGCCGGCGGCTTGCTTGAGGTCACTGGCCGATACTTCGTGAGTTCCCATGGTCTTCTCCTCCGGGGAGTTGTCTCTTCGGGGCCAGCCTCCCCCTTGCCGGAAGGCCGGTGCACCTTCGTCGCGGTGCCGTCTGATGAAGAATCTAGGAGTGCCCGGGGTCAGACTTCGAGCGGAAAATCCCGGTCGCGGGGGTTTTGAGTAGTCAGTGAGTACATGCACCTACGGCCCTGAGTAGGGCAGGCGTTCAGGACTGCTGCTGAGCGGCCTGGACCGACAGCGACTGACCCGGGTCGAGGCCCTCGCGGACCAGTCGCAGCACCTGGGCGGGGACGTCGGCGGGGACCTCTTCGCCGTAGCCGAGCGCGTTCTTGGCGTCGTGGTTGGCGATCCCATAGCGCAGCCCGCCGACGATCAGCATGCCCGGATCCTCGGGGCCCACCGCGCCCTCGTGGCGTACCAGAGCGCCGCGCAGCGAGGGCTGCAGCACCACATCGGCCAGGGTCGGATCGTTGCTGCGCCGATCGACCGGGGGAGTGGGTACGCCGAAGGCCACGCGCGGCGGCTGGTTGGCCTCGGTCCAGGTCGCGCACACGCTGGCGGTCTCGATCCCCGGGGTGGCGCTGCGCCTCGGCAGCTGCGCCGGCATGCCGGTGCGGCCGGCGTACCGGATCTTGGCGTTGCGCGCCTCGTTGGCCTCGGCGGCCCGGATGGGCTGGGACTTGCGGCCGGAGGTGGCGGTGATCACCGCCGCCTCGACCGGGGAGATCTCGCTCAGCCCACCCTGCAGCAGGACATACCAGGTGGTGCCGCTGGGGCCGTCCACGTGCATCAGCGTGCCCACGGTCGGGTCGACGCCGGAGACCGGGCGCTGCGACCGTTCGCCCTCGCCCGGAATGGAGATCGGGGTCAGCGGCGGGCCCTTCGGCAGTGCGCCGAGGAAGGCCGAGCCGGGGCGTACCGCTTGCTCACCGAAGCCGAGTTGGATTGCCACCGCATGGTTGGGCATCTCGTAGGCGGTGCCGTCGGCGACCAGGTATTCCTTGCCGGTGCTGCCGTCCCCGCGGGCCACGAACGCCGTTGACGTGTCGGGTACCGCGCCCTGCCCGATCTCCAGGGTGGTCGCCCGGGTCTGGTCGCGGCCCGGCATCGGCACCGAGCAGGCCCGGATCGGATAGCTGACCAGCGCCTTGCGCTCCGGGAGCTGGGTGGGGGCCAGCTTGATCCCGATCGGCCGCTCGCGCGGGAAATCGCGCAGCGAGGACGCCTTCACGGACTTGACCTCGCCGCCCCCGCTGGCGAGCTTGGCCGAGGTGATGTTGTGCGCCGGATAGAGCTTTCCGCCCAGATAGACCAGCACCTCGCCGCTGTCGGAGGTGACCACGACGGTGTTGTCGGTCTGCCAGTTCTTGGAGCCGCCCGGTTTGATCAGCCCGACCACGCCGAAGCCGGCGAGGATCAGCACCCCCAGCATCACCCCGATGAACATGCCGGTGCCGACCCTGCGCAACGGGGGCTGCGGGTTGTCGGGGTCGCGGTCGACCAGGGCGGAGACCAGCCGTTGGGCGATGAACGTGTGCGCCTTGAGGAGATCCTTGCGCGTCGCCATCGCCGATCGATCTCCTCTCCTGGGGTCGGGTGCCGCGGCCACATTCTGCTGGGCTGCGGTGTCAACCGTATCCACCGGGGACCCGCGGCGGCCCTAGAGTGGTGCCGCCATCGCCCAGCAGGGAGGGAACCCGTGTCGACGACCGCGCCAGTGCAGCAGCGTTCCTGGCTGCTGCGGCACAGCGGTCGGCTGGTGCTGGTCGAGGCGGTGCTGCTGCTGGCGCTGATCTCGCTGCTCGCCGGCTCCACCCTGGGCATCCTGATCGGCGGACTGGTGCTGGTGCTGCTGCTGGTCTTCCTGGTCCCGGTGATCGGCGGTCGCTCGGTCACCGCGTGGCTGCGGCTGCGGATGGCGTACGCCCGCCGCAGGCCGGTCAGCGGGGCGCGGGTGCCGGTCGACCTGGTGCCGCTGGCGCAGTGGGTGCCCGGGTTCGAGCTGTCGCACACCGTCGGCGGCCGTGGCGAGGAGACCGGGGTGATCAGCGACGGTGAGGCGTGGTGCGCGGTGCTGGCGCTGGAGGCCGACGAGGACCTGCTGGCCGACTCCGGCGCCGAGCTCGACCTCGGCTCGCTGGCCGACCTGACCACCTCCGACGACATCGTCTTTGCCGGCGTACAGGTCGTCTCCTACACGGTTCCCGCGCCCACCACCCTGCTGCTCGGGCCCGGTTCGCAGGCCGCGCGGGCGTACGCGGAGAACGGACCCGCGCTGCCGCCGACGGTACGCCGGACCTGGATCTGCCTGCGGCTCGACCCGACCCGCTGCCTGGCCGCGGTGGAGCGGCGCGGGGCCGGGGTCGACGGCATCCACGCCACGCTGCGGTTCGGGCTGCACCGGGTGCAGTCGCTGCTGAAACGGCAGGGGGTCGACTCCCGGGCGATCGGCGGGGCCGAACTCGCCGAGGTGCTGGCGCTGACCAGCGGCGGGTCACCCGACGGCGGCCATGACCGCTCCAGCGAGCAGTGGGGGCACTGGGAGTGTGACGGACTGCGGCACACCGGGCGGGTGGTCCGGCGCTGGGGGAGCAACCCGTCGCGGGCCTATCAGCTGCTGCTCGATGCGGTCGCCCAGGCGCCGGTGCTGTTCGCGCTGACGGCGTACACGCTGACCCCGGGGCGGGTCGCCTCCGGCGCGGTGCGGCTGGTCGCGCCGACCCCGGAAACCTCGGCCGAGGCCACGGCGTACCTCGTCGAACGGCTCGGCCGCGAGGTCGCGCTGGAGGACTCCGGCGGCACCCAGGTGCCGACCATGCTGGCGACGGTTCCACTCGGTCGGGGGGTGGAGCTCTGATGGCTTCGACTCGCAAGCTCGCTCAGCCAACGGGTGGGGGGAAGCTCGCTCAGTCAACGGGTGGCCGGGGAAGGGCGGAGCAGGCGCAGCAGGCCGCGGCGGGGGCGGTGGGCAACTTCCGGCGGGCCGACGAGTCGGTCCGCGAAGGGGTGGTGCGGACCGGGCCGAGCGGGCTGGTGCTGGGGACCGGGCCGAACGGGCCGGTGACGATCCGGCTGTTCCGCGAGCGCGGGACCCGGCTGGCGGTGTCGGTGCCGCAATACGTGGCCTGGCTGCTCGCCTTTCGCAGCATCTCCCTCGGTGCGCACCTGTCGCTGCTGCCCACCCACGAGCGCGAGTGGCAGGGGCTGGTGGAGCGGGTACGCCGCCACGGCGGCACCGTGGACGTGCTGACCGGCGACGTGGCCCGGCGTCTGCCCGAGGCCGGGCGCCCGTTCCGGCCGTCGCTGATCGTCGACGACACCGACCACTATGACGGGGCACAGGCGCAGATCGGGCCCTGGCAGTCGGTGCTGCTGACCACCGATCTGCGCGAGCCGCAGTCGGTGCACACGCTCCGCGCGGTCGACATGACCATGGTCAACTCCTCCGACCAGCGGGTGGTGGACCACCTGCGCCGGGCCTACTATCTGAGCCCGCGACAGGTCAAGGCGTGCCAGCTGCTCGGCGAGGACGAGGTGATGCTGGTGATGCCGCGGCGGGTGGTGAAACTGTCGGTGCGCCCCACGCCGCTGGAATACCAACTCCTCTTCGGGGGCTGAGTGACAGACTGTCGCCATGCGTCCGATCGTCCAGTCGAAGAAGTTGCAACACGTCCGCTATGACGTGCGGGGTCCGATCCTGGTGGAGGCCGAGCGGCTGGAGGCCGAGGGCCACCAGATCCTCAAGCTGAACATCGGCAACACCGCACCCTTCGGGTTCCAGGCCCCCGAGGCGATCGTCGCCGACATGGTGCACCACCTGCCCGACTCCCAGGGCTATTCCGACTCCCGTGGGATCCGCCCGGCGCGGACGGCGGTCGCGCAGTACTACCAGTCGCGCGGGCTCCGGAACACCACGGTCGAGGACGTGTTCATCGGCAACGGCGTCTCCGAGCTGATCACGATGGTGCTGCAGGCGTTCGTCGACACCGGCAACGAGGTGCTCATCCCGGCACCGGACTATCCGCTGTGGACCGGCGCGGTGTCGCTGTGCGGAGGCACGCCGGTGCACTACCGCTGCGACGAGGACAACGGGTGGAACCCCGACCTGGCCGACATCGAGTCCAAGATCACCGAGAACACCCACGCGCTGGTGGTGATCAACCCGAACAACCCGACCGGGGCCGTCTACAGCGAGGAGACGATCAAGGGGCTGGTCGACATCGCCCGGCGCCACCAACTGGTGCTGATGGCCGACGAGATCTACGAGAAGATCATCTTCGACGACTCGGTGCACCACCACGTCGCCACCTTCGCCGGGGACGACGTGCTCTGTCTCACCTTCAGCGGTCTCTCCAAGGCGTACCGGGTCTGTGGCTATCGCGCCGGCTGGGTGATGATCTCCGGGCCGAAGCACATGGCCACCAACTTCCTGGAGGGGCTGACGCTGCTGTCGAACATGCGGATGTGCGCCAACGTGCCCGGCCAGCACGCGATCCAGGCCGCGCTCGGCGGCTATCAGTCGGTGGGTGAGCTGGTCGCCCCCGGTGGGCGCTATCACGACCAGGCGAAGCTGGCGTCGCGGCTGCTCAACGAGATTCCCGGGGTGAGCTGTGTCGAGCCGAGGGGTGCGCTGTACTGCTTCCCGCGACTGGATCCCGAGGTGTACCGGATCGACGATGATCAGGCGTTCGTGATCGACTTGCTGCGGGCGAAGAAGATCTTGGTCACCCACGGCACCGGGTTCAACTGGTTCGAGCCGGACCACTTCCGGCTGGTCACCCTGCCCGACGAAGAGGTGCTCACCGAGGCGATCGGCCGGATCGCGGACTTCCTGGAGGCGTACCGTGACTGATCACCCTGGGCTGCGGGTGGAGCGCGATGGGCCGCGGCTGACCGTCACCCTGTGCAACCCGGACAAGCGGAATGCGCAGACGCCGTCGATGTGGGCCGCCCTGGCCGAGATCGCGCGGGGGCTGGATCCCGAGGTGCGGGTGGTGGTGCTGAACGCCGACGGCCAGGACTTCTCCGCCGGGCTGGACCGCGGGATGCTGTCGCCCGACGGGCTCCCCGGTGAGCCGAAGGTGCTCGCGGTCGCGGCGAACCGCGGGCACGGCGAGACCGAGCAGCTGATCGCCGGCTTCCAGCAGGGGTTCACCGCGTGGGGTGAGTGCCACGCGCTGGTCATCGCCGCGGTGCAGGGCAACGCGATCGGGGCGGGTTTCCAGCTGGCGCTGGCGGCGGACCTGCGGCTGGTCGCCGAGGACGTACGCCTGGCCATGCGCGAGCCGTCGCTGGGGCTGGTGCCCGACCTGGGTGGGACGCTGCCGCTGGTGCGCACTCTCGGTTATTCGCGGGCGCTGGAGGTGTGCGTGACCAGCCGGTTCGTCGGCGCGGGGGAGGCGGTCGGGTCGGGACTGGCCACCCTGGCCGTGCCCACCGAGAAGCTGGCCGCGGTCACCGACGAGGTGGTGGGGGCGATCCTGGAGATCCCCGATGCGGCGCTGCGGGAGACCAAGCAGCTGCTGCGGGCCGCGGTCGGGAACGGCGCCGAGCAGCAGCTGCTGGCCGAGCGGCAGGCGCAGGCGCGGCTGCTGGTGGGCGCGGTCGGCCGGAGCATGGAGCAGCGCCCGCACGATCATGATCACGACGATGCTGACCATGATCATCACTGAGGCGTCCCTCCAGCTTGGTCATGGAGTGCCACTCAACCGTGCGAACCGGGCGAAATCGGGGCCGTCCGGGCGTTGAGTGGCACTCTATGACCACCAGCCGCCGAACCACCCCTCCAGATCGGGGTCCGGTGGCAGTGGGGCACCGATCTCGAGGTCGGTGAGGGAGTCGGCGCGCACGGTGTCGAACAGCCACTGTCCGGTCCGCTCGAGGCGGGCCCGGGCCCGGGCGGAGGTCAGCTCCCAGCCCTGACCGGTCACCCGGCCGGGCGGATCGGGTCGCCCGCCGAGCTGGTCGATCAGGTCACGCAGCGCCCCGGTGAACCGCACCGGCTCGGTCAGTTCGAGCTGCCACGGGGCCACCGGTCTGCCGGGGTGCGGGCGCGGCCGCTGCGGCGGGAGGTCGCGCACGATCCGCGGGTCGCTGGGTAGCGCCCGGAGGACGACATCCGGGACCGCGACCACCGACAGCGGGACCGCGTCGAGCAGGCTGTCCACGCACACCAGCGCCGCCGGCACCGACCCGGATCCCAGCCGCGCCGTGAGCAGCGGGGCGCCGAACGCGCGCGGCCGGGCAAACCGAGACGCCATCCGGGTGGCCAGGGCCAACGACTCGGCGTTCTTCTGCGCCCGATGATCCTCCGGGCGGCCGGCCCAGTCGGGGCCGTCGTGCACCACCACCGCCGCGGGCTCGTGGGCCAGCAGGGCGCCGGCCGACCAGGCGCGGGCGGCCAACTCCCAGTCCTCGCCGCCATAGCCGACCAGCGAACCGTCGAAACCGCCGAGCTCGCGCAGAAACTCCCGATGCCCGGCCAGGTTGGCGCTGATCATGAAACGCCAGCTGCCGTCGTCGGCGTGCAGCAGGTTGGCCGTGGCGGCGTACCCGTCGGCGAGCCAGCCGGGATCGGGCAGCACCCGCCCGCCGCTGCGGTGCTCGCGGCGGCCCACCACCAGCGCCTCGGGGGCCAGGGCCGGCAGTCGGGTCAGCGCGGTGAGCCAGCCGGGCTCGGGCACGCAGTCGCCGTCCAGGAAGGCGACCACCTCACCCTCGGCGGCCGCCAGCCCCAGGTTGCGTGCGGCCGCGGCCCGGAAACCATGATCATCCTGGCGCACGAGCCGGTGCCGCAGTGCGGTCTCCAGCCGTGGCGGCTCCGGCGAACCGTCGTCGGCGACCACCAGCTCGAGCAGCTCCCGCGGATGATCCTGGGCCTCCAACGCGGCCACGATCCGGTCCAGCCCGGCCTGGTCGCGGAAGTAGGGGACGACCACGCTCACCGCCGGCGGTCCGGCCGCCGGAACGCCCGCCAGCAGGTCCCACCGGTTGCCCGGGACCGTCCATCCCCGGTCGAGTCGCACCGGTTCGGCGGTCACCACGTCGTGGCCCAGAAATCCCGGTAACCGGCCAGCACCGCGGCCGTGTCGGGGCCCAGCGGGTGCTCGGGCGCGATGAGCGTACGCCCGGGATCGCGCAGCGCCTCGGCCACGGCGTCGGCCACCTGGTCCGGTTCGACCAGGGTGAGCGTGCCCGGGCGCAGCCGATCGAGCTCGGTCGTCGCCCGGCCGCGGAGCACCACCGGGCGACGCCGGTGGGCGATCCAGGAGTTGATCGACCCGGAGGCGGACAGATGCCGGTGCAGCGCGAGCGGTACGCCGACCCGGGCGATGGCCGCGGACCAGGCAGCGTCGTCGAGGTGCCCGCTGACCCGCAGCGCGACCCCGGCCGCGACGGCCCGGGCGCCCAGCTCGGCGAGCAGTTGATCATGGCCGGCGCTGACCGCCCCCAGCACCTCGACCGGGGCCGGGGGTCGTTGGGCGCCGGCGGCGTCGATGGCCTCGGCGTGCCCCTTGCCGGGATAGACGAAGCCGAGCACGCCGACGCTGTCCCCGGGCCGGTTCGCCAGTGCTGCGGTGGGCGGGTCGACCGGCAGCGGGATCACCGTCGCGGTGGCGTCCGGGGCGCACTCGGCCAGCAGCGCGGCCTCGTGCTCGCTGCTCACCACGACCCCGGCGACCGTCCCCAGCCAGCGGGCCACGCAGCGGGTGCGGCGGCCGAACATCTCGTGGCCGTCGGAGGGCTGCGGCAGGTCGTGCAGGGTGACGGTGGGCCGGGTCGGCGCCCGGTCCAGCCACGTCAACAGCGCCTCGGCGGCGGCCTCCGGCGTACGCCCGCACAGGGCAGGGGTGAGGTGCAGGTGGTGCGGGCCGGTGGGCGGCGGGGCGTCGGCCAGGGCGCGTTGGCGTTGGAGCGGGCCGCCACCGGCGCGGGCGAGTTGTTCGGCGTACCGGGTCACCCCGTGCTCCGGCGGTCCGAGGATCACCTGGACCGGATCGAGGGGGGCCGGCTGCATGCGCCCCACCGTATCGGCGGCACCCCGAGCGGGTATACGACACTTATCGACATGACTTTGGAACGCCGGTTGCGGGTCGCGTCAGTCCCCGCGGCCCACCCCTATGTGCGCGCAATCACCGCCGGGTCGGTGACGGTGCTGCCCGATCCGATCCCGCCGGGCCGCCCGGCCGGCCAGTGGTGGCCACCGCTGGTGCTCACCCCTGACTGGCTGCGCGCGCATCGTCCCGAGGTGGTGCACGTGCACTTCGGCTTCGAGTCGCTGACCGTGGCCGAACTGCGCGCGGTGCTCGCGGTGATCGAGGAGCTCGACCTCGGGCTGCTGGTCACCGTGCACGACCTGACGAACCCGCAGCTGAGCGAGCAGACCCGGCACGTCCAGCAGCTGGCGCTGCTGGTCGCCGCGGCCGACCGGGTGATCACCCTCACCCCGGGGGCGGCCGCCGAGATCGCCCGCCGCTTCGGGCGTGCCGCCGAGGTGCTGCCCCACCCCACCCTGCTGACCGAACCCGTGACACGGGTCGGGGCCGGCTCGCGCTCACCGGTCGGGGTGCACCTCAAGTCGCTGCGCGCGGGCATCGACCGCGGGGCCGTCGCCGACACGATCGCGGCCACCGCCGAGCTCGGCGTCGACTGCGTGCTCAGTGTGCATCCCGGGGCCGGTGCGCCGCTGCGCGAACACGCCGCCCGGCCGCACGTGGCCTGGTGGGAGCACGAACCGCTCGCCGAGGCCGAGCTGCACGCGTGGCTGGCCGGGCTCGGCGTGCTCGTGCTGCCCTATGCGAGCGGCACCCACTCCGGACTGCTCGAGCTGTGCGGGGACCTCGGCGTACCCGTCGCCGTGCCCGCCATCGGTCACCACGCCGACCAGCAACCCGACCCGAGTCTGCTGGGCACCTGGCCACCGGGAGACCGGGCCGGGCTGACGCGGGCGCTGCGCCGGCTGCTGGCCGGCCGGGCGACCGTGCGCCCCAACGACCGCGTCGCCCGGTTGGCGCAGCGGGACCGGGTGGCCGCGCGGCACGCCGAACTGTGGGCCGAGGTGGCCAGGATCCCGGCGACCGCATGAGGCGGCTGCGGATCGCGGTGATCGGGCCCTACCGATACCCGCTGCGGCAACCGGTTCCCGGTGGGCTCGAGGGTCACGTGATGGACCAGGTACGCCTGTTGCGGGGCCGCGGGCACGAGGTGCTGCTGGTCGCCCCCCGCGGATCGGAGCAGCTCGACCCGCGCCATCCCGAGCTGGCGTTCGAGCCGCTGCGCTGGCCCGAGGACGCCGACCCCAGCGACGACCGGCTGCCCCCGGGAGCGCTGGCCGCGCAGGAACAGGCGTATGCCACCGCGATGCACGCGTTGGCCCGGATCCGGCCGGCCGTCGACGTGGTGCACAACCACAGCCTCTCCGGGGCGCCGCTGCGGCTGGCGGCGCGGCTCGGGCTGCCCATGCTGACCACGCTGCACACCCCCGTGCTGACCGAGATGCTGAGCGGGCTGCGCGAGGCCGGTACCCGGGCCGGGCAGCAGTTCGTGGCGGTCAGTGAACACACCCGCCGCGGCTGGGCGCAGGCCGGCGTACCGGCCGAGGTGCTGCTCAACGGCGTGGACACCTCGGTCTGGCGGCCGGGGCCGGGCGGGCCGGGACTGTTCTGGTTCGGACGGGTGGTGCCCGAGAAGGCGCCGCACCTGGCGGTGCTCGTCGCGCGCCGCGCCGGGTTGCCGCTGCGGCTGGCGGGCCGGGTGGGGGCGCCGCGCTATTTCCGGGAGGTGCTGGCCCCGCTGCTCGACGACCATGCCCACTATCTGGGCGAGTGCAGCACCGACGAGCTGGCCGAGCTGGTCGGATCCAGCGGGTGCGTGCTGGTCACCCCCGGCTGGGACGAGCCGTTCGGGTTGGTGCTGCCCGAGTCGCTGTCCTGCGGTACGCCGGTCGCCGCCTTCGCCCGCGGCGGGCTGATCGAGACGGGCGCGGGTACGCCGGCGGTCCGCCTGGTGCGTCCGGATGACCTGTCGGGCCTGGCCGCGGCCGCGGTCGACCTGGTCGGGCGGCCCGAGCTGCGCGACGTCGCCCGGGCCGTGGCCGAGGCGCAGTTCTCGGTGGGCGCGCGGATCGGCTGGCTCGAACGCGCCCATCTCCGGCTGGCCAACCAGCGGGTCACGCGGCAGTGGACGAGGCCCGCGGTTCAGGCGCCGGCATGACGATCGGCTGGTACGTGCACCACCAGGGGTCCGGGCACCTGACCCGGGCCGGGGTGATCGCCGCCCACCTCGACGAGCCGGTCACGGTGCTGACGTCGCGGGAGCGGCCCGAGGGTCCGCTCGGGTTCGCCGACTGGGTGCGGCTGAGCCCGGACTGGGACGGGTCCGATGTGCCGCAGGACCCGACCGCCGGCGGGGCGCTGCACTGGGTGCCGCGGCGACACCCCGGACTGCGGGCCCGGATGACGCAGCTCTCGGCGTGGATCGATGAGGTCCGTCCGTCGGCGATGGTGGTCGACGTGTCGGTGGAGGTGGCCACGCTGGCCCGGCTGCACGGCGTACCGGTGGTGGTCGCCGTGCTGCCCGGCGAACGTACCGATCGGGCGCACCGGCTGGCGCACCGGCTGGCCGACGCGCTGCTGGCCCCGTGGCCGCGGCGCTGGTATGCGGCCGAGCAGGTCGCCGGCCACGACGACCGGCTGCACTGCGTGGGCGGGTTGTCCCGGTTCACCGGGCGCGAGCGGGTCGCCGAGCCGGAACCCGGACGGGTGCTGCTGCTGGCCGGCAGCGGCGGTACCGACGGCGACGACGCCGGGCAACCGTGGCGTCGGGACCGCGCCGGCGAGTGGCACTGGCGGGTGCTCGGCGGGCCGGGTGGGCGGTGGCTGGCCGACCCCTGGGAGGAGCTGTGCCGGGCCGAGGTCGTGGTCTGCCAGCCGGGGCAGAACGCGGTCGCCGACGCCGGTGCGGCGGGGGCTCGGGTGATCGCGGTGCCGCAGCGGCGGCCGTTCGGCGAGCAGTACGCCACCACCGAGGCCTTGGTTCGTGCCGAGCTGGCGCTCGGCGTACCGGGCTGGCCCGCACCGGCGGACTGGCCGGAACTGCTCGAGCGCGCCCGGGCGTTGCAACCGGACTGGAGTCGCTGGGAGCTGGCGGGGGCCGCCGAGCGGGCGGCCGGCGTGGTGCGGGCGGTGGCCGATGCGTGAACCGGCGGTGATCACCCTGGCGACCGCGGACCGGTTGCCGCACCTGCACAACCAGGCGGCCGCGCTGCAGGCCTACGCCCCCCAGGCGCGGCACGTGGTGGTCACCATGGGTGCCGAATTCGACCCCGGCTGCGGTGACCTGCACGCCCATGTGGCCCGCTGCGAGGATGGGCTGCCGCTGTCGGCGGCGCGCAACCTGGGGGTGCAGCTGGCCCTGGCCCACGGCCACGACGAGCTGGTGCTGCTCGATGTGGACTGCCTGCCCACACCGGCGCTGATCCCCGGATATCAGCGGGCGCTGCGGCTGTGGACGCGGGCGTTGCTGTGTGGCCCGGTCAGCTATCTGCCCCAGGAGTCCGCCGGGCAGCCCTGGACCGAGCTGGTCGGCCACCGCTCCCCGCATCCGGGGCGGCCCGATCCGTCACCGGGTGAGCTGGTGCCGTCGACGGACTATGACCTGTTCTGGTCGCTGTCGTTCGCCTGCTCGGCGTCGACCTGGCGCGAGCTCGGCGGCTTCTCCACCGACTATGTGGGCTATGGCGGGGAGGACACCGACTTCGCCCGGCTGGCGCGGGCCGCCGAGATCCCGCTGGTGTGGGTGGGCGGTGCCGACGCGGTGCACCAGTGGCACCCGACCAGCAGCCCCCCGCGGCAGCACCTGCACGACATCGTGCGCAACGCCGAGGTGTTCCACCGGCGGTGGGGGGAGTGGCCGATGCTCGGCTGGCTGCGCGCGTTCGAGGCCGAGGGGGCGCTGCGGCGTACCGATCGGGGCTGGGAGCTGGCTCAGCCGCCCAACCCGTAGGCCCACGAATAGAGGTCGAGCACAGCCAGCAGCAGCGGCAGGATGGCGATCACCGCGATCCACTCGAACACGTCACCCCAACGGCCCCAGACCGGGGAGAGGACGCGGTTCCAGCCGGTGGCGGCGTACTGGCTGCCGAACCAGATGCCGAGCACCACGATCAGCATCCCGGCGAGCGCCCGGGAGAGCGGCGATTCGAAGCCGCTGAGCGCCGTGGCGATCGCGGCCAGGGCCATGAACGTGCCGGCGGAGAGCAGGGAGAGCCGGGCCGTACGCCCGGTGAACGAGCGGGCGCGCAGCAGCAGCGCCAGCGCACAGGCGGCGATCAGCGCTGTCGGCGCCCAACCCTGACCGAGCACCAGGACCGGGATGCTGAGCAGGGCCGCCGACAGCGCGCTGCCGACCAGGAAGGCGGACAGGAACCGTTCGGCCGAGATCGCCCGGGTGACGATGTCGTGCTGGACCGGCTGCTTGTCGGCCATCAGCGCCTCGGCGGTGGCCGGCAGGTTCGGCATCGCCACCCCGGCGACCCGGAAGGCGAGGGTCGGCAGCCACGCCGTCACCGCCATCACCACCGCCAGCGCGATCGCGGCGGCGTGCACCTGCCGGTTGGGCAGCAGGACCGCGGCCATCGCCGCGAGCACGATCACCGCGGCGGCGCAGGAGACCCCGAGCAGCGGGTACGCCGTCACCTGGGTGCCGAGCGCCATCGCTCCGGCCATGGCCAGCACCAGCGACCCGGCGAGCAGGATCTGTACGCCGGTATCGCCCCGCGGCAGCAGTGGCGTACCGGGCAGGATGGCGTACCCGCCGATGGCGGTCAGCGCGACCGCCACCCAGGCCAGGGTGCCGGAGACGGCCTTGAGGCCGAACGCGCGGGCCAGCAGGACGGCGGTGAACCCGCAGGCCAGGGCGAGCACCAGGACGGCCGCGGCGACCAGCCAACCGGGACTGGCGGCGACCGCGAAACCGGGCAGCAGCACGGCCAGCACGGCGACGAAGACGAGGGTGAACCGGCGGCTGTCGGTGTTGCTCCACAGCGGCTGGGTGCCGGTCGCGGTGGCGACGGCGTCGACCACGTCATCGAAGGCGGCGTCGGGCAGGGCGGCCTCGCGGTGCCGCAGGTGCAGGGTCTCCCCGTCGCGCAGGTTCAGCTCGGCGACGGGGCGGTCGGCGTCCAGCGGGTCCTCGCCGAAGCGCTGCAGCACCCAGGCCTGCACCGCCTCCTGCGCGCCGCCCCCCTCATAGCCGGAGAAGCGGACGATGTTCGGCATCAGCTCGCCCAGGGTGGTGCTGCCCGGGAGGGCGAGATCGACGCGCCGGGTGGGGGAGATCACCGTCACCCGGGCCACGTCCTCGGCGCTGGCCTCGTTCACCGCACTGCTCACAGCCGGGAGACTAGTCGGTGACGGGCGCAGCGGTCCCTGAGCCTGTCGAAGGGATTGGTCGCTGGCTCAGCCGCCGGTCGGCTCGGCCAGCGTGGCGAACCGGCGTACGACTAGTCTGCGAAGCACCATGGCCACAGTCACCTTCAACCGGCCGAAGCGCCCCTCCGGCCCGGCGATGCCGCGCGGCGACCTGTTGCTGGAGTCCCCGCCGGAGATCCCGCCGCCCGCGACCGGGGCGAGCTGGGGCATGGTGCTGCGGATGCTGCCGATGCTCGCCGGCGCGGGCGCGATGGCGCTGATGATGACCTCCACCGCCGGGGCGCGCGGGCCGCTGGGCGCGGTGATGGGCGGGATGTACGGCATCTCGATGCTGGGCATGATGATGACCCAGACCGGCCGCGGCAACGACGACCAGGCGCAACAGCTCGACGCCGCCCGCCGCGACTATTTCCGCTATCTCGGCCAGATGCGCAAGCGGATCCGCGACACCGCCGCCGACCAGCGGCGCTCGACCCGGTTCATCCACCCCGAGCCGGAGGCGCTGTGGACCATAGCCGGTACCCGCCGGATGTGGGAACGCCGCCCCGAGGATCCCGACTTCGGGTCGATCCGGATCGGGCTCGGCCAGCAGAACTTCGCCCAACGGATCACCCCGCCGGAGTCGAAACCGGTCGAGGACCTGGAACCGCTCACCGTCGGCGCCCTGCGCCGGTTCATGAACACCCACCGCCGGGTCACCTCGGTGCCCGCCTCGCTCGACCTGCCGTCGTATCGCCTGATCCAGCTGATCGGCGAGGAGGACGGGGCGCGTCGGTTGGCGTTTGCGATGGTCGCGCAGATGGCCGCCTGGCACGCGCCGACCGAGTTCCGGATCGTGTTCTGCATCGCGCCGGAGAACCAGCCGCACTGGGACTGGGTGAAGTGGCTGCCGCACGCCCAGCATCCCGATCGCCATGACGGCGTCGGGCAGGTACGCCTGTTCGCCTCCGGCCTGACCGAGCTCGCCCAGCTCGCCGAGGGAGCGGTCGGGTCGCTCACCGACGAGACGCTGCGGCACGTGGTCGTCGTCACCGACGGCGTCGACGGGGTGAACGCCGCCCAGTTCTCCGCGCCGGGGACCACCGCGACCACCGTCGAGGTGTCTCGGGTACGCGAGGCCCCGCGCCGGATCGAACCCGGCACGATGGCGATCGAGGTGCGCGAGGGGGTGCTGCGGGCGCACATGCGCCGCGGCAACCGGTTGCAGAGCAGCGAGATCGGCCCCGCCGACCAGATCCCGATGGTGCACGCCGAGATGCTGGCCCGCGGGCTGGCCCCCTATCGGATGCCGCTCGGTGCCGTGGTCGAGGAGACCGGCGAGGTGTCCGAGGCCCCGGTCTTCGAACCACCCAAGGATTATCCGACGATGGTCGGAGTGGGCGACCCGGCCACCCTGGACACCTCGCGCGCCTGGAAACTGCGCCCGCTGCACCAGCGGCTGCGCATCCCGGTCGGCAACGGCGTCAACGGCCAGCCGGTCGACCTGGACATCAAAGAGGCTGCGATGGCCGGCATGGGTCCGCACGGGTTGTGCATCGGCGCCACCGGTTCCGGCAAGTCGGAGTTCCTGCGTACGCTCGTGCTCGGCCTGGCGATGACCCACCCGCCGGACCAGCTGAACTATGTGCTGGTCGACTTCAAGGGCGGCGCCACCTTCGCCGGGCTGGAGGAACTGCCGCACGTCTCGGCGGTGATCACCAACCTCGAGGGCGAGCTCGCCCTGGTCGACCGGATGCAGGACGCCATCGGCGGTGAGCTCGACCGGCGGATGGAGGTGCTGTCACAGACCAACGCCCAGCTGCGCAACCGCGACATCAAGAACCGCGAGGAATACGACCAGGCCCGCCTCGACGGTGCCGACATCCCGCCGATGCCCAGCCTGTTCATCGTCGTCGACGAGTTCTCCGAGCTGCTCACCGCGCGTCCGGAGTTCATCGACCTGTTCATCCAGATCGGTCGGATCGGCCGCTCCATCGGCGTACACCTGCTGCTCGCCTCGCAGCGACTGGAGGAGTCGAAGCTGCGCGGCCTGGACACCTTCCTGTCCTATCGGATCGCGCTGCGCACCTTCTCCCCGCAGGAATCCCGCACGGTGATCGGCGTACCGGACGCCTATGAGCTGCCGAGCGCGCCGGGCAACGGCTATCTGAAGTACGACACCACCAACATGGTGCAGTTCAAGGCGGCGTACGTGTCCGGTGCCTGGAAGGGGACCACCGCACCGCCGCGCGCCCGGGTCCGCGGCGGGGACCTGCTGGATGCCGCCGAGATCGACGACTTCACCGACACCTGGACGCCGCCGGTGCTCGAGTTCACCCCGCGCCCGGTGGCGATCCCGCAACCGCCCGAACCGGAACCGGTGCCGGTCGAGGTGACCGCGCCGGCCCCCGAGGAGTTGGCCGAGACCGAACCCGAACCGCCCCCGCCGCCGGCGAAGAAGGATGATGACGACGAGGAGACCCTGCTCAGCGTCGTCGTCGGGCGGCTGCGCGGCCAGGGCTGGCCGGCGCACAAGGTGTGGCTGCCGCCGCTGGACATCCCGCCGACCCTGGACGAGTTGTACGCTTCCAGCTTCGGCGACGCGGGTGCGCTGGTCGAGGTCGAGGGGCGTGGGCTCACCACTACCGACCGCCGGATGCACGGGCGACTGCAGGCGCCGATGGGGCTGATCGACCGCCCGCGTCAGCAGCGCCGCGACCCGATGTGGATCGACCTGTCCGGTTCGGGTGGCCACCTCGGTGTGGTCGGCGGTCCGCAGAGCGGCAAGTCGACGGTGCTGCGGTCGACGGTGATGTCGCTCGGGCTGCAGCACACCCCGGCCGAGGTCGGTTTCTATTGCCTCGACTTCGGCGGCGGGGCGCTCGGTTCGCTGCGCGGGTTGCCGCATGTGGGCTCGGTGTGCGGGCGGCTCGACGTCGACCGGGTGAAGCGGACCGTGGCCGAGTTGAGCTCGCTACTCACCGCGCGGGAGACCCAGTTCGCCAACCTCGGGATCGAGTCGATGCAGGCGTACCGGCGCGGCCGGGCCCAGGGCACGATCCCGCCGGACCGGTTCGCCAGCGACGTGTTCCTGGTCGTCGACGGCTGGATCACGCTGCGCCAGGAGTTCGAGAACCTCGAGTCGACGATCACCCAGCTCGCCAACCGGGGCCTGAGCTTCGGCATCCACGTGATGCTCAGCGCGGGCAAGTGGTCGGAGTTCCGGATGAACATCCGCGACCTGCTGCTGAGCCGGGTGGAGCTGAAGCTCGGCGACAACTTCGAGTCCGAGATCAACCGCAAGCTGGCCGCCAGCGTGCCCGAGGGGCGCCCGGGTCGTGGGCTCTCCCGGGACGGGTTGCACTCGCTCAGCGCGCTCCCGCGGATCGACGGAAACCCCGACGTGGAAGAGCTTTCCGAAGGGGTCAAGGCCTCCGTGCAGCGGATCGCCCAGGCGTGGCACGGGCCGAAGGCCGCCGAGGTGCGGATGCTGCCCGACGACCTGTCCCCGGCCCAGCTGCCGATGGTCGAGCGGGACGGGACCAACCGCTCCTTCCCGCTCGGGGTGGACGAGCTGGAGCTGGCGCCGCTGTGGTTCGACCCGGTGGCCGAGCCGCACCTGGTCGCCTTCGGTGCGCCGGAGTCGGGCAAGTCGACGCTGATCCGCACGGTGCTGAACGGGATCGTCTCCCGCTATACCCCCGACGAGGCGCGGATCCTGCTGCTGGACTATCGCCGTGTCCACCTGGGACTGGTGCCCGAGGAGCAGCTGATCAGCTATTGCGCGTCCTCGCAGGCGGCGACCGACATGGCGAAGCACCTCGCCGAGGCCGTTCGGGTACGCCTGCCCGGCCCGGACGTCTCCCAGGAGGAGCTGCGGAACCGGTCCTGGTGGGAGGGCATGGAGATCTTCGTCGTGGTCGACGACTATGACCTGGTCGCCACCTCGATGAACAACCCGCTGTCGCCGTTCGCCGACCTGGTCTCCCAGGCCTCGGACATCGGGCTGCACATCATCATCGCCCGCGGCATGGGCGGCGCCGGCCGGGCCGCGTTCAGCGACGCGATCATCGCCCGGATGAAGGACGGTCAGTCGCCGGGCCTGATCATGTCCGGTACCAAGGACGAGGGCCAGCTGCTCGCCGACGTCCGCCCGTTCCCGCTGCCGCCCGGCCGCGGTACCTGGGTCTCCCGCGCCGGCAAGGTGCTGGTCCAGACGGTGCACACCCCCGCCCCCGAGTTCTGATCTGACCTGGGCCCCCGCACTCCCTGTGGCCATCTAGCGAACCCTCCTGCCGCCCAGCGATCCCTCGAGGGTCAGGGGGATGGCCTCAGGGTTCGCTGGATGGCCGGTGGGGTGAGCGTGGGTTCGCTGGATGGCCAGCGGGGGAGCGGCCCTAGACCTTCCAGCCGCGTCGGCGGCCGGAGGGGTACGCCGCGAAGAGGGCCGTGGCGAGGCCGATGCCACCGAGAGCGGCCACGCCGAGCACGACGGCCAGCTTGCCGCCGCGGGTGGTGCTCGCCGGGCGGGTCGGATCGGGCGCGCGGCCACCCTGCGGCGTCGGGCTCGGCCCGGGGGTGGCGAAGTCGACGTCGGTGAGCGCCCGGTAGGGGGAGATCACCCCGTGCCCGAGCTGCTTGTCCGGGACGGCCGAGGCGGGTGGGTCGGCGCTCGCCTCGAGCCGGCGGCGTACCTGTTGCGGGGTCAGTCGTCGGTTGCGCTCCAGCATCAGCGCGACGGTGGCCGAGACCAGCGGGGCGGCGAAGCTGGTGCCGTCGACGGTGCTCCAGGACTGGCCCTGCGGTCCGGACGGGTTGGCCGCCAGCACCGCCACCCCGGGCGCCCCGACGCTCACGGTCATCTGCGGGTGGAACTGCGACTGGGGATGGGGCTGGTCGTTGATGTCGCTCATCCCCACCGCGATCACGTCCCGATAGCTCCCCGGGTAGGGCGCCTGGTTGGACGCGCCCTCATTGCCGGCGGCCCCGACGATCACGATCCCGGCGGCGGCGGCGTCGGTGATCGCGCGCCGGTATTCGAAGGAGTCGCTGCCCTGCTGCGAAATGTTGATGATGTCCACGCGCAGCTCGATCGCCTTGCGGATCGCCTTGATGGTCGGCTCGAGCGGCTCCCGTTCGGGCTCCTGACCGGTGTTCACCTTCGACGGTGCGGCTTTCTGCAGGGTCCGCATCGAGATCACCTCGGCGTCCGGCGCGAGGCCGACGAAACCGCCCGGCTCCGCGGTGCCGACGATCAGCGAGGCGACCTGGGTGCCGTGCGAGCAGTCGGCGCGCCGCTCGTTGCCGTTGCCCCGTGGGCCCTTGTCATAGCCGGCGAAGTTGTAGGTGCGGGTCACCGTCGGCCGCCCCTCGCGCAGCAGCGCTGGGTTGCGGGAGGTGTCCACGCCGGTGTCCAGCACGGCGATCCGAATCCCCTTGCCGGTGGCGAGCTGGTGCACCTTGTCCACCTGCAGCCGCTTGGTCGCCCAGTGCGGATCCTTCTCCGCCTCGGCCCCGTTGGCTGCATAGTCGGCGCAGATCGCCGGGTCGAACGGTTCCCCCTCGCCGTCGACGGCGTACGCCGGAACGGCCAGTCCGGCGAGCAGCAGCCCGGTGGCGAGGATGGCGCCCAGCTGGCGACCCTTCGACGCGCTCGTTCCTCGCCTGCTCAGGGAACGTTGGATCTCGCGCACGGCGGCAACCCTACGCCGGGCCGAGCTCAGTCGAGGAGGTCGCGCAGCGCGCTGCCGAGCCGCGGAAAGGCGTACGGGAAGTTGGTGAGCACCTTGGAGGTGACGTGCCGCCCGGTCAGGGCGAGCGCAGGGTCGGTACGCAGGGCGACGGCGCCGACCCGCAGCAGCGGCGACGGGGTCGGTACGCCGAACCGCGCCGGGGCGAGTTCGGCACGCAGCAGCCGCATCAGCTCGGCGTTGGTCACCGGCTCGGGGCTGGCCGCGACCACCACCCCGCTGGGCAGCTCCACCGGACCGAGCCCGAGTGCCGAACGGGCGATCGCCAGCCAGTCGGCCAGGTGGATCCAGGAGAACCACTGGTCGCCGGGGCCGACGGTGCCGCCAGCACCCAACCGGGCCAGCCCGGCCAGCCGGTCGAACGCGGGGCAGTCCTGGGCGAGCACGATCGAGGTGCGCAGCCACACCAGGTGATCGGTGTTCGCCCCCTCGGCCGCCCGCTCCCAGGGCTGGGCCACCCCGGTCATCTGCGGCAGCGCCGCCTGGCCGGTCGGCAGCGGGCTGGACTCATCGAGCCGGCGGTCCCCGGCGTCGGACCAGATCGCGGTGGTGGACGCCTGCAGCCAGTGCCGGACCGCCTGGGTGCACGTCGCCTCGACCAGCGCCCGGGTCGCGGCCACCCGGGAGTCGCGCAGCGCGGCCACGTTGTCCGGGGTCGGCGGGCAGTCGACCAGCTTGCCGGCGAGGTTCACCACGGCCAGCGGTCGGCCGGTTCGGAACACCTCCGCCCACTCGCCGACGGTCCGGGCGTCCCAGGCGACCTGCTCGAACGGCAGCGCCGGGTCCGGCTTCCGGGTGAGCAGCACCACCTCCTGACCGCGGCAGACCAGGTCGGCGGCCAGGTGCTGCCCGAGGAAGCCGGTCCCGCCGGCCATCACCACGCGCAGGGCGTCCGGGGCGAGCCCACCACCCGCCAGCCGGTACAACCGCACTCCATCGAGCGGTAGCGAGCGGGCCGACGGGCGTCCGGCCACCCGGGCGAACATCGGCGAAGGGGGCCCCTTGACCCGCACCCGCTGGGTCAACCGGCACCCGGTCTCGGTGGCCAGCAGCGACCACTCGAACTCGTGCACGCCGCCGGCGGGCTGGGGCTGGCGCAGCACCAGTCGGTGGTAGGACGCCGACCAGCGGAACCGGCCGGAGGTGCGCTCGTGCAGGGTTCCCGCCCAGCCGCGCGGTCGGTACCGGCCGCGTCCTTCGACCGGGCTCGACCCGCCGGTCACCTCGACGGACTCGAAGAAGTGGTGCCACTGCGGCAACCGGGTCGGGTCGCTCAGCACCTCCCACACCGACTCGATCGGCAGTGCCAGCTCAACCTGTTCGGTGCGGGACCACATGCCCCCAATTGTGCCCCCGTGGGAGACCTCTCCGACCCGCTCAGGTGGCTGGTGTGAGGGGGATCTCCCGATCCCTGCGACGGGGGCCCTTCGACGGGCTTTAGGGGCCCTACGACGGGCGTTAGGGATCGTCCCGGGAGATCGGGCAGGACATGCAGCGGGGGCCGCCGCGACCCGAGCCCAGCTCCGAGCCGGCGATCGCCAGCACCTCGATCCCGGCGTCCTCGAGTCGGGCGTTGGTCTGGGTGTTGCGCTCGTAGGCCACCGCGACCCGCGGGGCGATCGCCAGGGTGTTGTTGCCGTCGTCCCACTGCTCGCGCTCGGCGGTGACCGGGTCGAGTCCGGTGTCGATCAGTCGCAGCCGGTCGATCCCCATCGCGGCCGCGGCGACCTCCAGGAACGGCCCGGGGCGGCCCACGGCGAGCTCGCCCTCGCCGTCCGGGCGTACCTCGATGGCGGTCAGCGAACCGGCCACGTTCGGGTACATCAGCAGGGCGTCGACGTCGACCATGGTGCAGATGGTGTCCAGGTGCATGGTGGCCCGGCGCTGGTCGATCGGTACCACCACGATCCGCCGCACCAGCTCGTGCTCGAACAGGCTGCGGGCCAGCCGCTCCACCCCCGCCGGGCTGGTCCGCTCACCCACCCCGACCGCGAGTACCCCCTCGGCCAGCGCCAGCACGTCGCCGCCCTCCAGGTGCTCCGCGCCCCAGCCGTGCAACGGCGTACGCCCCTGGCGCAGGTCGGCGAACCGCGGATGGAAGTCATACAGCAACCCGGTCAGCCGGGTCTCCCGGACCCGCGCGGGCATCGCCAGCGCCGTCACCACCGGCCGGTCGCCGACCCAGACCGAGGAGTCGCGGGTGAACAGCAGGTTCGGCAGCGGGTTGATGATGAAGTCCTCCGGCTGGCGCAGCGCGGTGACCAAGGTGCGTATCCCGGTCACCTCGTCGTTGCGCAGCCCGGCGACCAGGATCTCGGTCAGCTCCGCCGGATCCAGCTCGGCCAACCGTGCGGACAGGTAGCGCCGCAGCCGATCACCCATGTGCAGGTCGTCGCAGCAGTGCTCGATCGCCAACCGGCGCGCCTCGGGATCGGCCCAGGTCTCGGTGAGCAGGTCGGTCATCCGCAGCACCTCGACCCCGCGGCCCTCCAGCAGTTCGGCGAACGCGTCGTGCTCGTCGCAGGCCCGTTCCACCCACGGGATCCCGTCGAACAGCAGGTCGTCGTTGTTGCGCGGGGTGAGCCGCCGCAACTCGTTGCCGGGCCGGTGCAGCAGCACACTGCGCAACCGGCCGACCTCGGTGCGTACGCCGGGCTGGGTGGGCTGAGGCATGCCCGCGAGCGTACGACATCCCGCGTCGCGGGGGTTGGGCGCGCTGCGCGCGAGGCGCCCAAGAATTGCCGTTAATCTTGCCTGCGTGACCCAGACGACCGAGCCTGCTGCCGCCGACCAGGCGACCGACCGGGGTTCGGTCCTGCACCGCTTCGCCTACGGCGTCCGCCAGTTGTTCGAGGTGAAACCGGGTACGCCGTGGCACCGCAACCCGCGGCTCGGGCTGGGCATGGTGCTCGCCTCGACCGTGATCACCCTGTTCGTCGGTTTCCTCGGCCCCTCGGTGACCACCCTCAACATCGGTCCGCGGAGCTCGATCCTGCCGCCGTGGTATCTCCCCGGCGGAGTGCTCAAACCGAACCCGTGGCTGGTGGTGATGCTGTGCTATCTGCTGCTGTTCCTCGGCGCGGCCGGCACGTTCATCTGCCTGCGCGCGCTCGCCGTCGGCTGGAAACCGCGCAACCGCAACCTCTACATCCTCGGTGTGGTGGTCAACCTGATCACCATCACCGTGCCGCCGCAGACCTCGGCCGATGTGCTGATGTACGCCGGTTACGGCCGGTTGACCAAGCTCGGCTACGACGCCTATTCGGTGGCGCCGGCCGAGATCTTCCGGCAGATGTACGACCCGATCATCCGGTGGACCGAGAAGCCGTGGCAGGACATGGTCAACGTCTACGGGCCGCTGCTGTATGGCATGCAATATGTGGCGAACGTGCTCGGCGGGGAAAACCTGCACGACGTGGTGTTCTGGCTGCAGCTGTTCTGCTGCGTCGCGTTCATCGCCGCTTGCACGGTGATCATCTGGATGGCGCGCGGGAACAATGCGCTGCAGCGCCGGGCGATCATCTGGACCCTGCTCAACCCGATGATGATCTGGGCCGTGGTGACCGGGGCGCACAACGAGGCGGTCTCCATCGCGGTGGCGCTGGCCGGATTCCTGTTCATCCGCAGGAACCCGTTCCTGACCGGGCTGCTGATCGGTGTCGCGTGCACCGGCAAGGCGACCGTCGGGCTGTACGGGGTGGCGATGGCGTGGGCGTACCGCCGGGAGCTGAAGAAGTTCCTGCTGTCGATGCTCGGTGCGGCGATCCCGAACACGATCGTCTACATCTTCCTGTTTCCGCGGGCGCTGGAGCTGGCCTCCAAGAACGCCAGCTATGTGATCGGTTCGTCGTGGATCTCCCCGGTCCGCCGGGTGCTGAACGTGTTCATCTCACCCGATGCGGTGTCGGTCGTGGTCAGCGTGCTCGCCTGGGGGTCGGCGGTGATGCTGGGCTGGATGCTGTCGCGGGTGCTGCCGTGGCGCGCCCTTCCCGGCGCCCCGCCGGGCACCTCACCCGAGCGGGATCCGCTGGTGATCGCCCTGCGGACCACCGTGGTGATGGCCGTCGGCTGGGTGATCACCTCGGCCTATTCGCTTGCCTGGTATGACCTGATCTATTTCCTGCCGATGGCCCTGCTCGGCGCCACCCAGCTCGACGTGATCGCGCTGCTGCGGGCCGGGGTGCTCAACGTCGCCTTCGTGCTCGGCCGGGTGATCGACTACACCCCGCTGATGGCCGCCTGGAACCAGCGGGTGCGCGAGATCATCACCCCGACCGTCGGCGTAGGCGTGATCGTGGTGGTGGTGCTGTGGTGGCACGAGCACGGGCTCAAGGTGGGCAGTCACACGAGGGCTCCGCACGCGGGTGACGAGACCAGTGGGCCACCGGGCGGGGAGGAGACCGACGAACCGGCCCGCACCACCGGTTAGCCTGCGATCGTGCCCACCAATCCGACCGCCCCGCCGCGACCCGGCTGGTATCCCGATCCGAGGGAACTGGCCGACCCCGAGCCCGACCCGGCGTACCGCTGGTGGGACGGCAGCGGCTGGACCGCTTGGCTGGCCGATTCGGCGTACGCCCCCGCCCCGCGCGGGGAGGCGCCCCGGGTCGAGCCGCGGGTGCAGAGCACGCCGCCGCGCTCGGCCCGCGGCCTGGTGGCGTTTCTGGTGGTGACCACCCTGCTGCTCGGCCTGACTGCCCTGTCGCTGTTCGGGAAGACGCTCCCCGAGCGGGTCCCGGAGGCGCCGACCCCGACCGCGCTCGGTACGCCGAAGCGCCAGGTCGCGCCGTGGAGCACCCGCGACCGCACCGCGATCGTGGCCGAGCGGTTGGAGATGACCCTGGCCGAGACGTACACCCCCGACGCCACCCGCAAGAGCCTGCCCGGTTTTCTGAGCCACTGCTGGATCGCCTCCGGCGGCCGGCAGTCGGCCAACGACACCCAATATGCCCAGCAGATCCTCGGTGCGCTGGATCCGGCGCTGGTCACCCCCGGCGAACCGGCGGCGACCGCACAACGGGCGTACCAGGAGCTGCAGAAGCGCTACACCGCCAAGGTGCCGATGCAGTGGGATCAGCCGAGGACCGAACCGTGGCCGGGGCTGCCGGGGGCGGTGAAGCTGACCGCGGGGCTGCGCTATCAGACCACCGAGCCGGTGGCGCCGGAGACCGTGACCATGCTGGTGCTGCCGTGGCAGGGCGAGGGCGGCTCGGGGATGGCGCTGTGGCTGAGCATGATGCCGACCGACGAGGACCCCGACATCGTCGCCGCCGCGGAGGCGTCGCAGCGCACCATCAAGCTGGTCTGAGACCGGGGGCGGACGCCGGCCCGGTCGCACTAACCTGACCGGCATGCCAGCCCAGCAGCCCGACCGATTCGGCTTCCTCGGTCCGGTGAACACGTTCTGCCACCAGGCCCTGCTCAGCGTGCCGGAGGTACCGGCCGATCCGGTGCCGTTTCCCTCGGTGCCGCTGGCACTGGACGGCGTCCGCACCGGTCAGGTCGCCGCGGCGCTGGTGCCGATCGAGAACTCGATCGAGGGCGGCGTGTCCGCCACGCTGGACAACCTCACCTACGGCGAACGGCTGGTGATCACCCGCGAGGTGCTGCTGCCGGTGCAGTTCGACCTGTTCGCCCGGCCGGGCACCGAGCTGTCCCAGGTGCGCCGGGTGATCACCCACCCGCACGCCTCGGCCCAGTGCCGGCAGTGGCTGGCCGATCACCTGCCCGAGGCCCAGGTCGCCGAGGGCGGGTCGACCGCCGCCGGGGCGAGCGAGGTCGCCGACCCGCAGTCGCGCTTCGACGCCACCATCTGCGCCCGGGTCGCCGGGCAGGCGAACGGGCTGGTGGCGGTGGCCAGCGAGATCGCCGACAACCCCGACGCCGTGACCCGCTTCGTGCTGGTCACCCGCCCGGGTCCGACGCCGGAGCCGACCGGGGCCGACAAGACCACCCTGGTCGTCTTTCTCAACGACGACGAGTCCGGGGCGCTGATGCGGATGCTGGAGCAGTTCGCCTCGCGCGGGGTGAACCTGTCCCGGATCGAGTCCCGGCCGAGCCGGCTGGTGCGCGGCACCTACAGCTTCTCGATCGACGTGCACGGACACGTGGCCGACGCCCGCGTCGCCGGCGCGATGAAGGGGGTCCGCCGGACCAGCCGCGAGGTCGTCTTCCTCGGCTCCTATCCGCGGGCCGATCGGGTGCGGCCCGCGGTGGAGAAGGGGCACGGCGACGCCGACTATCGGCTGGCCGAGGAGTGGCTCGACGGGATCCGCGGATCCTGACCCTCCGGATCGACCACGCGTCGTTCGGGGTCTGCCGGAGCGGGCGGCTCTGCGGCCGGGGCTCGTCGACTCGTGGTCGATCCGGAGGGCCCGGTGGTCGATCCGCAGAGTCAGGGCAGCATCACCGTCAGTGAGCTCGGCATCACCTCGGCCAGCAGGGTGCTGCACCGGCCCTCGGTGTCGCCGTCGAGCTGATAGGCATCGCTGCGTTCGGAACGTACCTCGACGCGGCGGCCCTGGATCAGGTCCATCCGGCGATCCTTGGTGCCGGTGCGGGTGAGCACCTTGGTGGTCAGCCGGACCCAGTCGGCGGCGGTCCGCGGGGAGGCGACCAGCAGGTCGAGCAACCCGTCGGTGGCCGAGGCGCCCGGGATGATCCGGATGTTGTTGGTGAGCAGCCCGACGTTGCCGATCAGCAGCACCGACGCCCGCCGCCGGAACCACTCGCCGTCATCGACGCGGATCGCCACCGGCAGCGGCGGGTGGTTGGCGCTCTGCGCGGCCGCCAGGAAATAGGCGGCGTTGCCGACCGCCTTCTTCAGGTCGGCGTCGGTGCGGTCCATGATGGTCGCGTCGATGCCGATCCCGGCCATCACCCCGAACACGTGGCTGTGTTCGTGGTCGGTCCCGCGGTCAACGGTCAGCCGGATCAGGTCGATCCGCTCGGGCCTGCCGAGGAAAGCCGCCCGCAGCGCCTCCGACTCGTCGAGCGGGATCTCCAGGTTGCGGGCCAGCAGGTTGCCGGTGCCGGCGGGGATCACCGCGAACGGCGTCTCGGAATCGGCGAGCACCTCACAGATCGCGCGGATCGTGCCGTCACCGCCGGCGCCGAGCACCAGGTCGACCTCGCGTTCCAGCGCCAGCCGGGCCATCTCATAGCCGGGATCGTGCCGGCTGGTCTCCAGCCACAGCGGCGGCTCCCAGCCGCGGCGCTCGGCCTCGTAGGCGACGTGGCGCCGGAAGGTGGTCACGTCCAGCACCTTGGTCGGGTTGAAGATCACCGCGCAGCGCTTCCGCTCGCCCTCGGGCTGCACCGGTTTCGGTCGGGCGAGTGCGATCTCCAGCGGGTTGCTCGGCAGCACGCGGACGCCGGCGATGACCAGCGAGGCCGAGGCGACCAGCCCGCCGAGCAGGGCGCCGCCGACCAGGTCGGAGAGCCAGTGCGCGTTCATCGCCCAGCGATCCAGCGCCACCCCGACGACCGCGAGCCCGCCGATCAGGCGGGAGGCCAGCCGGCGGGTGAACGACTGGCGGGTGACCACCACCGCCGCCGCGATCATGAACGCCGTGACGGTGGCAGCCACCACGTGCCCCGACGGGTACGCCCAGCCGGCGTCGGTGATCACGTCCAGCGGCGTGTGCGGCCGGGTACGCCCGATCAGCCACTTCAGCCCCAGGTGCGACCCCCAGCCGAGCACGATCGACAGGCCGATGGCCACCGCCAGATTGCGCAGTCGGCGTTGGAACGCCCACAACGCGATGCCGGCCAGCACGGCGTACAACACTCCGGGCCAGGTGAGCAGCGCCACCGCCGACAGGATCTGGGCGGCGGGGGAGTGCGGGCTCAGCCCCCGATGGAGGGTGGCGCGGTCGAGCCTGTCCAGCTGACCGGCGGTGACCAGCCAGGTCCAGACGGCGTACCCCACCGCCAGTACCGCGATGGTGGCGGTGGCGGTGGGGCTCGGGGACCGGCGTGCCATGGCCTCAGACTAGGGCCGCGGCGGACGCGTGGGTGCCGCGGTCGGTCAGGTGAACAGCGAGAGCAGCAGCACCACGACCAGGCCGGTCACCGAGTGGCGCCGGTGTCCGCCCCAGTGGAAGTCAGCCCGGTCGAACCGGTCGAGGTCGACCCGCCCGCCGTCTGGTGCGCGTGCGCGGTCTCGGTGACGACCAGCTCGGGTGCCGCGGCGGGCACCCAGCGCGCGGCCAGCGAGGCGAACAGCGGCCCGCCGAGGGCGATCACCGGGATGGCGGTGAGGACGCCGAGGCCGAGGGTGAGGCCCAGGTCGGCCTTCAGCAGACCGACGGCGGCCAGCGGACCGGGGTGCGCTGGTACCAGCGCGTGCATCGCCGACAGACCGGCGAGCGCGGGGGATGCCGATCTTCATGATCGGCGACTCGCCCGCCGCGACACCAGCACGATCACCGGAATCAGCAGCACCAGGCCGATCTCGAAGAACATCGGCAGCCCGATCAGCGCGCCGACCAGGGCCATCGCCCACGGCAAGTGCGGCGCGGGAGGAGCGGGCGATGATGGTGTCGACGAGGCTGTCCGCGCCGCCGGAGTCGGCGAGCAGCTTGCCGACGATGGCGCCGAGGGCAATCAGCACGCCGACGCTGGCGACGGTGGAGCCGACCCCCTTGGTGAACGACTCGATCATCCCCTTCAGCGGCATCCCGCCGATGACACCGACCAGCAGTGAGCCGATGGTCAGGCTGAGGAACGGGTTGAGCTTGAACTTGGTGATCAGCACGACCAGCACGGCGATGCCGATCAGCGCGGTCAGCACCAGCTGGGCGGGCGCGGTCTCCAGAACGGTGAGCATGTCAGGCCTCGGGGTTCGAGGTTGAGGTGGTGAGGAAGTCGACGATCGCGGTCACGATCTCGTCGGCGCTGCGGTTGAAGTCGAGGGTGAGGCCGGTCTCGTCGGCGGCCAGCGGCTGCAGCGTGTCGTACTGCGACCGCATCAGCGAGGCGGGCATGAAGTGGTTCGGCCGGGCCGCGACCCGGGCGTACGCCACCTCCATCGGCCCGGCCAGGTGCAGGAACGGTACGCCCGGTGCGGCGGCCCGGATCAGGTCGCGATAGTCGCGTTTCAGCGCCGAACAGGTGGCGACGGCCCCCACCTCGTGGTGTTCGGCCAGCCAGGCGCCGATCCGGGCCAGCCACGGCCGGCGGTCCTCATCGGTCAGCGAGTGCCCGGCGGACATCTTGGTGATGTTGGCCGGTGGGTGAAACGTGTCCGCGTCGGCGAACGGTACGCCGAGTCGCTCGGCGAGCTCGTGGCCGATGGTGGTCTTGCCGCAGCCGGACACTCCCATCACCACCGCGATCCGCGCTGGCGGGGCCTGCGGATCCTTCATGTCGGTCTCCTTTGTCCGAGGCGGTCGTCGTCGACCACTATCGAATAGTATTATTTATTTTTCTACTGTCCAGATATGATCCGATCATTTTCGGTGGAATGCTCGGTGGACACCGCGACGTATTGCCTAGGATTGCGCCATGTCGCAGGCGCCCTTGACCGAACGGATCGCGACAGAGCTGGGCGCCCGCATCGTCAACGAGGAACTCCGTCCCGGCAGCGTGCTGCTGCTGGAGGAGCTGGGCGCCGAGTTCGGCGTCTCCCGGACCGTCGCCCGGGAGGCGGTGAAGCTGCTCGAGTCGCACCAGCTGGTGACCAGCCGCCGCCGGGTCGGCGTGCAGGTACAACCGCCCGGCAGTTGGAGCGCCCTCTCACCGTTCGTGCTCCGCGCCCGGTTGGCCGGCCCGCGCCGGCTGGAGCAGCTGGAGGCGATCAGCCAGCTGCGCCGCGGGGTGGAGCCGATCGCCGCCGGACTCGCCGCCGTCCACGCGAGCGACGAGCAGCAGCAGGCGCTCGTCGGTGCCGCCCTGGGCATGGCGCAGACCGGACGGGTGATCGCCGGCGCGCTGCCGGACCTGCAGGCGTACCTCGCCCACGACGTGGTGTTCCACCGCACCCTGCTGATCGCCTCGGGCAACCCGCTGATGGCGAGCCTGGCCGACATCATCGAGGAGGTGCTCACCGCGCGGACCAACCACCACCTGATGCCCCCGGTGCCCAACCCCGACGCGATCCGGCTGCACCGCCAGGTGGCGCTCGCGATCGCCGACGGGGATGCGGTGGGGGCCGAGCAGGCGATGCGCGAGATCGTCGACGAGGCCAGGGCCGCGGTGGCGACGATGGCGCAGGAGCCGGGCCGCTAGGCTGGCCCGGTGATCGATCCCCGCCTGCTGCGCACCGACCCCGACCGCGTCCGCGAGAGCCTGGCGGCCCGCGGTGAGTCCCCCGAACTGGTCGACGCACTGCTCACCGCCGACGAGTCGCGCCGCTCCTCGATCGCGGCGTACGAGCAGCTGCGCGCCGAGCAGAAGGGCCTCGGCAAGCAGGTCGCGAAGGCCCAGGGCGAGGAGAAGCAGCAGCTGCTGGCCCGCACCAAGGAGCTCTCCGGCCAGGTCAAGCAGGCTGAGGCCGCCAGCAACCAGGCCGACGCCGACTTCACCGAACAGTTGAAGGCGCTGCCCAACCTGGTGTTCGACGAGGTGCCGCGCGGCGGCGAGGACGACTTCGTGGTGCTGGAGGAGATCGGTACGCCGCGGGATTTCGCCGCCGAGGGGTTCGAACCGCGGGATCACCTGGAGCTGGGTGAGCTGCTCGGGGCGATCGACATGGAGCGCGGCGCGAAGGTGTCCGGGTCGCGGTTCTATTTCCTCACCGGCCAGGGCGCGCAGCTGGAGCTGGCGCTGCTCAACCTGGCGATGGCCAAGGCGACCGAGTGGGGGTTCACTCCGATCATCCCGCCCGCGCTGGTCCGGCCGTCGTCGATGGACGGCACCGGCTATCTGGGCCAGGGCTCGGGCGATGACGTCTATCACCTGCCGGCCGACGATCTCTATCTGGTCGGCACCTCCGAGGTCGCACTGGCGGCGTACCACTCCGATGAGATCCTGGACGCTGACACGCTGCCGCGCCGCTATGTCGGCTATTCGCCGTGCTTCCGCCGTGAGGCCGGATCCTATGGCAAAGACACCCGGGGGATCTTTCGGGTGCACTGGTTCGACAAGGTAGAGATGTTCGTGCACTGCGCGCTCGAGGACGCCGAGGCGATGCACCAGCAGTTGCTGGCCTATGAGAAGGACTTCATCTCCGCCCTCGAGCTGCCGTTCCGGGTGATCGACGTGGCCTCGGGAGATCTGGGGCTGTCGGCGGCGCGCAAGTTCGACTGCGAGGCGTGGCTGCCGACCCAGCAGAAATACCGGGAGATCACCTCGACCTCCAACACCACCGACTTCCAGGCCCGCCGGCTCGGCATCCGCGGGCGCTTCGCCGACGGCGTACGCCCGGTTGCCACCCTGAACGGGACGCTGTGCGCGATGACCCGGATGATCATCATGGTGCTGGAGAACCACCAGCAGGCGGATGGGTCGGTACGCCTGCCCGAGGTGCTGCGGCCCTACTTCGGCGGACGCGCCGAGCTGACTCCGGCCGCGGGCGTACGCCGGTGAGCTGGCAGCCGCGACTCGTCGCCCTGGACATCGACGGCACCGTTGTCGACCACGCCGGGGTGCTGCCGGACTCGGTGCGCGAGGCCGTGCAGCGGGTGCTGGCCGCCGGCGTACCGGTGGTGCTGTCGACCGGCCGCAGCTGGCACGCCACCCGACCGGTGTTCGACGCACTGGGGCTGCCGCCGGGTTATGCGGTGAGCTCCAACGGGGCGGTGGTGGTGCACTATCCGCCGGTGGAGGTGATCCGGCAGGTCACCTTCGACCCGGCCGATGTGGTCAGCAAGGTCTGCCGGTTGGCGCCCGAGGCGCTGATCGCGACCGAGGTGGTGGGCCAGGGCTATCGGGCCTCCGGAGCCTTCCCCGTTGGTGACCTGGACGGGGAGGTCATCATCGAGACCCCCGAGCAGCTGGGGGCGGAGCCGGTGACCCGCGTGATCGTCCGCGACCCGGGCCGCTCCGACCAGGACTTCCTGGATCTCGCCGAACAGCTCGGTCTGCACGGGGTGAGCTATTTCATCGGGTATTCGGCGTGGCTGGACATCGCACCCGAGGGCGTGCACAAGGCGACCGGGCTGGCCGAGGTGTGTTCGCGGCTCGGGGTCGACCGCGCCGACGTGCTGGCGATGGGTGACGGCCGCAACGACATCGAGATGCTCCGCTGGGCCGGCCGCGGGGTCGCCCTGGGCGATGCCCCGCCGGAAGTGCAGCGGGCGGCCGACGCAGTCACCGGACTGTTCGCCGACGACGGCACGCCGGCCGAGCTGGCCCGCTGGTTCTGATTCCTGGTCGTCGGGCCCTGGGTGGCTGGGGTTCGCCCGCACAATTGCGGTCCCATGGCGAGCGGTGCGGCGCAGGCCCGCATCCTGTCGTTCCGGCTGTTTCGTGACACCGGAGTTCTGCGGCGCGGAGTTGGGTGCCGCGCATCCCGGTGGCTGAGAAAGTGGCGGGCCCCGCCGATGTGGATCGGCGGGGCCCGTAGGCGGGGTGCGGCGCGCTCAGGCGACGCGGCGGGCGGCGGGGATGCCGCGGGTGACCTCGCGATAGGCGGTCATCACCTCGGCCATCGTGGGGACCCGCTTCTTCTCGGCCGGGGCCTGCTGGGCGGCCTCGTTGCGGTGGCGACGCAGGTGGCGCTTCACCGTGGACAGGGAGCAGCCGAGGCGGTGGGCCAGCGTCTCCAGGCTCTCGTGCGGGTTGGCGTTGCGCAACCGGACGACCTCGTCGTGGTCGACCTGGCGGTGCCGGGCGGTGACCCCGGCGAGGGTGTCGAAGTCCTCCGGGGTCACGGTGATGCCCAGCCGGGCGCGGATCTCGGAGCGCTGGCGGGCGGTGGTGCCAGCGACGAAGCCGCTCACGTCGTACTTCACCGCGGCGTTGTAGAGGCACTGGGTCATGATCGGGCATTCGACGCACAGGTTCTCGGCCTTGCGCGTCATCATCATGTGCTGGCGACGCTGGTCGGCAGGGGCGGAGGCGGTCGGCGGCTCCTCCAGCAGCGGGTGCTGGTAGAGGTCTGCGTTCTCCAAGCAACCCTGGGTGGCGGTCTCGATCATGGTGCTGGCCATCTCTCTCCCCAATCTGTGGTGCGTGTCGGTAAGACCGACGCTCCGAGCTGGGACCAGGGTTCCCCCTGATTTACCCCGATGTGCGAACTCTCATCCGCACACCCATCTTCGCAAACCGAAATCTTGCGAGGGGGGTTCGGGGTAGGCAGCGCTACCAGAGTTGTTCTGAGTAGTCGCACAAGCAAATCAGGGTGGCGATACTCAGGGAAGATGGGTATGCGTACTCAGTAACCCCGCAGCGGTGCGGGTCAGAGCCTGATTGACGTCAAAACTAAACCAGCTGAGGGTTACCTGAGGCACTCTGAGTGGCCGGGCGGGCCATTCAGCGAACCGTGGGGCCGCCCAGCGATCTCGGGAGGGGTCGCTCGGTGGCAGGTGGGTTCGCTGGATCGCCGCCGGGCTGCAGTCGGGCCGCCGCCGGGCCGCCGTCGGGCACCGATCAGAGGTACATCCCGGGGCCGGGTCCCTGCTGCGGCCCCGGTTGCTGCTGTCCCTGCTCGGGGTGTACGCCGGGCGGCAGGGCGCGGCGCATCTGCTCCAACTGGGCGCGCGCCGCCATCTGCTGGGCGAAGATCGCGGTCTGGATGCCCTGGAACAGCCCCTCCAGCCAGCCGACCAGCTGCGCCTGGGCGACCCGCAGCTCGGCGTCGCTCGGCGTGGCACCCTCGCCGAACGGTTCGGTGATCCGCTCCAGCTCCTCGGCGAGCTTGGGATCGAGCCCCGACTTCAGCTCCTCGATCGAGGTGGCGTACGCCTCCCCGAGCCGCCGCCGCGACGGGTCGTCCAGCGGCGCGGCCTTGATCTCGTCGAGCAGTTTCTGGGTCATGGTGGCGATCCGCATCACCTTGTCCGGCTGCGGGACCATGCTGGTCACCGAGCTCGCGTCCGCCTCGGCCGACTCCACCGCCATCGACTGTGGCGACACCACATAGACCCGGCCGTCGTCGGTCTGCCCGGCCACGACCCGCCCGGCCTGGGACTGCTCTTCGCTCTGGTTCGGCTGCTCGGGACGCTGATCGCTCATCCGGTGAGTCTAGGCGCCCGGGACCTCGAGTCGATATGGCCCCTCCCCGCTCACCTCGACCCCGTGGCCCCACTGCTCCCGGGCCACGGCGACGATCTGGTCCAGGCTGCGCGGAGCGTTGGCCGTGCGACACAGCAGACCGGCCAGCCGGCCGCGGTTGTGTTTGGCGTTGTGGCTGGCCCCGCGGACGCTGACCTGCACCCAGCGTTCGGCGGGCGGGCGCCAGGCGCTGGCGTACGCCGCGGAGCGGCAGTCGACGAACCAGCCGCCGCTGCTCAGCACCCCCGCGAGCTGCTCGGACCAGAAGCTGGCGAGTCGGCCGAGCCCGGGCAGTGCCGCCCCCATCGACAACCGATAGGGGGCGACCCGGTCGTTCAGCCGCAGCACCCCATAGAGCCCCGAGAACACCAGCACCCGCTGCTGCGCCCGCCGCCGGTCGGCCGATTCCATCCCGGCCAGGTCGAGCGCGTCGAACAGCACCCCCGAATAGAGGTCAGCGGCCCGCACCGACGGCGCGGTCTCCAGCTGGAGGTTGCGCGTCAGCTCCTCGGTCTTCCCCTCCGGTACGCCGAGGGCGCGGCCCGCGGCGGGGGAGTCACCCAGCTCGATCAGCGCATCGGCGACCTGCTGTCGGGCCCAGGTCAGCGCCGGGAAGCTGAGGCTGTCCCAGTCCATCGGGCGGCCGCGCCGGGACGGGGTCTTCGACTCCGAGGGAGGCAGCAGGATCAGCACCGACTCAGCATAGGGAAACCAGGCGGCCTGGGGGATCAGCCGGCTCTCCGCGGCCTCCGGTACGCCCAGCGCGCCAGCGGCCAGGCCAGGGCGACCAGCACGGCCGCCGCGCCGCCGGCGAGGAACCCCGCCGGCCAGCCCGCCTGGTCGATCGCCAGCCCGATCGTCGGCGCGGTGAGCGCGCCCCCGGCGGTGATCATCGACCCGTGCCAGCCGAACGCCTCGCCCCGGAACCGCGGTGGTACCAGCACCGACAACGCGGTCGTGGTCGCCACGAATGACGGCGCGCAGAACAGCCCGGCCAGGGCCAGTAGCAGCATCATCGACACCGGTCCCGAGGACAGCGCGACCAGCACCGTGGTCACGCCGAGTCCGAGCAGCGGCAGCCAAGTGGCGAACGTCCGCCCGCTGGCGCCGAACAGCAGCCCGCCGACCGCTGAGCCGAGGCCCCACACCGCCAGCGCCCAGCCGATCGCCCACCCGCTGTCCAGGGCGCGCATGCCGGCGACCACGGCCAGGTCGGTCGCGGTCACCGCAACGATCGTGGCCACGGTGGCGATGAAGATCGCCAGCACCGGTACCGACAGCCAGCGGGTGGCTGGTGCCGCGTCGGTGTCGCCCTCCCCGCCCTCGGAGTGCAGGGGCGGGTTGACGATGAACAGCACCAGCCCGCCGAGCACGATCAGCAGCTGGAAGATCATCAGCGTCCAGGTGGTGCCCCAGTGGGTGCCGGCGAACACCGCCGCCGCCGGGCCGATCATGAACCCGATCTCGGCCAGCACCGAGTCCAGTGCCATCGCGCTGTTGCGGGTCGGGCCGGTGGTGGCGCCGGCGATCGCCTGGCGGACCAGCGAGAACGCTGGCACGGTGAACAACCCGGAGATCACCACGAGAACCAGCAGCGGCCAATAGCCGACCCACGGTGCGATCACCCAGCACACCGGCATCACCAACAGCGACGGCAGCAGGGTGCGGCGCAGGCCGAACCGGTCCAGCAGCCGCCCGCGCCACGGCCCGGCGATGCCGGTGGCCAGGGTGGCCGCCATTGCGATCACCCCCGCGGCGGTGTAGCGCGGGTCGAGCCGGTCGACCACGTGCAGGGTGAGCAGCACCGAGGCGCCGAACATCGGGGCCCGGCAGAGCATCCCGATCAGTACCACCTGGCGGACCGTGGGGATGGCCCACACCTCCGCATAACGCCTCACCGGCCAGAGACTAGCCGCGTCCTCCGACGGTCCGTGAACGGAATTCGGGCAGGTGGGCCGCCACTTCGGCCAGCAGGTCCGGGTCGCCGCGGTACGGGTCGCTCGACCGCGGCCAGTGGATCACCGCGTCGGTGAACCCGAGCTCGGCCGCCCGGTGCAGCTGCTCGAGGCAGAACTCCTTGCCCTGCAGCGAGAACCGCGGTGCCGAGTCGAGGTTGAGATAGCGGTCCACCTCGCCGCCACCGAGGTCGTCGAACCGGTCCACCAGCCCGGCGACCCCGCGCCACCAGCTGTCCACGTCGTCAGCTGGTACGCCTGTCGTCGCCCAGGCCGCGTGGTGGCGTACCGCGACCTGCATCCCGCGCGGACCGTTGGCCGCCACCACCAACCGCAGCGGCTGGGCCGCCTGCCCGAACAGGTTGCGATAGCCGCGCACCGTGTAGTGCCGGCCCTCATGATCCACCGGATCCTCGGTCAGCGCCCGCTGCAGCACGTGGACGAACTCTGCGAACCGGCTGGTTCGCTGGCCGCGGGTGAGTTGCTCGCCGAGCATCCTGGCGTCCGGTTCGCCGCCGGAGCCGACCGCGCAGATCATCCGATCGGGGCCGGCCACGTCGGCCAGGCTGACCAGGTCGCGGGCGAAGGTGACCGGGTGTCGATAGTTGGGCGAGGCGACCCAGGTGCCGAGCGGAATCCGCTCGGTCACCATCGCCGCCGCCGTCAGCGTGACGATCGTGCTCTGCCACGGGTGTTGCGGCAGCCCACCCCAGACCAGGTGGTCATAGGTCCAGGCGTGGTCGAAACCGAGTTGCTCGACCATCCGCCACCGGGGCGCCGCCTCGGCCCAGGCGTATTCGGGCAGGAGGCACACTCCGACCCTCATCGGACACCCCCGACCAGGCCACGGTGCATGGGGACCGGCAGCGGAATCGGTGGGCGCGCCGCGGTCCCGGGGGAGGTGAGCGCCGGCAGCGCGACCGTGATCGGGGTGGCCCACTCACCGGGTGCGGTCATCAGCACCCGCTGCGCCTCGGCCAGGCCGGCTCCGATCCGGACCGTGCCCCCGGTCCCGCCGGTGACCGGCCGCTCGGCGGTCAGCTGGCTCAACGCATCGTCCTCGGCGTACGCCGACGCCAACAGCCAGTAATCGCCCGGTGGGATGTCGCGAAACGCGAACAGGTCAGTGTCGCGCAGGTGCGACCCGCAGACCGGGCGGCCGCGGGCGGCGCGCTCGGTGAACAGCCCCACATAGATCAGCGGGTTCGGCCCGATCAGGGCGCGAGCGGCCGCGGTGAACTCGATCCGCCCCTCGACCCGGCCACCGTCGCGCGTCGTCCCGGGCACGTGGCCCGGCTGCGCCGGGTTGTCGGAGAGCCGCTCGGGCAGCTGCCGGAACTCCCTGGGCCCCACCCCGACCTCGGCGGTGAACCGGCGGGTGAAGGTGCCCAGGCTGGAGAAGCCGACCTCCATGCACACGTCGGTGACCGAGGCGTCGGAGGTGAGCAGCAGTCGCCGGGCGTGCAGAAACCGTCGCGCCGCCAGCCACTGCATCGGCGCCAGCCCGACGGCCTCCTTGAACCGGCGTGCCAGGTGGAACTGGCTGTAGCCCACCGCGCCCGCCACCTCGGCCAGGGTGAGCGGCTCGGTGTGGTGCTGCTCGATCAGGCGCAGGGCGGAGACGACCTCGGGGCGGGCGGACATGTCAGCTCACATCGTCAGCACGAGCTTGCCGCGGTGCTCGCCCGAGTCGAAGTATTCGTGCGCCGCGGCCACCTCGTCGAGCGCGAACCGCCGGGTCGGCGCGGTGCTGATGCTGCCGTCGGCGATCATCGGCCAGACCCGCTCGACCACGCCGGTGCAGATTGCCGCCTTCTGCTCCGCCGGGCGGGAGCGCAGCGAGGTGGCGATCACCTGGCCGCGCTTGGCGAGCAGCGCGCCGAGGTTGAGCTCGCCCTTGCGCCCGCCCATCAGCCCGATCACGGTCAGCCGGCCGTCGGGCCGCAGCGCCGTCAGGTTGGCGTCCAGATATTTGGCGCCCATGTTGTCCAGGATCACGTCGACCCCGCCGGCCTCCTGCACCGCAGCCGGCCAGTCGTCGTGATAGTCGAGGGCGTGGTCGGCGCCCAGCTCACGGCAGAACTGCAGCTTCTCCGCCGAGCCCGCGGTGGTGAACACGGTGCAGCCGAGCGCCTTGGCGTACTGGATGGCGAAGCTGCCGATGCCGCCGGCGCCGCCGTGCACCAGGTAGGCGTCGCCGGCGCTCAGGTGGGCGATCTCGGCGTTCGACTGCACGGTTGCGGCGACCTCCAGCACCCCGGCCGCGGTGATCGGGTCGACCCCGGGTGGTGGCGGCACCAGCTGACCGGCCGGCACGGCGACGTATTCGGCGTACCCCCCGCCGGAGAGCAGGGCCAGGCACTCCATCCCCACCGACCAGCCGTCCACCCCGTCGCCGAGCGCGGCGACGGTGCCGGACACCTCGAGCCCAATGATCTCCGACTCGCCGGGCGGCGGGGGATAGTGGCCGAGTCGCTGCATCACGTCGGCGCGGTTGATCCCGGCGGCGGTCACCTTCACCAGCACCTGGCCCGGCCCGGGCCGAGGGGTGTCCAGCTCGCCGACGCGCAACACCTCGGGCCCACCGGCTCCCTCCGCGAGCACGGCGCGCATCCGTTCGGGAACGGCAGCAGAAGTCATGGCGACCACGATAGAGGGCGACTCTGACAGCGGTCATCGGGCCGGAGCACTACCATGGCGAGAGTGCCCGGGATCGGGCGCTGGCGAGATCGCATAGTGGACTAGTGCAGCCGCCTTGAAAGCGGCCGAGCGGGCGACCGTTCCGTGGGTTCGAATCCCACTCTCGCCGCGGCTCAGCGCCGGCTGGCCTCCAGCCGCCGCACGATCTCGGCGGTCAACGCCTCCATTTCCGGCGACTCGTCGCCGACCGGAGAGATAACGTGCTGCACCCGCTCGTCGCGGTCGAGGAAACTGATCCGCCGTCCCGAGTCAGAGGTCCCCACGCGGACCGTGTCCGCCCACGTGCCGTGGCGTACGCCTCCGGGGGTGCGAAAGCTGTAACCGGTCGGGGTCAGCTCCGCGCGGACCCGCATCCGGACCACCGCGGCCACCCCGGCGGCGAACAGCACCAGGCCGAGCACCAGCACCAGCCCGCCCAGGGCCAGCGCCACCACGGGCCACTGCTGCGCGGAACCGGTCACCACCAGCACCGCCCCCACCACGATCAGCACCGCTGCGATGCCGAACGCGCGCACCGGCGGGGCCGGCCTGAGCACGTGCACACTGACCGCGTCGTCCATCACTGCTCCCAGGGGGGTACGGGGGGTTGCTTCTCGGCGATCTCCGGCTTGTACGCGCAGGAGAACGCCAGGTCCTCCGGCGGTGCCGGCGGTGGGCCAGGGGCCGGGGTCGGCGGTGGCGCGGTGGTGGGCCCGGAGCCCCGGGTCGGGGCCTGCGTGGTGGGCGGCGCGGGAGCGGGCGGCTGGCTGGGGGCCGGCTGACCGCTCGGCTGACCAGGGCCAGTGGGCTGCCCCGAACTCGGAGCCGCCGGGGTCGGGGTCGGCGTGGCCGGGGGTGTGATCGCCGCGGCCACCCGGGCGCGTACCTTCGCGAAGTCGGGGTTGGAGGAGAAGAACCCCTCCTCACCGTTTTTGAACACGATGCTGCGCGTCTTCCCCTGCTGGACCCGCAGCGACAGGTCGACGATGGCCGGCAGGATCTCCTGCGGCAGGTCGGTGATCACGACCTCCTTGCCCTCGCGGGCGACCGCCTCATAGCGGACGAGCATGTTGGCGGGGTTGGCCTGGCGGATCACCGCGTCGATCACGCAGCGCTGCCGGTCCATCCGCTGGAAGTCGTCCGAGCCATAGCGCCCCCGGGCGTACCAGGCCGCCTCGGCGCCGTTCAGGTGCTGGTTCGGTCCCGGCCGCAGCGCCCCCACCGGCTTGATCCCCGCATCGGTCTGGCCGCCGATCGCCACCCACGTGTTGATGTTGACCGTCACCCCGCCGAGCGCGTCGATCAGCTTGTTGAACCCGCCCAGCTGGATCAGCACGAAGTAGTCGATCTTCAGCCCGGTGCCCTCGCCGACGGCGAGCTTGAGCGCGTCGGCGCCCAGGTTGTCGGTCGGGCCGAGGACGTCGGCCGGTACGTTCTGGGGGACGTTCTCATAGATCTCGTTCAGCATGAACTCGAGATCGTTGCCATCCCCCTCGGTGAACCCGTCCGGATAGTACTGGTGCAGCGGGGAGTCGACGGGGAACGGCATCCTGGCAGTGTTGCGCGGCAGCGACACCAGCACTGTGTCACCGGTGCGGGTGTCGATGCTGGCCACGATCACCGTGTCGGTGCGGGTGCCGGTGCGGTCGCGGCCGGCGTCCCCGCCGAGCAGCAGGATGTTCACCCGCGGCTTGTTCCGCCACGGATCGCCCTTCTCCAGCCGCGGCGCGGTACCGGAGCGGATGTCGTCCCCGCGCTTGAACACCGTGTCCACCAGGCGGGTCTGGTCGAACGAATAGCGGGCGGCCACCGCCAGCGGCGCGGTGATGGTGAGGCAGAGCAGGCCGACCAGCGCCGAGCCGAGTCCGCGCTGGGCCGGGCTCAGGCGGCGCGGCCGCAGCCGCAGGTGGGTGATCACGATCAGCGCGGCCCACCCCAACGCGACCAGCGGCAGGATCACCACCAGCGCCTTGAGCAGGGTGGTGTTCAGCCCCAGGGCGAGCAACGATCCGCGATCGGCGAGCGCCCAGATGCCGAGCACCGCGAGCAGCACGGCGAAGGCGCCGAAGATCACCCAGCCGATCAGGCGTACGCCTCCGCGGACCAGTCCCAGCCCGGGCAGATAGGTGCCGATCGCGGTCCACAGCGCGCTCCGACGAAAGGCGTAGGCCCGGAACGCCTCTCGATTGGCGGGACTGCTCACGTGGGTTACGACCTCTCTGCGGGACCGGGTTGCATCGTACCCGTCGGATTGCTGCACCGGTGCCGACCGAGTACGCTTTGTCCTCGGTCGCCCTGTGCGACCATGGAGGCGTCGCCTAGTCCGGTCTATGGCGCCCGCCTGCTAAGCGGGTTTGGGGCTTAAACCCCATCGCGGGTTCAAATCCCGCCGCCTCCGCCACCGCAGTTCGTCGACTCAGGGGTCGGGCCCACAAGGTCCGGCTCCCGGGCGGCGCATTGGTGAAGGCCAGCGCTGGCCGGTCCGTCAGCCATCGGCGGAACCTTCGATCAAGTCCGATCGACCGCGCCCGGCGGTCGAAGAATGCGAGATCTCACATGATGTCCTCCGTCCCCCTTCGTACCCGTCTGTGGGCCGAATTCCTCGGCACCTTCTGGTTGGTCTTTGGCGGCTGCGGCAGCGCAGTGCTGGCGGCCAAGGTACTCACCGACGATGCCAACAAGACCCAGCTGGGCATCGGATTCCTCGGCGTCGCCCTCGCCTTCGGCCTCACCGTGCTGACCGGGGCGTACGCCCTGGGGCACCTCTCCGGTGGCCACTTCAACCCGGCCGTCACCCTGGGTGTCTTCGCCGCCAGGCGGATCGAGGCCAAGGCCGTGCTGCCGTACATCATCACCCAGGTCATCGGCGGTATCGCTGCGGGCGCCCTGCTCTATCTGATCGCCTCCGGCAAGGACGGGTTCAAGATCGACGGCAGCAGCGCCGGCTCCTTCGCCACCAACGGTTTCGGTGAGCTCTCGCCCGGCGGCTATTCGCTGCTCGCCTGCCTGGTGCTGGAGATCGTGCTCACCGCAGTCTTCCTGTGGGTAATCCTGGGGGCCACCGACTCCCGCGCCCCGCAGGGCTTCGGCCCGATCGCGATCGGTCTGGCGCTCACCCTGATCCACCTGATCTCGATCCCGGTCACCAATACCTCGGTCAACCCGGCCCGCTCGCTGGGCGTCGCCGTGTTCAACCCGGCCGCGCTGGGCCAGGTGTGGCTGTTCTGGGTCGCCCCGATCATCGGCGCGGTGATCGCCGGGGTGAGCTACCGGTTCCTGACCAGCGAGCCGGCCGCCGACGCCATCGCCACCACCGAGACCGCCAGCAGCCACTGATTTCCGGGTAGCCCGCGCCGGGGCTCGCACCTCCTGGGCGCGGGCCCCGGTTTGTGTCTGGGTGCACCCGCCGCGCGACGGCGTACCACCTGGCTCACTGAGCAGTAGCTGGTCGACGTCGTGTGGACGCTGAACGCCCCAGAGGTGCACGACAGGCTGGTACGCCGCTGCGGCTGGACCGCTGCGGCGTACCAAGCCTGGCTCGAACAGCAGCTGCTCGCCTGCTGGGCACCCGAACGCTGACCATCCGCCAACGCGACCACGAGCTCTGCCCGGGTGCCCGGGGAGGTCAGCTCAGGTTCTGCTTCAGCGTGTCCAACTCGTCGCGCAGCGCCTGGGGCACGTCGCCGAGCTTGTCGAACCACTCCTCGATCAGCGGTACTTCCTGCTTCCACTCCTCGGCGTTGAACCTGGTCGCGGCGGCCAGGTCCTCCTCGGTGAGGGAGAGCCCATCGACGTTCAGCGACCCCTCTGCCGGGATCGCGCCGGCCGGGGTGTCGACGGCCTCGGCCTTGCCCTCGAGGCGGTTGATCACCCACTCCAGCACGCGGCTGTTCTCGCCGAAGCCCGGCCACAGGAACTTGCCCTGATCGGACTTGCGGAACCAGTTCACGAAGAAGATCGCCGGCAGCTTGTCGCCGCCCTTCTCCCCGATGTTCACCCAGTGCTGCAGGTAGTCGTTGGCGTTGTAGCCGATGAACGGCAGCATCGCCATCGGGTCGCGGCGCACCACGCCGACCGCGCCGGTGGCGGCGGCGGTGGTTTCCGAGGAGCAGGTCGCGCCCATGAACGCGCCATGGTTCCAGTCGCGGGACTGGGCGACCAGCGGGATGGTGCTGGCCCGGCGACCGCCGAACAGGATCGCGTCGACCGGTACGCCCTTGGGGTTGTTGAAGTCCTCCGACAGGATCGGGCACTGGTCGATCGGGGTGGTGAACCGGCTGTTCGGGTGAGCCGCCTTCTCCCCGTTGTCCGGGGTCCACGACTTGCCGTGCCAGTCGGTCAGGTGCTTCGGCTTGGTGGAGGTCATCTCCTCCCACCACACGTCACCGTGATCGGTCAGCGCGACGTTGGTGAAGATAGAGTTGCCCTTCTCGATCGTGCGCATCGCGTTCGGGTTGGTGTGATAACCGGTGCCCGGGGCGACGCCGAAGAACCCGTTCTCGGGGTTCACCGCATACAGGCGGCCGTCCTCGCCGAAGCGCATCCACGCGATGTCGTCGCCGAGGGTCTTCACGGTCCAGCCGGGGATGGTCGGCTCGAGCATGGCCAGGTTGGTCTTGCCGCAGGCGCTCGGGAAGGCCGCGCACACCACGTACTTCTTGTTCTCCGGGGAGGTCAGCTCGAGGATCAGCATGTGCTCGGCCAGCCAGCCCTCGTCGTGCGCCATCGCCGAGGCGATCCGCAGCGCATAGCACTTCTTGCCGAGCAGCGCGTTGCCGCCGTAGCCGGAGCCGTAGGACCAGATCTCGCGGGTCTCGGGGAAGTGCGAGATGTACTTGGTGTCGTTGCACGGCCACGCCACGTCCTGCTCGCCATCGGCGATTGGGTGACCCACCGAGTGCAGGCACTTCACGAACGGCTTGTCGGTGCCCATCGCGGCCAGGGCGTCCTTGCCCATCCGGGTCATGATCTTCATCGAGATGACCACATATTCGGAGTCGGTCAGCTCGACGCCGAACTTCGGGTCGTCCGCGTCGATCGGGCCCATGCAGAACGGGACCACGAACATGGTGCGGCCCTTCATGCACCCGTCGTAGAGCTTGCCCATGGTCTGCTTCATCTCGGCGGGGTCGGACCAGTTGTTGGTCGGCCCAGCGCCGTCCTCGGTCTCGGTGCAGATGAACGTCTGGTCCTCCACCCGCGCGACGTCGGTGGGGTCAGAACGGAAATAGAACGAGTTCGGCTTCGCCTCGTCGTTCAGGCGAGTGGCGACGCCGCGGTCCACCAGAAGGTCGGTGAACTCCTTCCACTCGGCGTCCGAACCGTCGCACCAGCGCACGGCGTCGGGCTTGGTGAGGGCGGCCACCTCTTCCACCCACGCGAGCAGCTCGCTGTGCTTGGTGGGGGCGTTCTGACCAACAATGGCAGTCACGTCGTCGTACTCCCTGAGATCGATGGATTTGTGGAATGCCCCTAGACCAGTGGGCGTAGTGGTATCACACTAGCCCAGCACGATAACTGGTCACATACAAAACAGACCAGTGGTCGGTGTGAGACTCCCCACGCTGTACGCCCCCTGAGCCTGACGAAGGGTCCCTGAGCCTGTCGAAGGGACTCAGCGGCGTGGGGTTCACTCAGCGGCTCGCCGACGAGCCGTTGAGTGGCGTTCAGGCCGCGGAGTGGGGCCGATGACAAGGGATTGGACCGAGCTCAGGCGGGTGGGGTAGAGTGATCCCTCGGTTCACGGCGACGTGGCCAACCCGAGCGCTCGTAGCTTAACGGATAGAGCATCTGACTACGGATCAGAAGGTTGGGGGTTCGAATCCCTCCGAGCGCGCAGCTGAAGCCCCTGATCAACCGCCCGTTGGTCAGGGGTTTCTCGCATCTCGGGCCGCAAGTGCGAGCAACCCGGTCAGCACCGCGGCGGTCGGCGTCCAGAGCGCACCAGTGCTCGTCCGCAGCCCGCCCCCATCGGCACCCACCAACTGACCCAGACCATCAGGAACCGCCCGGCGTACCCGTTCCTGAGTTGATCGGCTGCGGGCCCTGCCAGCCGGCGTACAAGGTGCCCTCGCCGTAGCGGCTCGCCGAGCCTGGTTGGATTTCCTGCCCGGGCAGGGGAACCGGGAAGTTCTGACCGAACTGGGGCGGGCCGACCGGCGGGTACGCCGCCAGATAGGCGAGCGCCTCGTCGGGGCTCGGTGCCTCGCGGGTCGGTCGGTTGCCGGGTGGCAACGCCGGCGGGCCGTAGGGCTGGAAGTTCGGCCGCAGGAACAACGATCCCGGCCGGGTGCGATCGCGCAGCGCCTGGGCGCGCCAGGTGAGCACCGGGTGGGTCGCGTTCAGGTTCGCGCACCAGACGAAGAACCCCCGCTCCGAACCGGCGCGATCGGCGAACTCGTGCAGGTTCACGTTGTGGTTCAGATATTTGCCGCCGGACAGCACCTGGATCGCCCCGCCAGCCCCGGTGGCGCAGAAGTTGTAGCCGTAGTTGTCGGCGGTGTATTCCTGCGCGCGGGAGAGAAACCTGCCCAGCAACGGAATCTGATACATCACCTGCATCACCACGATCCGCCAATAGGATGCGTGCCCGGCCGCCAGGTGACCGACCTCGTGCCCGATCACGAACCGCAGCGCATCCGGGTCACGGGCCGCGCCGCCCACCTCGAACAGATCACTGTGCACGGTGACGAACCGCCGGAATCCGTGCCCTGCCGCAAAAGCGTTGATCACCCCCGACCCTGAGCGGACGTAGGCGTCGGGCACCTTCGGCAGGCCGGCGGCCCTTGCCGCCTCGACCACCATCCGGTACCCCTCCGGGAACTGGGTCGGCGACATCCGCACCGAACTCGTGCGCAGCTGGGCGTACAGGATCCCACGCGCGAACAGGATCAGCAGCGGCGACACCGCCAGGACCCCCATCACCTGCACCACCGTGCCGTTGCTGGAGAGTCCCTGGTCCGCCTCCAGCCCGGTCGCGATCGCGAGGGCGAGCAGCGAGGCGTACGCCACCAGGAAGATCACGCCGGCGACCGCGAGCCACGGGATCTCGCCGGGATGTCGCAGCTTCTTTCGCAGGGGTACCAACTCGTGACCGGGCTGCGGGTGCTGGGCGCCGTGCTCCACGGGCTCCTCCTTCGGGGGGGGATCCCCACGCTACCCGCGGTCGTGTCAGGCCCGACGAAACGCGAGTGCCCGTCCGGCGCCATCGCCGACGGCTCCACCCCACTGCGTGTGACCGATCACTGGAACCGGTGGCGGGCCGACGCCGAGCTGATGGCCCGGCTGAACCTGCCGCACTACCGCCTCGGGGTCGAGTGGTCCCGGATCGAGCCCGAGCCCGGCCGCCGCGACCCAGGGGCCATCGAGCACTAGGGATCGTCGCCGTGTTCGGCTCGGCGGTCGTGAGCGACTGGTTTTCCGGTCGGGTACGCCGCCGGCTCCCGGTTCGTCGCGGCGTCCGCGGCCGGCGTGGCCGCGGCCTGCGTGGTGATGGCCGTGGCCGGCACGTTCGAGGTGCTGATCGGGGCGGCCGTGCTGCTCGGGATCAACTGGGGAGTGTTCATGGCCGTCGACCAGGCGCTGGTGAACGAGGTGCTCCCGGTCCCCGAGGCGCGCGGGCGGGACGTCGGGGTGATGAATCTGGCGGTGCTGGTGCCCAACGCCCTTGCCCCGGTGATCGCCGCCCTGGCGCTGCACCACCTGGGCGGTTATGCCGGGCTCTATCTGCTGTCGGCGGGGCCCACCGTCCTCGGCGGGTTGTTGCTGGGCAGGATTCGCTCGGTGCGCTGACGGCTGGCTGTCAGGCCCGATCAGAACGTTCGTCTGCGTCGGCCTCGTCAGCGTCGTCGTCGGCAGGCACGTCGTCGGCGGCCGCTTCGCTCGCGGCGGGCCCGGCCGGCTTTGGCCGGATCAGGAAGGGGTCGCTGGTGAGGAACGAGCTGGCGGTGACCAAATGCTGGGTGGACTTCGCCGACGGCTGGCCCTGCCCTGCCTCGGGCGGCGCACCGGTGCCGCTGGGGCGTACCCCCGAAGCCATGGCGCGCTCGATCGCGGCGGCGATGTGCCCGCCCCCGCCCTGCCCGTGCTTGCGTACCTCGGCCATGCCCGAAGTCTACGTCGCGCGGGTCCGGATTTCCTTCTCACTCAAACCTGAGTACACTCATAAATGAGTCCAGTCAGGAATGGGGGAAGATGACCCAAGACCGGCCGATCGGCCGCCGGGAGCAGGCCAAGGCCGCCAAGCGCGGCCGCATCCTCGCCGCGGCGGATCGACTCTTCAGCGAGCAGGGGTACGCCGGAACGACCACCCAGCAGATCGCCGACGCCGCTGACGTGGCGAGCGGCACCGTGTTCACCTACGCCGCGACCAAGGCCGAGTTGCTGCTGATGGTGGTCAACCACCGGCTGCGCGACGGTGCCGCCCGCGGTCTGGCCCGCGCCGAGCGGGTCACCGAACCGGTGGCGGCCACCATGGCACTGCTCGCCCCGCTGTTCGAACTGGCGGCCGCGGACCCCGACACCTTCGTCCTGTTCGCCCGCGAGGTGCTGTTCGGCGCCGAGGGCGAGCACCGCTCTGAAGCCGTCGCGGCGGTGACCCAGATCGGTGACGCGATCGGCTCGGTTCTCCCGTTGCGCAGTGGGATCGATCCCACCGACGCCGGTCGCGCCGTGCTGTCGGTGGTGCTGTTCGAGCTGAACCGGATCCGCCGCGGCGCCAGCCCGGCCGGCCGCGACCGGGTCGCCGCCCAGGTGGCGCTGGTGCTGTACGGTTTGTGCGATGCCTGAGCCGCTGTTGTGCGCCGACGGGCTGCGGATGGAGGGCCGCCGCGGCTCGGTGTTCGGACCACTGGACTGGGAGCTCGTCGCCGGCCAACGCGGGGTGCTGGTCGGTCAGCAGGGAGCCGGACGCTCCGCCCTGCTGCTCGCCCTCGGCGGCCGGCTCAAGGGGGCCGCCGGCGAACTGCTCGTCGCCGGGATCGACGGGATCGCCCACCCGCGCAAGCTGCGCCAGTTGACCAGCGTGGCCCGGATCAGCGACCTGGCAGACCTCGAGCCAAGCCTGACGGTGGGGGAGGCTCGCGACGAGCGGGCGCTCACCGAGGCGATCGGCGTACGCCAGGGCCGCGTGCGGTTCACCGAACTGCAGCAGCTGCTCGGCGAGTGGTTCGACCCTGAACAGGTGGTCGGGCACCTGCCGGCGCATCGGCGTACCCTGCTCACCGCCGTGCTCGGCTGCCTGCGCCCCTCGGCGTACGTGCTGCTCGATGACCTGGACGCATCCCTCACCGACCGGCAACTGTTGTGGATGCACGAGCAGCTCGACCTGCTCAGTACCGCCGGGCACACCTTCATCGTCTCCGCGCTGGACACCGCCCAGGTGCCCGCCGGGGCCAACATCCTCCATCTGGACGTGCATCAGCCACGCCACGCACTCGACCCATTGGATCTGTGAAATGCTTTCTCGATTCGAATTGCGCCGCTTTCGCGGCCTTCTCCCGAAGCTGGCGCTGATCTTCGCCGCCCTGGTGCCGGTGTTCTACGGCGCCATCTATCTGGGCGCCAACTGGAACCCGGCCGCCCGGATGGACCACCTGCCGGTGGCGGTGGTCAACGAGGACATCCCTGTCGACTATCAGGGCAAGCACGTCCAGGCCGGCAAGGACTTCACCGATTCCATGCTGGAGAAGAGAAATTTTGACTGGCACGTGGTCACCGCCGCCGAGGCCGAGCGGGGCCTCCGCGAGGGTGACTACTATCTGACCGTGCACGTGCCGAGCGACTTCTCGGCCAACCTGGTCTCCGGCGGTGGTACCGATCCGCAGCGCGCCGGGATCACCCTGCGCCGCAACGACGCCAACGGTTTCGTCATCGGCTCTCTGGTGGCCCGGGCCCAGGATTCGATCACCGAGGCGGTCGATCAGACCGCGGTGGAGTCCTATTTCCGTGCAGTGTTTGGAAATCTGGCGGAGATCCGCGGCGGGATGGTCAACGCCCGAGACGGGTCGGTACGCCTGCGCGACGGACTGGCGCAGGCCAAGGAGGGCTCGGCCCAGCTGGCCACGGGCACGAGTCAGGCGGCCGACGCCGGGGCCCAGCTGCACGAGGGGGCGGGGCAACTCGCCTCAGGGATGGGACAGCTGCAGACCGGTTCGCAGCAGCTCAGCGACGGGATGTCCAAGCTGTCCAGCGGTTCTCAGGATCTGGCCAACGGTGCCGATCAGGTCGCCGCAGGCACGCAGACCCTGCATGACACCGTCGTTCCTGCCCTGCAACGCATCGACGGCACGCTGCCCCAGATCAAGTCCGACGCGAGCACGATCAACACCGACGTGCAGTCGGTGACCAGCAGCGTCGGCGGCAGCTCCCAGTCGATCTCCAACGACCTGTCCCAGCTGAGCTCGGCGCTCGATCAGCTCGCGGCCGCGGACCCGCAGGTCACCCAGACCAAGGCGTACGCCGACGCGAGACAGCGGCTGCGCGACGGCCAGCAGCGGGCGGAGGCGGTGACTGCGCGATCCGCGGCGATCGGGCAGCGCTCGGCCACCCTGAACGGGCGGGTGCAGGGCAGCAACCTTTCCGGGGACCTGAAGACCGCCGAGTCCAAGCTCGCCCAGCTCAACGACGGCGCCCACGCGGTCGCCAGCGGCGCCGACACCCTGCACCGCGGCATCGTCACCGCCGACCACGGGGCGGGTCAGCTGCAGGCCGGGATCAACTCTGCGGCCGGCGGTGCCCAACAGCTGAACACCGGATCCGGCCAGCTCGCCGACGGGTTGGTGAAGCTGAAGGACGGCGCCGCTCGGCTCGATACCGGCAACCAGCAACTGCTCGATGGAGCCAACCAACTCGCCAGCGGCCTCAGCGACGGGGTGAACCGGCTGCCCGTGCTGAGCCCGGAGCAGACCGACCAGGCGGTGCAGGTGCTCTCCTCACCCGCCGACGTGCGGATGGACGTGCTGAACCCCGCCGGCGCCTACGGCCGAGGGCTGGCCCCGCTGTTCTTCTCGATCGCGCTGTGGGTGTTCGGCATCTCCGGATTCCTGGTGATGCGGCCGATCTCGGGACGCCTGCTCGCCGGCCGGCTGCACCCGCTGCACGTGATGCTGTCGGCCTGGCTGCCGTTCGGCACGGTCGCGTTCACCGGGGGCATGTTGATGCTGGGCACGGTGTGGGTGGTGCTCGGGCTCGACCCGGTGCACCCGCTGGCGGCGATCGCGCTGACCGGGCTGGTGGCTCTGACGTTCTCGCTGATCGCGCACCTGTTGCGGATGGCGCTGGGGCTGCCCGGGTCGGCGGTCCTGCTGGTGGTGCTCATCCTGCAACTCGCCTCCACCGGCGGCACCTATCCCAGGGAGGTGCTGCCACCGTTCTTCGCCGCAATCAACCCGTTCATGCCGATCACCTACTCGATCGACGCGTTCCGGGTGGTGATCTCCGGCGGCCTGTGGTCCCACTTCTGGCGCGACGTGCTGGTGCTGCTCGGCATCGCCGCGGTGGCGATCGTGCTGGACGTGACCGCGGTCGCCTCCCGGCAACGGTTCCGGATGACCGACCTGCACCCGCCGCTGCAGCACTGACCGGGGCGGGTAGCCGGACAGGTCACCCGCCTTGCCTGTCCGGCTACGTACGCCCCGCCGCGCGGCCACGGGTGGCGATCACCGCGACGATGACGCCGCTGGGCAGCAGCACCAGGTGCGGCAGGGCGATCACCCAGTCGGTGACCGCGCCATAGCCGAGCCAGGTGGCGCTGGCGGCCGCGATCAGCCAGTACATCAGCGAGGACACTCCGCTCACCCGCTCCGGATCGCGCAGCACCTGCACCAGCTGGGGCAGGTTCACCACCGCGGCCACCGCCACCGCCACCACCGCCAGCACCGGCCGGGAGAGGCTGGCCGCCGCGCACACCACCGCCGTGCCGACGACCCCGATGACCAGGAACCGGCGCGTCTCCACCCGCCCGCGCCCCAGCAGCACCGCCAGGATCAGGAACCCCAGCGCGATCGGCACCTGGCCCAGCGCCAGCTTGAGGTCGGCGACCAGCACCGCATACACCGACCACAGCACCCGCGCGAACCACCCCGCGACCACCGTGCCGGGGGAGAGCCCGACCAGCGAGCGGCGGGCCCGGGCGACCTGGGGCCAGATGAACAGCTGGTTCAGCACCACCCCGAGCACCCCAAGCGCTGTCGCCAGCATCATCGGCTCCGTTCTGTGGAAACGGCTTTTGGGCAGGCTAGTCGGTACGCTCGCTTGGTGCGTATCGCCATGATCTCCCTGCACACCTCGCCCTATGCCGTGCTCGGCACCGGGGACGGTGGCGGGATGAACGTCGTGGTCCGGGCCCAGGCCGAGTCGCTGGCCGAGCTCGGACACCAGGTCGACCTCTACACCCGGCGCTCGGACCCGGACCCGCCCGAGGTGGAGCAGATGGGCCCCGGGATCCGGCTGCACCACCTCACCGCCGGCCCGGCGAAACCGCTGCCGAAGAGCCAGATCGACCGCTGGTGCGACGACTTCAGCCATGCGCTGGCCGAGCGTGCCGAGCCCGCCGAGGTGGTGCACTCCCACCACTGGATGTCGGGGGTGGCCGCACTCCCGGTGGCGCGCCGCTGGGGCGTACCGCATCTGCAGAGCTTCCACTCGGTCGCCGCCCACCCCGGCGACCCGCTGTCCGCCGGCGAGCCGCCCGAGTCGCCGCACCGGGTGCCCGGTGAGGTGCAGGTGGCGCGGGAATCCGATCTGGTGGTGGCGATCAGCCGCGCCGAGGCGGACACCATCATTGACCGCTGCGGCGCCGACCCGGACCGGGTCGTGGTGCTGCCGCCGGGGGTGGACACCGAGCTGTTCCGTCCCTTGGCACCCGAGGAGCGGCCCTGGACCTGCTGCGACATGGGCCGGCCCTACGTCTTCTTCGCGGCCCGGCTGCAGCCGCTCAAGGGGCCCGACCTGGCCCTGGAGACGCTGGCCCGGATCGACCCCGAGCACCGCCCGCACCTGGTGATGGCCGGTGACGTGTCCGCCGACTTCGCCGACTATCACGGGCAGGTGGAACGCCTCGCGCACCGTCTCGGCATCGCCAACGACGTCGTCTATTCCGGCGCCCGGCCGCGCGCGGAGTTTGCCGCGATGATGCGCGGCGCGCAACTGGTGCTGATGCCGTCGCACTCCGAGACGTTCGGGCTGGTCGCCCTCGAATCGGCTGCCTCCGGCGTACCCATCATCGCCTCGGCGGCGGGCGGGCTGATCGAGGCGGTTGACGACGGGCGTTCCGGGATCCTGATGCAGAGCAGGGATCCCGACCTGTGGGCCAAGGAGGTGCAGCGGCTGCTCCTGGATGACGCCGGCCGGCTCACGATGGCCGCGGCGGCGCGTGAATGGTCGCTGCGGTTCGATTGGGCGGGTGTGGCCAGGCGCTTGGCCGGGATCTATCAGGACGCGTTGCGCTCGTGACCGACCTGCTGACAGGCGTACGCCGGATTCTGTTCGTGCACGCGCATCCCGACGACGAGACCCTGGCGACCGGGGCGTTGATCGCCCATCTGGTTGGTCGCGGTGTCGAGTGTGCGCTGCTCACCGCGACCCGCGGGGAACAGGGAGAGGTGCGGCCGGGGTCCTTCACCGGCAGCGCCGCCGACTTCCCCGCCCACCGGGAACACGAGCTGGCCGGTGCCTGTGCCGCGCTCGGGATCGGCGAGTCGGCCTGGCTCGGCGAACCGCCCGCCCTCGCGGAAGGCCACAATCCCCACCGGTACAGCGATTCCGGGATGCGGTGGGTCACCGACGGAGTCGCCGGTCCGGCCGAGCACACCGGACCCCATGCGCTCAGCACCGTCGACCCGCAGCGCCCGCTGGCCGACCTGATCGCGGCGATCGAACACTTCCGCCCCGACCTGATGATCAGCTATGACGACGCCGGCGGCTATGGCCACCCCGACCACGTGGCGCTGCACCGGTTGACCGGCCGGGCCGCCGCGGCGACGGGCATACGCCTGGCCGAGGTCGTCGCGCCCGAGACGCCGGGGGCCGAGGCGTTCGACCTCACCGAGGAACTGCCCACCGTGCTCGCGGCGCTGCGCCACCACGCCAGCCAGGTGGCGATCGACGGGGATCACGTGGTGCACGTCGGCGGTCAGCGCGAACCGATCCTGCTCCGGACCGCCCTGCGCGAGCGCCGGTCCTAGGCCAGCCGCTCGTTCAGCAGCCGGTCCATCGCCTCCAGCTGGGCCAGGTCGGGTCGGGCGCGGGCGTCCAGCCACAGCAGGGTGACGCGGCGCTGTTTGCGCACCACCAGGTGGGCGCTGTAGCCGCCGCCGCGCCGGGCCAGCAGGAACCAGCTGGCCGACCCGTTGTCCAGCTCGACCGTCCCCTGGTCGATGGTGCGGTGGGTGCCCCCGCTGGTGCCGGCGCAGCTGATGCCCGAGCTATAGAGGGTGGTCCCCCACTCGACCGCTTGGTTGGTCTCGGCGGCCGCCAGCACGGTCTGGCCCCCCTTGCCGTCCTTGCCGGTGATCATCGACGCGGCCTCCGCCGTCGGGATCAGCGGGGCGGCCGCGGTCCTGCTGACACAGGGCCCGAAGTCGGGGCGCGCGCTCTCCACCCGAGGCTCGCTCAGCCACGCGGTCAGGTCGGGCGCCTCCAACAGCCCGCCGATCCTGGGCGTCGGGGTCGAGGTGGGGGTGGGCGAGGGTGTCGGTGAGGGGGCCTCCGCGGGCGGAGGCGCCGCCACGGGGGAAGGAGCAGCAGGCCGCGTCCACCGCTGGGCAGCGCCCCCGCCGATCAGCCCGACCAGCGTCACGCCGACCAGCAGGGCGGTTCCGTCGGTCCGGTTCACGCCATCCGGTCCAGAATGTCGGCGGCCTGAGCGAACCGTCGACTCATGAATACTTCACCCGTAGCCGTTCCCGCATGAACTCCCGGGCGTCGCGGATCCGGGTCTTGACCGCGCTCAGGCTGGCCCCCGGTCTGTTCGGCCACCTCCTCGTAGGACAGTCCTCCGAGGTCGCGCAGCACGAACGCCTCGACCGCGGTGGGCCGGGCCTCCTCGAGCGCCTCCAAGGCGTCCAGCAGGTCGATCCGCGAACCGGCGATGACGCTGGTGGTACGCGGGTCGGCCGCCTCGGGCAGGCTCGGCGTCTGCGCCGACTCGGCGAACTTGCGGCGCATCGACCGATACGTCGCCCGGGCGCTGTTGGCGGCGACCACGCCGACCCAGCCCAGGAAGGCGCCGTGTCCGTTCCACTGCTCCCACCGGGTGGCCACCACCAGCAGCGCGTCCTGGGCCGCCTCCTCGGCGTCGGCGGGGTGGGGCAGCATGCGACGGCAGATCCGCACCACCCGTGGCTGCAGCACGGCCAACAGGTCCTCCAGGGCGTGCCGGTCACCGTGGCGTACTCGGTCGAGCAGCGCAACGGCCTGGGTCTCGTCGCCAGCGGAGTCCACCGCGAATCCTCCTGTCCTGATCCCTGCCGGGGATGGGTGCTTCGATGCCCGGGGATGGGGCATTGCCGAGTCTGCCACGGGGCGGGGCGACCGGGTGCCACCGTGATGGGGAACAATCACCCGCAATGAAATCATTGGGTCGCTACCGCCTGCTGGAGCCGCTGGGCAGCGGCGCCTTCGCGACCGTCTGGCTCGCCCACGACGACGAGTTCGAGCTGACGGTCGCCGTCAAGGTGCTCGCCGACAACTGGGCCCGCGACCACGAGGTGCGCGAACGGTTCCTGAACGAGGCCAAGCTGCTGCGCCGGATCAAGAGCCAGCGCGTGGTCGGCGTCTACGACGTCGGGGTCGCCCATGGCCAGCCCTACTTCGTGATGGACCACCTGCCCGGAGGCACCGTGGCCGGTCTGATGGCCCGCGGCCTGCGGATCGACGAGGCGATCACCGTGGCCCTGGACTCCTGCGCCGCGGTGGAGGCCCTGCACCACGAGGGCGTCCTGCACCGCGACCTGAAGCCCAGCAACCTGTTGCTGCGCCGCGGGCTGCCCGACCCGTTCGTGGCGGTCGCCGACCTGGGTACGGCCAAGCTGGCCGCCGAGGCCTCGGGCATCACCGTCACGGCCGGCACCCCGGCCTACATGGCCCCGGAGCTGGCGTTCGGGATGGACGGGTTCGACGCCCGCGCCGACGTGTACGCCCTGGCCGTGCTCACCTTCGAACTGCTGAGCGGACGCAAGCCGATCGAGGTCCGCGCGGTGGCCGATGTGCTGCACCGCCAACCGGGCCCCGCGCCGGTGGCACTGGCGGCCGAGCTCGGGCTGCCGCACGAGGTGGACGGTCTGCTGCAGCGCAGCCTGTCCACCGAACGGGACCACCGGCCCGATTCGGCGGCCGAATATGCCGAGAGGTTGAGCGCGGCCCTGGGCGGGCGTACGCCGACGGTGCTGCAGCGCTCGGTGGCGGGCGGCTCCCAGCACGGGACCGGCCGCCAACCGAACACGTTGCCGCAGACCCAGCCGCACACCCCGGGCACGCCCGCCCCGGCGCGCTCGCATGGGCCCACCGAGGTGCTGGCCGCAGCTCCCAGCCCCGCATTTCCGCACACCCCCGCCTACGCACCGGCCAGCTCCGGCGCCTCGCCGGTGCCGCGGGAACGCCCGCCCGCACCGCGGCAGTGGTCCACCCCCGCGGTGCTGCTGTTGGCGCTGCTGCTGCTTGTCCTCAGCGGCGGTCTCGGCTGGTGGCTGGCCGGAATCCTGTTCTAGCGGGAAAAGTATGGAACCTGCTCACAGCGAGCGGTGGATCAGCACCTTCATGATCTCGTTGCTGCCGGCATAGATCCGCTGCACCCGGGCACCCGAGAACATCCGCGCGATCGGATATTCGGCCATGAACCCATAGCCGCCGAACAGCTGCAGACAGCGGTCCAGGACCCGCCCCTGCAGGTCGGTGGTCCAGTACTTCAGCCGCGAGGCGGTCACCGCGTCCAGCTCACCGCGCAGGTGCAACCCGATGCAGTGGTCGAGGAAGGTGCGGGCTGCCAACGCGTCGGTGGAGCACTCGGCCAGCTCGAAACCGGTGTTCTGGAAATCCAACAGGCGTTGGCCAAACGCCTCCCGCTCCTTGCAATAGGCGACGGTCAGCTCGATCGCCTTCTCGATGTTGGCGACTGCCGAGACGCTGACGCACAGCCGCTCCTGCGGCAGCTGCTGCATCATCTGGGTGAACCCGCGGCCCTCCTCACCACCGAGCAGGTTGGCCACCGGCACCCGCAGGTCGGTGAACGACAGCTCGCGGGTGTCCGACCCCTGCATGCCGATCTTGCTCAGATCGCGGCCCCGGTCGAAGCCGGTCACCTCGGCCACCGGGATGCCGATCATCGACACGCCCTTCGCGCCCGCCTCGCCGGTGCGAGCGGCGATCAGCACGAAGTCGGCGTGGGTGCCGTTGGTGATGAACGTCTTCGACCCGTTGATCACATATTCGTCGCCCTCGCGCACAGCCCTGGTGCGGATCGAGGCGACGTCGGAGCCTGCGCCCGGTTCGGTCATCCCGAGGGCGGCCACCCACTCGCCGGTGGCCAGCTTCGGCAGCCACTGCCGCTTCTGATCCTCAGTGCCATATTCCATGATGTAGTGCGGCACGATGCCGGAGTGGATCGCGTGCCCCAGCGAGTCGTCGGTGGCGTACCCCTGGGCGGTCAGGATCACCGCCTCGTGGGCGAAGGTGCCGCCGGCGCCGCCAAATTCCTCGGGGACGCTGGGCAGCAGCAGGCCCTGCTCGCCGGCCTTGTTCCACACCTCACGGTCCACCCCGTGCTGTTCGGCGAAGCGTTCGATGTGCGGCACGATCTCGCGCTCGAAGAAGATGCCGGCCATCTCGGCCAGGTCGTCCAGCTCCTCATCCATCCAGGGGGAGCGGTAGGGAAGCGGTTCGCGCGGTGCAGACATCGGTGTCCTCGGTCGTTCGGCGGCAACGTTTCCGGTGAGTTTAGCGAGGAGCGGGCGGCCCGCGGGGTGTTATCGCGGGTCGGCGTACAGGCTGGGGAAGCGGGTCGGATAGACCGGCCACTCGCCGGGAGCCAGCGGCTGCGGTGCGGGTGGGCGGCGCGGCTCGAGCGGTTCGCTGATCGGCACGAAGGGCATCGCAGCGATTCGGCCGAGCAGGACCGGCAGGGTGACCAGGACGAGGGCGAACGGCGACCCCAGCCCGGTCACCGTGCCGAACACCACAGCGTACGCCAGCACTCGCCACCACTGGTTGCGCAGCCGGTGGGTGGCGCACTCGACCAGACCGGCCAGGGCGAGTCCCGGGATGGTGCCGAGGATCACGCTGGCGAACCAGAGGACCGGCCACTCCAGCCAGCCGCCGACACCCGTTGCGAGGGCCGCGAAGACCGCCAGCACGACGAACTCGACGCCGAAGGTGACGCACCAGCCAACCAGCACGGCGCGGGCCCAACTGCCGGATGTTTGCATTTGCACACAACCAGTGTGCAACGCGATGGGGTCAGCGGACCGCTTTCGCGATCGCCTCGCCCAGCTCGGTGGTGGAGGCGGCGCCGCCGAGGTCGCGGGTCAGGTGCTCACCGGTCGACAGCGTCTCCTCGAACGCGGTGACCAGTGCGGCTCCCGCCTCGTGCTCACCCAGGTGCTCCAGCATCATCGCCCCGGCCCACACCTGACCGATCGGGTTGGCGATCCCCTTGCCGGCGATGTCGGGGGCCGACCCGTGCACCGGCTCGAACAGCGACGGGAATTCCTTGGTGGGGTTGATGTTTCCGCTGGGGGCGACGCCGATGGTACCGGTGCAGGCGGGTCCCAGGTCGGACAGGATGTCGCCGAACAGGTTGGAGGCGACGACCACGTCGAACCAGTCGGGGTGCAGCACGAAGTTGGCGGTCAGGATGTCGATGTGGAACTTGTCCACCTTGGTGTCCGGGTAGTTCTTCGCCATCTCGACGACCCGCTCGTCCCAATAGGGCATGGAGATGGAGATGCCGTTCGACTTGGTGGCCGAGGTGACGTGCTTCGCCCGGCCCTGGGCGAGCTCGAACGCGTAGCGCAGGATCCGGTCGACGCCGTGCCGGGTCATCACCGTCTCCTGGAGCACGGTCTCGCGGTCGGTGCCCTCGAACATCCGCCCGCCGACCGAGGAATATTCGCCCTCGGTGTTCTCCCGCACCACCAGGAAGTCGATGTCGCCGGGTTTCCGGTTGGCCAGCGGCGAGGGTACGCCGGGCAGCAGCTTGACCGGTCGGAGGTTGACGTACTGATCGAACTGCCGGCGGAACAGCAGCAGCGAACCCCACAGCGAGATGTGGTCGGGGATCACTTCGGGCCAGCCGACGGCGCCGAAGAAGATCGCGTCAAACCCTTTCAGCGTGTCGAACCAGTCGTCGGGCAGCATGTGGCCGTGGCGCTGCCAGTAGGCCGCGCTGGAGAAGTCGAACTCGGTCAGATCCAGTTCGAAGTCGTACGCCCTGGCGGCGGCCTCGATGGCGCGTACGCCCTCGGGCATCACCTCGGTCCCGATCCCGTCGCCGGGAATCACCGCGATCCGATAACGCCTGCTCATCCCACTCTCCTATCGTTCCCTGAGCCTGTCGAAGGGCCAGTGCGCCCGGGTGAACCCGACCACCTCGGCGTACACCTCGTCGGGTTGCTCCTCCGGCAGATAGTGCCCGCAGTCCAGCGTCCGGCCCGACACCTGCCCGGCCACCCGACCCCACAGCGTCAGCGGGTCGAACAACCGCTCGACCACTCCTTGCGCACCCCACAGCACCCGCAGCGGTGTCCGGATCTGCAACCCCGCTTCACGATCCGCGCGATCATGCGCCAGGTCGATGCTGGCGGCGGCGCGATAGTCCTCGCACATCCCCCGCACGGCCTCCGGATCCTCCAGAGCCGCCTGGTAGGCCTCCATCGCGCCGGCGAACGGCTCCAGGTTGCCGTGCCGTGCACCCATCAGCCGCGCCACGTAGGCGTGCGGGTTGGCGTTCACCAGTTCCTCCGGCAGTGGGCTCGGTTGGATCAGGAAGAACCAGTGCCAGTACGCCTCGGCGAACTCGCGGGTGGTGCCGGCGTACATGTCCACCGTCGGCGCGATGTCCATCAGCACGGCAGAAGTGACGACCTCGGGATGGTCGGCGACCAGCCGGGCGGTGACCCGGGACCCGCGATCGTGCGAGGCGATCGCGAACCGGTCGAACCCGAACCCGCGCATCAGCTCGACCGCATCGCGCGCCATCTCCCGAAACGAATACGACGCGTGATCGGCGGTGCTCGGCGGCTTGTCCGAGGCGCCATAACCGCGCAGGTCGGGGGCGACCACCTGGAAGTCGGCCGCCAGCCGATCGGCGATCAGCCGCCATATCAGGTGGGTTTCAGGGTGACCGTGCAGCAGCAGCAACGGGATCCGATCCCCGCCCAGGTGGCTGCGTCCGCGCAGGGTGACCCCGTTCGCCTCGCGTGCGAACTCGGCGTACCCCTCGAAGGCGGTCATGCTGCCGACCCTAGCGGCTGAACCGTTGCAGTGCGCCGAGGGTCCTCGCCCCGACCTCCGCCGACTGCGCCAGATAGAGCTCGGCGCAGGCCAGCGCGTCGGTCAGCGCGTGGTGGGCCCGATAACGCGGCAGGCCGTAGCGGTCGCGGGCGTTCCACAACCGCACGGCGTTGGCCGGCAGGGTGACCTCGGCGTCCCCGCGGGTGAGGATCGCGGCGTGCAGCAGCATCGTGTCCACGGTGGCGAACTGCGGGCGTACGCCCCAGAGCCGCTCGCAGGCGAGGCCGAGGAAATCCTGCTCCAGCAGGGCGTGATGGGCGAGCAGCACCCGCCCCCGCATGGCCTCCAGGGTACGTCCCAGCGCCTCGGCGACGTCGGTGCCGGCGGCCAGCTGGTCATCGGTGATGCCGTGGAAACGGGCACTCTGGCCCACCTCGGTCGCCGCGCGCAGCACCATCGAGCCGGCCCCGGCCAGCGTGATCACCGACCCGTCGACCGGCACGAAACCGATCCCGAGCAGGGTGTCGGTGGCCGGGTCGAGTCCGGTGGTCTCCACGTCCACAGCCAGCAGGGACAGCTCCGCCAGCGGGGTGTCCGAGGTCGGCGTGGGGGTGAGCAGCAGCCGTTTCAGCGGACCCTCGGGCAGACCGGAGGCCTGGCGTTCGCGACGCCTGCGGGAGGAGAACCGGGACAGCATGCTCGACAGGTCCGCTCAGGAGATGAACTGGGTGCGGAAACGGTGGGCGAGCGATTCCTGCACCGTGCGGATCACCGTGAACGACTCCTTGAGGTGGCGCTTCTCCAACCCGGACAGGTCGGCCGGGCGGACGTGGTTGTCGGGGACCAGCCCGGCACGCAGCTGCCGCGCCTGGTGGCGCAGCCGCACATAGCCGATCAACTCGAACGCGTCGATCAGGTCGGCCGACGCGTCGGCACCGAGCAACCCGGCCCGTTGGGCCGCACCGAGTCGCTCCACGGTGCCGACCTCGGTCAAACCGCCGGCCAGGGCGTACACCCGCGCGATCTCCACCACCGCAGCGATTCCGCCCGCCTTGAGGTCGAAGGTGTCTCGGTGCTCACCGGCTCGTTCCAGCACGAAACCGCGCAGGAATCCCAACGGAGGTTGGCGATCCGTCGCCTGCTTGGCCAGGTGGCCGAGGAACCGGGCGCTATCGGGGGAGCGCTGCAGCACCTCGCTGCGCAGTCGTTCCGCCAGCGAGAGATCTCCGTGGATCGGGCGCAGGTCGAAGAAGATCTGCGCGTGCAGCACGCTGGTCGGATCCGGCTGATCCAACCAGCGCAGGAAGTGCCGCTGCCAGGCCGCCACGTCGGTACGCCAGGCCGCGGTGGTGGCCATCACCCCGCCGGGGCACAGCGGTTGGCCGCAGGTGGCCAGCGAGGTGGTCACCCGCTCGGCGAGCGCGCTGAACCACGCGGCGGCCTCACCGGTGGCCGGTTCGGCGGTGATCAGCGCATTGTCCTGGTCGCTGCCCAACCCATGTTCGCGGCGCCCCTGGGAGCCGAGCACCACGAAGCAGTACGGCATCGGCGGCGGCCCGAGCTCCTGCTCGGCCATCCGCAGCGCCGCGCGGGCCACCTCGTCGGCGACCGCGGTCAACACCCGGTGGATCTCGCCGGCGGTGGCGTCGGCCTCGACCAGCTGGGAGACGATCCGCGGCACACGGTCGGTGAGCCGGGCCAGCGAGGGCAGATCCGTCTGGCGGGCCACCTCGCCGGCCAGATAGACCGGGTTGGTGCGCTCCAGCCGGACCAGGTCACCGCTGGAGATCATCCCCAACGGCCGGCCGCCACGCGTCACCGGCAGGTGGTGCACGTTGCGGGTGAGCATCTCCAGCAGCAGCTCGACGGCGGTCGTCTCGGGGGCGACGGTGACCGGGTCGGCGGTCGTCACCTTGGCCACCGCGGTGTGCGGATCGCGCGCCTCGGCCAGCACCCGGCGCAGGTCCCGGTCGGTGAGGATGCCGATCAGGGAACCGGTGTCGTCGACGACCAGCAGCGCGGAAACCCGGTGCTCGGTCATCAGCCGGGCCGCCTCGCGCACGGTGCGGTCACCGGTGCTGGTGATCGGGTCCCGCCCGAGCAGCGCCTCGGCCCGGACCCGCAGCACCGCCCGCCCGGAGTCGGTGGCATGCAACGCCTCGGCCGCGGCGGCGATGCTGTTGCGCCGGCGCAGGAAGAACTGGCTAAAGGTGGGGTGCTCGGCGCACAGCTCGGTGAAGTCGGCCGCGGGCAGCTCCAGCACCAGCGCGTCCTCGGCCGCGGTGACCGAATAGGGCGACGGGCTGCCGTCGAGCAGCGCGGTGAAGCCGAAGCAGGTGCCGGGCTCGTCGCGTTGCAGCAGCACTCCCCGGTCGTCGTGGGTGTCGGCGGCCCCCGAGCGCAGCAGCATCAGGTGTTCGGGCTGCTGGCCGAGCGCGATCAGGCTGCGGCCGCGGCGCACATAACGAAGCCGGAGGCGTTTCGGAAGTGCATCCAACTCGCCCGTCGGCAGCGCGCCGAAGGGGTCGTGCGCCGCGAGGAAGTCGCGCACCTCCGCCAGCTCGACCTCCATCGGCCCACCTCCCGGCGTCGTTCGGCCCGCTCTGGCCGCTGCCCCCATCGTGTCAGGCCGAGGGGGGCTGTTGGCGGCTGTGGGAGACTTGGGCCTCGTGTCGTACCTGGTGCTGAACCTTCCGCAGATCGACCCGGTTGCCTTCCGGCTCGGGCCGCTGTCCGTGCACTGGTACGCCCTGATGTACCTGCTCGGGTTCGGCCTCGGCTATCTGCTGTTGCTGCGCCGGCTGAAGCACCAGCCGTTCGCGCGGATCACCAGGCCGGCGCCGTGGACGCGGGAGAGTGTGGAGGACCTGTTGCTGGTCGCCATCCTGGGCGTGATCCTGGGCGGGCGGCTGGGTTACTGCCTGTTCTACAAGCCCGTGTATTTCCTGCAGCATCCGTTGGACATCGTCAAGGTGTGGGAGGGCGGCATGTCCTTCCACGGCGGCGCGCTCGGTGTGATCCTCGGGTTGGCGGTGTACGCCTGGCGGCGCAAGCGGCCGTTCCTGGAGGTCGGCGACCTGCTGGTGCCGGCGGTGCCGATCGGGCTGGCGGCCGGGCGGATCGGCAACTTCATCAACGGCGAGCTGTGGGGCCGGGCCGCAGACCCGGCGCTGCCCTGGGCGACTGTCTTTCCCGACCCTGCGGCCGGCGGGATCCCGCGGCACCCCTCGCAGCTCTACCAGTTCCTCGGCGAGGGGCTGCTGCTCTTCGCGTTCTTGTGGTGGTACGCCCGGCGCGAGCGTGCGCGGGGTCAGGTGGCGGCGGCCTTCCTGTTCGGGTATGGCGTGTTCCGCTTCGCCGCCGAGTATTTCCGCGAGCCCGATGACTACCTGGGACTGCTGTCGCTGGGGTTGTCGATGGGGCAGTGGCTCTGCGTACCGATGATTCTCGGCGGCGCCGCGCTTTGGCTCTGGGCCCGCAAACGTGACCTGCACGCCGCCCCCGCCGAGACCGACGAGGAGGCCGGCGGTGCCACGGCGGTCTCCGAGACCGACGACACCGACAGCGACACCGACGCCGCCAAGGGCGACGCTGACGAGCCCGAGACCGCCAAGGCCGACACCGCCACGGCCGACACCGACACCGACAAGGCCGACACCGACAAGGCGGGCAACGGAGAGCGGTCATGACCCCAGACCTGCTCGCCAACCGCTACGAGCTGACCGAACGCCTCGCCGGAGGCGGGATGGGTCAGGTCTGGCGGGGCCGGGACCGGGTGCTGCAGCGGATCGTGGCGGTGAAGACCGTCGACCTCGCCGGTCAGGACCAGACGGCGCGGGAGCGGTTCCGGCGGGAGGCCGTCGCCACCGCCGGGCTCAGCGCACCGCAGGTGGTCCAGGTCTTCGACGCCGGCTTCGACGGTGACACCGCCTTTCTGGTGATGGAGCTGTTGACCGGCCCGAGCCTGTCCGAACACCTGCACGCCACCGGTCCGCTGGGGCTCGTGGAGGGGCTCCAGGTCGCCCGGGAGGTGACCCGCGGGCTGCTCGCCGCGCACCGGATCGGCGTGGTGCACCGCGACATCAAGCCGGGCAACGTGATGTTCCACAACAACGAGGTGAAGCTGGTCGACTTCGGCATCGCGCAGCTCTCGGAGAACGCCGGTGCCGCCCTCACCGCACCGGCGACCGCGCTGGGCACGGCGGCGTACATGTCACCCGAGCAGGCCAGCGGACGGCAGGCGACCGAGGCCGCGGACTGGTACGCCCTGGGCTGTCTGTTGATGACCATGTTCACCGGGCGCCCGCCGTTCTCCGGTGAGGCGCTCGCGGTTGCCAACCAGCAGATCAACGCCCAACCGCCCCACCTGACCGAGCGGCGCACCGACCTGCCGCCGGCGCTGGACGCCCTGGTCACCGCGCTGCTGGCCAAGGACCCGGCGCACCGACCCTCCGGCGCTCAGGTGCTCGACCAGCTCCGCGCCCTCGAGGCAGACCCGGGTGCGCCCACGATGATCGCCGCCGCCCCCACGGCCGCCCTGCCCACCGCCGTCGCCCCGCCGGCCACCGCGGTGATGCCGCACAACCGCACCCGCACCAGCTATGCCGAGACCCCCAGTGAGCCCGAACCCGCGCCGCACGAGGGACACCGTCGCCGGCCGATCGCGCCCGTGGCCGCGCCCACCGGCAGTCGTCCCTATGTCCCGCCGACGCGGCAGAAGTCCCGCTGGCCGTGGGTCGTGGTGCTGCTGATGCTGCTCGCCGCCGGGGTGGCGGCCGCCGTGTCGCTGTTGCCGAACCTGGCGAGCCTGCCCGGTGGTGGGGTCACGGCGACCCCGACACCGACCCCTTCGGCCACGCGACCGACCAGCACCCGACCCGCCGCCCCGACCACCACGCGCGCCACCACCCGCCCGCCCAGCACCGCCCCGGCCACCAGCGCGGCTCCGCCCACCACCGAGGCCCCGACCGAGACCCCGGACGACCAGCCGAACGGCAAGGGCAACCAGAACGGCAAGGGCAAGGACAAGGACAAGACGCCTGACCCGGACGCGGGCTGACCGGCCGCGGCGTACCCTGCGAAAAAGCGGAGGCCGGATCCGCGCGGTCGGAATAAACTAACCACTCGGTGGGTTGGATGGGCGTCCACCCCGACGAGTGAGAGCGACGTGTGGCCGTGATGCAGGACCAGACCCAACCCGAGACGACCGATCAACCGATTCCGTGGGGCGTGATCGGGCTGCTGCTCGGCGCGGCCTTCGTGGTCATCCTCAACGAGACGACGATGGCCGTCGCGCTGCCCGTGCTGATGGGCGACCTGCACGTCGAGGCGCAGACCGCACAGTGGCTGACCACCGGCTTCATGCTGACCATGGCCGTGGTGATCCCGACCACCGGCTTCGTGATGAACCGGTTCACCACCCGGCAGGTCTTCCTCACCGCGCTGGGGCTGTTCTCCGCCGGCACCCTGCTCGCCGCCGTCGCGCCGGCCTTCGGAGCGCTGCTGCTGGCGCGCGTGGTCCAGGCCTCCGGTACCGCGATCATGATGCCGCTGCTTATGACCAACATCCTGGTCCTGGTGCCGATGCACAAGCGCGGCCAGGTGATGGGCCTGATCTCGATCGTGATGTCGATGGCGCCCGCGCTGGGCCCGTCGCTGTCCGGGGTGATCCTGCGCTATTCCCACTGGCGCACGATTTTCTGGGTGATGCTGCCGATCGCGCTGGTGATGCTGGTGATCGGCGCGATCCGGCTGACCAACGTCGGTGAGCGCTCCATCAAGCCGATCGACCCGATCTCGATCCTGCTGTCGGCGTTCGGATTCGGCGGTCTGGTCTTCGCGCTGAACAAGGTCGGCGCACCCGGCCAGCTGACGGTGATGATCGGCTCCTTCGCCGTGGCTGCCGTGGCGCTCGGCCTGTTCGTCTGGCGGCAGTTGGTGCTGGACCGTCCGCTGCTGGAGCTGCGCACCTTCAAGCACCGCAACTTCACCGTCGGGCTGGGCGTGCTGATGATCGGTTTCACCGGCCTGATGGGCGTCTTCCTGGTCTATCCGATCTATCTGCAGGAGGTGCGCGGCCTGGACACCCAGGCGGCCGGGTTGCTGATGCTGCCCGGCGGCCTGGCGATGGGGCTGCTCGGCCCGCTGATCGGCCGCCTGCACGACCGTTTCGGCGCCCGCCGGCTGGTCGTCCCGGCGACGGCGATGATGACCGCGATGGTGTTCGCGCTGAGCGTGCTCACCACGACCAGCACCCCGGTGGTGCTGCTGGCGGCGATGCACGTGCTGCTGTGTCTGTCGCTGTCGTTCGTGTTCACGCCGATCTTCGCGACCTCGCTGGGTGACCTGCCGCCGCACCTGTACGCCGATGGCTCGGCCCTGGTCGGCACCCTGCAGCAGGTGGCCGGTGCCGCCGGCGCGGCCCTGCTGGTGACGGTGATGGCCGAGCGCGCCAAGTCGCTGACCGCCGCGGGAACCGAACCGGTGCAGGCATTGCTTGCCGGCACCCACGCCACGTTCACCCTGGCCACGGTGTTGGCCGCGGGGTCGATCGTGCTGGCGCTGCTGCTGCGCCCGACCCGGCCCGCCGAACCGACCGCTCCCATCGGAGACGCCGAGGCCGAGCCGGCCGCCGCCCCGGCCTGAGCCCGGCCTGGGCCCGGCCCGGCCTGGGCCCGGGCCAGGGCTCGGCGCGGCCGTCACTGGTTGGGCGGCCCCTGCTTGAATCGTCCACCGATCCAGCGGCCGAACTCTCCCAGTCCGTCGCCGAGGTCGCGAGCCAGGCGCACGATCGAATCCTGGCTGCTGCGGAACGCCGACAGATACGACTCGGCCGCGGCCGCGGCCTCCTCGGAGATCCTGGCGTCGCGGTCCTGCTGCCGCCGCGGATAGTTGCCGGACAGGATCTCGGCGTACTCCCCGGAATCCACCCACTTGCGCAGCTCGCCGGCCCGCATCACCGCGTAGGGGTGGCTGGTCTCCTCGATCAGGATGAACTTCATCACCGAGTCGCGCAGGTCCTCGGTGGCGTCGTATTCTCGCGCCTGCTCGAGGAACTCGGTCTGGTCCAGATCGGCCAGGTGGCCGCCGGAGGCGAGCTTCATCTGCACCCGGATCGCCGCGCCGACGTCCTGGGTGGCCAGCAGCCCGGCCCGGTCGCCGGAGAGCTCTGCCTTGCGCGCCCACTCACCGAGTGCGGCGATGATCGCGCGGATTCCCCAATAGCCGAAGGGAATCCCGCCGGCGAGGGTGGCGCCGACCTGGATCAGATAGGCGAGCAGCGTGCGATAGAGCGCGTGCCCGCTCAGCGCGTGACCCAGCTCGTGGCCCAGCACGAACCGCAGTTCGTCGTCATCCATCAGGTCGACCAGCGCGGAGTTGACCACGATCCGCGGGGTGTCCATGCCGATCGTGTACGCGTTCAGCAACGGCGAGGCGCTGACGTACAACTCGGGCAGGTCGGCGACGTCGAGCGACTGCCCGGCCTCGGCGTACAGCTTGTGCACGCGCGGGAACTGGCGCTCGGAGACCCGGACGTTCGATCCGAGCAGCAGCATCTTGACCATGCGCTCGTTGATGAAACCGGACCACTTGCGCACGATGGTGTCGAATCCCTGCAGCTTGCGCAGCGCGACCAGGGCGCCGCGATCGGCCGGATGCTCCCAGGCGCGGCTGGAGATGTCGTGGAGGATGATGCGCTTACGGGTGGGGCTGGTGTTCTCACTCACCCGTCAAGTGTGCAACTGCAACGGTTCACGTGAGCAGCCGCAGCGCGGGGTCGTCCGCCGCCAGGGTGCGCACCGGACCCGGTCCGGTCTCCGCGGTCTCGAAGCGCACGGTGACCCGGCCCAGCCCCGAACCCCACACCCAGCCCTGCCCCCACTCGTCGTGCACCACGTCCACCCCGGGCCGCCAGGTGGTGGGCCGGCGGCGCTGCCGGGTGTCGGCCGGCTCCTCGATCTGTTCGGTCTGCTCCTCGCTGGGGGCTCCGCTGGATTCGGTGGAGAAGAGTTCCTCCTGGGCGATCCCGGTCAACCCGGCGACGCCGACTCCGAGCAGGCGTACACCTTCGCGCAGATCCAGTACAGACAGCATTTCCTGCGCCACCCGGGAAATCACCTCGGCGCGGTCGGTGGCCCCGTCGAGGGTGCGGGAGCGGGTGAGCGTGGTGAAGTCGGCCAGCCGCACCTTGAGGGTGACGGTGCGCGCGAACAGTTCCCCGGCGCGGATCCGCGAGGCCACCTCGCGGGCGTCCCGGTCGACCAGCCGGGCCAGCTCGGTGCGGCTGTGCACGTCGTGTTCGAACGTGTCCTCGACCGAGATCGACTTCGCCTCCCGCTCGGCCTGCACCGGACGGTCGTCGCGGGCGTACGCCAAGGCGTGCAGGTTGGTCGCCGCGGCCCGGCCGAGCTCGCGGGTCAGCTCGTGCAGGCTGGTGCGTTGCAGGTCGGCGATCGTGCGTGCGCCGATCCGGGCCAACCGCTCCCGGGTCACCGGGCCGACCCCGGGGATCGTGCCGACCGACATGGGCGCGATCAGCTCGACCTCGGTCCCGGGGGCGACGATGCGGCAGCCGTCCGGTTTGCCGAGCTCGGTGGCGAGCTTGGCGATGAACTTGCTGCTGCCGATCCCGACCGAGGCGGTCAACCCGCCGGTGGCGTCGGCGAGTTGTTGCTTCACCGTCGCCACCAGGGTTTCCAGCGTGGGCTCGGCGAAGTCCGGCAGCGGGTCGTTCGCGGCGGCCAGGTCCACGAACGCCTCGTCCAGGGACAGCGGCTCGACCAGCGGTGACAGCTGTCTGAGGATGGACATCACCCGCTCGCTCGCCTCGCGATAGGCGTGGAAGCGTCCGGACAGGTACGCCGCGTGCGGGCATCGGCGGCGGGCCTCGTGCGTCGGCATCGCCGAGCGCACGCCGAACACCCGCGCCTCATAGGAGGCCGTGGACACCACCCCGCGCTGCCCGATCCCGCCCACCACGACCGGCCGGCCGCGCAACGACGGCTTGTCGCGCTGCTCGACGGCGGCGAAGAAGGCGTCCAGGTCGAGGTGCATCACGGAGGCCTGGTTGCGCACCCGCCCAGCCTGCCACGGATGCACTTTGTCGGTGGTTATCCCCGGCCACGACGCGGGGCCCCGCTCCCACCCGCCCAACTTTGTCAGTGGTTATGCCGGGTTCGGGAGGTCAGGGGCCCCGCTGTCAGGCTGCGAAATTGTTGAGCGGCTCAGCGCTGCTCGGGATCCTCGCCCGGCTGCTGCGGCGGCTCCGGGGGAGCGGGCGGTTCCCAGCCGCGGCGTTCACCGCGACGACCACCGGGCCCGCGTCGGCCTCCGCGGCGTCCCTGGCCGAAACCGTGGTCCGGACCGAATCCTGGCCCGCCGGGACCGCCGGGACCGAACCCGGGACCGCCGGGACCGAACCCGCCGGGACCCGGACCGAAGCCCGGTCCGAACCCGCCGGGGCCCCACGGGCCGCGGCCGGGCCGGTTGGCCCGGCGTACCGACCGCATCGCGGCGCGGATCAGCCAGGTGTTCACCGAGACGCCCTCCGTGGCGGCCAGCTCGTCGATCCTGGCTTTCAGCGGCTGGGGAAGCCGCAGGCTGACCCGAGCCTGCGGCTCGTCCTGGGCGTACGCCTCATCCTCCGGGTCGGCGTCCGACCCGGACTCGGTCGGGCTCGAGACGACGAACTGGGGCTCGGCCCCGTTCATCCGGACCTCGATCTCCTCGCCGGTCTGGTCGCTGAGCTCGGCCGCCGCATCGGTCAGGGCCTGGATCAGGGCGAGGCGCAGAGCGGAGTCCAGGGAGGACCCCAGCGTCTGCGCCACTTCTTTGGCGCGGTCGTCGGCCAGGGCGGTGGTCTTCGCCACCTGCTCCTGCACCGACTCGATGTAGTTCGAAAGCTCCATGACCCCAATAGTGACGTCATGATGACGTCAAAATCAAGTCAGGGTGCTGTCAAAGTGCTGTGAGTTGGCGTCAGCCGCACAACTCCGTTCTCTCGCGCGGAGACCGACGAGCGGATGCGGGACAGCGAGGCGCGTCGCTCCGTGGGACCGGAGTTGTGCGCTTGGCCGATCGGTCCGCAGAGTTCCCCGGGTCATGGGAGGGTGGGCCGACCCACCCTCAGGCGTACGAGCGGCAGAACTCCGAACGGTTGGAGATGGCCGCGTCGGGAAGCCAGCGGGGCTCCCACTCGCCCTGGTTGAGCTGCACGAACCCGAGCTGCTCGGCCTCCTCCAGCGAGTCACCCAGATAGTCGACCAGGACGGCCGCACCGTCGCTGCGCAGCACCTGGACCCGCGCCTCACCCCAGGTGCCGATGGTGGTCAGCCCGGTGAGGCCGCTGATCCGGTCCCGGGAAACCACCTGGCGGGGTTCGGTCAGCAGGACCACCCGCTCCGGACCGAACTCCTGGACCGGGACCAGCCGATCCTCGACGGTCGCGAACTTTCCGTTGTGGAGATCGGAATGCGGGCTGATCACGGCCCCCGGGCGGCCATTCCAGAAGCCGGTGGTGGCGTCGTGGGTGCCGAGCAGTTCGTCGTGACCGTCGGCGTACCGCCGCCAGATCTCCGCGCCGTGCGGCACCGCGACCCGCAGATGGCCGAGCAGCTCGTACTCCTCGATCGGGTACGCCGAGTCCGAGCCCGGGGCGTACCCGGTCCCGGTCCACGGGGATCGATGGTTGCGCACCACGGGTGTGCAGCCGGCGCTCATCCCGGTCCACTCCTCCGACACCGGCAGGACCAGGTCTTCCTCCCGGATTCCGTTGCAGCGCAGCACATCGATCCACGTGGCGTCGCGGTAGAAGGGGGTCACCAGGCGGCCCTCGCCCTGCTCCACCCCGAAGCCCAGACCGAGCACGTCGAAGTGTTGGGCCGGGGTGGCCAGCCGGTTCACCTGATGAGCCGGGTGGATCAGGCCACGGAGAGTGGTGCGCTGACCGGACAAGAACTCCTCGGCCTCACCCGGCCGTAAAGTCTTCTGATACACCATTTGCCACGGATCCTCAGAAGGCAGCGCTCCGCGCAGCTGATCCGGTCCCAGCCGGGGGAGTGCGAACCCCGTACCCGTACGCAGATCGCTGGTGGGGAAGCCGCCGGGGCGGCCGAACGCCGTGCCCAGCAGTCCGCCGGTGGCGAGCAGGGTGGCCACCTCGTTTGCGCCACCCGGGGGCTTCGGGGCGGTCTCCCGACCGGGCGCAGACACCTGGTTTCCTGCCTGGCCAAGGCTTCCGCCCGGAGCCGCCACCTGTCCCGGCGGCGCCTGTCCCTGGATCGCGGCACCGGGGTGCCCGGCACCCGGCTGGGATCCGGGATGCGTGCCTCCGGGACTGGATGAACCCGGGTTGGCCGGGGAACCGCTGCCCGGCGGCATCCCCGCCATCGGGCCGGTTCCCGTGGTGCCGGGGACGGTGGAGGTCCCCGATCCGAGCGATCCGGTGCCGAGCGATCCCCCGCCGAGCGATCCGGTGCCGAGCGATCCGCCGCCGAGCGATGCGCCGCCGAGCGATCCCGAGGCGAGTGGACCGGAGGGCAGCGGGCCGAGCGATCCCGTCGGACCGGCGATACCGCCCGGCGGGCCTCCGATGGGCAGGCCGCTCGGGGCGCCCGGACCGGGGGCTGGCGCCGGTTGCCCAGTCGATCCCGGGACTCCGGATCGGATGCCTTCCGAGGAGCCTGTCGCTCCGGCGACCTCCGCGGGTGCCCAGGCCGCAGTCTGGGTGCCCGGGCGACTCGTCGGCGTCGGGTGCAGGTCGCCGCGGGAAACCGTCTGGTCGAGGTCGGCCTGCGAGTGATGCGATGGGCTCGGCACCGGCGCGGTGGCGGACGGTCCGGTCTCGGGCGCGGGTACGCCCGGCGCCGCCGGCGGAGAGACGGCGGCGGTGGCGGGGTGCCCGCTGTGGCGTACCGGTGCGGGGCTCTCAACCGGCTGCGAGCGAGGCGGGGGCGCACCGTCTCCGACGGATCCCCTCGCCGCGAGCGCCTCCGAGGATGGGGCGGGACCAGACGACGGCGCCGGTGTCGACGCCGAGACCTGCGGCGGAGGTGCCGTGCCGGGTCCGGGGTCGGCGGGCGCGCCAGGCGCCGGGCTGATGTCCGGCAACTGCGACGGCGCGGCCGGGGCGGGCGGGGTGGCCTGGGTGGTCGGAGCGGTCGGCCCCGCTGGACCGGGCGCAGCGGACGTACCGGCCTCGTCCCCGGGCTCGGTCGCAGCGTCCTCCGCCCGGTCACTGGCCGGCCCGAGGCCGCTGCGGTCGAGTTCCTCCGGGGTCACCTCACCGGCCGCAGCCAGCAGGCTGTCGCTGTCCAGACCGAACGGATCGGCACCCGGGTTGCTCCCAGGCGGAGCCGACGAGCTCGGATCCGGCGTACCCGGGTCGGATCCCGCCAGGCCGCTCAACTGCCACGGATCGGCGTCCGGGGAGAGCGGTCCATCGCCGCCCGGAGCCGCCCCGGTCCCGGCGCTGGCGACCGCCCGGTCCAGCACTGCACCGGCCGATCGGTCGAGCGCGGTGCGCTGATCCGGGCCGAAGGCCCGATCGGCGGCCAGGCTGCGCGGGTCCGCTTCGGGCCGCTCCGCCAACCGCCGCGAATGGGCCTCGCTGCCGCCCAGGGCGGCCACCTTGGACTCGACCTCGGCGGCGGAGGTACGCCCGGTCGGCCGCGGCGAGGGCGCCAGCTGCACCGTCGGCGCGAGCGTCCCCAGCCGTTCGGCCAGCGCCCGGGCCAGCGCCTGCAGCCGAGCCTGGGCCACCACCTGGAGCTGCCGCAGCTGCACCGCGGCCCCGGCCAGGCCGATCGGGCCCTTGGCCGCAGAGGTCAGCACGGTCTTGAAGCTGGCCACCACCAGCGACTGCAGCACCAGGTTCATGGCGAGCTTGGCCACCCGGACCAGGACCGCCGCCCTGCTGCACGACTCGGCGGCGGAGGTGCAGCCGGCATGCCCGCGTCCCAACCAGTCACCGACCAGCTGCAGCCGCTGGCCGGCCGCCTCGTTGGCCTCCCCGCGGTGTTCGGTGGCCAACTGCCGGGCGGTGCCGTGCACGTCTGCACCGCCGGCCTGCAGGGCCTCACCGAGCGAGGCCCACCCGGCAGAGAGCCGGTCGAGTGCCTCCTCGTCCGCCTGGGGGAAGCTGTCGGCGTACACCCATTCGGGAACCAGCGGACCCGCGTTCGCCGTGATCGTCATCGGGCGGCCCGTTCGCTGTTCTCGGCCTCGGTGCGCTGGTAGTTGTGCGCCGAGGTGTCCAGGCGGTCGCTCAGGTCGGCGACCTGGTCACCCGAGGTGAGGGCGGCGGCCAGCAGGGGCGCGATGGCGGGCAGGTAGGCCCGGGCGAAGGCGTCACCGGCGGCGTCCGCCCCCCAGCAGCCGGCCTCGGCGCCGATCGCCCGCAGCGCCTCGCCCACCTGCGCGGCACCCTCCTCGCCGTCACGGCGCAGTGACGATGACCAGCGGCGCAGTCCGGCTGCGGAGACGTAGCTCTCGGTCATGCTCACCTCGATGGATCGATTCGGAACTGTCTTTCTAACCCGCCGTGCGGTCACTCCTGCGTGCGGTGGAAGCGGAACCATCCGCCGGCCACTACGGTGGTCGGGTGAGCTTCCATCCCGAACACTGGCGCCCGGTCGACGGCTTCGACTTCATCGACATCACCTATCACCGAGCGGTGGAGGTGCCCGCGGTGCGGATCGCGTTCAACCGTCCCGAGGTGCGCAACGCGTTCCGGCCGCACACGGTGGACGAGCTCTATACCGCACTCGACCATGCGCGGATGAGCCCGGATGTGGGCTGCGTGCTGCTGACCGGAAACGGGCCGGCGCCAGCCGACGGGGTGTGGTCGTTCTGCTCCGGCGGGGACCAGCGGATCCGCGGGCGTTCGGGCTATCAGTACGCCGACGGCGAGACCGCCGACACGGTGCAGCAGGCGCGGGCCGGCCGACTGCACATCCTCGAGGTGCAGCGGTTGATCCGGTTCATGCCGAAGGTGGTGATCGCCATGGTGAACGGCTGGGCGGCCGGTGGTGGGCACTCGCTGCACGTGGTCTGCGACCTGACCATCGCCAGCGCTGAGCATGCCCGGTTCAAGCAGACCGACGCCGACGTGGGCTCCTTCGACGCGGGTTACGGATCGGCCTACCTGGCGCGCCAGGTGGGCCAGAAGTTCGCCCGCGAGATCTTCTTCCTGGGCGAGGAATATTCGGCCGAGGACGGGATGCGGATGGGCACGGTCAACCGGGTCGCCCCGCACGACGAGCTCGAGCAGCTCGGCCTCGACTGGGCCGCCGCCATCTGCCAGAAGTCGCCCACCGCGCAGCGGATGCTCAAGTTCGCGTTCAACGCCGTCGACGACGGGCTGGTCGGGCAGCAGGTCTTCGCCGGCGAGACGACGCGGCTGGCGTACATGACCGACGAGGCCGTCGAGGGCCGAGACGCCTTCCTGGAGAAGCGCGACCCCGACTGGTCTCGGTTCCCCTACTACTTCTGAGCGGGGACTGTCCCCGGCTCACCCCGCCATCCAGCGAACCGCGATGCCATCGATCGACCCCTCGTGGGTTCGACGGATGGCTCGTGGGTTCGCTGGATGGCAGCGGGTAGTCGGCAGCGGTGCCAGCGGTTCGCTGGATGGGACGACACGGCTCGCCCGTTTGACGGGGTGCGCTATTGTGCGTGCAGCAAGCAACGTGCTCCGGGGTCGGTGAAAGTCCGAACCGGCGGTGATAGTCCGCGACCCGCTTCCCGCAAGGGAGGCGGTTGAGCCGGTGGAATTCCGGCGCCGACGGTTAAAGTCCGGATGGGAGGCGCACGGTTCGCTCGCGTACGCCCATCGGGCGCGTTCGGCGACCAGCAGGGTCGTCGGCGCCCTGCGGCGTACGCCTGCGTTCGCCACCCCGGTCCACGATGACCGGAGGGAGTGCGACGTGGGCCGACCAGAACCCAGCACCGGGCACTTCGTCGCGCCCGCTAACCACCGGCGACGCAGCACCGCCCGGATCCTGGCCCCGCTGCTGCTCGGCGCCGCGATCCTCCTCGGGTGGCAGCTGGTCACGGCGGTCGGCGCCGTGCCAATCACCCTGCTCCCGACACCGGTCGCGGTCGCCCAGCGATTCGGACAGGACCTTGCCGCGGGCCAGTTGCTCGCCTGGACAGGCACCACCATCGTCGAGGCGCTGCTCGGTTCGGCGCTGGCGGCGTCGATCGCGCTGCCGCTGGCCTATCTGATCGCGAAGGTACGCCTGGTCGAGACTGCGACCGCGCCCTATCTCGCCGCCTCCCAGGCCATCCCGGCGGTGGCCGTCGCGCCGCTGCTGGTGCTCTGGGTCGGTTATGGGCTGCTGCCGATCGTGCTGCTGTGCGCCCTGCTGGTCTTCTTCCCGGTGGTGCTGGCCACCGTGCTCGGGGTCAGAGGTGTGGACCCGGAGCTGAAAGAGGCTGCCCAGCTCGACGGTGCCGCTGGCTGGCAACTGCTGCGCCACATCGAGGGGCCGCTGTCCCAGCGCGCGGTGCTCACCGGCCTGCGCAACGGGTTCACCCTGTCGATCACCGGTGCGGTGGTGGGCGAGCTGGTGATGGGCGGCAACGGGCTGGGCATGGTGTTGTCGGTGCAGGCGTCGACCGCCGACACGACCGGGCTGTTCTCCACCCTGCTGATGCTCTGCCTGTTGGCCATCGTCATCTATCTGATCATGCTGCTGCTGGAGTCCTGGACTGATCCGCTCCGCCCGACAGCGGCACGCGAATCCCAAATTTCCGTTTCCACCAAGGAGAACCGATGAATCGTCGACTGTTTCTGACCGCCCTCGGTGCGACCGCGGTGTCCGGCCTCGCCGCCTGCACCGCAACCTCCCCCACGACCCCGGCCCAGAACGGAAAACCTGCCGGCCGGGTGCTGACGATCGGGCTCACCTACACCCCGGACATCCAGTTCGCCCCCTGTTATGTGGCCGCGGACAAGGGCTATTTCGCCGCGGAAGGAGTCGACGTCACCCTGCGGCACCACGGCGCCAACGAGCCGCTGCTGGGGGCGCTGCAGGCCGGCACCGAGCAGGTGGTCTGGGCCGGTGCCGCCGAGATGCTGCAGTCCCGCTCGCAGGGTGTCCCGATCGTCAATTTCGCCACCCTGTATCAGGAATATCCGGTCGTGCTGGTGACGCGGGAGGATTCACCGATCCGCGCCGCCGCCGATCTGCGGGGCCGCAGCGTCGGCGTACCAGGGCCCTACGGGGAGACCTGGTTCGGGCTGCTGGCCCTGCTCAAGCAGGCTGGATTGAGCCAGAACGACGTGCAGGTGAAGAACATCGGCTATACCCAGCAGGCGGCGCTGACCGGCAAGCAGGTGGATGCGGTGATGGGCTACTCGAACAACGACGCGGTACGCCTGAGCAGCGGCGGCCTGCCCATCCGGACCATCCCCATCGCCAAGGGCACGGTGCCGCTGATCGGGACCGGCCTGGGCGCCAGCGAAACGACCATCAAGAACAACGCCGAAGACCTGAAGGCCGTCACCCGGGCCATCCAGCGCGCCATCTCCGACATCATCGCCAATCCCGCCGAGGCGGTGCAGCAGTCGAAGAAGTGGGTGCCGAACCTTTCCGTGCCGGAGCAGCAGAAATCGGCCTTGGGAACCCTGGAGGCCACCATCCCGCTCTATGGCGGGGCGGGTTCGATCGGGCGGCAGGATCGCCTTGGCTGGGAGGCGATGTCGACGTTCATGCAGGAGGTCGGGCTGCTCGCGAAGCCGGTGCCGGCCGCAGAGGCGTACACCGACAGCATCGTCGGCAACTGAGCTCAGGACACCAGCAGGCTGACCAGGATCGCAACGATCACCGTGTTGAAGGCGAACGCGACCAGTGCGTGCCAGGTCACCGCGCGCCGCATGCGCCTGCTGCGCACCTCGACGTCGGTGGTGCCGAAGGTGACTTGGCCGGCCACCGCCAGATAGAAGTAGTCGGAGAAGGCGCGCGATCCCTCACCGGGAAAGCCCAGTGCGCCGTCTCGCAGGTCGATCCGTGCGTAGTGCAGGGCGAAGGTGAACAGGATGTTCAACCAGGACCCGAGCACTGCGACGACGCCGGAAGCGAGCAGCAGGCTGCCCGCCGGGTTGCGTTGCGCGACGGCCAGCGCGACCACGATCGCCAGCGAGATGACCGAGATCAGGGCCGACCAGGTCGGTGCCTCCCCGCCGGTGAGGAAGATGCGCCAGCGGCGCCGGCGCATCAGCCGTCCGGTCAGCCCGCGCTCCTGCACCCGCCCGTGCAGCGCCGCCAACCGCAACCGGTCCCCAGACAGACGCCCGAACGTCAGCGCGATCAGGGCGGCCGCGGAGGCGGCGTACAACCCCCAATAGCAGAGCCAGGTGACTGGGAAAGCGAACTGGTCGCGGCGGGTCAACAGATAGACCGGCACCGACAACAGCATCGCCGGCACCGAGGCGATGTTCAGCCGACGCAGATCGGAGGCCAGCCACGGGACCCGGGGGGTGTCGCTCACCGGGTGAGCATTGCACGCCGGGGGCCGGCGTTCAGTCCTCGGGCCCGGCGGTGAGCTCGTCAGCGGTCGGATAGGAGCGCTGGGCGCCGGGTTTCGTGGCGGCGATACCGGCCACCCGGACCGCGACCCGAGCCGCGGCGACCAGATCGTCGCCCTCGACGAGCCGATGCGCCAGCGCCCCGGTGAATGCGTCCCCGCAGCCGGTGGTGTCCACCGCTTCCACCCGGACACCAGCGACCCGCTCGCTGTGGTCCCCGTCGATGACCAGCGCACCCTCGGCGCCCAGAGTGATCACGGCCCGTCGAATTCCTTTGCCCGCCAGGGTTTCCGCCGCCTGGTCCAGAGGCACCGCACTTCCGGCCAGGTCGGCCAGCTCGTGCTCGTTGACCAGCAGCACCTCGGTCGCCCGCAGCAGCTCGTCCGGTACCGGCGCCGACGGAGACAGGTTCAACAGCACTGGTACGCCGCGGCGCGCGGCCTGCTGCGCGGCGGCGAGCACCACGTCCTGGCCGACCTCGAGGCAGAGGCAGAGCAGTCCCGCCTGGTCGAACAGTTCGGCGTGCTCGTGCACGTGGTGCACCGCCATCCGCCCGTTCGCACCGGGGGAGATGATGATGAAGTTCTCGCCGGCGTCGTCGACCGCGATCATCGCGGTCCCGGTCGCCACCCCCGACAGCCGGCCCACCCGGTCGACGTCCACCCCGGCCCGCCGGGCCTCCTCCAGCAGCAGGTCACCGTGGGCGTCGGCGCCGACCTGGGCAACCAGGGCGACGTCGGCGCCGAGCAGGGCCGCGGCGGCGGCCTGGTTGGAGGATTTCCCACCCGGGTTGATCTCCAACTCCGAACCGGTCACCGTCTCCCCGCCGTGCGGCAGCCGCGGCGTACGCACCGTCAGGTCGGCGTTCATCGACCCGAGCACGGCGATCCGCCTGCGGCCGCCAACGGGTTCCTCGCTCACGAAGGCACCTCCCCGATCCGCTCCAACGCGTCCACCACGAGCCCCCAGAACCGGTCGAAGTCGAGCTGCACCGCCACCTGCGTCGGACAGTCGGCTGGTGCCTCGGCGCGAAAGTCGGCGACCGTCATGCCGAGGGTGTGGGATCCGGTCAGCTCGACGTGCAGCGGCGTGCGGCGGGTGGTCAGCACGCTCGGGTCGATCACATAGGCCACCGCGCACGGGTCGTGCACGGGCGGGGAGTCGAACCCGTTCAGCTCCCGGTAGGTGCCGCCGAAGAAGTCGAACAGTTCCAGCACGAACCGGGCCGGTTCGGTGCCGACCGCGTCGATCCGCCGCCGCACCTCGGGGGTGGCGAGTGCCTGGTGGGTGACGTCCAGCCCGACCATGGTCACCGGCCAGCCGGCGCCGAACACGATCTGCGCCGCCTCGGGATCGGTCTTGATGTTGAACTCGGCGACCGGGGTCCAGTTTCCGATGTGGCAGGCGCCGCCCATCAGCACCACCTCGCGGACCCGCTCGACGATCCGCGGCTCCAGCCGGGCGGCCAGCGCGATGTTGGTCAGCGCACCGGTCGGGACCAGGGTCAGTTCACCGGGTTCGTGCGACATGACCAGGTCGACGATCAGCTGCACCGCGTGCAGCGGGGCGATCTCGGTGGTCGGCTCGCGCAGCCGCGGGCCGTCCATGCCCGACTCACCGTGGATGGTGTGCGCCACCTCCTGACCGCGGATCAGCGGCCGGTCGCAACCGGCCGCGATCGGCACCCCGCGCATCCCGAGCACGGTCGCCACCGACTGGGCATTGCGGGTCACCTTCGCCAGGGTCTGATTGCCGGCCACGGTGGTCACCGCGACCAGGTCGACCTCCGGGCTGCCGTGCGCGAGCAGCATCGCGATCGCGTCGTCGTGGCCGGGATCGCAGTCCAGGATGATCTTTCGCGGCATCGGGTGACCCTATTCGGCCATCCCATAGAGCCGGTCACCGGCGTCGCCGAGGCCCGGCACGATATAGCCGACCTCGTTCAGCCGCTCGTCCACCGCGGCCACCACCAGGTTGCACGGCACGTCGAGGTCGCCGAGCAATTCCTGTACCCGTTGGACTCCCTCGGGTGCCGCGAGCAGGCAGATGCAGGTGATGTGGTCCGCCCCGCGCTCGACCAGGAAGTTGATGCAGCCGGCCAGCGAGCCGCCGGTGGCGAGCATCGGGTCCAGCACATAGCACTGCCGCCCGGACAGGTCGTTGGGCAGCCGCTCGGCATAGGTGACCGGCTGCAGGGTCTCCTCGTTGCGCATCATCCCGACGAAGCCGACCTCCGAGGTCGGGACCAGACGCAGGAAGCCGTCCAGCATGCCCAGCCCGGCGCGCAGGATCGGCACCACCAGCGGCGGCGGCGATTCCAGGTGTACGCCGGTGGCCTCGGTCACCGGGGTGGTCACCCGGTGCGGTTTGACGCGCACCGCACGGGTCGCCTCATAACCGAGCAGGGTGACCAACTGCTCGGTCACCCGCCGAAAGGTCGGGGTGTCGGTGCGCTGGTCACGCAGCAGGGTCAGCTTGTGCGCCACCAGCGGGTGGTCGACGACGGTTACCTCCACGGACTCACCCTAGCGTTCACCGCCCGTCGGGTCCCTGAGCCTGTCGAAGGGACAATGCTCGAGCTGGTGGCTTCGACAGGCTCAGCCAGCTTCGACAGGCTCAGCCAGCTTCGACAGGCTCAGCCAGCTTCGACAGGCTCGGCCAACGTGGGTCAGTGCGCCGCCTCGAGCGCATGCGCGGTCTCCTCGGCCGTCGGGACGCCGCCGGTGGGCCCGTGGCCGACCGGCACCTCCTCGCCGGCGGCGACCGGGCCGGGAGGCGTACCGTCGCCGAACGGGCGACCGCCCAACTGCTCGCGGTGGTGCGGGGTGAGCCAGTCCCGCAGGTCCGGGCCGGACGGCACCACCCGGTTCGGGTTGATGTCGCGGTGCACCACGTAGTAGTGCTGCTTGATCTGCACGAAGTCGGTGGTGTCGCCGAAGCCTGGGGTCTGGAACAGGTCCCGGGCGTACGCCCACAGGGCCGGGAACTCGCTCAGCTTCTGCCGGTTGCACTTGAAGTGGCCGTGATAGACGGGATCGAAGCGGGCGAGCGTGGTGAACAACCGCACGTCGGCCTCGGTGATCGTGTCACCCACCAGGAATCGCTGTGTGGACAGGCGTTCCTCGAGCCAGTCCAGCGCGGTGAAGAGCCGGTCGTACGCCTTCTCGTAGGCCTCCTGCTCGCCGGCGAAGCCGCAACGGTAGACGCCGTTGTTGACCTCGGTGTAGATCCGCTGGGCCACCTCGTCGATCTCATCACGCAACCGCTCCGGATAGAGCTCTGGGGCGCCTTCGCGGTGGTGCGCGGTCCATTCCAGGGAGAAGTCGAGGGTCATCTGCGGAAAATCGTTGGTGACCACCGCCCCGCTCGCGACCTCCACCACGGCCGGGACCGTCACCCCACGCGGATAGTCCGGGACCCGCTTGTTGTAGGCGTCGCGCAGGAAGTGGATCCCGAGCACCGGGTCGAGTCCCTCGGCGTCGAGGTCGAAGGTCCACGACCGCTCGTCATGGGTCGGGCCCGGCATTCCCAACGAGAGCACGGATTCCAGGCCGAGCAGTCGGCGTACGATCACCGTCCGGTTCGCCCAGGGGCAGGCCCGGGCGGCCACCAGCCGATACCGCCCGGGCTCCACCGGCCACAGTCCCCGGCCTTCGGCGTCGCGGCCCGGACTCGCGTCGGCAACGATCCGGTCGTCGATGTAGGTGGTGTCCCGGTTGTACTCGGGTCCGGTCACGTATCCAGCTGCGGGTCGATCACCACTGTCTGCCATGGCGCCATGCTACGGGGGAGGACCAGCGGGGCGGAGGTGTACCCCGGCCGGATCTCTGACACCATTGGAGCCGGATTGCCGACGCAGGAGGACGCCCATGTCGAACCGTGACGACGAGGAGCTCGAGGAGTTCGAGTTGCCCTCCCGCGACGACCGGGACGACCTGGACGACGACCTGGACGAGCTGGATCTCGGCGATGACGACGACGACGACGACGATGATGATGACTACGACGACCTCGAGGACGCCGGCGTCGACGACATTGATCTGGTCGTCGGGATCTATCGCGAGGACGGTCAGCCCGTCGCCACCGCCCTCGCCCTGGACCTGGCCAACGACCTGGACGAGTTGATCGGCCAGCTGCGCCGCCAGCCCGCCGACGCCGGGGCCATCGGCATGGTGTCGTTGGTCGGTGAGGTGTTCGCGATCGTCCGCGTCCGCGGCGCCAACGTGCAGGTGCTGCTCTCCGACGCCGCCGCGGCGGGGGATTGGCCGATCGGCCGCGACATCGCCGATTTCCTCGGTGTGGAGGAGATTCCCGACACCGACGATGACTCCGAACCGATGGGTGACCTCGGACTGCTGGCCGATCTCGGCGTGAGCGAGTTCGAGATGGAGGCGTTCTGCGACGACTACGACTCCGACTCCGACGAGTTGCTCGGGCAGATCGCCGACAGGATCAGCGTCGGCCCAGCCTTCCGGCGTGCGGTCGAGTCGTTCGACTAGGCGTACGCCGAAACAGGATGCTGCGATGATGCCCAGTCGTTGGGATGCCGCGATGGAGCTTGCGCTGCAGCAGGCCCGGGCGGCGGCCAGCGCCGGCGACGTGCCGATCGGCGCGGTGCTGCTCGACCCCGGCGGGGCGCCCCTGGTCGCCGCCGGCAACGAGCGCGAACAGACCGGTGACCCCACCGCGCACGCCGAGGTGCTCTGCCTGCGCCGCGCGGCACCGGGCATCGGTGATCGCTGGCGGCTGCTCGACTGCACCCTGGTGTCCACCCTCGAGCCGTGCACGATGTGCGCCGGCGCGATCGTCGCCGCGCGGGTCGGCCGGTTGGTGTTCGGCGCCTTCGACCCCAAGGCGGGCGCGGTCTCCTCGCTGTTCGACGTGGTCCGCGACCCGCGGCTGAACCATCGACCCGAGGTGGTTTCGGGGATCCGGGAGGCAGAGTGTGGCCAACTTCTCACCTCGTTCTTCGAGCAAAATCGCTGAGGCTCCTTGCCATAGGTAAGGCTTGCCTAATAGTTTGCGGCTGCACAGATCCCAGAGAGGTGGCCATGAACAACCTGTCCCGTCGCACCCTGATCGGCGCCCTCGCCGCGAGCCCGCTGGTCGCGCTGACCGCCTGCGGCAACGGCTCCTCCGGCACGCCGGCCCCCGGCGCCGCGTCCGGTGCGCCGTCGGCGCCGAGTGGCACCATCACCGTCTACAACGCCCAGCACGACAACCTCACCAAGGCGTGGGCGGAGGGGTTCACGAAGGCGACCGGGGTGAAGGTGGAGATCCGCCAGGGCTCGGACACCGAGATGTCCAACCAGCTGCTCAAGGAAAAGGACCGGACCCCGGCCGACGTGTTCCTGACCGAGAACTCCCCGGCCATGGTCCAGGTCGCCAACGCCGGGCTGTTCGCCCCGGTCGGTCAGGAGGCGACCGCCAACGTGCCGGCCGAGCTCCGCCCGGCCACCGGCACCTGGACCGGCATCGCCGCCCGCTCGACGGTGCTGGCGTACAACACCAGCAAGCTCAAGGAGGCCGACCTGCCGAAGACGCTGCAGGAGCTGGCCGACCCCAGGTGGAAGGGCCGCTGGGCCGCTTCCCCCACGGGTGCAGACTTCCAGGCCATCGTCTCGGCGCTGCTGCAGCTCAAGGGGGAGCAGGAGACCGCCGCCTGGCTGAAGGCGATGAAGGAGGGTCACAAGCCCTACAAGGGAAACTCGACCGCGATGAAGGCGGTCAACGCCGGTGAGGTCGACGCCGCGGTGATCTATCACTACTACTGGTTCTCCGACCAGGCCAAGACCAAGGAGAACTCCGGCAACGTCAAGCTGCACTACTTCAAGAACTCCGACCCGGGCGCGTTCGTGTCCGTCTCCGGCGGTGGGGTGCTGAAGTCGTCGAAGAACCCGGCCGCGGCGCAGGCGTTCCTGGCCCACATCACCTCGGTCACCGGACAGGCGGCGCTGGCCGAGACCGGCTTCGAATACGCGGTGAACCCGAAGGCGCAGCTGGCCACGGGGCTGATCCCGATCGCCGATCTGCAGCCGCCCAAGGTGGATATGGACAAGCTCAACGGCGCCAAGGTGACCGAGTTGATGACGGCCGCTGGACTGCTCTGAGATTGTTCGGGCGGCTCGCCTAACCTGAGGTCGATGGCCACACCCACCATTCCGCGGCCGGGGCGCATCCCCCGGACGAGAACCACGGCTTCCCGGCCACCGCTGCTGCTGGCAGCGGTGGCCGCTGTCGTGCTGCTGGGGAGCCTCGTTCCGCTGGTGTTCGTGGTCGTCGAGGCCGCCCGGACCGAGCCGCAGCTGATCATCGAGGTGCTCACCCGGCCTCGGGTCCGCGACTTGCTCGGCAACACCCTCGCGCTGCTGTTGTTCACCTGCCCGCTGATCGCGGTGCTCGGCGTCGGGTTGGCCTGGCTGGTCGAGCGGACCCGGCTGCCCGGCCGCCGACTGTGGCGGCTGCTGCTGGCCGCGCCGCTGGCCGTCCCGGCGTTCGTCAACGCGTACGCCTGGGTCTCGGTCGTGCCCTCCATCGGCGGCGTGTGGGGCGGGGTACTGGTCTCGACCCTCTCCTACTACCCGCTGGTGATGATCCCGGTCGGGGCCACCCTGGCCACCCTGGACGGCTCGTTCACCGACACCGCCGCCAGTCTCGGGCACGGTCCCTGGCGTCGGTTCTTCTCGACCGTGCTGCCGCTGATCCGGCTGCCGCTGGCCGGCGGGTTGCTGCTGGTCGCGCTGCACCTGCTCAGTGAATACGGCGCCTTCGCGATGATGCGTTTCGACACCTTCACCACCGCGATCATGTCGCAGTACCAGAGCACCTTCGCCTCCGAGGCGGCGACCACCCTGGCCGGGGTGCTGGTGCTGGCCTGCCTGTTGATCCTCGCGCTCGACGCGCGCCTGCGTCGCAACACCTCCCTGGCCCGGGTCGGCAGCGGGTCGGCCCGGGTCGCCGAGCCGCTGCGGCTGGGGGCCTGGACGCTGCCCTCGCTGGCGGCCGTGGCCGGAGCGACCCTGCTGGCGCTCGGCGTACCCGTCGGGGTGCTGGCCGGCTGGCTGCTCGCCGGCGGCACCGAGGTGTGGACGCCACAGGTGCTGGAGTCGCTGCTGCAGACCCTGAGCCTGGCGGTGCTGGGGGCGGCCGGGACGGTGGCCGCCGGGTTGCCGGTGGCCCACCTGGTGGTGCGGCATCCCGGGTTCTGGGCGCGGCTGTCGGAGCGGGTGGCCTACATCGCCTCGGCCGTCCCCTCGATCGTGGTCGCGCTGGCGTTCGTGGTGGCCGCGCTCGACCTGGTTCCGGTGCTCTATCAGACCCTCGCCAACCTGGTGGTGGCGTACGCGGTGCTGCTGCTGCCGCGGGTGCTGGTCACCCTGCGGGCCGGGCTGGCGCAGATCCCGACGGTGCACGAGGACGTGGCGCGCACCCTGGGGCGTACGCCGCTGGCGGCCTTCTGGTCGACCACCGCCCGGCTGGCAGCCCCGGCCACCGGCGCCGGTTTCGCGCTCGTGTTCCTCGGGGTGGTCAACGAGCTGACCCTGACGCTGGTCCTCGCGCCGACCGGTACCCGCACCCTGGCCGTGGAGTTCTGGTCGGCCAGCAGCGAGATCGACTATCGTGGCGCGGCGCCGTTTGCCCTGTGCATGATCCTGCTGTCGGCGCCGATGACCTGGCTGCTGCACCGGCTCTCGCCGGCGGCGGCCGGCGGGACCGATTCGGTGGGGGTGAGCTGATGGACCTGGTGCTGCGCGGTGTCACCAAGGCGTACGCCGACACCCCCGTGCTGCGCGGGATCGACCTCGACATCCCGGCCGGGCGGGCTACCGCCATCGTCGGTGCCAGCGGCTCGGGCAAGACCACCCTGCTGCGGATCATCGCCGGTTTCCTCTCCGCCGACACCGGCTCGGTGCTCGCCGACGGGGCCGACCTGCTGCGGCTGCCGGTGCACCGCCGCGGCATCGGCTATGTGCCGCAGGAGGGTGCGCTGCTGCCGCACCTCACCGTGGCCGGGAACATCGGCTTCGGGCTGTCCCGTGCCGAGCGGCGCAGCGGGCAGCGGGTGGCCGAGCTGATGGAGCTGGTGAGCCTTGCGCCCGCGTTGCGCGACCGGCACCCGGCCCAGCTCTCCGGCGGTCAGCAGCAGCGGGTGGCGCTGGCCCGGGCGCTGGCGCGGCGGCCCGGGGTGGTGCTGCTCGACGAACCGTTCAGCAGCCTGGACGCCGGGCTGCGGCACCAGACCCGCTCGGCACTGGGGGAGGTCTTGCGCTCGGAGCGGGTCACCACCGTGCTGGTCACCCACGACCAGGACGAGGCGCTCTCCTTCGCCGACCAGGTCGCCGTGCTGGACGCCGGCAAGCTGGCACAGGTGGCCGACCCGGTCAGCCTCTACACCCGACCCGACAACCGGGCCACCGCGCTGTTTCTCGGCGACGCCGTGCTGCTGCCGGGCACTGCGGCCGGCGCCGGGGCGATCCACACCTGTCTGGGTGAGCTGGTCTGCGTCGGGCCGGAACCGGCCCCGGGAGCGAGCGCGGAGGTGCTGATCCGACCCGAGCAGCTGCGGGTCGACGCCGCCGGACCGTTGCGGGCCCGGGTGCTGCGCACCGATTATTTCGGACACGACGTGATCGCCCACCTCGACGTCGACGGCGTACCTATCACCATGCGGCACCACGATGCGGCCGACCTGGTCGCCGGGACCGAGATCAGTTTCCGGGTGGCCGGGCCGGTCGTGCTCCTTGACCCGGCCCGGCACGAGTTGCCCGCGCCCTGAAACGGGGGTGCGACCGCTCGGCCCGAGATGACAGGATCGTGCCATGAGCATCCTCAGCGGCGTCCAGGGCGCCCCCCGCGATCCGATCCTCGGTCTCACCGAGGCGTACAACTCCGACAGTCGCGACGAGAAGGTCAACCTGGGCGTCGGCGTCTATACCGATGAGAACGGCAAGGTGCCGCTGCTGGAGTGCGTACGCCGGGCCGACGACAAGCTGGCGGAGGGGCATGCGCCCTGGGGCTATCTGCCGATCGACGGGCTGCGCGCCTATGACGAGGTCGTGGCCCAACTGGTCTTCGGCGACTCGGTTCCCCGGGAGCGACTGGCCGTGGTCCAGGCACTGGGCGGCACCGGCGGGCTGAAGGTGGCCGCCGACTTCCTGCGCCAGCTGAACCACGACGGGAAGGTGCTGATCTCCGACCCGAGCTGGGAGAACCACCGGGCCCTGTTCACCCGGGCCGGTTTCACCGTGGAGAGCTATCCCTACTATGACGCCGCGACCCGCTCGGTCGACTTCGACGGCATGCTCGGGGGACTGCGCGCCGCCGCCCCCGGCACCGTGGTCGTGCTGCACGCCTGCTGTCATAACCCGACCGGCTATGACCTGACCCCAGAGCAGTGGGACCAGGTGCTCGAGGTGGTCCGCGAGGCCCAGCTGGTGCCGCTGCTGGACATGGCGTACCAGGGTTTTGCGAGTGGCATCGAGACCGACGGCCGGGCGGTACGCCTGTTCGCCGAGTCGGGTTTGACCACCTTCGTCACCACCTCCTTCTCCAAGACCTTCAGCCTCTACGGCGAGCGGATCGGGGCGCTGTCGGTGGTCTGCGCCGACGCCGACGAGGTCAAGCGGGTGCTCAGCCAGCTGAAGATCGTGGTCCGCACCAACTACTCCAACCCGCCCAGCCACGGCGCCAAGGTGGTGGCGATGGTGCTGGAGAACGACGACCTGCGCCAGCTGTGGGAGAGCGAGCTGGCCCGGATGCGCGACCGGATCAAGGCGATGCGCCAAGGACTGCGCGACGGGCTGCAGGTGGCCCGGCCCGAGGTGGACTGGTCCTACATCACCACCCAGAACGGGATGTTCTCCTATTCGGGGCTGAGCAAGGAGTCGATGGTCCGGCTGCGTGAGGAGTACGGCGTCTACGGGCTCGACTCGGGCCGGATCTGCGTCGCCGCGCTGAACGAGGGCAACCTGCCCCATGTCGTGGGCGCGATCGCCGCCGTCACCGGCCCCTGATCAAGGAATTGGATTGGCGCCAGCGCCGGCCGGATTGCTATCTTGGTCGACGGTGACGTGTCTGAGCGGCCGAAAGAGCTCGCCTCGAAAGCGAGTGTAGGGAGACCTACCGCGGGTTCAAATCCCGCCGTCACCGCCAACGCTCCGCCCCCGCCCAGCGCGTGGGCGGAGCCTCTTTTCGTTGGTCCGGGGGCGTCCGCGGCGGCGACTCGTTCCGTTCTGAGGAACAGGTGGTTCCGTGGCCGCCCGCGCGGGACGATAGTGTTCAGGTAGTGCCGAGATCGGTACCACGGGATAACTACGGCAAAGGAGCTGGGCGCCATGGGAGTAATTCGGCTGGGCTATGTGCACGCACGCGTCACCGACCTGGATGAGGCCAAGCAGCACTACGAGCGTACGCTCGGCATGAAGTTCCAGGGCGACATCGACGGCAAGGCCTATTTCAAGGGCTGGGACGAGTGGGATCACCACAGCTTGGTGCTCGAGGAGGGCGGCGTCGGTCTGGTCAAGCTGGGCTACAAGGTCGCGAACAACGAGGACCTCGAGCAGATCGAGCAGAAGGCGAAGACCTTCGGTGCGATGACCGAGCGGATGAGCAAGGGCGACAACCCCGAGGTGGGCGACGGCCTGCGGATCATCACCCCGAGCGACCACGTGATCGAGGTCTACAGTGAGATGACCGCGGTCTCCAACGAGGTCGGCTTCATCAACCCCGAGGTCTTCCCGCGGGAGCTGGCCGGGGTCGGTGTGCCCGCCATCGACCACGCGCTGATCACCGCCGAGGACCCGGCGCTGACCGAGAAGTTCTTCATGGACGTGCTCGACTTCTTCCCGACCGAGCGTGTCCAGACCTCCCTCGACGACGACCACCAGCTCGCCGGCTCCTGGCTGTCGGCCAGGATGAAGGTGCACGACATCGCCGTGATCGGTGGCCCGCAGGCCAAACTGCACCACTTCGCCTTCCAGCTCGACGACTGGAGCAAGGTCGGTCGCGCCGCCTCGCTGTTCTCGATGGACGACGTCTCGGTCGACATCGGTCCGACCCAGCACGGCATCACCCGCGGCACCACGATCTATTTCTTCGACCCCTGCGGCAACCGCAACGAGGTGTTCGCCGGTGGCTACCACGCCTACCGGGATCGCCCCGTGGTCCGCTGGACCGTCGATCAGCTCGGCAAGGGCATCTTCTACGTCGACCGTGAGCTGAACGAGCGCTTCACCACAGTGCTCACCTGATCGGTCACCCACTCACCCGACGGGGGCGGCGCCAATGGGCGTCGTCCCCGTCGTCGTGTCGGCTGTGAAAAGCTGGGCCCCGACGAGGGGAGTACGCGTGGAGCTGGACTGGTGGATGCTGGTCGGCTCGGTCGTGGCGCTTATCGCCATCATCTCCTCGCGGATCGGCACCCGACTCGGGCTCCCGTCGCTGCTGCTGTTCCTGCTGCTCGGCATGGCGATCGACGTGTCGCACGTGTTCCCGTCGTTCAACGACGCCGAGCTGGCGCACTCGCTGGGCTTCGCGGCCCTGGTGCTGATCCTGGCTGAGGGCGGGTTGACAACGCGGTGGGTGGAGATCCGCGGGGCGATCCCGGTGGCGGGGCTGCTGGCCACCGTCGGCACCCTGGTCAGCGTCGGGGTGATGTGGGCGTTCGGCACCTTCGTGTTGGGCCTGGATCCCTGGCTCGCGGCCCTGCTCGGCGCGGTCTGCTCGCCGACCGATTCGGCGGCGGTCTTCTCGGTGCTGCGCCGGGTGCCACTCCCCGCGCGGCTCCGCTCCACCCTTGAGGCGGAGTCCGGGCTCAACGACGCCCCGACCGTCCTGCTGGTGGCCGAGCTGAGCCGGCTGGCCGCCGGCGGACACCTGGATGGCGGCGTACCCGGTTTCGTCGCGATGGTGCTCTTCGAGCTGGCCGCCGGTGTCTTCGTGGGAATCGTGCTGGGCTGGTTCGGGGTCAAGCTGCTGCGCAACATCGCTCTGCCCAGCTCCGGTCTCTATCCGATCGCCACCGTCTTCTGGGCCGTGCTGGCGTACGGCGTCGGCACGGCGGTGCACGCCTCCGGATTCGCGGCGGTCTACGTCTGCGCGGTGCTGCTCGGCAACGGGCGGCTGCCGCACCGGGTGGCCACCCGTTCCTTTGTCGAGGGCATCGGCTGGATCGCCCAGATCGGCCTGTTCGTGATGCTCGGGCTGTTGGCGACTCCGGCCCGGATCACCTTGTACGCCGTGCTGGTCGCGCTGGCCGCCGGGCTGTTCCTCACCCTGGTCGCCCGGCCACTGTCGGTGCTGGCCTGTGCCAGTTGGTTCAAGGTGCCCTGGCGGCAGCAGGCGTTCCTGTCCTGGGCGGGCCTGCGGGGGGCGGTACCGATCATCCTGGCCACCGTGCCGATGGTGGAGCAGGTCCCGGGGGCCGAGGGGCTGTTCGACATCGTGCTGGTCATCGTGGTCGTGTTCACGCTCCTCCAGGCGCCGACCCTGCCGCGGGTGGCCAAGTGGCTCAGCGTGATCGAGCACAGCCCCACCGATGTCGAGGTCGAGGTCGCGCCGATGGAGCAGATCGCGGCCGACCTGCTGCAGATCCGGATCCCGGAGGGGTCGCGGTTGCACAACGTGGAGGTGGCCGAGCTGCGGTTGCCCCGCGACACGGTCGTCTCGCTGGTGATCCGCGACGGTACGCCGTTCACCCCGCACGGGCAGACGGCCCTGCAGGTCGGTGACGAACTGTTGATCGTCACCCCGGCCCGGTTCCGGGAACAGGTCGAGGAACGGCTTCGCGAGGTCGGCCAGTACGGCCGCCTGGCCAAGTGGCGCCGAGGCCTCGACCCCCAGTCCGAGGAAGACCTCGACTGACCCCTGAGTTCCCTCACCTTGTCGCACGGTGGCTGAGCTTGTCGAAGCCACCTGTGCCTCGCGTTCCAAGGGTCAGGCGGGCTGGGCGGTGGGCGGCCTGGGCAGGCAGACGGTGTTGCCGGTCACCTTGATGGTGGTGGGCGCGTTGTCGATCATCGACTCATAGTTGGTGCCGATGATCACCTCCACCGAGCGATCCACCCGGCCGTCGCCGACCTTCTCGAACCCCTTGAACTGGGAGGCGACCAGCTTGACCTCCGGGTTGTCCGGACCGGCGCCGCGGACGCTGGACTTCTCCTGCTGGTTCTCGGCGTTGCCGACCTTGGCGACCTTGAAACCCTGCTTCTTCAACTGCTGGGACACCTCGGCGGCCTTGCCGCGCTTGTTGCCGGCGTTCATCACCCGCACCGTGATCTGCTCCGACCGGAGCTGACCGTCGGTGACCGGGGTGTTCGTGCACGGCTCCACATAGGGCGGTGGCAGGGGAGCGGTGACCTTCTCATAACCCCACTTCGCCCCGAATCCGAGCAGGGCCAGCAGGGCGAGCAGGGTCAGCGGGGTCCGGGTGACCCGCCAGATCCGACCTACCACGCAATCACTCCTTGAACGGTGCTACGGAACCGGACCAGCCTACTTCAGTTCCAGCACGCGGGCGTGCATTGTCTGCCGCTGCTGCAGCGCGGCCCGCAGAGCACGGTGCAGGCCGTCCTCCAGATAGAGCTCGCCGCGCCACGACACGACGTGGGCGAACAGGTCGCCATAGAAGGTGGAGTCCTCCTCCAGCAGCGCCTCGAGATCGAGGGTGCGCTTGGTGGTCACCAGCTGGTCGAGACGCACCTGGTGCGGAGCGATGGCGGCCCACTGCTTCTGCACGTAGCCGTGGTCGGGGTACGGGCGGGTGTCGCCGACTCGCTTGAAGATCACTGTGCCACTGTAATCACCGGGCACGGGTCATCCCCGACGTTGATCATTACGATTTGGACCCGATGGCGGCTGCGCCCGGCGGCACCGCTGTGCCACGCTAGGGCTCATGAGTGAGACGCCGCAGAACCAGGCCGCCCAGCCACAGGCCAACCCCGCAGCACCCACGGCCCCCGCCGCCGCGCCCACCCTGTCGCCCCAGGCGCAGGCGATCGTCAAGGGCTACACCTTCGACGAGGGTTCGATCGGCCTCGGCGTGCTGATGGAGAACGACGCGCCGGTTCCGGCGGCCGGCGTACGCATCCCGCTCGGCATGCTGAACCGGCACGGCCTGGTCGCCGGCGCGACCGGTACCGGCAAGACGAAGACCCTGCAGGGGATGGCGGAACAGATCTCGGCGGCAGGCGTACCCGTCTTCGCCGCCGACATCAAGGGTGACCTGTCCGGCATGGCGTCGCCCGGTCAACCCAACGACAAGCTGACCGCCCGGGTGCAGAAGATCGGCCAGCAGTGGCAGCCGACCGCCTGCCCGGTCGAGTTCTACGCCCTCGGCGGGGTCGGCGACGGCGTACCCGTCCGCGCCACCATCACCTCCTTCGGACCCACCCTGCTGTCCAAGGTGCTCGGACTGAACGACGTGCAGGAGTCGTCGCTGGGGCTGGTGTTCCACTACGCCGACTCGCAGGGGCTGGCGCTGCTGGACCTGTCCGACCTGCAGGCGGTGCTCACCCACCTGACCAGCGACGAGGGCAAGGAGGAGCTGAAGACGATCGGCGGGCTGTCGGCGGCCACGGTCGGGGTGATCCTGCGCTCGATCATCAACCTGTCCTCCCAGGGCGCGGACAAGTTCTTCGGCGAGCCCGAGTTCGAGACCGCCGACCTGCTGCGACTCGCCCCCGACGGCCGTGGGGTGGTGTCGCTGATGGAGCTGCCCAACCTGCAGGACCGGCCGGCGCTGTTCTCCACCTTCCTGATGTGGTTGCTGGCGGAGCTGTTCCACGACCTGCCCGAGGTCGGTGACGTGGACAAGCCGAAGCTGGTGTTCTTCTTCGACGAGGCGCACCTGCTGTTCGACGGCGCCTCCAAGGCGTTCCTGGATGCGATCGCGCAGACGGTACGCCTGATCCGCTCGAAGGGTGTCGGCGTCTTCTTCGTCACCCAGACCCCCAAGGACGTGCCCGACGACGTGCTCGCCCAGCTGGGTTCGCGGGTGCAGCACCAGTTGCGTGCGCACACCCCCAACGACGCCAAGGCGCTGAAGCAGACGGTCGCCACCTTCCCGAAGTCGGCCTACGACCTGGAGGAGGCGCTGCAGCAGCTCGGCATCGGCGAGGCGATCGTGACGGTGATGGATCCCGACGGTGCGCCCACCCCGGTCGCCTGGACCAGGATGTTCGCCCCGCAGTCGCTGATGGCGCCGACCCCGCAGCCGCAGGTTGCCGCGGCCGTGCAGGCGTCCGTTCTGCAGGCGAAATATGGCCAGGCGATCGACCGCGAGTCGGCCCGGGAGATCCTCACCCGCCGGGTCGAGGACGGCGCCCGGGCCGCCGAGGAGGCCCGCATCGCCGCCGAACGGGCCAAGGCGGCCGAGGCGCAGGCCAAGCTCGATGCGAAGGCCCAGGCGGCCGCCGAGAAGGAGGCCGAACGCGCGGCCCGCGAGGCGGAACGCGCGGCCCGGGCGGAGGAGAAGCGCCGGGCCAACGAGAAGGGCCTGGTCGAGCAGGTGGTCGGCTCGCCGGTCTTCCGCGACATCGCCCGCACGGCCGGCCGCGAGATCGTTCGCTCCATCTTCGGTACGCGGCGCCGCTGAGGCCGCTGACACCCCTGGTGCGGACAATGGGGGATGGAGCAGCGACCAGGCGGGCCAGTGCGGACCACGGCCGGTCCCACGCCAGGTCCGGGTCAGGGGCTGACCGTTGTCACCGTGATCACCGTCGTGCTCGCCGGGGCCGGTCAGCTGATCCTCGGCTGGTTCGCGATGGTGGTGGCGCAGGGCAACCGCACTCACCCGTACGCCGACAGTGGTGGCCCGATCGTGATGATCGGCGCACTGATCCTCTTCGGTTGGACGCCCTATCCGGGTCTGGCGCTGTGGCTGAGCTGGACGGCCAGAGCGTCCGAGGCGCTGCTGCTCCGGGCGTCGCGGATGCGCACGATCGCCGGGGCGGTCGGGGTGCGCCCGCTGGCGCGCTGGCCCGGCTGGCTGGCGCTGCAGCTGTTGTTGGCAGCGGCGATGGCCCTGACCTGGTACCAGTTTCTCGGCGACCGCAAGACCCTGTCGCCGACCCCGGTGTTCACCTTCCAGTTGCTCGTCATCAGCGCCTGGACGCTGACGGCGGTGGAACTGCTGATCCGGACCAGGGATGCGATGGTGCGTCGGCAGCACCGGCGTTGACAGGCCCGCGAGGGGGAATCTTCCGGGTCCCGGCGGACGCGCGCCGATCCCGGCCGCGGTTACCGTCGAGATCGGCTGGAAGGGGCAGATGAGATGACGGGGACGGCGCGGACGGCGGTGGCGATCGCCACCTCCCTGCTGATGGTGCCCCCGGTCGTCTGGATGGTCAGCGGCGCCGGGCGTACACCGGACCCCGCACCCGAACCGGCACCGGTGGCCGCCGCCCCCGAATTCGCCGGCGCTGCCCCGTCGTCATCGGAACCCGACGGCTCGACGGACTTCCGGGCGCCCGAGCAGGCCACCCCCACGCCGACCCCGCCCCGCTCGTCGGCACCGCCCGCCCCGGCGCCACCCCCTGCTCCTGCTGCCGCCGCACCCGCGCCACCCGCCCCTGCGGGCCCACCGGGTGAAGCGGGCGGCGACGGCGGGCGTACCGCTGCCACCGCCCCCGCAACCGGCTGTGCCCGCGGACCGATCAGGCCGACCCGCTTCCAGGTGCCCCGGATGGGGGTGAACGCCCCGATGGTCACCGTCGGCAACGATCGCGACGGTAACCCCGGCGCGCCGCCGCTGTCGCAGCTGTTCACCACCGCCTGGTATCGCGGCTCCCCGGCCCCGGGCAGCGAGCGCGGCAACGTGATCATCAACGTGCACTCGTACGCCAGCGGCTCGGCCCTGGGCAACAACCTGCACGCCGCCGACGGACTACGCCCCGGTGACGTGATCAAGGTGGTGGGGGAGGACGGCCAGATCGCCTGCTATCGCTATCGGAGCAAGCTCAAGATCTCTGTGGCGGCGTACAACCCGAAGTCGAAGATTTATCACGATGATCATGGTCGCCCGCAGTTGGCGATCATGACCTGTTGGGACCGCAACGCGCGCACCGGGGTCTACGAGTCCCGGATCATCTTCTACGCCGACCGCGTGGTCTGATTCGCTTCCATAGGGTATGTCAATACCTTCATTGAAGAATCGTCTTGGCATGCGGACGAGTTTCCGGTCGGTCGGCCCGCACTCCTAACTTTCCGTCCATGACCCAATCGCCTCAGGCCGTCACGGCCGAGCGGCCGGTGGTGCGCAACGCCGCCGACGTAGCCCGCCTCGTGGCCAATCGCACCACCCCGCAGCGCGGCGCGCTCGCCGTCGTCATTCTCGCTCTGGGTGGCATCTTCATGGACGCCTACGACTTCTCCTCGCTCGCCTTCGGCATCACCGAGATCAAGAAGCAGTTCGGGCTCGACGGATTCATGACCGGACTGGTGAACGCCTCGATCATGGCCGGCGCCGTGGTCGGTGCGCTGATCGGCGGCTGGTTGGTCGACAAGCTCGGGCGCTACCGGCTGTTCATGGCCGACATGGTCTTCTTCGTGGTCGCCGCGATCGGCTGCGCGCTGGCGCCGAACGAGTGGGTGCTGATCGCTTTTCGTTTCGTGATGGGAATCGGCGTCGGTCTCGACCTGCCGGTGGCGATGGCCTTCCTGGCCGAGTTCTCCTCCCTGCGCGGCAAGGGCAACCGCAACCAGCGGGTCTCCGCCTGGTCGCCCGCCTGGTACGCCGCGACCGGCATCGGCTACGTCATCGTGCTGGCGCTGTTCCTGCTGCTGCCGCTGCCGCAGCAGCCGCACCTGTGGCGCTGGGTGGTCGGCTTCGGTGCCGTGCCGGCCCTGATCGTGCTGCTCGTCCGCCGTCGCTATCTGAAGGAATCCCCGCAGTGGTTGGCGAATCAGGGTGATCTGCGCGGTGCGGTCGATGTGCTGCGCACCTCCTATGACATCGACGCCGAGCTGGCTCCCGAACAGAAGCCGGCCGCGATCAGCCGGGAGAACCGGAAGAACGCCTTCGCCCGGCTCTGGTCGCCCCGCTATCGGATGCGCACCATCGCCGCCCTCTGCGTCAGCGTCTTCTCCACCTTCGGCTACAACGCGGTGGCGTACGGGACACCGCTGATCATCTCCGAACTGTTCGAACGCGGCCCGCTGGTGACCATCGGTTCCTCGCTGGTGATCAACCTCGTCTTCGGAGTGCTCGGCGGGCTCGCCGGCGTCACCCTGGTCGACCGGCTCGGCGCGCGGCGGATGACCCTGATCGGGTTCTCTCTGCAGGCGATCGCGCTCGGCGCGATGGCGCTGATCGGTGCGCCGAAGGGGGCGATCGCCTTCGTCGGGGTCGCCATGCTGGCGCTGTTCATCTTCGCCCAGGCCGGTGGACCGGGTGCGCACCTGATGTCGTACGCCACCCTCAGCTATCCGACCAGCATCCGCGGGGTCGGCGTCGGCTTCAACGAGGGGGTCAAGCGGGTCTTCTCGATCGTCTCCCTGGTCGGCTTCCCGATCCTGGCCGCCGCGCTGAAGACCGGGGTGTTCTGGGTGATCTTCATCTTCCCGCTGCTCGGTCTGCTGTCGATCGCGCTGATCCGCTGGGATCCGACCGGGGTGGACACCGACGCCGAGGAGTACGCCGACCAGACAGCTCGCGCCTGAGGCGCGTCACGCGAGTCACCGAGCGGCGTCTCGGATCCGGGACGCCGGCGGGGTCTCGGTTGGAAGCCGTCAAGCCCGACGGCGGCGTGGATCGCGCTGCTGATCCACGTGGTGATCGTGGTGGGCAAGCTCACCATCAACGCCCTGAACGCCTACGGCGGCTACATGTCGATCGTCACCACGTTGTCCGCGTTCACCAGGTCGGCCAAGGTGTCCCCGCTCACGCGGGTGGTGTGGGTGATCGTGTTCAACCTGATCGCGTCCGCCATCGCGCTGTGGGCCTCGGCGGACTTCCTGAACAACTTCAAGAACTTCGTGCTCGCCCTGCTGATGGTGTCACCCCGTGGTGGGCCATCAACCTGATCGACTATTACCTCGTCTCAAAGGAAAAGGTGGACATCCCCGCGTTGTACGACCCGGCCGGTCGCTATCGCGGTTGGCAGTGGGGGACCATCGCGGTGTACGCGTTCGGGGTGTTGATCCAGATCCCGTTCATGGCGCAGAAGCTCTACACCGGCCCGATCACCAAGCTGCTCAGTGGCGTGGACATCTCCTGGATCGTCGGTCTGGTGGTGACCGCGCCGCCATCTACTACCCCGTCGCCAAGCGCACGGTGCAGCAGCCCGGCCGGATGATCTATCCGGAGGAGTCGCAGCTGGAGAAGGAGACGGTGAGCGACCCGGTCTGAGTCCGGCGGCAGTCCTCAGGCGACAAAGTCGCGTACCTGCGCGGTGACCTCCTCGGCGCGCTCGAGGTGCACCAGATGCCCGGCGGCGGGTAGGTCGACCCGGCGTATCTCCGGCGCGCTCGCCTCGATCACCGCAGCGATCCCGCGGAAGTCGGGCAGGTCCTCGGTGCCGGAGATCAGCAGCGTCGGGGCGGAGAGGAGCGGCAGCCGCTCGACGTCGGGGAGGGCCGGCTTCTCCCGGGAGCGACCGGTCCAGGCGTCACCCGGGTACGCCTCGATGCTCGCCCGGACGGCATCGGCGGCTGCTGCGTCGTCGCGGATCGTGTCGAAGATCGGGTGCCGCCACCAGAGTTCGCGGGCGCCCGCCAGGTCTCCGGAGCGGGCTGCGGTGGTCACCTCGCGCCAGCGTCCGATCCATTCGGGCGACCACTCCCAGCCGGTGATCGCGGGGCTGAACAGGACCAGCCGGCGTACCCGGTCTGGATGGGTGAGGGCGACGTTGAGTGACACGCTGCCGCCCATCGACACTCCGACCAGGTCGCACCGACCGATCTCGAGGAAATCGAGCAGGGACAGCAGATCCTCGGTGTGGCTGAACCGCTCCTCGTCCAGCGCGGCTGAGGAACCAAAGCCGCGCAGGTCGTAGCGGACCGCCCTCCGGCGCTGGGGGAGGGCGCCCCACAGGTCGTCCCAGGTGCTCCGGTCGCCGCTCATCCCGTGCAGCAGCACGATTGCGGGGTCGTCGCCGTCACGGACTTCTGTCGCCAGCCGCGCGTTCGGTACGCGGACCTCGATCTGTCGGCACATGCCGCGATCGTACGCAGGCCTCAACGCGCCCGACGCGTACGCTCCCCGGCCGCCTCGCGGCGCAACCGGGTCCACTCCGCGGCCAGGTCGGGATCCTCGCGCACCAGCAGAACCAGCCCGCAGTCCTGCGGCCCGGTCGCCCCGGGGAAGCACAGGCTGCACGGATCCGTCGGCCGGATCGGGCAGCGCGGTTCGGGTTGCTTCACGCGAGAGATTCTACTACGAGGTGTCGTAGAGATTCGCCGGAGGGGCTTTCCCACCGGTGAACATGTATCGAAGGTTGCGCTCTCCAGGTCCACCCTGATCCGCGAAGCGGGACTTCAGATCCTCGGCAAGTCGTTTGATCGCCTGGCTGCCGGGCAGCGAGGATGAAATGCGAAACGCCGCCTCGACCAGGTCCGGTCGGGCGGCGTTCCCCTTGTCAGCGCGCGGAGGATAGGGGATTCGAACCCCTGAGGGCTTGCACCCAACCCGCTTTCCAAGCGAGCGCCATAGGCCACTAGGCGAATCCTCCGCCGGGTAGCGTACCCCGACTCCTTGCCTGACGCGAAACCGAGTTACTCCGCGAGGAAGCGCTCGATCACGGTCGCCGTCTGTACCGGCACCTCGTCGGCGTGGTAGTGGCCGGCGTTCGCCAGCACCCGGGCAGTGCCTGGCACCAGGTCTGTCGGATCGTCGCCTCGCCCAGCGCCGGGTCGTGCCCCCGACCACTGCCAGCGCGGGCACCTCGACCCCGCTCAGCTCCGTGGCGAAGTCCGCCGCGGCCCACGCCTCGAGGTGACCGCGGAACGCCTCGACGCTCGACTGTTCCAGGGAGTGGTCGACGATGGCGTTCATCCACACCGGGGTGTTGCGGTTTCCGGTGGTGAAGTCGACGATCGCGTAGCGCTTCTCCCGATCATCGGGTGCGCCGAAGAACAGCGCGTGGGTCTGCCCGCCGAACGGTGTCGGCGTGGCCCCGACCGGCGACAGGCCGACGATTCGGCGTACCCGATCGGGGGCCCTGGCCAGCACCCGCAGCGCCGCCGCGCCGCCCATCGAGTGGCCCACCAGTGAGAACGTCTCGACCCCGAGTTCGTCGGCCAGGGCCAGCACGTCGGAGGCGATCTCCTCCAGCGTGTACGCCCCCGCCTCGCCCTTGCGCGTCCCGTGGCCCCGGTAGTCCGCGAAGAGGTGTCGGAACCGGCCCCTGTCGAGCAGGTCGGGCGTGCTGCCCCAGGCGGCACCTGAACCGAACCGGCCGTGCAGCCAGATGACGGTGTGCTCGGGAATCTCGGTGGTGGGATGCGCGTCGTTGCTCATGCAGCGGAGCCCACGCCGACTGGATTCCGCGCCGCGGGGGCCCTACACTCGACCCAGGTCCCCCGTGTGGCGTTACCTCACCCAACTCCCCCAGGGCCGGAAGGCAGCAAGGGTAAGTGGGCTCTGTCGGGTGCGCGGGGGGCCCTTTTCATGCCCGCTGCGGCTGCGCCCTCAGGCCACTCTGAGCCCGTCGAGCAACTCGGTCAGCCCGGGCAGCTCGTCGTGCGCAGCGGTCCAGCTCTCGCCGGTGAGCGGGAAATCGGTCGGTTCCAGCCCGCTCAGCGCCCGGCGTACCGTCTCGTCGGCGCCGTCCGGAACACTGCAGACCAGGTGACCGTAGAGGTACGCGGTCAACGCATACACCGTCGCGCTGGCGGTGGGCAGCGCCATCCCCGCACCGGTGAGCACGCGTAGCAACTCCTCGTTCAACCGCATCGAGTGCGCGCCCACGATCCGTCGCGAGGCCAACAGCGCGGTCAGCCCCGGCCGGTCCCGGATCGCGGTCCAGATCCGGCGTACCGTCGACTCGATCCGCTCCCGCGGGCTGCCGCTGCCCCCCAGGATCGCGGGCAGTCCGAGGGTGCCCAGGAACCGGTCGCCGACCTCGTTGGCCAGCTCAGCCAGGTCGGCGAAATAGGTATAGAAAGCGTTCGGGGTGGCGCCCGCCTCCGCGGCCAACCGGCGCAGGCTCAGCGCGGCCACCCCCTCGCGGTCGAGCAGGCGCTCGCCCGCCGCGAGCCAGGTCCCGCGATCCAGGTCACCCCGGGGTCCACGCCTGGGGGACCGCTCAGGGTTCCCACGAATGGTGCCGCTCATCGCAGCGACGATACGTTCTATTTGTGCAGCGTACAAATAACCGCGCGGTGGCGCTCTTTGTGATCCTGGTCCTCACATCCATGGTGGCGCTCTGCCTGCCCTTCCTGCTGACCCGCACCGAGGTTCCGGCCTGGCTGCTGTTGATCGGCCGCTGGATGCCGGCGCTGGTCAGCCTGCTGGTGCTGAAGCTGGCGGTACGCCGCGGCACGCTGGTCGCCTGGTGGCGGCTGCGCCCCGGCGGCTGGCGTCGCCTGCTGATCGGGTACGCGGCAGCGGTCGCGGTCACCAGCGCGGTCGCCGTGATCGTCTTCGGCATTGGCCGCCTGCTCGGTCTCATTGCCACGGCCCCCGAGCTGCCCGGCCTGCTGGTCACCGCGGCGACGGTGCTCGTCACCGCCGCGCTGCTGAGCCTCAGCACGCTCGGCGAAGAGGTGGCTTGGCGGGCCTTCCTGCCGCAACTGCTGCCCGGGTTGGGTTTCTGGGCGAAGGCGTCGTCCATCGGACTGTTCTGGATGCTGTGGCACGTGCCGCTGCACGCCAGCTATGTGCTGGCCGGGGTGATGCCGCTGTCGATCGCCATCGTCAGCACCCTCACCCTGCTCGCGGTGGCGCCGCTGTGGCAGGCGCTCGCGGACCGGTTCGGCAGCGTCTGGCCGGCGGTGTTCGCCCACGCGGTGCCGCTGACCCCGCTGGTGCTGGCCGATCTCGGAGCCGCGTCCGTGCCCGGGCTGGTCGGCTATGGGCTGATCTGGGCCGTGGTCTCGATCCTCGCCACCGAGCTGCTGCGCACCGGGCGCTCACACTTCCTCCCCCAGGAGGAAGTCCACCGCTGAACCGGGCCTACCCTCGAACCCTCCTGGCTGCGCCGCGTCCCCAAGCTCGACCTGCTGCTGGCGGCCCTGCTGCTCGCGGTCGCCCGGATCGAGGCGCCAACGGTGCGGAGGCGATCGAGCTCGCCCGCCCCGAGCGCCCGGACGTGATCCTGATGGACCTCCGGATGCCCGTGCTCGACGGGTCGAGGCGACCCGCCGGATCCTTGAAAATTTCCCACCAGCACGAGGATCCTGGTGCTCACCACCTTCAACGTCGACAGTTGGTCACCGGTGCCCTCGGTGCCGGAGCCCGCGGATTCCTGCTCAAGGACGCCGACCCCGCGATGGTGCTGGACGGCATCCGCGCCGTGCACCGGGGCGAGGGCGTGCTTGACCCGGCCGTCGCCACCCATGTGGTGGCGGCGTGGCGGCACACCGCCAAACGGTCATGGCAGTCATCCTAGGGGCGCACCGGTGCGGCGGCCGGCGGTGGGAAATGTCGGAGCCGCGCACTAGGGTTCTTGGCGTGGCGGAGGAAGACGAGTTCACCGACGACTACGGCTTCGAGCCATTCGAGCAGGAGGGCGAGGCCCTGTTCGGGGGCGACGAGCCGGCCGAACCCGCGCCCGCCCAGGCGGCACCGCCGGCGCCACCCGCCCCGAGCCGGCCCGAGCGTACGCCCGCCCCGAGCGCTCCGCTGGCGCTCTATCGCCGCTATCGGCCGGACACGTTCGCCGACGTGATCGGCCAGGAACACGTCACCGATCCGCTGCAGCGGGCGCTGGTGAACAACCGGGTCAACCACGCCTACCTGTTCTCGGGCCCACGCGGCTGCGGAAAGACCACCTCCGCGCGGATCCTCGCCCGTTGCCTGAACTGCGAGCAGGGCCCCACCCCGACCCCATGCGGGAAGTGCCAGTCGTGCACCGACCTGGCCCGCGGCGGCCCCGGCTCGATCGACGTGATCGAGATCGACGCGGCCTCGCACGGCGGCGTCGACGACGCCCGCGACCTGCGGGAGCGGGCGTTCTTCGCCCCCGTGCACAGCCGCTACAAGATCTACATCGTCGACGAGGCGCACATGGTGACCACGGCCGGGTTCAACGCCCTGCTGAAGCTGGTCGAAGAGCCGCCGCCGCACGTGAAGTTCATCTTCGCCACCACCGAGCCCGAGCGGGTGATCGGCACCATCCGCTCGCGGACCCACCACTACCCGTTCCGGCTGGTCCCGCCCAAGGTGCTGCAGGCCTACCTGGCCCGGCTCTGCGAGGCCGAGGGGATTGCGGTCGAGCAGACCGTGCTGCCGCTGGTGGTCCGCGCCGGGCAGGGCTCGGTCCGCGACTCGCTGTCGGTGCTGGACCAGCTGCTCGGTGGCGCGGCCGAGTCGGGAGTCTCGTACGCCCAGGCCACCGCCCTGCTCGGCTACACCCCCGACTCGCTGCTGGACGAGGTCCTGGACGCGTTCGCCGCCGGGGACGCGGCCGGGGTGTTCGCGTGCGTGGACAAGGTGATCGAGGTCGGCCAGGACCCCCGCCGCTTCGGCGAGGACCTGCTGCGCCGACTCCGTGACCTGGTCATCGTGGCCGCGGTGCCCGACGCGCTCGGTTCCGGGCTCGTCGAGGCCGCCGAGGACCAGGGGGAGCGGCTGCAGTCCCAGGCCGCCGCGCTGGGCGCCGGTGAACTGACCCGGGCCGCCGAGGTGATCGCCGCCGGCCTGACCGAGATGCGCGGCACCACCGCCCCCCGGTTGCACCTGGAGCTGATGTGCGCCCGGGTGCTGCTGCCGGGCGCCGACGTGGACGACCGTGGGATCCACGCCCGGTTGGACCGGTTGGAGCGGCGGATCGGTGTACAGGTCCCCGGTGATCAGATCGCCCCCGAACCCGCCGCCGCCCAGACTCCGCCCCGAACCCAGGAACCCCAGACAGCAGCTCCAGCCCCCGTGCCACCCCCCGCGCCGGAGCAGGCACCCGAACCGGTCCGGTCCGCTCCCGCCGACCGAGCACCGACCGCCCCCAGGGCAGACCCCAGAGCCGACCCGCCCGCTGCCCAGCCGGCCCCGCAACCGACCGGGCTGAGCACCGCGGACGTCCGCCGGCTCTGGCCCGAGGTGTTGGAGGAGGTCAAGACCCGCCGCCGCTTCACCTGGATCCTGGTCTCGCAGAACGCTCAGGTGCACGAGGTGCGCGACGGTGCCCTGGTGCTGGCGCTGAAGAACGCCGGCGCCCGCGACTCCTTCGGCAAGAGCGGCCACCAGGACGTCGTCACCGACGCGCTGGTCCAGGTGCTCGGAGCCAATCTGCGGATCGAGACGCTGGTCGACGGTGGCGCTTCCGCCGAGGAGCCGGCGCGGGACCCGTGGTCCGGGCGTACGCCGGAGCGCCCGGCGCCGGCGCGTCCCGCCCAGCCGGTCCGCGACCCCGAACCGGATCCGGAGCCCGCCGCTGCAACCGCCGAGCCACCCCCACAACAGCGCCGGCAGCCCACGGATGCGCAGTCGCCCGAAGGCGCCAACGGGCGTACCGAAGCCCCGGCACCCAGCCCCGAGCTGACCCAGCTGTCGGCGAAGGCGCGCGAGGGGATCCGGCCGACCCGGCACGCCGGCAGCGCCCCGCCCGACGACGAACCGGAACCGGATCCCTACGATGACTATGACCCGGACTCCGCCCCCGAGGTCAGCGAGGGCTCGCACGGTGAGCTGCTCAGCCGGCACCTCGGCGCCCAGTTGATCGGCGAAGAGGAATCCGGCGCATAGTCTTGATACCGGCACACCGCACACCACAAGGAGAACCGATGTTGCCCGACGGCATGGACATGAACGCTCTGCTCGCCCAGGCCCAGCAGATGCAGGCCCAGATGCAGCAGGCCCAGGAGGAGATGGCCGAGGCCGAGTTCGAGGGCAGCGCCGGGGGTGACCTGGTGCAGGCGACCCTCACCGGTACCGGTGAAATCAAGGCGCTGGTGATTAAGCCCGAGGCCTGCGACCCCGAGGACACCGAGGCGCTGGCCGACCTGGTCATCGCCGCGATCCGCGACGCCAGCCACAAGGTGCAGGTGATGACCGAGGCCAAGTTCGGCGGCATGGCCAACGGCCTGGGCTTCTGAGCGAGGGGAGCCACCTTGTACGAAGGTCCGGTCCAGGACCTCATCGACGCCCTCGGCCAGCTGCCCGGGGTGGGGCCGAAGAGCGCCCAGCGGATCGCCTTCCACGTGCTCTCCGCCGACCCGGCCGAGATCGAACAGCTCGCCGACACCCTGCGCCGGGTGAAGGCGACGGTGAAGTTCTGCGAGGTCTGCTTCAACGTCTCCGAGTCCGAACGCTGCCGCGTCTGTCGTGACCCGCGTCGCGACCAGACGGCGATCTGCGTGGTGGAGGAGTCCAAGGACGTCGTCGCGATCGAGCGGACCCGCGAGTTCCGCGGCACCTATCACGTGCTCGGCGGGGCGATCTCGCCGATCGACGGGGTGGGGCCGGGGGATCTGAAGATCCGCGAGCTCTGCCAGCGGCTGGCCGACGGCACCGTGCAGGAGGTGATCATCGCCACCGACCCCAACCTGGAGGGGGAGGCGACGGCCACCTACCTGAGCCGGCTGCTGCTGCCGATGGGGGTCAAGGTGGCCCGGTTGGCCAGCGGGTTGCCGGTCGGCGGCGACCTCGAGTATGCCGACGAGGTCACCCTCGGTCGGGCGTTCAGCGGCCGGAACTACGTGTCGGCCTGAGCCTCCAGCTGGATGCATTCGAAGACGTTGTCGTCGCTGTGACGGGCAACCAGCCGCGGGCCGTTGGGTCCGCGTGCGGGGCCCTCCAGCACCTCACCCCCGGTCTCGGTCCACCTTGTGCTTCAGCAGCCGACGAGACGATTGTGTCCGAACCCGCCGACGGACGGCAGTCATAGAGCCTCTATGCATACGCATTGCATGGCCGAACAGCACGGCCACCCGCGGGCGACGCAATCGGAATCTCGGTTACTTGGTCGTAATCATGTTTCTTGAGACAACCCCTTGCGCCTGAGTTCCCGAATCTGCATTGTATGCGTATGCATTTGAACCCCGAGGACCACCGTCTGATCTCCGGCAGCTTCACCGTGATCAAGGAACCGCCCGGCCGTGACGCTCCGGCCCAGCAGGATCCGAAGGTGGTCGAGACGGTCACCGGCATGCTGCGGGACATCGAGCAGAACGGCATGGACGCAGTGCTGCGCTATGCCCGCGACCTGGACGGGTTCACCGGGGACGACCTGGAGATCGATCTGGCGAAGGCCGAGGCCGACTTCGCCGAGTTGCCCGAGTCGCTGCGTCAGGCCCTCGACACGGGCGCCGAGCGCACCCGAATCTTCGCCGAGATGCAGCGCAAGCACCTGGTCGACTTCTCCGCCGAGGTGATCCCCGGTGTCGAGTGCGGCCAGAAGTACGTCCCGGTCGGCAACGTCGGCTGCTACCTGCCCGCCGGTCGCTTCCCGTTGCTGGCCAGCGCCTTCATGACCGTCGGCGTGGCCCGCGCCGCGGGCGTACCGAACATCGTCTCCTGCACCCCGCCCAGCCGCGGCGGGCAGGCGCACCCGGCCGTGCTGTATGCCGCGAAGGCCTCCGGCGCCGAGAGGATGTACGCCGTCGGCGGCGTCCAGGCGCTCGCCGCGATGGCGTTCGGACTGCTCGACGGGGTGCCGTCGGACATGATCGTCGGCGCCGGAAACGCCTACGTCGCCGAGGCCAAGCGGCAGCTCTATGGCAAGGTCGGCATCGACGTGCTCGCCGGCCCCTCCGAGGTCGCCGTGCTGGCCGACGAGACCGCGACAGCGCAGATGGTCGCGGCCGACCTGCTCGGTCAGGCCGAGCACGGGCCCAGCTCGCCGGCCTCGCTGGTGACCACCTCCGAGCGGTTGGCCAAGGAGACGCTGGACGAGATGGACCGCCAGCTGGAGGGCCTGGCCACCCGCGACATCGCCGGGAACGCCTGGCGGGAATACGGGTCGATCTATCTGGCCGAGGACCGCGAGACCGCCTGCCAGATCATGGACATCCTCGCGCCCGAGCACCTCGAGGTGCTGGCCGACGACCTGGACTGGTGGCTCGGCCGGCTCACCAACTACGGTTCGCTGTTCCTCGGCGAGTGGTCCACGGTGGCGTACGCCGACAAGGGCATGTCCGGGACCAACCACGTGCTCCCCACCGCCCGGGGTGCGCGCTACACGGCCGGGCTGTCGGTGCTCGGCTTCCTCAAGCAGCTCACCTTCCAGCGGGCCACCCGCGAGGCCACCCGGTCCCAGGCCGATCCGGTGGTCACCATTTCCGACTTCGAGCAGATGCCTGGTCACCGGGATTCCGCTCAGCTGCGACTCGACCTCATCGAGCGCGACAACTGAACCCCGCCGCCCGGCACTCGATAGTCCGCGTGGTCCCGACCTACGGCTCGCAGGGCAAGCTCGAACCGCTCGATGATCTGTTCAACAAAGACAACCTGACCGAGCTGCGCGCGGCCGCCGACAAGATCCAGAAGAGCGGTGATCTGAGATAACCGGTCGCCCTGCCCTGGTTGGCCAGCGCCGACATCGGCACCTGGTACGGCAACATGATGCTCACTCAGGGCAAGACGTTCGTCGATCCGGCGACCAAGAAGCCGAACTTCAACTCCCCCGAGGCCAAGACGGCATTGGAGGAGACGAAGGCGCTGCTGCCCTACATGGATCCGCAGGTGACCACCTTCGATCAGCCCAAGGTGCAGCAGCATGTACAACGGCACCGCCGCCATCTCGGTGATGTTCTCCGGCCGGATGAACGACCTGGTGCACCAGAAGAATTCGCAGCACTACGACAAGATCGGCTTCGCCGCCTCGCCGTCGATCACCCCCGGTGGCAAGTCGGTCGCGTAGCTGTTCACCGTCGGACTGGCGGCGATCTCGGTGGTGCTCACCTTGATCCTCGGCTACATCTTGGCCAACATGGTCAACCGGCTCGGGCGGGCCCGGCCGCTGGTGCTCGGCATCATGCTCATCTCCTACGTGATCCCGCACGTGGTCGGCGCGACCGCCTTCTCCTGGCTGTTCGACACCAACTTCGGCGGTGTGGCCAACCTGCTGTTCTCCAATCTGTTCGGGACCGAGGTGCTCTGATTCACCGACGTGTGGCCGAACCGGCTGATCATCCTGCTGAACGTGATGTGGTCCACCCTGCCGTTCGCCATGCTGATGATCCTGGCCGGCCTGCAGGGGGTGCCCGAGGAGACCCTGGAGGCGGCACAGATCGACGGGGCCGGCACCCTGTCGGTGTGATCATCCCGACCATCCGCGGCGTGATGGTGTTCGTCTCGCTGATCATGATCATGGACAAGCTGCGGGTGATGGACAACCTGATCCCGTTGAGCACGCAGGCCACCTCGATCGGCAACAAGTCGATCATGCTGTACGTGTTCCACACCGCCTTCACCGACGGGTCGCCGCAGCTGGGCCTCGGCAGCGCGATCAACGTGCTCACCATCATCCTGATCCTGATCGCGCTGTGGCCGTCGGTCCGCGGGATCCTGAGGAGGCTCGTCATGGCTGACCTGACCGCTGACCACCTCGTCCACCCCGTGCGGCCCAGGCGACGGCTGGGCACCAGCCAGGTGCTGATCGGCGTCTTCCTCGCCGCGACCTGCGTGATCATGCTGGCCCCGTTCCTGTGGACGACACTGTCGGTGATCAAGCCGACCAATGTCGCCTTCGCCAATCCGCCGGTGTGGAGCTTCACCCCGTCCGCGCAGGCATTCGTGGACCTGTGGCAGACCTCCGATTTCTACAAATACCTGTTGAACACGATCGTGGTGGCGGTGATCTCCACCATCGTGGCGCTGATCATCGGGCTGCCGGCGGCGTACGCCCTCTCCCGCTTTCCGAGCTATGTCGGCGATCATTCTCGTGCTGGCGCTGATCTTCCGGGCACTGCCGCGATTTTGCGGTGGTGCTGCCGATGTGTGAGCTGACCCGCGCGTTCGGCATCTATGACACCACCCCGGCACTGGCCCCGGACTGATCGCGATCAACCAGCCGTTCTCCATCTGGCTGCTGCGCAACTTCTTCGCCGAGCTGCCGCACGAGCTCGACGAGGCGGCCATGATCGATGGTCGAGGCGACCGCCTGGACCCCACCCAGCAGATAGATCTCGTCGGCGCCGGCCAGGTTGCATGGCGGCGACGGTGGCGGCGGGGATCTCACCACGGATCGGCGGGGTGCAGGCGATCACCCGCGGTACCCCGGCGACCTTGGCGGTGATGATGGTCATGTGCGCCGAGGCCGTCAGCGGATACTTGCCACCGGGGATGTAGGCCCCGGCCGAGGACACCGGCACGTGCTTGTGTCCGAGGAACACCCCGGGCAGGGTCTCCACCTCGATATCGGTCATCGAGTCGCGCTGGGCCTGGGCGAAGTTGCGGATCTGCTCCTGCACGAACGTGATGTCGTCGATCACCTGCTGGTCCAGGGTGCCGATGATGCGCTGGATCTCCTCGGCCGGCAGCCGGAAGGACTCCGGCTCCCACTTGTCGAACTGGGCCGAGCACTTCTGCACCGCCGCTTCACAGCGCTCGCGGATGTCGGCGATCAGGGCGGCGACGCGCTGCTGGACGTCGGCCTGGCTGGTGTCGATGAACGACTTCGACTGTCCGGACTTGCGAACCATGGCCACGGTGCACCTCTCGGCAATAGACATACGTATGCCCTACATTGGAGGTGGCGCCGTTGGTGCCGTCAAGTGCGGTGCGCGGTGGCGGTCACCATGCAAGACGGCCGGTCGGCCAGGGGTGGGTTAACCTGTCCCCGCTCCCGGCGGCCGTCCGTGGTCCGGTGCAAGGAGGTCTCGTGGTCACCAGTGAGGATGTGGCGCGCTATGTCGGCGTGTCGCAGCCGACCGTCTCCAGGGCGCTGCGTGACGATCCCAAGGTCTCCCGGGCGACCAAGGCGCGGGTTCGGGAGGCTGCCCGGCTGCTCGGTTATGTGCCGAGCGCGACCGGGCGGGCCTTGGCGGTGGGGCGGTCGCACCGGATCGGGCTGCTGCTCACCGATGTGGAGAACGCGTTCTATCCTTACCTGATCGCGCCGCTGTACCGCGCACTGCTCCAGGCCGGCTACGAGATGGTGCTGCTGGCGGAGGCGGAGGAGGCCGGCCCGATCGCCGAGCGCATCGTGGCCAACGGCCTGGACGGGGTCGTGCTCACCACCTCGACCACCGATTCGGCCCTGCCGCGCCGGTTGCAGGACCGCGGGATGCCGTTCGTCTACCTGAACCGGACCGTGCCGGCGGTGCCGGCCGACTCGGTCGTGGTGGACGCCACCGCCGGTTATCGCGAACTGGCCGGTCGGCTGCGTGAACTGGGCCACCGCCGCGTCGGCGCCCTGCTCGGTCCGGTCAACACCAGCACCGGGTTGCATCGCGAGGCCGTGCTGCGCGAGGCGCTGTCGGCCGCGGACCTGGTCCTCGATGAGACGGCGGTCCGCCGTGGCCCCTATGACGTGGCGTCGGGATGGCAGGGGATGCGGGAGATCCTCCGCCTGACGCGGCGCCCGAGTGTGGTGATTTGCGGCAACGACGTGGTGGCCGTGGGGGCACTGAATGCGGCCGCCGAGGCGGGGGTGCGCGTGCCGAGGGAGGTCTCGGTGGTCGGATTCGACGACCTGCCGATGGCCGGGTGGCCCGTGCTGGATCTGGCCACCGTGGCCTTCGACCTGGCCGAGATGGCCCGGGCCGCGGTCGGGCTGATCACCGATCGGGTCGAGGGCCGGGGTGGCCCCGGGCAACAGCAACAGGTGTTCTCGACCGCCCTCGTGCAGCGCGGCAGCCTGGCCGAGGCCCGGGGGCGCGGCGCCTGAGCCCGAGCTGCGCCGGCGGTCGCGGTCCCGCGATCCGGCGTACCCTTGCATTCGATCAGTGCATACGCATACAGTCCTGAACCGGTTGCACACCCAGGCCCCTTTGGGGTGAGAGGAAGACATGGCACTCGATGAGGTGGCCTACCGGCCGTACGCAGACCCCGACGCCTTCATCCGCGAGGTCACCGACCTGATCTGGGTCGACAAGGACATCTCCCACATCTACGACAACTACGAGCCGGACTCGATCGTGCACGGCCCGTTCGGCATCGCCGTCGGGGTCGAGCAGGTGGTCCAGGGCAGCATGATGCGGATGTCCCAGGACTACAACCACATCGGCCAGGCCGAGGACGTGGTCTGGGAGGCCCGCGGCAACGACGCCTTCCTCAGCTCCCACCTGGTGCTCTCGGTCGACCCGGTGGACACGCCGAAGGGCCGGCGGTTGACCCGCAGTTACACCTCGCCAACTGCCTCTACCGGCGCGGACGGATGGTCGAGGAGTAGGTGGTCCGCGACGAACTGGCTAAGGTGCTGAACCGTGGCCTCGACTCCGACGAGGTCGCCCACAACCGGAAGTTCCTCGGCTACACCGGCAGCCTCACCGAGGATCCGCCGGTCGACGTGCTGGCGGCCGGAGACTCCGGCCCCCGCCCCGACGACCACCGTGGCGAGTGCGAACTGGTGCTGGAGATGCTCGAGAGTGTCTGGAACCGCCGCAATCTGCACAGCATCAAGAAATTCTTCGACCGCGACCTGGTCCTGCACACCGTCGGCAACCAGACCGCCATCCGGCCGCACGGTTACGGCGAGTCCCTGCTCGGTCTGGTTGCACCCTTCCCGGACGGACGGGCAGTTCCAGGTGCGCGACGTCCAGGCGAACCACGGTGTCCGCTATGGCGGCCTGCGCATCGCGGTGCTGTGGAAGCTGGTCGGACGGTACGCCGGGGTGGCGAGTTTCGGCTCCCTCACCGAGGCCCCGGTCGAGGTCCTCGGGGTGTCGCAGTTCCACCTCCACGAAGGACGGATCATCCGCGAGACCCGCGTCTACGACGAGATCGGGCTGCGGGCGCAGATCAACGCCGGCCGCGGCGACCTGGCGCACGACTTCGACAATCTCTACTGATCGAGGATCCTGCGATGACCACCTCTGCACACCAGAGCCCCGGCGAGCTGCGTCGGCGTACCATCACCCGGGCCGACTGGGTCCCTTGCAAGGCGGCCTTCATCGACTGCCGGACACCGGGCTCGGATCTGAAGGACAACTACTCCTTCATCGGCGTGGGGGTCTCGCAGAGTGCCGAACAGTTCATCAACTTGAGCGAGCCGCACGGCTTCCAGACCGGCGCCGCGGGGATGCCGCACGGCACCACCAACAGCCTGCATGTGCACTTCACCGCCGAGGTGTTCATCAACTTCGGCGGCACCTACCGGGTCCGTTGGGGGGCCGAAGGTGCCGACGGGGAATACCTGTCGACCGACGGCGACATCATCTCCGCGCCGCCATGGATCTTTCGCGGATTCACCAACGAGGGCAGCGTTCAAGGCGTGCTGCTGACGGTGCTCGGTCACGACTACACCGGCGGCATCATCTGGGGACCTTCGGTGCTGGAGCAGGCGGCGGACCACGGCCTCTACCTGACCCAGGACAACATGCTGGTGGACACCGTCGCCGGGCAACCGGCCCCGCCGCTCGAGGGCCGGATCACGCCGATGGACCAGCGCGAGATCGACACGCTGACTCGCTATTCGCTCGAGGCGGGGGAACTGGTTGCCGTGCACCGGAAGGTCCACCTGTGGGGCACCGAGTCCCAGGTCTTCGACGCGGGCACCCTCCCGGTCCCGGTGCTGGAGACCGCGGCCGGGAGGATCGCCCCGCTGGTCTGCTATGACCTTGAGTTTCCAGAGCTGGTCCAGGCGGCAGCACTCGCCGGGGCCCAGATCGTCACCGCACTGGCCGGCGTACCAGCAGCCGCCACTGGGGGAGCGGCCGCTGGATGTGGTGCGGGCCCAGGCGATGGCCGGGATGTACCGGCTGTTCGTCGTCGTGGCCGACCGGTGGGGTGTCGAACGTGGTCAGGACTGGGTCGGCGGCTCGGTGATCATCGGGCCGGACGGCTATCCGCTGGCCGGCCCGGCACCCGGACCGCAGGAGCTGGTGCTGTCCGCCGAGCTCGACCCGGTGCTGGCCGACGACAAGCGGCTGGGCGAACACAACCACGTCTTCGACGACCGCCGTCCGGAGGCATACGGCTGAGGCTGCGGTCTGTGCGACGCCGGGGGTCGGGGGCGTCTGACCTGCAGTCTCCAGAATCGACCATGATCAAACCCAGTGGGACTGGGTTTCGCACGGCACTCCGGGAGGGGACTGCAGGTCAGACGCCACGGCGCCCGTCCAGGCTGAGCTCCGGGGTGGAGCTGCCTCGTCCAATCTGGCAAAATAGACAAGTCGCACGGCGCTGATGGGGCCATCACCCCGGAGCTGCCGGAAGAACGGCGGAGTCCTTCGCACCGCTCACTAGAACCGGCCGCGACGAGCAATGAGTGGGCCCCGGCAGGGGTCAAGTGAGGGTGGTACCGCGGGCCGACGCTCGTCCCTCTTCAGTGAGCTGGACCGAACACCGAAGAGGAATCGCATGACCACCGACACCCCGGGATATCGCGCCGTCGCACCGCAGGTCGACCTGCCGGCGATGGAGCGCGAGGTGCTGCAGCTGTGGGCCGAGCAGGACACGTTCGCCGCCTCGTTGGAGCAGACCGCCGACGGTGACACCTGGACGTTCTATGAGGGGCCGCCGACCGCCAACGGGATGCCCGGCACCCACCACATCGAGGCGCGGGTGTTCAAGGATGTGTTCCCCCGCTTCCGCACCATGCAGGGGCGCCGGGTCGACCGCAAGGCCGGCTGGGACTGCCACGGGCTGCCGGTCGAGCTGGCGGTCGAGAAGGAGCTCGGGATCAACGGCAAGCCCGAGATCGAGGCGTACGGGGTCGAGGCGTTCAACGCGAAGTGCCGCCAGTCGGTGATGCGCCACGTCGACGCGTTCGCCGAGCTGACCACCCGGATGGGTTACTGGGTCAACCTCGACGAGGCGTACTGGACGATGGACTCCAGCTATGTGCAGAGCGAGTGGTGGGCGCTCAAGCGCATCTTCCACAAGGGCTGGCTGACCGAGGACCAGCGGGTCGCCCCCTACTGCCCGCGCTGCGGCACCACCCTGTCCGACCACGAGCTGGCCCAGGGCTATGAGGACACCACCGACACCACCGTGTTCGTGCGGTTCCCGCTGACTTCCGGGCCGTACGCCGGCAGGGCCGACCTGGCCATCTGGACCACCACCCCGTGGACCCTGGTGTCCAACGCCCTGGTCGCCGTCGGGCCCGACATCTCCTACACCGTCGCCACCAAGGAGGGCGAGCGTCCCGTGGTGGTGGCCAGCGAATCGGTCGACTCCGCCCTCGGCGAGGGGTGGGCGGCCACCGACACGTTCACCGGCACCGAGATGGTCGGCTGGGACTACCAGCGCCCGCTCGAGGTGATGGAGCAACCGGGCCGGGCATGGTTCGTGGTGACCGAGGACTACGTCACCACCGGTGAGGGCACCGGGCTGGTGCACCAGTCGATGGCGTTCGGTGAGGACGACTATGTGTCCTGCCGCCGCAACGGCGTGGAGTTCGTCAACCCGATCGGGCCGGACGGGCGTTTCCTTGCCGGCAACGGATTCGTGTCGGGGCTCTTCTTCAAGGACGCCGACCCGGTCATCATCGAGCGGCTGCGGGAGAGCGCGCTGCTGCTGCGCACCCTGGTGCACGAGCACCCCTATCCGCACTGCTGGCGCTGCCACACCCCGCTGCTCTACTATGCCCAGCCGTCCTGGTACATCCGCACCACCCAGTTCAAGGACGCGCTGCTGCGGGAGAACGAGAACACCAACTGGTTCCCCGAAACGATCCAGTGGGGGCGCTATGGCGACTGGCTGAAGAACAACGTCGACTGGGCGCTGTCACGGACCCGCTACTGGGGTACGCCGCTGCCGATCTGGCGCAACGACACCGACCCCAGCAAGGTGATCTGCGTCGGCTCGCTCGAAGAGCTGGGATCCCTGGCCGGCAAGGACCTTTCCGAGCTCGACCCGCACCGGCCATTCATCGACGAGGTCACCTTCACCGTCGACGGCGAGGAGGGCACCTACCGCCGCGTACCGGAGGTGATCGACGCCTGGTTCGACTCCGGATCGATGCCGTTCGCGCAGTGGGGTTATCCGTGGACCGAGGGGTCGCAGGAACTGTTCGAGACCCACTTCCCGGCCGACTTCATCTGCGAGGCCACCGACCAGACCCGCGGCTGGTTCTATTCGCAGATGGCGGTGAACACCGCGGTGTTCGACCAGAACGACTATCGCAACGTGCTCTGCCTGGGCCACATCCTGGCCGAGGACGGCCGCAAGATGTCCAAGCACCTGGGCAACATCCTGGAGCCGATCCCGCTGATGGACGAGCACGGCGCCGACGCGGTGCGCTGGTTCATGGCCTGCTCCGGATCGCCGTGGATGGCCCGCAGGGTTGGACATGCGGCGATCCAGGAGACAGTCCGCAAGGTGCTGCTCACCTACTGGAACACCGTCGCCTTCCAGGCCCTGTACGCCCGGACCAACGACTGGGTGCCCAGCGGCGAGGCTCCCCCGGTCGGGCAGCGGCACGTGCTGGATCGGTGGCTCACCTCGGTCACCCACGTGCTGGTGCGCGAGGTGACCGCGGCGCTGGAGGTGTTCGACACCCAGCGGGTGGGCAGCCTGGTGCAGCAGTTCGTCGACGACCTCTCCAACTGGTACGTCCGCCGGTCCCGCCGCCGGTTCTGGGACGGTGAGCCGGGGGCGTTGTGGACCCTGCACGAGACCCTGCACGTGCTGACCCGGTTGATGGCACCGCTGACCCCGTTCATCACCGAGCGGGTCTGGCAGGATCTGTTCGTGGCCAGCGATCCCGTCGGCTCCGCCTCGGTGCACCTGGCCAGCTGGCCCGAGCTCGACGAGAGCCTGGTCGACGAGGAGCTGGATCAGGCGATGGCGCTCACCGAGCGGCTGGTCGAGCTGGGGCGCGGAGCCCGGGCGGAGGCGCGGGTCAAGGTGCGCCAGCCGCTGTCGCGGGTGCTGGTGCCCTCTGCGGCGTACGCCCGGCTGAGCCCGGAGCTGCGCGCCGAGATCGCCGCCGAGCTCAACGTGGTCACGGTCGAGTCCTTCGGGTCCGCCGGTGACCTGGTCGACTACAGCGCCAAGGGCAACTTCCGCTCACTGGGGAAGCGGTTCGGCAAGCAGACCCCGACGGTCGCCGCCGCGATCGCCGCGGCGGACGCAGCCGAGCTCGCGGAAACCCTGCGTACCCAGGAATCGGTGCGGTTGTCGGTGCCGGAGCTGGGTCCGGATCCGGTCGAGCTGACCGCCGAGGACGTGCTGCTCTCCGAGCGACCGCGGGAGGGGTGGTCGGTGGTCAACGACCAGGGCGAGACGGTGGCGCTCGACCTGGAGATCAGCGAAGAGCTGCGGCTGGCCGGGCTGGCCCGCGAGGTGGTCCGGTTGGTGCAGGAGACCCGCAAGACCAGCGGATTCGACGTCTCGGATCGGATCCGGCTCGAATGGTCCGCCGACGGTGAGCTGGCCGAGGCGATCGAGCGGCATGCCGAGGTGATCGCCGAGGAGGTGCTGGCCACCGAGCTGGTGCGCGGCGATGGCTCGGGCGACGACTGGAACGGTGACCCGGAGCTGGGTCTGGCAGTGCGGGTGCAACGCCGCTGATCGTCAGCCCGCACGCACCTAGCTGCGGGAACGGCGACGGGCCCGGACCCGCTGGAACGCGACGGCTCCTACGACGCCGAGCACCACGACGACGGCGATCACCATCGGCAACCAGACCATGGGGTGGGGCCCTTGCTCGACCATCCGGCCGGGCCCGCCACCGCGGCCGCCGCGCATCGGCGGTCCGTGATGGTGGCCACCGCCGGCGAATGCTCCGAGCAGGCTGCTCAGCGCGAGCAGGGCGAGCACGGTGGTGCCGACCCACCAGGCGACGGGCGGAATCCGGCGTACCGGAGGGACCGCGGCAACCGGTGCGGGCGCCGGCGAGACCGCCGCCACCCGCTGACCGGGGCGCCGACCCGGCAGGTCGACGAACAGCTCCTGCAGCTGCGAGTCATGGCGCGCCCGCAGCGTCCGCTCCACGCGGTCGGTGAACTCGTCGTGATCCAGCCGACCGGCCTCCAGGTGTTCGGTCAACAAGCGGGTGGCGTCGTCGCGCTCGGCGTCACCGATCCGCAGGTCTGGGTTCTCTTGCACCATGGCGTCAGTGTGCACGTTGAACTTGTGAGCACGCTGTGAAAGTGCCGGCCGCTGCGATCAGGGGTTGGCAGCCTGGATCGCGGTCAGCGCGATGGTGTATTCGATGTCCTCCACCAGCGCTCCCCGGGACAGGTCGTTGACCGGGGCGGCGATGCCCTGCAGCATCGGACCCACGCTGATCACCGAGGCGCTGCGCTGAACCGCCTTGTAGGTGGTGTTTCCGGTGTTCAGGTCAGGGAAGATGAACACCGTCGCTCGGCCCGCGACCGGCGAGTCCGGCGCCTTCGACCGGGCCACCGACGCCGTCGTCGCCGCGTCATACTGCAACGGTCCGTCGACCAGCAGATCGGGCCGCAGCTCACGGACCAGCTGGGTCGCCCGGGCCACCTTCTCGACGTCGGCTCCGGTCCCGGAGGTGCCGGTGGAGAAGGAGATCATTGCCACCCGCGGCTCGATCCCGAACGCCCTCGCCGAGTCGGCCGACTGGATCGCGATGTCGGCCAGTTCCTCGGCGTTCGGGTCGGGGTTGATCGCGCAGTCGCCATAGATCACGATCTCGTCGGGCAGCCCCATGAAGAACACCGAGGAGACCAGTTTGGCCCCCGGTTTGGTGCCGAGGATCTGCAGCGCCGGCCGCACCGTGTTGGCGGTCGTGTGCACGGCCCCGGAGACCAGCCCGTCCACCTCACCCAGGTGCACCATGACGGTGCCGAGCACCACGGTGTCGCTGAGCAGGTCACGGGCCTGGTCGGGGGTCAGGCCCTTGTGTCTGCGCTTCTCGACCAGCGCCTCCACATAGCGCTCGTCGATCTCGCGCGGGTCGATGATCTCGATGTCCTCAGGCACCTCCAGGCCGAGTCCGTTGGCGACCGACTCGACCTCGGCCGGGGGAGCCAGCAGCACGCAGCGCGCGATTTTCCTGCGCTGGCAGGCGAAGGCGGCCTCCACGGTGCGCGGCTCGGCCCCCTCGGGCAGCACGATCCGACGGTCGGCCTGCTGCGCGAGCAGGGTCAGCTGCCGGCGGAAGGCGGCCGGGCTCAACCGACGGCGACTGTCGTCGCTGGGCAGCGACCCGAGCCACTGCTCGTCGAAGCCGTCGCGAAAGCGGTCAGTGACCAATCGGGTCCGGGTCTGGTCGTCGGCGGGGATCTCGGTGTCCATCTTGATCACCTTGTCGACGGTGTCGAAGGTGCCCTCGCGGGACATCAGCACCGGCAGGCCGGAATCCAACGCCGGTTGGGAAAGCGCCATCAGCTCAGGATCCGGCGGCACCCCCTTGGTGTGCAGCACGGCGGCGAGCCGGACCCCGCTCATGGTTGCCATCGCCGAGGCCATCACCGCGTCGTGCCGGTCACCGGGGAACACCAGCAGGCGTCCTTCCTGCAGTTCGCCGAGCGCTCCGGGGATGGCCTGGGCGATGATCGTGGTACGCCGGATCCGCCGCTCCTGGTCGCCCGCGTGCAACACCTCCAGCTCGAGTTCCCGGACCAGGTCGGCGACCCGCGGCCAGGTCAGGTCGGCCGAGTCGGCCACGGTGGCCACCACCGGCACCCCGGCCTGGGCGACGGTGTCGGCGTACGCCCGCTGTTCGGTCTCGTCGTGGCTGGGGAAGCGGCTCAGCACCACCCCGAGGACCCGGCTGGACTCGCCCACCGCATAGCTCCCGGCGGCCCCGGTGACCAGCGACTGCAGCGAGTCGCGGTGATGGTCGCGGACCGCGGCGACCAGCAGCACCTCCGCGTCCAGCGCCTGGGCCAGGTCGTGGTTCACCCGCCCCGAATAGGTGAGCTCATCGCTGGGTCGCAGGCCCTCGATGACGACCACATCGTGCTCGCTCAGCACGGCATCGCCGCGGGCCAGCACCTTCTCCATCAGGTCGTCGTCGTCCCCGCGGGACAGGTCGCTCTCCAGCTCCGCCACCGGGATCGGGTCCGGAACGGTGAGCTGGCTGATCATCCGGACGAGCTCGGCGGAGTGGTCGGGACGCCCGGCCCGGTTCTGCGCGAGCGGCTTGAAATAGCCCACGTCGACCCCGCGCTCGTCCAGCGCGGCGACCAGGCCCAGGCAGGTGCCGGTGAGGTCGGCACCGTGGTTGGTGGGCACCACCAGGATCCGTCGGCTCATCAGCGATCACTCCCCTCGGCGGTCGCCAGTCGGTGCGCGTCGCGGGCGATCACCAGTTCCTCGTCGGTGGGCATCACCAGCGCGGTGACCGGGCCCGGTCGGCTGATCACCCCGGCCTGCCCGCCGACGGCGCGACTGTTCGCCGACTCGTCCACCTGCAGCCCGAAGTGGGCCAGCCGGTGCAGCACCCCCGAGCGCAGCCGGGCGTCGTTCTGACCGATCCCGCCGGTGAACACCAGCACGTCGAGGCCGCCGGCGGCGACGGTCAGCGAGGCGATGTACTTGGCGAGCCGATACTCGAACACCTGCAGCGACAGGGTCGCATCGGGGTTCCCGGAGGCGGCGGCCGAGGTCACCTCGCGCATGTCGTTGCTGACCCCCGACAGCCCGAGCAGACCGCTGCGCTTGTTCAGGTCGTTGGTGATCTGGGCCAGGTCGGCGCCGGTGCGGTCCTGCACATAACCCGGCAGGCCGGGGTCGATGTCGCCCGAGCGGGTGCCCATCACCACCCCCTCGAGCGGGGTCAGCCCCATGGAGGTGTCCACGCTCACGCCCTCGCGCAGCGCGGCCAGCGAGCAACCGTTGCCGAGGTGGGCGGTGATCATCCGCAGCTCGCCGAGCGGGCGGCCGAGGTGCTCGGCGGCGGCCTCGGACACGTAGCGGTGACTGGTGCCGTGGAAACCGTAACGCCGCACGCCCAGTTCGGCGTACCACTCGCTCGGCACGGCGTAGCGGTAGGCGACCGGGGGCATGCTCTGGTGGAAGGCGGTGTCGAAGACGCCGACCTGTGGGATGTCGGGCAGCGCCTCGGTGGCGGCCTCGACGCCGGCGATGTTGGCGGGGTTGTGCAGGGGGGCGAGCGGGACGCACTCGTGCACCGCTGCCATGGTGGCCTCGTCCAGCAGCACCGAGGAGGAGAACTTCTCACCGCCGTGCACGACCCGGTGCCCGACCGCGGTGATGCGATGCCCCTGCTCGGCCAACCAGCCCTGCAGGCCGTGCAGCACCCGATTGAGCACGCCCGTGTGGTCGGTTCCGTCGAGGTCGCCCAACTCGCGCCTGCCCTCGGGGAAGTTCACGGTGACCGACGCCTGCGGAGTACCCACCCGCTCGGCCAGCCCGGACAGCAGCCGGCGATCGGTCAACGGGTCATAGAGGGCGAACTTCACCGACGAGCTGCCGCAGTTGAGAACCAGCACGACCGAGGACACGGGGCCACCTTTCCCAGGGCCGGCCGAGTCCGTGGGCGGTCTCTGACCAGCCTGCCGGCTCCCCGGTCAGCCTATCGTGGTGCGCGAGTGGTCATCGACCGAGTTGTCGCTCGAGGTTCTCCACCTGGAGCTTGGCGTCGGCGAGCCCGGCCCCGGTGTACTGCCGATAGAGCTTGATCGCGTAGATCTTCCTGCCCTGACCCAGCTCGGCCTCGATCGCCAGCCGCTGCTCGTGGTTGAGGGCGCGCGGCGCCGGTGGCCCATAAGTGGGGTAGGTCCCGGCCTGACCGCGCCGCATCCGGTCGCGGATGAAATAGGGCCAGACCACCCAGATCCACACCGCCGCGATCGGGATCAGCGGTCCGAGGCGTCCCTTGGAGACGATGTTGGCCGCCACGGCGACGAGGATGATCCACCACTGGGCATACCAGGGTCGTTCGGGGCGCTGGTACGCCGGCGGCGCGGCAGCGTAGGGGGCGGGCTGCTGGCCGCCCGCCTGGTAGTGCGCCGGGTCGACGTCGCTCACCGGGGCCGTGGGAGCGCTCGGATCACCGGGTCGGCGGCCGGGCAGGTCGGTGAACAGGTCCCGCAGCTCCTGCTGGGTGCGGGCCTGCAGCGCCCGGGAGATCCGTTCGTCGAACTCGGCGTGATCCAGCCGGCCCGCCGCCAGATGATCCTGGAGCAGCGAGATGGCGTCGTCGCGGTCGGCGTCCCCGGCCCGGAGGTTGTCCGTCTCCTCGCTCATGGCGACAACCCTAGTCGTGGCCGTGTCGTGCCCAACAGAGCTCGGGGTGGCGGCTCGCCCCTGGGCGCGTCTGGCAGGGTGGCGTGGGACCAGCTGGTGGCTGACAGTGGCGCCGACGGACGAGAGAACCCCCTGTGACCGTAGAGATCCCGGACCATCTGACCGACTTCGCCCCCTCGCACAACACGCTGCCGCCGCGCGCGGCGCTGTCCTCCGATGCCCCGCGGATGACCCTGGACGGCAGCTGGCGGTTCCGCTGGTCGCCGACACCGGGGCGGGCCACTCCCGGGTTCGAGCTGCCCGACTTCGACGACGGCGATTGGCACCGGCTGCCCGTTCCCTCCTGCTGGCAGTTGACCGACATCACCGAGCGGTGGCCGGGCCACGACCACCTCGGCTTGGACCTGCCGGCGTACACGAACGTGGTCTATCCGTTTCCGGTGGACCCGCCGCACCTGCCCGAGGAGAACCCGACCGGTGAATACCGGCGAACTTTTGCGGTGGGCAAGGAGTTTCTCGCCGCCGCCGACCGGGCGGTGCTGCGGTTCGAGGGCGTCGACTCCAGCTTCTCCTGCTATCTGAACGGCCACCGGCTGGGGGATGCGACCGGGTCGCGGCTGGTCAGCGAGTTCGACGTCACCGACCACCTGGCGGCCGGGGAGAACGTGCTGGACCCCGACCGAGCTGGCCGAGGCCGAGCACGCCGATGAACTGGTGGCGCGCGAATGGCACTGGCTCCACCTCGACGTGGCGGTGCACCCGCTCGGGTCGGCCGCCTGCGGGCCACCACCGCTGCCCGAGCGGTGGCTGCGGCCGCAGGAGTTCCAGCTGGGGTTGACCTTTCGGCGGGATCAGACCGGGGCGGCCGGGGGATAGCTGACCCCGAGCTGGTCCAGCACCTCGGCCATCATCTGCTGCACGGTCACCGTGTCGGACAGCGGCATCACGGTGCTCTCGGTGCGGCCGCCGGACAGGCACTCGTTCACCTCGATGAACTCGTGGCAGTAACCGCGGCCGGTGGGCGGCAGATCCAGCTCGTACGCCTCCGCGTCCACCGGCGTGACCCGCAGCCGGGTGGGGTGGTGGAAGCGCGGCATCAGCTCGATCGACCCCCTGGTGCCGATCAGCACGGCCCGGCCGGGTGAGCTGACGTCGAACCCGGCGGTGACCGCGCCCACCCGGCCGCCGGAATAGCGCAGCAGCGCGCCCAGGCTCAGGTCGACCCCGTTGGGCGCCAGCCCGCCGTGCGCGGCGATCGAGTCCGGCGTACCCAGGAAGTGCTGGGCGATGGACAGCACGTACACCCCCAGGTCGAGGGTCGCCCCGCCGCCCAGCTGCGGGTCGAACAGGCGGTCGCTCGGGTCATAGGCGCGGTACGCCCCCAGGTCGGCCTGCACCTGGCGTACCTCACCGATCGTGCCCTCGGCCACCAGCCGGCGGGCCTCGACCACGGCGGGCTGGAAGCGGGTCCACATCGCCTCCATGCAGAACACCCCGGCGGTCCGGGCCGCGGTGACCACCTCCTCGGTGTCGGCCACCGTGGCGGTGAACGCCTTCTCCACCAGGGTGGCCTTTCCGGCGGCGATGCAGTCCAGGGCGAGCTGCTTGTGCTGCGGGTGCGGCGTACCCAGATAGACCGCGTCCACGTCGTCGGCGGTGACCAGGTCGGCATAGCTCAGCCCACGGGCGCCGCCGAAGCGCGCCCCGAACTCGGCGGCGCGACCGGCGTCGCGGGATCCGATGGCGACCAGCTCGGCATCCGGAACGTTCACGAAATCCTCGGCAACGACCTCGGCGATCCGGCCGGTGCCGGCGATGGCCCAACGAACAGTCATGGCACCGACGCTACCCGGGGTGTCCGTCACTTCGCCACGGACCACCGTCGGGGCGTCGCTGCGGCTAGGCTGTCCGACGGCGCAGCAGTCTTCGAGAGGGAGTGACGTGACCCGGGTAGTGCAGAAGTTTGGTGGGTCGTCGGTGGCCGATGCCGACAGCATCAAGCGTGTCGCGAAGCGGGTGCTGGCGACCAAGCAGGCCGGCCATGACGTGTGCGTGGTGATCTCGGCGATGGGGGACACCACCGACGAGCTGATGGACCTGGCGCTGCAGGTGTCGCCCATCCCCAAGCCGCGCGAGCTGGACATGCTCCTCACCACCGGCGAGCGGCAGAGTGCCGCGCTGCTGGCGATGGCGCTGGCCGATCTCGGCGCGGAGGCCCGTTCCTACACCGGGTCGCAGGCCGGGGTGATCACCACCGGCAAGCACGGCGACGCCCGGATCATCGACATCACCCCGGGCCGGGTGACCAGCGCCCTGGACGAGGGGTCGATCGTCATCGTCGCCGGCTTCCAGGGGGTCTCCCAGGACACCAAGGACATCACCACCCTCGGCCGTGGCGCCTCCGACACCACCGCCGTCGCCCTGGCCGCCGCGCTGGGGGCGGACCACTGCGAGATCTACACCGACGTGGACGGCATCTTCACCGCCGACCCGCGGATCTGCCCGGCGGCCCGCCAGGTGCCGGAGATCTCGTACGAAGAGATGATGGAGATGGCGGCGAGCGGGGCGAAGGTGCTGCACCTGCGCTGCGTCGAGTACGCCCGGCGGGAGAACGTGCGCGTGCACGTCCGCTCCTCCTTCTCCGACCGCTCCGGCACCTGGGTCAAGGACCTCAACGACATCAACCCGCTGACCGACAAGGATGGAAACCCGATGGAACAGGCCATCATCTCCGGCGTCGCCCACGACCGCGGCGAGGCCAAGATCACCATCGTCGGCGTACCCGACCAGGTCGGGGTCGCCGCGCGCATCTTCGACGAGATCGCCTCGGCGGGCATCAACATCGACATGATCGTGCAGAACCAGTCGCGGGTGTCCACCTCGCGGACCGACATCTCCTTCACCCTGCCCAAGACCGAGGGCCGCAACGCGATGCAACGGCTCAACGACATCAAGGAGCGGATCGGTTTCGAGGAGCTGCTCTTCGACGACCAGATCGGCAAGGTGTCCATCGTCGGTGTCGGGATGAAGTCCCACCCCGGCGTCACCGCCAAGTTCTTCCGCGCGCTGGCCGACGCCGACGTCAACCTGGACATGATCTCCACTTCCGAGATCCGGATCTCGGTCGTGGTGAACGCCGAGGCCGTCGACCGGGCGGTCCGGGCGGCGCACACCGCCTTCGGTCTGGACGCCGACGGCGAGGCCGTGGTGTACGCCGGGACCGGCCGCTGACGCGGTCGGCCCCTACCCTTGGGCATGACGCTCTCACAGCTGGGGTTGCTCAGCTCGATCATCTCGATCGTGTTCCTGGTGCTCGGACTGGCCGTGGTGGTGTTCGGGGTGATCAAGACCACCGGCATCACGCGCACCCTGCTGGTGGTGGCCGGCGGGTTGATGGTGTTCGAGCGGCTGCTGTTCCTGGTCTATCCGTTCCTGCTGAAGGGCGGCGGTCGGGACGCGCTTGTCGTGGCGCCCACGCTGATCGGCGGGGTGATCGGGCTGGCCATCACCGTGTGCATGGTGCTGGCCGCGATCAGGCCCGGCGAGCAGCGAGCCGCCGCACGCAGTCCGCAGGACCCCGGCCCGAGCCAGTCATCGGCGTACCCGCAGGCGCCGCAGCAGCAGAGCCAGGCGTACCCACAGCAGAATCAGCAGCAGTGGCCGCCGCAGCAGTATCCGAACTGAATCCGCTCAGCCGAGTCGGCTGATCAGCTCCGGCTCGGTCTTGTCGCGGATCTCGTCCTCGGTGACCTCGGGGGCCAGCTCGACCAGCACCAGGCCCTCGTCGGTGACGTCGATGACGCCCAGGTCGGAGATGATCCGCTGCACCACACCCTTGCCGGTGTAGGGCAGCGAGCACTCGTTGACCACCTTGTAGGAGCCGTCCTTGGCGACGTGCTCCATCAGCACGATCACCTTCTTGGCGCCGTGCACCAGGTCCATCGCCCCGCCGGGGCCCTTCACCATCTTGCCGGGGATCATCCAGTTGGCGATGTCGCCGTCCTTGGACACCTGCATCGCACCGAGGATGGCGGCGTCGATCTTGCCGCCGCGGATCATCCCGAAACTGAGCGCCGAGTCGAACAGCGAGGCGCCGCGGCGCAGCGTCACGGTTTCCTTGCCGGCGTTGATCAGGTCGGCGTCCTCCTCGCCCTCGATCGGGTACGCCCCGGTGCCGAGGATGCCGTTCTCGGACTGCAGCACCAGCTCCACGTCGTCGTCGACATAGTTGGGTACCAGCGTCGGCAGGCCGATGCCGAGGTTGACATAGGAGCCGTCCTCCAGCTCCTGGGCGGCACGGGCGGCCATCTGCTCACGGGACCAGGGCATCTCAGGCCTCCTGCTGCTCGTTGCCGGACTTGTCGTTGCCGGACTTGTCGTCGCCGGACTGGTCGTCACGGGGGCGGACGGTGGTCTTCTCGATCCGCTTGTCGGCGGCCTGCTCGGCCGACAGCGGTACAACCTTGTGCACGAACACCCCGGGGGTGTGGATCTGGGCGGGGTCGAGCTCGCCGGGCTCGACCAGCTCCTCCACCTCGGCGATGGTGACCCGGCCGGCCATGGCGCAGACGGGGTTGAAGTTCTGCGCGGCCTCGCGATAGATCAGGTTGCCGTGCCGGTCGCCCTTCCAGGCGCGGACCAGGCCGAAGTCGGAGACGATCGCCTCCTCGAGCACGAACTCCTTCTCCCCCTCGGCGGTGGCGAAGCTGCGGGTTTCCTTGGCGGGGGAGGATTTCACCACGTTGCCGTCGGTGTCATAGCGCCACGGCAGGCCGCCCTCGGCGACCTGGGTGCCGACGCCGGTGGCGGTATAGAAGGCGGGGATGCCGCAGCCGCCGGCCCGCATCCGCTCGGCCAGGGTGCCCTGCGGGGTCAACTCGACCTCGAGCTCGCCGTGCAGGTATTGCCGCGCGAACTCCTTGTTCTCACCGACATAGGAGGCGATGATCCGGCTGATCCGCTTGTCGGCGAGGAGAATGCCGAGACCCCAGTCGTCGACGCCGCAGTTGTTGGAGACCACCTCGAGGTCGTCGGCGCCCGCGTCATGCAGAGCCCGGATCAGCACCATCGGGATCCCGCACAACCCGAACCCACCGACCGTGAGCCGTGAACCGCTCCTGATCTCGGCAACCGCCTCGGCCGCCGAACGGACCACCTTGTCCATGCCAACTCCCTTCGACTGGACAGGACTCTAACGCGCCGCGGTCACACGTGGGTGGGCAGGTCGTCGCCGAGGGTAACCCTCACCCGGAGACCTCACCGCTGTGGACCGAGTGCCGGCTGAACCTGAACGGGGTCAACGTCATCTGGCCGGCGCGGAACCGGACGATCACCGTGGTCAACGGCACCGGAGGCTCCTACGCCAACCTGAAGTTCTTCGTCCGCCGGAACTCCGGCTGCGGTTATGACCAGCTCGTCGACGCCGGGGCGCGGGTCGGCTATGCCGGGATCGCCGACGGGGTGACCCGGATGCAGGGTTCGGGCACCACCCCGGCGGGCACACCCTCTCCGAGGCGTACGGGTCGGGACCGAACCCGGGCAGCGGGCTGCCGTGGCGGACGCACAACTCGACCGACCGGTGGGTGATGGACTCCGCGTCGGCCTACTACAACACCTTCCGCAACCCGAGCCAGGGCGGTTTCTCCACCGTCGACAACGAGCCGCTGGCGGATTCGCCGGTGGAGTTCGAATATTTCATCCCGGTCAACTTCAACCGCGCCCCCGACTTCGTGCGGCGCGATCGAGGCGCCGGGATCTTCCTGCACGTGCACGGGCCCGGCGCCACCGCTGGCTGCATCTCGCTCACGCGCGGTGAGATCCTCACCGTGCTGCGCAACGTGCGCACTTGGGACACCATCACCATCGCCCCCTGAGCGCTCCACCCCGCGTACCGAACGTCACCTCGCGTGATGAGTTCCACTTCGCGGAGTGCCGGTGACACGCGAGGTGACGTTCGCCACGCGAGGTGACGTTCGCCACGCGAGGTGACACTCAGTCCGCTAGGTGGGCGAGGAACACCACCAAAAGGAAGAAGCCCCGAGACATCTGAGCGATGTCCCGAGGCTTCCCAGGTGTCGGGGTGACAGGATTTGAACCTGCGACCTCGTCGTCCCGAACGACGCGCGCTACCAAGCTGCGCCACACCCCGATGCCCTTAGCGAGACCGCTCCGGACACCCGATGAATGATAGACCCCAAGGCGTACGCCCGCCAAACCAGTTCGCGAGTTCGCGTACGCCGCCTCAGCCGCGCGGGGTGAGGGTGAGCAGGCTGGCCTCGGGGCGACAGGCGAACCGATACGGCGCGAACGGGGAGGTGCCCAATCCGGCCGACACGTGCATCGCCGAGGTGTGGCCGGCGGCGGTGTGCGTGGAGACCCCCTTGACCCGCTTGGTGTCGAGGTCGCAGTTGGTGGTCAATGCGCCCAGCCCGGGCACGCACACCTGTCCGCCGTGGGTGTGGCCGGCCAGGATCACGTCCATCCGGTCGGCGGCGAACGCGTCCAGCAGCCGCAGATAGGGGGCGTGGGTGACGGCCAGATTCAACGTGGCCGACGGGTCGGCGGGACCGGCGACCCGCGCATAGTCGTCACGCTCCAGGTGACCGTCGTCGGTGCCGCGGAACGCGAACGGCATCCCCCTGATCGTCAGGGTCTCGCGGCGGTGGGTGAGGTCGGTCCAACCGGCCGTGCGGAACGCCTGCCCCAGCTCTCGCCAGGGAAGTTCCCGCTCGGGATGGTCCTCCGGCTGCGGCGGTCGGCTGGGGCCGGCGAGATAACCCAGCGGGTTCTTCAGCCGGGGGGCCAGATAGTCGTTCGACCCCCACACGAACACCCCGGGGCGCTCCAGCAGCGGCCCGAACGCCTCCAGCACCCGCTTCCAGGCGGTGGGGTGGGAGTGGTTGTCGCCGGTGTTCACCACCAGGTCAGGGTTCAACCGGTCCAGCGACCGGACCCACTCCACCTTCTTCTCCTGCCGCGGCAGCAGGTGCAGGTCGGAGACGTGCAGCACCCGGACGGGATCGGCGCCGACCGGGAGCACCGGCAGCGTGAACTCCCGCAGCGCGTACGCCCGGGCTTCGACGAGCGCACCGTAGGCGACGCAGCCCGCGCCCGCGCCGAGCACGCCCAACGCGGAACCGGCGACCCGGTTCACGGCTTCTTGGTCGGCTTGCTGAAGGTCGCGGCCGGCGGAGCGGGCGCCGGGGCCGGAGCAGGCGGCGGCGCGGGCGCGGGCGCCGGAGCGGGGGCCGGAGCCGGCGGGGGAGCAGCCGGTGCCTTGGTCTGGGCCGGGGCCTGGGTCTGCTTGGGCTGCGCCTGCGGTGCCGGGCCCGAGGAATAGACCAGGTTGATCGTCGACCCCATCGGCGCGCTGCCGTAGCGGCTCAGCCCCAGATAGGTGCCCGACGGGCTGCTGTCGGACTTGGTGGAGCGACCGACGGTGAAGCCGGCGTCCTCCAGGGCGGCCTTGGCGGCGTCCGGGCTCATCCCCTTGACCGACGGGATCGCGACCGGCTTGCCCTCGGTGACGTCCTTGGTGACCTCGCCGAACTTGGTCTTCGGCTTGCCCTCGAGCGCCTTGGACATGGACGGGACGTAGATGTCCTGGCCGGCGTCACCGCCACCGGACCCCTCCATCGAATACTTCGAGGCCGGCAGGGTGATGCCCTTCAGTGTCGGCTTGCGGTCATAGCCGTTGGCCCACTGCTTCGACTTCCAGTAGGGGTGGGTCTTGTCGATCGCGATCATCGCGGTGCCGGCCACCTCGGGGGTGTAGCCGGCGAACCAGACCGCCTGGTTGGCGTCGGTGGTACCGGTCTTGCCGGCCTGCGGATAACCGCCGGGGATGGTGGCGCGGGCGCCGGTGCCGCTCATCACCCGCTGCAGCAGGGAGTTCATCCCGGAGGCGACCTGCGGGGTGATCACCTGTTTGCAGTTCGCGCCCTGCACGGGGATGTCCTTGCCGGACTTGTCGGTGATCTTTTTCAGGATGATCGGGTCGCAGTGCTTGCCGCCGGAGGCGAAGGTGGCGTACGCCTCGGTCACCGACAGCGGGGTGACCTCGGCCGAACCCAGGGTGAACGACGGGATCGCGTTGAACTGCTCCACGATGTTGCCCTTGGAACCGAGCTTGACGCCCAGTTTCTCGGCCATCTTGGTGGTCTCGCAGCCGCCCACGTCCATGATCAGCTGCACGAAGTAGGTATTCACCGAGTACGCCGCGGCCCGGTACATGTCCATCACACCGTTGGTGCCGGTGGAGTTCTTCACCGTCCAGTTTCCGTAGACCTTCTCGTTGCCGCGGCAGGACTTGTACTTCTTGCCGCCGAACTCCATCGAGGCGGGCGCGTTGTAGGTCTTGGACAGCGGCATCCCCTCTTCCAGGGCCGCCGCCGCGGTGAACGCCTTGAAGGTGGAGCCGGCCTGATAGCCCTCGGCACCGCCCATGTCGTTGTCGCTGGTGGAGCCGCCCACGGAATAGTTGTAGTAGGACTCGCCGGCACCGGCGTTGTTGCCCATCACCGGACGGTTCTGCGCCATGGCCAGGATCAGACCGGTGCCCGGCTTCAGCATCGTCATGGTGGCGATCACCGGGTCACGGGGGTCGATCCGGCGGCCGATCGCCTTCTCGGCGGCGTCCTGGGTCTTCGGGTCGATCTCGGTCTCGATGGTCAGCCCGCCGCGCTTGAGGGCGTCCAGCCGCTCCTCGGGGGTGTTGCCGAGCGAGGGCATCTTCTGCAGCGAGCGCTTCACATAGTCGCAGAGGAAGGGGTAGCGGGTGCCGACGCAGCCGTTGGGGGAACGCTGCACCTTCGAGGCGTCGAAGGTCACCTTCTTGGCGGCGTCCGCGTCGGCGTGGTTGACGATGTTGAGCTCGGCCATCCGGTTCAGCACCACGTTGCGGCGCTCGGTGGCAATCCGCGGATAGTTCACCGGATCGGTCGCGACCGGGTTCTGCACCAGACCCGCCAGCATCGCGGACTGCTCCAGGTTGAGGTCCTTGGCGGCGGTGTTGAAGTAGTGGCGCCCGGCCTGCTCCACGCCGTAGGTGCCGTCGCCGTAATAGGCGATGTTCAGGTAGCGCTCCAGGATCTGGTCCTTGGAGAGCCGCTTCTCCAGGGCGATCGCATAGCGGAGCTCCTGGATCTTCCGCGACACGGTGGGGGCCTGCGCGGCCATCTTGGCCACCTCATCACCACGCTGGTTGGCGGACTGCACCTGGACCTGCTTGACATACTGCTGAGTCAGCGAGGAACCGCCCTGGGTGCCGCTCGAGGAGGACGAGTTGCGGACCAGCGCGCGCAGGGTGGCGCGGGTGTCCAGAGCACCGTGCTCATAGAAGCGATGGTCCTCGATCGCCACCTGCGCCTTGCGCATCAGCGGGTTGATCTCCTCCAGCGGCTTGTAGATCCGGTTCTCTTCCCAGAAGGTGGCCAGCACCTCACCGTTGGCCATCAGCACCTTGGACTGCTGCGCCTGCGGCGGCGTCTCCAGCTCCGCGGGGAGGTTGTCCATGCCCGTTGCGACGGCCTTGGTGGCCGCCCCCGCCATGCCGGCGAAGGGGATGAACAGACCGGCCACCAGCAGGCCAGCGAAAACGCTGACCACCAGGAACATGATGGCGCGATAGAGCAGACTTCCTGCGCGCGCAGAGGACTTGGCCATGGCGGACAGCCTACGTGAACGGACAAGCGGATCGAAAAACCACGCGCGCCGCGCGCCCGGGCGGGGCCACCCTAGCTGTACCCGGCCATCAGGTTGGTAGCCGGCTGATCGGTGGTTTGCCTCCGAGTGCGCTGTGGCATCGTTCAGTGTTGTAGTGCTCGAGCCAAGGGGCAAGTGCGGCGGCACGTTCGGTGTTGCTGGTG